>NZ_WOVL01000001.1 GCF_009737085.1 Paenibacillus sp. NEAU-GSW1
CAGCGTTCGCCTTTGTATTCCGGATTCCACCCGATAGGACTAGTTGAAAGAATCCGGGATACAACAGCGATCGTAAGAACATTCGCTTGCGCAGTCTGCGCGGTGTTATGTTTTTTCATCATTAGATGTTCGTATTTGAGCTTTTGAAGAGAAATGGCCTAACACCACAAACGGAGAAAGCGAATGATTCTGGAGAAGCGGCAGCGTTCGCCTTTGTATTCCGGATTCCACCCGATAGGACTAGTTGAAAGAATCCGGGATACAACAGCGATCGTAAGAACATTCGCTTGCGCAGTTTGCGCGGTGTTATGTTTTTCATCATTAGATGTTCGTAATTGAGCTTTTGAAGAAAGATGGCATAACACACAAACGGAGAAAGCGAATGATTCTGAAGAAGCGGAGCGTTCGCCTATGTATTCCGGATTCCACCCGATAGGACTAGTTGAAAGAATCCGGGATACAACAGCGATCGTAAGAACATTCGCTTGCGCAGTTTGCGCGGTGTTATGTTTTTTCATCATTAGATGTTCGTATTTGAGCTTTTGAAGAGAAATGGCCTAACACCACAAACGGAGAAAGCGAATGATTCTGGAGAAGCGGCAGCGTTCGCCTTTGTATTCCGGATTCCACCCGATAGGACTAGTTGAAAGAATCCGGGATACAACAGCGATCGTAAGAACATTCGCTTGCGCAGTTTGCGCGGTGTTATGAATTCAAATTCACCGTCTCAAAACGAACATCCACCCGAACGATTTCCGAACGGCTCCCAATCCGAATCGGAGGTCCCCAGCTGCCAAAGCCCGATGAGACGATGGCATGCAGGTTCGCTTTTTTCATATAGCCCCAGTCCAGCTCAAACAGCTTACGCGTAATAAGGTGGTTCGGAGCCATTTGTCCGCGATGGGTATGGCCGGAGAGCGATAAATCGATGCCGTTAGCTGCTGCCTGCGAAAGATCGGAAGGCTGATGGTCCATCATAAAAATCGGCAACGAATGATCTACCTCAGAGACGAGCTGGCTGATTGCTTTTCTGCCATTCTTGTCTAAGCGGCTGACTGCTGCGTCCTTGCGGCCGATAATATAGAAGCTGTCCTTAATGAGCACATTTTCGTCGAGCAGGACTCGAATGCCGATCGCATCCATTTCGGCAACGAAACGCTCGATATGGCCGCCAATATATTCGTGATTGCCGAGAACGGCGTACACGCCCAGCGGGGCTTGCAGCTTTTTCATGACTTGAGCCATGTTGTAACGGATGAAAGGATCGATATCATCATCGAGCACGTCGCCCGGCAGCAAAATCAGGTCCGGCTTCATGCGCTCCATTTCATCGACGAGTCGCTGCAAATGGCGGTTTCCGACTGTCGTTCCCAGATGGATGTCGGAGGCAACGCCGATCGTCAGCCCCTTAATGCTGCCCGCGCTTTTAGCAAGGCTTACTTCATAGCTGCGCACGATTGGCGTCCATGCATTCCAGGAGCCGCGGATGAGAATGGCGGCGAGGATGACGGCGACAATCGTTCCGACGGCGATGACGGCGTCTTCTTGCGAGACGGAAGCTTTAGTCAACAGCCATAAGGCGAGATCAGCCGGCGGCAACAGCAATATGCCGTACTCGACAATCGCAAACCAATAGGAGCCGATCAGTTTGATAGGACGGGCTAGCGGACGGATAAAATAGTTTTGACCCAGTCGTCCCAATATATAGCTGAGAGCTAGTATGGCAATGACAACGCCGTACACAAGCGGCCGTTCCCATCCAAACAAGGCAGACAAGTATGCCCAGCCGTTCCAGCCGATATACCAGTTAATTAAGCCGAATAAGAGCAATATTGCCGAGATTACTGCAACAAAACGAAGCTTCATTGATTTAAACACCCCTGCCGCAAAATATGAGATCTTTACATAATGGAACTAATATAGCACACTCAGATTTCCCGGGTAAAATCGAGCGCCATGTTCGCGGTTAGCATGTGCTAGAATAGGAGAAAGCTTGTACGCGGCAACTGGCCGCAAGCCTGATAGAGAATAAAGCAAAGGATTGGAGCGAGAATCGCAATGAAGTCATTAGTGCTGGCGGAAAAACCGAGCGTAGCGAAAGAAATTGCCCGCGTGCTCGGCTGCAGCCAAAAAAATAAAAGCTACATCGAAGGACCGCAATATGTCGTCACATGGGCGCTTGGCCATCTTGTTACGTTAGCTGAGCCAGAAGAATACGATGCCAAGTATCGAACATGGAGCTTGGAAGATTTGCCGCTGCTCCCGCAAAAAATGAATTTGAAAGTCATGAAGGAAACGTCGCATCAATATAAGGCTGTCGCGCAGCTTTGCCGGCGGCAGGACATTGGCGAGCTTATAATAGCGACTGACGCAGGGCGCGAAGGCGAGCTGGTGGCGCGGTGGATTATGGAGCTTGTTCACTGGCGAAAGCCGTTCAAACGGCTTTGGATTTCTTCGCAGACGGATAAAGCGATTAAAGACGGCTTCAATTCGCTTAAGCCAGGAAAGGAATACAACAACTTGTACGCATCAGCGGTTTGCAGAGCGGAAGCGGACTGGCTGATCGGTCTGAACATGACGCGGGCGTTGACCGTTAAATATAATGCTCAGCTTGCGGCAGGCAGGGTGCAAACGCCTACGCTTGGCGCGTTGATGGATCGGGAGCGCGAGATTCAGCAATTTCAATCGCAGCCCTATTGGACGGTTTCGGCCGATCTTGGCGCTTTCCAGGCTATCTGGCGAGAGAATGATTCGCAGGACGGGCGTGTGTGGAGCCGTGAGGCAGCAGATGCGATCGTTGCGCGATTGAATGGTAAACAAGCCAAGGTAGACAAGCTGCGCACAACGGAAAAATCGGAGCCGCATCCGTCGGCCTATGATTTGACGGAGCTTCAGCGAGATGCCAACAAACGTCTTGGCTTTTCCGCCAAGCAGACGTCTAACGTACTGCAAAAGCTGTATGAGCAGCATAAGCTTGTAACCTATCCGCGCACGGACTCTAAATATTTGTCCAGCGACATCGTTCCGACCTTAAAGGGACGGCTGGAAAGCATAGCAGTCGGTCCGTACGCCCAGCATGCTCGAAAGCTGCTTAAAGGTCAGCTGCCGGTTACGAAGCGTTTTGTCGATGACAGTAAAGTAAGCGATCATCACGCGATTATCCCGACCGAGCAATTCGTCAATCTGTCTGCGCTAAGCAATGACGAACGAAAGCTTTACGATCTGATCGTTCGCCGGTTTATCGCTTTGTTCTATCCGCCTTATCGTTATGACGAGACGAGCGTCGTGCTTGCTGTTGGCGGAGACAGGCTGTATGCCAAAGGCAAAGTGCGGAAAGATTACGGCTGGAAGGAGCTCTACGGCGGAAGCGGGGATGCGCAAGGCGCGGCTGATGACGAGGATGAAGATGAGAACGGGGGGCAAGTGGATCGCCAGCCTGAACAGCTGCTGCCGGAGCTTGCTGCCGGTCAAACGCTTGCCGTTAAGCAAAGTCGATTGAAAGAACTCCGCACGTTGCCTCCTCCTCGTTATACCGAAGCCGCATTGCTTTCCAAGATGGAGAAGCACGGCCTGGGCACGCCGGCTACGCGCGCCGATATTATTGAGAAGCTGCTGTCGACGGATACAATTGAACGGTCGCAAAACCGGCTTATTCCGACTGGCAAAGGAAAACAGCTTATCGAGCTTGTTGTTGACGAGCTGCGCAGTCCCGACCTGACGGCGCAGTGGGAGCGCGAGCTGGAGCGTATTGCCCAAGGCAAAGGCGATCCGGCTAAGTTTATGGCCGTCATTCGCGAGCAAGCAAGCAAATGGGTGTCCGAAGTGAAAAGCGAAACGAAGGAATATAAGCCGCATAACTTGACGCATTCCCGTTGTCCGGAGTGCGGCAAGCTGCTTATGGAAGTGAAGGGCAAAAGAGGGAAGTCTTTCGTTTGCTCAGATCGGGAATGCAGCTATCGAAGAGCTGCTGAGCCTGTATTGTCCAACAAGCGTTGTCCGCAATGCCACAAGAAAATGGAAATTCATACGGGCAAAGCAGGCAAATATGCGCAATGCCGACCGTGCAATGTGATCGAAATGCTGGACGACAACAAGAGCGGCCGCGTGAACAAGCATCAGCAGCGAAAGCTGATCGACCAGTACAGCGACAACGTTTCGTTGTCGAACAGCTTGGCCGATGCGCTTAAAGCGGCAATGGACAACAACAAGAAGTAATGATGCACAGATCAGGCGATTTTCAGTAAAAGGGCTCCTGGCCTGCGGCATTCATCCAAGAGACAAACGTCATTCCGACATATGCTATGGATGAAGCCGCAGGAAAGGAGATTGACAGCATTGGGTGAACAACAAGGCAGGCAATTGGCCAGCAAATGGACCAAAACGGCCGTGCTTCGCTCCCATCCCACTATTGTGCCGCATATTCCTCCTACAAAAAGGTATTCGAGCGAAAATTTAAGAAGCATGCTGAATACGCATCAAATGGTTGTTGTGAAGCCGGTGCGCGGAGCTGGCGGACATGGGGTTATAAAAGTATCAAAAACGGACGTAGGCTATTCTTATTCTTACTATGCAAAAACGCGCAGCTTTTCGAGTTTCGAGAGCATGAAGCGTTCTCTCGACAAATGCAAGAAAAAGCGCGCCTATTTAATTCAAAAGGGCATTCGGCTCGCAACGGTAAACGGCCGTCCGATCGATTACCGCGTAAAATATGTAAAGACAGAAAAAGGCTGGGTATATCGTGCTATTGTCGGGCGGATTGCGAAGCCAGGCTTGTTTGTGACGAATATTTGCCGGGGCGGGACTTTAGTTTCGGCTGCCCAAGGCATTCGGATGTCATTATCTCCTTCATTGGTTGGTGTAAAAAAGCGTAAAATGCGCGAGCTTACCGTATTGTCTACGCAATTGCTGGAGATGCGTTTTCCCGGCATTGGACAGTTAGGATTCGATTACGGCATTGACACTGAGGGGAATATATGGATTTTTGAAGTGAATACGCGGCCGCAATAAATAAACCCGATTGGGTTTATTTTTTTGTGCGAAACATGCGGCAAGAATGGGTCCCGAACGAACGGAACCAATCATTATATGCTTGTGAAACCTATATATTCTATTAATGGGGTAATAGAATATGATTAAACTTTTTTATCACAAGTGGCTTGAAATTACCTGTGTATAACAATATCCACATCATCCACCTTGATTTCTCTCATTTTTCGACGTATGTCCACAAATCGTGCACAGCCTGTCCACAGGTTGTTGTGAATAACAGGAACGGTTGTTCTATATAAAAATCAATGCTAATATGAGGAAGAAATTAGGAAAACCCGAAAAGAAAGGAAGTGTCGCTATGGAGCTGCTATCCGATGAACTGTTGGAAGACACCTATTTTGCGGCCGTCCAATTTGAGCTGGAGCCAGAATTTATTTACATGCTGCAATTGGAAATGAAAAGACGGAAGCTCGGTTTGCGCGAGGATCGCGTTACTGCTTAAGTTAGGACCATTCCATTATTGAAACGTTAATGGACTGCTCGCAATTCAGGCAGAAAGCCATATGATTGCAAATTGCCATACTTTCCGATTGCTCCAATATATCTAATGGCTCGTAAGGGGCGTAAGGCCCTGTCAAATCTGCCATTCGTCCCAGATCGCTTAATGGCGCGCGACAGTTGTCGCAATTTGCCGTTAAGGTCTGCAGGCCGTTGCATACTGGACAAAACATAAAGGTATCCCTCCTTGAGTGAACCCAGGACCGTCATGCGGTCCATTCAAATCAAGGATAGGATACCCTTTTTGTTTTATAATTATAGCCTTACAACTTCATATTGCTGCTATGGCCCGGCGACAGCTTAGCGCTAGGATCGATGTATACTTTGGCGTTGTTCACCGCGGTTGGAGCTTCGCCAAAGCCGACTGCGATAAGCTTGAGCTTGCCGGGATAGGTCGTAATATCGCCGGCAGCAAAAATGCCGGAAATATTCGTTTCCATCCGAGTGTCGACGGCAATGGAGCCGCCTTCGATCTGTATGCCCCAATCGGAGATTGGCCCCAGCGAGGAAACAAAGCCGAAATTGACGATCACGGCGTCAGCAGCAAGCTCAGACGTTTCGCCTGTTTTGACGTCGGCCAGAGTGACGCGTTCAATATGCCCGCTGCCGTCGCCATGGAGCGCTGTAATTTCTTTAGGTGTAACGACATTTACCGATGAGTTCATAAGATTTTGCACGCTGTGCTCGTGCGCGCGGAATTTATCCCGGCGATGAATGAGCGTGACCGATTGCGCGATCGGCTCGAGCATGAGCGACCAGTCAACGGCTGAATCGCCGCCGCCGCTAATAAGCACGTTTTTGCCTTTAAAACGTTGTAGATCGCCGACAAAATAATGAAGATTTGTTTTTTCGTATTGTGCCGCTTCCGGCAATTCCAAGCGACGCGGCTCGAATGCGCCGACGCCAGCTGTAATAATGACAGCTTTAGCATAATAGGCTGATTTGTTGGTGACGATTTCGAAGAGACGTTCATCCTTTTTGTTGACTTCGGCTACCTTTTCTTCGAGGCGTATGTCCGGCTTGAACAGATCGACTTGCTCAATCAAACGGTCGACCAGCTCTTGCGCGGTTACTTTAGGAAAACCGGCTACATCATAAATATATTTCTCAGGGTACAGGGCGGCCAATTGACCGCCAAGCTGAGGCATGCTTTCTATTAATAATACGGAAGCTTGGCGCATCCCTCCATAAAAAGCGGCAAACAGGCCGGCAGGGCCGCCGCCAATAATGGCAATATCAACAATGGCAGCATCGGAATTAGTCACGAAAAACACCTCCAACAATATAATAAAACACTTCCTTTATTATAAGTGTTGGAGGGATGAATTTGTATGCCCCTCTAAAGTTTTTCGTATATTTTGCTCTTGAACTTTTAATGAAAACTATGTAATATTTCTGATGTATATTATATAAGGCGCTGACTAGAAAACACCGGAGATTAGAGCGAAAATAGCCAAGTTTGCGGTCCGTTTCATATGGAGAGATATGAGGTCAGTTTCGTTATTATAAAGAGGAACCGAATTGCACAAACTACCGGACAATAATTATAAATTTGCATACGGGATTGTGTAATTTTTCACAAAGAAAAGATAAAAATTATAAAGACAGGATTGGATGGGATCATACGATGAGCAACATACCGAAGATCGTTATTTTAGGAGCTGGTTACGGCGGAGTTTTGACAGCGCTGCGTTTGCAGAAAGAGCTAAATTATAATGAAGCGGACGTCACTCTCGTAAATAAGCATGACTATCATTATATTACAACCCATTTGCATATGCCTGCAGCTGGTACTGATAATCCGGAAAACGCACGAGTCAGCATTTCGAAGCTGATTGACGAGTTCAAAATCGATTTCGTCAAATCGACTGTCGTACAAATTCGCCCGCAAGATAAAAAGGTAATTCTTGAAGACGGCACGCTTTCTTATGACTATCTCGTTATCGGTCTCGGTGGAGAGCCAGAAACGTTCGGTATTCCTGGACTTGGCGAATATGCGATGAACATTCGCAGCATCAACTCGGTTCGTTTGATCCGTGAACATATTGAATACCAATTTGCTCGCTACAAACGCGAGCCTCATCGTACGGACTATTTGACATTTATTGTAGGGGGCGCGGGCTTTACCGGCATCGAATTTATCGGCGAGCTGTCGGATCGTATTCCGGAGCTTTGCAAGCAATTCGACGTTGACCCGTCGCTCGTTAAAATTTACAACATCGAAGCGGCGCCGACAGCGCTGCCGGGCTTCGATTCAGAGCTTGTCGAGTATGCGATGGATGTTCTTACGAAAAAAGGCGTTACGTTCCGCATCGGTACTGCCATTAAAGAGTGCACCCCGGATGGCGTTGTAGTCGGCGAGGGTGAAGAAATTAAATCGCAAACCGTGATTTGGACCGGCGGTATTCGCGGCAACCGTCTCATTGAGGACGCAGGCTTCGAAACGATGCGTGGACGGGTTAAAATCGACGACAACCTGCGCGCTCCGGGCCATGAGAACATCTATATCGTTGGCGACAATTCGCTGATGTTCAACCCGGAAGGCCGTCCATATCCGCCAACTGCGCAAATCGCAATGCAGCAAGGCGTCGTATGCGCGCACAACCTGGTAGCATCGATTCGCAACCAGCCGCTTAAAGGCTTTGTTTTCAGCAACAAAGGAACCGTGGCATCGCTTGGCAAAGGCGAAGCGATCGGCATTGCGTTCGGCAAGAAATATAAAGGCCGCGTAGCCGCTTGGCTGAAAAAGCTGATCGACCTTCGCTATCTGTTCATTATCGGCGGCATTCCGCTCGTCCTGCGCAAAGGTAAATTTCTATAATGCGTCATTGCAGCGTACAGGTACGGGGATTGCTGACGAGAGATGAGCTGGATCGCTACAACGCGTTAATGGAGGTCGGCTCGTTTCTGGAATCGCAGAATCGTTATGATCTCGCTTACACCGTGCAGAAGGAAGTAGATCTGCTGATCCAGCCTGCGATTGAGCGTTTAAAAGACAAGAGCCGGGAACGCGATCGCGCGACGCAAGAGTACTTGGAATCCAAACGTCTCACATCGTTGGATGACGAGGACGAGGATGAAGATGATAACTAAGTCCTGCTAGGCAGGTTATGAAAAAAGGCTTTCGCCATTGCGGCGAAAGTCTTTCTTATATTACGCAGTTTGGTCGCCTACCCAGCCAGCTTATTTGAGTTTCAGCGTATTTTAGAGAAGCGGAGTCGCTAAATAACGAAGCAAATTTCGCTAAAACAGTTCTTTACGCTGATCTGCAGAAGAGAACGAATCTAACTTCGCTATTAGCGAATACAAGTTGTTGGATTGCGAAAAATGGTTCTTTATTAAAGAATGAGCCAACTTGGTTGCTCCAAATAACGAATATTGTTTCGTTAATCTGCGAAACAGCTTCGTTGTTGGATGTATTTGTAAGAAATGGTTGCTAAATAAAGAAGAGGTAACTATACTGGTGATAAGTAACCAGTATTCTGGAGTGAAGCACACTCTGATTGCGGGCCCAAGCGCCGCGGTCAGAGTGTTTTTTGTTTTCAGGAACTAAAATAGGAAGTGGAGGAAAGTCATGCATCCGAATACCGATCGTTTTATCGAACAATTCAACAGGGAAGCTGCGTTAAACGGAAAGTACCGCAACAAGCTCGGGAAAATTGAATTGCGCTTTTTGGAGACGGTGTGGGGGCCGGCGTTTGATTTCAGTTATGAAGGATTGAAAGCGGAACACCCGTTTATCGATTATAAAGGCGGGCAACGATTTGCTGATTTTGTATTTGTTAAGCATGGCGTTCGGCTTGTCATTGAAATTGACGGCTTTACTACGCATGCGCGAGATGTGTCGCCTGGCGAATTCAATGACCACTTACAACGGCAAAACGATCTCGTGCTGTCCGGATGGATGGTGCTGCGCTTCTCGGCTTGGCAGGTGGAGAATCAGCCGAAGCAATGCGAGCGGCAAATCAAGCAGGCGATCGGGCAATGGTGGTCTCAAGCGTACAGGCAAGAATTTGATCATAGCAGTCAAGTTTGGGAGTCGCGCAAGCAGCTTGTCATCCAAATGGCGATGCGAAAGGATGGGAAAATTAAAGCTTCCGATCTGGCCGGCCCTTTTCAAATCAGCAATCGTTCGGCGTCCAACTGGTTAAGAAGATTCGAGTCTGACGGCGCGATTGTTCCAATCCCGTCCCCATATCGGGTTACATCTTATCGGCTTGCGAATTACGTTCAATAGTTGGAAAGCTTCTTCGTCGTATGCCCCGCGTTCTACCTAGTCTGTGCTTTTGCTGTATGGTGCCAGAAGACAAAGATGGCGCGTTGTATGGTGTGTTCATTTAAGCAGTGCGGTTTGCGTAATCAGCTGGAGCTGGGAGCGGAGCGAAGCCGGTTCGCAAAATAGCGAAAGTAACTTCGCTGCCGGAGAGTGAAACGGCCTGACAAAGAGTAATAACGAACTTATCTTCGAGAATAACGAATTTCAATTCATGATTTGCGAAGTTCGGTTCGTTGTCGCATGAATTCAAGCGGTAAAGGGTCAAAATAAAGTAGATGGCTTCGCTAAATTGCGAAACAGCTTCGCTAATGGTGAATGTGAAAGGCAAAGACGCGGGCGCGGTGGATGGGGAGGATTGAACATAAAAGCCCCCGCATAGGCAAGTGCGCTATGCGGAGGGCTTCATTGTTGTTTTACAGTTGAAGCATTGCGGAGAATTTGTCCGGCGTCAGCAGGTTGCCGATGTAGAAGTCGCCAAAGTCGCCGAAACGCGCGCTTACTTCGTCAAAGCGCATTTCGTAAACGAGCTTCTTGAATTGAAGCGCGTCATCCGCGAACAGCGTAACGCCCCACTCCCAGTTGTCGAAGCCGACGGAGCCGGAAATGATTTGCTTCACTTTGCCCGCATATTGGCGGCCGATCATGCCGTGACTGCGCATCATAGTGCGGCGCTCGTCCATACTCAGCATGTACCAGTTGTCGTTGCCTTGGCGGCGTTTGTTCATCGGATAGAAGCAGATATGGTTCGCTTTCGGAAGCGTCGGCTTCAGGCGCGCAACGATTTCCGGATTTTGCATCGGGTCTGCTCCCGGTTGATTTACGTAGTTGCTCAGCTCAACGACGCTTACATAGGAGTAAGTCGGTACGGTGAATTCGGCGAACAGCGTTTTGTTAAATGCGATTTCTACCGCGTTCAGTTCTTCCAGCGTTTCGCGCAGATGCATAAATACGAAGTCGGCTTTCTGTCCGACGATCGAGTAAACGGCAGTGCTGCCTTGCTTGCTCGCGTCTACCTCAGCCCATTCATTCAAAAACGATTGCAAATCGTCCAGTGCGCGGCTGCGCTCCGCGTCGCTCGCGTTGCGCCAAGCGGTCCAATCGATAGTACGGAAGTCGTGCAGCGCGTACCAGCCTTCTAATGTCAATGCTACTTCACTCATTGCATGTCATACTCCTCTCGTTCATTCGCTTTCCATATTGTAGCCTAAAATTTCAGTTCAGAGCAAATGGCGGACTTGTGACAAATGGACGAGTCCAATTGACTTCATCCATGCCATTATTTAAACTGAAGAGCGAGAGCCTGAATATAAAGGAGAATTATGCATGCTTCAACTGATTGTAGCGACGGTGCTGTTTTTGGTTATGATGTTCGGCATCGGCTTTATTCTGAATATGCTTTTGAAAACAACCTGGTTTCCGATTTACGTGTTCATTATCGTACTTATTCCGCTATATATATGGCAAACATGGGATGATTCCGAATCGTTTGTTGGCAATTTCACCGCCTTTACGATTATTGACTTGATTCCGGTAATCGGCGCTCTGGCAGGCGCTTATATAAGCGGATGGGCGATTCGTGCGCTGCGCCGCGGCGGCTACAAAATGTTCTAGTTAGCATAATCGATATCGCTTTTTAAAAATCCCTCATTCGGGGGATTTTTCTATTTTTCGACTCCGCCTAAGCGGGCTCTTTTATGATAGAATGATAGAAAGTACGGCTAAGGGATGGAGAGTAGATGCATGCGCATCGGCAATCTTTTACAATATACGGAACATCATCGTTATTACATATTCCGTGATTTTTCGCTAAACAGCCTGGATTACAAAATGCTGTCGCTCATCTATCAACCGATGATCGGCGCGTTTGCTGTGGCCTTATTCCAGCAGCTGTATC
This sequence comes from Paenibacillus sp. NEAU-GSW1, assembly GCF_009737085.1. Lineage (GTDB taxonomy): Bacteria > Bacillota > Bacilli > Paenibacillales > Paenibacillaceae > Pristimantibacillus. The sequence goes on from NZ_WOVL01000001.1 coordinate 11,718, forward strand.
ACGGAATTGCAGAGGGCACGACCGGCTATTCGCCGATCGAGCCTCAGCGCAAGCTGTTTCTTGGACTAGGCCTCGATATGAATGAGAAAGGCCGCAAATATTTGATCGAGCAAACGTCGCGGCTGGAAGCGGTCGGGCTGCTGCAAACGTCGCGGCTTGGCATGCCAGATCAAGCTGATGTCATTTATGAATATGAGCTGTCACAGCCGTTGTCGCCGGGAGAGTTTTTCCGCAATCAGCATTTGACGCTGCTGCTTCGCGACAAAATCGGCAAGTATGCCGTCATAGCGCTGCGCGAGCAGTTCGGCGCGCAAGAGCCGGATGAGCTGGCGGATGCGAAGCTCAAGTTATCGAAGGAAAACATTTCGGTTCCGTTCTATGAATTGTTCCAGTTAAACGCACAGTCCGTTGATTTCGAGCTCGAGCAGGCGCTTACTGAAGTCGCTCCAACAAGGCAGGCGGCCAAGCGGCCGCAGCTCGAGACGGCGGGCATTCCATACGGCGATATCATTTTGCGTTTTCCGCGCAATTCAGCTAACCGCAGCTTTGTAGAGCGGCTGCGCAACAATGCGGAAGAGCTCGCGCAAATTAATTATGTCGCTTATAAATATAGTTTGTCCGTAGCCGATATTTGCCGGCTATTGGATGAAGACGGCATTTTTACGCATGAAACAGGACTTGATGTGGATGAGCTGGGGCTTCGCGCCAATCAGCTCTACCGCCAGGATAAGAAGCGGGAAGGCGACCGTCAGCGGAATATGGCCCGAATTCAAGCGGCGAATGAAGCGGATGCCGAAACGGAAATCGAAGAGGTTGGCGTTCAGGAGGAATACTACTTGAACGTTCCTGCGCAGCTTCAGGGACGCTGCGATATCCAGCAGTACAATATGCTTATGCGGAACGAGCCGCATACAAGGTTTTTACACCGGTTTTTCCCGGGGGCGGTGCCCGATTGGATGGAACGCACCTTTGAGCGGATCGATCTGAATTATCGCCTGCCTGCACCGGTAATTAACGTCCTTATCCATTATGTGATTGGATCGAATGATTCGCAGCGGGTAACGAAAACGTTTATAGAAGCGGTCGTATCCAATATGCTTATGAAACAAATCGACGATTTCGAAAAAGCGGTTCTCTATGTGCGCGAGCAAGCGAAGGTAGAAGCCGAGAAGGAACGGCGCAAAGAATCGCCTGGCGGAAGCCGTGCGACTGGCCGAGCGGGAACGGGCCGCAGCGGCGGCGCTTCGCGGAAGCCGTCCATTCCTATCGTTCAAGACAGCGGCGCAAGGGCGGAGCAGTCGGCGATAACACCGGAGAAACTGGAGCAAATGCGCAAGCTCGCGCGAAAGCTGGACGGCAAGTAACAAGGTTTAATTTTTTTCAATTTTATAATGCGGGGTGAAGAGAATGGAATCGCTAGGCGATTTGTTGAAATCTTGGCCGACCGGACGGAAAATGACCGATCAGGCGGAGCAGAGGTTAACGGAATTGATGGTCGATCCGCTGGTCGAGCGGCTGTTTGCCAAACATCCTGAGCTCGACGAGCAAGCGGTTCGTCTCAACCTGAACCGTGTTTATCAATATGTGACGGAATACCGCAATTGCTCCAATTGTCCGGGTCTGGATCGTTGCCCGAACGATTTTGAAGGGCATTATACGTTGCTGTCGTGCGAAATTGTAGCCGATCAGCCGCAAATTATCGACCGTAAAGTATCCTGCAAAAAGTTTATCGCCCGCCGCAGCGAGGAGCAGATTCGCAGCCGTGTCCGCAGCTATTACGTTGATGAAACGGCGCTGCAAAACGGTTATTCAGCTGACGAAATATTGTTCAACGATCCTAATCGCACGGAAGCGGCTTACGAAGTGCTCAATTATATTGACCGCGCGAAAGAAGAAGGGCTGCAGAAGGAAGGGCTCTATTTGGCGGGCACTTTTGGAACCGGAAAAACGTTCCTGATGTGCTATCTGCTTCACGAGCTTGCGAAAGCGGGCTATTCCGGCGTTATCGTCTACATGCCGGATTTCGTCGAGGATTTGAAATCGATGATGCATGAGCCGGGCAAGCTGCGAGAGACGACGGAGATGATGAAGGAAACCGATTTTCTTATTTTCGACGACATCGGCGCGGAAAATTTGAATCCTTGGGTTCGCGATCATGTGCTCGGCTCGATTTTGAATTACCGCATGAACAGGAAACCGACGCTCTACACGTCCAATTATGATCTCGATGCGTTGGAACAGCACTTTAGCTTTACAAGCAAGGATGGCGATGAGCGGCATAAAGGCCAGCGTTTAATGGACCGGATCCGCCCGTACGTGCAAGTTGTCATGGTTACCGGGGAAAATAAACGGGGAAAACGATAGCGTAAAAATAAAGCAGCTCCGAAGGCAAGGAAACAGGGCCTTCGGAGCTGCTTTATTTTGCATGAAGCATTTGTAAACAAAATATTACTTTAACCATTTACCGCGTTAATATAATGTTGTATACTCTTTGGCAAAGGAAGGGGAGTGAGAATATGTTCCAAATCAGGCGGATACATAGGAGGAGAACGATCTCAGCATTTTACAATTCGGAATGAACAGGGCCCGTCAATATTTCCATAGTAGGAGTGTTTTAGAGGGAAAGCAATAGCTGTGACAAAAATAGTCTGAAAATTGCAAATAGTTAAACAAATCGACCGAATTAGCGTAAGAATGTTAAGCAAGTTTTGTGTTTACAGAACTAATGTGAAACAGAAAAACGTTCCGGATCTGCCAAGCGAAAGGCATGTGCCCTTGAAAAGCAATAACTATAGAGGAGGCGTTAAGATGGTATTAAAGAGGAAATCATCCCGATATGTTCTCGCGCTGCTTATGGTTGTCATTTTGTTAGCAGGATGTACAAGCAACAATAATGGAGGCAATGACGCCGAGTCGCCGAAACCGAGCGATACGGCCGCAACAACAGCTCCGACGGAATCGCCTAAGGACGACAATGCCCCTAGAGTAGGCGGCACGCTGACCGTCAGTACATTTAGCGATATCGTAACCGTCAATCCGTTGTACGTGCAGGATACAGCATCCGGCGACATCGGCTATCTGCTCTACTCCAGCCTCTATAATCTGGACCGTTCCGGCAACATCGTCGCCGAGCCGTGGTCCCTCGCAGCCGAGCTTCCGCAAATCTCCGAAGACGGCAAAACCTACACCATTAAATTGAAAAATACCGCCAAGTGGAGCGACGGACAGCCGGTTACCGCTGACGACGTCGTATATACGATTAATACCTCGATCAATCCGGCAGCAGGTTCGCCGGCGATCGCTACGCTCGATAAAATCGATAAAGTTGAAAAAGTCGACGATTACACATTGAAAATTACGCTTAAGCAGGTGTATGCGCCGTTCCAATACTCGCTAATGCTTAGCCCGGTTCCGGCACACATCTTGAAGGATGTGAAGGTAGAGGAGCTGCAGGCGCATCCGTACGGCAAAGATCCTGCCCAGACCGTAACAAACGGTCCATGGAAATGGTCGGAATGGAAGACGGCGCAATATGTAAGCGTCGAAGCCGATCCGAACTATTGGGGAGAGGTGAAGCCGAACATTCAAAAAATTGTGTACAAAATTTATGCGGATCAAAATACAGAGGTGCAAGCGTTAATTAAAGGCGAAGTCGATACGACGCTTGCCATTCCGATTCCGCAAATCGATGCGGTGAAGAGCAATGACAAAATTAAGCTCGTTACCGGCCGCTCGTCCTCGTATGAGTATATCTCCTTCAATTTCGATCCGAACAACCATCCCGGCAAGTTCGTGCCGTTCGCATCGCAAAAGGCGAGACAGGCAATCGCGCATGCGCTTAACCGACAAGGCATGGTTGACAATGTATTGAAAGGCACAGGCGCGCTGATGAATTCGCCATTTATGCCGGGATCGTGGGCGGACAGCCCGAACGCGGTTAATTACAGCTACGATGCCGAACAAGCGAAAAAGCTGCTTGCCGAAGACGGCTGGGTAGCGGGCAAGGATGGCATTCTGGAGAAGGACGGCAAGCGGTTCTCCTTCGAGCTGCAATATAACTCCGGCAACAGCCGCCGTGAGCAAGTGTCAACGATTATTCAGCAAAACCTGAAGGATGTGGGCATTGAGGTTGTTCCGAAAGCGATGGATTTCGCTACTTGGATCGATCAAAATATTACGCCAGGCAAATACCCTGCCATTTTGCTTGGCTGGTCGCTCAGCAATCCGGATCCGGATGCGGAAAGCATTTTCTCGTCGAAATACTTCCCGCCGACAGGCCAAAACGTAGGCTGGTACAAAAACGAAAAGCTCGACAAGCTTTGGGTAGACGGCTATTCCGTCGTCGATCAAGCCGCTCGCAAAACGATTTACGATGAAATCGCCAAAGAAATTTCGGCGGATCTCCCTTACATCTTCTTGTACCAATACGGCAATCCGCAGGGTGTCGGACCGAAGGTTAAGTATGCCGAAGAGGATGCGCCGGAGCCGTCCCATCAAACAGGCTACTTCTACCATATTATTAAATGGTGGCTGACCGTGTAGAGCACTTGCGAGCAGAAGCATAATAGTTTGCCTCTATGCGCTGCGCATCCTGCAAAGGACCGCGCGGCGCATTTCCGGCGAACGATCCGGGAGGATGGGCGATGACCGAATTCATCATTAGACGCTTGCTTCAATCGATTCTGGTTCTGTTCCTCATCACAATTGTAACGTTTGGCCTCATCCATGCGGCTCCAGGCGGGCCATTTCAAATTATGCTCGCGCCTGGGCTGTCGCCCGAGGCGTTAAAGACGCAAGCGGAAAATATGGGGCTGTACGATCCGATTGTCGTGCAATATTTTAGATGGCTCGGCGATTTGCTGCAGGGCGATTTAGGACATACGTTTAAAAACAACATTCCGGTCGGGGATATTATTTGGCCGACGGTAAGCAATACGGTTGTATTGATGGGATCGGCTTGGCTGCTGACGATGCTCATTGCGATTCCATGGGGCATTTACAACAGTACGAGGGAATACAGCTTGTCCGATCAAACTGCATCCTTCGTGTCGTATATCGGATTTGCGATGCCGACATTTTGGTTCGGCATTATTTTGCAGCAAATTTTCTCGCTAAAGCTGGACTGGCTGCCGCTAGCCGATATGTATTCGATGGACAAGGAAGGGCAAATCGGCGATTTGCTCATGCATCTTATTTTGCCGGTATCGGTATTGACGCTCGGTTTTCTTGCCGCCTATGTGAAATATTCGCGCTCCAGCATGCTGGAGGTGCTGCATCAGGATTATATTCGAACGGCGAGAGCGAAAGGCGTCAGGGAAGGCAAGGTCATTTACAAGCATGCGCTGCGCAACGCTCTTATACCGATCATTACGATTATAGCGCTGGATCTACCTTTGCTTGTCGGAGGAGCGGCGCTAACGGAAAATGTCTTCAACTGGCCGGGAATGGGGCGGCTTTATGTGGAGATGGCGATCGCGAGAGAGTACTCCGTATTAATGGCCATTACGATGATCACTGCTGTTATTGTCATTGTTGGCAATTTAGCGGCAGATTTGCTTTATGCCGTCGTCGACCCTAGAGTTCAGCTCGGCAAGAAAGGGGGGAGAGCGGCATGACAGCGATGAAGCTGCAAGAACGGGACGACCGGGCAGGCGTCCCAATGTCAGCAGGCGGGAAATCAGCGGACAGATTGCGGAAGCTGAAGCGCCTTCCAGGTCCATGGCTTACGGCATGGTCGAAGTTTAGGCTCAATCCGTATGCGATGAGCGGTCTGGCCGTTCTTCTTATTTTTATCGTCCTGGCTGTTTTTGCTCCGCTCTTTACCCGATACGATCCGGCTAAAATCGATTTGATGTTCGCTAATTTAAAGCCGGGAAGCGACGGGCACTTGCTTGGGACGGATACGCTTGGCCGGGATATCTTTGCGAGGCTGCTGTACAGCACAAGAATATCGCTGATGGTCGGCTTCTCTGTTGCGCTTGGCGCAGTGCTGATCGGAACGATTGTCGGTGCGATTTCCGGTTATTTCGGCGGCTTTATTGACACTTGCTTTATGCGAATTGTCGATGTGATGAATTCGGTGCCGCTGTTGTTTTTGAACATTCTTGTATTGGCGATCTTCGGCACGGAGTTCCGCTATATGATTCTCGTGCTCGTTCTGACGAGCTGGATGAGCGTTGCAAGACTTGTGCGCGGAACCTTTCTGCAGCTGCGGGAAATGCAATATGTGGAGGCGGCGAAGGCGATCGGCGTATCCAGCTGGGGCATTATTTTTCGCCATTTGCTTCGCAATTCGAGCTTTCCGATTATTGTGAATGCGACTCTGATGGTAGGCGGAGCGATTCTTAGCGAATCGGCGCTTTCTTACCTCGGTTTAGGAATACAGGCGCCGAAGACGAGCTGGGGCTTGATGCTGAGCAATGCGCAAGAGTATATGCTGGTCGATCCGATGCAGGCTGTTTATCCAGGCATGTGCATTCTGCTCGTCGTTCTCGCGGTTAATTTTATTGGCGACGGTATTCAAGATGCGCTAAATCCGCGGGCAAAATCCGGAAGGAGGCTGGACAAATGGCGGAAAAGCTTCTTGAAATCGAAAATCTGACCGTCGGTTTTCAGTCGGAGAACGGCGTAGTGAAGGCGACGGACCGCGTTAACTTGTCGCTTGGCAAAGGGCAGACGGTGTGCCTTGTCGGCGAGTCGGGAAGCGGCAAGAGCGTGACCTCGCTCGCCGTTATGCGTTTGGTCGAGTATGCGGGCGGGGCGATTCTGGAAGGCGGCATCGGCTTTCAAGGAGAAGAGCTTACAAGCCGGTCCCAGAATGAAATGATGCGCATTCGCGGCAATAAAATCGCGATGATTTTTCAGGACCCGATGTCTGCGCTTAATCCGGTCTATACGGTGGGCGATCAAATCGCCGAAAGTATTATGCTGCATCAGCATAAATCGAAAAGCGAGGCGCGGCGAAGCGCCGTAGAAATGCTTCGGTTGGTCGGCATTCCGGCGCCGGAAATGCGGGCGAAGCAATATCCGCATGAGCTGTCGGGAGGGATGTGCCAGCGCGTTGTCATTGCGGTCGCGCTGGCGTGCGATCCTGATTTGCTCATCGCCGATGAGCCGACCACCGCTCTTGATGTGACGGTGCAGGCGCAAATTCTAGAGTTGCTGCATCGGCTGCAGCAGGAGCTTGGCATGTCAATACTGCTCATTACGCATGACATGGGCGTGGCTGCCGAGATGGCGGATCGGATTGCGGTTATGTATGCAGGGGCGATTGTAGAGGAAGGGACGGCCGAGGAAATATTTAATCGGCCCAGCCACCCGTATACGATTGGCCTGTTGAAGTCGGTGCCGGGGCTTGAAGGCGCGCGAGGCGACGAGCTATACACGATTCGCGGCCAAATCCCGAGCTTAAGCCAGCTGCCGTCCGGCTGCCGATTCCACCCGCGCTGTCCGCATGTGAAGGAAAGCTGCAAGCAGAAGGAGCCGCCCGTTTTTCAAGTGAATGCCGACCATCAGGCGGCATGCTGGATCTATGAGCAAGGCGGCGGAGAATGGACCCTGGAAACGAATCGGAGGATTTGACTATGGGAGCAACGAAAAAGGAAAACGTATTGGAGCTTCACAACGTCAAGAAGTATTTTCCGATCCGGACAGGGCTGCTTAACCGGGTTGCCGGGCAAGTCAAAGCCGTTGACGGCGTGTCGCTTGCGATACGCAAGGGCGAGACATTCGGCCTTGTCGGAGAATCCGGCTGCGGGAAATCGACGCTTGGACGCGTCGTTCTGAATTTGCAAAAGGCGACGGAAGGACAAGTGTTGTTCCATGGCACAGATGTGCAGCAGGTCAGCGCAAGAGAGCTTCGCGGCCTGCGGCGGCAGATGCAAATTATTTTTCAAGATCCGTTCGGGTCGTTGAATCCGCGTTTTCTTGTCCGGGATATTATCGGCGAGCCGCTGCGGCTGCACGAGCGGCTGCCAGCGAGAGAAGTGGATAAGCGCGTCGTCGAGCTTATGGAGCTCGTCGGCTTGGACGCGGATAGGCGCAACCGGTATCCGCATGAATTTTCCGGCGGACAGCGGCAGCGAATCGGCATCGCCCGGGCGATTGCGCTGAATCCGGAGTTCATTGTGGCTGATGAGGCGGTATCGGCGCTTGACGTATCTGTTCAGTCACAGGTGCTCAATCTGCTGATGAAGCTGCAAAAGGAGCTTGGACTAACCTTTCTCTTTATTGCCCATGGCTTAAACGTCGTTCGGCATATTTCCGATCGAATCGGCGTCATGTATCTTGGCAAAATCGTCGAGGTCGCGCCGACAGAGGCTTTATTCGAAAAACCTCTGCATCCCTATACGGCGGCGCTGTTGTCGTCCATTCCGCGACCGACGCCAGGCCGGAAGCTGGATCGGATTGTGCTCCAGGGCGACGTCCCGTCGCCGGCAAATCCGCCGTCCGGCTGCCGGTTTCATCCGCGCTGCCCAGCCGCTCAAGAGCGATGCGGCATCGAAGAGCCGCCGCTGCAAGAGGCAGACGGCGGCAGGCAAGTCGCCTGCCACTTTCCACTGACATAAACAAGAATTGGCTTCCATTGGGAGAAGAATTTCATGAATAGGTTTGAAAGGGTATCCTCCTCGTTTCGTTAACGCAGGGGGATATCTTTTTTTTCCATTTTCCTATTGACAGGATAATGGAGCACTGGTATTATTCATCCATAACCAACTAAACAGGTAGGAATAATGCAAAAACTACCGGACTACCGGAGCCGCAAGCATTTTCATATCAACGTGAAACGATTGCTGATGCGTCAAAGCTGCATAGCCGTTCACGCTGGTCTACCGCACAAAAATAAGGGGTGTGTTGACTATGAAAAAACGTACATCAGTATTCTCGCTCGTACTTATTCTTGCATTGAGCTTGGTGCTTGCGGCTTGCGGCTCGAACGGAAACAATGGAGGCAACAAAGAAGCTTCCCCATCGCCGTCAGCGGAGGCAGGAGCGGCAGCGACTGAAGCTCCAAAAGAAACGGAGAAGCCAAAGGGTCCAGTTGAACTGCTTAACGTTTCCTACGATCCAACTCGGGAATTATATGTTGATTATAATGAAGCGTTCGCTAAATATTGGAAAGAAAAAACAGGCCAGGAAGTTACAGTGAAGCAATCCCATGGCGGTTCCGGCAAGCAGGCGCGCGCCGTAATCGACGGTTTGAAAGCCGATGTTGTTACGCTCGCTCTCGGCTATGATATCGATTCCCTTGTGGAGCCGGGCTTGCTGGACGCCGATTGGCAGAAGCAATTCGAGCACAACAGCTCGCCTTACACATCGACAATCGTATTTCTCGTTCGCAAAGGCAATCCAAAAGGAATTAAAGACTGGAACGACCTGATCAAAGACAAAGTGGAAGTGATTACGCCGAACCCGCAAACTTCCGGCGGCGCACGCTGGAACTACCTCGCGGCATGGGGCTATGCGCTGAAGCAAAACAACGGCGATGAAGCGAAAGCGCAAGAGTTTGTTAAAGAGCTGTACAAACATGTTCCAGTTCTTGACACCGGCGCACGCGGATCGACAACAACGTTTGTAGAAAAAGGAATCGGCGACGTTCTGCTCGCATGGGAAAACGAAGCTTTCCTGTCGCTTAACGAACTTGGCCCGGACAAATTCGAAATCGTTTATCCAAGCTTGAGCATTCTGGCTGAACCTCCGGTAGCGATTGTTGACAAAACGGCTGACGCTAACGGAACGCGCGAAGTGGCGGAAGCTTACCTGCAATATCTGTACTCGGATGAAGGCCAAGAAATTGCGGCTAAAAACTACTACCGCCCAATCAACGAAACGATTGGCGCGAAATACAAAGATACGTTCAAAGATCTTGAGCTTCTGTCGATCGACGCAGATTTCGGCGGCTGGAAAGCTGCGCAAGAGAAGCACTTTAACGCTGGCGGCATTTTCGAGAAAATTTATACGCCTGGTAAATAATTAAATGAATTCTACAGGAATGATTGGAGCTGACTTCACATGAAAGGTTCCAGGACGGGAAAAGTAAGATCGAAAAACGTGCTGCCAGGCTTCGGATTGTCATTAGGTTTTACTATTGCTTATCTGAGCTTAATCGTCCTGATTCCGCTCGCCGGTGTGTTTATCAAAACCTCCGGCCTGAGCTGGAGCGAGTTTTGGGCAGTTATTTTAGATCCTCGAGTGCTGGCTTCTTACCGGGTCAGCTTCTCAACCGCTTTCTTCGCGGCGCTGGTCAATTTGGTTTTCGGGTTGCTGGTCGCTTGGGTGCTCGTACGCTACCGGTTTCCGGGCAAAAAGATCATTGACAGCCTTGTCGATCTGCCTTTCGCGCTGCCGACAGCTGTCGCAGGCATCGCGCTGACTGCGATTTACGCGCCTAACGGCTGGGTCGGTTCGCTGCTGGAGCCGCTGGGGCTGAAGGTTGCGTATACGCCGCTCGGCATTACAATAGCACTTATATTTATCGGTATTCCATTCGTTGTACGGACCGTACAGCCTGTACTGCAAGACTTCGAAAAGGATACAGAGGAAGCGGCAGTCATGCTTGGAGCCTATCGGCTGCGAACGTTTTGGAAAGTGGTCTTGCCGGAGCTTATGCCAGCGCTGTTAACAGGGTTCGCCTTGGCATTCGCCCGGGGGATCGGCGAGTATGGATCGGTTGTATTTATCTCGGGCAACATGCCGCTCAAGACGGAAATCGCTCCGCTGCTTATTATGACTAAGCTGGAGCAGTATGATTATGCCGGCGCTACGGCAATTGCGGCAGTGATGCTAGTCGTTTCCTTTCTGTTGCTGCTCCTCATTAATTTCTTCCAATGGCGGATCAACCGCCGGACGATAGCGGACTAAGGGGGCGGACAATATGGCAGGCGCAATCACAGCGCATTTATCCGAAGAAGCGTCAAAGCGGCCAAGGCATATTACGGAGCCGAGAGGCGTACAATGGTTTCTGATCGGCATTGCATTATTGTTTCTGGGGCTTGTCGTTTTGCTTCCGCTCGTTTCGATTTTTGTGGAAGCATTCAAGAAAGGGTTCGATGTTTACAAAGCGGCTATTACCGATCCCGACGCGCTGTCGGCGCTTCGATTGACGCTTATCGTGGCGATCATTGCGGTTCCGCTCAATACTGTTTTTGGCGTGGCGGCCGCATGGGCAATCAGCAAATTCAAGTTTAGAGGAAAAAACGTTCTCATTACGCTTATTGATTTGCCGTTTGCTGTATCGCCGGTTATTTCAGGGTTAATCTACGTGCTGCTGTTTGGCGCGCAAGGGTTTTTCGGGCCATGGCTCGATAAAAACGGAATCCAGATCATTTTCGCATTGCCGGGCATGGTGTTGGCAACCATCTTTGTTACTGTACCGTTTGTCGCACGCGAGCTTATTCCGCTCATGCAGGCGCAAGGCGTCCAGGAGGAAGAGGCGGCGGCAAGCTTAGGCGCTAAAGGGTGGCAAATTTTTTGGCGGGTAACGCTTCCGAACATTAAATGGGGCTTGCTCTATGGCGTAATTTTAAGCAATGCAAGGGCGATGGGAGAGTTTGGCGCCGTTTCGGTCGTATCCGGCCATATTCGCGGAGAGACAAATACGTTGCCGCTGCATATCGAGATCCTGTATAACGAGTATCAGTTTTCCGCATCGTTTGCGGTTGCATCGCTGCTTGTTATGCTGGCTGTAATTACATTGCTGGTCAAAGCTTTGTTTGAATGGAAGACGGCGCAACGAGCGCCTCGCCTGAATGATGAATAATCGTTGGATGAATACTGGACTCGCTAGAGTCCTTTCTTCAACAAACAAACCCGAGTATATCGGTAGACTATGGAGGGATTGGGTATGGCTAAACCATTGGAATTGGATCAACTTTGGGTGGAGAGAATCATCGATCAGGTAAGCGGCTTGCAGTATGGTTCGGTGAACATTACCGTTCATGACGGACGAATCGTACAGATTGACCGGACGGAACGGACTCGTTTCGATCAGCCTTCTCATAAGCAAACAAATAACGATCAGCAAGCGAAAAGCCGTGACAATAACGCTAACGAGAAAAACAACAGCAAAAACGCTGCGGGAGAAGCGCTGCGCATTGTCCAATAACAGTCTAATTTCGAAAAATGTAAAAAGCTCCGGCCGGATCTGATCCGAACGGAGCTTTTTGTTTCAAATCGTTTCTGATTCGAATTAAGAAATAACGAATTTAACGATGACCGCAACAGCGAAGATGACAGTCATAAGACCGAGCATGCCGCCGAAGCCAACTACGACATCCATCAAGTCGTCGCGCGGTTCTTCGTTGTAATGTTCCCGTGGATCTCTTACGTTTTCCATGGTGACGCCTCCCTCAAAACACAATTCGCTTTTTATAGTATACCCAACTTTCCGAATAATTGTAAAGCAATATGCGTGACAAATGTAAGGCGAAATGCAGAGCGGATATGATAATATGGAACATATGATCTTAAAACGATTGCTCATGGAGTAATTGGGGAGGGCGGCATGAACGAGCAAAAACAAAACGGCGGCGGTAGCAAGGTCGAAGCTGCGGAACGGATAAGGAACAAATTGGCTCTGCTGCCCGATCAGCCGGGCTGTTATTTAATGCGCAATGCTGAAGGCACTATTATATATGTAGGAAAAGCTAAAGTGCTGAAAAATCGGGTTCGCTCCTATTTCAACGGGAGTCATAACGGCAAGACCCAGCGGCTTGTCTCCGAAATTCGCGATTTCGATTTTATCGTGACAGGCAGCAATATGGAAGCGCTCATTCTGGAGTGCAATCTAATCAAGCAGCATCATCCGCGTTACAATGTGCTGCTGAAGGACGATAAAACCTTTCCTTATATAAAAATAACGAATGAAGCGCATCCGAGACTGGAAGTAACGAGGCGGATCGTTAAAGATAAAGGCAAATATTTCGGGCCGTACCCGAATGCGTTCGCCGCGCAGCAAACGAAAAAGCTGCTGGACCGGCTGTATCCGCTGCGCAAATGCGGCACGCTTCCGGATAAGGTTTGCCTGTATTATCATATCGGGCAATGCATCGCACCGTGCGAATTCGAAGTTGAGCCGGGCACCTACGAGTCGATGGTTCAAGAAATAACGAAGTTTCTAAACGGCGGGCATGATGTCGTGAAGCAGGATCTTGAGCGCAAAATGGCGGAAGCGGCGGAGCAGCTGGAATTCGAACGGGCGAAAGAGTACCGCGATCAAATTATTGCGATCGATGCCATTATCGAGAAGCAAAAAATTACGATGGCGGATGCGCTGGATCGCGATATTTTCGGCTATGCGGTCGAGAAGGGCTGGATGTGCGTGCAAATTCTGTACATGCGGCAAGGAAAAATGATTGAGCGCCGAGGCACAACCTTCCCTTATTACGGCGAGGAATACGACGATTTTATGACGTTCGTTACGCAATATTACAGCGATAACCCAGCGCTTCCGAAACAGATTTTGCTGCCGCTGCCGCCGGAATCCGAGAAGGAAGCGGCGGAACTGTCTGAAGCCGCAGACGACGCAACGACAGCTTCCACCGGCACATCCGAGGAGACGGCGTCCAATTACGCCGATGAGGTGGTCGCTTCGCTGCACAATTGGCTAAAGGTCAAAGTGCTGATGCCGCAGCGCGGCAAGAAGAGCGAAGTCGTATCCATGGCGACCGACAATGCGAAAATTATGCTCTCCGACAAGTTCCGCTTGATCGAGCGGGATGAGGAGCGGAGCGTAAAGGCGAGCGAAGCGCTTGCCGGCTGGCTTGGCCTGCCTGAGGTTCGCCGAATTGAAGCGTTTGACAACTCCAACATTCAAGGCACAAACCCGGTATCGGCGATGGTTGTTTTTACAGACGGGAAGCCGGATAAGAAAGAGTATCGCAAATATAAAATCAAAACGGTGGAAGGGCCGGACGATTACGAGACGATGCGCGAGGTCGTTCGCAGACGCTACGAGCGTGTGCTGAAGGAAGGTCTGGAAGCGCCTGACCTCATCGTCGTAGACGGAGGCAGAGGTCAAATATCAGCGGCGATTGACGTGCTGGAGAACGAGCTTGGGCTGAACATTCCGGTATGCGGCCTGGTCAAGGATGCGAAGCATAAGACCGCGCAGCTGATGAGCGGCGATCCGCCGGAGGTTGTGCCGCTGCCGCGCGACAGCCAAGAGTTTTATTTGCTCCAGCGCATTCAGGAAGAGGTGCATCGCTTCGCGATTTCGTTCCACCGCGAGCAGCGCGGCAAATCGATGATCGCGTCGCGGCTTGATGCAATTCCCGGCATTGGCGAGAAGCGCCGCAAGCTGCTGCTCAAGCACTTCGGCTCCATCAAAAAAATAAGCGAGGCATCTGTTGAAGATTTCCGCCCGCTCTCTATAGGCGATAAACTTGCCGCACAAATTATTGCGGCATTAAACGAAGAGGCTGGCCCATAAGTCATGCTTTTGCTGTAGAAGGCTGCAAAGGATCAAAATCGAAAAATAGCGTTGCAGGGATAGCTCTCTGCAACGCTATTTTTATGAAAATCACTTCTTTTATTTACTGATGCTGCCGTTTCTCCAGCGAGCGAACCCCCCGAGCAATGGCGATCGTAAGAACATTCGAATGCACAGTTTGTTGTTTTAACCTAAGTAGCGTCTGGAGGAGAGCTTTGGTTCCATACCGGCGAAGCGGGAGCCTGCCGTCTGTTATACCAGTATTTAATGACCCAGGCGATAATAACGGGAAGCACCGCATAGACGATTGCCGCCCCGATGTTAAACGGATCTCCGGTTGCAATCAACGACAGATCCATCAGGAACGTATCGAATATCGCGTGCGTGAATACAGCCGTAATAAAGCCGAAGCGCAAGAAAATGAAGCAGAACAGCAAGCCGATAACGAGCAGCTCGATCAGCCTTGTGTAATAAGGGAAGATCGGATAGCCGACATGGCCTAGCGCCCACATAATCGTCGGGATCAACGCGGCGACAAACGTATTTTTCAGCCAGCGTTTGAAGATCGCGATGCCGAACAGCCGGTAGATTGCTTCCTCGGAAATAGCGGCGCACCAAGCGAGTGTAGGCATAAGCCACAGCGCGCCCATATTGTAAGTCGATGTTGCCGCATCGGTCGTAACCCAGGAGCCGATCGATTTTTCCAGGATAAGAAAAATAACGCTTTGGATGCCCATTAAGATGAGAGCGAGCAAATAGGACAGGCCGACGCTGCGCCATACATGCTCGCCATAGCCGCGTTCACGGAAGCCCGGCCAGATTGGACGCTTCCACGAGCGCCACATGCCGTCGCCGGCGACGAGCGAGAAATAGACGGCGATGACGACCGGGAGCAGCAGCAGTACAGTGATGAACTGCATAACTATTTTTTCTTGGCTGCCGCTTGCAACCTCGCCGTATTCCGCCATCATGCCGTCGACCATGCTGACATTGAGGTACAAATAAAATACGGTAAATAGAGCGCTTATAAACAGGCCGCGTTTGAACGTCGTATGCTTTCGATAGAGCACCGCATAGATGATTGCCAGCACGAGCGACATTAAGCTCATATACAACAAGCTGACGATCGAAAGAATATTTGCCTTGCTTTTCTGGTTATCGATGAGGTCTGCATAGCCTTCAGGCGGTATAAATGCTGCCTTATAGCGGATAACAAACGGTTTGCCGGATGCGTCTTCAGAGAGAGCGACTGTCAATTCAAGCGAAGCTTCGCCAAGCTTATATCCGGTTGGGTGAAACAAGACTTCTCCGTTGTTGCCCAGCTTTGCGTCGGCGAGCTCTGACTCGCGAAAGTTTTTCGTCACGGCAAATTGTTTGGCGGCATTGATGTAAGCCTGTTCTTCAGCATATTGAGCGCCGCCCGGACGATGCCAGCCGACAACCTTGTTGCTGTTCATATGGACATAGACGAATGCGTCGTCCCCATTGGCAAGCTTTAGCGTAACTTGATACGTATCATATGGAAAATCCCGTCCATATTTTTTGTCGTACTCCGAGGACAGCTTCTGTTTGGAAAAATAACCGGCAGCCAGACTGTCCGTTTGATAGATCGTATTTGCCGTATCCGATGTTTGCTTGAATTGCTCCTTTGCGAACTGAATAGCTGTCTGCTCAGCCATCTCTTTGCTTATAATGCCAGTTTGCGTAGGGTCTTCCATCGAGCTGCTTTGAAATGGGGAGAGTTGTGTAACGATGAAAATGATGACGCCGATAACGGCGGCCCAAACAAACCTTTTCCAGGTTCCGGGGGCGATGGAATTGACCATAATTCACCTCAATTGTCGGAAATATAATAGGTAGTACGGCTAAAAAGTTCTTTAGTAACAATAACATATGAATCCCTGTATTATCCAATGCTAACGGTTGGACAAATCATTAAGAAATATAATCATGTTATAAAACGCGCCTGCAAACGCGAGAAATAACGAGATGCGCAGAGCAAGGGCTGTCTTGTACGGCGACCAAGACGCTTTTTGAATGAATTGAGCCTATTTTATCCGTATTGCTTGTTTTGTATTGCAGTTGAAATAGGATTATAATCGGTACGTTATTGTTAATTGCATACAAACAGCCGAATTTCCGCAAGAAAACGGGGGAACCATAACGTTGCCGGACATTATTTCTTTTGTTCGACAGCATGGGGTGAATTTCAGCGAAATCAGTATCGTCCGCACGAGCGGCTGCTGATTCCCGCAGAATAGGGCTGCCTTTCCAGGCCCGAATCCGTCAGCTAACCTCGCAGGCTGTATGGAACAGGACTCATCGCTGCAGCATTGGGTATCCAGTGCTTTTTTTTATTCCAAAAAATGTAAGAGGTGCGTAGAAATGCTTAATTTTCTCGATGTTCGCAAATGGTCGCCGCCGCGCATTCTCGTATTCGGCTTTGCGCTCATCATCTTTATCGGCGCGTTTCTGCTTACTATGCCGTTCGCATCAAGCGACGGTTCTCGATTGCGGTTTCTGGACGCTTTATTTACGGCCACTTCGGCAACTTGCGTAACTGGACTGGTTGTCGTTGACACGGGCACTTATTTCTCCAAAGCGGGACAACTGATCTTGCTGCTGCTTATCCAAATCGGCGGTCTCGGCTTCATGACGATGAGTACATTAATTGCGCTTATGCTGCGAAAAAAAATATCGCTGAAGGAACGTCTCATTCTTCAGGAAGCGATGAATCAATCGAGCATGGAGGGCATTGTTCGGCTGATTCGTAAAGTCATTATTTATTCGCTGTCGATCGAGGCGATTGGCGCTGTTCTGTTTGCGCTCCGTTTCTCTTTCGATATGCCAATTGGAAAAGCGGCTTATTTCGGATTTTTCCATGCCGTCTCTTTTTTTAACAATGCCGGGTTTGACATTTTCGGCAATTTTAGAAGCTTAACGATGTACGTTGGCGATCCGCTTATCAATATCGTTTCGATGCTGCTTATCATTTCGGGCGGTCTTGGTTTTATCGTTATTTCCGATTTGCTTGAATTCCGTAAAAATAAACGATTGTCGCTGCACAGCAAAGTCGTGTTGTCGATGACCGGAACATTGATCGTTGTCGGAGCAATCGTCATCTTCATATTTGAATTTTCGAATGCGAAGACGCTTGGTTCGCTAGGCTGGGGCGACAAATTATGGGCATCATTGTTCCAATCGGTTACGCCGCGTACAGCTGGAGCCAATACGCTCGATTATACCGCGTTAAGGCAAGCGACGTTGTTTTTCACCGTCATCTTAATGTTTATCGGCGCATCGCCAGGCTCGACCGGCGGCGGCATCAAGACAACGACGTTTACGACGCTGATCGGCGCCGTCATCGCGATGGCCCGCGGCCGCGAGGACATCGTCATGTTCCGTTTCCGACTCGCGAAAGACCGGATTTTCAAGGCGCTGACGATTACGATGCTGTCGCTTGCACTTGTGATCGGCGTAACGATGGTGCTTTCAACTACGGAGGACCAGCAGTTTATTAAAATTTTGTTCGAGACGACTTCGGCGTTCGGTACGGTTGGCTTATCCGCCGGACTGACACCGGAGTTGACGGATATAGGCCGAATCATCATCGCGTTAACGATGTTTGCCGGCAGGCTTGGTCCATTGACGCTTGCTTATGCGCTTGGGCCAAAAACAGAGAAAGAGCTGTTCCGGTATCCAGAAGGCAAAATTACAATCGGATAGAGAATGGGGAAAAAGAAATGAAGAACAAACAGTTTGTAATTGTTGGCCTTGGCCGATTTGGCTCCAGCTTGGGGAGAGAGCTGATTCAATTAGGCTATGAAGTGCTCGGCATCGACCGCGACGAAGAGGCTGTGCAAGAAATGAGCGATGTGCTGACGCATACAGTGTCGGCGGACTGTACCGATGAGGAGGCGCTGCGCTCGCTTGGCGTGCGCAACTTCGACTGCGGCGTTGTCGCGATAGGCGACGATATCCAATCCAGCATTCTTACAACTATTATATTGAAGGATTTAGGCGTGAAAAAAGTCGTTGCCAAGGCGATGAGCGAGCTTCACGGACGAGTGTTGGAAAAAATCGGCGTCGACCGCGTCGTCTACCCGGAGCGGGATATGGGCATTCGCGTGGCGCATCAGCTCGTATCGCCGAACTTGCTAGATTATATCGAGCTGTCGAAAGAATACACGATTGCCGAGCTTGCCGTGCCGAAATGCTTAAACGGCAAATCGCTAAGCGAAATCAATCCACGGGCTCGGTTCGGCTGCAGCATTGTAGCGATCAATAAGCCGCAAGGCATCATTATCGCGCCGACAGCGACCGATATTTTATCGGAACGCGATGTCATGGTTGTCATCGGCACGAATAATCAAATCGAGCAGTTTGAAGAAGCGGTAATTAGGTGAAAATAAGGACAGCGGCGTATACAATAAGCCGCTGTCCTTATTTCGTATAGAGGTATTCTCTCATTGAAGCTCAGTGAGCTCTTCTATCCATTGCCGAACGGCAGGATTTAGGCTTGCCGGATCGCCATGGATGAGGCATGTTGTGCGTTTGGTTCGCTCTAGCTCGCAGATCGAGACGACAGTGAGCTCATTGTCTTCCAACAGCTGCTTGCGCAAGTAAGATTGCGGCAGCAGCGTCGCCGCGCGGCAAGTATGGAGCAGACGAAGTATGGCCTCGAACGAGTCGATCTCCATTCGCACATCGGGCTGCAGATGGTGGCGGGCGAATACTTCGTCGGTCAGCATCCGATACCAGGTGCCGCGGGAAAACAAGATCATCGGCAAGCCGTTCAAATCTTGAATACCGAGCTTGTCTCTACCTTCTATGACGATACTGGACGGAAGCACGAGCATCAAATGATCGTCGAACAGCGGCACGCAATGCAGCTGGGCATCCTCGATCCGGGAAGCAACGATCGCAATATCGGCTTTATTCTCGCGGACGAGCGTGACGATTTCATGCGTCTTGCCGGTGATCGCTTTAATGTCGAACTCGGGATGGCTGGCATTCAGCGCCTTAATGAAGTCAGGGAGCGTCGTCTGCAGCGTCGTTAAGCTTGCGCCAATCGTAATGGACGTCCGGCCTTCCGTCGCATATTCCGATACGGTGTCGAGAAAACGGCGGTGCGAGTGCCGCAGCTCCACAGCATACTCGTAAGCGAGCTGTCCGATCCGGGTCAGCTCCAGCCGTTTGCCTACGCGGCGGAAAAGCTGGGCGCCAAGCTCCTCTTCCAGCTTGGCGAGCTTGCGGGAGAGCGCCGGCTGCGACAGATTTAATATCGAAGCCGCTTTGTTCATGCTGGATTGCTCGACGATGACAGCAAACATATCGAGTTCATCAATCATAGTGAGACCCCTCCTGCTGCAAAAACTGCTTATGCAAAATAGTTATTATAAATTATAAAAAATATGCAATTCCATTATAAGCTGAAAAGGAGTAGGATGGAAAGTGTGAATAATTCGTGTCAGCTTTTGTTGACGGGTGTTAGGACCGGGGGTACAATGTACGATGGTTTGTTCAAATGAAAAGAGCATCTACAGTTTAGAAAGGAGCAGTATTTAATGAAAGGAAATTCGTATTACTGGCGCAAGCTGCACTCGTTGCTTGGAGTCATCCCGCTCGGAGGCTTTATTCTTGTGCATGCGTTGACCAACTACCAGGCGTTCGAACGCGGGCCGGAAGGATTCGCAAATGGCGTACATTTCATAAACAGCCTGCCAATCGTGCCGATCCTTGAAATCTTCGGGATTTACCTTCCGATTTTGTACCACGGCATTTACGGCCTGTATATGGCTTATCAGTCCAACTTAAACTCGGGTCAATATTCGTACGGCCGCAACTGGGCGTTTACCCTTCAGCGCATTACCGGGGTGATTACGTTCATTTTCGTGTTCTGGCACGTTTTCCAAACCCGCCTTCAAGTATACTTAGGCAACGTCACGCATGAAGAGCTGGGCTCGACGATGCATGATATTGCAACCAATCCGCTTTTCTTCATCTTTTATGTCGTAGGCGTGTTGGCTGCGGTATTCCACTTCAGCAACGGCCTGTGGGCGTTTCTGATCAGCTGGGGCATTACCGTTTCTCCAAGAGCGCAAAAAGTTTCTTCATATATTTGCATGATCGTGTTTGTACTCGTGGCTGCGCTGTTCATTCTTTCGCTTGTGGCATTCCAAGGCGATGAATTCAAAGAAGCAGCTAATGCCGCTTTAGCATGGACGAATATCGGTTAGTTCGGTTAGTTTGAAGACAAGGAGCGAAACGTTATGGCTAAAAATAAAGTAATCGTCGTAGGCGGCGGCCTTGCTGGCCTTATGGCTACAATTAAAGCGGCGGAAGCGGGCGTTCACGTCGATCTGTTCTCGATCGTGCCGGTGAAGCGTTCCCACTCCGTTTGCGCGCAAGGCGGCATCAACGGCGCTGTAAATACAAAGGGCGAAGGCGACTCCCCATGGGAGCATTTTGACGATACGGTATACGGCGGCGACTTCCTTGCGAATCAGCCTCCAGTTAAAGCAATGTGCGAGGCGGCGCCTGGCATTATTCACTTGATGGACCGGATGGGCGTTATGTTCAGCCGTACGCCGGAAGGCTTGCTTGACTTCCGCCGTTTCGGCGGCACGCAATATCACCGTACGGCATTCGCCGGCGCAACGACCGGCCAACAGCTGCTGTACGCGCTGGACGAGCAAGTTCGCCGCTGGGAAGCTGCCGGCCTCGTAACGAAATACGAGCATTGGGAATTCCTCGGCGCTGTTATCGATGACGACGGCGTATGCCGCGGCATTTCGGCGCAAGATCTGCGTTCCATGGAAGTTCATACGTTCCCGGGCGATGCGGTTATTATGGCTTCCGGCGGTCCTGGCATCATTTTCGGCAAAACGACGAACTCTGTTATCAATACAGGTACGGCGGCAAGCGCGATTTATCAGCAAGGCGTACATTACGCAAATGGCGAGTTTATTCAAATCCACCCGACGGCGATTCCAGGCGACGACAAAAACCGTCTGATGTCCGAATCCGCTCGCGGCGAAGGCGGACGCGTATGGACGTACAAAGACGGCAAGCCATGGTACTTCCTTGAAGAGAAATATCCGGCTTACGGCAACCTTGTGCCGCGCGATATCGCAACACGCGAAATTTTCAGCGTCTGCGTAGACGAGAAGCTCGGCATCAACGGCGAGAACATGGTTTATCTCGACCTGTCTCACAAAGACCCGAAAGAGCTTGACGTTAAGCTCGGCGGCATTATCGAAATCTACGAGAAGTTTACGGGCGACGACCCGCGTAAGCTTCCGATGAAAATTTTCCCTGCAGTCCACTATTCGATGGGCGGTCTGTGGGTCGATTACAACCAAATGACGAACATTCCCGGTCTGTTTGCAGCCGGCGAATGCGAATATCAATATCACGGCGCGAACCGTCTCGGCGCAAACTCCTTGCTTTCCGCTATTTACGGCGGCATGGTGTCCGGTCCAAAAGCGGTTGAATACATTAAAGGGCTTAAAAAATCGGCTGACGATGTTGCGTCCTCTGTATTCGATCGCGAGAAAAAACGCCAGACGGATAAAATCAGCATGATTCGCGGCCTGGACGGCAACGAAAATGCATATGTCATTCAGAAAGAGCTCGGCGAGTGGATGACGAACAACATGACCGTTGTACGCTTCAACGACAAGCTGGAGCAAACGATTGACAAAATTAAAGAACTGAAACAGCGCTATACGAAAATCAACATTAACGACGTGGCGCAATGGAACAACTCCAGCCTGTCGTTTACCCGTCAGTTGTGGAACATGCTTGAGCTTGCAGAAGCGATGACGCTTGGCGCATTGCTCCGCAACGAAAGCCGCGGCGCGCACTACAAGCCAGAGTTCCCTGATCGTAACGACGAGGACTTCCTCAAAACGACGAAAGCGACTTGGACGCCTGAAGGTCCGCAAATTTCGTACGAGGACGTTGACGTATCGCTGATTGCACCGCGTAAGCGCGACTATACAACAAATAAACACTAAGATAGAAAGAAAGGAGAACAACGACAATGGCAGAAGCAACAGCTACAAAAACAATTAAGTTCATTATTACACGCCAAGATACGCCGGACTCTGCTCCTTACAAAGAAGAGTTCGAAATTCCGTACCGCGCGAACATGAACGTGATCAGCGGCCTGATGGAAATTCAGCGCAATCCGAAAAAAGCGGACGGCGCTGGCACGGCGCCGGTATGCTGGGAATCGAACTGTCTTGAAGAGGTTTGCGGCGCTTGTTCGATGGTCATCAACGGCAAGCCGCGCCAAGCGTGCAGCGCGCTAATCGATCAATTGGAGCAGCCGGTTCGTCTGGAGCCGATGCGCACATTCCCGGTCGTTCGCGACCTTGTGGTTAACCGCCAACGCATGTTCAACGCATTGAAACGCGTTAAAGCGTGGATTCCGATCGACGGCACGTACGATCTTGGTCCTGGCCCGCGTCTGGCAGAATCGAAACGCCAATGGGCATACGAGCTTTCGAAATGCATGACATGCGGCGTATGTATGGAAGCTTGTCCGAACGTAAACGACCGCAACAGCTTTATCGGTCCGTTCGCGATCTCCCAGGTTCGTTTGTTCAACGTTCACCCGACGGGCGAAATGAACAAAGAAGAACGTCTTGACGCTTTGATGGAAGACGGCGGCATCGAAGGCTGCGGCAACTCGCAAAACTGCGTGCGCGCATGTCCGAAAGGCATTCCGCTTACAACTTCAATCGCAGCGATCAACAAAGATACAACGGTGCACTTGTTCAAAAAATGGCTTGGCATGTAGTGACGATCGAGCAGTAACTGCCTTCCCGTCACCATAGAAGTAAGAGACAGCCCCTAAGGCCGAAGAATCGGCCCTAGGGGCTGTTTTTTTGTTGCAGGAAAGAGTGCGCCGACCCACTTCCGTCTACAAACATGACTTTCAACATAAGTTCAAGCTCACCTTTTGCCGGAATGAAAAAAGCCGCTTGCGCGGCTTCTCAATGCGCGAAGCTTTAAGCTTTGGCGCGGTTACATCCATTGTTCTCCCCATTTTTGAATCGATTCAATGACCGGCTGAAGCTCTCGGCCTTTTTCAGTCAATTCATATTCGATTCGAACGGGCATTTCCGGGAACACAGTGCGCTTTACAATGCCTTGCGCTTCCAGTTCCTTCATTCGATCGGTAAGCATTTTATCGCTCATGTCAGCTATTTGTCCTTTAATATCTTTAAACCTCTTCGGTCCGCCTAACAGCACCCGAATGATGAGACCCGTCCACTTTTTGCCTAATACATCTGCTGCAGCCTCATATTTTGGGCACATTGTCGTATAATCCAACGCGATCACCCCGCTTTCTGTTTCTTTATTGTAGCATATGTACTTAGGAAAAGTAAGTTGAAATGATTAGTTACCCAATTAAAATATATATGCTTGACAAAAGTAAGTAACTTAATATATTATAAGTATCAACAAGAGCGGCCGCTCAAAAATACGAATTACGCGAGTTTTTACAAACTAAAAAAAATTGAAGGGTGAGGGTTATAATGTTAGACACAGGACTATTAATTATTCGGGTTGTTATTGGTTTGCTAATGGCAGCGCACGGCGCTCAGAAATTGTTTGGCTGGTTTGGCGGTTACGGTTTGAAAGGTACAGGCGGCTGGCTGGAATCGATTGGCTTGAAACCAGGCGTACTGATGGCTTTTGCCGCAGGCTTCGGGGAATTGGCGGGCGGTTTGCTGTTTGCCGCAGGTTTGTTTACTTGGGTTGGCGCAGCGCTGATTATCGTTACGATGGTCATGGCGATTGCAAAAGTACACGGTGCGAACGGACTTTGGGTAACGCAGAACGGCTACGAGTACAATTTGGTGCTTATCGTTATCGCACTTGGCGTTGCATTCACTGGCGCGGGCAGCTTTTCGCTCGATGCGGTGTGGTTTAATTAATAAAAAGAAGGATCGGCCAAAGAAGTTCATTGCGAACAACTTCGGCCGATCCTTTTTGCTGCTTACAGTTTAATGACGGCCAGCCCGGCAATCATGCATAAGAAAGCGAACCATTGCAGCGCATTTAACCGTTCTTTGTAGACAACTATAGCGCCTGCGGCAACGACCAGACTGTTTGTCGCGAAGATCGGAGCGGCCAGATTGGCCGGTCCGGAAGCGAGAGATGCCGCATACATTTGCAGACCGCCATACGAGAATAGTCCAGCCAGCAATCCAAGTATTAAACCGGTTGCGGCTGCCGGGGAGGATACGCTCCTCCATTGAAATAGCGGTTTTGCAAACCAGAGCAGCGAGAAACCGTAACCGACGAACAGAATGGGGGCGCTGGGCAACCCAATTTCCTCGGTTACCTTTAATCCTCCATTGCGGAACGTAAACAGCAATATTGCCGCAACAATATACAAGTACCATTGCTTGTCGATGCTGCTGTTGCTGCCCGTTCCTTTCATGGCGATCAGAACGACTGCCAGCAGGAGCAGCGCGATTCCCGTTGCTTCCGACCAGCCAAGCGGCTCTCCGTATACGAAAGTGCCCAGCATGACAACGAGCACAATATTTGCATTTGTTAACGGAGAGGTAAGGGATGCCGGACCGTGATCAAGCGCCTTCATAAATATCGCATTGCCAAAAGCGGAGCCCGCGCCGATGATTAGCCCGGAAAGCCAGATCCGGCAGTCGGCTAACAGACTGAGTTGATTTTCTATTGCGGAATGGATGCCGAATCCGGCTGTGCCGGAAACATACAGCCCGAAGAGCATGACGGAAGTTAAACCGCCGCGCATCTGGCTGACTTTCATCCACCAGCCCGCCAGTCCGAACAGCAGCGCGCTGCCGATTGCAAGAATAAGCCACATGACGAGTCACTCCATGTCAAAGTCACAAAAGATCAAAATTTGTTACACAAATGAAATAGTACTGAAACGGTGTATACACATTAATGGGCTATTATAATTAACAAGACCCCCTTTTAATATATCTCTTTTGGACCTGCGATTGCGCAGGTCCCCTTTTTTTGTCCCAATCCAAACGAAAAAGCCGCCGTTTCCGAACATTGCTCGGACGGGGCAGCCTTGTCGACATCCTTATAGCGGAACGATAATTCGTTGCTTTCTTCTGTAGAACACCCACTGCTTAAAGCCAATTTCTTTCAGCCTTTTCTGAACAAGCTCGAAATCATCGCCGACTCGGCTTGGAATATGGGCGTCAGAGCCGAAAGTGACGTTCACGCCGAAATGCAGCGCCCTCTCCAATATTTCATCTGAAGGGTACCAGCCGCCAACATCCTTTGTGCTGCCGGACGTGTTGATCTCGATCGCGATTTCTTCGCCGCCGATAATGCGCAGCGTTTCGTCGATATCTTCATGCGCAGGTATTTCGGAAAATTGCGGATAATAGCCTTTCATTGCGTCGATATGACCGAGTATTTGAAATAAGCCGGTGCGCGCCGATTGGCGGATCAAATTGTAATACAGCTGTTTTTCTTCAATATGCCGTTTTTCAGACAGCCCTTTCCAACGATTGCGGTTGAAAATGCTTACGCCGCTTACTTGATGGACGGAGCCGATAATATAGTCAAAAGGGATGCCTTCATAAGCTTTGCGATAGGCGTCAAAACGATCGGGGAAGAAATCGGATTCCATGCCGAGCAGCACTTCAATTTTTCCTTCATACTGCTGCTTCAGGCGCTGCACTTCAGCCACATAGTTGCTGAATTCGCTTCGCGCCATCGCGATGCCGGGAAAAGGCTGATCTTTCTCATCGGCAAAATAGGGAGAATGATCCGATATTCCGATCACTTGCAGTCCTGCGTCTATCGCGGCTTGTACATAATGCTCGATCGTGCCTGTCGCATGGCCGCATCTTTCGTTATGGGTATGCAAATCGAATTTCATTCGCGATTCCTCCTAAAATTATGCTGTCGCGGGCTAAGCTTATTCGCTGCTAATAAATTGATGTTCAGGCATGCCCTTCAAATCGCTCAAAAATTGCTGCATCGCCGTATTCAAATATCGGCCCGATTTGTACACGACCCCTACAGGGTGGCTGATTTCGAGTTCTTTTACTTTAATCATGCGAAGAGACCCGCGTTTCAATTCATCGAAAATCGAAAGCTTGGATACGACGGCCGCGCCCAGATTAATCTCGACCATCCGTTTAACTTCTTCACTGCTGGAAAGCTCTACGATGATATTAGGTTCCATGTTGTACTTGCGGAATATTTGGTCCAGAAAGCGGCGGCCAAGCGTGTCCGGCGCAAGCATGATTAGCGGGATGTCTTTCAGATCTTCAAATTTTGCATGAGTCAAATGGCTTAGCGGATGAGCGGGCGAGACGACAAGCTCGAACGTATCGTAGTAAAGCGTCGAAGAATCCACATTCGGATTTTTCTCGGACAAGTATGTAATGCCGATATCGACCGAGCCGTTCTCGACGCTAGTCATGACTTGGGAAGAAGGCATTGTATGAATCGTCGATTTAATAAGCGGGAATTGATCTTGAAAATAAGACAGCACACGCGGCAAAAATTGGATGGCAATCGAGGACGTCGTTCCGAGCACGATATGTCCTTGCGGTGTCGAGCTAAGATCGGAAAGCTTCTGCTTAAGCTCTTCAACAATTGCTAATATGCGCTCCGCGTGCTCGAGAAATACTTGACCGTGGTCGGTTAGCGTAACTGGCTGATTGCGGTCGATCAGCACCGTTTTGAATTCGTCCTCCAGCGTCCGAATTTGCGCGGATACGGCAGGTTGTGTCAAATTAAGCAGTTCTCCTGCTTTGCGGAAGCTCATCGTTTTGGAAATCGTTAGTAGCGTCTCCAACTGGCTAATATTCAATTTGATCTCCCCCCTTGGGACAAACCATTTCGGATCATAACACTATAACTATACATTATAAAGGAATTGGCCCGAATGGGCAAAAAAACGGCAGATGTCTTCCGCACAGCAGGCTTAATCCGAAAACGGTCGGAATTTTAAATAAATTGGCTGAATTTATCGGGTGCAAATCGCTAAGGCGCGATGGCGCCGACATTGACGACAGTTAAGGCCGAATGGTTCTGCATCAGGCGAAAACCGCTGCCTTATCGTTATACGTTCGCCAAACGCAAGGCTAAGCTTGAATAAAACAATTTTGGGCATCATACCATAAAGTGCTATACTAATTGTAAACCGCAGTTTTACGGTTATTATCCAGTGAAAGGTACGGATGCTACAATGGCGAACATTAAACGCAACTTAACAGAACTAATCGGCCAAACTCCATTGCTAGAGTTGGCCAATTACATGAGAAATGAAGAAATCGGAGCTTCAATCGTAGCAAAGCTCGAATACTATAACCCTGCGGGGAGCGTAAAGGACCGGATCGGCTTTGCGATGATTAAGGATGCCGAGAAGCGAGGGCTCTTAAAGCCGGACTCTGTCATTATCGAACCGACGAGCGGCAATACCGGCATTGGCCTTGCGTTCGCTGCGGCGGCGCTTGGCTATCGGCTTATCATTATTTTGCCCGAGTCGTTCAGCATAGAACGGAGAAAGCTGCTGCGCGCGCTTGGCGCGGAACTCGTGCTCACTCCGGCTTCGGAAGGAATGATGGGCGCAATCAAGCGAGCTGACCAGCTGGCTGCGGAAATTCCGAATTCGTTCATTCCGCAGCAATTTGAGAATCCGGCCAATCCGGCTATTCATCGTCATACGACAGCCGAGGAAATATGGAAAGATACAGACGGCGCAGTCGATATATTCGTTGGCGGCGTAGGCACAGGCGGGACGATTTCCGGTGTCGGCGGGAGGCTGAAGGAGCTTAAGCCAGAGGTGCAAATCGTAGCGGTCGAGCCGTTCAGTTCGCCGGTATTGTCCGGCGGCACTCGCGGCGTACATCAAATTCAAGGGATTGGCGCAGGCTTCGTGCCAGGCAACTTTGACCGTTCCGTCGTTGATGAGATCATTACGGTAAAAAATGAGGACGCTATTCATACGGCTCGGCGTCTGGCCCGCGAGGAAGGGCTGCTTATCGGCATTTCATCCGGCGCCGCAGTTAAAGCGGCTGCCGAGCTCGCTAAACGGCCTGAGAACAAAGGCAAAATGATCGTCGCTTTGCTGCCCGATACAGGCGAGCGATATTTGTCGACGAATCTGTTCGAGGAAGATTAATGACAGAAAAAGCGGCGCAGGAACCGTTCCTCCGCCGCTTTTTTATTATCCAAATACTTGCAACATTATCGGGCTTGGTTTCGTTGGAATTAATGCGGCAAATACAAGAAACAGGACGTGAGAAATTTTTATGAAAAAAATGACAATCATTATGAGTGTTTGTCTACTCATCCTAGCAATCATAGCGATTTCACTATATATTGGAATCATTAAACCTCCAATAGATAGTAAAGCAGTAGAGCAAGATGTTGTGAAACATCTTCATAGTAAAGGAATATCGCAAGAAAAATACGATTTAGAAATAAGTTATCGTTGGGATAGTAAGCTGTTAGGCTATAACCCCTATATTATTAAAGTGGTTTTCAAAGATGAGCCCGATGTAAGTTACCATTATACCTATCATTATAAATCGCAGATCAAAGAAGTGACTCAAAGCGGCGTCGCTCCAATGAACAATAGGGAAGATAAAAATTTTAAACATACGGAATAAAGAAAACCGCCTTTATCCAAAGGCGGCTTCTTTTGGTCAAATTTCGTAATATGGCTCCAAGTTACAGCCAATTTTTTTTGCGGAAAATGAAGAACATCCCGAATCCGAGCAGAAGCATAATGCCGAGCAGAATGTAAGAGCCGCCGCGCATATGCATGCCTGGAATAAAATCGAAGTTCATCCCGTATATACCCGTAATAAACGTCAGCGGCATGAAGATCGTCGTCATTGCGGTAAACACGCGCATGATTTCATTCGCCCGGGCGGAGATGCTGGACTGGTAAGCTTCTCGCAAGTTGCCCATCAGCTCTCGATACGTATCGAAAGACTCGGCGATTTTGACGGCATTCTCGTAAATGTCGCTGAAGTACTTTTGCAGCTGATCGTCGATCAGCTTTAAATCCTTTTTATTTAATGTCGCGATAACGTCCTTTTGCGGACCGAGCACTTTTTTGAGCCACAATATTTCACCGCGCAAACCGATAATTTCGTTCAGATGCGATTTTTTCGTGTGCATGAGGATATCTTCTTCCAGCGTTTCGATCCGAGTATCAATCCGGTCTCCGACGAGGAAGTAGTTGTCGACGACGATATCGACGAGATGGTATAGGAAATAGTCGGGCCGGTTTACTTCTTGCTCCCAAAGTACCGGCTTTAAGGAGCGAAGCTCGTTAATTTTTTGTTTCGTAACGGTTATAATATAATGGCGTCCAAGGAAGATGTTCAGCGCCCGCAGAAAAATTTCTTCATCGTCAAATCGGATGCTGTTTATAACGATAAAATAATGGCTTTCATAAATTTCGATTTTAGGCCGTTGCTCCTCTTCGCTCAAGCAGTCCTCTACAGCAAGATCATGCATGCCGAATAGGGGCTGCAGCACTGATAAATCCTCGACGTCGGCGTCTATCCAATAGAAGCCTTCGGCAGGCGGAAGCAACGTTTCATTAATATCTTCAAGCGGAGCGAATACTCCATTGTTCACATGACGAATTTTCATCTCAGCATCTCCTAACTTCAGGATCTTTGAGCGCTGCTCAAAGTCACTCCTTATCCAAAAAGAATCTTTGAACGGAGAACTGCCGGATGAATTGCAGCGGACGGTTACGAAGAGATTGCGTTGACGTAAGCCCAGTTGCGTTTACGATCCGGCAGTTGCCGTATTCGGTTGTTTTCAGGCTTAGGTCTGTCGCCTTCCATGTCCGTTTGCACTCCTTTGCTCAGTAAAATGAAAAAAAAGTCCGATAATCCTTGTCTAGTATACTCCCGCAGCACATTTACATTCAAGAAGAAAAACAGGCGGGAGCGTTCTTTAGTTTATGCTGTAATCCATCTTGACGCGAATGCCGGAATCCATTAAAGTTATCAATAAGTAAGACATGAAAAAAGCGCAGCGGTTTTTGCGGCGACAACCGAATAGATCTACTTTCTTATCAAGAGCAGGCGGAGGGACTAGCCCGATGAAGCCCGGCAACCGGCGAAAGCACGGTGCTAATTCTTGCGGAAACATTTTGGTTTCTGAGAGATGAGAGAGGCGAAGGCTTATTTTAATTGAGCGTACGACCTTTTCTCATGACAGAAAAGGTCTTTTTTGCGCTTTAAGTGCCATACTGAAACAAAGAGCGGAGTGACTTGTGCTCCACACAAAGATCCTGATGTAGCTAATGAGTGACTTTGTGCTCCACACAAAGATCCTGATGTAGCTAATGAGTGACTTTGTGCTCCACACAAAGATCCTGATGTAGCTAATGAGTGACTTTGTGCTCCACACAAAGATCCTGATGTAAGGAGTTGATTCGCATGCCGATTAAAGTACCAGACAATTTGCCAGCGAAAGAAGTATTGAATAATGAGAACATTTTTGTAATGGACGAAAGCACCGCGTTCCATCAAGACATTCGTCCGTTGCGAATTGTCATATTGAATCTGATGCCGACCAAGGAAACGACCGAGACGCAGCTTCTGCGTTTGATCGGCAATACGCCGCTTCAAGTGGAAGCAGTATTGCTTCATCCTAAGACGCACACATCGAAAAATACGTCGGCGGAGCACTTGGAGTCTTTTTACAAAACGTTTGACGACATTTCCCACGAATATTATGACGGCATGATTATAACGGGAGCTCCTGTCGAGCACTTGGAGTTCGAAGACGTCAATTACTGGGATGAGCTGAAAGAAATTATGGAATGGAGTAAACGCCGCGTTACTTCGACCTTCCATATTTGTTGGGCCTCGCAGGCTGGACTGTATCATCATTACGGAATTAAAAAATATGACTTGGACAACAAAGTGTTCGGCGTGTTCCCGCATACGATTGAGAAGCGCAACGTGAACCTGCTTCGGGGCTTCGACGAAATGTTCTATGTCCCGCAATCCCGCCATACCGAGGTTCGCAGGGAGGATATCGAGCACATACCGGAGCTCGAAATTTTGTCGGAATCGGAAGAATCCGGCGTGTATATTGTCGCTTCCAAAGACGGAAAGCAAATTTTCGTAAGCGGTCATTCGGAATACGACCCACTGTCGCTGAAGTTCGAATACGATCGCGACAAAGCTAAAGGACTTCGCATTGACGTGCCTAAAAACTATTTCCCGGGTGATAACCCGGAACGGCTTCCGCTTTCGACATGGCGCGCACATGCCAACCTGCTGTATTCGAACTGGCTTAACTATTACGTTTATCAACAGACGCCGTTTGATTTGGGCGCAGGCATTTAAAAGAAGAATTTTCATTCCACTATTCAAAAGGGGCGTAACGAATCAGATGAAAATCGAAAGTCAATTAGCTCAAATCGGTTCTATTAAGGAACCTGTCACAGGAGCGATTAGTTTCCCGGTCTATCAAGCAACGGCGTTTCGCCATCCAAAACTTGGACAAAGCACCGGTTTTGATTATGCCCGCACAAAAAGCCCGACTCGCACAGTACTTGAAGAAGCGGCGGCAAAGCTCGAATCCGGAGATGCAGGTTTTGCCTGTAGCTCCGGCATGGCAGCGCTGCAAACGATTTTTGCGCTGTTCAGCCAAGGCGACCATCTCATTGTATCGCTCGACCTCTACGGCGGAACTTACCGTTTGCTGGAGCGAATTATGTCGAGATTCGGCGTAACCGCTTCCTATGTAGATACGAACGACATCGACGCAATGAACGAGTTGCTTCAGCCGAACACGAAAGCGGTGCTCATTGAGACGCCGACGAATCCGCTGATGATGATTACCGATTTGGAACGCGTCGCTTCGTGGGCGAAAGCGAAAGGTCTGCTGACGATTGTCGACAATACGCTGCTGACGCCATTCTTCCAACGTCCGATTGAGCTTGGCGCAGACATTGTCATCCATAGCGCAACGAAATATTTGGGCGGACATAATGACGTTCTTGCCGGCTTGATCGTAACGAAAGGCAAAGAGCTTTCGGAACAAATGGCTTTCCTTCATAATTCGATCGGGGCCGTCCTTGGACCGCAAGATTCCTGGCTGCTGATGCGCGGCATGAAAACGCTGGCGCTGCGAATGGAACGTCATCAATATAACGCAACACGCATTGCTGAATACTTAATGGAACATCCAGCCGTAGAAGACGTTTATTATCCGGCGCTTCCGCATCACCCTGGGCATGACATTCAAAGCAAGCAATCTTCGGGCAACACCGGCATTTTCTCTTTCCGTCTTAAAGACGCTCGTTATGTGGAGCCGATCTTGCGTCACATCGGTCTCATCGCATTTGCCGAAAGCCTTGGAGGTGTCGAATCGCTGATGACGTATCCGGCTGTTCAGACGCATGCGGATATTCCGGTAGAAATTCGCCAAAAAATCGGTGTTGACGATAAGCTTCTTCGGTTCTCGGTCGGCATTGAGCATGCTGACGATTTGATTGCAGACCTTGAGCAGGCGCTCGCTGCGGCAAAACGGGAAATCGAGGGGGAATAGGGAAATGGCAGACAGAACGAATAAGGAAAAAATAGCGGGACGAAGCTTCTCGACCAAGCTGCTTCATTTCGGCGCGGAAATCGATGAAGCAACAGGAGCGTCAAGCACGCCGATTTTCCAGGCTTCGACTTTCCACCATCACGATGTGTTCAATCCGCCGCATTATGATTACAGCCGTTCCGGCAACCCGACGCGCGAAGCGCTTGAAGATTATATCGCGCTGCTTGAAGGCGGCACTCGCGGCTTTGCGTTTGCTTCCGGCATGGCGGCGATTTCTACGACGTTTCTGCTCTTCTCGGCAGGCGATCATTTGATCGTAACGGAGGATGTATACGGCGGAACCTATCGTTTGCTGACTACTGTGCTTACACGGCTGGGAATCGAAACGACGTTCGTCGATATGACTGACTTTGAAGCGGTAAAAGCGGCGATCAAGCCGAATACGAAAGCGGTATTCATTGAGACGCCATCCAATCCGACGCTTAAAATTACCGATATTGCTCTAGTTGCTGCATGGGCGAAAGAGAACGGCTTGCTGTCGCTGCTCGACAACACGTTTATGACGCCTTACCATCAGCGCCCGTTCGAGCTTGGCATCGATATCGTGCTGCACAGCGCGACGAAGTTTTTGAGCGGTCACAGCGACGTGCTTGCCGGCCTCGCGGTAACGAAGGACGAAGCGCTGGGCAAAAGATTGTACGCCCTTCAAAACGGGCTGGGAGCCGTACTGAGCTCGCATGAAGCATGGCTGCTGATGCGCGGCATGAAGACGCTGCAAGCTCGCATGGAGCACAGCGAGCGCAGCGCGCGCCGCCTCGCCGAATGGCTGTCGAGCCATCCTGCCGTTGAGCGGGTGTACTACCCGGGCTTGGCAGACCATCCGGGACGCGAAATACATGAGCGTCAATCGGCAGGCTACGGTGCCGTCGTCTCCTTCGACGTTGGCAGCGGCGAACGCGCCAAAGCGATGCTTAACCGCGTTGAGCTTCCGCTTGTAGCGGTTAGCTTAGGCGCTGTGGAAAGCATTCTATCCTACCCGGCTATGATGTCTCATGCGTCTATGCCGCGCGAGGTCCGCTTGCAGCGGGGCATTACGGACGGCCTCGTCCGCTATTCGGTCGGTCTCGAGGACGTCGAGGATTTGATCGCGGACTTGGATGCCGCGCTCCGCGCTTAAATTATGATTGTGGATACAGCCGCCGTTTGGCGGTTGTATTTTTTTGTCTGCTTATTACGCTCTCGAACGCGCCTTCTCTTCTTGCTTAAATCGGCATTCGGCTCTTGCTTCAATCAGAGCAGCTGCGATAGAGCGCATAAGAGTGCGATAAAGCGAAATTTAATAAGTTAGCGAAGCTGTTTCGCTAAATAAAGAAATTCATTTCTCTAAAAGCTGCGTTTCGGACGAATGCAATTGCAATAACGAAGCCAGCTTCATTATTAGCGAGTGCCGATTCTCGAATAGCGAAATTAGCTTCTCTGTATTGCAAAGTGCCTCGATAGCATGAGTTTTAGCGAATTTACTTTCGCAATTAAGCGAATCTGGTTCGCTAATTGCAGCTTTCAGCTAATTCAGCCGCTTTCGTTCGCATAATTGCCCCGCGAAGTTCGCTAACATCCAGCTTGCGGCAAGTCCGGCAACTCTCGTTCGCTTAATTGCCACATGATCAGGGGTGACGGAGCAGAAGCACTTATGATACGATGAACTCATATGCGATGAACGGTTTAAATGAGGAGGTGCCTTGCAATGGCAACGGTTAATGATATTTTGGAAAAAGCGCTTAGCGGCAAGCGGATTGATTTGGAGGAGTGCGTCACGCTCTTCGAATCCGACGAAATCGAGAAAATGGGGCATGTCGCCAACCAATTGATGCTGAGAAGGCATCCTGATCCGATAACGACGTTCGTAGTGGGACGGAATGTAAACTATACGAATATATGCGACGTTTACTGCCGGTTTTGCGCATTTTACCGCGCGCCGGGCTCGAAGGAAGGCTACGTGCTTCCGGATGAAGTCGTACTGAGCAAAATTCAGGAAACGATCGATGTCGGCGGAACGGAAATTTTGATGCAGGGCGGCACGAACCCGGATCTGCCGTTCACTTACTATACCGACTTGCTTCGCAAAATTAAAGCGAATTTCCCATCGATTACGATGCACTCCTTCTCGCCTGCAGAAATTCAAAAAATGGTGCAAGTTTCGAACGGCCTTTCGCTTGACGAAGTGGTGCGCCAGCTGAAAGAAGCGGGGCTTGATTCGCTGCCGGGCGGCGGCGCAGAAATTTTGGATGACCGCACGCGCCGCAAAATTAGCCGGATGAAAGGCTCGTGGACCGATTGGATGGACGTTATGAAATCGGCGCATCGCCACGGCATGAACACGACGGCCACGATGGTATACGGCTTTGGCGAGACGATGGAGGAGCGTGCGCTCCATTTGCTCCGCGTCCGCGACGCGCAGGATGAATGCATCGCTAACGGCTACGATTCGACAGGGTTCTTGGCATTTATTTCCTGGCCGTTCCAACCGGACAATACGAACATGAAACGTGAAAAATCGAAGCCTGAGGAATATTTGAAAATGGTCGCGGTCAGCCGGATTATGCTGGACAATATCGACAATTTCCAATCCTCCTGGGTAACGATGGGACCTGAAATGGGCAAGCTCTCGCTTTCGTACGGCTGCAATGATTTCGGCAGCACGATGATCGAGGAAAATGTCGTATCTGCGGCCGGTACCACGCATAAAGTAAACATCGAGCTTATTCTCAAGCTCATTCGAGAATCGGGCAAAATCCCGGCTCAACGCGACACGAAATACAATATCTTAAAAGTGTACAACGAGGCAGATACTGTCGCGCAAGACTTCATTATGCAGAACTAATATCATAATTAAATTTCAAATACAGGACGGACGCCTAAGTTTACTTGGCGTCCGTCTTTTTATTAATGCGTGCCCTGCAACGATTCACCCGATGGTATGCCCAAGAAGAGACAGCGAAGAAATTGGATGGGATCGTTTGCTGAAGTGAAATTCATAACAAGACAGTTAGGATTAAAGACGCTATTGTAATCTGCATGCCCATGAAAGACGAACATCGGAAAGCCGTATGAGGGAAAACCTCACGTACGGTTTGATGAGGAGGGGCTGAAATAAATTCAGCCCTTTACTCTAGCGACATGACTTTACTTCCCAATACTCTTCATCGTATATCCCCCCTTCATGGGCCATATACTGATAAGGGAAATGAAAGGGGTGAGCTCATGGAGCTGTTTACAGTAACACTGCCTCAGTCAATGGAGCATGAAGCAGCCAATTTTGTTAAAATGCTGGAAGATTGCGTATGTAAGGATTTACATATCGAAGCAGCAGAGGAGCCAAATGGCCAGCTTATACAGTTTACTTTACTGTCTGAAATAAATGGAAGCCGAATAAATTGCATGGGGCTTCTGCCTAATTTCCGATTAAGCGAGCACAGCCCGGTTGTATATCGCGCCGCATCCAAGGCGATTGCCGAATTTATTATTTCGCATATGGAAACGCAAATATTAGCGACGATCATACGCCGCAAATACCGCAACAGCTATTCTGCGGAAGCGCATTTGATTGAAAAATATTGCCATGAGCTGCTTCACGGCAAAGAATGGGATGGACTTGGCACGAAATTTCTCGATGCGGACCGCCAGCGCAGAAAAACGAAAGTAGCAGACGAAATCAAGTCCTTCTTACAGGAAAACAGCAGGCTGGATTTAACCGGCTTAACGACGTTCAGGCTGCGCCTCTATCGCAAGGAACTGACTGAAATTGTAGAGTATGCGCTGGATGAATATGTTCTCGACAAGCAATATCAAGAATTTATTTCGTTGCTTAAATATTTTGTCGGACTTCAAGATTCCAAGGTGCCGATCGTACATCTTGTGCACAAAGGAAATCATGAATTCGTTATGTACAATGACAAATTCCAGCTTTTCGAGCCAAAGCCGCATTCCGACCGACTGGTAGCCGAGATGCTGGAGACGGAAATGAATATCGAGGATATGGTTATAAGCTCGTTAATCGCCGTCTCTCCCAAACATATTATGATTCATACGCGACAGCCGGATATGCAGGTCATTCGTACAATTGAGACGATTTTTGACAACCGCGTTTCAGTGTGCATGCAGTGCAGCGCTTGCAACCCTTGCTTTGAGGCGTTTAATAACGGCGTTCAGCCATAATTAGGCGAAGCAAACGGATCAACTGCATCTATTGACCGGCGGCCGTCGAAAGCCTTATAATGAACCAAGAGAAATGCGAACAGCATCGACAAAGACATGTATTTGCCCGACTGCCGGTACAGAGAGAGGAAACTTGGCTGGAATTTCCTTCATGGCTGGAGCAAATGTACCCCTTTGTAGCTGTGCGGTTGAACGCAATTATAAATTGCCAGTAAGCTGCACCGGATATCCCCGTTATCGGATTTACAAGGATTGCCTCACGATAGAGCGAGTCAAATCGCCTCGAATGATGGCGGCAGTCGAAGTAGGGTGGAACCACGGGTATACAAGCACTCGTCCCTTTGCGGGATGCGTGCTTTTTTGCGTTCATTTTGGGCGTTCGTTATCGTCATGCGATAGCGACATAAAAAGCCGCAGCCTCGCGCCATGCTTAAATCCAGTGTGGAACAGAAGAAAGGATGAATGAAATGTCTATTCAAGTTACTTTTCCAGATGGCGCTGTACGTGAATATGCTGCTGGAACAACGATTGAAGAAGTAGCAGGATCGATCAGTCCCGGACTTCGTAAAAATGCGATTGCCGGCAAGCTGAACGGCAAGGTAGTTGATGTCTACACGCCAATTAGCGCCGACGCAGCTATCGAGATCGTTACCGTGGAATCGGCTGACGGCCTGGAAGTATACCGCCACAGTACAGCTCACTTGCTGGCGCAAGCGATTAAGCGTCTTTATAAAGACGCAAACGTTAAGCTCGGCATCGGTCCGGTTATCGAAGACGGTTTCTATTACGATATCGACATGGACCAATCGCTTACGCCTGAGGATTTGACGAAGCTCGAGAAGGAAATGGAACGCATCATTAATGAAAATGTCGATATCCGCCGCCGCGAAGTAAGCCGTGAGGAAGCGATTAACATTTTCACGGAAATCGGCGATAATTTGAAACTGGAGCTTATCCGCGATTTGCCGGAAGACACCGTTCTCACGATCTATGATCAAGGCGAGTTTTTTGACCTTTGCCGCGGACCGCATTTGCCTTCCACCGGCCGCATTAAAGCGTTTAAACTGCTTAGCGTTGCCGGCGCATACTGGCGCGGCGATTCGAAGAACAAAATGCTGCAGCGTATTTACGGCACAGCCTTCGCTAAAAAAGCGCAGCTGGACGAGCATCTCCACTTCCTCGAAGAGGCGAAAAAACGCGATCACCGCAAGCTCGGCAAAGAGCTGAAAATGTTCACGTTCTCCAAAGAGGTTGGACAAGGCTTGCCGCTATGGTTGCCGAATGGCTCTAAAGTCCGCCGCACGCTGGAGCGTTATATCGTTGACCTTGAAGAAAAGCTCGGCTACGAGCATGTGTATACGCCGGTGCTTGCCAACGTAGAGCTGTACAAAACGTCCGGACACTGGGAGCATTACAGCGAGGACATGTTCCCTAAGATGGAACTGGACAACGAGGAGCTCGTTCTCCGTCCGATGAACTGCCCGCATCATATGATGGTGTTCAAAAGCGAAATGAGAAGCTACCGCGATTTGCCGGTCCGCATTGCGGAAATGGGCACGATGCATCGTTACGAAATGTCCGGAGCGCTCACCGGCCTTCACCGCGTACGCGCGATGACGCTGAACGACGCGCATATTTTCTGTCGTCCGGATCAAATTAAGGAAGAGTTCTCCCGTGTCGTGAACTTGATCCGCAAAGTGTACGAGGACTTCGGCATTAAAGATTACCGTTTCCGTTTGTCGTACCGCGATCCGCAGGATACGGAAAAGTATTTCCAAAACGACGAGATGTGGGAAATGTCGCAACGCATGCTGCGCGAGGTTGTCGAGGAGCTGGGGCTTCCGTTCTTCGAAGCAGAAGGCGAGGCTGCATTCTACGGCCCGAAACTCGACGTCCAGATCAAAACGGCGCTCGGCAAAGAAGAGACGCTGTCTACAGCACAGCTGGACTTCCTGCTGCCGGAACGCTTCGAGCTTGAGTATGTCGGCGATGACGGCAAGAAGCATCGTCCGGTCGTTATTCACCGCGGCATCATCAGTACGATGGAGCGCATGACCGCGTTCTTGCTGGAGAACTTCGCCGGCGCGCTGCCGCTGTGGCTGTCGCCTGTACAGGCGAAGATCATTCCGGTATCGACCGCTTACGAAGCTTATGCCCGTCAAGTGGAAGAGCAGCTTCGCGAAGCTGGCGTTCGCGTTGAAAGCGATCTGCGCAACGAGAAGCTGGGCTACAAAATCCGCGAAGCGCAGCTTGAGAAAATGCCGTACA
The DNA here is from genome assembly GCF_009737085.1 of Paenibacillus sp. NEAU-GSW1. Classification (GTDB taxonomy): domain Bacteria; phylum Bacillota; class Bacilli; order Paenibacillales; family Paenibacillaceae; genus Pristimantibacillus. Next base: position 51,202 of record NZ_WOVL01000001.1, read on the forward strand.
TGCTCGTTGTCGGCGATAATGAAGCACAGACGAACTCCGTCTCGGTCCGCAAGCGCGGCGAAGGCGATATCGGCGCAAAGCCGGTTGCTGAACTGATCGCCATGCTGCAAGAAGAAATTGCATCTAAAACGATCTAATTTTTAGCTGGAATAAAGCTTGTGCCATATGGGAAATATTCTTCTGAGGAGGAAGCAGCCCAAATGGTCACAAGCTTTTTATTTTTTCGACAAACGAAACGAATAGCAGCAGCTCTGCTTATTTTCGCATGCGTCGCATTTACGGCTTCGCCGTTTTCGCATGCCGAGCCAAAGCATCCGCTCAAAGAAGCGATAGAGAAGAATGAGCCCGCTACCGTAAAGGTTGTAGCAACCGGCTATACGGCAGGCGTAGAGTCGACAGGCAAAAAGCCCGGCCACCCGCAGTACGGGATTACCTATTCCGGCGTCAAGGTGCACCGGGGACAAGTATCGACTGTAGCAGCCGATACGAAGCTGTTCCCGATCGGCACGCTGCTGTACATTCCCGGCTACGGCTACGGCGTCGTGGCGGATACCGGTTCAGCGATCAAAGGACATCGGCTGGATCTCTATTTTGAAACGGTTAAAGAGGTATATGAGCAATGGGGCAAAAAATCGGTGTCGGTGCAAGTGCTTCGAAAAGGGACGGGAAAGCTTTCGCAGGCTTGGCTGAACGATTTGAACAAGGCCGTAGAAGCGAGCAAAACGCTGCCTCAAGCTTATCTTGAATCGTAAATAGCGGACGCATAATAAAGATCGGCTTTGCCATACTAGAAGCGATAAGGAGGTGAGCACAACAATGGCTAAAAATAAGCAAAACAAAGCAAAACCAAACAACAAATTCAACGCTGAATTCGCTCAAGAATTTGCTGGCAACCAGAATGCAAACAAGCAGTCTAACGCTTCGCAAAAAAACGAGCAATAACCGTTAACCAATAACGATGAACATCATAGAGAGGAACCGAGAACGCGGCGGTTCCTCTTTTCTTTTGTCGAATGCTGATATATACTACACAATAAATATTTCCATCTATACGGTAACCCGGAATATATTCGCAGTTAAGAAGGGATGAGCACTCATTCATGAAACCGTTGAATCGTTGGTTTGCAAGCCGTAATCAGGAAGGATTAACAGAGTCGGTCAGTAAAGAGGAATACAGCCGGTTGACGCAGCTGCGGAATGAATCGGTCGTGCTGTTCGATCAGCTGAATGCCGTTGTTGACGAGGTCGAACAGACGATAGGCCATTTGACCGCAATCGCGGATGCTTCCTCCGTGCAGGAGAAGGCGTTGAGGGAGAGAAGCGAGCAAGCGACAAGCCGGATCGAGGAAACGTTCTCGTCGCTCCAGGAAGTCGCTTCGGCCGCAGAGCAAATAAGCGGCGCTTCTGCTCATTTGCATCAGAAGAGTGCGGAGACGAAAGAAATCGTGCTCGACGTAGTCCGTTCGTTAACGAATACGGATCAAGTGATGAACGATTTGAACGCGCATAACAAAGCGATGGAGCAGCATATTACGCAGCTGATCGAGCAAACATCGCATATTTCTGAGATCAATCAGTTTATTCAAGAAATCGTGGCGCAAACGTCGCTGCTCGCGCTCAACGCTTCGATTGAAGCGGCTCATGCAGGCGAATTCGGCCGCGGCTTCTCGATCGTTGCGCAGCAGATCAAGAAGCTTGCGGAGCAAAGCCACGCTGCTGTAACCCGGTCATCCACGATGGTGGAGCAAATTGAGCAAGGCGTGAAGCTTGTCGTTGCCTCGGTTGAAAATGAACGAAGAGCGGTCGATCGCGGCATCGCGGAAATGAGCGTCAACAGAGACCGAATGGACGTTATATTTTCCCGAATTCATGAAGTGAACGAGCTAGTGAACCAGACGAATTCGGCCAGCCGCGAACAGACGATACATATGAACGGCACGACGGAGATGCTCAAGGATGTGGTGGATTCCGTTAACGAGACGTTCGTTAGTGTAGAAGGAACGCTCCATTTGATGGACAAGCAGCGAGAGCAAATCGGCAAGCTGAATCGGATCGGCAGAAACTTGCAGAAGTCTTCCGCCGATTTATCGAAGGCGATTGAACAAGCGGATGCAGGGCGAACGGCCGGTCAAACGCAAAGCGCTGCCAAAGCAAAGACGACGGATACATCGGCTATACAGAATTGGCTGCGAAATGCTGCGGCTGAAACGGAGCTGATCGTGCTGGATGAGCAAAGCCATCAGCGCAAGCTGACAGAGATGCTGCGATCGAAGGCCGATATCGAGGCGATTTGGTCCAATCGCGAAGATGGTTCGTTTATTTTCTCGCTGCCAGAAGCCGGTCTAGTCAATGCGAAGGGACGAGAGTGGTGGAAGCGCGGGATGGCGGGGCAATCGTTTGAATCGAGCGTTTATGTCTCGGCGATTACGAAGCGTCTTTGCGTGACGATCGCCGTGCCGATTCGTTCGGCGGACGGTAAAGTAGTCGGCGTTATCGGAGCGGATATTTCGGTCACGTAATGTTCGAAAAAAAATAGTTTTCAAGTGATACTCGTTTATTGTATGATTGTATATGTTAGTAAATATGACATATCAAGATGGGTGAACGGTTATGACGGATCCGATAATTTATACAAATTATGTTGCAGCCCATCATCGCAAGGCTGCTGAAGTGCTGCCATTTATAGATGCTTACGTTGCCAAGAAGGAACAAGAAATCGCGGAGATCGAGCAGATGGTTGAACGCTATGAGAACCGCAGAGCGAAGGAAGAGCGCGCGTACCAGTCGATGTCTACGCTGCGCCGCTTGCTTTCCGGCCGAAAGCCGGATCATCACCTTGCCGTGGAATACATTCATTTTGTGAAGAAGCCGATGGAGAAAGTGCGCGAACTTCGCCAAGAGATCGATAAAGCCCGTTCGATTCAACAAAGCTCGTCGCCAAGCGATATCGTATCGGTATCCTCAGAGCTTGCGAATGAAATGCGCTAACCACAAGGTACCGAACAGCACCACGAAAAAAACGTTGTTTCCGAAAGGAAACAACGTTTTTTTTGCTATATATGTTTTTCACCGCCAAAGATGGCGAAGCCGTTCTGCTTGTGAGATTAATTACCGCTTTTCACTTGTTCCAAATCGATAAAATCGGTGTCTGCGCTATATGCGGGAACGCCGTGGATGCCGACGTCGAGACCGACCAATTCTTCGTCCTTTGAGACGCGGACAGGCATCATTTTGCGGATGACCGAAAGCGCCGCCCAGCTTGTGAGGAATCCCCATACGGCAACAGTCGCAAGACCAAGCGCTTGTACGCCGAGCAAGCTCCAGCCGCCGCCGTAAAACAAGCCGTAATAGCCTTGTCCTACGTTTTCAGTAAGTTCCGGTACGGCGAACAGGCCGACAGCAAGCGTTCCAAGACTGCCGCTAATGCCATGCACGGCAAAGGCGCCGACAGGGTCGTCAACCTTTTTCCCTTCCAGAAATTCAGTGGCGAGCACCATCGCAACGCCGCATACGGCGCCGATCAATATTGCTGCGGCGTCAGACACGAAAGCGCAGCCTGCCGTAATGCCGACCAGTCCGGCAAGGGAACCGTTAATGACCATTGGCGGATCGGCTTTCTTATAGCGGAACATGGTAAACAGAATGCATGTAGCTCCGCCGGATGCTGCTGACAGCATCGTCGTAATGGCGATGTGGCCAATGCCCGAATGGGTCGCGCTTAGCGTGCTGCCGGCATTAAAGCCGAACCAGCCGAACCATAAAATAAAGGCGCCTACGGAAGCGAGAGGCAAATTGGACGGCGGAACGATGTTGATTTTTCCGTCCGGCATAAATTTGCCTATGCGCGGGCCGATGAAGATCGCTGCGGCCAATGCCGCAAACCCGCCCAACGCGTGAATGACGGCGGAACCTGCGAAGTCGATCATGCCGAGCTTGCCAAGCCAGCCGTTGCCCGACCAAACCCAGTGGCCAGCCAGCGGGTATATTAAACCGGTCATTGCAATTGTCAGTAATATATACGCGCGGAAATGAATGCGTTCGGCAACCGCGCCGGATACGATGGAAATAACGGCAATGACGAAAGCGCATTGGAACAGCCAGTAAGTCTCGTTTGAAATCGTCAGCGCGATATGGGACAAGTCCCCTTTCATAAGAAAGCCGCTAACACCGAATAAGCCGCCGACATCTTTGCCGTACATGATGCCAAAGCCAACGATATAAAAGATAAGCGCGCCAAACGCGATATCGACGAATACTTTCATAATGATGCTGACTGCGTTTTTTTGGCGGACAAAACCGGCCTCCAGCAACGCAAAGCCGCCTTCCATCAGCAAGATCATTGCAGCGGTCAGGACGACCCATATCGTATCCAGTCCTCGAGAAAGTTCATTAATGTCCATTGCATTCCCCTATTCTATTAAATATGATGTAAGGTTTCTCTCTTTTATTCAGTCCGTTGACCATTATAATGAGGTGAAGTCAGCTATGTCAACGGCAATGCGTAATGTTTCATGACATGTAAGGTATAAACGTTGAAATGGCAAGATTTTACGCTGTCTCAGTCTAGAGACGGAGGCAAAGTTCAATCGGCCGTCCCCTTTTGAAACCCGCTGTCTTTAGTTATACTAAATTTACAAAGTGAAACGTTAAGGCAGGAGTTGGAAGCGGATGAACAAATTTTTTATTAACCGCCTACTTTTTGGAATTTTCATCATTGGAATCGGTATTCTGTTTTTGTTAAAGCAGACGGGTCAAATTGAATTTGACGTTAATATCGGTCAATTGCTTTCAACCTATTGGCCTGTCATTCTTATTTTTTTAGGGCTGCAAGGGTTGCTGACAACCGGCTTTAACGGTCCGGCCTCGGGCTGGTGGGGAGCCGGCATGATGTTAATGGGCTTTGTTTTTCTCGGCCATAACCTGGATTGGTTTACATGGTCCATTGGCGACATTATTTCTTATATTTGGCCGATAGCTATTATTTTAGTCGGCATAAACATGATTAGAAGGCCGAAGAAAGACAGCAGCAATTATGATAGTCCGAAAAATGAGTGGAAATCGTACACCGGCAACGACGGTCATGTGCCGCCGGCGCCGCCGCTGCATCCAGATCCGACAAAGCCGAAAGCGGAGGACGATGTGCAGCATGCTTACGAATCTGAATCTTCATACAAGGAAGAAGACTCCTCCGAATATGAGGAGGTTCCGTCTTATAAAAAACATTACCAGAAGCATTTGGATCATCACCGTAAAAAGCATTATCACAAGCATCATCATAAAAATCACCGTGAAGAGTACTGGAATCATGACCCGAACGCACAGACCCGGTCGGGATTTATCGGCGACATTCATATCGGCCATGACTATTGGGAGCTCAAACCGATGAACATCGCCCACTTTATTGGAGATACAGTCGTCGATTTGACCAAAGCGCAAATTGCTGTCGGCGAAACAAAGCTTTGCATTTCCTCTTTTATAGGCGATGTTAAGGTGTATGTTCCGAACGATTACGAAATTGGCATCCAGGTCGTATCGAGCGCATTTGTCGGCGATGTAAAAATATTGGGACAGCAAGAAGGCGGATTGTTTAAAAACATGAATATCTATTCACCTGACTATAAAGAAGCGACCAAGAGAATCAAATTGGTGGTCAGCACATTTATTGGCGACGTTCGCGTTACGAAGGTGGGGTAGCGGCGGATGATGGTGCGTTTTTTGCGAAGCGGAAAATGGGAACTGATTCTCATGTTTGCGGCTTCCTCGATTGCCTCCCTGCTGCTTGGAGCAGCTGTATGGATCGGTTTAATGAATGATGCAGGACAGACGGAAGTGCGGCTTGGCGCCGCTTCCGTCTTTCTGCTTGTAAGCATCGCCTTCGGATATTGGGCCGGACAGCGGCTGCAGCGCAGAATTGATACGCTTCAGCTGGCTATCAAGCAAGCGAATAATGGAAATTATGAGGTTCGCATAATGGAAACCGGAGATTTAAGCTTTATGGAATTGTACCGGGAGTTCAATGAGCTCGCTGCCCAAATGCAAGAGCGTATGAAACGGCTGCAGATGGCTGGCGAAGAGCAAGTGATGGTTGCCGCCTCCAATGAAGCGGCGGTGCTTGAGGAGCGCAAGCGGCTCGCGCGCGATTTGCACGATACGGTCAGCCAGCAGCTGTTTGCGATGCATATGTGCGCTTCCTCGCTGCCGAAGCTGCAGGAGATCGATCCGGGCCGAGCCGCGTCCGTATTGAGTCAGCTTATCGAAATGTCGACGCTTGCCCAGAAGCAAATGCGCGTATTTATCGCCCAGCTTCGGCCGCTAGAGCTGGAGGGCCGGACGCTTCAGGAAGCGCTGGACAAATGGTTTCCGGACTATTGCCGGCAGAACAGTCTGCAGGGCACTTTCGATTGGCGGATTCAGGAGCCGTTAACGGAAGCGAAGGAGCATCAGTTGTTTCTTATCGTTCAGGAAGCGATGGCCAACGTTGTCAAGCATGCCGGGGCGAAAAGCTGCGAGTTGACGCTTGCGGAGACGGAGAGGCAAACCGTGCTAATCCTTCAGGATGACGGAGCAGGCTTCCGCGTTCAGACAGTGAAGCGCGGCTCGTACGGGTTGTCGACGATGCAGGAAAGATCGCAAAAGCTTGGGGGAACGACGGAAATTATTAGCAAACCGGGAAGCGGAACGAGAATTAAAGTTACAATTCCGAAAATATAGCGGGGGAGCGTGCGGAATGAGCGGGAATGATTGTGTAAAATTGATGATCGTCGACGATCACGATATGGTAAGAACGGGATTGCGCACCTATTTAATGCTTGAACCTAAATTTGAAGTCGTGGCGGAGGCGGGAAGCGGACAAGCCGCGCTTGATTGGCTGCAGTCGGCCGGTGATCTGGATGGCATGCCGGAGCTTATTTTGATGGATTTAATGATGCCTGGCATGGATGGTATTGAAGCGACTAAAGCGATTATTTCTCGTTATCCGGATATGAAAATTATTTTGCTGACAAGTTTCCTTGAAGATGACAAGGTGTACGCGGCGATTGAAGCGGGCGCTGTCAGTTACGTGCTCAAAACAGTATCTTCAGAAGAGTTGATTTACGCATTGAACGGCGCGCTCAGAGGCATGCCGGTTATGACTGCCGACGTATCGCAAGCGCTGACGAGGGGACTTCGGCAACGGACGGCGCAAACGGGCGATGAAGGCATGACCGAACGGGAAAAGGAAGTGCTTCTGTTAATCGCGGAAGGCAAGAACAATAAAGAAATTGGCGAAGAGCTGCACATAAGCGTCAAAACGGTCAAAACGCATGTAAGCAATTTGCTTATGAAATGCGAATTGGAGGACCGTACCCAGTTAGCGGTGCTCGCCCATCGCAAAGGCTGGGTGAAAAATGGATAGCCGGCTGTCATAAGGGGCATACTCACCTTTAATTGCGGGGCATGAAGACGTTGCGCCGAAAAAAGGAGTGAATTTGAACAGCGTTCAAATTCCTGATGTAAGGAGAGATATTTGCTTATGATTCCATTGTCTTCTTCGCTGGAAGGCTATCAAGACCGCTTCACAACGTTGAATAATAAGCTGGGGCAGCATCATTATTCCCTAGGCGGAAACTGGGACTATACGAACGGTTCATTCGATCGGGCGCTCGATGATGAGAACAAAGTATGGCTGCGGCTGCCTTTCCAAGTGATATCCGGCAGCATCGACGATTCGTCTGACGATCCGGATGCAGTTATCCGAATCGGCAAGCCTTACGTATTAAAGCATCTTTACAATGAAGGCAATGATCCGGCTGCTGTTGCCCATGTTGCCGGAGCGCTGTTCGATCAGTTTCAAATGCCGATTGACCCCGATGCCGAAATCGAGTCGAAATGGGTTCATCGGGCAAAAGAAATCGTAGCCGAGACGGAGCGGCTGCTCCATTAGTTTTACCAATACATCGTCAGAACCATATAGCTGAACAAGCGATTTGTTCAACTCATATGGCAAATGACGGTGTTTTTTATTTTCGTTTAAATTCCTTTTAAGTTTGTTTTAAGGTAGAATGTGCATGATAGGAATACGAACAAAATGCACAGCGGTCGGCATGAGGCCGATTGCTTTATGAAGCGCAATGATAAGTATTGGTTTGCGAAGCAGGGATTGCATCGCAACTTTTAGGAGGAGAATGCGGTTATGGACGATCAGAACAAAAAGAATGGATACGATGATTTTTTCCGCAATCGTGAGGAGGGGCAAGACAGCGCCGAGAATTTGGACAAGTCTAAAGATGTGAGCGCTTCTTCCGAGCCGGCTGAAGGTTCAAGCAAAACTTCCTACTATTATTCCTACGGCCCGTTTCGCCCTCAGGATGACAGCTCGCAAGCGCAGCCAGCCGACCGTTCTGCAAGCGAGTCGGCAAAGCCGCAAGAAAGCTATTCGCCATACGCATCGTCCACATCGGATGCGGCATCCGATTACACTTCGGCAAGCGGCGTAACAGATTCGAATGATGGAGCGGGAGCGGGCCAGGTTGAAGCGACGCCTCCTCCGGCGCTGCGCACCTTCCAGCCGAATCAGCAAGCCGCGAGAGCCGGCTGGCAAGTAAACGAACCGAAACGCCGGACATCTTTCCGTGCAATGTTCTTATCGTTCCTTGCCGGGGTGCTCGTTGTCGGCGGTCTGATGTATACATCGGACTCGCAGAATTGGTTTTCGCAAGGGAAAGAAACGCTTGCTTCGGGACAGTCGAACAGCCATTCCTCAACCGGATCAAATTCAAACGTCAGCGGAACAACTGCGGCGGCAGCGGCGGCAAGGCCGGATAACATTGCTAAGCTGTTCGAAACAGCAAGCCCGGCGGTTGTAAAGATCGAAACGTTCGTAAAGCCGTCGACGCGAAGCAATGGCGGCAGCATTCTGGACGATCCGTTCTTCCGTCAATTTTTCGGCGACGATTATCCGGGCACTCAGCAGCAGCCGGATAACGGCAGCGATGACAACTTGCAAGCAAGCGGAATCGGCACTGGATTCTTCTTTGACTCGACCGGCTATATTTTGACCAATCAGCACGTTGTCGGCAGCTCCGACAAAATTGAAGTGACGGTGCAAGGCTACGACAAGCCTTTTACAGCTGAGCTCCTTGGTTCCGATTATCAGCTTGATCTTGCGGTGTTGAAAGTAACCGGCGACAAAGCGTTCCCTACGCTTCCGCTCGGCAGCTCCGAGAACATCAATATCGGCGATTGGGTCGTTGCGATCGGCAATCCGTACGGTTTCGATCATACGGTAACTGTAGGCGTGCTTAGCGCTAAAGAGCGTCCGATTGATATTCAAGACGAAGAAGGGACGCGCAATTACGAGCATTTGCTGCAAACCGACGCATCGATCAACCCGGGCAATTCCGGCGGCCCGCTGCTTAACGTAAAAGGCGAAGTGATCGGCATTAACACGGCTGTCAGCTCGCAAGCGCAAGGCATCGGCTTTGCAATTCCGACAACCACGATCAACAACGTGCTCGAAACGTTGAAAAACAATCAAGAAGTGCCGAAAGAACCGCTGCCGTTTATCGGCGCTGAGCTGGGTGACGTAACGAGTGAAATCGCTGCGCAGCTCGGTATCGAAAAAGCAGAAGGCTCGATCGTTAGAAACGTATACTATAACTCGCCGGCTTACTTGGGCGATTTGAAGCAATACGATGTTATCGTCGGCATTGACGGTAAAAAGTCGGCATCAACAGCAGCTTTGATCAAGTCGATCCAAAGCAAAAAAGTAGGCGATAAAATCGAACTGAACGTTATTCGCCGCGGCGAGTCGATCAATTTGTCGGTCGAAATCGGCGACAAGAACAAATTCAATGCGGAATAGTGAAATGAATTAGCGGCGTTGTGCAAACAAGCGCAGAGTGTTGCAGGCTCTGCGCTTGTTTTATGCCGATATAGACTAGTGACGGGGGTGTCGGATGAGGACGCAAATTATCGTTGTAGATGATGACGACAAAATAACATCGCTTTTGCGAAGAAGCTTGGCTTTTGAAGGATACGAGGTAACGACTGCGAACAATGGCGCGGAAGGGCTTAAGCTGTTGCTTAAGGCAGATCCGGATTTGCTTATTCTTGATGTGATGATGCCGCATGTGGACGGCTGGGAAGTTTGCAGGCGGGTGCGCGAAGGCGGGAGCACCGTGCCGATCTTAATGCTGACGGCTAAGGACGATATTTCGGATCGGGTGAAAGGTCTGGACGCCGGCGCGGATGATTATTTGGTGAAGCCGTTTGCGCTTGAAGAGCTGCTTGCGCGCGTGCGCGCGCTGCTCCGTCGCAAATCCGACAAGATTGAAGATTCCGGCAGCAAAATTGTGTATGAGGATCTGGCTCTGGATCAAGACTCTCGCGAGGCGATTCGCTCGGGACGAAGAATTGAGCTGACGGCTAAAGAATACGATTTGCTGCTTCTGTTTATGCAAAATCCGCGCCGCGTATTGACGCGAGACTCCATTATGGAAAAAATTTGGGGCTTTGATTTCAGCGGAGAATCGAATGTGCTCGAGGTTTATATCGCGATGCTGCGCCAGAAGCTGGAGGACGGCGGGACGAAACGAATCATCCAAACGGTGCGGGGCACCGGCTATGTGCTGCGCGGAGAGGGCTGATTGTTGTGACGATTCGGCTTAGGCTGACGATGTGGTATTCCGGCATTTTGGCTGCAACGTTGATCGTGTTTGGCTGCGCCATTTATTTTTTCGTTAATATGAATACTTACGGCGATATTAAAAATGCGCTTCGTAAACAAGCGGAAAACTTAAAATTTTATGGCTCGGATATGTACAACGAGTTTAATCTGAACACTGTTGGTGGATTTTATGAACCGGATTTATTTTTGCAAATCATCAATTACCGCGAAGGCGTTATTGTGCAGGATCGGAACATGAAACAGTTCGGTTTGAAATTTCCTTATCCGGAGGCTTCCAGCAATCTCAAAGATGGCTATAAAAAGGTCAAAGTCACTTTAGAAGGCGATCAGTATATGTTTCTAATCTACCAGCGTCCTTTGTACTTGAATACGGATGGTTCGTTGGTTGGCCTTGCACAGGTCGGGGCTTTTGTCGGCAGCGAGGAACGGTTTCTTGGCGGTCTCCGCTCGATCTTGTTCTTTTCCTCTTTGGCTGCATTATTAATTGCCTTTACCTTTGGATTGTTCCTTGCGCGGAAAGCGCTGCTTCCCATCGAACGCGTAATCCGCTCTACGGAAAAAATTCAAAGCGGCTCCGATCTTAGCGTGCGCATTCCGATGGAAGGGCCGAAGGATGAGATCGGCAGGCTCGTCTTTAATCTTAATATTATGCTATCGAGGCTTGAGACCGCTTATAACAGTTTGGATGAATCGTACCGGGCGCAACGGCGCTTCGTGTCGGACGCATCGCATGAGCTGCGCACGCCTTTGACGACAATTCGCGGCAACATGGAGCTGCTTGAGAAAATGTGGTCGAAATCGCTGGATCCGAAAGCGGCTGACGGCATCGTGCTGGCGCTTGATTCGCAAGGCTGGGAGCTATCGCATGAGGCGATGCAGGACATTACCGCCGAGGCGAGACGCATGTCGACGCTCGTTAACGACTTGCTGTCGCTCGCGAGGGCGGATGCCGGCTATACGATGGAGAAGGACGCGCTGCCTGTGCAGCCGCTGGTGGAAGAAGTGGCGCGTCGTGCGCAGCTTCTGCCGCGCGCGGGAGAATGGCGGGTTGGCGATCTCAGTGCGCTGGAAGGCGCTTATGTCGTCGGCAATCATGATTATTTGCAGCAGCTGCTGTTTATTTTTATCGAGAACGCGTTCAAGTACACGGTGGAAGGCTATATCGAGCTGAGCGCAAAACGGACGGAAGACCAAATTGGGGTCGTTATCCGAGATACGGGGATCGGCATGAATCCGAAAGAAGTGCCGCATATATTCGATCGCTTCTATCGGGCCGATGAATCTCGCGGAAAAACGCTTGGAACCGGGCTTGGCCTTTCAATCGCCAAATGGATCATTGATGAGCATCGCGGTTCTATCGAAGTGACCACACGCGAAGGGGAAGGATCGGTTTTTGTCGTGTGGCTGCCTATGCACTTTCCGGAAGCCGCCGGTTCGACTATAATGGAAGTAACGGACCGAGCGGAAGATTAGCAGCAGTACGGTCACTAGAAAGCAGGTGCAACGAATGGAAATCGTTAAAATTTCGCCGCGCGGCTATTGCTATGGCGTTGTAGATGCAATGGTGCTCGCGTTGCAGACGGCTAAAAACTTGGATTTGCCGCGGCCGATTTATATTTTGGGCATGATTGTTCATAATTCGCATGTCACGGATGCGTTCGAGCGGGAAGGCGTCATTACGCTGGACGGCGAGAATCGCCTGGAAATATTGGAGCAGGTCGAGAAGGGCACAGTTATATTTACCGCTCACGGCGTTTCGCCTGAAGTACGGCAGCGCGCCCGCGAGAAAGGTCTGACTGTCGTTGACGCGACTTGCCCGGATGTGACGAAAACGCATGATCTCATCCGAGAAAAAGTAGCCGAAGACTATCACATTATCTATATCGGCAAAAAAGGGCATCCGGAGCCGGAGGGCGCTATCGGCGTCGCGCCGGACCGCGTTCATCTTATTGAACGCGCCGAAGAAATCGATGCGTTGGAAGTGCCGGACGGCCGCATTATCATTACGAATCAGACGACAATGTCGCAATGGGACATTCGCGTCATTATGGCGAAGCTGCTGGAGAAGTTCCCGAAAGCGGAAATTCATAATGAAATCTGCCTTGCAACGCAAGTAAGGCAGGAAGCGGTGGCGGAGCAGGCGGGCCAAGCACAGCTTTGCATCGTTGTCGGCGATCCGCGCAGCAACAACTCCAACCGGCTGGCGCAAGTGTCGGAGGAGATTGCCGGCGTTAAAGCTTACCGCGTATCGGACGTATCGGAGATCCAGCAGGAGTGGCTTGCGGGCGTTGACCGCGTAGCCGTAACCTCCGGGGCTTCGACGCCAACGCCGATCACAAAGGAAGTTGTCGCTTATTTGGAGCAGTATGACCACGCCGATCCGGCAACGTGGGAAATTAAGCGTACGGTCAATATGGCTAAGCTGTTGCCGAACATTAAAGAAAAATCGGCGGCTAAGTAACGGGTAGAGCAACAAGGATGCTGGTTCAGCATTCCTGTTGCTCTTTTATTTTGTGTCCGTCCCTGCCGTCCTCTATCATATACTGCATTCCATAGACTTCATAACTTACCTTACAGTCGCGACTAGTTGCTCGAAAGGAGCAGTTGTAAGCACGAAACTGGCTTTACAGTCGTTAAAGTAACGTTGGATCGTAAGTGTAAGGCCATATCTGTCCTTACAGAATGCGAGTCGCGACTAGTTGCTCGAAAGGAGCAGTTGTAAGCACGAAACTGGCTTTACAGTCGCTAAAGTAACGTTGGATCGTAAGCGTAAGGCCATATCTGGCTTAACAGAATGCGAGTCGCGACTAATTGCTCGAAAGGAGCAGTTGTAAGCACGAAACTGGCTTTACAGTCGCTAAAGTAATGTTGGATTGTAAGTGTAAGGCCATATTTGTCCTTACAGAATGCGAGTCGCGACTAGTTGCTCGAAAGGAGCAGTTGTAAGCGCGAAACTGGCTTTACAGTCGCTAAAGTAATGTTGGATCGTAAGCGTAAGGCCATATCTGGCCTTACAGAATGCGAGTCGCGACTAGTTGCTCGAAAGGAGCAGTTGTAAGCGCGAAACTGGCTTTACAGTCGCTAAAGTAACGTTGGATCGTAAGCGTAAGGCCATATCTGGCTTAACAGAATGCGAGTCGCGACTAATTTCTCGAAAGGAGCAGTTGTAAGCACGAAACTGGCTTTACAGTCGCTAAAGTAACGTTGGATCGTAAGCGTAAGGCCATATCTGGCCTTACAGAATGCGAGTCGCGACTAGTTGCTCGAAAGGAGCAGTTGTAAGCGCGAAACTGGCTTTACAGTCGCTAAAGTAATGTTGGTTTGTAAGCGTAAGGCCATATCTGGCCTTACAGAATGCGAGTCGCGACTAGTTGCTCGAAAGGAGCAGTTGTAAGCACGAAACTGGCTTTACAGTCGTTAAAGTAACGTTGGATCGTAAGCGTAAGGCCATATCTGGCCTTACAGAATGCGAGTCGCGACTAATTGCTCGAAAGGAGCAGTTGTAAGCGCGAAACTGGCTTTACAGTCGCAAAAGTAACGTTGGATCGTAAGTGTAAGGCCATATCTGTCCTTACAGAATGCGAGTCGCGACTAATTGCTCGAAAGCAGCAGTTGTAAGCACGAAACTGGCTTTACAGTCGCAAAAGTAACGTTGGATCGTAAGCGTAAGGCCATATCTGTCCTTACAGAATGCGAGTCGCGACTAATTGCTCGAAAGGAGCAGTTGTAAGCACGAAACTGGCTTTCCCCAACTGGGCATCGCAACAACTTATCGCAAAAAGATGCTTGACGATTTGCCTGCCCATCATGTATAGTAACTTTAGCGAGTAAAAGCATAAAAGCCACAAAGCATAAAAGCTTAAAAGCGTATAAGCGTTGAAGTGGAAAAGGAGAGATTCGATATGATCGTAATTACTAATCCAAGCATTACTGAAGAGCGCATTCAGGAAATTGTTAACTATATCGAGAAATCCGGCGTACAGCCGCATGTGTCCAGAGGAACGGACCGCACAGTCATCGGCATTATCGGCAAAGCCGAGCCGACGTTAGCAGAGCATCTTCGCCAGATGAAAGGCGTAGAGAATGTTATTAAAATTTCGAAGTCCTACAAGCTGGCGAGTCGCGATTTCCATCCGGACGACACGGTTATCGATATTAAAGGCGTTAAAATCGGCGGCAGCAACCTAGTCATTATGGGCGGACCATGCGCCGTTGAAACGCCTGAGCAGATCGACGAGATTGCCCGCCTGGTTAAAGCGGCCGGCGGCCAAGTGCTTCGCGGCGGCGCTTTTAAGCCGCGCACCGGGCCATACAGCTTCCAAGGCGTCGGTGTAGAAGGTTTGGTCATGATGGCGGAAGCGGGCAAGAAACACGGGCTGCTGACGATTACAGAAGTAATGACGCCGGAATATGTCGATGTGTGCGCCGAGTACGCCGATATCCTTCAGGTAGGCACGCGCAATATGCAAAATTTCGACTTGCTTCGCAAGCTTGGCACGATCCAAACGCCGGTATTGCTCAAACGCGGCTTTAGCTCAACTTACGACGAATTCCTAAACGCAGCCGAATATATTCTTGCCGGCGGTAACCCGAACGTTATGCTCTGCGAGCGGGGAATCCGAACATTCGAAACTTATACGCGCAACACGCTGGACTTGTCAGCTATTCCTGTTCTTCAGAGCTTGAGCCACCTGCCGGTTATCTCGGATCCGAGCCATGGAACCGGACGCCGCGAGCTTGTCGAGCCGATGTCGAAAGCTTCCGTTGCCGCAGGCGCAAACGGACTTATCGTTGAAATGCATACCGATCCGGACAATTCGATGACCGGAGATGGCGTACAATCGCTGTTCCCGGACCAATTCGCCAATTTGTTAAAAGATTTAGAGAAGTTGGCTCCGCTCGTAGGCAAGCAATTTGATACGCCGAAAGCGCCGGCGGATGCTTTTCTGGAGTGGAAAGTATAGTCGATCAAATGATCTAATAGAGCCTCAGTTCCTTGAATGTCAAGGGATCTGAGGCTTTTTTGAACTTAAAAAGGTGCAATTGTGAACAAATGTTTAAACCTGTAAGTATAGCTTACATCTGAATAAAAAATACCTGACATAGCTATTGACGCTATTAATACGGAGTTTTATAATTACCTCATAGTTTGGAACGAAAATTGAACAATTATTGTTCAACACTAAGCAAATGTTCGGAAATGGAGGAAATTTTAAGATGTCAGTTCAAAAAGTTTTGGACCAAATCAAAGAAAACAACATTCAGTTCGTAGATTTCCGTTTCGTGAGCCTTTCCGGCCACGCGCACCACATCACTCTTCCTTCGACAGAAGTCGACAGCGACACTTTCGTTAACGGTGTAGCATTCGACGGTTCGTCGATCCCTGGTTTCCGCGGTATCGAAGAGTCCGACATGGTGATGATGCCTGATACGGAATCCGTATTCATCGATCCTTTTACTGATCATCCTACGCTGAACATTATGTGTAACATTCATACACCAGACGGCCAACGCTATGAGCGCGACCCGCGCAGCATCGCTCAAAAAGCCGAAGAATATTTGCAAACAACAGGTATTGGTACAGACGCATACTTCGCGCCTGAATCCGAATTCTTCATTTTCGACGAAGTTCGCTACGAAAGCACAATGAACTCCTCTTCTTTCTTCGTAGACTCCGAAGAAGCAGGCTGGAACACGAACCGCAAAGAAGAAGGCGGCAACCTGGGCTTTAAAGTACCTGTAAAAGGCGGCTACGTTCCAGTAGCTCCAGTTGATCAACAACAAGACATCCGTTCCGAAATGGTTCGTCTGATGCAAGAAGTTGGCCTTCGCGTTGAACGTCATCACCATGAAGTAGCAACTGCAGGTCAAGCGGAAATCAACTTCCGTTTCAGCACGCTGACTAAAACGGCTGACAACCTGATGCTCTACAAATATATTGTTCACAACACAGCTCGCCAATACGGAAAAGTTGCAACATTCATGCCTAAACCGCTGTTCGGTGACAATGGTTCCGGTATGCACGTTCACTCCTCCATCTTCAACGGCGACACTCCTTTGTTCTATGAAAAAGGCGCTTACGGCAACCTGAGCCCGCTCGCTATGCACTACATCGGCGGTATCTTGCACCATGCTCCAGCGTTGATCGCTTTGACTAACCCAAGCACGAACTCGTTCAAACGTCTTGTGCCTGGTTACGAAGCGCCGGTTAACCTGGTATTCTCGAAAGGCAACCGTTCCGCAGCAGTTCGTATTCCAATCGCTTCGGTAACACCTAAAGGCTGCCGTATCGAGTTCCGTACTCCGGACTCCACTGCTAACCCTTACTTGGCATTCGCAGCTATGCTGCTTGCTGGTCTGGACGGCGTTAAACGCAAACTGGATCCAGTTGCTCTTGGCTACGGTCCATTCGACAAAAACATTTACGAACTGCCAGAAGAAGAGAAGAAAGAAATCCGCAGCGTTCCAGGTACACTGGACGAAGCGCTTGACGCTCTGGAAGCTGACTACGAGTTCTTGACTGAAGGCGGCGTCTTCACGAAAGAATTCATCGAAAACTACGTTGCATTCAAACGCAGCGAAGCTAAAGCAGTTTCGATCCGCATTCATCCACACGAGTACAGCCTGTACTTCGGCTGCTAATCGCTTTAAAGAGAGCCCCTTTGGGGGCTCTTTTTTTGTGCTTCCTATTAGAGAATCCGAATATTCCAGTGCGATTTAATATAAAGTGTTCGACTTTTTGTTGATAAAAAAGTGTAAATGGACTTGATGGTTACGCGTAAAATTGATATCATTAGCGATATCATGTTAAGCAAAATGAAAAAAGGTGGGTAACGGAGATGAAACGAGCATTTAACTTCAATGCAGGACCGGCCGCTTTGCCGCTCGAAGTACTGCAGCAAGCGCAAGAGCAGTTTGTTGAGTATGGTGGCGCGGGCATGTCCATTATGGAAATGTCGCACCGTAGCGCCCTTTATGAGAACGTTAATAATGAGACGCAGGCGCTGATGCGTGAATTGTTCGGAATTCCCGACAATTATAAAGTTCTTTTCCTGCAAGGCGGAGCTAGTCAACAATTTGCAATGATCCCGATGAACTTCCTCCGCGAAGGTCGTCCTGGCGCTTATGTCATGACAGGCAACTGGGCTGACAAAGCGATCAAAGAAGCGAAACTTATCGGTGAAACTGTAGTTGCAGCTTCGACAGAAAATGATAATTTTATGCGCATGCCGAGCCAAAATGAAATCGTTGTGCCGGACAACGCTGCTTATCTTCACCTGACTTCGAACGAAACGATCGGCGGAACGCAATTTGCCGAGTATCCGACAATTGGCGGCAGCGTGCCGGTCATTGCCGATATGTCGAGCGACATTTTGGCCCGACCAGTTGATGTTAGCCAATTCGGCATGATTTATGCCGGCGCACAAAAAAATCTTGGACCATCCGGTGTTACTGTCGTCATTATTCGTGACGATCTGGTGGCTGAAAGCCCGAAATCGATTCCTGCTATTTTCCGTTATGATACACATGCGAAAAACAGTTCGCTTTACAATACGCCGCCATCCTTCTCGGTTTACATGGTTAACCTTGTGCTGAAATGGATCCAAGCTAAAGGCGGGGTTGCTCATATGGAGCAATTCAACCGTGACAAAACGAAGCTGATCTATGATCAAATCGATCAAAGCGGCGGCTTCTATATCGGCTGCGCACAGCCTGGAAGCCGTTCGACAATGAACATTACGTTCCGCATTCACAGTGAAGAGCTGGAAAAGCAATTCATTAAAGAGTCGGAGCAGCAAGGCTTTGTCGGCTTGAAAGGACATCGTGACGTAGGCGGCCTTCGCGCATCGACTTACAACGCAGTTCCTCTTGAAAGCTGTAAAGCTCTCGCTGAATTTATGGCTGACTTCCAAAAACGGAACGGCTAATCTATTGTTCTTACCAAAAACCGCTCGGTCCAATGAGGACCGAGCGGTTTTTGATGTTGTTTTTTGCTGGTGGCAGGGCAGGTATGCGAGGGTGAGCGGAGCGTTTCGAATTCAGAGCTAATTATGTCGACAAGACACGGAGGGAATGGTTGAGCTGGATGAGCGGTAGCGTCCGGCCTTTGTTTTCGGATTTCAACTGCGATAATAGTAAATCAAGAAATCCGAAAACAACAGCGGCTGGAAGTCCAACCTTTCTTGTAGTGTCGGAAAAGCGACATGTATATGCCTGATCTACGCATACGACGAAGCATCAACGCTCGGTCCGAGCAGCTTATACCCAACATTGCGGACGGTCATAATATACTCGGGCATACGGGCGTTCTTCTCGATTTTATCGCGCAGATGGCTAATGTGAACATCAACGATGCGAGTATCGCCAAGAAAATGATAATCCCAAACGCCGTGAAGCAGCTGCTGCCGGCTGAGTACTTTCCCTTTGTGCTTGCAGAGGAATACAAGCAGCTCGAATTCTTTTGGCGTCAACTCAATGTCCTTGCCGTCCACCATCACTTCACGCTGCTCAGGGCGGACGGTCAGACGTCCGATGTCGAACCCGGTCGTTTCGGTTTGACCAGGAAGCGACTGTAGGCGGCGGAAGATCGCTTGGATGCGCGAGATAAGTTCCTGCGGGCTAAATGGTTTCGTCATATAGTCGTCAGCGCCGTTGTCGAGTCCGGCTATTTTATCGGTTACGTCCTGAAGTGCGGTCAACATGACAATTGGAACGGCATTGTTCAATTTGCGAAGCTCGCGGCATACTTGCAGACCGTCCATCTTCGGAAGCATCAGATCAAGGACAATCAAATCAGGACGAAAAGGCTTGAGCATATCAAACACCGCTTCGCCGTCTCCTACGCAACGAACTTCATAGCCGGCTAGCTTCAAGTTGAATTCGATGAGCATGGAGATGGAGGGCTCGTCATCGACGACTAATATTTTTTTCTTCATCGCGCAATTCTCCTTTAAATCCTAGTGATGCTCTAATTATGCAGCGCGACATTCAAGCTGGTATTAACATGAAGTTAACGATGTGTAAAAATTGTGTCTCCATGCGTTAATATTTGTTTTCATGTATAATAGGCTAGATGAGAGGTGGGAATACAATGGCATTTCATATCGTACTTGTAGAACCGGAAATTCCAGCGAACACGGGCAATATTTCAAGAACATGCGCAGCGACGGGCGCGCATTTGCATCTTGTAAGGCCGCTTGGTTTTCAGACAGACGACAAAACGTTAAAACGGGCTGGGCTGGACTACTGGCACGCGGTTCATATCGAATATCACGATTCTTTTCAAGAGGTGCTAGATTTAAATCCTGCGGGACGTTTTTTTTACGCAAGCACGAGAGCGACCAAAGCATATTCGGATTTCGAATATAAAGATGGCGATTTTTTCGTATTTGGCAAAGAGACGAAAGGACTTCCTCAGGAACTGATTGATGCGAATTTGGAAAATTGCATTCGGATTCCGATTACAGGCGATGTTCGTTCGCTTAATTTATCGAATTCGGCGGCAATTGTCCTTTATGAGGCGTTAAGACAAAATATGTTCCCTTCGCTTCGATAATTGCAGGATATTAAGATTATGCATGGATACGGGAGGAATTGTTGAAAGTCCATCGAAAGCTATATTGCAAAGGTTTCAATGTAAGCTTGCAAATCTAGACACAGAAGAGGTGAAAACGATGAAACCAGCAGGTGTAGTGCGGAAGGTGGACCAGTTAGGCCGTATAGTTCTACCTAAATCGCTTCGCAAAAGGTACCAGATGAATGAAGGAGATCCCGTTGAGATTTTAGTTCAAGGCGATCATATTATTTTGGAACGTTACCGTCCAAGATGCGTATTTTGCGGATCAATGGATGAAGTGCGCGAGTTTAAAGAACGTTATTTGTGCGGGCAATGTATTGGCGAAATGAATCAGCTTCGCCGTTAATTTTTACCCTTTCGATTGGCGATAAAAACTTCTGCTGAATGAGGTCGCTCATCTTTGAGGCTCCTGGGGTAGAAGTTTTTTCATAGCGTGATGATAAAACAAAAAGCTTCCTGCTCTCGAGCGGGAAGCTTTTTGTTATTCGCTTGCTCCGTTAAAAATGCTTGGAGCTGTACAATGACAAATGGCGATGAAAATTAGAGGCCTTTAGTTTTGTCGTCGTTATAAGAAGCTGTTAACATCGCGGTAATGAACAAAGCAAACACCGTCAAAACGGTAATTGTCGTGATGGACATTGCACAGACACCTCCGATTAATTCCTCATTCATCCTTTTTATTATACCCAACGAACCGTAAAAAGAAAACTTTAAAAGTTGTGAACACATTGTTAAAATAAATAGAATGAGTACTATTTATAAATGAGGGGGAGCAGCGCTATGGAATTTCGTTTTGCATCGCGCGTTGCCGACGTCAAATCATCGGCAGTTCGCGATATTTTGAAGCTGACGCAAGGGAAGGATATGATTTCGTTCGCAGGCGGACTGCCGGCAGAGGAATTATTCCCGGTTCAAGCGGTAAAGGAAGCGGCGGAAAGGCTATTCTCGCAAGGAACCGGCGCTTTGCAATACGGATTGACAGAAGGCTATTTGCCGCTCCGCGAGCAGTTATGCGCAAGAATGGCGCAAAAAGGGATGCATGTTCAGCCGGATGAAATGATTTTGACGACAGGATCGCAGCAGGCAATCAGCTTGCTTGTGCAAGTACTGACGGAACCGGGCGATACCGTTCTGGTTGAACGGCCGACCTATTTGGCTTGCCTTCAGGTGTTTGATCTGTATGGCTTGAATATCGTAGCGGTGGAGAGCGACGAGAACGGCATGATCCCGGAGGATGCGGAGCGTCTCATTCGGGAACATAAGCCTAAGCTGCTGTATGCGGTGCCGACGTTCGGAAATCCGACGGGCTATGTTTGGAGCATGGAGCGGAGAACTAAAATTTTGAACCTTTGCGTGCAAAACGGCGTGCCGATTCTTGAAGACGATCCGTACGGCGATATCAAATATGATGAGAATGCGGTTTACCCTTCGATGTTTGCGCTTGATGAGAAGAACAAAAGCGGAGCGGTCATCTACACGAGCACATTCTCGAAAACGGTTGCTCCTGCGCTTCGCACGGGCTGGGCGATCGGCGACAAGCGCGTCATTCAAATGATGGCGAAAGCAAAGCAAGCGGCTGATATTCATTCGAGTTCGATGGATCAGCAAATTTTAAGCCAGCTGCTGAAGCATTTTCCGTTAGATGAGCATATTAAAGTCATTTCGAGCTCGTACGGCGAACGGATGCATGAAATGCAAAAGCTGCTTCGTGAGCAGGCTATTGAAGGCTTGAGCTGGATCGAGCCTAAGGGCGGCATGTTTTTATGGGCGGAGCTTCCGGAAGGCTTGGATGCTGAAGCGCTGCTGAAAGCAGCGGTTACGAAAGGCGTTGCCTTCGTGCCGGGCAGCTCGTTCTATGGCAAAGATCCGCAGCGAAATACGATGCGGCTTAACTTTACGCATAATAAAGGAATTAGAACGGTGCAAGGCGTTGAGCGGCTTGCGGAAGCGATTCGTGAATTTACGGCACGCAGCTAGGTGCGCGCTAGCTTGCTTTCTTCTCAGGTAAAATTTTGTTTCTTCAATATAACGAACCAGCTTCGTTCATTAGCGAATGTAAGTTCGTTATTTGATGGCAGTAAACATGTGGAATATAGAACAACGAACCGAAATACGCTATTCGAGAACGAAAATTCTTGAATAGCGTATTTCGATTCGTTGTTCGTGTCGGTAGCTCAAATATGTAGGATAGCAGCGAAAATAGATTCGTAAAATAGCGAGTCAGGATCGCTATTGCAAAGGAGCAAGCGCTCAAGCAACAACGCGTCTACTGTTAATCTTCTATTCGGGCAAAGCAGCGACCCATTCGGCGATTACTTCGGCGTATTCCTCCAAGGCGGCGCTGCCGCTAGGAAGAAGCCGGTACTTGCCCCGTTCGACGCGCTCGAACCAGCCGTAATAATTGCTCCGCAGCATATCGCCCGTCTTGGCGGAGCCGGTTATTGCCGTTATTTTGCTCGGAGACAGCATGCCGTTACGCTGCAGCGCATAGGCGATGCGAAGCGCCTTCTCGCGGTAAGCGGTGACGAGCTTGCGGCCCGTGCTGCCTCCGACATTGTAGTCGCCGCTGCGCTCACGGAACTCTTGGAGCAGCCGTGCCTGCTTTTTGCGCCGGATACCGCGCTGCGGCATTTCGCCGGGTTCGCACAGCATTTCGATGACCGGAGCTTTCGTTTTGAAGAATGTGACAGTCATGAAGCCGATGCCGAGCATTCGGCACAGTTCGGTAATATCGCTAAAGCGCTGATTGTGCGCGCCGCTCTTTTTTCGGTTGCGTTCCACGGCGAGCACAACGTTATCATTTATTCGCAAACGTTCGATCCCTTGCAGCAGCAGGGCAAGATTGAACGTTTTTTTCATTTCGACAATAACCGCGTCGGAACCGTCCGGCAGCATCGCGACGAGATCGCAATGGAGCACCTCGCTTTTGACGGTGTAGCCGCGCTGCTCATAGTACGCTTTTATAGGTTTGTATAGCTCTTCTTCTTTATTGACGGCCAACGCGAATCCCTCGCTTTCTTCCACTTATTATAACAAAGGATTGTTCGTACTTGTCGCTTTTTGCTGGATTGCCGACTAAAATAGTGGTCAATTTCCCGCAGGACTAAGCATAGGAATGTAATACTCAAGTAAATCCCTCGACTGTTTGGATAGAGAAAATCCCGAGCGGAGTGAAAAATGCGGATTGCGGAAGCGATGGGAGGAGGCATGGCATGGACATTTTCAAGCGAATATCGGAATACCGGACAGAGAGTGAAAAGCTGGCTTGGACAGGAACTTTCAAGGAATACATTAATCTGTTGAGGCAGGATCCGACACCAGCCATGACAGCGCACGCGCGTGTCTATGAAATGATTGAATCGTTTGGTGTTGAGGACAGTAACGGGAATAAGCGGTATAAGTTTTTTGAACAGGAAATTTTCGGGCTGGACCGCGCTGTCGAGAAGCTTGTAGAGGAATATTTCCATTCGTCGGCAAGAAGGCTGGATGTCCGTAAACGGATTCTGTTGCTGATGGGACCGGTTAGCGGAGGCAAATCGACCATCGTTACGATGCTGAAAAAAGGATTGGAGCGTTTTTCAAGAACGGAGCGCGGTGCAGTGTACGCTATTAAAGGCTGCCCGATGCATGAAGAACCGCTTCATTTAATACCGCATGACTTGAGGCCGGAAATTGAGAAAGAGCTTGGCGTGCGCATTGAAGGCAATTTGTGCCCGTCGTGCCAAATGCGTCTTCGTACCGAATATGACAACGATATTGAAAATGTGCTCGTAGAGCGTGTGCTCATATCGGAGGAAAATCGGATTGGTATCGGGACGTTCAGCCCGTCGGATCCGAAGTCGCAAGATATTGCCGACTTGACCGGCAGCATCGACTTCTCGACGATTACAGAATTCGGTTCCGAGTCGGACCCCCGCGCATACCGTTTTGACGGCGAGCTGAATAAGGCAAACCGCGGCTTGATGGAGTTTCAAGAAATGCTAAAATGCGACGAGAAGTTTTTGTGGAACTTGCTTTCTCTAACGCAGGAGGGCAATTTCAAAGCCGGCCGGTTTGCGCTCATTTCCGCAGATGAGCTCATTATCGCCCATACGAACGAATCCGAATACAAGTCGTTCATAAGCAATAAGAAAAACGAGGCGCTGCAATCGCGGATGATCGTCATGCCGATACCGTACAACTTAAAGGTATCGGAGGAAGAAAAAATTTATACGAAGCTGATCGGCCAGAGCGATATGAAGCATATTCATATTTCGCCGCATGCGCTGCGTTCGGCTGCTATATTCAGCATACTTACCCGCTTGAAGGAAACGAAAAAGCAAGGCATGGATCTTGTGAAAAAAATGCGGATGTACGACGGCGAAGAAATCGAGGGCTTCAAGGAAACCGATTTGAAAGAAATGCAGAACGAATATATTGAAGAAGGCATGTCGGGGGTCGATCCGCGTTACGTTATTAACCGGATTTCGAGCGCATTGATCAAGCAGGATACAGAGTGCATCAATGCGCTTGATGTGCTGCGGGCGCTGAAGGACGGACTCGACCAGCATCCGTCGATAACGAAGGAAGAGCGGGAGAGATATTTGAACTTTATTTCCGTTGCCCGCAAGGAATACGACAGCCTTGCCAAAAAAGAAATTCAGAAAGCTTTCGTCTATTCCTTCGAAGAGTCCGCCCGCACTTTATTCGAGAACTATCTCGACAATATCGAATCGTACTGCAACTGGACGAAAATTAAAGATCCGTTGACCGGCGAGGAGATGGACCCGGACGAGAGGCTTATGCGTTCGATTGAGGAGCAGATCGGCGTATCGGAGAACGCAAAGAAAGCGTTCCGCGAAGAAATACTGATTCGCATTTCCTCTTACTCGCGCAAAGGGAAAAAGTTTGATTTTACAAGCCATGAACGGTTGCGCGAAGCGGTGGAGAAAAAGCTGTTCGCCGACCTCAAAGATATCGTTAAAATAACGACATCGACGAAAACGCCGGATGAAAGCCAGCTGAAGCGAATCAACGAAGTAACGAAACGTTTGATTGACGAGCACGGCTATTGCCCGGTATGCGCTAACGAGCTTCTTCGCTATGTCGGAAGCTTGTTAAATCGATAATAAATAGTAAGCCGGCGGAATGCGAAAGCGCCGCCGGCTTTATTTGATCAAAAAGAAAGCTTACCAAATATGTAAGTTTACAGATATAATAGTAGAAGTGAGAGAAAGACATTCATCTTAGGAGGAAGCGGAACATGAGCCAACTATCGGCCGAACGCCAGCGTCAATTGGAGTTTACTAAAATTACGGCGGAAGATTTGAAGAAGCTTGCGGAATGTCGCCCTATTTTTGAACAGGTGGTCAATGAAGTGGTGGATCGGTTCTATGCCAACATAGAACATTATCCGGAATTGATGGATTTGATCGGGCGGGTGAGCAATATTGAACGGCTTAAAGAGACGCAGCGCGTCTATTGGCTCTCGCTTACCGGCGGGGTTATTGACGAGGCTTATATAGATAATCGGATTAAAATCGGGCTCGTCCATTCGCGGATCGGGTTGACGACGGATTGGTATTTAGGCACTTATATGACCTATTTGGATATTTCGGCTACGGTGATGCAGAGGGTGATGCCGGATCGCTGGACAAGCGTGGTGCACTCGCTCAGCAAAATGTTCAATCTGGATTCGCAGCTCGTTCTTGAAGCTTATAATCAAGCGGAGCAGATTCAAATTCAAACACTTGCCGACGAGAGAGCCGTCATGCTGACGACGATAACGGAAGCGGTTGAGAAGCTGGCCGGTCTCATGGTTGAGTTGGAGGAAGGCGCGCAATCGATCGCAGCGACGGCGGTGTCAACCTCGCAATCGCAGGACAAGGCGCATGAATTGCTTGGCGAACTGCGAGTTGAGCTCGATGGCATTACGGAGATGGGGACGCTTATTCGCGGCATTTCCGACCAGACGCATCTGCTTGGCTTAAATGCGGCAATCGAAGCGGCTCGGGCGGGCGAGCATGGACGAGGATTTGAAGTTGTAGCCAACGAGGTTCGAAAGCTGGCCGGGTCGTCGCGTTCAGCGATGGAGACGATTGGGCGGAATATGCAAGAGATCGAGAAGAAGGTCACTGCGGTTCAGAAAGAGTCGGAGCAAACGTCCGACGAAGCTCGCAACCAGGCGGCGCGTTCGCAGGAGCTTGCCGTGTTCGTGCAAATGGTGGAGCAAGTTGCGAAAGATTTGCGTCAATTGAATACATAAAAGAAGAATAGGCATATGATATAAAGCAGGGTTTCTCGCCAGCGCAGAAACCCTGCTTTAATGTTATGTAAGTTGACATTAAAATTCGGATTTAGTATGATAAATCTAACATATTGTTACCGATTGAGGTGGATTTAAACGGAATTCACTTACATTAGCTAACATATATATGACAATGTTAGGGTTGTCATTGACGCGGGCATCTGGAGATGCTGCGCCATCATGGAGGAGGCGGTTGGCATGTCGACGGCCAAACAGTCGCAGTCGCACTATTACGATGCGCAATCATTTTACGACGAAATGTATGAAAAGGATTTGTCCGTTCGTCCCCATTACGAAAGCGTGCATCGCTTGTTCGGACGGATGAAGCATTCCGAGTTATCGATGCGACAGAACGCCCTCAACCAAAGGATGCTGGAGGAAGGAATTACGTTCACCCTCTACAGCCCGAACCAAAGCGAACCGCTTGAGCGGACCATTCCGTTCGATTATATTCCGCGAGTCATTCCGAAACATGAATGGGAGGCAGTCGACCGCGGCGTACGGCAACGGACCAAAGCGCTGAATATGTTTGTCCGTGATATCTATCACGAACAGCGCATCGTCGCCGACGGCATCATTCCTAGACGGATGATTGTTTCCAATACGTATTTCCGTCCGGAAATGTGCGGATTGGACGTTCCGGGAGGCGTTTATATTACAGCTTCCGGCATAGACTTAATAAGAGACGAGAAAGGCCGGTACTTCGTGCTTGAGGATAACCTCCGCTCGCCGTCGGGCTTCTCGTATTTGTTCAAAGGGCGCACGCTCATGAGCGAGCTGTTCCACGATCTTTACTTGTCGTCATCGGTGCAAAGCATTGATCGCAGCTTAAACTATTTCCTCAGTTCGCTTCGCGCGCTTGCGCCAAACGGAAAGCGCGATCCGCTTATCGTGCTGCTGACCCCTGGCGCCTATAACTCCGCCTATTATGAACATACCTTCCTTGCGCAGCAAATGGGCATCCATCTTGTAGAAGGCAGAGATTTGGTTTACAAGGATCATAAAATTTATTTGCGCGATTTGCGCGGATTGCGCCAGGTGGATGTGATCTACCGCCGTATCGATGATGATTTTCTTGATCCGCTCTCGTTCCATCCGGATTCGCTGCTTGGCGTTCCGGGGCTGATGAACGCTTACCGGGCAGGCAATGTAGCGATTGCGAATGCGCCGGGTACTGGGGTTGCCGACGATAAAGCGGTATATGCGTACGTTCCGGACATGATTCGCTACTATCTTGGCGAAGAGCCGATTTTGCACAATGTGCCGACGTACATTTTGTCCCGCAAAGCGGAACGGGATTATGTGCTTGAGCATCTGGAGCAGCTTGTCGTTAAAGAGACATCGCTGTCCGGAGGCTACGGCATGTTAATCGGCCCTGCGGCATCGGCTAAAGAAATTAAAGAGTTCGCGGAAGCGATCAAACGCGACCCGGACCGATACATTGCGCAGACGACGATGAAGCTGTCTCGAGCGCCAGTCATGATTGACGGCAGCATGTCGCCGCGTCATATCGATTTGCGTGCTTTTGCGCTCATGGGGGAAGAGACGCATGTAATACCGGGCGGCCTTACGAGGGTTGCGATGAAGGAAGGTTCGCTCGTCGTAAATTCCTCGCAAGGCGGAGGCGTGAAGGATACCTGGGTACTGAGCCGTTAGTGCGCTTAATGTAAACCTTGGAGAATTCAAGGTTTGATGAAACGGAGGGGTCGCTATGCTAAACCGCAATGCTGAAGCATTATTTTGGATTGGGCGCTATATGGAGCGCGCGGAAAATCATGCTCGTTTGATTGATGTTCATTACCATCTCCAGGCAGAGGATGAGCGGGGAGGAGATGCGGCCGCCTTGGCTCCTGGCGCGGAGGCGGATGTTCCTTGCAAATGGACGCGAATCGTCGATGCGCTTGGCAGCCGCGATTCCTATGAGCAGCAGTATGGCGCCTATAACGAGCAAGATATTCTTCATTATGTGACGCTTGACCGCGACAATCCCAATTCGCTCGTCTGCTGTGTAAGTCATGCGAGGGGCAACCTGCGCACCATTCGGGAAAAGGTGCCGAGCGAGCTGTGGGATACGATCAACGCCTTCTACTTATGGCTGCGCGAGAAACAGCCCGATGACTTATTGAAAGATTCTCCGCATTTATTCTATGGCCGGATCAAGGAATGGACGGCGCTGTTTCAAGGGTTCTGCCAATCCGTCATGCCGCGCGAGAATGAATGGCATTTTATCGAATGCGGAAGGTATTTGGAAAGAGCGGAAAATACGCTGCGCATTATAAAAGCGGTAGGCAACGCCGCAAGCGGCGACGGCTGGAACAATGCCGGAGCTTACCCTTACTTGCAGGCAGTGCTGCGATCGGTGAGCGGCTATCAATCATTCCGGCGGGCCTATGCCGACGGCATGGCGGTGGAGGCGATCGTTGAGTACGTCATTTTAAATTCGGCTTTCCCGCGATCGGTCCATTTCGCCTTCCATGCGCTTGACGAGCATATGCGGCAGATTGAGCTGCAGGATAAGCAGCTGCGGGCCGCCCATGAGAAAGTGATACGCCAAGTCGGAAAAGTAAAAGCGGATCTCGCATGCCTGGAGCACGACGATATGATCGTCGACCGCAACGGCTCCATCGTTGGCCATTTGCTGGAATCTTGCGAGACGCTGGGGCTCGCGTTTGCCAAAACCTTTTTTCGCATGGGGGAGGCAACCGCATGAAGCTGAATATTTCCCATATGACGCAATACGAATACGGCGGGGCGGTTACGGACAGTGTCAATGAAATTCGGTTGACGCCAAGCACGAACGATCGCCAATCTTGTTACCAGCAAGCGATCTGGATCGAACCGAATGCGTCGCTCTTCAGCTATGAAGATTATTTCGGCAATCGAGTGCATTCGTTCTCGGTTAATTCGCTCCATCAGCGGCTGACGATTCGAACGCAAATGACGGTCGTCACGAAAAATGCGCCGAGTCCCGAGGAGCAGGCTGCGCTGCTTAACGGACAGCCGGCCCGGGAGGCGTGGGCTTGGCTTGAAACGGAAGAGGCGGCCAACCGATTTGCCGAGTTTCTAATCCCTACCGAATATACAGGAGTCACTCCCGAGGTAGAGGCATATGCGAGCAGCATTTGCGATAAAGAAGGCGCTGATATGAGCGTACTCGGCTGGCTGATAGCCTTATCCGGCGACATTCGCCAATCCTTCGTCTATGATCCGGAGGCAACGACGGTGGAGACGAAAGCAAGCGATATGATCGAACGGAAGCGGGGCGTATGCCAAGATTTCGCTCATTTGATGATTACGTGCTGCCGAGCGCACAGCATTCCTGCACGCTACGTAAGCGGCTATCACTTTGTAGGCGATTTGCAGGGCGGCAGCGCCGATTT
This sequence comes from Paenibacillus sp. NEAU-GSW1, assembly GCF_009737085.1. GTDB lineage: Bacteria > Bacillota > Bacilli > Paenibacillales > Paenibacillaceae > Pristimantibacillus. The sequence goes on from NZ_WOVL01000001.1 coordinate 81,114, forward strand.
CGAGCAAGCCTCGCACGCTTGGGTAGAGGCGTATGTGCCGACGCTCGGCTGGTGCAGCTTCGATCCGACGAATGAAGCTCCGGTCGGCGAGCGTTATGTGAAGCTGGGACACGGACGCGACTATAAAGATATTGTTCCGGTTAAGGGCGTGTATCGTGGAAACGGCGATCAGACGTTGAAGGTGACCGTCGATGTGCGGAAAATGGAAGACTAATCGAAAATAAGCTGCGCCGATTCATCCTGCGGGAGAGTCGGCGCAGCTTATTTGTTGTGGAATGTTGTGGAATAAGAAAAGTAAAATTTGGCATCCTATAGAGGCTTGCGTAAGGGCAGCATCGAGCCTTTAATCCGGCAAGAAACGGCAAGGAGGCCGCTAATGAACTATGGCGACAAGCAGATCTCGATCTGGCTCTCATTTTCTATTCTAATGCTTTCCGCAGGGCTGATCTGTCATGTTCTCGCTATTCCTGCCATTTTAGATGCTGCGGGAAGAGACTCATGGATTGCTATAATTGCGGCTATGCCGTTCTTCCTGCTGTTTATGTACCTTATGTACGTTGTCATCCGCCGAATTCACGGACAGCGGCTGACCGATTGGATCGAAAGGCAATTTGGCGTTGTGCCTGCATGGATATTGCGGCTGTCGGCGTCGTTTCTGCTGCTCGTGCTCGGAACGCACACGCTGTTCGAGACGTCCAACTGGACTGTCTCTACCTACTTGCAGTTTACTCCGTTTCCGATTATCGTGTTTGCCGGCGCGCTTGTATCGGCGCTTGCCGCGCTGCGAGGACTGCCCACGATTGCGATGACCTCGGCGGTGTTGCTGCCTCTAGTGCTCGTACTTGGCTATTTTGTTATGGGAGCCAACACAAAATATAAAAACTACAATCAATTGCTGCCGATACTGGAGCATGGAATGGACCCGGTATGGCGGGGGCTGGTTTATGCTTTGGCCGGTATGGTTGAGGTGTGGATTTTGGTTCTGTACCAGCATGAGCTGAAATCAAAGATAAAACTGTGGCATCTGCTGCTGCTGGGTGTATTTATGGTTGGCATTACGCTTGGGCCGACCATTGGCGGCATTACGGAGTTCGGTCCTGTGGAAGCGGCAAAGCAGCGCGTGACCCCGTATGACCAGTGGAAGCTGGTAAATGTCGGAAAGCTGCTTCAACACGTCGATTTTTTATCGATTTATCAATGGTTAAGCGGCTCATTTGCCCGTATCGCAATCTCGATCTATTTAATCGTCGATCTGCTCAATATTCGCCGTCCGCGCAAACGGTTGGTCGCGATTGCTGTGATTACGCTAGTGATGGGCAGCGTATCGATGTACTTTTGGCGGGTAGAGCTCGTTTATTTATATGTCAATCGTATTCAGTTTCCGGCTGTGCTTATATATGCCAGCGCCTTAGTGGCCGTTCTCGCGCTGCTAAGCTGGTGGCGAAAAGAAGATAAAGAGGTGGCGAAATGATCAAATCGAGCGGAAATCCAAGAGTCAATAATGGCGATGCGAAGGAGAGCGCGGATCAAAAGCCGTTTCGAATGACGCAACGGTCGATCGAGCAGTTTTTTTCATATTGCGACGATGTCATTGTGGACGGACATCAGCTTGGCAGCCCTCCGATCTCGGTTGTGATCGCCTACAATTGCGGGATGGCGGAGACGAGGATGATCAACGAAGTCATTCTTCCGGAATTAGCTCGGGTTTATGAGAAAACAAAGTTTTTGCGCAAGGAAGATGTGGATAACGAAACGACGCTGGTCTGGGTTCAGATGGACTTGGAATCGGGCCAGTTCGGTGCGGAAGCGATGGCTGTGCGCGTATTTGAAGGTCATATGCTGTTCTGCCTGCCGTCGCTCAAGACGATGTGGAGCATCGATATTTCCAATATACCGACGCGCGCGCCTGAGCAGTCCAAGACTGAGGTAACGATTCGCGGCTCAGGCGACGGCTTTATTGAGCCGCTCGCTGTTAATGTAGCTTTGATCCGAACGAGACTTCGCACCTCGGAGCTTGCATGTAAATTCGAGGTGATCGGAACTCTCTCCGCGAATAAAGTCGCCCTTATGTACATGCGCAATATTGCAAATGAGGAAATGATCAAGCATATTCACGAGAAGCTGCAATCGATTAAAGTAGAGCGGCTGCTAACCTCCAATCAATTGGAGGAAATGCTGTCGCCGTTGCAATTTACGCTTTTTCCGGTTACGCACTATACGGGACGTCCGGATTTTGCAGCAGAATGTTTGGTGAACGGCCGATTCGTCATCATTGTAGACGGCAATCCGAGCGCGATTATTGGTCCCGTTAATTTGTTCCTGCTGCTGAAATCGCCGGAGGACGCCAACTTCCCTTTCTTTTCTGTCAATATAGGCAGAATGCTGCGGTTTCTTGGTTTGGCTGTCACGTTATTTTTGCCGGGTTTTTATATCGCGCTGACGACATTCCATACCGATCAGATTCCTTTCTCGCTTATTACGACGATCTCCACCGGACGTATGGGATTGCCAATGGAGACGAGTTTGGAAATGTTTCTAATTATGGTGCTTATGGAGCTTTTTCGCGAAGCGGGCGTTCGGCTGCCGATGGCGATCGGTCAAACGCTAACAGTCGTCGGCGGCCTCATCATTGGAGAATCTGCAATTCGGGCGGGGATTGTATCGCCGCTTATGATCGTTGTTATTGCGATTACAATCGTAGCGGGAGCGACAATCGTCAATCAGGTGATGTCCAGCTCCATCATTATGATCCGTTTCGTTAGTTTTTTTCTTGGGGCGACTCTTGGCATATACGGGTTTATACTGTCGGTCATTTTGTTCCTTATCTATCTCACAGGGCTGGAATCGTTCGGGGTTCCGTATTTGACGCCGATTAGTCCTCTCGACCTTAAGCAAGCGCTGGCCGCTCTTTTTAAGCTTCCGCGCTCGTGGAATAAGAGGCGTCCAGTCTACTTGGAGACGCAGGAGCCGCGAAAGGATGCAGGGAAATGAGCGTTGTTGTGAGAAAACTGGCGACTGTATTCGTCCTTGCCGCGCTTTGCATGACATCGACCGGTTGCTGGAGCGCGACCGAAATTCAAAGCAACGGTTATGCGAAGGCGTTAGGTCTCGATTATAACGACGGCATTTTTACGGTGTATGTCCAGCTTCTGGAATTCGTAACGCTTGCAAGAGCGGATTCCGGAGGGTCTGGAAAAGAGCCGAATTTATGGGTAGGGGTAGGTAAAGGCAAAACGCTGGACATTGCGATCAACGAGCTATTTCGCACGGCGCAAATGCATATGACCTGGGGGCATGTTACGGCGGTCATCCTCTCGGAGCGGCTGCTGGAGAGCGACAAGCTGAAAGGCGTCATCGATATGATAAACCGGTTTCCTGAATCGCGTTATACGACTTGGGTATACGGAACCAAAGAGCCGATTAAGGATTTGCTCAGCACCAATTCGATTTTCAACGAATCGCCGCTTACTTCAATTTTGCACAACCCGTTGCCATCCTATAAAGATGACTCGCTCTATCCGCCTGTGCTCGGATTTCAGTTTATTACAAAGCTGAACGGGCCGGAAGCCGAGGCGTATTTGCCAAACTTGACGCTGAATAAACAGGACTGGTCGGTGAATAAAAGAGAAAGGCCGCTTTTTAAAATCGATGGCGCTTTTTTCGAACATCATGGAACCTTTGCCTATTTGCCTCACAAACGGTTGGCCGGATTTTCGTGGATGCAGCCGCAAATGAGGAAGTCGCCTGCGGAAATTGAAGAGGACGGAACGATTTATGGTTCCCTTAGCGTTGGGTTGCCCAAAATCAAAGTGATTCCGATTGTCGAAGGCGATGAAGTCCGGTTTCGGATCAAGGCAAAATATATGGCAGCGTTGTATGAGTATATCGAGCCGATATCATACGAGAAGATGGTTGATTTGATTGAGAAGAAATTGAAAAAGCAAATTTTTGATACTTATCAAGCGGGGATTCAGCAAGGCGTGGATGTGTACGGCCTGCAGGAGAAATTGTACCGATCGAATTCCGCAGCTTGGAAAAAAGCGAGCAATAACGGAACGGTTATGTTTCTGACCGAAGACTCGTTGGAAAGCGTAAGCGTAAAATTGAGGGTCGCATACAATGGAAAATATAAACGGCGGACTTAAAAATAGGCAACCGTTTTCTTACTGAGCCGATTGGAAAGCGGCGCTGGGCAGCAAGCCGCAATATGCTGTGCCAATATTTTTGTCGGACCGCCAATGCTGCGGTTATATTCATGTTGCGATGGCGGAAGGCTTAAAGCATTCACCCGAAGGGCGAATGCTGATTGAGTCGATGGCAGCATTGATCGGTTATGGGATTGAGCTGGAGAACACGAGCGTTACCGACAGTTTGACGGGGCTGTACAATCGCAGATATTTAAGAAAGCTGCTTGAGGGTGACGATACGACGTTTGGCGTCATGTTCATCGATTTGAATGATTTCAAAGTGATCAATGATCGGTTTGGCCACGAAATCGGGGACAGGCTTCTTATTCAGGCGCTAATCGGTTGAAACATCATTTACGCAAGAGAGACAAAGTCGTCCGCTATGGCGGCGACGAGTTTCTGATCTGTTTCCCTCAGCTTACGGAAGATGTAGGAATTCGAGCCGTCAGAGATAAAATCGAGCGTTCGTTTGACGAGCCTTTTATTGTAGAAGGCATGTCGATCTCGCTTTCGGCGAGCATAGGGGTTAGCGCCAATCATGGCTTATATGTCGAGTTGAAGCAGCTGATCAACGATGCCGATCAAGCAATGTATGCGGCAAAGCAGAAATATAAAAGAAACCTTTGAGGCCGGCCGCCATATAGATGGAAGGTGACTCAAAGTTTTTTTATGCTGAAGGAGAAGCCGTTCTCTGCCGTCGCAGTCGTCGCCCGCGTCATATGCAGGCTCAGCCAAGCATACATATGGTATGAACGGTATTATCATGTACAGGGGGATGGCGGATGAACCAGGACGATATCCGCGCGTTGGAGCGGTCTATTGATGAGATTACGGAAATAGCGCAAGGGTTTGGGCTCGATTTTTTTCCGATGCGTTATGAGATTTGTCCGGCGGACATTATTTATACGTTCGGCGCTTACGGAATGCCGACGCGGTTTAGTCACTGGAGCTTCGGTAAAACGTTTAACAAAATGAAGATGCAATACGATTTTGGCTTAAGCAAAATTTATGAGCTCGTCATCAACTCGAATCCGTGCTATGCCTTTCTGCTGGAAGGCAACTCGCTTATCCAGAATAAGCTCATTGTCGCGCATGTATTGGCTCACTGCGATTTCTTCAAGAATAACGCTCGTTTCGGGGCAACGAACCGTAATATGGTCGAAAGCATGTCGGCGACGGCTGATCGCATTCATCAATATGAAATGGACCATGGCGCGGAGGCGGTCGAGAAATTTATTGACGCTGTGCTTGCCATACAGGAGCATGTTGATCCTACCATTATTAAGCCCTACCAATTGGATAAGACACGGTATATCGAGCTTTTGACGCAGGAAAAAAATCGTTCGTCGAAGGGGCAAAGCAGCTCCGATTACGATGATCTGTGGTCGCTGGATACCGAAGAGGTCGAAGAAGCGGCAAAAGCGGCCGCTGCCGCTGCCGCCGCTGCCAAACGTTTTCCGCCGGAGCCGGAAAAAGATTTGGTCTGGTTCATCGAGGAATATTCGCCGCAGCTCGAGGATTGGCAGCGTGACATTATGTCGATGCTGCGGGATGAAATGCTCTACTTCTGGCCGCAAATCGAGACCAAAATTATGAACGAAGGATGGGCCTCCTATTGGCATCAAAGGATCATTCGCGAGTTGTCGCTTACGAGCGACGAAACGATCGAATTCGCCAAGCTGAATTCCTCGGTTGTCGTGCCTTCGCGCCATAGCTTGAATCCTTATTACCTCGGGCTGAAAATTTTCGAGGATATCGAGCGCCGCTGGGACAATCCGACGAAAGAGGAGCGGGAGCGCTTCGGACGCGTTCCGGGCCAAGGCCGGAACAAAATTTTCGAGGTGCGCGAGTTCGATTCCGACATCTCGTTTCTGCGCAACTATTTGACGAAAGAGCTTGTCGACGATCTCGATCTCTATATTTTCGAGAAGAAGGGGCCGGAGTGGAAAATTACTGACAAGTCGTGGGAGAACATTCGCGAGCAGCTCGTTTATTCCAAAGTGAATGGGGGCTTCCCGAGCATTGTCGTCGTCGACGGCGACTTTAACAGGGTGGGCGAGATGTACTTAAAGCATAACTACGAGGGGACCGAGCTGGATTTGAAATATGTGGAGCGCACGCTTCCGTACGTCGTCCAACTATGGGGCAAGTCGGTTCATCTGGAGACGGTTGTGGAGGACAAAAAAATCGTCTTCAGCTGCGACGGGAAAAAGACGAGCCGGAAGTTTGTTTAGACAGGAATAGCGGCTGTACAGTCAGTCGCAGCTTTGGGAATGGGGACTCTAAGGCCGGAATCGGCTTTAGAGTCCTTTTTATGAGCGCAAGGGCGGGGCGGCTGTAAGGCCTGAGCGAAGCAGATTCGCAAAATAGCGAAGAGAAATTCGCTGCAAAGGCGAATTTCCGCTGCTGTTCGAGTAAATAACGAACTGAACTGCGCTATTTGCGAACTCACAATCACGAATAGCGTAAAACGGTTCGTTGTTCGCAGCCGTTAGCGTCAAACTAACTATAATAGGGAACTTGGCTTCGCAGTAATACGAACCAGTTTCGCTACCTACCCGAATGTACTGGAGAGCGCTCGCACAACGCATAAACAGAGAAAGTTGAGAACGGTCCCATCCTTGATTCTAACGAAATGAATTAGTTATTTTATTAATTCTAAAATTGATGAATTAGCTATTGCATTACGATCGAATATGTTGTTTAATTAAAAAAAGAAATATAAATTTGTTTACTAATTTACTGTATTGTTAATTCAAATTGGAGGCATGACGACAATGGCAACAAATAAGGCGACGATGATCGTGGACAAAGACTTCATTATCGGCGAAGTAGACAAACGCGTTTACGGATCTTTTATCGAGCATTTGGGACGCGCTGTATATGGCGGCATTTATGAACCGGATCATCCTGATGCGGATGAGCAAGGGTTCCGCCCAGACGTAATAGAGCTTGTAAAAGGATTGGACGTTCCGATTGTACGCTATCCGGGCGGCAACTTTGTATCCGGTTACAATTGGGAGGACGGCGTAGGTCCGGTAGCTGAGCGCCCAAGACGTCTTGAACTGGCTTGGAGAACGATCGAACCGAACTGGATCGGCTTCAATGAGTTTATGGACTGGTGTAAAAAAGCGAACACGGAAGCGATGATGGCCGTTAACCTTGGCACTCGCGGGCCAGACGAAGCGCGCAATCTGATCGAGTACTCGAACCATCCGTCGGGCTCGTATTGGAGCGATCTGCGCATCAAGCACGGCTACAAGGATCCGCACAATATCAAAACATGGTGCCTGGGCAATGAAATGGACGGCCCATGGCAAATCGGCGCGAAAACGGCGTACGAATACGGACGGATCGCGAACGAGACAGCTAAAGTAATGAAATGGGTTGACCCGACAATCGAACTCGTTGCATGCGGCAGCTCGCATATCGGCATGCCGACATTCGGAGAGTGGGAATCGACCGTTCTGGATCTTACGTATGACAATGTAGACTACCTTTCGCTCCATCAATATTATGGCAATGCAGAACAAGATACGGAAACGTTCCTTGCGCGCTCGCTTGCAATGGACTCGTTCATTAATACCGTTATTTCGACTGCCGATTACGTTAAAGCGAGAAAACGGAGCAAGAAAAACATTAACCTTAGCTTCGACGAGTGGAACGTATGGTTCCATTCCCATGAGTCCGATAAAAAGCTGGATCCTTGGCAAATCGCTCCGCCGCAGCTGGAAGACATTTATACGCATGAGGATGCGCTTGTCGTCGGCTGTATGCTCATTAGCTTGCTGAAACGCGCAGACCGGGTTAAAATGGCTTGCATCGCCCAGCTCGTTAACGTTATTGCTCCGATCATGACAGCAAACGGCGGCGCTGCATGGAAGCAAACGATATACTTCCCTTACATGCATGCGAGCCTGTTCGGCCGCGGCAACGTGCTCGTACCGCTTTTAAAATCGGACAAATACGACACGAAAGAATTTACGGACGTGCCGTATATCGAATCGGTCGCTGTTCACAACGAAGAGAAAGAAGAAGTTACGATTTTTGCGGTTAACCGTCATCTTGGAGAAGCGGTTCCGTTCGAAATCGACCTTCGCAGCTTTGGCGATTTCAGCATCATCGAGCATATTGTGCTGGAATCAAACGATGTGAAGGCGAGAAATACAATTGATGCGATGGATCGCGTGAAGCCGCATACGAACGGCAATGCAGTAATTGAGAACGGTAAAATCGTATCGTCGCTGGCTAAAGCGTCCTGGAACGTCATTCGCATTAAACTGTAAGCATTTTATATAAAGATGGAGTGTTCTGCAGATCAAATTATTTTTGACTGTCGGGACACTCCATTTTGTACTATGATATAAGAAATTAGAAACGTAATAAGCGGCTTTGATTTGCAAATCGTTAAACTTTAAGGAGGTTTGGAAAAGCCGATATGATAAAGGCAAATACGGACATAGCATGGCTGCCGCTGTATGAGGCGCTGGCCAGCTCAGTAAGGCTTTCCATCATCGATTTGCTTGCGGTCAATCCGATGAATGTAAAAGAGCTTGCAGAGGCGCTAGGCTTGAGCAGCGCGATTGTAACGATGCATATCCGCAAGCTGGAGAAGGCGGGAATTATCCAAACCAAGATGGTGCGGAAGCAGGGCGGTACGCATAAAATTTGCACGTTATCCGAACACGAAATCCAGATCGACATTCCGCATCCTGCACAAGGCGCCGTCAAAATGCACGAAACGAGCATTCCAGTCGGCCACTATACGGAATATGAGGTCTATCCGACCTGCGGCATTGCTTCCCGTGAGAAAATGATCGGCCAATTTGACGATCCGCGCTTCTTCCTTGAGCCGGAACGGATGAACGCAGGCATTCTTTGGTTCGGGAAAGGGTATGTCGAATACAAAATACCGAATTACTTGCTGCCTGGTCAACGTCCAAGCGCACTTGAGCTTGTGATGGAAATCGGCTCCGAAGCGCCGGGAGTTAACGAGAATTGGCCTTCGGATATTGAATTTTCGTTGAATGGCGTTAGTATCGGCATATGGACAAGCCCTGGCGACTACGGAGATGAGCGCGGCAAATTTTCGCCGGCGTGGTGGCGGCTGGACGTTAACCAATACGGTCTGCTCAAGGTCATTCGCGTGCAAGAGGACGGAACCTTTATCGATGGACAGAAGGTTTCCGATGTATCAATAGACGATATCGAGCTGGACCGCAATCATTGGACGTTCCGCTTAGCAGTCAATGAAGATGCTGAACATGTCGGCGGCCTTACGTTATATGGAAAAGGCTTTGGCAACTACAATCAAGACATGATTTTCCGCGTTTACTACGAATAGCAGCAAAAGAAAGAGGAGGCTCGTACCGCCGCAGCGGTCAAGCCTCCTCTCTTCATATATCAGCCAGATTAGCCTTCAAGCAGCAGCGTTTCTGGATCTTCGAGCATTTCTTTTACTTTAACGAGGAAGCGAACAGCTTCCGAACCGTCAACGATACGATGGTCGTAAGTAAGCGCGATGTACATCATTGGACGGTTTTCCGAACGCTCAGCATCGATCGCAACCGGGCGGAGCTGGATTTTGTGCATACCCAGAATACCAACTTGCGGTGCATTCAGAATTGGGGTGGAAAGCAGCGAACCGAATGTGCCGCCTTGCAGTTCAGCAAGACCGAGCGAGTTGTTGCGCGCTTTGCCGGCAAGATCAACGATTTGTTTCTCGATTTCAGCGAAGCTTAGGCGATCCGCGTCGCGAACGACTGGAACAACCAAACCTTCTTTCGCCGAAACGGCGATGCCGATATCGTAGAATTGTTTAGCAATAATGTCGTCGCCTTCGATTTCCGCATTCAGAAGCGGGAACTCTTTCAATGCGCCAACGACAGCTTTTGTGAAGAAGGACATAAAGCCGAGGTTCACATCATGCTTGTCGAAGAACGATTGCTTGCGGCGTTTGCGCAGGTCCATGATCGCGGACATATCGACTTCGTTAAATGTCGTCAGCATAGCAGCTGTGCGTTGCGCTTCTACGAGGCGGTTAGCGATCGTAGCGCGGCGGCGAGACATTTTTTTGCGCTCATAAGGCTTGTTCGAAGTGAAAGTCGGCTGAGCTGCTTTTGCCGGAGCTGCTGGCGCAGCAGGAGCGGATGCGGCAGGCTGCGAGCCGAACGAGCGAACGTCATCCGAGCTTACGCGGCTAAGCGACGATTGCGCTTGCGCAAGGTCGATGCCTTTTTCTCTTGCAAGCTTTCTAGCTGCAGGAGAAGCGTTCAGTTGGCCGCCATTGCTGGCCGCCGGCGCTTCTGCCGGAGCAGGAGCAGCCGCTGGTGCGGCTGCTTTTGGAGCTTCTGCTGCAGGTGCTGGAGCCGGTGCCGCTGCAGGAGCAGGAGCAGCGCCGCTGCCCGCTCCGATGCTGCCGATGACTTCGCCGATTTGAACGGTGTCGCCTTCATTGCGGGTAATTTCTTGCAGCACGCCGTCTTGCTCAGCGCTAATTTCAATGTTGACTTTGTCTGTTTCAAGCTCAAGAAGCACGTCGCCTTGTTTGACAGCGTCTCCTACTTTAACGACCCACTTGGAAATCGTACCTTCCGTAATTGATTCGCCCATAGCCGGAACTATAATTTGTTGCAATGCGACTACCTCCCCGAGTTAAGTGTTAGTGACGGATTATGTTTCAATGTTTGCAATAGAATGTGCTGCTGTTCAAATGTGTGAACTTGCTGGAAGCCGCTTGCCGTACTCGAACGTTCAGGGCGTCCAATATAGTTAACAGATACGCCTGCCGGCGCAACTTTGCGAATGCGCGGTTCCATGTAGCTCCAGGACCCCATGTTTTGCGGCTCTTCTTGCAGCCAGACGATTTCCTTCAAATTAGGGAAACGAGCGATAATGGCTGCAATTTCTTTATCCGGGAACGGATAAAGCTGTTCGACGCGTACAACGTGAATCCAGTCTTTATCTTCGCCGGCATCTTTCTCGATGGCTTCCTCGAGATCGATGGCTACTTTGCCAGTCGCCAGAACGAGACGTTCTACGCGGTCGGGACGCGAACCGAGGCCCGGCTGTTCCAGAACAAGCTGGAAGGAGCCTTCGCTGAGCTCAGCCGCCGTCGAAGCGACGCGCGGATTGCGGATAAGGCTTTTCGGCGCCATAACGACGAGCGGACGAGCGTCTTCCGTTTCCGTAATGGATGCTTGGCGGCGCAACAGATGGTAATACTGCGCTGCGCTGGACAAGTTCGCCACGGTCCAGTTCTCTTCGCCGGAAAGCTGCAGGAAGCGTTCCAGACGAGCGCTGGAGTGCTCTGGTCCTTGGCCTTCATAGCCGTGAGGGAGGAGCATGACGAGACTCGATTTTTGCTGCCATTTCGAACGGCCGGCTGCGATGAACTGGTCGATCAGAACTTGAGCAACGTTGACGAAGTCGCCGAATTGAGCTTCCCAAATGACGAGCGTTTCCGGCGAAAATACGTTGTAGCCGTATTCGAAGCCCATTACGGCTGCTTCGGACAGCGGGCTGTTATGAATCGCAAACGAAGCCTTCGCTTGCGGCAATTGATGAAGCGGGCAGAACGTCGCGCCTGTTTCCGGGTCATGCAGGACAAGATTCCGATGCGCGAACGTTGCGCGTTCAGCATCTTGACCGCTGATACGGATCGGCTTGCCGTCAGCAAGAATCGTTGCGAACGCCAGCGTCTCGGCATGTGCCCAGTCGATTTTCTCGCCTTGATCAAGTGAAGTCGCGCGGCGTTCCAAAATGCGCTTCAGCTTCGGATAGATCGAGAAATTGTCCGGCCAGCGGAGCAGTTCATCGTTAATTTCGCGCAGCTGATCGACAGATACCGGAGTAATTGCGATGCCTTTTTCCGAATCGATGGAAGGCAATTGCGTTTGATGAACAGGCTCTTTGCCGCTGTTCGCCTTCATTTCTTCATAGGCGTTTTTCAGCGTTTCGACAACTTCCTGTTTGATCGCTTCGGCTTCCGCTTCCGTAATTTTACCGGCAGCAATGAGCTTGTCGATGTAAATACGGCTAACCGTCGGATGAGCTTTTACCTTTTTGTAAATGAGCGGTTGTGTTGTTTCCGGATCGTCCGTTTCGTTATGACCGTATTTACGGTAGCCGATCAAGTCGATCAGGAAGTCTTTCTTAAACGTTGTGCGATATTCGCTTGCCATCCGCGCAGCGGCGATTACCGCTTCCGGATCGTCTGCGTTAACGTGAACGATCGGAATTTCATAGCCCTTCGCAACGTCACTCGCATAATGCGTCGAACGGGAGTCATGGCTTTCCGTCGTAAAGCCGATCTTATTGTTTGCGATGACGTGCAAAGTGCCGCCATGCTTGTAGCCTGTCAACTGAGCGAGGTTGAGCGTTTCCGCTACGATGCCTTCGCCCGGGAATGCAGCGTCGCCGTGAATAACGATCGTAGCTGCCGAATCGATGTTTTGCTCGGGGTAGCCCGGCTTGGTGCGGTCATCCTGTGCCGCGCGCGTAAAGCCTTCAACGACTGGATTGACATATTCCAAGTGGCTCGGGTTGTTGGCAAGCGTAATGCGAGTTTCAACCGTTTCGCCGGTTTTGATCGAGCGGTTAGCGCCCAAATGGTATTTCACGTCGCCGGTCCAGCCGTAGCTGATGCCGATCGAGCCTTCGCCCGGAACAAGCTTCTTGTTCGGCGAATGGTGGAACTCGGAGAAAATTTTGCTGTACGGCTTGCCCAGCACGTGAGCCAAAATGTTCAAGCGGCCGCGATGCGCCATGCCCATCAAGATGTGCTTGACGCCGTCGTTGGAAAGCTCGTGAACCATTTCGTCAACAAGCGCGACGAGAACGTCGTTGCCTTCAACGGAGAACCGTTTCGCGCCGACGAACGTACGTTGCAGGAAATCTTCAAACTGCTCAGCTTCGAAAAGTCTTTTCAGCAGCTTTTTCGATTCTTCAACCGTAAGCGCCGCATGCGGAATTTCTTTCTCTGCTTTTTGTTTCAGCCACAAGCGTTCCGTTTCTTCATGCACATGGCTGAATTCGTAAGCGATTGTGCCTGTATAGGCTTTGCGAAGCTTCTCTATCGCTTCCAGACCGTTCGTCACGTCGGAAGGGGCTTTCGTCCATACGAGCTCGGCAGGAAGTTCCGCCAAGTCGGCAGGCGTTAAGCCGTAAGTTGCCGCATCGAGCATATTCGTGTTTGATTTCGGGCCGATGTCGAGCGGATCGATGTCCGCGGCGAGATGGCCGAAAGCGCGAATATTCCATACGAATTTGCCTGCAGCTACTAAATTTTGCAATACTTTAGGATTAATTTGGGCGTTGTTAGCGGACGAAGATACAATAGGAGCGCTCACTTGTCCTGCGTATTGAGGCGGCTCGCCCCAGCGCGCAAACAGCTCGCGGTATTCCGCTACAACCGATTCAGGATTTTGCTTATACAATTCATATTGCTCTTGCACGTAGCCAAGGTTGGGCCCGTAATAAGATGCCCATGGATCTTGCTTGTGTTCATTGCCAGCTGACATCGTCAGATACCTCCGACTTTACGGATTTTGAAGTTCAAGGGACAGAAATGGAACTTACATATAAAATCATTATATTATAAACATGCCATCCAACTTAAATAACGATTATGTATCAATATTATCTTGAAAATAGATTGATTGCGCTATCATTCGACAATTGCGCGATGTTTTGCCTATTCATTATGTCCATAACGGCTCAATTTCAACCCGTATTGCTTGCGTCACGATTGGCGATTCCGTTGTATAATGGATTTATACGGCTTTACGGGAGAAGAGAGGAACGAACATGACGCAAATAAAACAATTGATAAGCGGTGACGATTTTACCGGCTTTTATTTATTGAAGGAGCTAGAAGTGAAGCTGACGAACGGCGGCGCGCCAAAGGACTATTTCGATATTGTGCTGTGCGACGGAAGCGGGCAAATGGCAGCCAAGCTATGGGATGTATCGGCGACCGATAAGGAAACTTTTTTTCCGATGGGGCTTGTTAAGGTTCAAGGTGTAGTACAGACCTATCGCGAAAAGCTGCAAATTAAAATTATCCGCATGAGGCTTGCGACTGCGGAGGACGGCGTGAAAATGACCGACTTCATCCGTTCGGCTCCAATCGCCCCGGTCGATCTTATTCATACGATTCAGCAGACGATGAACAGCATCGTTGATGAAGACATCCGCACAATCGTTTCTTACTGCGTGTCCAAGGTAGAAGACAAGCTTGATCACTATCCGGCTGCCAAAATGCATCATCATGCCTATTTCGCCGGGCTCGCCTATCATATCGTCCGCATGCTGGAAATCGGCGAATTTATTTGCGGCCAGCGGCCGTTTCTGAATGCCGATCTCATTAAAGCAGGCATTATTTTACACGATATTGCCAAGCCTGAGGAAATGATCGCACAGTTGGGCATCGTGACAGATTACAGTCTCCAAGGCAAGCTGATCGGACATATATCGCTTGCTTCGAATTGGATTACGGAAGCGGCGATTCGCTGCGGCATCGATTTGGACTCGGAAAAGGTGCTTGGCTTGCAGCATTTGGTGCTCTCGCATCATAATCTGGGAGAGTGGGGGAGTCCGGTGCAGCCGCAAACGGCGGAGGCCGTGGCGCTCCATCATATTGACGCCATGGATGCGAAGCTGCAAATGGTAGAGGACGCGCTTGAAGCGACGCCGGAGACGGAACCGTGGACGCCGTTCATTCGGGGATTGGAAAATAAGCCGATTTATCGGATGAAGCTGTAACGGCAGCTGCATTTTCAATCAGGCAGAAAATACACTATATAGATAATGAGGAGCGGGCAAATGCGATGGACAGCCCGGAGCAATAAATGACTGAACAATCGACAATGAAAACTTGCGTACACTGTCATGAATCCAAGCCGCTTGGCGAATTTTTGCGCCGCACGGGGCGACGCTCCGGGCAGCAATCGCGGCGCGGAGCTTGCCGCAATTGCCGGAAGCTTCGTCAAGTGTCGCCGGTAGCGGCGTCAGAGGCGCCTATTGCGGCGCCTGTCGCTGCAACAGCTGGCGGCGGTGCGCAATCGGCAGGAGCCGTCACTTGCGCCAAACCGGCGAGGAGCCGGCAACCGTTGCGGCCGCAGATCAGGCAACAGCGGCAGCCAAAGCCGGCTAATCATTCGCCGACCGACCCGTCCTGCTTGCGCCCTACTCGACAAGGGAAGATTTGGATGCGGGGCAAAACCGATAAAGGGCGGCGCTGGTATCAAGAGATCGATTTGGAGCTGGCTGTCATTCTCGTTAAAGAACGAGCGGCGGTCGTCGTCAACCGTCATACAATTCGCAGACTGTTCAGCAACAAGGACTTCCGCAAATATATATTGACGAGAGATCAATACACTTGCTATTTCTGCGGGGAATACGGCGATACGATCGACCATATGCTGCCTCGCGCCAAAGGCGGACATACGACGCCGGACAATTGCGTCTGCGCTTGCAATGCCTGCAATCAATCCAAGGCCGACAAGGATCTTGAACAATTTATGCGGGAAACGTAATGATAATAATAAACGGGCAGCCCTGCAAGGTTCCATTGGACCTTGCGGGGCTGCCCGTTTTGTTGATTTGCCGCTTATTCAAAGTCGTTCGCAATTCCGAAATTATAATTGCTGTTATATTCGTTATACTCGCTGCCGACATTAATCCCAATAAAGAAGAGAATAATCAGGGCAGCGATAAGAACGCCATAGAATACCGTGCCGACGATGCTGCATACAAGTCCGGCAACTGCCATTCCTTTGCCTTGTTCGTCGCTTTTCTTAATTTCCTTCAACGCGATCGAGGACAAGAAAATGCCGATTATGCCGATGATGAATCCAGCATAAGGAACGATGATCGCACAAATGCCGAGCACAAGTCCGGCAATCGATTTCCCGTTCGTTTTCTTTGGGGGCTGCGGCATCGGTGTCCATTGCGGTTGATAGCCCGGAGGGGGCGGAGGCGAATAATGCGGCTGATTGCTCGGTCCGGAGCCGTTATTAAAGTCAGTCAATTCAATGTTCCTCCCAATTAGACAGTTATAGCCACATTATAACTGCGTCGTCGAAAATATACTATTTAAAAATGCAACTTTTCTCCTAAAATAAACTCCAATCAAGCTCCTGAGCTATCGTTTCCAGCAATTGAACGCCTGCGATGCTGTTGCCCTTCGCGTTCAACGCCGGACCAACGACTCCGATGCCGTAGCGGCCTGGAACCATTGTCAGAATACCGCCGGACACGCCGCTTTTCGCAGGAAGGCCGACTTGAATCGCAAATTCGCCCGAGGCGTTGTACATGCCGCAGGTGGTCATAAACGTTTTGGCGATTTGCACGTAACGGCGCGGAATGAGTCTTTCGCCTGTAATCGGATCTGCGCCGTCGAACGCAAGCACGAGCGCCATTCTTGACAGATCCGCGCAATTGACGTTGATCGAGCAATGCCGGAAATAGACATCGAGAACTTCGTCGACATCACCCTCCAGAACGCCGTTGTCTTTCAGCAAATAACCCATCGAACGGTTTAAGTTCGCCGTCTCGGATTCCGAGCGGTAGACGTCTTCGTCGTAATCCAGCGAATCGTTGCTCGCAAGAGAGCGGAAAAAGCTTAGCACCCGTGCAGATTTCTCAGCTGGGCTGACGCCGTCAATAAGCGATGAAATCGCAATCGCTCCGGCGTTGATCAACGGATTGAACGGAATGCCGGGGCGCACAAGCTCCAGCTTCAGCATGGAGTTGAAGTTATCGCCGGTCGGCTCCATCCCGACTTTGCTGAAGACCGCTTTCTCGCCCTTATCCATCAATGCCAAAATGAGCGTAAACACCTTCGAAATGCTCTGCATCGTAAATTGAAGCCCGCAGTCGCCTGCGGATAGCGCTTGTCCTTGCTTGTCCAATATGTAAATGCCAAGCGCATCGCTTGGCGCTTTGGAAAGCTCGGGAATATAGGCCGCAACGCGGCCGTTCGCTGAGCAGGGCAGGCTGGTTTTCACCCAGTCTTCCAGCCGCTCTTGCACAATTGTGAAATCTTTATCGATGTCTGACATCCCGACCCTCCTTATAAACGTTTCAGAAACTCGACAATCGTAAGCAGCCCTTTATCGAAATTTTCAAGGTTAAAATGCTCGTTTGGCGCATGCAGATTTTCATCCGGCAATCCGAAGCCCATCATGACAACGGGGGCGGACAGCACACGGGAGAACGTCTCGACAATCGGAATCGAGCCGCCGTCTTTTGTGAACAGCGCGCGCGTTCCGTATACGCGCTCGTAAGCGTCTGCCGCCGTTTGCAGCATCGGATGGCCAGGATCCATGTTGAACGCGCGCGCCTTCTCGCCTGGAGTTACAGTCAGCTTGGCGCCGGCCGGCACATGGGCCTTAAGATGTGCGGCAATTCGTTCGAGCATAAGGACCGGATCTTGATTGCCGACGAGCCGGCATGTGATTTTCGCATGCGCTTCCTTCGGAATGACCGTTTTTGTGCCTTCGCCTTGGAAGCCGCCATATACGCCGTTCAGCTCCAGCGTCGGCCGCGCCCCGATTCGTTCAACGAAAGAGTAGCCTTCTTCACCGTATAGCGAATCAAGTCCGAGCGAATTGCGCAGCTTCTCCTCATCAAACTGCTGCTTGGCGAATTCCTCGCGCATTGCTTCTGACAACTCCGGCACGCCTTCGTAGAACCCTTCTACCGCAATACGGCCATTGCTGTCATGCAGCGTTGCGAGCAATTCGACCAGTGCATGCAGCGCATTTGGAACGCCGCCGCCATAAGTGCCGGAATGCAAATCGGTATTGGCCGTATGAATGGCAACCTCGAGCGAGCACAGTCCCCGGAGCCCGGTAGAGATAGCCGGTTTGCCCTTCTCAAGCAAGGAAGTATCCGAAATGACGACGACGTCGGTCGCCAGCTTGCGATCATTCGCTTTCATGAAGCCAGGCAGGCTGGGGCTCGAAATTTCCTCCTCGCCTTCGATGCAAAACTTCACATTGACCGGAAGCGAGCCTTCTTGGCTCATCAACGCTTCAACTGCTTTTATATGAAGAAACAACTGGCCCTTGTCGTCAGTTGCCCCGCGGGCGTATAGCTTGCCGTCTCTTATCGCCGGTTCGAAGGGAGGAGTCTGCCACAGATGGAGCGGATCGACCGGCTGGACGTCATAATGTCCGTAAATGAGCACCGTCGGCTTGCCTGGCGCTTGCAGATGCTCGGCGTAGACGATGGGATGGCCGTCCGTTGCATGAATCTCAACGGTTTGGAGGCCGGCTTTCCGAAGTTTGTCTGCCACCCATTCGGCAGCTTGGACCATGTCTTGCTTATGCGCAGAAAGCGCCGAGATGCTCGGAATGGTCAAAAACTGCTTCAATTCATCCAAATGCTGTTCCCGTTTTTGTTCAAAATAAGATTCGTAGCTCATTGGTATGTATCCCTCCTAAAAGTTTTGCGAAGCAAAACTTGCTTCGAAAGCGTACGCTTAGTTTTGCGAAGCAAAACTTGCTTCGAAAGCATACGCTTAGTTTTGCGAAGCAAAACTTGCTTCGCAAGTGTGTGCGTTTCCTCTATTGTACTACTTTTAGCCGAATATCTATAACAGGCGCTGCGACTTGAGCTTCCGATAGGCCGACGGCGAGGTCGAATAATGCTTGCGGAATTGATTAATAAAATGGTTGTAATTGTGAAAGCCGACATCTCCGCACACTTCGTAAGCGGTACGGTTTGTATGCTCAAGCATGAGCGCGGCCTGTTCGATCCGCATCCGGTTGACTGTATCAATAATGGAGCGGCCGGTCTGCTGCTTGAACAAATGCGACAAGCGAGAGGGAGATACGCCAACCGTTCGAGCCAATTGCTCAACAGTGAACGGCTCGCTCAATTGCTGAGAGATGTGATGGAGCGTTTCCTCTACACGAGGATCGACGCTGCTTTCCGATGATTTTTGCAGCATGATGGTAAATATCTCTCTCAACGCAAACGTGCACAGCTCTTGCCAATATGCATGGCGTTCCCGTGAATCCATCAGAATCCGCTTGAAGGCGCGGTACACTCGGCGCTGCGTCGGGCTGTCGTCGATATGCCGCACGCATACTTCTTCTTCCGGAAGCATGCTGATTTCCGCCGTCGCCTGGGCGAAGTGGCTCCATACGAAATGCCAGCGCGTGCCCTCCACCGTACCGTACTGATGCGGTACGCCGGATCTTAACAATACAATATCGCCTGCTCCGCACCTTTTTTCTCCTGCTGGCGTACGGAAATAGCCCTCTCCGTCCAGCGTGTACGCAATAAGCCAATCACTCATGCCGTTCGGACGCTTGGACATGTAGTCGGCGCCCTTATCATAATGTCCCGCAATGATGATTCCGTGCATGGTGCAACCCAACCTTCCTTATGAAGCTCTCTGTTTCCAGCATAGCCGATGACTCTCGAATGCTTCAACTGTATAGCAGGATTGTGTGATAAAATAGCATCTTTGTATATTCAGTTGGGACGGTGCGGCGACTATACTGAGAAGCATAGAACGCAACGAAACATCATTGGAGGTTAGGGATATGGCGCAAAATTTAAAAGTGCTAACGGAAGAGCAGATGCAAGCTTTTCAAACGGATGGGTATATCCTTGTAAAAGGATTGTTCAGTCCGGAAGACGTAGCGAAAATCGAGGATACATTTGAACAAATAAGCCATATGGTCATTCCGGGTCATTTCGAACCGGTATTAAACGGAGAATCGGAGGATCCGCTTAAACGCTACCCGAGAGTGATGCATCCGCATCGTTACAATGGAACGGCGAAAAAGTACATGCTGCACGCGCCGGTGCTTGCGGTGCTCGAGGATTTGTACGGCGAGCCTGCATTGGCCGCTCAAAGCATGTTCTACTTTAAACCGCCGGGCTCGCGCGGCCAAGCGCTGCATCAGGATAACTTCTATTTAAAAGTAGAGCCGGGCAACTGTATCGCCGCCTGGACCGCAATCGACGCTGCCGATATGGAGAATGGCGGCATGCTGCTCGTGCCGAAGACGAATGATTATGAAATCGTCTGCCCGGATCTCGCCGATTCGAAAGAATCGTTCACGACGCATTACGTCAAGCCGCCGAAGGAAGAAAAGGCGATACCGGCCATTATGGACAAAGGCGACGTGCTGTTTTTCAACGGCAATTTGATTCATGGCTCCTACCGCAACAAGTCGAAGGACCGGTTCCGCAGAGCGTTTATTTGCCATTATGCGAACGAATCGGCGACGAAAATCAGCCATTACTACCGGCCTCTGTACCGCGCCGACGGCTCTCCTGTCGATCTGGAAATGAATATGGACGGAGGGCCTTGCGGCATTGAACATGAAATCAGCTACCCGCATTGATAGGAAGCAATCGAATGAAGCCAATTCGAAGCTAAGCGTTGAAATGTCATGGTGGACGATGACCGGACTAGGCACGGCAGGACGGCCATGGAGCATGGAGGAACGGTTTGAACGGATTGCGGAAGCCGGCTATGACGGCATTAACGGCTTTTTGCCCGGGCCGGAAGAAGCGGAGGAGTGGGATCGTCTGCTAGCGCAATATAATCTTAGCTTTAGCGTGAATGCGTATCCGCGAACCGCGGAGGACATGCAGCAGTTTCTTGCGGATGCGAAAGCGTTCGGCGCCGATCGGCTTCATTATGTGAATGCACAGGTGCTAGCGCCGTTTCTTGTCGGCGAGCGTGCCGAGCAGCTGCTTCGCGACATAAGCGGATTGTCAGCGGAAGCGGGTATTCCTGTCTTTATTGAAACGCATCGCGGAACGATTACGCAGGACTTGATCCGCACGGCCGAGATGGTCCGAGCGCTGGAGCCCGCTAAACTGACAATCGACTTCTCGCATTATGTGCTGGCGGGTGAAATGCTGCAAATTTCGGAAGACGCGGAAGCGCTGTTTCAACAGCTTTTAAAGAGAACCGGATGTATCCATGCCCGAGTATCGAACGGCGAGCAGATTCAAGTTGATGTCGGCAGCGAGCAGGGGGAGCATCCGATGCTCGTCCATTACAAGCGCTGGTGGAAGGACGGCATGCGCCATTGGCTGATCGGAGCCGCACTCGGTCAGAAGCTGCCGTTCGTGTGCGAGCTCGGTCCGGCCCCTTATGCGATCACTAGCGATGAAGCAGGCGGAAGAAAGACGGAGATGAGCGATCGCTGGACGCAATCGCTAGTTTTGCAGAAGCTGGCACGCGAGCTGTGGGCGGAGATTCATTAAAGTACAGGGCGGAACACAATTTCAAAAACAGCCTTCCCGCTATAAATGCGGAGGGTTTGTGTCTCTAATGTACGGCAAGCTGTCGGTCTGATTAAAAGGCTAGCCGCCAGAGCATTGCTGCATGGAAGGGATTGGGAACTTTAAGGCTGAAAATGGCCTTAAAGTTCTTTTTTTGTGTCGGGAGCGAGGATGTAAGGCCGAGAACGGCCTTACACAGGCGAAACGCAGCCGCAGACGAAGTTGAGAGCAGTAGCTAAGGCTGATAATGGCTTTAGCTTTCATTCTTGGTGGTGCAAGCAGGGGGATAAGGCCGAGAACGGCCTTACATGGGCGGAATGCTGCTGCGGACGAAGTCGAATCGGTTGCGGCCTTCGCATCAGCACGATGCAGCAAGCCATTGAAGGTGTTTTGTGTACGTTTAAGATATCGTATTGGCAATATAGAAAAATATTGACAGTATTAATAGTAATAATTACAATTAACCCGTTACTATTCGTAATTATTACGTATAAGAGGAGAGTCGAAACGATGAAGAGAAAACAGACGGTTGTTCTGCTTGCTTTCATGACGCTTGTCGTTTGCTTGGCCGGCTGCAGCGGAGCCGGCAGCCAAACGAGCGCGGAGAAGGAGCAGACGCGGGAGCTGATATTTGCCGCTGCGAAAGACATCAATGATATGAATCCGCATCTATATCCAGGATCGATGGCGGCGCAAGGTATCGTGTACGAATCGCTTGTAGAGAACACGCCGGAAGGCATTAAGCCTCTGCTGGCTGAATCGTGGGATATTTCGAAGGACGGGACAATTTATACGTTCCATCTGCGGGAAAATGTGAAGTTCCATGACGGTGAACCGTTTAATGCCGAAGCCGTCAAGCTGAATATCGAAGCCGTACAGCGAAATGCGGCTAAACATGCCTGGATTAAGCTGTCCTCCATGTTGGATAACGTCAAAGCGATCGACGAGTACACAGTGCAACTGTCGCTGAAAGGGCCCTACTACCCGGCGCTGCTTGAATTGTCGATGACAAGGCCGTATGTTTTCCTCTCGCCTAAGGATTTTGTGAACGGTGAGACCAAGGATGGCGTGGCAGGCTATCACGGCACAGGCCCTTATAAACTCAGCGAACATGTGACCGAGCAATTCGCCCGATTCGAAGCGAACGAACAGTATTGGGGCGGCTCTCCCCAAATAAAAACGATTACTGCGAAAGTGCTGCCTGCCGGAGAGACCACTTTGCTTGCGTTGCAAAAAGGCGAGGTCAACTTCGTGTTTACGGACGATCGCGGCGCCGACAGCATAGATGTGGATGCGATGCAGCGGCTCGCGGATTCCGGGGATTACCAGATTGTTCGAAGCGAGCCGATGAACACGAAAATGATTGTCGCGAACAGCAGTAATACGGCAAGCCCCGTCAGCGAGAAAGCGGTTCGCGAGGCGATATGGCATTCCATCGACCGCGAGACGATCAGCCGATCAATCTTCAGCGGAACGGAATCGCCGGCGGAAACGCTGTTCTCCTCCAATGTCAACTATGCGGATGTCGGGCTGCAGAAGCGGAACTACGATCCCGAAGCGGCCGCCAAGCTGCTGGAGGAAGCTGGATGGCTAAGCGGCGACGGTGCCGGGATCCGAACGAAGGACGGTAAGCCGCTGGCCATCAAGCTTTACTATGACGTCAACTCATCGTCACAGAAGACGCAGGCGGAACTGCTTCAAAGCGAGGTGCAAAAAATCGGCATGAAGCTTGAGCTTGTGGGAGAGGAGTCGCCCGCTATCGCGAATCGGCGATCGACGGGAGATTATGAACTGCTGTTCAATCAAACGTGGGGCTTGGCGTACGATCCGCAAAGCACGATTTCGGCGTTTGCCGCTGAATCGGCCTATGGCTTCACAACAAGCGGAATTCCGCAGGCGGAGGAACTGTACCGTAAAATCGACGAAGTTCTGGTATCTGCCAATGAAGAGCAGCGAAAAGCGCTTTATAAGGATATTTTGACGATTGTGCATAACGAGGCCGTATTTATTCCGCTTACGAACGGAAGCGTGACCGTTGTGGCTCCTAAAGAATTGCAAGGCATATCGTTCAAACAGACGCAATTCGAGCTGCCGTTCGAGCGGATGAGCTTCAAATAATAGGCAGCCGCGATTCTCGGATAAGCGAGGTGTGAAGGAAACAATATGGCCGGTTTCGTTATTAAACGGTTATGTATAGTTGCGCCGCTGCTTGTTGTCATTTCGTTTTTGACTTTTATATTAAACGGCCTATCGCCCATGGACCCTGCAGAAGTCGTTCTGCACGCGCAAGGGGTGCCGGCCATAACGGATGAACTGATTGCGGACACAAGAACTGCGCTCGGCATAGACCGCCCGCTGCTGATTCGGTATTGGGATTGGCTGATCGCTTGCTTTCAGCTTGATTTTGGGACTTCTTACATTACAGGCAAGCCGGTATGGTCGCTGCTTGGTCCTGCCTTGCTGAATACATTGAAGCTGACTTTAGTATCGTCGTTGTTCATTATCGTTTTGTCGATCGGGCTGGGCATTGTTTGCGCGATGAGGCAGGGAAAAGGACTCGATCTTTCGGTAAGGGGCATCGCATTCCTGCTTACATCTATGCCTTCTTACTGGCTGGCGGCGCTTATGGTTTGGTACTTTTCAGTTAAGCTTGACCTGCTGCCGACAAGCGGTATGGCGTCGTTCAGCAGCTATGTTCTGCCGGTCGCCGTAATTGTGATTGGATACGCCGGTATTTACTTCCGTATCATTCGCAGCTCCATGATCAGCAATCTGAACGACGATTATGTCGTTTACGGCAGAGCGTGCGGATTGTCCGAACGAAGCTTGACGATCATGGTGCTTCGCAATTCCTTGCAGATCGCCGTATCGGTGTTCGGCCTTGCCGTTCCGGTCATTCTCGGAAGCACGGTTGTGGTGGAAAATATTTTTGCGTGGCCGGGTCTCGGGACGCTTACCGTCAATTCGATACTTGGCCGTGATTTTCCTATTATTCAAGCCTATGTTCTTGTGCTGTCCGCAGCGTTTGTGCTGTTTAACACGGTGTCAGATCTATTGAATGCGGCAGTAAGTCCGAAGCTGAGGAAGGAGTTTTAAATGAAGCTCTTAAAACGACTGCTGCAGGATAGGCTTACTGCGGCATCTCTCGTTGTTGTCGCGGCGACGCTGTTGATCGGGCTTTGCGCACCGCTCCTAGCCCCCCACCCTCCAAACGAAGCGAATATGGAGCTGCGGTTTGCAGGAGCTTCATGGGACTATTGGCTAGGCAACGATCATCTGGGCCGGTGTATTCTGTCGCGGCTCATCTACGGCATACGTCCCAGCGTAATAGGGGTGTTTGCCGCCCTCGTCGGCACCGCATTCGTCGGCTCTTTGCTAGGCTTTGCCGCAGGCTATTTCCGAGGAAAAACAGATGCCGTATTGATGCGGATTTGCGATATGATGCTTTCGTTCCCCGGTTATGTGATGACGCTGGCCATTGTCGGCATGATGGGGGCGGGGCTTGCCAATATTTTATTCGCCTTCGTTATGATGAAATGGGCCTGGTTTGCTCGGGTTATCCGAACTGCGGTCATGCAGTACGCCGATGCTGACTACGTAAAATTTGCTAAGGTTTTAGGTATCGGCCATTTAAGCATTATGGCCCGGCACATCACACCGGTCGTGCTGCCGGAGATGGCGGTAATTGCCAGCGGGGCTTTCGGATCGATGATTTTGCAAATATCCGGATTGTCCTTTCTCGGTCTCGGCATTCAAGCTCCGCACGCAGAGTGGGGAATGATGATGAACGAAGCGAGAGCGGTCATGTTCACCCGGCCGGAGCTGATGCTTGCTCCCGGTTTGGCCATTATTACGGTCGTATCGGCGGTAAACTTTCTGTCGGATGCGCTGCAAAAGGCGATGGATCCTAAGCTGATGCCCACCGGAAAACGCGCTGTTTCCAATACAGGCGGAATTGAACGGGGCTTGCGCGGGAAGGAGGCGGTTTGAGCGGAATGAATGTGCTTGAAGTCGAACGGTTGAACATTTGGGAGGAACGAACAGGCACCCTGTTGGTGCATAACATCGCCTTCAGCCTTGCGCAAGGAGAGTGTCTTGCTATCGTCGGGGAGAGCGGAAGCGGCAAGTCGCTGACCTGTAAAGCGCTCATGCGGCTGAAGCATTCCGGCGTTCTCCAATCCGGCCGCATTGCGCTGAAAGGCATTGATCTTGCACAGCTATCCGATAAGGAAATGCGTAAATATCGAGGGAGAGGGCTATGCATGATCATGCAAAATGGCATGCGTGCGTTCGATCCGTCACGCAGGCTTGGCGTATTTCTCTTGGAGGCGCTTGCCGCACATTTTGATTGGAGCCGAAGCGAAATGACATTTCGGCTGTCTTCCGCGATGTTAAGCGTCGGGCTGAACAATCCGCCCGAGGTGATGCGCCGATATCCCCATCAGCTGTCGGGCGGCATGCTGCAGCGGGTCATGATTGCGCTTGCGATTGTCTTGGAGCCCGACGTCATAATCGCTGACGAGCCGACGACGGCGCTGGACACGATAACGGCCTATGAGGTTGTAGAGCAATTCGTCAAGCTTCGCGAGCGATTGGGAAGCGCAATGATTATAGTGTCCCACGATATGGGCGTCGTTAGACGCATCGCGGACAAGGTCGCGGTTATAAAGGAAGGGGAACTGGTTGAACGCGGAAAGACCGGGGCTATTTTCACCGGGGCTCGCCATCCGTATACCCGAAATCTGGTTTCTGCCAAGGAGGCGCTTAGCCGCCATTACAAACAATTGATGGGAGGCGCGGACTTTGCTGACGGTTAAAGACGTGAGTAAATCATACCCGCATGACGGCATGTTTCGTAAGCAGAAGCATCGAGTGCTCCACGAGATCAGCTTCGAGTGGAATCGCGGCGAGTGCCTCGGCATTATTGGAGAAAGCGGAAGCGGGAAATCAACCCTTGGCAGACTATTGCTCGGAATGGAAAAACCGGATAGCGGCAAGATTGCATTCGATGGAATACCCGTCGCGAATCGGGTTGCGCGAAGAGGAGCCATCAGCGCCGTTTTTCAGGATTATACCTCATCGATCAATCCGTATTATACCGTTCGCAAAGCGATACTGGAGCCGCTGAAGCATACGGGGAAAGCAGGCGAATCATTCGACATCGGCAGGCTGTTAAGGCAGG
Source organism: Paenibacillus sp. NEAU-GSW1 (assembly GCF_009737085.1). GTDB lineage: Bacteria > Bacillota > Bacilli > Paenibacillales > Paenibacillaceae > Pristimantibacillus. The sequence goes on from NZ_WOVL01000001.1 coordinate 107,745, forward strand.
TCGGCCTGAACGAGTCCTATCTTGCAAAATATCCGCACGAGCTTTCGGGAGGCGAGGCTCAGCGGGTTTGCATCGCGCGCGCGGTATGCTCAGAGCCGCAATGCATCTTATTCGATGAAGCCGTTAGCTCGCTCGACGGTTCGGTTCAAATGCAAGTGCTAGCCATGCTGAAACGTTTGAAAGCGGATTATGACATGGGCTATATCTTTATTACCCACGATATCCAAGCGGCTGTTTATTTATGCGATCGGATCTTGATTATCCGAAACGGCGAAATGGCAGAGCTGTGCGAAACAGCCGAGCTGAAGCATGTCCGGTCTCCGTATGCAAGAGAATTGATGCGGAAAGTAATCTCGTAACGAAAGCAAGAGAGTTTCCCGCAGGAAGAAAGAAGGGAGATCCGCGGTGAAGGGTGCTTTATCATGGCCGTTCGTGCGGCTGTATGTGCTTACGCTGTTTTATTTCAGCGCGAATTCCATTCTAAACGTCGTCATTCCGTTGAAGGGGGAGGCGCTTGGAGCATCGGGCACGATGATCGGCGTCATTATGGGCGTCTATATGCTGACGACGATGCTCTTCCGTCCGTGGGCCGGGAGCTTGATTCAGCGTTACGGGCCGGTTCGGGTATTGCGCTTGCTGCTGGCAGTCAACGCGCTTGCGCTTGTGCTTTATGCCTTTTCCGCACTTGAATGGTATCTCCTGGCTCGCGTGCTGCAAGGGATATGTACCGCTTTTTTCTCCATGGCGCTGCAGCTCGGCATTATTGACGCGCTTCCTGAAAAAGAACGCTCACAGGGCATTTCCATGTATTCGTTGTGCTCCTATTTGCCGGGCATATTCGGACCATTGGCTGCGATCGGCATGTGGCAGTGGCAGTCGGGAGAGACAAACGCGTTCGCCGTATCGATGATTGCCATCGCGGTTTTGACCGGTGCTGCGGGCTTTACGGTTCGTATCGGGCAGGAGCAGGCTGCGAATACAGCGGAAGGAAGCGAACGGCGGAATTCGGGGGCGGCAATGTGGCGGGCTGTTGGCCGGATTGCACAAAACAAGCATTTGCTCCGGTGCAGTTTGCTCATCTTGAGCGCTTCGGTGGTTTTTGGAGCGGTAACCGCATTTGTGCCGTTATACGCGCCGCAGATCAAAGGGGGCAGCGCGGCTTTATATCTTATGATTCAAGCGGCCGTTGTCGTGGCCTCGCGGTTTTTTCTGCGATCGCGGATTCCATCGGACGGCAAGTGGCGACCGGCTTTTGCAGGCGGTGTGATGCTGCTCCTCTCACTAGGCTCATTAGCCGTAAGTTTAGCTTCTAGCGCTGGCTCGACCTTGTTCTACCTCGGCGCATTATTGATGGGTATAGCTCAAGCCTTGCTCTATCCGGCGCTTACAACCTATTTGAGCTTTGTACTGTCCATAGAGGAACGCAATGTGTCGATCGGACTGTTTATCGCAGCGGCTGATCTCGGGATTTCGTTGGGCGGCATTATAATGGGGCCGGTTGCCGATGTAACCTCTTACTCCTTCATGTATTTGTTTTGCGCCATGCTTGGCGCGGCCGCAGCGGCGGTCTCTGTCCGGGAGCGTTTGCGGGTACAGAAGAGCGCAGGGGCGGACGGTTAATATAAAAAAACACCTTCAAAGGCAACCTTCGCATCAACGATGCAGAAGGCCTGTGAAGGTGTATTCGTTTTAGCCGAGGATGCCCTCCCGCTTGCGGAAGAACGATTTCAGCGCGTTATACACTTCGCCCTTCTCGCGAATGACGTAATACATAAAGTGCTGCATGTTGATATGCTTGTAGGCCGACATGAGCGTACTGGAGCGATTGTATTGATTGACCTCGCCGTAGCCGAACAGGTTGGAGCGTTTGAGCAGCTCGCCGATCAGCTTGACGCATCGTTCGTTGTCGCTCGTCAGATTGTCGCCGTCGGAGAAATGGAACGGATAAATGTTATACGCGCTCGGCGAGAAGCGGCTGTCGATAATTTCAAGCGCTTTGATATAAGCTGAGGAGCAGATCGTGCCGCCGCTTTCGCCGCGGGTGAAAAATTCCTCCTCCGTCACTTCCTTCGCTTCCGTATGGTGCGCGATAAAGACGATTTCTACCTTCTCGTATTGATGCCGCAGGAAGCGGGTCATCCAGAAGAAGAAGGAGCGGGCTACATATTTCTCGAAGGAGCCCATAGAACCCGAAGTATCCATCATCGCAAGAATAACGGCGTTCGATTGTGGGCGGACAATTTCTTCCCACGTTTTGTAGCGAAGATCGTCAGGAGAGATGCCGTGAATGCCCGGCTGTCCGGACGTGGCATTGCGCCGCAAATTTTCCATGATCGTACGCTTCTTGTCGATGTTGGACATGATGCCTTTTTTGCGGATGTCATTGAACCGGATTTCTGTCGTCTCCAGCTGATCTTTATCCTTTTGCCGTAAAAACGGAAGCTCCAGCTCCTCGAAAAGCATCGATTCCAGCTCTGCCAAGCTGATTTCCGCTTCGATCACATCCTCGCCGGGCTGATCGCCGGCTCCTTCACCTTTACCCGGGCCTTTGGCCGCTTGCGGATCGACGCCTAGCACATCGCCAACCTGGCTGTCGCCGTTGCCTTGGCCCACATGTTTATTTTTATTGTAGTTGTATACGAAGCGGAATTCATCGAGGCTCCGAATCGGCACTTTTATAACCTGCTTGCCGTCGGACATAACGATGCTTTCCTCGGATACGAGATCAGGCAAATTTTGCTTGATGGCCTCCCTAACCTTTTGCTGGTGCCTAGCCTGGTCTTGATACCCTTTGCGATGCAGCGACCAGTCCTCTTGCGAAACTACAAACAACCGATTATCTGCTGAACCCATTTCGGAGCACCTCCTTGCGCGATGTTGGTTATTATTTAATGTATTCACGTCCTCCCCGGATATGTGAAGCAAAAGTTGCCCGATTCTAGCAATCTTGCCGGATGGTCATAGAATGGATACGGCAGCTGCAACATTACGATGAATATGTGGTATGACTGCAACGGGGAAAAAGGGGTTAAAAAAAGCTGCGGGATGATCGATCCGGCAGCTTTTGATTAATTTGGATTGTGAGATTCCATCTGGCTTACTGAGGCCTTTGTTTTATGTCCTGGGCTTCAAATATTAAATGAAAGCTTACTAAAGTTTTTCTACATAAGCAGCTGATAGAAGGATGGCATTTGTACTTCCGCCGCTTACATTTTCAAAAGAGTACGTTATAGTTGGAATTCCGGTAATGGTCGCGACATCATCATCCAGCAGATCGCCAGTAGTTCCCATATAGATAGCAGTTATCGAGTCCATATCGTCAGTGAATATGTGGATATATGTATACGGTTGTTCATCATAAACGGACTCTTCTATACTTATCACAGTGCCAGTAAACTGAACCATTTTTGTATAGTAGGGTGTAATGTTTTTAAATAGATGTCTCGTAGTTATAGAAGAATCAACTTTAGACATAGCCGATTCAATATCCTTATCAGTTGCTGCAGGGAAAAGGGAAGGATTATCAACAATGAAGTCATATGCTTCGTTACCAATAAGCTCACCTGTAATTCCTTGTGAAATTTCCCGTATTAGACTAGCTTTTTTGCTGTTGGCTTTACGTATCGCTTCGGCTTTCTCTTCGGCCTCTTTTTTCGCTTTCTTTTCAGCTTCGGCCTTAGCCTTAGCTTCTTCAGCAGCTTTCTTTTCAGCCTCTTTTTTCGCTTTTTCTTCTTTCACGGCTCTAGCTTTTTCTTCTTTCTCTGCTTTTTTCTTTGCTTCCGCTGCAGCCTTCTCTTCATCTTGCTTGTCAGTATTGTTCGCTTTTACAGTATTGTCTGATTTTTTTGCTTCTTCTTTATTAATAGCAGAGGATGCGGATATGTTATCTGTCTCTACAGGTGGTAATACTGCCACAAAAATTATAAATGAGATAATCATCCCAAGTCCGTAGTAAAGAGAAACTTTACCACGAGTTCTATTTTTCCCCCATTTGATAACAATACTAGGTTTAATAAGGCCTAAAATAAAAGCGATGAAACAACATGCAGATAGTAGAAAAAATAATAAAAACAACATGACACTCTCCTTGTTATAGGTATATATTATTATTTTATTCTACAAAATAACTTATTTTCCTGCAATTTTTTATTGACAAAAAGGACTAAAGTCATGAATGACCCTAAACGGTGTGGCATCTTTCTTCGTGTAATGGTCGCCGTAACAATGTCTGCATGTCCTTTAAGTCAGTTTCTCTCATTCCTTTCTGAGAGGTATATTCGTCTGAGAATAAAGTTTCAGATCGGTGATGTGGTGCTATAACGATGCCATTTAGAAGAGACTGGACATTTTGTCTAGTCGATTCTTTTATTTATCAAACACTATGTCTAATGACTATGAAAATACATGTTATATAATATTACACAAAGATGTCGTTGATTGAACATAAAGGTGCGACTTTGACCGTGTTCAAAGTACTAATGATGCAAGGTGTGACTTTGAACTCCGTTCAAAGTCCTGATGTAAGGAGGGGATAGGATGAGCACTCCGAAGACGAATCAACAGGCGGAAATTGTCGTGGACCAAGTATCGATGCATTTTGGGAGCGGGGAGCGTCAGGTGACGGCGCTGGAAAATGTAAGCTTTGAAGTGTACAGCAACGAATTCGTATCGTTGCTGGGCCCTTCCGGCTGCGGCAAATCGACGCTGCTGCGCCTCATGGCCGACCTGCTCCAGCCTTCCACGGGGTATATCGCGATTGGCGATCAGCATCCCCGCGAGGCAAGACTGAAACGAAAGTTCGGTATCGTCTTTCAAAGCGCTACGCTGTTCGAATGGCGTACGGTGAAAGACAACATTGAACTGCCAATGGAAATTATGGGCGTTAAAAAGTCAGAATATTCTGCTATATCCAATCAATTGCTTGAGCTAGTCGGTCTTTCCAAATTCAAGGACCACTATCCATGGCAGTTAAGCGGAGGGATGCAGCAGCGAGTCGCCATCGCACGCGCGCTTTCACTCGATCCTCCCTTGCTGCTGATGGATGAACCGTTCTCCGCGCTGGATGAATTTACGAAGGAAAAGCTGCAGCTTGATTTGCTGGAAATAAAGCGGCAGACGAACAAAACGATCGTATTTGTGACGCACAGCATTCCGGAGGCGGTGTTTCTATCTGATCGGATTATCGTGTTGTCGGCGCATCCCGGGCGCGTCCATTCGATTATTCAGGTCGAACGGGAGGAGGGAAATCCGGCGCAAATTCGCAAATCGGAAAAATTCCACGAAATGACCGCATTAGTTCGGAATTGCTTCAACGAGGAGAGTGATTCGCGTGACGAGCAAATCGTTTAGGCGATGGGAGCAGAGCGGCATTGTCGCGCTTTGGGCAATCGGCATTTTGCTTGCCTGGGAAATTGCGGCCTGGTTCATCGCCGATGTGCTGAACGTCATCGCCCCCGCCTCCAAACTGCCTTACTTGCATCTTGTTTTACAAGCCGCAGTCAATCATCTGCCGACTTTGACCGAACAAGGCGCTGTTACGTTCGGCAATTCGATAACCGGGTTTGCCATCGGATCGGCAGTCGGCTACTTGCTCGCCATTGTGATGAGTTTATCGAGAACAGTCGAGCATACGCTGTCGCCTTATATGATCGCCTCGCAAATGGTGCCGATTATCGGGCTTGCCCCGATCATTTACGGAATTATTCATGACCCTGCATTGTCTCGCGTTCTAATGTCCGGCTACGTCACTTTTTTCCCGGTCACGCTGCACACGCTTCGCGGCTTGCAAAGCATCAAGCCGGAGCAGGAAGAACTGATGCGCTCCTATGCAGCGTCCGTATGGAAGACGTATACCAAGCTTAAGCTCAAGGCGTCGCTTCCGGGCTTGTTCGCCGGACTAAAGCTGTCGGCGCCAATCGCGATAACAGCTTCCATTATTGTGGAGCTGATGGGCGCGCCCGACGGCATAGGCGTACTGATGGTCAGTTCGCTTTATTACGGCAATGCCCAAGTTTATATGTTCTGGGCAACGGTTCTCATAAGCGTTGTCATTGGCCTTCTGCTGTTTGGAGCCATTAGCTTGGCGGAGAGGCTTATCACCCCATGGCAGCCGGAATTTCGTTCGCGAGGGCAAGGGGGGGATGAGCGATGAAAGAAGTAGCTGCCGGTCTGGCTGCTGCAGCGGAACCAGCATCGGCGGGAGCAACGGACAACAATCCGGCCATGGCAGAAACGATTGTACAACCTGCCCCTCATCCCAAAGCCAGACGCGCGAAACGTTCTCGTTCGCACAATAGGAGCCGGACATGGCTGCTGCCGCTCCTATTCGGACTTCTATTCGTAGCGGCATGGCAGACAGAGCTGTTTCACAAGCTGTTCAAGCTTGCGCCGTACCAGCTTCCGCTTCCATCCGCAATCGCGGCTTCACTAAGAGATAATGCCGACCTGCTTTGGAGCTACTCGCTCTATACCGGCTTTGAGATTGTAGCGGGCTGCTTCATCGGCTCGTTTCTCGGTTTCATCTTAGCGGCAATCGCATCATTCGCACCGAAGATCGGCAAAGGCGGCATCGCGATGACCGCTGCGCTCAACGCCATTCCAATCGTCGCCCTTGCTCCCGTCATGAACAACTGGTTCGGCGATGGATCGGCATCGAAAATCGCCATCGTCTCCGTTATGACTATGGCGACCATGGCGGTCGGCGCTTACAAAGGGCTGCGTTCGATCGAGCCGATGTATGTTGAGCTTATGACCTCCTATGCGGCAAGCCGTTACACCACATTCATCAAACTTCGTTTGCACAACGGCCTTCCGTATATGTTTACCGCGTTAAAAATCAACATGGCGACGAGCATCATCGGCTCCATTGTCGGCGAGTTTTTTATCTCATCCAGAGGTCTCGGCTTTCTGCTTTCCGATCAAATCAAGCTCGGCAACATGCCGCTAGCCTGGTCCTGCATCACCATCGCCGCCGTGCTCGGCATCGTACTCTATTATCTCGTGCAGCTGGCGGAGCGCCTCGCCATCCCATGGCATATCGCCCAGCGCAAATAACAGCATCAAGGTATAACCCCATATATTTTTTACAAAAAAACGGAGATGGAGCGACGGAAAGAAAGGTTGAGCTGGAGAAGCGATAGCGTTCGCCTTTGTTTTCGGATTTTATCCATGACCAAGTGAAATCAAAAAAATCCGAAAACAACAGCGATCGGAAGTCCAACCTTTCTTGCAGTTGCGACCTGAACTCCGGACCAAGGAGAGGACTGGTCTTGATGAAAAAGAGAAACCGACTGATGAGTTTAGCAATGCTTATGGCAGCATTCATGCTGCTGCTCGCCGCATGCGGCGGAGGAAACAATGCGCCGGCGAACACGACAGAGGAGCCGGCAGGCGCGGCGGAATCGACGCCTAAAGAAGAAACACCGACTCAGGCGCCGCTGACCAAAGTGAAAATCCAGCTGAAATGGGTGCCGCAAGCGCAGTTCGCCGGCATTTTCGTCGCCAAGGCAAAAGGATTTTACGAGGCGGAAGGATTGGACGTTGAGATTATACCAGGCGGACCGGACGTCGTCATCGAGCAGCAAGTCGTGAACGGCGCGGCCGATATCGGCGTTACGAGCTTTGACAGCCTTCTCGTTAACCGCGACAATGGCCTTCCGCTCGTATCGGTAGCGCAAGTGCTGCAAAAGAGCTCCTATCGTTTTGTAGCTGATAAAGCTTCGGGCATCGACGAGCCGGCGAAAATGAAAGGGAAAAAGGTCGGCATGTGGACCGGCAGCCAGCAATTCCAAGTGCTCGCATTTATGGAGAAGAACGGCCTCGATCCGAAAAAAGACGTCGAGCTCGTGAAGCAAGGCTTTACGATGGATCAGTTTTTCAACAAACAATTGGACGTTGCGATCTCGACGATCTACAACGAATACCATGTTGTCCTTGAAAGCGGTGTAAAAGAACAAGATTTATATGTGTATGACTTTGAAGATGCGGGCGTAGGTATGTTAGAAGATACGCTTGTCGTCAAAGAAGACTGGCTGAAAAACAACCGCGATATCGCCGTCAAAGCGATTCGGGCAACGATGAAGGGCTGGAATTACGCCATCGCCAATCAGCCGGAAGCGGTCGATATCGTCATGCAGGCCGTAACGGAAGGCAGCACGACGAAGGAGCATCAAACGACGATGCTGATGGAAATGGCGAAGCTGGTCAAACCGGAAGGGTTTACCGATGCGCAAGTGGGCTCTTTTGTAGACGATGCTGTACAGCGGACAGTCGACATATCTTTGAAATATGAGCTCATTAAGAAAGCGCCGGATCTGGCTGCTGCGATCGACAAGACGATTCTGGAAGATGCGGCGAAGCCTTAATGCAACGAAAAGTACCGAGGTTCTTAAGAAACCGGCAGGTTACGCGGGAAGGATGGCGAGGCTGATGGGCGTGTTCGAGGCGATGGACGAAGCGGAAAAAGAAGCGCTGCTGGAGAAGGATCGCAGCTTTTTATGGCATCATATTTCACCCCATAACGACAATCCGATGGTTGTGACAACAGGCGAGGGCAGCTGGATTACCGATATGGACGGCAACCGTTATTTGGATGCGATGTCCGGGCTATGGTGCGTAAACGTCGGACACGGGCGGGAGGAAATCGCCGAAGCGGCTGCTGCGCAGATGAAAAAGCTCGCTTACGCGTCGCTCATTCAATCGCATGTGCCGGCCATAGAGCTCGCAGCGAAGCTGAATGACTGGCTGGAGGGCGAATATCGGATCTTTTTCTCCAACTCCGGCTCCGACGCGAACGAGGTCGCTTTCAAAATCGCCCGCCAATACTTCCATCAGCGCGGCAAATCGGCCAAACATAAATTTATTTCGCGCCACCGCGCCTATCACGGCAACTCGATGGGCGCGCTGGGCGCGACGGGGCAGGCGCAGCGCAAGCTGAAATACGAGCCGCTTGGAGTAGGCTTCTCCCATGTTCCGCCTCCATATTGTTATCGCTGTCCTTTCGGCAAGACAGGCGACAATTGCAATCTGCAATGCGCGCTGGCATATGAGGACGCGATCATATGGGAAGGCCCGGATTCGGTAGCCGGCATTATCGTTGAGCCTGCCATTACGGGCGGCGGGATGATCGTCCCGCCGGACGGCTATTTGCCGAAGCTCCGAGAAATATGCGACAAGCATGACGTGCTGCTTATTGTAGACGAAGTCATCTGCGGCTTTGGCCGATCCGGGCGGAAGTTCGGGCACCACAACTTTGGCGTGAAGCCGGATATTGTCTCGATGGCAAAAGGGTTGACCAGCGCGTATTCACCGCTTTCGGCAACAGCGGTGTCAGCGCAGCTGTATGCAAGCTTTAAAGAAGCGGGACCGGACAGCCACTTCCGCCACGTCAATACGTTTGGCGGCAATCCGGTATCATGCGCAGTTGCGCTCAAAAATCTCGAAATTATTGAGCAGGAAGGGCTCGTCGCAAGATCTGAAATGATCGGCAAAGAGCTTGTATCACGGCTGCAGCCGCTGCTGAATCATCCGAACGTCGGCGACATTCGCGCCTTCGGTTCAGCGATCGGCATCGAGCTTGTTGAGGATCAGGAGTCGAGGACGCCTGCCGGAGCCGCTTATGTTGCGGGAATTATTGCGGGCTGCAAGGCAAAGTCGCTGCTTATTGGCAAAAACGGCGATACGGTTCCCGGTTTTATGAACATTTTGACGCTAAGCCCGCCGCTCTCTTCAACGGATGAGGATGTCGCGTTTATTGCCGATACGTTGTTTGCCGTATTCCAGCCGGGCAGTGATGCAGAGGGAGGAATGACGCATGAAGCCGCTTCGGGCCAATGATCGGGAAGAAAGCTTGCAAATAACGCATGCCATTGATGAGGATAGGCTTCATCGGCGCATTATGGAGCTTGCCCGAATCGGCAAGCTTGGCGATACCGGTGTCCGCCGACTCGCCTTATCGCCGGAAGATCGGGAAGGCGTAGAGCTTGTGAAGAGCTGGATGGAAGAAGCGGGCATGACTGCGCGCATTGATCCGTTCGGCAACTTGATCGGTGTGTACGAGGGCAGCAACTCGGCCGCACCGGTGCTCATGCTTGGCTCGCATATCGATTCCCAACCGTACGGAGGCCGCTTTGACGGCGTGATCGGCGTGCTTGGCGCGATTGAAGCGGTGCAGACGATGGGCGAGCGGGGCGTGAAGCCGGAGATGAATGTGGAAGTGGTCGCCTTTTGCGACGAGGAGGGCTGCCGCTTTAACAAGGGGCTGTTCGGCGTACGAGGGATGACCGGCAAGCTGGAAGAAGGGGAATTGGAGAGAACCGACAAAAACGGGATCAGCAGGAGGGAAGCGTTGCTCACCTTTGGCTGCAACCCTGCTGAATTTGAAAAGTACAGCTTCCAGCCCGGTCGAATTGCGGCGTTTCTTGAGCTTCATATCGAGCAGGGGCCGGTGCTGGAGGCGATGAACGAACCGATCGGAATTGTGAGCGGTATTTCCGGCCCTGTGTGGTGGACGGTAGAATTGGACGGCTTTGCCGGTCATGCCGGTTCGGTGCCGATGCCGATGCGCAGAGATGCGATGGCAGGATGCGCGAAAATAATTGTTGCGCTTGACGAGCTGGCGCGACGGGAGCCGGGAGCTCCGACGGTCGGAACGGTCGGCTCCGTCTCCGTTTTTCCCGACTCGCGCAACATTATACCGGAGAAAGTGAGCTTTACCGTGGACTTTCGCGATATTGATCTGGCACGGAGAGACAGGCTGGAAACGGAGCTTCGGGCGATCATTGCGCAAACATGCAGGGACCATGGGCTAACGTTTTCGATTCGGGAGGATACGCGGAGCGATCCAAGGTATTGCGCGGATTGGCTGAAGGCGGCGATGCGGGAGGAAGCCGAGTCGATCGGTCTCGCGCCGCCGGAGCTGATGAGCGGTCCTTTTCACGATTCGCTGACGATGTCCTACGTGTGCGATTACGGCATGATTTTTGTCCGCTGCGAGCAGGGCATCAGCCATAATCCGAAGGAATACGCTGCGCCTGAAGATATTGCGCTTGGCGCGGAGCTGCTGTACCGGACGGTTGTCCGGATTGCGACAAACGGGAGTGAAACGTAGATGAGCAAGGTAACGATCGGATTGATCCAAGCGTCGAACGCGCTGCTGGGCGACGAGCCGGTTGAGGCGCATAAAGCGGCGGCGATCGAGAAGCATATCGGGATGATTCGCGAAGCGGCGGCAAAAGGCGCGCAAATCATTTCGCTGCAGGAAATTTTTTACGGGCCGTACTTTTGCGCGGAGCAGACGACCAAATGGTATGCCGCAGCGGAAGAGATTCCGAACGGGCCGACGACAATGCTGTTTCAAGAGCTGGCCAAAGAGCTTGGCGTAGTAATCATCCTGCCGATTTACGAGCGGGAAGGCATCGCTACTTACTATAATACCGCTGCGGTTATCGACGCTGACGGCGCATACCTCGGCAAATACCGCAAGCATCATATTCCACATGTGGCGGCGGGAGGCGGCGGTTGCGGCTTTTGGGAGAAGTACTATTTTAAACCGGGCAATCTAGGCTATCCCGTCTTTGACACCGCCTTCGCCAAGGTCGGCGTCTATATTTGCTACGACCGGCATTTTCCGGAAGGGGCAAGGGCGCTGGGCTTGAACGGAGCGGAGATTGTTTTTAATCCATCGGCTACGGTTGCCGGCACTTCGGAATATTTGTGGAAGCTGGAGCAGCCGGCTCATGCGGTAGCGAACGGTTATTATGTCGCCGCAATCAATCGCGTCGGCTTCGAGGCGCCATGGAATATGGGCGAGTTTTACGGGCAGTCCTACCTCGTCGATCCTCGAGGCTCGATTGTGGCGATTGGCAGCAGAGACAAGGACGAGATCGTCATCGGCGTCATGGATAAAGAACTAATCCGCGAGGTGCGCGATGTGTGGCAGTTTTACCGCGACCGCAGGCCGGAAACGTACGACAAAATCGTGAGCTTGTGAGGTGACAGAGTATGGGGACGACGTTTATATCCGCGGAATCGATCCGGCGAAATTTTGCCGAGGTGAAGGCAGGCATGAGGCCGAAGGAAGCGGTAGAGGAATCGAATCGCTGCCTTTATTGCTACGACGCTCCTTGCATAAAAGCGTGCCCGACAGGCATCAACATTCCATCCTTTATTAAAAAGATCGCATCCGGCAATATGCTGGGTTCGGCTAGAGCCATTATGGACGCCAATCCGGTCGGCGCGACCTGCTCGCGCGTATGTCCGACCGAGGAGCTGTGCGAGGGAGCGTGCGTACTGAATCATTCCTCGAAGCCGATCATGATCGGCGATTTGCAGCGTTACGCTACCGACTGGGCGATTCGAAACGAGCAAGTTTTGTTCAAAGCGGGTTCTTCGAACGGGAAAAGCGTTGCGGTTATCGGCGGCGGGCCTGCCGGCTTATCCGCTGCCCGCGAGCTGGCCCGTTTCGGTTTCGCCGTTACCGTGTTCGAGGCGAAGGAGCAAGCAGGCGGGCTTGATACGTACGGAATCGTATCGTTCCGCTTGCCGCAGCCGATTTCGCTGTGGGAGGTTGAGCAGGTTCGTCAGCTTGGCGTCGAGATTCGGACGAATACAAGAGTCGGAGTTGATATCAGCATTGAAGACCTGCGTGCCGGATACGATGCGATTGTGCTGGCGATTGGCATGTCGAAGGTGCCGTCGCTTGGTATCGAAGGCGAGTCGCTGGACGGCGTTCTTGATGCGATCGAATTTGTCGAGTCGACGAAAACGGCAGTCCGCACCGACATTGCGGGCAAGCGCGTTGCCGTTATAGGAGCGGGCAACACCGCAATCGATGCGGCGACCTGCTCCGTTCGGTTAGGCGCAGCCAACGTTAAAATCGTGTATCGGCGGACAGCGGCGGAAATGACCGCTTATGCGTTCGAATACGATTTCGCCAAAAAAGACGGCGTTGAGTTTCAGTGGCTGACCGCTCCGGTCAACATTACAGGAGACGCCGCCGGCCATGTGACGGCGCTGGAATGTATTGCGATGGAGCTGGAGGAAACGGAAGGCGGCAGAGCGAAGCCGGTCGCCATTCCCGGCTCGAACTTCAAGCTCGACGTCGATGTCGTTATCCTCGCAATCGGCCAGACGCGCCATTTTTCGCTTATCGAACAGCTCGGCATCGCGCATAAGCGCGGCATCGTAACGGTAGATGCGCTCACCTGCCAAACGTCCGATCCGCAAATTTTCGCTGCTGGCGACGTTATTTTTGGGGAAGGCCAGGGCGAAGCGATGGTCGTATCCGCCGCCCAGCAAGGCAAAAAAGCGGCGTATGCGGTTTACAAGAAATTTGCAGAGAGGATTCAGGAGGAATCGGCTTAATTCTTGCTGCTGGGGGCAGAAAACTGCAATAGTGCAGGTTTTCTACTCAAAAGCATTAGCCGGCAAGAGAAAACTGCAAATGTACAGGAATCTACCGCAGAATAGGGTAGCTTAGGTCAAAACGATAGAAATACCTGTACTTTTGCAGGAATTCACACAAACCAGTCATTTAACGGAACAAAAAGATGCACATTCGCAGGTTTCCGATCGGCGCGATCGTTGTGTGTCACGTTCAAAGATTCTGATGTAAGGAGTTGACCAAAATGGCAGATTTGCGTATCGATTTGGCTGGCATTAAATCCCCGAATCCGTTCTGGCTCGCATCTGCGCCTCCGACCAATACCGGTTATCAGGTGCAGCGCGCTTTTGAAGCCGGATGGGGCGGGGCGGTATGGAAGACGCTTGGCGATCCGATCATCAATACATCATCGCGATTCGCCGCCGTTCATTTTAATGGACAGCGGGTTGCGGGCTTCAACAACATCGAGCTCATTACCGATCGTCCGCTGGAGGTTAACCTGAAGGAAATATACGAGACGAAAAAACGGTTCCCGAACCACGCCGTTGTCGTTTCACTCATGGTGGAGCCCAAGCGGGAGAAGTGGCATGAGATCGTCAAAAAGGTAGAGGCGGTCGGCGTTGACGGCCTTGAGCTAAATTTCGGCTGTCCGCATGGCATGGCCGAGCGGGGGATGGGCGCAGCTTCCGGCCAGCAGCCGGATCTCGTCGAGGCGCAAACGATGTGGGCGAAGGAAGCGGCGCAGACGCCGGTCATCGTCAAGCTGACGCCTAACATTACCGATATTACGGCGACAGCAAAGGCCGCTGTAAGAGGCGGCGCCGACGCTATTTCACTCATCAATACGATCAACTCGCTGGCAGGCGTCGATATCGATACGTGGAACACGATTCCGCATGTCGGAGGCAAAGGCGCCCATGGCGGCTATTGCGGTCCTGCAGTGAAGCCGATCGCGCTGAACATGGTTGCAGAGTGTGCGCGTAATCCGCAAGTGAACATCCCGATTTCCGGCATCGGCGGCATATCCAATTGGCGGGATGCAGTCGAGTTTATGCTCATGGGCGCAACAGGCGTTCAAATATGCACCGCCGCGATGCATCACGGCTTTAGCATCGTTGAGGATATGATCGACGGGTTGAACAACTATTTGGACGAAAAAGGCTTGTCGTCGGTTACGGAGCTGATCGGCAAATCGGTATCCCGCTATTCCGACTGGGGCGATCTCGATTTGAACTATCAAGTCGTCGCTCGCATTAACGAAGACAATTGCATTGTCTGCAATAAATGCCACATCGCCTGCGAGGATACGTCCCATCAATGTATCGAGCGGCTAAACGACGAGAACGGCCGCGCTTATTTGAAGGTGCGGGAAGAAGATTGCGTCGGCTGCAACCTTTGCTCCATCGTATGTCCGGTTGAAGATGCGATCTCGATGGTTGAAGTTCCGTCTTCCGTTCCGGCCATGTCTTGGAACGAACGCCAGCAGGCGATTGCGAAATTGAATAGCAAAGATGAGGGCGACTCGAAAACGAGCGAGAGAGAGGCGGTATAGAATGGCAAATGTGAAGCTGATCAAAAACGGGACGGTTGTAACCGCCTCGGACACGTATACCGCAGACGTTCTTATTGAAGGAGAGACAATTAAAGCGATCGGCATCGGGCTTGAGGCGCCAGAGGCCGAGACGATCGACGCTTCCGGGCTTTACGTTTTTCCCGGCGGCATCGATCCGCACACCCATCTCGATATGCCGTTCGGCGGCACGGTGACGGCGGACGATTTCGAGACGGGAACCATTGCCGCAGCTTTTGGCGGAACGACGACGATCATCGATTTTTGCCTGACGGATAAAGGAAAGCCGCTTGCCAATTCGCTTCAAAAATGGCATGCAAAGTCGGCGGATAAAGCGGCGATCGATTACAGCTTTCATCTGATGATCGGCGAGATCAACGATGAGGTGCTGGCGGAGCTGCCGCAAATTGTAGCCGAAGAAGGCATTACGTCGTTTAAAGTGTTCATGGCGTACAAAAATGTTTTTCAAGCCGATGACGGCACGCTTTATCGGACCATGCTTACCGCCAAGGAGCTTGGCGCCATGGTCATGGTGCATGCCGAGAACGGCGACGTCATCGACTTCCTCGTCGCGAAAGCGCTCGCCGAAGGGCATACGGAACCGATTTACCATGCGCTGACCCGTCCATCCGCACTCGAGGGCGAAGCGACAGGGAGAGCGGCTAAGCTTGCCGGGTTGACGGGAGCTAGGCTTTACGTCGTTCATGTCACCTGTGCGGAGGCCGTGAAAGCGATCGCCGAAGCGAGAGAGCAAGGCTTTGATGTATGGGGAGAAACTTGTCCGCAATATTTAATGCTCGACCAGTCCTACTTGGGGCTACCCGGTTTTGAAGGCGCAAAATACGTCTGGTCGCCGCCGCTGCGAGAAGAAAGCCATCAATCGGTATTGTGGAACGCGCTTCGGACAGGGCAGCTGCAGACGATCGGCTCGGATCAATGCTCCTTTAACTATGCGGGGCAGAAAGAGCTTGGCCTCGGCGATTTCAGCAAAATACCGAATGGCGGTCCAACGATCGAGGACCGTTTCTCGATTCTCTTTTCCGAAGGGGCAGCCAAAGGACGGATTACGCTCAATCAGTTCGTTGACATCGTGTCGACTCGAAATGCCAAGCTGTTCGGACTTTTTCCGCGGAAAGGAACGATCGCCGTCGGCAGCGACGCGGATATCGTTTTGTTCGATCCGGCCGCCGAGCGGACGATTTCGGAGGCGACCCATCATATGAACGTCGATTACAGCGCTTTTGAAGGGCTCAAAATAACCGGCGTACCGGTCAGCGTGCTTTCGCGCGGCGAATTTGTTATCCGTGATAAAGCGTTCGTCGGCAGCGCGGGAGCGGGACGGTTTATTAAGCGCGAGCCGTATACGAAACCGGACTCCGCTTCGCCTAGCGGCAAAGAAGCAGTCCAGCTGTAGGGAGGGTGGTACAATGTCAGCTTATCAAGAGTATGTGGAGGAGAAAAATCGGCTTGACGCCTATATCGACAGACATTTTCTGATCGCCGCGATTTCGGAAAATTTAAGCGGTACGATTGTTCGGCTGGAGCATCCGGGCGGAGAGACGGCCACGCTGCTGCTGCTCTCCGCCGACACTCGCAAGCATGTCGTTAATTTGCTGCTGAGGCAGTTGACCTCGGGTTCTAGCTCTGCGTCCGCGTCTGCGGCAAATTAGGGATGGCTCCTCGCGTATATTCGTAAGCGCTAATGGCGAGCTCGATCGCCAGCCGTTTGTCGGGGGACATATAATCGTTGCCAAGCATCGCGCTAATTTTGTCCAGGCGATGGTACAGCGTCTGCCGGGCGATAAAAAGATCTCGCGCCGTCTCTTGCTTGGAGCCGGAACGTGATAAAAACACTTTTAACGTCAGCAGCAGCTGTCCGTTCTTTTCCCTGTCATAAGCAGCGAGCGGCTCGATGTATTCATGAATTAAAGGCATCAGCATACCGCTCTTTTTGAGGGATGAAATAATTTTGTACGTATGCAGTTCGTCGAAAAAAGGAGAGCGGAGCGGCCCGGCATCCAGTTGAATCGCGATCGTTTCCTTTGCGGTATCGTAGCTCTCCGCCGCTTGATCCGGCAGGGACATCGCTTTTCCGACGCCCCATAATCCGGAGAAAAGCGCAGGCTCCTGCTGCTGCTCGGTGCGGAACAGACGCTCGATTGCCAGATGCAGCCTCTCCTTCCACTTCAAGCCGTTCTGCTGATCCAGCAATATAAATGCGATATGCCCGTGCAGCAAGGCGGGAAACAAATAAAAGCCTTCCCCTTCAAAAATAGCCCGAGCAACCATGTTGCGCTGAATGAGCAGCGACTCGAAATCTTTCCGTTCCGTCAGCGTTGCTTCCAGCTGAAATAAGCATACCGCAACGCCGCCAAGCTTAGCGGACGGCTTGATGCCGCGTATGTATTCACTAATTTGCGCCGTCGAATGTTTGCCGGCAAGCCAGTCGGACAGCCATAAATCGTCCTGGTAGCGGCGTTTTTCCTCTATATAAATGGTACGCATCATTTCTTGCGCGACAGCGGTCGCGCAGCGGTCAAGCACGAGAATTTGATATTCGGTCAACTCGGTTTTCGACTGAATGAGCAAATCGGCAAACAGATGGTCGAGGGCGAGAATCGGGCGATGCGCCAGCTTGCGCTTTTGCGAAGGTGCGGCGAACATTTCGCCATAGATCCAGCGCTCGTAAAATTGATCGGCTTTCGTTTTCGTCATCGCCGGTATAAATTGCGCCTCCGCATGAAGCGGGAAAAAAGCGACCTGCGCTCCAGTCGTCTGATGGAGAATCTTGAGCAGCGGCTGAATTCCTTTTCCGGATAAAAGCAGCTGATTGAGCTGTTTGGACAAAGCTTCAAGCTCGGATACCATGCGATGATGCTGATTGATGAAATGGGCGTGCAAATCTTGCGTGATGTCGATATAGCGGACTTGCTCATGAAAGAGGAGAATCGGAAAATGCTCTTGCTTTGCCAGCTCGATCATACGTTCAGAGGGCTTGCTTGTGTAGAGTCCGAGCTCGATGCAAAGGCCGGATGCGCCGGAGTCGATTAATTGCCGTAAAAAAGCGAGGCTCAGCTCTTCATCGTCATGCCATCCGATGCCGGTCGTCAGGATGAGCTCGTTGCCGCTGAGCAAATGGCCGACTTGCGTGACTTCCATTATATGTGCCCATCGGACCGTGCGGCTTAGCGCTTCTTCGCTCGCGATCGCTTCGGCTTTTAAAAACAAAGGGCGTTGTAAAATGTCGCGCACAGTTAATTGCAGCATTGTTTGTACGATCGTGTTCACCGCCTTTTTGAAAGTGGGAGAGATGGCAGAATAATCGATTAGTTGGAATCTATTATACAAGATGTCTAATGAAAATAGTATGATCGGAGCTGAGCGGACATGAGCATAAATGCAGAATCTTTAAGAGATACGAGGCAAGTTTTGAACTTGATCGGCGGGCAATGGGTGCCGTCTAACGGAGAGCAGCTGGACAAAGTGTACAATCCGGCAACGGGGCAAGCGATTGCTGAATTGACATTGTCCGGGCAGGCAGATGTGGATGCGGCAGTCGCAGCGGCAAAGGCAGCTTACGCGGTCTGGAGCCGAACGCCGGTGCCGAAGCGGGCGAGAGTGCTGTTTCGATACTGGCAGCTGCTGCAGGAGCATGAAGAGGAGCTTGCCGCCTTGATTACGCTGGAAAATGGTAAAAGCATCAAAGAAGCGAAAGGCGAAGTGCTGCGCGGCATTGAATGCGTCGAATTCGCTGCAGGAGCTCCGTCGCATATGATGGGCGCAACGCTTGCGAACATTGCAACCGACCTTGATTCGGAAATGTTTCGCACGCCGATTGGCGTCGTTTGCGGCATTACGCCGTTCAACTTTCCGATGATGGTGCCGTGCTGGATGTTTCCCCTCGCTATCGCCTGCGGCAATACGTTCGTGCTGAAGCCTTCCGAGCGAACGCCGCTAACGGCGAGCCGGCTGGCGGAGCTTTTCCAGCAGGCAGGCTTGCCTGACGGGGTATTGAACGTCGTGCATGGCAGCGAAGCGGTCGTTAACGGCTTGACCGCTCATGCCGGCGTTAAGGCGGTTTCATTCGTTGGCTCGCAGCCTGCGGCGAAATACGTTTACGAACGTTCGGCCTCCTATGGCAAAAGAGTGCAAGCGCTCGCCGGAGCCAAAAACTATCATATCGTTATGCCCGATGCCGACCTTGCCAAAACGGCGGACAACATTATCGGCTCCGCATTCGGCAGCGCGGGTGAACGGTGTATGGCCTGCTCTGCGGTCGTTGTCGTCGGCGAAGGAAGCGCGGTGCTGCCGTTATTGCAGCAGGCCGCGGAGACGATGGTTGCCGGCGACGGCATGGACGCGGATACGACGCTGACCGCTGTAATCCGCGAGGGACACCGGCAGCGTATAGAAGGCTACATCGAGCAGGGCGTTGCCGAGGGCGCAAAGCTGCTGTTGGATGGCCGGACGGCGGCTTGCCGGACGGCGCCGGGCTATTTTGTCGGAGCGACGCTTTTTGATGAAGTAAAGCCGAACATGACGATTGCGCAGGAGGAAATTTTCGGTCCGGTGCTGTCGGTGTTCCGGGCGGCTGATTTGGATGAGGCGATTGCCATTGTGAACAGCTCGCGATTCGGCAACTCGTCGGTCATCTACACGAACAATGCCAAGGCTGTAAGGCATTTTCGGGAGGAAGTCGAGGCAGGCATGCTGGGCGTTAATGTCGGCGTTCCGGCTCCGATGGCATTTTTCCCATTTTCGGGCTGGAAGGATTCCTTCTATGGCGACCTGCATGCGAATGGACGGGACGGCGTGGAGTTTTATACGAAGAAAAAGATGATCACGTCAAGGTATTACTAGGCTGCTATGCGGGAGTGTTTACCTGCGGGAGCGGGCTTGAGAGGCAAATTTGACGGACATTCGATAGGAAGTGCATATCGTTGAAGGGGAGTGAGCGGATGTGGATCGGCGTACCGAGGGAAATTAAAAATAGCGAAAATCGGGTTGCATTGACCCCGTCCGGCGCTTATGAGCTCATTCGCCTTGGTCATCGGGTGGCGATTGAGACGGAAGCTGGAGCCGGCTCGGGCTTTACTGATGAGGAGTATCGCGAAGCAGGGGCAGACGTCGTGGCTTCTGCGGGAGACGCTTGGTCGATGCCGCTTGTGATGAAGGTGAAGGAGCCGGTTGCAGCAGAGTATCGGTATTTCCGCGAGTCGCTGACGTTGTTCACCTACTTGCATCTGGCTGCGGAGCCTGCTTTGACAGGTGCGCTCGTGCGAAGCGGGGCGACGGCTATCGGTTATGAGACGGTGCAGCTGCCAAACGGACAGCTTCCGCTGCTGACGCCGATGAGCGATATTGCGGGGAGAATGTCGGCACAGCTAGGCGCGCAATTTTTGGAGAAATCAAACGGCGGCCGCGGATTGCTCCTCGGCGGAGTCCCAGGCGTGCAGAAGGGCAAAGTTACTATTATTGGAGGCGGCGTCGTCGGAAGCGGTGCGGCGCAAATTGCCCTCGGTTTGGGGGCGGAGGTGACGATCATCGATAATGATATGCTTCGGCTGCGATCGCTCGAAGAGCGGTTCGGCAGAGGTTTGCAGACGCTCGCTTCGACATCCCGTCAAATTGCCGAAGCGGTGTCGCAATCGGATCTGGTCATCGGCGCGGTGCTTATTCCCGGAGCAAAAGCGCCTAAGCTGGTAACGGAAGAAATGGTTGCCGCGATGGCGTCAGGCTCGGTCATTATCGATGTGGCGATCGACCAAGGCGGCATCGTAGAGACGATAGACCGGATCACGACGCATGAAGAGCCGGTGTTTGTGAAACACGGCGTGCTTCATTACGCCGTCGCGAACATGCCTGGCGCGGTGCCGCGCACATCGACGGCGGCGCTCACGAACGCAACGCTGCCGTACGCCGCTGCATTAGCGGGCAGAGGCGTAACCGCTGCCTTGGCGGGGAGCGGCCCGCTGCGGAAAGGCGTTAACGCACTCGGCGGCAACGTAACACATGAAGCCGTCGCTGCCGCCCACGGGCTGGAGTACCGCTCCGTAGAAGAGTGCCTTGGCTTCGTCGGGTAGACGATAGATATGTAAAATTGAAAGTGTACATGTCTGTACGTTTATGTAATAAGACCCTGTGAGGGTCTTATCATAGAGTAAACAGGGAAAGTAAGAGTTAGCGGCTGCGTGCGTGCTGGAATAAGACCCCGCGAGGGTCTTATTCTTGCGAATGGATGTGTGTGCGGGAGTGATAAGACCCTGTGATTGTCTTATCATAGAAGTAAACAAGGGTGAAGACGGTTGGGTGTTTATTCGAATGCGATGTGACAGACGAGTGAAGCGCCGGTCCACGAAAATAGCGGAAGAAACTTCCGCTATTTCGCGCCGCGCCGCTTAAATAGCAAGAATAACGGAAGAAAGTTCCGTTATTCTGCACGTAAAGGCGATAGAGCGGCCACGAAATCGAATTCTAGGAAGCAGGAGTAGCGAGATCGCCTGCAATCGCAATAAGCTGCTCTTGGCTGACGAGTTCCGGCGTCGTAGAGCTTACTTTGCAGTAGACAGGAACGCCGTCGCGCTCGTCCATCCACACGACCTCCCGATCGCCGCTAGCCTTATTCACTATGGCGAAAGCTTCGCGTCCGTTCACTTTCGTTTTGATCATGTCGCGTTCTTTCAATTCAGTGATAATCGTGCCCCAGCCTTTGCCTGGCGAGATGAACACGCCAAGCTGACCGCCGTTAGAGGAAGTGTACTCCTTATGCGCGCCCATGATATCGTAGGTTTTAATGAGCGTAAAGGCGATGCCGTCTGCTGCTGCCGCGGCTTCTTCGCGCAGCCGCGGCTCGTCGGCCGTATTCGGCATCTCCATTTCGTGAATATAGTTACCCTGTTTGAACCGGAATACGTCGTTTGCAATTGTCTCAGGAACCGCAATCGGCGAAGTCCATTGGCTGTCCATCTCTTTTAAATCGGTGTAGATGATTGGGTTCTCCAGCGCGAATGGATTCACCTCGCTTTTATCATAGAATAAACCTGCTTCTCCAGGCTGGAGTTTTTGTTTCATAGCCTCCATTTCTTCTGCCGTATGATTCGACCATGGACCGTCTTCTTCCGTAGGGTTGCGATACTCGAGACTCACTGTGCCATCGGCCTTATGCAGCTGCCACGAGGCGGCATACCCGAAGCCGGACACTACTAATATTGCCGCCGCGATACCGGCAGCGAGCATTGTTTTGCGAACCGGCTTCTTTTTGCGCGGTACGCGTATCGCCTCCATCACCTTGTCGGTTACATCAATTGCAGGCAAGCTATCGTTTGACAAATGTGCGGCCAAGCGCGGGTTGGTGTTCAAATCCATTTCTTTCCGCCTCCATCTCCAGCCATATTTTTTTTAGTTTTGATTTGACTCGTTCCACCTTTTTGCGAAGCGCAGCCGGATTGTGCGATAAAATGACGCTAATGTCCTCATACGACTTCTCCTGGACAAAGCGCAAAACAAGAAGTGAGCGATCGTCCGCCGACAGCCGCCGCAGCGCCTGTTCGTACTCGCTGCGCTGCTCATCCCGTTCGATGCTTAAAAAGCCGTCGTCGATCCCGCCCGCTGTCTGAACTGCCGCATTGTTTTGCCGCAAAATAAGCTGGATCATCTGTGCCCGTCTGCGTTTGTTCAACAGATTCATGCAGTGGCAATAAGCGATCCGATACAGCCATGCCGAGAACGATTTGTCGTACGTATACCGTTCGAGCTTCTCGAACGCCTTAATAAATACTTCCTGAACCGCATCTTCCGCTTCTTCGCGCTGCATGAGCAAATGGCAGCAATAGACGTACAGCGGCTGCTGTAACCTTCGAACGACTTTCGCATACGCCTCTTTATTTCCGGCTTTGACTACACGGATCGTTTCTTCTATATCCATCCCTACATCCACATCACCATCGTCGTCGATTATGGCCATCGCGTCTTCCTCCTCTCTTGGAAACTGCTTATATAACCATTGGAAAAGCGGTTTGTGACATCGCCCGCACAAAAACATTCAAAAAAAACAGAGCTTGCCGGGATAACACATCCCGATAGCTCTGTTGATCTTGTTGCATTCCTTATAAAAGCTCGCCGCGCCGCTTCAAATGCCGATATAATACGATCGCAATGAGCGAGCAGAGAATCGCGCAGGCGGCAATGAAGCTGTACCCGGCCTGCAGTCCGATGATGATGCTGCCATCGGACATTCCTTTGAACAGATCGGTAATCGCGCCGATAAGAAAGTTGCCAATGACGCCGGCGATGCCCATTAGCGTGACCGTGAACGTAATCGCTGTCTCTGTGCCGTTCGGATACCGCTTGGCGAGCAGCGCCATGACGGTCGGATAGATCGGGGCGATCCCGATTCCCGCAACGGCGAACAAAACGGCGCCAGGCTCGCCGGCCGCAATCGCCGCAAATGCGCAGATGCCGGAAAAGGCGGACAAAACAATAATGGAAAGCGTATAGCCAAACTTATCGGTCAACGGTCCGAGCAGCAAACGCGCCAGCATAAAGCAAAGGAAGAAGGCGGAAAGCATCGCTGCCGAGGCATCGCCGCTCCAATCGTAAACTTTTTCTAAATAGTTGACGAGCCAGCCGCCGACGGCGAGCTCAGATGTGACGCCAAGAGACAGGACGCCGACGATGAGCCAAGCGGTTCGATCTCGCAGAAACGATTTCATCGGCAGGCGGACTTCTTCTTTCATATCGTCTCCCGGCACGCGGGAAACGACGGATGGAATCATTGGCAGCAGCGAGAGCGCCAGCATTAGCGCGTACATGCCGCGCCAGCCTAGCTCGGAACCGAACAGAGGGACGCCCATTAGAGAGGCTGCCAGCAACGGCGCGATCATGGAGCTGAGCCCATAGAAAAAATGCGCCAGATTCATCATCATCCCGGTATTTCGGGTGAAAATGCGCGCAGCCAATATCGCAAGCGCGATTTCGAGCAGCCCGTTTCCGATATACAGAAAAAAGTAGGACAAGGCAAACGTCGCATAGGTCGAGGCGAAATAGATAAATACGCCTGACAGCGCCATGGAACCGAATGAGAGCATCGTCGTCAGCTTAATGCCGATCTTTCTGGACAGCGCTCCCGTAAAGCTGCAGGCTAGCAAATAGCCGAGCGAATTAAGCGCAAGCAGCAAGCCAATCTGAAACTCGTCAAGCGAGAGGTCGGACTGAATGCGCGGGATGGCCGGCCCTTTAATATTTTCCGAAAATCCGAAAATAAGAAAGCCACCGAAGACGACGGCAAGCAGCAAAGAGTAATTGTTGAGCAGCTTGCTTTTATTGCGTTCGTTTGCGTTACTGTTTGGGATTGAGTTCGGCAAGATTGTATCCTCCACGCGGTAAAAAATGCACATATGGGTTTAACTGTATCGTGCTTTGGGTCAATAAGCAACCATTGGGTGAAGGGGAAGAAATTACAGGAAGGAGATGAGCGTCCGCAAAGCGAATAGTTAGTGATTATTGGCTGTTTGTGCAATGCTTTGCGGAAGGATGATTGGGATGAAAATTTTTCATACTGCGGACTGGCATTTAGGCAAGCTGGTGCAGGGTGTATATATGACGGAAGACCAGCGCTATGCGCTGGAGCAATTTACGGCAGCAGTTGCCGAGGAAAAGCCGGATGCGGTCATTATCGCCGGCGATTTGTACGATCGTGCGGTGCCGCCGACGGAAGCGGTGGAGCTGCTCGATGAGCTGTTAAACAAAATAGTGATCGAACTGGACACGCCGGTGCTTGCGATTTCAGGCAATCACGACAGTCCGGATCGGATCGATTTCGGCACAGCAATGATGAAAAGCAGAGGCTTACATATTGCCGGACGATTAAAGCAGGACCTGAAGCCGGTTGTGCTGCGGGACAGCTTTGGCGAGGTGCATTTTCATCTCGTTCCGTATGCGGATCCTGCGCAGGTTCGCCATGTATACGGAGATGAAGCGATTCGAACGCATGACGATGCGATGCGGGAAGTGACAGCGCGAATACGCGAAAAGATGGATTCGGCTGCGCGCCATGTGCTGATCGGCCATGCCTTTGTTACGCCTGGAGGCGCTGCGGAGCCGAACACAAGCGAATCGGAGCGTCCGCTCTCGATCGGCGGCGCCGAGCATGTGCGGGCCGATTATTTTTCGCCGTTTCATTATACGGCGCTCGGCCATTTGCATCAGGCGCATTACGTGCAGCAGGAGAACATCCGTTATGCAGGCTCGCCATTGAAATATTCGATTTCGGAAGAAAATCACAATAAAGGCTTTTTTGTCGTCGAGCTGGGCGCGGAAGGCGTTCAATCGATTGCGAAAAGAGAGCTGAAGCCGCGCCGCGATATGCGCCGGGTAAGCGGCACGATGGAGGAAATCGAAACGCATCCGGTTAACGAGGATTATGTTTTCGTCACGCTGCTGAACGACAATCCGGTGCTGTTCCCGATGGAGAAAGTTCGCGCGGTTTACCCGAATGCGCTACATGTGGAACGGCGAATTACCCGTACGCTAACGGGAGGAGAAGAGGCGGACGGCGGGGAGCAGACGCTGGCGGCAAAGAGGCGGGAAGCCGATCCGGTCGCTTTGTTTGCTTCTTTCTATGCGGAAGTAAAGGGCGTGCCGTTGTCGGAGGAAAAGACGAAGCTGTTTGCCGAGACGTTCGGACAGCTGCTGCGCGAGGAGGGTGACGCCGTATGAGACCGCTAAAACTGACCATGACCGCGTTCGGCCCGTATCGCGATTCGGAGACGGTTGATTTTGCGCAGCTGGAAAATCATCGGCTGTTCGTAATTTCCGGCAGCACGGGAGCGGGCAAAACGTCGATATTCGATGCGATCTGTTTTGCGCTGTACGGCGCGGCAAGCGGAGAGGACCGTTCGGAGCCGCGCATGCTGCGCAGCCATTTTGCCGATGACGATACGCATACGGCGGTCGAATTCGAATTTGCCGTCGGACGACGGAGCTTCCGCATATTCCGGCAATTGCCGCATCGCAAAGGCAATAACAAGAGCGAGACGGGCGGCAAAGCGGAGCTTTATGAGACGACGGACGGCGCGGATACGCCGGCTGTCGACCGTTTTACGGTCGGAGACGTTAACGCGAAGGTCGAATCGATTATCGGCTTGACGAAGGAGCAATTCAACCAGATCGTTATGCTGCCGCAAGGCGAATTTCGCAAGCTGCTCACTTCGGATACGGATAATAAGGAAGAAATTTTGCGCCGCATTTTTCGGACGGAGCTTTATGAGCGGCTGGAGGCCCGTTTTCAGCAGCGCAATCGCGAGCTTGGCGAGGCGCTGCGGGAAGCGAGGCTGCGCGCCGAGCTGTATATGAAGCAGGCGGCGGAATCACTGCCGATCCGCGAGGAAAGCGCGCTAGCAGTTACGCTCGCGCAGCCGAGCTTCAGCGGCGCGCAGCTGTCCGAAGCGCTGGCGCAAGAGCAGGCGTTTTACCGCGAGACGGCGCGGGACGGCGAAGCGGCGAAAGCCGCGCTGCAAGCGGCGCTTGAGGCGCAGGAAGCGCAGCTGCAGGATGCGCTAGCGCTGAACGCGCGCTTTGCGGAGCTGGCGCGGGAGCGGGCGCAGCGCGAGGAGCTGGAGCGCGGCCGAGGCGAGCATGAGACGCGCGAGCGGCGGCTGGCGCTTGCGGAGCGCGCGGCGCAGCTGGCGCCGTACGCGGAGCAGGCCGAGCGCGCCGAGCGGGACGCCGCGGCGAAGCGGCAGCAACGCGATGCGCGGCTCGCCAGCGCGGAAGCCGCCGCGCGGGAAGCTGCGGCAGCGGAGGAGCGGCATCGCCGCGAGGAGCAGCGCGGAGCCGAGCGCGAGGCGGCGGCGCTGGAGCTGCACCGGCTGGCGGAGCTTGCGCCGGCGGTTCAGCAGCTTGCCGCGCTCCGGCAGGCGTACGAGCGGCTGGCTGCTGATGAGAAGAGCGGAGCGGCGAAGCTCGAACAGGCGGAGAAGCAAATTGCCGCGGCGAAGGAATTAAAAGCTGCCGCAGCGGCTCAGCTCAAATCGATCGAAAGCGAGACTGCTGCGGCAGCGGACGTAAAGGAGCAGCTGCGAAACGTCGAACAGCAGGGCAAACAGGTATCGAAGCTGATCGTTCTGGAGAAGGAGCTTGGTCAATTTGCCGAGCTGGAGAAGGAACGGACGACGGCGCTGACGGCTGTCCGCGAGGAGCATGAGCGGCTGGAGAAAAGTTGGATCGAGGGGCAGGCGAGCCTGCTCGCCGCCCATCTTCTCGACGGTAAGCCTTGTCCGGTTTGCGGCAGCGCCGAGCATCCGGACAAAGCAGAATCGGCCGATGCGCTGCCTTCGCGGGAGCAGCTGAAGCAGACGAAGGATCAGCTGAGCTATCTGGAGCGCGAGTTAAATGAAGCGAGGCTGCAAAGCGCCTCCGCTCGCGCCGGCTGGGACAGCGCTATTGCGGAGCTGGCTGAGCTTGGCGCTTCTGCGGGTGCGCTTAGCGAAAGGCAAGCGGATTTGCGCAGCCGCTGGCGCGAGCTCAAAGACGAGAACGAACGGCTGGAGAAGCTAAGCGAGCAGGCGAAGGAAATCAAGCAAAAGAGCGAACAGCTCGATGAGCAGCTGGAGCAGATGCAGAAGGCGAAGGACAAGCAGCAGGCCGATCACCAGCAGCTTGCCGTAGAGCGCGCCTCCAAGCAATCGCAGCTGGAGTCTGAGCATGTGCGCATACCGGAGCAGCTTCGTTCTCCTGAACTGCTCGAGCGGCGGCTGAAGGAACAGCAGCAGCTGTCGGATACGTTAGCAGCGGCGTGGAAAGAAGCGCAGGAGCGCCTTCAGCAAGCCCGGACCAAGGCTGCCGAGGAGGCTGCGCATGCCGAGCAGCTGGAACGCCAGCTAACAGATGCGATACGGAATGCCGAAGAGTCGGCATCGCGTTTCGCGGATGAGCTTGCCAAGGCCGAGTTCGACGGCGTTGAGCCGTTCAGGACAGCCTTGCTGCAGGAAGAAGCGAGAGCAGAGCTTAAATTGCGGATCGAGAGCTACAAAGCCTCGCTGCTTGCGGCAGATCGTCGCATAGCCGAGCTTGAACAGGCTCTTGCCGGCCAGAAAGCGGCTGACATTGAAGCGCTTCAAGCCGAGACGGCTCGCTTCAAGCGCGATCTGGAAGCGGCCGCTGCCGCGCTGCAGACAGCAGCGCGCTTTGTTGAAGAGACGGAACGGCTGAGAAAGTCGCTGGACAGCGCGAATGAGAAAGCAAAGCAGCTGGAGTCCGAGCTCGAGCAGGTGCTCGACGTGTATCAAATGCTGAAGGGCGACAATGCGATGAAAATATCGTTCGAGCGGTACATTCTGATCGAATTTCTGGAACAGATTTTGCACGCTGCCAACGAACGGCTTCGTCATTTGTCCGGAGGCCAATTTATGCTGCAGCGCAGCGACCGGCTCGAGACGCGCGGCAAGCAAAGCGGGCTCGGATTAGATATATATGATTCCTACACTGGACAGAATCGGGATGTGAAGACGATGTCCGGCGGCGAGAAGTTTAACGCTTCTCTATGCCTCGCGCTTGGCATGACCGATGTCATTCAAGCTCATCAAGGCGGAATTTCGATTGAGATGATGTTCATTGACGAAGGGTTTGGCTCGCTGGATGAGGAGTCGCTGGGCAAAGCGATCGAAGCGCTGGTCGATTTGCAGCGCGCCGGCCGCATGATCGGCGTCATCTCCCATGTGCAGGAGCTGAAGCAGGCTTTTCCAGCCGCACTTGAGGTGCATAAGACGAAAGAAGGCTACAGCCGCACGGCGATCGTCGTCAAATAAAAAGTAAAAAGCTGCCCGCAAGCCGTCATCGAAATGCGACTTGCGGGCAGCTTTTGCATGAATTGCTGTCATGCCTTATGGACGACGCGGCGTCATCTGTTGTAATTTTCTTTCGAAATTTTGTAAAATTAAATACCAGCTGCCCTGGAAGCAAGGCTGATGACGATCATAAGCAGCATGCCCAGTATAATTACGCCGTTGAATACGAGGCCGATGATGGCGAACAGCTTGCGGCGGTTTTTGGCAAACACGCCTACGATGCCAAGAATCAAGCCGACAAACGAAATGCCGACACCGAGAAACATGAGTACTACGGCAGCCAGGATGGAGCCTGCGCCTTCAGGAATGGAGCCGCTTTCCGTTTCACTTAAAAAAGAAGTGGGATCTCCCGCCAATTGAGCCACAAATACGACAGAAAGGATTATGCCCAGAACGCCTAGCAATATTGAAATAATAGCCAAAACGAAGGAAGCGATGCCGAGACCGGAATGCTTTAATTTTCCTTCGGCAACTGGAGGCTCGCTGCCGAATGCCGGCTGAGAGGCATAAGGATTGTCATCCGGACGGTAAAATGAAGGTTGCTCGCTGCGGCCGTCATTCGATCCGGCTGTTGCGTCCAGCCCGTTATTATCGTTGCGGTTTTCTTCCAAAATCAATCTCCCCTTTAGTTTTAAATGGAAAAATAATGACATCTGCTGTAGAAAGTTCCATAAACATGATAGATTATACACAAATTTCGAAAGGTTGAACATCATATGACGAGAAAATATTTTGCAATAGGCGCTGTCGGCGCCGCGCTCGCAGTAGCGCTAGGCGCGTTTGGCGCACACGGATTGAAAGAAGTGCTTACAGAACGATTGCTGGAAATTTTCGAGACCGGCGTTCGTTATCAAATGTATCATTCGCTTGGCCTGATGCTCGTCGCGCTGCTTGCTGACCGCATTGGCGCAAGTAAAGCGCTAAGAACGGGAGCTAATTTGCTGATCGCCGGCGTCGTTATTTTCAGCGGAAGCTTGTATGCGCTCGCTTTGAGCGATGTATCAGTACTAGGCGCGATCACACCAATTGGCGGCGTTGCATTTTTGGCAGGTTGGGCATTTATTGTCGTTTCAGCACTCCGTTTTAGGAAAAATTAACCTTAAATCCGACACGGTTCGATACAATCTTACAAATTCCTTGTGTTCCATTAGTAAATATTTCTATACCGAATCGGATATTTCGTTTATACTGTTACTAACATACTTGACCTGAGCAGAGGAAAGGAAGTTGGTGCGTGGCTAAACGAATGGATGACTTGTCTGTAAAACCGGTCCGGCATGCTGTTGCGCAGCCGCTTAATGAACCTTGGAAGGTCGGTTTATTGTTTCTGATCGTTTCCGCGATCGTCATTATACTTTCATTTACTATGGTATCCAATCGCACGCTGCAATGGGTATCATGTACAATAGGTGTTTTGATTTTTGCAGTCACTGCCTATCTTTACATTCGTCGAGGACAACCTACCAGCTTTCATAACTACCATACGCCGATTGTCGAGACGCTGCTTCGATCGGAAGCCGTGCCGCTGGCCGTGCTCAATCGCGATGGCGTAATAATCGAAATGAATGAAGCCTCCAGCCGCACGTTAGGCTACCATCGCAACGAGCTGCTGGGCAATTCGCTTGCGCCGCTTGTCGAACCGGGCAGCCGGCAGCTGCTGAACGAAATGCTTGAACAAGCGCTTAAAGGCGAATCAAGACAGACGAACCTGAACATCACGCATCGTTCAGGCTTTCCGCTTGAGCTGCAAATTGTCTGCTCTCCGATGATGAAAGGCAATGAAGCAATCGGTACGATTGTGGTCAGCCATGATTTAAGCGATCGTAAGCGCAACGTAGAGCGTATTCGATACATGGCGTATTATGACGATATGACCGGACTGCCAAACCGGACGCTGTTTCATATTAAACTAAGCGAGAGCTTGAGCGAAGCGCAAGCAGAAGGCAGGCTCATCGGACTTTGCTATTTGGATCTCGACCGATTCAAGCTGGTTAATGCGTCCTTTGGGCGCGAATTCGGCGATATGCTCCTAATGCAAGTCGCGGAGCGGTTGACGAGAGTTATTGCTGATCTAGGAATTGCTGCAAGAATGGAAGGCGACGAATTCGCGCTGCTATTCACGAATGTGAAATCGGAAGCTCATCTGATTGAGCTGAGCAAAGGCGTGTTATGTTCGATCGAAGAACCGTTCGAGCTGAAAGGATTCCCGTTGCATATTACCGGCAGCATAGGAGTCATTACGAGCAAAATTGCGGAAGATGACGGCTATACGCTGCTGAAGAAGGCCGATATCGCACTTGTGAAAGTGAAGGAAAGCGGCAAGAACGATTGCATGCTTTATTCGGAAAGCTGGAGCAACTCCTCGCTTGAGCGGCTGACGCTGCAGCACGAAATGTACCGCGCGATTCAACGCCAGGAGTTTGTGCTTCATTACCAGCCTCAATATGATATTATCTCTGGGGCAATGGTTGGCGTGGAGGCGCTTGTGCGCTGGAAGCATCCCGTGAGAGGCATGATACCGCCTGGCGATTTCATTCCGCTTGCTGAGGAAAGCGGGATGATCGTACAAATCGGCGACTGGGTGCTTGAGGAAGCATGCCGTCAAAGCAAGGCTTGGCAGGACGCAGGCTTGCCGCCGATGCCGGTATCGGTCAACTTGTCGATACGCCAATTTGTTCAGCATGATTTAGCAAGCAAGGTTGCCGCCGTCTTAGAGAAAACGGGGCTGGATCCGCAGTTTTTGGATTTGGAAATTACCGAGTCGATGACGATGGACGTGGCGCATGTATCGCGATGCTTAATCGAATTGACAGATATGGGCGTAGGCATTAGCGTGGATGATTTCGGAACCGGCTACAGTTCATTTCATTATTTGAAGAACTTCCCGATCGACCGGCTAAAAATCGACCGTTCGTTCGTAAGAGATATCCAGCAGGACCCTAGCGATGCCGAAATTGTTGCCGCAATCATAGCGATGGCGCATAATTTGAATATTCAGGTTATTGCGGAGGGCGTGGAGAACGAAGCGCAAATGGAATTTTTACGGAAGCATAATTGCGATGAGATGCAGGGCTATTTCTGGAGTCCTCCCGTTCCTAGCGAAAGCATTGAAGAAATGCTGGGTTTAGCTTATATCCAATAATAAGGGCATGAAAATCCCCGTCTGCGAGCTGATTCGATCATTCAGCCGCAGACGGGGATTTTTGGCAATAACGATAGTTGCCGACGTGCCAGCCAGCTATTCTTGAAAATCTTCAATCTCGTTGAGGCGAAACGTATATACTTGCTTCTCGTCGACATGATAGACGGTAACGACATTCGTATCCTCATCGAAGTTAATAATTCTGCAAGGTATGCTCAGCTTGACGCCAAACCCTTTGTTGACAATCAATCGAATAAGCTTATTGCTCTTCATATAGATGCGAATGGATTCGAATCCGTTCTCCGTTTGCTGCTGCGCAGCTTTTTGTACCGGTTTTGCCGTTTCTTGCTTCGTATGTACAGGGATTGCCGTATGACTGTCGGCCTCCAGCTTGCGTTGATCGATAATGCTGCCTAACTGTATGCCGCTTAGAATACGATAGTCGGCTAGGTTTAATTGATTAAGCGCATGCACAATTTGCTCAAGAGCGTCCCCGTTGTCAGTTCCTTCAACTAGCATTTCCACTTGGAACAGATAAGATTTAGATGAAGCGGATTTAGTGGGATTCATAGTTCCTCCGGACTAGATGGAATGATAATATTAATATAACATTTTTGGACAAAATCATATAGAACAAAATTAACAATAATTTAGTAAAATCTGTCCAGCCTAACCAACTATATTATTCGCAAGCCATTCATTTTTTGAGTCTTTATAATCATAAAATATTAGGTAAATGTCGAACCCTGGCGCTCATCCCCTGCATATAATGATCGTGCATTTGAAATGAAGCACGGAAGCTGGCCAAAGGGGGTGGAACTACGATGATGAGAATGGTTCCGATTACGCTCGATAACGGGGCGACGGCAATCGGGGTGGAAGTAAAGCTTCCGAAAACGACGCTTTTGTCTATCTCGACGGATACCGGTTACATTATGTGCGGCGCCCTTGATGTGGGGCTTCTAAACGATCGGTTGAAAGACCGGGGCATCATTGCAGGCAGGGCGGTTGGCGTAAAGACGCTGGAAGAGCTTCTTGCGGCGCCTCTTGAGTCCGTAACGACTAATGCCGAGGCTATGGGAATTGTTGCCGGTATGAAAGGATCGGATGCGCTTTTGCTGATGTCCTGAATCAAAGCGCATGGCGAATAGAGAAAAAAGAGCCTGCCTATTGGGATGCCGGCAGGCTCTTTTTGCGTTCGGGCATTATTGCTCGAACAGTTTTTTGAGGTTCACGTCGTAAGGGGCTTTAATAATCCCTTTCTCCGTAATGATCGCAGTAACAAGATCGTTTGGCGTTACGTCGAACGCCGGATTAAACACTTTAATGCCTTGCGGCGCAGTACGCTTGCCAAAGCCTTCCGTTATTTCTTCGGCGTTGCGTTCTTCAATCGGAATTTCAGCGCCAGTCGGCGTTAGAAGATCAATTGTAGACATCGGGCAAGCGACATAGAACGGAATGCCGTGAGCTTTGGCCAATACGGCAACGCTGTACGTGCCGATTTTGTTGGCAACGTCGCCGTTTGCGGCAACGCGGTCTGTGCCGACGATAACCGCATCCACCCAGCCTTTGCTCATAACCATGCCGGCCATGTTATCGCAAATTAGCGTTACGTCAACGCCAGCCTGCTGAAGCTCGAAAGCGGTCAGCCTGGCGCCCTGCAGCACCGGACGAGTTTCGTCCGCGAATACGCGCAGCGTAATTCCCTGCTCCTGTGCTAAGTAGAATGGCGCGAGCGCAGTACCGTATTTGGCCGTTGCCAATCCGCCTGCATTGCAATGCGTAAGAACGCCCATATTTTCTTCAAAGAGCGACAGCGCATGTTCGCCGATAAGACGGTTTGTTTCCTCGTCCTCGCTTTGGATCGCGATCGCTTCGTCAAGCAGCGCTTGCTTAGCGGCTTCAACCGAAAGGCCGCTTTCCGCCAGCGCAGCAGCGCGAGCTTTCATCCGGTCCAGCGCCCAGAACAGATTGACGGCGGTCGGGCGGGACGTCGCCAAATATTCGGCTTGTTTGCGAACTTGTTCAATCCAGCCCTCGATCGTTTCCTCGGCGCGGCTGCCAAGCACAACGCCGTAAGCAGCGGATATGCCGATAGCCGGAGCTCCGCGCACCTTCAAATGGCGAATCGCTTCCCACACATCCTCTGAGGTAGTCAGCGGTAAATATACGATTTCTTCGGGGAGCAGCCGTTGGTCCAGCAAATCAAGCTTGTCGCCGGCCCAGATGACCGATTGCAGCCCTGCATAGCTAGTTGTCATTATGCAAATTCCTTTCTATCGTAACCATAGCGGCATTTATTTCATGCCTCATTTGTTAGTGCTTCGCTGTTGCTGAAATGACGATATCAATGGCCTGTTCGATCGAAGTCGCTTGGCGATTCGATTTAATAAGTGAAGTGCCGATTTCCAGCGCAAGCCGCTGTGCGCGTTCGCGAGCCGTATCGTCCGGAATACGGTCGATATCAGCGACATGCGCGAGACCGACAATGCGGCGTACGATCTTGGTGCCGGCAAAGCCGATTGTGTCTTGAAGCAGGCGGTTCATGTACAAATCTTGATAACCGGCCGTCGAATTGGCGATACGGTCAACGCCGTGTTCGTTCCAAAGCGTACGGAATTTGGCTTCGAATTTGGTCCAAATGTCGCGGACCGAATCGATCAAATAAGTACGGTAGCTTTGAAGCTCCGTTTTGTCGGAGATCCAGTGGCCTTGCCCCGCATAGTTGAGCAGCAGGTTGGCAATAACCGCGCCAATATCGAAGCCGATCGGACCATAGTATGCGAATTCGGGGTCGATGACTTTGGTCGAGTCCGCCTTAACGAACACGCTGCCCGTATGAAGGTCGCCGTGCAGCAGCGCTTGCGCGCCAGTCAGAAACTTCTCGCGCAGCAGCGCGACTTCCAAATGAAGCGCCTGATCTTCGCGCAATGCCGCCGCCGCGTCCTCAATAGCCGGCTCATAATTGTTGTTGTTCGATACCGTGTAAGGGTCGTCGAATATAAGGTCTTCCGTTATTTTGCACAAATCCGGATTAATGAACTCTTTCACGCGCAATTTTTTATCCTGCTGATTCAAGCCCAGATCGGATGTGAAGAACAGGGTGCGCGCAATAAACGTCGAGATGTCCTCTGCAAATTTCGGATAGCGCACGCCGTTGATCAATCCTTGGCGCATAATAATATGATCGCTTAAATCTTCCATAATCGTAAGCGCCAGATCAGCGTCATAACGATAAACAACAGGCGCCAGTCCAGGCGCGAGCTTGTTCTGAAGAATTAACGCTTCGCTTTCAATCCGCGCGCGGTCGAGCGAGAGCGGCCAGGATTCGCCTACGACTTTGGCGTAAGGCAGCGCTTGTTTCAGAATTAAGCTTTTGCCGCTGTCGGCATCTGTAATATGAAAGACAAGGTTAAGATTGCCGTCGCCGATTTCACGGGATTTCAATTGCGCGCCCGCTGGAAATATGCCTTCGACGGAACGGGCAATTTCAATCGCTTCTTGCTCGGTTAAAGGATGATAAGCAGACATGGTTGTCCACCTCCAAATATATTTAGGTCGTAATGCCAAGTATTCTACTCCGCTTAGTATACCCGATTATTTTTCGCCTTGGAATACCTACAAATGATATAATGGATTACCGTAAAGGACAAGTTTGGATTGGGGGGGATTGAAATGGCTGCAACTTATCCGATTGCTTTAAAAGAATGGGCCGTAACAGTCAAGGCGCTTCAGCAAGGCAAGCTGATTCTTGTCATGCGCAAGGGCGGCATCGTGGAGGAAACGCGGGATTTTCAGCTGGTAAGTCCGGGGTTTTATCTGATGCCGGCATATGAGCATCAAAAGGAGCATTTGCTGAAAGAGCAGCATCAAGGACATATTCAGTCGACGCTGGCGCAATTGTCGGAGCATCCGGACACGATGCGGATCGAAGCGTACGCGGAAGCGGTAGAGGATATAGAGATTACCGACCAGGAAACGCTGAACAAGCTGCTCGATTTTCATATTTGGACAGACAACTTCGCTGAAGAGCGTTTGAAGTGGAAGCGGACCAAGCCGCTGCATCTGCTGCTGCTTCGCGTTTATGAGCTTGAAGAGGCGATCGAATTGCCGATGATGCCGGCTTATACCGGATGCAAATCTTGGGTGCAACTGGAAGAAGGGTTTACGCAATTACATAGTGCCCAGGTTCCGCTTCCCGAGATGAAGCAAGTTATTCCGGAGAGTGAATTGCAAGAGCAAATCGAGAGGATAAAAAAGACAATTTTAGGCTAATTCGACAAGAGGGAGACATATTTTTTAACCCGAAAGGCATCTCGCATTGCTTTATAACAAAACTTATAATAAAATAATTATTGAGAATCAATGAGAATCACTCTACAATGCTTCGACAGTTTTATCGCTAGTTTTAGTGACCAAGCGAAAACGGCTAAGGCTGCTCATTGGCGGCATCAGCAATCGTTCAGCGAGGGAAATATAAGCGAATTTATAAGACCGTTGTTGATATATAGAGTGGCACGAGCCGACTATACCAACCATGGAGGGATAAGCATATTATGGCAACAAAATTTGTCATCGACGGCCTGAAGGCCGAGATCGAAGGAAAAGAAATTTTAAAAGGAATCAACCTTGAAATTAAAGGCGGAGAGATCCACGCGATTATGGGTCCAAACGGTACGGGTAAAAGTACGCTTGCATCCGCGCTGATGGGTCATCCGAAATATGAAGTAACGGAAGGCACTGCTGAATTGAACGGCGAAGACTTGCTCGAAATGGGCGTTGACGAGCGCGCTCGCGCAGGCCTGTTCCTGGCTATGCAATATCCAAGCGAAATTCCAGGCGTTACAAACTCCGACTTCCTGCGCAGCGCAATTAACGCTCGCCGCGAAGAAGGCAACGAAATCTCCCTGATCAAATTCATCCGCCAAATGGAAGGCAAAATGAAAGATTTGGAGATGAACCCAGAATTCGCTCATCGTTACCTGAACGAAGGCTTCTCGGGCGGCGAGAAAAAACGGAATGAAATTTTGCAAATGACGATGCTGGATCCGAAAATCGTCGTACTCGACGAGATTGACTCCGGTCTGGACATCGACGCTCTCAAAATCGTTTCGAACGGCGTTAACGCAATGCGTTCGGAAGATCGCGGATTCCTGATCATCACTCATTACCAGCGCTTGCTGAACTATATTACACCTGACTTCGTACACGTTATGATGCAAGGCCGTATCGTGAAATCGGGCGGTCCTGAGCTTGCAGAGCGTTTGGAAAACGAAGGTTACGACTGGGTTAAAGAAGAACTGGGCATCGTAGACGAAACGATTGGCCAGGCCTAAGCGGAGAAGGAGGCATAACGGATGAGTACACAATTATCGACTCCGACTGACCGTCAATCCGCAGAAGCGTTGGCTCGCAGCAAAGGCGAACCGCAATGGCTCGTGGACCTGCGCGGCGAAGCTGCAGAGCTTGCCGGAACGCTGGAATGGCCAAAGCCGGAAAAAATCCGCATCGACCGTTGGAATTTGACGGCTGTCGGACAATATGAACAAGCACAACCAGCAGCATCGCTCAGCGAGCTACCTGCTTTCGTAACGGAGCTTGCGGCAGAAGGCGCTGAAAGCCTGATTGTACAGCAAAATTCCAGCACTGCTTGGAAACAGCTGTCGGCCGAGCTGTCGGCAAAAGGCGTTATTTTCACCGATCTGGAGACAGCATGCAAAGAGCATGGCGAACTCGTGCAGCAATATTTGTTCAAAGCGATCGACAAAGGCGACAACAAGCTGACTGCGCTTCACGCAGCGCTTTGGAACGGCGGCGTATTCGTATACGTGCCGCGCGACGTTGAGGTTGAATTGCCGCTTCAAGCGATTTTGTTCAACAACAAATCGGAAGCTGCATTCGCTCCGCACATTGTAATCGTAGCGGACACGAACAGTAAAGTAACTTATGTTGATTATGTGGTAACTGAACAAGGAACGGCTTCCGAGCCTTTCGTTCACCACTCGATCGTAGAAGTGTTCGTAAAAGCGGGCGCGCATGTACGCTTCGGCTCGATTCACAGCTTGGGCGAGAACGGGGTAGATCTTTCGCTCCGCCGTGCCGTGATCGAGAACGACGGCAATATGGAATGGGTAATCGGCGATCTGAACGACGGCGCAACGCTGTCGGATACGACTTCCCAGCTGAAAGGCAACGGCTCGAACTCGGATGCGAAAGTAATCAGCATCGGACAAAACGAGCAAAAAATGAGCTTGACGACGCAAGCCGTTCACTTCGGACGCAGCTCGGAGAGCAACATGGTTACTCGCGCAGTGATGAAAGACAACGCTACGGCGATCATCAACGGCATCACGAAAATCGAGAAGGGCGCTACGAAAGCAAACGGCGTGCAAACGGAGAAAGTGCTTATGCTTAGCCCGAAAGCGCGCGGCGACGCCAATCCGATTCTTCTGATCGACGAGGACGACGTTAAAGCGGGTCACGCAGCGAGCGTTGGCCAAGTAAACGCAGAACAGGTTTATTACTTGATGTCGCGCGGCATTAGCAAGCAAGACGCTGAACGATTGATCATTTACGGATTTTTGGCGCCTGTCGTATCGGAAATTCCGATTGACTCGGTACGCGAGCAGCTTCAGCGTTTGCTCGAAAGGAAGCTGGAAGGATGAATATAGAGGCGGTACGGGAGCATTTCCCGATACTGCATCAGGAGATAAACGGGCATCCGCTCGTTTATCTGGACAGCGCGGCGTCTTCTCAGAAGCCGCGTTCCGTCATTGATGCGGTTAGTCGTTATTATGAGCTGAATCATTCGAACGTGCATCGCGGCGTTCATACGCTCGGTTCACGGGCGACGGACGCCTATGAAGGCGCACGGGAAAAGGTAGCGAAGTTTTTGAATGCGGCAGCGCCGGAGGAAATCATCTTCACGCGCGGCACGACGACTGCGCTGAACCTGGTTGCTTCCAGTTATGCCCGCACAGTCTGCAAGGAAGGCGACGAAATCGTCATCACGCCAATGGAGCATCATGCAAATTTGATTCCTTGGCAGCAGGCTGCCAAAGCGACTGGCGCTGCGCTTAAATATATTCCTCTGCAGCCGAACGGAACGATTTCGTTGGAGGATGTAGAAGCGACGATTACGCCAAACACGAAAGTCGTTGCTGTAACTTACGTATCCAATGTGCTTGGCGTCGTTAATCCGATCAAGGAAATTACGGCAATTGCTCATCGCAATGGCGCTGTTATGGTCGTTGACGGAGCGCAAAGCACACCGCATAAAAAGGTTGACGTACAAGACATCGATTGCGATTTTTACGCGCTATCGGGGCACAAGATGTGCGGTCCTACCGGGATTGGCGCCTTGTACGGCAAGAAATCGCTGCTTAACAACATGGAGCCGATCGAATTCGGCGGCGAAATGATTGATACGGTCGACTTATACGAGTCGACATGGAAAGACGTGCCTTACCGTTTTGAGGGCGGCACGCCAATTATTGCGGGCGCAGTTGGACTCGCGGCAGCGATCGATTTTCTTGAGCAAATCGGAATGGATGAGATCGACAAGCATGAGAAGCAGCTAGCTGCATATGCTTATGACAAATTGTCTTCGATTGACGGCGTGGCCATTTATGGTCCGAAAGCGAATCGCGTCGGCCTTATTACGTTCAATCTGGACGACATTCATCCGCATGACGTGTCGACCGTGCTCGACGCCGAAGGCATCGCCATTCGCGCCGGCCATCATTGCTGCCAGCCGCTGATGCGCTGGCTGAATGTTTCGGCTACGGCTAGAGCAAGCTTTTATTTATACAATACGGAGGAGGAAATCGACCGCTTGGCGGCCGGCCTTCTCAAAACAAAGGAGTACTTCGGCTATGCAATTGGATGATCTATACCGCAGAGTGATCATGGACCATTACAAAAATCCACGAAACCGCGGGACGCTTGATGCCGAAGCCGTAACGATCAATTTAAACAATCCGACGTGCGGCGACCGGATCTCGCTTCAGCTGCAAGTGGAAGAGGGAAAAGTTGTCGATGCCAGATTTAGCGGAGAAGGCTGCTCCATCAGCCTTAGCTCCGCTTCGATGATGACGGAAGCTGTAAAAGGCAGATCGTTCGAGGAAGCTATCAGCCTTGCCGAACGATTCTCGGGGCTGATGAAAGGCGAGCCCGTCGAATTCGAGGAGAACGAAGATATCGAGGCATTGTCGGGAGTCAATAAATTTCCTGCGAGAATCAAATGCGCGACGCTGGCTTGGAACGCTTTGCGCAAAGGAATCGAGCAGCAGCAATAGAATGAAACGGTTCTGATTAAGAAAAGGGGAGTGAATGCAATGGCTAAACAAATGCCTGAAATGGAAGAGTATAAGTACGGTTTCCGCGACGAGCATAAAGCAGTATTCCAATCCGGTAAAGGATTGACCGAAGAAGTTGTGCGTACGATTTCAGAGATGAAAGGCGAGCCGCAATGGATGCTCGAATTCCGTCTGAAATCGCTCGAGCAATTCAACAAAATGCCGATGCCTAAATGGGGCGGCGACCTGGATGAGCTTGATTTCAACGATATCCAATACTATGTAAAGCCTTCCGAGAAGCAAGGCAAAACATGGGAAGAAGTACCGCAAGAAATTAAAGAAACGTTTGACAAGCTGGGCATTCCGGAAGCGGAGCAAAAGTTCCTTGCCGGCGTATCGGCTCAATACGAGTCCGAGGTCGTTTACCACAGCATGCAAGAGGATCTGGAGAAGCAGGGCGTTATTTTTACCGATATGGATACCGCTCTTCGCGAGCATCCGGAACTCGTTAAAGAATATTTCAGCACGATCATTCCGCGTACCGACAATAAATTCGCGGCTTTGAACAGTGCGGTATGGTCGGGCGGCAGCTTTATTTATGTTCCAAAAGGCGTAAAATGCGAAATTCCGCTGCAAGCGTACTTCCGCATCAACTCCGAGAACATGGGCCAGTTCGAGCGTACGCTCATCATTGCTGACGAGGACAGCTTCGTACATTACGTAGAAGGCTGTACTGCTCCTGTATACAGCACGAACTCGCTGCATAGCGCGGTCGTTGAAATTCTCGTTAAGAAAAACGCTCGCTGCCGTTATACGACAATCCAAAACTGGGCGCCAAACATCTACAACCTCGTTACAAAACGCGCGGTTGCAGAAGAGAACGCGACGATGGAATGGGTTGACGGCAACATCGGTTCCAAACTGACGATGAAATACCCGGCAGTCGTTCTGAAAGGCCGCGGCGCAAAAGGCATGGTATTGTCCATTGCTGTTGCGGGCAAAGGCCAGCATCAGGACGCAGGAGCGAAAATGCTCCACCTGGCGCCTGACACGACTTCCACAATCGTATCGAAATCGATCAGTAAGCATGGCGGCAAAGTAACGTACCGCGGTCTTGCATCGTTCGGACGCAACTCCGCCGGTTCGAAGTCGAACATCAAATGTGATACGCTCATTCTCGATAACCAATCGACGTCCGATACGATCCCGTACAACGAGATCATGAACGACGACATTACGCTTGAGCACGAAGCAACCGTATCGAAAGTGTCCGAGGATCAGCTGTTCTACCTGATGAGCCGCGGCCTTAGCGAAGCGGAAGCGACGCAAATGATCGTAATGGGCTTCATCGAGCCATTCACGAAAGAACTTCCGATGGAATACGCCGTAGAGATGAACCGTCTCATCAAGTTTGAGATGGAAGGCTCGATCGGTTAAACGAATAAGTAAAAAGAGCTGCTGAAAAGCGGCTCTTTTTTTATTTGACTGATTACTCGGCATGATATATGGTTGCTTGCTGGCTGTATGAATATTTGACGTGGTGACGGCTGTAGCCCCAATAACTCGAACCTGCACGTAGCCGCGGATAATGCAGAATAGGATGGATATTGAGTAATAGTCATTGAAGTACATTGCAATTTAGCCGGAGATAGAGTGCGTGTGGGTGAATGGATGGATGTTTGGTTGGCTAGATGGTTTGACGGATGGTTGATTGGTTGGCTAGATGGTTTAACGGATGGTTGGATTAACGAAGCAGGTTCGCTGATTAGCGAAACATACTTCGTTAATGCCAGCAGGAAATTGCTCAGATAAGGCTAGTGCGAAGCTGGATTCGCTAATAGCGAAGGCTCGTTCTCGAATAGCGAACTTTACTTCGTTGGGGCTTCAATCCGGTTGAAAATAGGCTCGATTAGCGAAAATAGCTTCGCTATAAAGCGAACCGGCTTCGCTAATGGCCGTAAGGAGTATTAAATTTAGTTGGCAGTCGCGCCGTGCATTCAAATTGCGAGTGTACAAATACAATCGTTTAAATGCGACTACATAGCGCGCAAATGCCGACAGTGTATTCGGATTAACGAAGCAGGTTCGCTGATTAGCGAAATAAACTTCGTTAATGGCAGCAGGAAATTGCTCAGATAAGGCTAGAGTGAAGCTGGATTCGCTAATAGCGAAGGCTCGTTCTCGAATAGCGAATTTTGCCTCGTTCGGGGGTACATGCGGTTGGAAATAGGCTCGATTAGCGAAAATAGCTTCGTAAATTAGCGAAAGTGCTTCGTTAATGTCGCGGAACATATAGGTTTTGAGCAATTAGCGAAATGACGAAAGGACGAAATGACGAAAAGAGGAAAAGACGAAATGACGAAAATACGAAATGACGAAAGGACGAAAAGACGAAAAGACGAAATGACAAAAAGACAAAAAGACAAAAAGACGAAAAGACAAGAAGACGAAAAGACAAGAATAAGGCAGATTTATAAGTGGAATACACCGCTTATAAATCTGCCTGAGTAAATTAATGTTGATATTAAATCAATACTTCTTTAATCTCGTAATCGCGCTCAATCGTCATGTCAATGAACCTGTCGCCGATTTGAATGAGCGGGCGGAAAAATTCGGTAGGATGAGTCATAATAATGACACCCGTTTCTCCAGATTCCAACAGTGCTTTTTTGCCGATGAAATTAGGAATCATATGCTTGATAAATGTATGTGTCGTATGTGCGTCCAGCTCGGAGAAGCTCAACTTGAACAGCTCTTTCAGCACGAACAGCAAATCCCGTTTCTTCCGGTAGACGCGCTCGGAAATCATGGCGCTGTAAATGTCGACGACCGCAATAATTTTTGAAACCGGATGAATGCTGTCTCCAGTGAGACCGTACGGATAACCGCTGCCGTCGTTGCGCTCGTGATGCTGCAGCGCACTTACCGCCAAGTAGGGCTCGTCGGAAAAAGATTGTTCAATTATCTCATGCCCGTACTGGGCATGCTTTTTAACTTCATCAAATTCTTCTGTCGTCAGCTTCGCCGGCTTGTTCAAAATCGTATCCGATATGCGGCTTTTGCCAATATCGTGCAGAAACCCTGCTTTGCCGATTTGAAGTGATTCTTCATTGGTATAATCGAGCCATGTTGCAAGGTAATAAGACAACATGCCTACTTGTACGGAGTGTTGATAAGTATAGTCGTCCGTTGTATTTAGGAGCAAAAGCATCGAGACGACGTCGCGCTCCAATTGGAAATTTTTAATTAAAGGCAGGAAAGCATTCTGGACTTCTTCGTCATTGATAACGCCTTCATTTGTAGCTTTGCGGAATAAATCTTGGAAGCCCTTCACAGCATTCTTGTAGTCAGGCTGGACCGAAGGAAGCCATTTCGGGCTGACGATTGATTCCAGCGAGCGATCTGGGAATGGCTCTGTGTGGCGTTCTTGCACATCAACATAATCAATGTGATGCTGAAGTAATTTGGAAATATCTGGATTATGCAGAACGGTTCCTTTGGAAAGCACATGCAGCCCGTAAGAATTGAAGGTATCTTTAATTAAAAGGTCGCCTTCTAGTAAATCTGTAACATGAACCCTCATCACTGCACCCCAATTTGAGTAATTATTCATCTCTTATAGTAGCAACGAATGATAGGATTGGCAATAAGTGAGAGGTAAAATAATGACTTTATTACTACTATTTTCGACGGGAATAAATGAAGTTTGTCGAACGGTGTCATTTTATTAAAATACTCCAATTAAAATCCTTCTAAAGGAGTGTTCGGCTTCCAAGGACCTAGCTGATGTCCCTTCCATTCCGAGCCGTCTTCCCATATTTCTTTT
This sequence comes from Paenibacillus sp. NEAU-GSW1, assembly GCF_009737085.1. Lineage (GTDB taxonomy): Bacteria > Bacillota > Bacilli > Paenibacillales > Paenibacillaceae > Pristimantibacillus. Next base: position 151,805 of record NZ_WOVL01000001.1, read on the forward strand.
TTCCAGATCGGGACGATTTGTTTTAATCGTTCGATAGCATAGCGGCTTGCTTCGTAGCAGCTTTCGCGATGCGGCGATGAAACGGCAATGACGACGCTGGTCTCGGCAATGCCCACGGCGCCTATGCGATGCGTAATCGCGCATAACGTGCCCGGCCAGCGCTCAGCCAGCTCTTCCCCGATGCTCGCCATCATTTTTACAGCCATTGGCTCATAAGCCTCGTACTCGAGTCTTACTGTGCGTTTGCCATGCGTCCATTCTCTTGTCGTGCCGACAAAGGCAAGGGCGGCGCCGTGATCGGCTGTAATGACTTTGGCAAGCACTTCATTGCTGTCGATGGCTTGATCCGTAATAACATAAGGATTACTGCTGCGATTCGGCTCGCTGTCAGCAGGCTCGCCTCCCGATACTGGCGGAAGAAGGGCAAGCTCGTCTGATGCTCGAACAATCGAATCGTCAGAAGCATAGGTTTGATTGCATGCGACAAATGAAATGAGAAGCAAATCGGCATGCTCTTTATATTGATCGGCAAGCAGCTGCTTGAGCTGTGCGGCAGTCATTTGTTGTTCTTCGGCAGCGAAGCTGATCCGGCTGGCCCCGAAACGTTCCGGAAGTCCTGCAAATAATTGGATTGTCCAGTTGAATTCCATGTTAATTAACCTCACAAGCAATAGGATAGTATGGTTATAAGCATATCATAATAGGCTGAAAAATGTTATGCTAAAGACAGAAGAGGTGTGAATTTGAGCGGAGCTCAAATTCCTGAAGTAAGGAGTGGACGGCATGTTACAATTAATGGACCGATTTGGACGCATTCATGATTATTTGCGAATTTCTGTAACGGATAGATGCAATTTGCGGTGCCTTTATTGCATGCCGGAGGAAGGAATGGAATTCGCTCCTTCAGAGCAATTGCTAAGCTATGATGATATTGTGGAAGTGGTGGAGACCGCTGCGTCGTTAGGGGTAACGAAACTGCGCATTACCGGCGGGGAACCGCTCGTTCGCCCGGGTCTGGACGGGCTCATTCGCAGACTGTCTGCAATACCCGGCATTAAAGATATTGCGCTGACGACAAACGGCATTCTGCTTGGCAAACAGGCTGCGGCGCTTAAAGCAGCCGGCTTGAACCGCGTTAATATAAGCTTGGATACGCTTGACCCGGCGAGATTCCGATTTATCGCCCGCAGAGGCGAGCTGAAGAAGGTAATGGAAGGGATTGAGGCGGCTGCGGCTGCAGGGCTTGGTCCAATCAAACTGAACTGCGTATTGCTGAAAGGCATTAATGAGGATGAAATCGCACAATTTTTAAAGCTGGCTTACGAGCATCAGATGCATGTTCGTTTTATCGAATATATGCCGATTGGTCATGCCGACGACAATTGGCGGTCTCATTATTTGCCGTTGTCCCGCGTGCTAGAGGTGGCTGAAGCGGAAGGCTATCGCATCTCGCGCCGCACGAATGTTCAAGGGAACGGTCCCTCGGACGATTGGGAAATGGAAGGCGGAGTCGGCTCTTTCGGCCTTATTCATCCGATCAGCGATCATTTTTGCAAAAGCTGCAACAGGCTGCGCTTGACTGCTGACGGATCGATCAAGCCATGCTTGTATTGGGTGGATGAATTGAATGTAAAGGATGCGCTCGGCAACCGATCTGCGATGGAGCAGCTGCTGTACCGGGCAATGGACGTGAAGCCGGAAAATCATGAAATGGCCGAGAAGCTGGCAAATGAAGCGCAATCGCACATGCCAACCGATCGGAGAATGTCGCAAATTGGAGGGTAAGCGGGGCATGGACGGACAACAAATCGTGATCCTTCATAGCAACGATATTCATAGCCGTTTGGAAAATGCCGCGAAAATAGCCACGTATATCGATATCGAACGCGCCAAATACGGAACGGATCGCGTTCTCGTTATCGATATTGGCGATCATATGGATCGGATCAGGCTGGAAACGGAGGGCAGCGACGGCAAAGTAAACGTTGCGCTGTTAAACGCCGCAGGCTACGAGGCGATTGCGCTTGGCAACAATGAAGGGCTTACTTATTCGCGCGATGAATTGGAAGAGGCATATGTCGAGGCGAAATTCGAAGTGCTCGGCGCGAATATGCCTTTAACCCATACAGGCAAGCTTCCGGAATGGGTAAAGCCATATGCGATCATAGAGAAAAATGGGATTTCGATCGGATTAATCGCAGTAACGGCGAGATTTACCGACTTTTATTCGCTGCTGGGCTGGGATTTAACCGATCCGCTGCAAGCTGTTCAAGAACAAGTAAGACAATTGCGCGGCAAGGTTGACGTTATAGCGGTAATGTCGCATTTAGGTCTGGCGTTCGACAAGCAGATAGCCGAAGAGATTGAAGGCGTCGATCTTATTATGGGCGGGCATACGCATCATTTGCTTGAGGAGCCGATCGTCATCGGCACAACGACAATTTGCGCTGCCGGTAAATTCGGCGAGTATATCGGGCGCGTTGAGGTCGGGCTGCAGCCGGACTCGAAGCGCCCAATGTTCCGCGCGTCATGCGTGCCTACGGCCGCATACGCGGAGCAACGCGAAGCCGCCGCTATCATCGGCGGCTTCCGCGAGGCGGGCCAGCGCCGCCTGAGCCGGGTCATCGCCCGGCTCGAGACGCCGCTGCCCGCCTTCGCCGAGCGGGAATCGCCGCTCGGCAACTTGCTGGCCGCCGGCCTGCGCCGCCATGCCGATGCCGAAATCGGCATCGTCAATACGGGGCAGCTGCTCGGCGGCTTGGCCGCGGGCGACGTGACAGAGGGAGAGCTTCACGCCCTCTGTCCGTCGCCGATCAATCCTTGCCGGATGACGCTCACCGGCAAGGAGATTCGAACAGCGCTCGAGGAGGCGCTGCTCCCTGAATTTATCGAGAAGCCGATTAAAGGCTACGGCTTTCGCGGAGAAGTGCTAGGGACGCTTGCCGTCGACGGCATGACGGTCGAATATGATCCAAGGCGATTGCCGATGGAGAGGCTGACAACCGTTCTTGTCGGTGCCGAGCCGCTCGCAGACGAGCGGGATTATATCGTTGGCTGCATTGATATGTTTACATTTCATATCGGCTATTTAACGCTTGGACAAGGACGTGAAATATCCTATTACTTGCCGGAATTCATTCGCGATGTCATCGCGGCCGAGCTGACGAACGAGTCAGCGGTAAAAGAATGCAACAACAAACGTTGGAGAATTATGTCGAATTAAAGAAGAAAATGGTTGCGATATACGCTAATTTACCTTAAAGTTAATTTACGACCCGCTTTTTCCGATGTATAGTATAAATATCCACGTTAGGGAAGGATCGAGAAAATGCGTTTGGTACCTTTAGCGCAATGCCGACCAGGAATGAAGCTGGCCAAAAAGATTTTCTCCGGCGAAGGTCTTGTCCTCTTGGGGGAAAATGTTGAATTAACAAGCAGGTTAATAACCCGTCTGGAGCAATGCGGCATTTACTATGTGTTTATTGTCGATCCGCGGACGGATGATATTGTCACGCCTGAAATTATTAGTGATGATACGATGCGAATCGCCCTTAAAGAAATTAAGACGAATTTCCGCCATATGATGGATCGTCCGAAACGTAAAAAAGGGGTCACTTATCCATATATCGCACAACCGTTTCGAAATATGATGAATATGATTATCGACGATTTGTCCAGCCATCGGGACGCTATGATTATGCTGATGAATATGGGGATTGTCGATGACTATTTGTTTCAGCACTCGCTGAATGTTTGCGTCTATACGACGCTGCTTGGCACCGCCTACGGCTATTCGCGGGATGAGCTCGTCGTGCTGGGGATGGGAGCGCTGCTTCACGATATCGGAAAGACGCAAATATCAATGGATGTGTTGAAGAAGCCGGACCGGCTTACTGCGGAAGAGTTCGTGATGATGAAGAGCCATGCCAGAATCGGCTATGAGCTGCTGAAGGATGAGCCGAATTTGCCGCTTCAAGTGGCGCATTGCGCTTTTCAGCACCATGAGCGGCTTGACGGAAGCGGTTATCCGCGCGGCATCAAGGGCAATGAGATTCATGATTACGCCAAATGGATCGGTCTCGTCGATTCCTATGACGCGATGACAACGAATCGCGTATACCGTTCGCCTATGCTCCCTCATCAAGCCATCGAGCTGTTGTACGCAGGCACAGGCACGCTGTATGAACAGCATATGGTACAGCTGTTTCGCGACAAGGTGGCGATTTACCCAATCGGAATTACCGTTCGTTTACATACAAGAGAGGTTGGAGTCGTTGTCGACTATAACATCTCTTATCCGCATCGTCCGGTTGTTCGTATATTGTATAACGAAGCAGGCGAAGAGCTGGCCGTTCCCTATGAAGTCGATCTGTCCAAACAACTGTCGACAATGATTGTTGGAGTGGACGGCGACGGCGGCGAGGTTCAGCTTGCATCGGGAATATAGCGAGAAACAAGAAGCCGAGCAGTTAGCAGGCTTCTTTTTTTTGCGCCTTTTGCCTGGAATATTCTTATTTGCGTCATTTGGGCGTGGACATTACAATGGATATAATCAAGAAAGTCAGGTGCTGATACAATGAATACGATTGATTTGCAACATAGAAAAGAAGCGCTTGCCGCCTTGTCTCCGGCAAATGATCCGTGGGACCCGGTCCGGTCGGTCCAGAAGTTCGGCAGACACAAGTTGACAAGCGTAGAAATGACCGTGTCGAATCTGTGCAATATGCGATGCGAGCATTGCGCTGTTGGCGACACGCTCGTAATGGCGGAGCCGGCTAAGCTGCCGCTTGAGCTGATGCTCCGCCGGCTTGACGAGGTTGAACATTTAGAAACGATCAGCATTACGGGCGGCGAACCAAGCTTCTCCGACCGTACGGTAAAGGAGTATATGGTTCCGTTGCTGCAGTACGCAAGAAGCAGAGGAATCCGCTCGCAGATTAATTCCAATGTTACGCTTCCCTACAGCCGCTACGAGCAGCTTGCTCCGTACTTGGATGTCATGCATATTTCATTCAATTACACGACGGCGGACGATTTCCACGCGATCGGCTTTGCCAAAGCAGGACATTCCGTTTCACGCGATGCGGCCGTTAAGCTTTACGACAGGATGATTGACAATGCCCGCCGCTTAAGCGACGCCGGCGTGCTCGTATCGGCTGAATCGATGATCAATTACCGAACGCATGAAAAGATTGATGAGATCCATCGCCTGATCGTGGAGATGGGCTGCCAGCGCCATGAAGTGCATCCGATGTATCCAAGCTCCTTCGCGAAAGATTTGCCGGCGATTGATCGCCTGCAAATGCGCCGCGCCATCGAGAAGCTGCTGGAATCCCGCGATCGCTCGGTTTGGATGCTGTTTGGCACGTTGCCGTTCTATCATTGCAGCGACGACGCTGAGGAACGCGCGCTGCTGACGCGCCTCCAGCAGGAGCCAAACGTAACGGTGCGCAACGATCCCGACGGACGCAATCGGTTGAACGTTAATCTGTTTACAGGCGAAGTGTTCGTAACCGACTTCTCCGATGTGCCGTCCTTCGGCAATATTGAATCGGAGAAGCTCGACGATGTATTCGATCGCTGGCTTGGCCATTCTTTGGCCCGAAGCGTCAACTGCTATTGTCCGGCAGCCTCCTGCTGCGGCCCGAACTTGCTCGTCAAAGATATGTATTACGGCGATGTTGATTTCCTTCAACGTCGCGCGATTTTGTAACCGTTCAGCTGTTCTGTGAAATCGCCGGAATCGGATGGGAATTTTGAGAGTATGGTAGTAATAGATCCTGATGTCATTTATGTCAAGGAGGGGATCGCTTGTCCGTTAAAACATTGCTCCTGCTGGCAGTGGGCTTATTGTTGCTCTACTTGCTGTTTACGGTTGGAGCGCCGTTCTTGCTTGCGCTGGTCGTCGCTATTTTTATAGAACCGCTGACGCAGTTGTTCGTAGGCAAATTTCGCATGAACAGACTTATTGCCTCGACGATATCAAGCACGCTGTTTACCGTTATCCTTTTAGGTCTCATGGCGCTGCTTGGCGTAAAGATCGTAACCGAACTGCTTGCGTTTGCGCAGCGGGTTCCCGGTTACGTCAGCGACGCCAATACATATGTTACCCAATTGATGGATGAAACTAAAACGCTTTACGAGCATTTGTCGCCGGATGCGGTTGCGCAAGTGGAAAATTGGCTGACAGGTCTCGGCAATACGCTGACAAGCATGGTCAAATCATTGTCAAGCGCAGTTATCTCGTTCGCTTCGGGCATTCCCGGCATGTTCATTTTCTTTATCGTTTTTTTGGTGGCGGTCTATATGTTTGGTTACAGCCTCAATACGATGAAAGCTTCCGTGCTTTCGCTGTTCGAGGAGAAGTCGAGGCCGCAAGTGAACGAAGTGCTGGTCAATTTGAAAAAATCGATTTTCGGTTTTCTGCGCTCGCAAATTATTTTAAGCGCGATGACCTATGCCATCTCCATCGTCGGTTTGCTCATTCTTGATGTGAAGTACCCGCTCGCTATTGCGCTGCTTATTGTTATCGTCGACATCATGCCGATTCTCGGCACAGGCTCGGTGCTCGTCCCTTGGGGCGCATACCTTGCCGTAACCGGCGATTTGTATACGGGCATCGGCTTGTTTATTTTGTTTCTGTTCATTACCGTGTTCCGCCGCATCGTCGAGCCGAAAATATTGGGCGATTCCGTCGGCATCGGATCCTTGGCCGCGCTTATCAGCCTTTACGTCGGCTTTAAGCTCGTAGGCGTTATCGGCGTATTCCTTGGTCCGCTTGTCATCATTATTTATATGGCTGCCCGAAAAGCCGGCCTATTCAAAATCAATATTAAGCTTTAATTGTAAGGGGCGTATATACATTGACAGCAATGAAATTCGACAAACCGGAAGCGGTAATTTTTGATATGGACGGCACGTTGTTCGAGACCGAAACGTTGCTTCGCTCGGTACATGCGCGATTGTTCGATACGTTGCGCGAGGAAGGGCTTTATGTGCAAGAGACGCCGCCGATCGAACAGATATTAGCTTGCCTCGGCATGCTGCTGGACGATATTTGGCGCAAGATTATGCCTGAGAGCTCCGAGGCAGCGCGCAGGCGCGCCGATGACCTCTTTCTGCAATATGAGGTGGAGGATTTGGAGGCGGGCAAGGGGAGTCTGTATCCCGGAACGGCTGAGACGCTGTCCGCCTTGAAGGCGCAAGGCATCAAGCTGTTCGTGGCGAGCAACGGACTCGAGTGCTACGTAAAGGAAGTTGCCAAGCATCGCGGCATAGCCGAGCTGTTTGACGGCTTGTACAGCGCCGGCGAATACCAAACGTTAAGCAAGGTTGATCTTGTCGCTCGTCTGCTTCAGGATCATGGCATCGAGAAGGCTTGGATGGTCGGCGACCGTTCTTCCGACGTAGAAGCGGGCAAACGCAACGGACTTCTCGTCGTAGGCTGCGCGTATGCCGGCTACGGCCGCGATGCGGAGCTGGACGGAAGCGATGCGCTTATATCGTCTATGCCTGAACTGCTGGAGCTTGTGAAAGAGTAAAGGGAGAAAAGTGAAGGCTGCATAACGACAAAGGGATGTCTCGCACGTCATCGACGATGACCGCGGGACATCCCTTTTGCTCTATCAAAGGCTATTGCTGCAGAAGGCTTGACGGTTCAGCCGGAACCACGCCAGCGCCGCCCGCAGCCGCGGTTCCGGCTGCATTCGAACGCTTTCGTTTTTTCTTTTGCTTATGCAGCCAAAGGGCATATTCCAGCGGGCGAATTATCGCAGTGCGGTAAATTTCTTTTTCGCCAGCTTGCACGAACACTTCCCGCGCAGGCTTAGGATTGACCTCAAGCATCCATATATGCCCTTTCTGGTCGATCGCCAGATCCAGCGCCAGCTCGCAGAGCCTGCCGTAGCATACTTCCAAATATTGAGCGACGCCAACGCCGAACTGCTCTGCTTCCGCAGTCACCTCGGCTGCACGCTCCTCGCTGCCGAGCCATTGCTTCAGCAATGTCTTCATCGATATCGCATGCCCTCCGCCGTGCAGGTTGGAGGTGACGCTTCCGGCTGCGCCGACCCGTCCGGCGCAGCCGGTTACCTGCCATAACCCTTCTCCGTTTTTCTGCACGAGCATGCGGTAGTCGTGAACTCTGCCGTTCGGCAGCTTTAGCTGCAGCCCTTGCTGAACCAAATAACGATGACTTTTTAAATCCCAAGCCGCCAAATAGCTGTTCAACTCAGAGGAAGAGAGGCGTCTCGGACTAATGATATGGCGGTCCTGGGCTCTCCCCTGAATGAGCAAATAACCGCTCTTTTTACGTTCAATGCGCAAAATGCCGCGTCCCCCGGTTCCGTTAATCGGCTTCAAATAGAGGAGGGGATATTTGCGCAGCATGTCGGATACGTCCTGAAGCCCATCGACCATGCGGCAGGCAGGCAAGTAGCTTCTAAATCTCGCATCCTTGGACAGAATGCGATGAATCGTCCATTTATTGCGAAGAGGGCGGTTGAGAAAGTTGAGATGTCCGTATTTATTGCGGAACTGTCTCAGCTGCTCGAACCGGTACGTCCGTTGTATGCGGCAGCGGTCAAAAATTAGCGAAGGGAACGAGGTCCATTTACGCGTCCACTTTCGCTCGTCGGGATGATAGACCTGCGCATGAATCCGGTTCAATTGATAGTTGACATCCTTAGGCGTAAAAACGATGACGTCGAGTCCGAGCTTACGCCCGGCGACGGTCATCTTCTGGTATATGTCGCGCTCCTCGAGCAATCCGTTTTCATTTAGATAAAGCGTCAATATTCCGAGTACTGGCTGCGTCATCGTTGATTCTCCTTTCAAAACGGAGCGTTGGCTTGCCGGTCGGACCCGTATGCAATGACACAGCGGTCAGGCCTAGCTGAAAGCACAGTCTCATGCTGGCTACGTTGTCAATCGCGACATTGCAAGTAAAGCTGCTGAGCTTATCGATCATTGCGCGGACCAAGGCGGAGCCGATTCCCAAGCGGCGCGCATCGGGATGTACGACAAAAAAGCTGCCTCGCTCTCCGCCCCCGGAGGCAAAGCCGATGCCGGCTATTCTGCCGTTTAGCTTTGCGACTGCAATGACGGCTTCCGGAGCGCCCGCCTCGTTCATTTCAGCAAGCAGCGACGGCTCCAGCAGCCTTAGCGCGTGAACGGCTGCAACCGTCAGCCGCTTCTCCCCGAATCGGACGGCAAATCCCAGCAGTCTTTTTCTTTCTTTCAACCACAGTTCGGGGGTAAGCAGCTGCAGTTCCATTGCCCGTGCTCCTCTCTTTGCCGCCGCTTGAACGTGACGGCGATGCTACCCTTGATATTTGAGCTTGGTTAAATAAGCGCTGTATTGGAAAATGCGCTCCAGCGATTTTTGCCGGATATGAGGCTCATCGAATTTCATCGGCTTTGAATTGGCTTCGAAAAACCAGATGTTCCCCGAGTCGTCAACGCCGAGATCCATCGACATCTCTCCGAGCAGCTGTCCGGAGCCGCGTTCGACCTGCCTGGCGATCAATAACGATGTTTGGCGCGCTTTAATTAATATTTTACGCGCTTGCTCTGCGTTAAAAGAACTTGCGAGCAGCTTCTCGGGATCTTCTATCATTCCGCCGCGAGGCACATGCGTCGTAATGCTGGAGGAGCCCGCCAATCGGGCTCCGATACCGGTAATATCCCATTTGCCCCGTTCGTTTTTTTGCACGAGGGCGCGGAGATCGAATCTGCGGTCGTTGTAGGAAGCGAGTTGTATGCCCTGCTGCGCAATATAGGGCTCATCGCCGCACTGCTTTTGAACGCGTGACCAAAGCTTTGCGAGCGATGCGCAATTGTAAGTGGAGCTTTTTTTGTCATCCTGTATTTTTAACAAATAGGGGAGTTGCTTTTCCGGCTGCAGCTTGATGGTCATAATGCCTTTGCCGGCTTTGCCGCTCTCCGGCTTCAGGTAAAGATAAGGATGCTTTTGCAGCATTCTGCCGAGCCCGCTTGCCGATACAAGCTTTCGCGTTGTCGGAATGAATGGCCGAGTCGTTTTGGATTGACGCAGCCATTCGAACAGATCCCATTTGTTGAAGAAGAACGGATTGAACAGTTTGACACGCGGATTTCTGATACAGGAAGCGATTTTGTTTCGCACCGTTCTTTGAATCTCATCCTCGCGCAGCGGAATGCGGTTGTAAATGATGTCGGGAAATGGCATTAGCCGCTGCTGCCAAACGTCATTCGCTCTGTCATAGACGTAGCCTTTTAAGCTGGAGTGGCTTAAATACAAGTTTTTTACGGTTAGCACGTAGACGATATGACCAAGCTGCTGTCCAATCCGAATGAGATCGGTGAAGTTGCTTCGGTTCCCCCTGAACAATTGCAAATCGTCGTCGACTGTCAGTATGGCGATAACAGGCCTTCCAGCGCGAATTTCTGCAATTGTTCCAAGCTCCGGTGTCATGCTTTCCATTAGCTGTCCCCCCCCTGGAATTTGCTGAGGTACAGGCAATGTTCAATGATATAGTCGACGGAAGCGCGCCCCTCGGAGCGAAGGGAAGGGTGCTTGAAGATCGAGCGTCCAGGCTTGGCGTTTGCTTCGAACATCCAAACTTCACCGTCTTTGTCGATGCCGATATCGAGTCCAAGCTCGCCCAGACGATGCGGATAATTGCGTTCAATCGCTTCAGACAGCTTGATGGAAGCCGCTTTTGCTTTCTCGAGCACCTCGCCCGCTTTATCCCCGAAAGTCCGGTTCAGCGCCTGCTCCGGCGTCATTAGGGAACCGCCGTTTTTAACGTGGGTCGTAACGCTGCCGCGTCCTGCTTTTTTGGCGCCGATTCCTGCCGGAATCCATTCGTTCTTGCCGTTTTTGTGCATGTGGAACCGGAAGTCGAGCGGACATCCGTCAATTTCGATCAGACGAATGCCTTGCTGAACAATGTAACCGTTCAGCGAGCTGCCGTGACGGCCTTGCAGCATTCTCACCAGACTGTTGAAATTGGAAAATCGCAGCAGCACGTTGCGGTCGCCTTTCCGATACCTTGCAAAATAGCCGCGCTTCGGATGATAGGTCAAGCGGTAAATGCCGATGCCGAGACTTCCCGCCGTCGGTTTGAAATAGAGAAAATGATGCTTCTCCAGCATCGTTTTTATTTTTTCAGAGGAAGGATTGACGACGGATTCCGGCAAGTGATGCAGCGCCTCGGGGTCGTTGTCGAGCAGTTTGTAGACGTCGGATTTGTTGAAGAAGCTCCAATTGAAAAACGGAATTTTACGGCGTACGAATCGCTCCCGGAGGGAGCTGATCAAGGCTGATGTTTCCGCTTTGCGGCTAGGCAGCCGGTTATAGACAACATCTGGAAGCGGAACGGTTTTGCGGAACCAGCCGCCCTGCGAGTTGAGAAAATAGCCGTTCACCGTCTCCTGCTGCCAGTTGATGTCATGGGGCGTAAAGCCGAACAAGTAGCTGTTGCGGTCGCCGGAGCGGATGACCTGCTTAATAAAACCGGTACGGTTGCCGAACGGCATACTGTCGGAAGAGGGGGTGCCGTTATCGCTTAAAATGCCGACAAGAGGGCCGATCTGAACCTCATTGTTGCCTGAAGCCAGAACATGAATGTGGCCGGCTTTCGGAACGCGGATCGATTGGCGAACGCCCGCTGACAAATAGATATGGTTGCCTTGCCGTTTAACCGGTTTGATTGCGGCTGTAATCACTTCTTTGCCAAGCTTAAGACTCACCGTTTTTTTGCCGGACAGCTTTAGCTCTTTCAGAAGCGTATTGGATAAATAGATCACTTTATCGCTTTGTTGGGAGAAATGCACGTTGCAAGTTGTCGAACTCATGGATGAACCTCCTGAACGTAGTCAGTCCGAAACCTTCTGTGTGAATCATAGGAACGGCTCGCTTGCGGATTCGTGATGATAAGAGGGCGCATTCGCTTGGAAAGCAATCGCGCGTACCGCAGCGGTTGTTCAATCGAGTGCCGCTCGGCTTGCCGATCGCCGATTTGCCGGAAGGCGGATCTCCCGGGTCTGGAGTTCACCTCAAGCAGCCAAAGCCGTCCGTCAGGCTCGATGCCGTAATCGAAGCCGAGCTCGGCAAGCCTTCCGAATCGTTCTTCCAGCTTAGGCGCGGCATAAAGAGAGAGCTGTTCCATCCGGGACAGCAGCCGTTCGGCTTGCCGCCGGCCAAACTCATTGGCTAAATAGGAGGCGGCGTTTGCCGGTTTCCCCCCGCCGTGCAGGTTGGAGGTAAGCGAACCGGGCTCCCCGACTCGTGCCGCAGCTCCGCTTACCGTCCATCGGCCATGCTCGTTCTTTTGCAGAAGAACGCGCACATCGAAAGGGCTTCCGCAGCGGCTCCGAAGAGAAAGGCAAGGCTGGCTCAAGTAGGCAGCTCCGCCTACAGCCTTCGCCGTCCATCTTTCCAATCGTTCATGCGAATCGAATTGATGCTCAAAGCGCCGGTTGCTGCCGGTTCGGCCAGTGACGAGCCATTGATCGGCTAACGGATTGCGGCGGACATGGATAACCCCTTTGCCTTGCATGCCTGCGGATGGTTTCAGAAATAGACCGGCGCTGCTTGCCGCTTTTAGCATGGGCATCAGCTCGTCGGGGCGCTCGATAAGCCGGGTCGGCGGCAGTGCCGGAGCGATAATGCTGTCGTCAAGCAGCGTATTGTAGACGATCCATTTGGAAGGCAGGCTGCCGTTTAACGAGAGATACGGCTTCAATCGCCGAAGGGCGGCGAGCGATGCCCGGCAGTCGGCTTGCTCTTCATTGCTCCTGCAGAAGCTTCTGTCGTAGACGATGTCCGGCAGCGCGCATGGTTCTAGCGCCCACTTCCCGCTGCGGAAGCGATAGCCGTTCAATTGAGCGGTGCGGTGATCGAATTCAGCCGGTGAAAACACGAATAAATCGATTTGCATTCTGGCCGCTGCTTCGCTTAGAAGCTCATAGAATCGGCGTTCGGGCATGGCGGGCGCCATTTCGCTCCCGGAACAATCCTCGGCAGACCGCGCGGCCTTGATCGAAGCAACGAAAATGGCAAGCTGGATAAGAGCAATCATAGGCGCCTCCGCTAAAAGCCCGATAAATATCGGGAATATTGAATGACCATACGGACTGATGGGCGAATTTTATTGTCGGTCAGCGGCGTGTTGTCATTTTTGGACGGTTTGGAATTCACCTCGAGCAGCCAGACGCGACCGCCGGAATCGAGCGCCAAATCGATGCCGAGCTCGCCGAAATGCGCCGGGATATGCGTCTCGACGCCTTTGGCGATCGACAGCGCAGCCTGCTGCAAACGGCTGGAGGCATCCCCTCTGCCGGAAGACATATTCGATTTCGAAACCGCTTCGCCAACTTTGCTTAACGTTCCGCCTCTTGCCAGGTTGGAAACAAAATGCTGGCTGCCGGCAGTCCGGGCGACAATGGAAGTAATCGACCATTTGCCGGAGCCGTTTTTCTGTACGAGCGCTCGAAAGTCTACCGGACGCTTCTGGATTTCAATCAGCTGCAGTCCTTGCTGAATTTGATAGCGAACCGACTTCATTTTCGTCGATATAGTCGCATACAGCTTTAGTAAACTGGGAAACTGCTGTTTGCGGGAACCGTTGGCAGTGGTGAACATGGCTTGGTACGCGCCGCTTTCGCTGCGCGAGACGCGAATGATGCCTTTGCCGAGGCTGCCGCGAACCGGCTTAAGAAACACATTTTCATATCGGGCGGACATCGCTTTTAATGTCGTATAGTTGCGCAGCAGGTGTGATTCCGGCAAATAGCGGCTTAGCGAAGAGTCCTTTTTCAACGCGTCGAACACTTCCGTCTTGTCGAGAAATTTTTCGTTGAATACGGAGGTTCCGTATTTTTGTTTAATTTCTTTCAGAAACTGCTGCACGTTCGGCTTGTTCTCAAGCTTTCGGGATGTGAGCCGGTTGTTGACGACGTCGGGTGCAGGCATAGCGATCTTCCGCCAGCCGTCGGCATAAACCCAGCCTTCAACAGAATCGGATTGCATGCCGATATGGTTCGGCGTGAAGAAATATACTAAGCCGCCTTGGTTAGCGCAGCCGTCAACGAGCTCCCGGCAAAACATCGTAATCGATCCGAACGGCTTGTCGGGCGCGGCTGGATAATCTCTGCTGACGAGGACGCCGATCAACGGGCCAAGCGTAAGGGTGGATGATCCGGCTTTGTATTGCAATCGCAGCGGAGTATTCGCAAGAATACCCATTTTTTTTGCCAAGCTTTGACTGATGCGCATGCCGTCATATTTAGCGACCGAAATGACTTTAACATGCTGCCGGAAAGATCCCATTTTGAGCACGACCGGCTGACCTTCCGGTATTTTCCATTGTTTAAGCCAGCCTTCGCCCAGCATTAGCGTATCTTCCGGAATCATGCCGGAGCTGATCACCTGGACGGCAACTTTCGATTTGAGCATTGTAAATCTCCTTCCGAGCAGGGAGGAATGACGGAGAGCTGGGCTACTAGGTGTTTTACACGAATTACTTCATCATATGAGGACATCTATCCCTTGGTGATTGGCCAACAATTGGAAAAAAATAGTCGCCAACCCTCGCCTATCATAAGCCGTCATGTATTATATTTGGCGGGGATAAATGCGATGCTTGTCTGCGCGGCAACTGCGCGGATTTGGGCTCGCGGAGCGCAAGTGTAACGGATCGAACAAGCCGTTCCGGACTAACGAAGGCCGTCCAATTTGCCGATAAATGGGCTAAAGGGGGTGTGACTGTGGATATCGCAGCTTTGTCTGTTTCGTTGAATCAATCCGCATTATCTCAGGCCGTCAGCATAAAAATACTCGACATGGCTAACAACCAGGCTGAGCAGCAAGGGCAAAACGTCGTAAAAATGATGGAGACGAGCCTGGACCCGAATTTGGGCCGAAGTCTAGATATTAGAGCGTAATTGTTTTGGGCGCAGTCCCTTCTAATTCCGGAGAAGCGGTAGCGTTCGCTTTTACTCTCGGACTCCTGCTTTAGCTGATTCGTTCATGGAGTCCGGGAGCAATGGCGATCGCAGGAACATTCAGCCTGCGCAGTGGAGTGATTCGCTTTCGAATAACGGTCATAATCCAGCTTCCTGATTTCATATATTGTAAAGCGGACAAGTACGCATACAATGGAAATCAAGCCGATAGGTTAGGGGAGTGAGCTTTACGTATGAAGGGTAGAGGCCGACACGTATTGTATTTAATAGGGGCAATAGCGATGCTGGTTTATGCGGTGCCAAAGCTGGAGTTAGGCGGTCCTTGGAACGTTGCGAACGTCTTTGGGCTTGTATGGACGGTATTTGCGCTGGTCGTCATCGCCGCACATTTCAACGCGCTGCTGCTTATGAGCGAAGAGAAGCGCAAGGAGATTGAACGGATTCGCCGCCAGAAAAAGCGGATGTGGGAGCGCAGGCTGGAGAAGAGCGTTTCCGGCAGCTCGCGAAGCCGGGCCAGAGGATAGCAAAATAAAATAAAGCGGGACTGAGGAGCAAGATGCGAACTTGCTTATCAGTCCCGCTTTATTTTTTAGTCCAATTCCTTAAATTGAATCAGTTGTTTAACAAACTTGTAAACAGCTTCCTGTTCTTTGACGGAGAGGGCGCTCATTTGATGAGCGATTTTGTCGGCATAGCTGCTGTCGATTTCGGACCCTTTCGAAGGGGCGCTGCCAACGATTTGCTCCAGCGAGCAATGGAGAGCGCCGGCGATTTTTCCAAGCACATCGATTGTCGGACTTTTCTCGCCGCGCTCCACTTGGCCCATGTAAGAGGCGTTTATTTCGGCGCGGAGGGCGAGCTGCTCTTGACTGAGCCCTCTTTCCTTGCGTAGATTGCGAATGTTTTCTCCGATGTAATGAGCGAATTTGCTCAATGTCGTCACCTCAGCATTAAGATAGTCGTAAAATGCCGAAGCAACAACGTTCTAAAGAGTATAATAAAAATAGTTACTATAGTCATTGACCAAATTATATGCTTTTTATTATAATTGTGTAAAAAGGTTCATTCTAATATCATCATTTCCTTAATAGGAACTTTTTACAAGGGGATTTTTGTCATGGTAGATGAGTTTGAGTTTTTTCGGAAAGTGCAAACTTATTATCAGCATGTGCCTTTCAGCGTTCAATTTACATATCGAGTTCTACATAAAACGGAAAGAACGGCACATGCTCTAGGTCGTTTCTGCTGCAGGGTCGATCCGCATCAGCAAATTGTCGAATACAATATCAGCTTGGAGTCCGACGTCATTTCCAGACCCTTTAGCGAGAAGGTTTCTTTTCTGTTTTCAAGTAAGTATGATGAAATCCCGCCGCAGCGAATCGTTATCGATCAAGCGATTATCTACCAGCTTAACTATCCGGTTCCTATATTATACGATTGGAAAATGTTCATCATTGAAGGGGCGAATGAAGCGATAAGCATTCATCGGCTGCAGCCGCTGTTCGAGAAATATAAATTGGCCGGAGCTGACGGGCAATTGGTAGATGCGAAGTTAAAGGTCGCCCGCGCTCAAGTGGACTGGTATAATGTAATGGGATAATGCCACTCCAGAGGAGGGACGGATCTTGGAATCAACTGGTTCCGGCGCAGATACAGGGACAAAGCGTGAGCAAATTTTGCATCATATACAGGAATTGAAAATCGGCACCCGTATTTCCGTGCGGGCAATTGCCAAAGAGCTGGGCGTAAGCGAAGGGACTGCTTATAAGGCGATTAAAGAAGCGGAAAATTCCGGGCTTGTCAGCACGAAGGAGCGGATCGGCACCGTACGGATCGACCGGAAGCGCAGGGAAGCGCTTGACCAGCTTACATTCGGAGAGGTAGCCGACATCGTCGAGGGCCGGCTGTTCGGAGGAGCGGGGGGACTTGATAAGACGCTGCATAAATTTGTGATCGGCGCGATGGAGCTCGATGCGATGCTGCGTTATATCGATGAAGGGAGCCTGCTGATTGTCGGCAACCGATCCAACGCGCATCGCCGCGCTCTTGAGCAAGGCGCTGGCGTTCTGATTACCGGCGGCTTTGAACCGAGCGACGAGGTAAGAGCGCTGGCCGACGAGAAGGCGCTGCCGATCATTTCGTCTCGTCACGACACGTTTACCGTTGCTTCGATGATCAACCGTGCGATGTATGACCGATTAATTAAACGGAAAATTATGCTGATCGAGGATTTGATGACGTTCAGCAAGCCTGCGGACGTTATGCGGGCGGAAAATACGATGGATGATTTCCAGCGGCTTGTGAAAGAAACCGGGTATTCGCGCTTTCCGGTTGTCGATGACCGCGGCCGCGTAATTGGCATGATGACGGCGAAGGATGCGTACGGATCGCCGGATTCGTACACGGTTGACAAGCTGATGTCCCGGCATCCGATAACGGCCGCGCCGAATATAACGGTAACGTCTGCGGCGCATACGATGGCGGCGGAGGGCATCGATCTATTGCCGATCGTTGACCGCCATCGCAAGCTGCTCGGCGTAATTACGCGCCGAGAAGTGCTTGATGCGATGCGGTTCGCCGGCAAACAGCCGGAGTCGGGCGAGACGTTTGAAGATTTGATGTGGACGGGCTTCATTGCAGAGGATGATGCGGAAGGGTTTCCGCGATACCGCGGCGTCATGACGCCGCAAATGTCAGGTCCGCTCGGTATGGTATCCGAGGGAGTTCTTGTCACCTTGATGTCGCAAGCAGGCCGGCGGATGATTCGCGATACGGGCAAGCGCGACTATCTAATCGACGTAATGACCGCTTATTTCGTCCGTCCGGTGCAAATCGACGGCGAAATTACGATTGTGCCGCGAGCGATGGAAATGAGCCGGAAGTCGACAAAGCTTGAAATCGAAGTGCTCGATTCGAACGGCTTGGCGGCTAAAGCGATGATGACCGCGCAAATGATCGATTCCTATTAAGGTGAATGTGAATGATGATACAACAGGGGCATCCCGCTTGCGTCAGGCAATGACGCGGGGGAGATGCCCCTGTTTGCTCATTTATTGTTGCATCGTCCGATAGATGCTGTGGTTGCGCAGACCGGCAAATAAATTAAATAAGCCGATTACGAGAAACAAAGAGCCAATCACGATGCGGGCTGTCGACTCGTTTGAGAGAAACAGCTGGACGCCGGCGATGAAGACTAGCATGAGACCCATGCACATATTCATTCGCGATGCGTTCAAGCCGCGTACGCGCGTATTGGCAGAACGGCGGGATTTAAAGCTGAACAGAACAGTCAGCGCCAGCGTAATGATGATGCCCGGCGCAAACACGAATTGCAATAGCGAGTCCATTAAGGAAGAACACCTCTTGACATTAGAATCTTTGAGATCTGCTCAAAGTCACTTTTTTGTAGAATCTAAACATCACTGCAGCTATTGTAGCATGTTCGGCGGTAATTCGGAAATAACAGAGCCGGTCAGGAAGGCGGGCGCTCGTAAGCTCGAACCTTGACCCATACGGTGAGCACATTATCAACGACGAGCATCGTATTGATATCGACGGTATAGCTTTTCTCCAGAACGTCAGAGTATATTTTTTGACTAAGCAGCTTGCGGGCGAATTGGGCGTCTGTGTCGATTTCGTAAATGCTCTTGCCAATATAGACGGACAAATCCTTTTTGATCCGCAGCAAAAGCTCCTTCTCGGTCACTTTATCGAGAACGGGCTTTTCTTTTTCTCCGGCTTCCGCTTCAATTCGGAGAACAACGCTTTTGATGACGGTATGCTGGTTGTTGAGCTCTTTTAAGCTTTGGATATCGTTTTCGTATTGAACCAACCTGACCTCCAAATCCTTTTTTAGGCTGACAAGCGACTCGAACTGCGCCTGGAAAAGCGAGTGGTATACTGCAGCGCCGACGACCATGCCGACTAATAAAACGCCGAGGCTCTGCATTGCCCGAACATATTTATCGAATTGCGGCACGCGCATAGGCTATGCCGCTCCTTTGCATACGAGCTTTACGAGCTCGGTGCCCATGTGCGCGCCAAGAAATGCGGCTGCGATATAGCCGATCTGCAGAGCGGCCGGCGATAAATGGCCGGACGAAAGGTTGCTTTCGATGACTCTCATCGGATCAATCGAGCCTCCGACAGCTGCTACTATCGCCCATATTTTTAAGTTGGCGGCCGTACTGACCATCATCGTTGCCGGGGGCATAAGCAAAAAGATCGAGCCGATGCCGGCTAGCATCGAGCCGCCCAGGACAACGCCGAATGCGATAAAGAAATCGAGCCCTGCTTTTGCTAGAAAATAGTTCAAGAACTGCACCTGCCTTTAACAATTTGCTGGATGGAGCCTGTCTACTACCATTCTATGGGCGGGTATGCGGCGATTATGATAAAATAGAAACAGAGAAAAGCTGAAGCGGAGAGGAAGAATTCGGGATGAACGGCATCGATAGCAGTGAACAGTCATCATTCGTGCATTTGCACGTCCATAGCGAATACAGCCTGCTCGACGGAGCCGCCCGTATCCGCGATTTGGCGGCCAGAGCGGCGAGTCTTGGGATGAAGGCGCTTGCGTTGACCGATCACGGCGTCATGTATGGCGCGATTCCCTTTTATCGGGCGTGTGCTCAGCAGGGCATTAAGCCGATCATCGGCTGCGAAATGTATTACACAGCGGGCTCCAGGTTCGAGAAAGGTACCCGCAAGGAAAATCCGATCTACCATTTAATTTTGCTAGCGAAGAACGAGACGGGCTATCGCAACTTGATGAAGCTCAGTTCGATTGCGCATTTGGAAGGCTTTCATTACAAGCCTCGCATTGACATGGAGTCGCTTGCGGCTCATGCGGAAGGGCTTATCTGTCTTAGTTCTTGCCTGCACGGCGAAATATCTCAGCATTTGCTCCATGACCGGAGTGAGGAAGCGCGTGCCGCTGCATTGCGTTATAAAGCTGTTTTTGGCGACGATTTTTATTTGGAGCTGCAGGATCACGGAATGCTGGAGCAGAAAAAGGTCGCCGTTTCAATGATTGCATTGGCGGCAGAGACCGGCATTAAGCTGGCCGCCACTAACGATGTGCATTATCTGGCTCCCGAGGATGCTGAAGTGCAGGATGTGCTCCTTTGCATCGGAACGGGCAAGTCGGTTGATGACCCCGACCGCATGCGGATGAACACCGATCAGCTGTATATGAAAAGCGGCGAGGAGATGGAGCGGTTGTTCCGTCATGTGCCGGAGGCGATTGCCCATACGGCTGAAATCGCGGACAAAATCAGCTTCGAGCTGACGTTCGGACGGGCTGCGCTGCCGGCTTTTCATCCGGTTCCTGAGCGGCTGTCCTCGGCGGACTACCTGGCGCAGCTCTGCCGTGAAGGGCTTGTCTCCCGGTACTCGTTGCTGGAGCAGTGGTCGGACGGAACGGATTTCCGGCGACTCGCAGAGGAGCGGCTTGCTTATGAGCTGTCGGTTATCGAGAATATGGGCTTTAGCGATTATTTTCTTATCGTTTGGGATTTCATCCGATTCGCGCATGAACAGGGCATCCGCACAGGTCCCGGACGGGGTTCGTCGGCCGGCAGCCTCGTGGCGTATACGCTGCGCATAACGGATGTCGATCCGTTGAAATACAAGCTGCTCTTTGAGCGCTTTCTTAATCCCGAACGGATAACGATGCCGGATATTGATATCGACTTTAACGACGAGCGCCGTGATGAAGTCATTGCGTACGTGGCGGAGAAATACGGCGAAGACCATGTCGCGCAAATTATTACGTTCGGCACAATGGCGGCAAAGGCCGCTGTGCGCGACGTCGGACGGGCGATGAACGTGCCGTTCGCCGAGGTGGATCGGGCAGCCAAGCTCATTCCGAATCAGCTCGGCATTACGCTCGAGGAGGCGCTGCGGCAAAGCGAAGCTCTGCGTGAAGCATGCGAGCGCCAGCCCAAAACCGATGCGCTGCTGAAGATGGCGCTTAAGGTGGAAGGGATGCCGCGCCATGCGTCGACGCACGCGGCCGGCGTCATTATTTCCGGAGGGCCGTTAACCGACTACGTTCCGCTGCAATCGGGCGGCGAGCGGTCCGTGCTGACGCAATATTCGATGGAGCATTTGGAGGCGATCGGCCTTCTCAAAATGGATTTTCTCGGGCTGCGCACGCTCTCGATTTTGGAGCGGACGCTTGGCTGGGTGAAGCAGCAGTACGGAGTCCATATCGATTTTCGGACGATTTCCGATAATGATCGGTTAACGTATGAAATGCTCGGGCGCGGCGATACGATGGGCATTTTCCAATTGGAGTCGACAGGCGTCCGCCGCGTGCTGCGGGAGATGAAGCCGTCCGATTTCGAGGATATCGTCTCGGTGCTGGCGTTGTATCGTCCGGGTCCGATGGAGTTTATCCCGAAATATATTCAAGGAAAACATGGCGATATTCAAGTGGAATACCCGCATCCGACGCTTGAGCCGATTTTGGCCGATACGTACGGCATCATCGTCTATCAGGAGCAAATTATGCAAATTGCTTCTCGAATGGCGGGCTTTTCACTCGGCGAAGCCGATTTGCTGCGGCGCGCGGTATCGAAGAAAAAGCGCGAGGTGCTTGACGAGCAGCGCTCGCATTTTGTCCAGGGAAGCCTGAGCCAAGGCTATGCGGAGGAAGATGCGAACCTAGTGTATGACATGATCGTCCGATTTGCCGATTACGGTTTTCCGCGCGCCCATGCCGCAGCTTACGGCGTGCTGGCTTTCCAGACCGCTTGGTTGAAAGCCCATCACCCCGTTCCGTTTATGGCGGCGATGCTCGCTTCGGTAACCGGCAATCAGCGCAAAACAGCGGAGTATGTGGATGAATGCCGCCGCATGGGGATCGGCGTGCTGCCCCCCGATGTCAACGAAAGCGGCGTGACGTTTACGCCGGTGGAAGGGGCGGTCCGCTTCGGGCTTGCCGCGGTGAAAAACGTCGGTACGCAAGCGATCGAAGCGCTGGAGAGGGAACGCGCCGAGCAGCCGTTTGAAAGTCTGCTGGACCTGTGCCGCCGCGTTGATTTGCGCGTCGTCAACAAGCGGGTGCTTGAATCACTGATTCAAGCCGGCGCGCTGGATTCGCTGCCCGGACACCGCGCGCAGCAGCTTGCCGCGCTGGATGAAACCGTAGAAGCTGCGCTTAAATGGCGCAAAGAGCGCGAGGAATTGCAAATCGAGCTGTTCGGTTTCGACGAGGTGCAAAACTGGGATATCGAAATGCCTGATATTCGGCCTTATACGACAGGAGAACAATTGGAGCTGGAGCGCGAGCTGCTTGGCCTCTATTTGTCCGGCCACCCGCTTGATGCCGCGGAGGAGCTTCTTGCTCCGCTTAGCTTGGATCGTCTCGTCGATCTGGCTGAAGCTCCGGAAGGCGCAGGCTCCGTAGCGGGCTTGCGCATCGTGTCGTTAAAGCCGTTTACGAACAAAAAAGGCAATGCGATGGGCTTTTTGGAACTTGAAGATCGAATCATGCGTGTGGAAGCGGTAGTTTTTCCGGCTGTGTGGAAGCGGGTCTCGGATAAGCTTGAGAAGGGCGGACTTGCGATTGTATCGGCAACGGTACAGCATCAGGAGGAGGAATTGAAGCTTATCGTCGAGGATGTGCTGCCGATTGGCGGAGAGGCGGCGCCGGGTCTGGCTGATCGAGTGCGGCAGATGCGCCGTCAGCTGGCGTCCCGCGCAGCGCGGACCGCTTCGCCGCAATCGCAATTGCAATTGCAGTCTAAGCCTCAGCCAGAGCAACGGTCCCGGCCATATTCGGGGTCCGGGGAGAGGCGTACAGTGGAGACAGCTACTGAACGGCAAACGGAAACGGCGGAGCGCAAGCCGGCTTCTGCTGCTCCGCGCCAGCGACAGCAGCAGCGCGTGTATATTAAAATCAGCGCTGCAACCGAGCAGTCGGGCGCGCTTGAACGACTTCAGGCGCTGCTCGCCGGTCATTCAGGAGCGCTCAATACGGTGCTGTTCTATGAACGCAATCAGAAGCTGATTGCGCTAAGCGATATGTATAAAGTGAAGCCGTCGCCGGAGCTGTTCGCGGCGATCGAGGAGCTGCTCGGCGCAGGAACAGTAGCGGTCAAGTAAGCTATTGACTGCCGCCTGGTCGGCAACAGCCAAACCGGCCTGTCCGATTTATTTTCAATCTTATGCACAACTTGCCGTACTCCCGCATACATTTGAGATACAAACGGCAAAGGGCGAATGCTGCCAGAGACAGCAGCCCTGTACCGGCCGACTACGCCCAAGACAGGACGTACAAGCATATGCGGGAGGGATGGACATGACGTCCGGAATCGAGAATTGGCTGTTGAAGCGCGGAGTCAGCGTAGACGATATTGCGGAGATCGTATATTCGCTGCAGAGGCCCTATAATGCGGATCTCACAATTGCGCAATGTACGGAAAGCGTGCTAGCGGTACTTGGCAAGCGCGAGGTGCAATATGTGCTGTTTACGGGCATCGCGCTCGATGAGCTGGCGGAACGGAGACTGCTGCCGGAGCCGCTTCAAGCCATAATGGAAACCGACGAGTCGCTTTATGGCGTCGATGAGACGCTGGCGCTCGGCATTACGAATGTATACGGCATGATTGGCTTGACGAGTTTCGGCTATTTGGATAAAGTTAAGCCCGGAATCATTCGTCAATTGAATTTAAAAGGCGAGAAAATTCATGTCTTTCTCGACGATCTGGTTGCGGGTCTGGCCGCCGCGGCATCGGCTAGAATCGCGCATCAGGACCCAAAAGCGCAACGATATGATTTGCCGTAATCCCTATGATTATGATATGATGATGAGATCATATGGCCTGTTGCCGACGTCTTTAGCGCTCCTTGCACTTAAGGCGTCCGGCGCAACGTTTTCAGGGGGTTCCATAATGTGGACGGTCATTTACATCGCACCAACCGCTAAAATCGCGGAGAACATCAAGAAGCGGCTTACGGAAGAAGGATTTCTCGTAAAGGTCCGTCCTGTTAATCTGTCTAAACAGCAATATGAGATCTTGGTTCCATCAGGTGAACTGGAGGAAGTGCAGGAAGTTTTTAATTCCATCATGCAGCCATAGTGGACAGCCATATACTATTGCGCCTTGAGAGGTGTCGTTACTGTGCAAATTAAGGATTTATTTTCGAAAAAGAAGTATGCGACCATTCCTTCGGGAGCAGCGCCGGCTGCCGAACGCCCGAAGCGGGACATTCCCGAGGGTCTAATGAATAAGTGCTCCAAATGCGGCAATATTCAATACAGTAAAGAATTGGATAAAAACTTGAAAGTGTGCTCGTCATGCGGGCATCATTACCGTCTGAACGCTTGGGAACGGATCGGAATGACGCTAGATGACGGGCGTTTGTATGAGTACGACGCCGATATGGTATCGGTCGATCCGCTTTCGTTTCCCGGTTATGCGGGCAAGCTGAAGCAGCAGCACGAGAAAAACCCGAATCTCAATGATGCGGTCGTCACAGGCGAAGGAGCAATCGGCGGATTCCCGGTCGTCGTCTGCGTCATGAGCTTTGATTTCTTTAGCGGAAGCATGGGCTCGGTCGTCGGGGAGAAAATTACGAGAGCGATCGAGTCGGCTCATAGTAAAGGGCTGCCGCTCATTATTTTCTCGACATCCGGCGGAGCGCGCATGCAAGAGAGCATTCTAAGCTTGATGCAGATGGCGAAAACAAGCGCGGCGCTCGCGAAATTCCAAGGAGCGGGCGGCCTGTTCATCTCGGTATTTACAGATCCGACGATGGGTGGCGTATCGGCGAGCTTTGCAAGCCTGGGCGATTTCAATTTGGCCGAGCCTGGCGCGCTGGTCGGTTTTGCCGGCCGTATCGTTATCGAGCAAACGATTCGCCAGAAGCTGCCTGATAACTTCCAAACGGCTGAATTCAATTTGCAGCATGGACAGCTCGATATGGTCGTCCATCGCAAAGATATGAAGCAAATGCTGACTAAATTGCTCGATATGCACGTTGTAAGGGAGGGGATGACTCATGGCGGGTGATCAAAAGCTTCCGTTCGAGAAGCCGCTCAGCGATTTGCGCGATAAAATCAAGACGCTGCAAACGTTGGCTGAAAGCAACGGCATGGACTTCTCGGAAGAAATAATGCGTCTTGAAGAACGCTGCAAGCAGCTTGAAGAAGAGCTGTACAGCGAAATGACGCCTGCGCAAAAAATGCATGTGGCGCGTCATCATCAGCGTCCGACCTCGCTTGATTTCATTCAAGCGATTTTTACTGATTTTATCGAATTGCACGGCGACCGCCTGTTCGCCGACGATCTGGCGATCGTAGGCGGCTTGGCTAAGCTGAACGGCATGCCTGTAACCGTTATCGGGCATCAACGGGGCAAGGATACGCGCGACAACATCGCCCGTTTCTTTGGCAGCCCCCATCCGGAAGGCTTCCGCAAAGCGCTCCGGCTTATGCAGCAGGCTGACAAATTCAAGCGTCCCATTATTACGTTCATTGATACGAAGGGCGCTTATCCCGGCAATACGGCCGAGGAACGCGGCCAGTCGGAAGCGATTGCGCGCAACTTGAGAGAAATGGCCGGCTTTGGCGTTCCGATCGTGTGCGTCGTTATCGGCGAAGGCGGCAGCGGCGGAGCGCTTGCGCTTGGCGTAGGCAACCGTGTGCTCATGCTGGAAAATGCGATTTATTCCGCTATTTCACCAAACGGCGCGGCGTCGATTCTGTGGAAGGATGCTTCCAAAGCGGACGTTGCGGCCGAGGCTATGAAAATTACGGCTAAAAATTTGCTCGAATTTCAGGTCATCGAAGAAATTGTTCCGGAGGCGCAAGGCGGGGCGCATCGCGACCTCGACTTTACTGCGGAGCACCTGAAAGAAATGCTGTGGCGTCATGTGCAGGAGCTGCTCAAGCTTTCGCCGCAGGAGCTGATTGAGGACCGTTACCATAAATTCCGCAAAATCGGCGAGTTTCGAATTGCCGAGCCTGCAAAAGAAGTGAAGCAGCCTGACGAAGAGCAAGCCGGCGGTCAATCGCGGCAAGCGGCTGAGGACGTTAAAGACAGCGTGACCGAGTCTGCGCAGGTCTAAAGGGAGCTCCCAGCTAATTTTGCTGTACAAGCTGCGTCGAATATTGTAAC
Organism: Paenibacillus sp. NEAU-GSW1; assembly: GCF_009737085.1. Lineage (GTDB taxonomy): Bacteria > Bacillota > Bacilli > Paenibacillales > Paenibacillaceae > Pristimantibacillus. The sequence goes on from NZ_WOVL01000001.1 coordinate 177,883, forward strand.
TTTAATTTTGATAAATGTAAGATTTAACGGAGGAAACGAAACCAATGCGCAAAACGAAAATCGTATGTACAATAGGACCTTCCAGCGAATCGCTGGAAAACACGAAAAAGCTTATTAAAGCAGGCATGAACGTTGCCCGTCTGAACTTCTCGCACGGCGACTTCGAAGAGCACGGCAACCGCATCAAGAACATTAAGCTGGCCAACGAGGAGCTGGGTACTTCCGTAGCGATTCTCCTGGATACGAAAGGTCCAGAGATTCGTCTCGGCAAGCTTAAAGAAGAGCCGATCGAACTGATTCAAGGCGAAGTGATTGCGTTGACTACGGAAGAGATTCTTGGCGACAAGAACCGCATTCCTGTTACTTACGGCAACTTGCCTAACGATGTGACTGTCGGCTCGACGATTCTGATCGACGACGGCTTGATCGGTTTGACGGTTGAAGAAGTAAAAGGCACGGAAATTGTTTGCCGTATCGTAAACAGCGGTCCAATTAAAAGCAAAAAAGGCGTTAACGTTCCAGGCGTTCACATCTCGCTTCCAGGCATCACGGAAAAAGATGCGAACGACATCATTTTCGGCATCGAGCAAGGCATCGATTTCATCGCTGCTTCGTTCGTCCGCAAAGCGAGCGACGTGCTTGAAATCCGCGAGCTGCTGGAGCGCCACAACGCTAGCCATATTCAAATCATTTCCAAAATCGAAAACCAGCAAGGCGTTGACAATCTCGATGAAATTCTTGAATTGTCCGACGGCCTGATGGTTGCCCGCGGCGACCTTGGCGTAGAAATTCCTGCTGAAGAAGTGCCTTTGGTTCAAAAAGAAATGATCGCGAAATGTAACCGCGCTGGCAAGCCGGTTATTACAGCAACTCAAATGCTTGATTCGATGCAACGCAACCCGCGTCCGACTCGTGCTGAAGCGAGCGACGTTGCGAATGCGATATTCGACGGCACGGATGCGATCATGTTGTCCGGCGAAACGGCTGCCGGCAAATACCCGGTCGAATCGGTTCAAACGATGGCCCGCATCGCTGAACGCGCGGAAGCGGCGCTTGAATACCGCGAAATTTTCAAAAAGCAAGCTGATGCACAACAAACGACGGTTACGGAAGCAATCAGCCAAGCGGTTGCCAACTCCGCTTTGGATTTGAACGCTAAAGCGATCGTTACTTCGACGCAAAGCGGCTTTACGGCTCGCATGGTGTCGAAATATCGTCCGAAATCGCCAATTATTGCGGTTACGAACGATGTGAAGGTGATGAAGCGTCTTGCGCTTATTTGGGGCGTAACGCCGGTACTCGGCTCGAATGCTGAAACGACAGACGAAATGGTTGAAATCGCTGTTGCCGGCGCGCAAAGCACTGGCCTGATCAGCCTTGGCGATACGATCGTTATTACAGCAGGCGTGCCAGTAGGCCGCTCCGGAACGACGAACCTGATCAAAATTCATCATATCGGCGAGCTTCTTGCGCAAGGACAAGGCATCGGCAGCCAAACAGCTACGGGCAAAGTCGTTGTTGCGCGCACGCCTGAAGAAGCTAATGCAAAAATGACAAAAGGCGCGATTCTCGTTACGGTATCGACGGATCGTGAATATATGCCTGCTTTCGAACAAGCGGCGGCAGTCATTACAGAGCAAGGCGGCATTACGAGCCATGCGGCTGTATGCGGAATTAACCTCGGCATTCCGGTTATTCTTGGCGTTAACAATGCGACTGAGCTGCTGGTAGACGGAACGGAAGTAACGCTTTACGGCGAAACTGGCGTTATTTACTCCGGTCAATCCAAAGTGATGTAATTCAAATTAAATATTTTCTACGAACAGTAGAACGGACAAAAGCGAGGATGCGGAGCATCGTCGCTTTTGTTCAACCTATTAGGCGATTTACAGTGCAAGGAGCGATTCGATCATGCCGGAGCAAAGTGAGCCGTCGCGGTGGTATGTCCATCCCCTCAGGGTAAGATATCAAGAGACCGATCAGATGGGCGTCGTTTTTCACGGAAATTATGTGACCTGGTTTGAGATAGGGCGGACAGAGCTGATTCGCACGGCAGGTGTCGATTATAAATCAATCGAGCGGGAAGGCTTGCTGCTTCCTGTCGTCGATCTGCAGTGCCGATTTGAAACGCCTGCCCGTTATGACGATAAAGTAATTGTGTGTACGCGCGTATCGGAATTTTCGCCGGTCCGCCTTGCCTTCGAATCCCAGATCAGAAGAGTTGATGACGAGCATTGGCGGGCCGATATTTACGAAACGGAGCGGCAATTGCCTGGGGCAAAGCTTGTAAGCGGAGGCACGCGCCACGTATGGGTGAATGACCGTTTTCGTCCGGCGCGGCTGGATAAAGTCATGCCTCAGCTATATGAGCTGCTTCATTCTATTGCGTTAAAGTAAGCAGTGGTCAGCGAAGTGAATGCGCTTCGGTTTGAGCACTATTTAGGAGGATGCTTAATGGCTAAATGGATTATTGCAGCTGTCATTATCATTCCGTTTATCGAATTGTGGGGTATCGTCCAATCTGCTGACTGGATCGGCGGCTGGAACACGTTTAGCCTGCTGGTGCTCATCAGCTTGCTTGGAGCTTATTTAGCACAGGCCGAAGGGCGAAAGGTATGGTTTGAAGCGCAGCGCCTTATGGGACAGGGGCAAATTCCCGGCATGATGCTGCTCGACGGGCTATGCGTGCTGGCAGGCGGCGTGCTGCTGTTCATACCGGGATTTTTCAGCGATATTGTCGGAATTACGCTGTTGCTTCCATTTACAAGGCCTTGGTATCGGCAACGGCTGCTCAATTGGCTGGAAAAAAGGATGCGCAGCGACAATTTCACGATAAGAAAGTGGTAATTTTTACTTCATATTTACAATTCATTAACATACCTATAATAGTCATCCTGCATAATAGGGACAAATTAGGGAGGCGTCCTTTCATGAACAAGCAACTGTCCCACTATGTGAACCGGGATTTAAGCTGGATCGAATTTAATCGAAGAGTGCTGCAAGAAGCTCAGGATTTAAACAATCCGCTGCTGGAACGGGTTAAATTTTTGGCGATCGTGTCGAGCAATCTTGATGAGTTTATGAGCGTTAGAGTAGCCGGCATACAGGACCAGCTTCGCGCAGGCTATACGAAAATCGATTTTACCGGATATACGCCTGCCGGCTTATGGAAACGGCTTATCAAGCGAACGACGCAAATGGTTCAGGATCAATATAAAACTTATCGCGAAGTATTCCGTTCTCTAGGGAAGGAAGGCATCGCGATTCGCGAGTTTGAAGAGCTGAACGCGAGCCAGAAGAAGACGGTGTCCGAATATTTTCACGAAATTGTGTTTCCGGTATTAACGCCGATGGCTGTTGACCAGAGCAGACCGTTTCCGTTATTACATACGAAAGAGCTTTATTTGTCTGTTCTGCTTAAACGGGAGGACGATCCGGAGGATGAGGAGCCGCTGTTTGCCATCGTGCAAGTGCCTTCGATTTTGCCGCGATTCGTGCCTGTTCCCGGACGCATTAACAGCAAGAAAACCGAATTTGTTCTGCTTGAAGAACTTATAGAGCAATTTATCGATACGTTATTTAACGGTTATATGACATTCGCTGTGCATCCTTTCCGATTGACGCGCAATGCCGATCTTTCGCTGAATGAGGATGGAGCGGAAGATTTGCTTGAAGAGATTGAGAAGGAGCTTCGCAGAAGGCGCTGGGGCGTTCCCGTCCGTCTGGAAGTCGATCGCGGCATGCATCCGTATTCGCTTGAGCTGCTTAAGGAAGAGCTCGAAATCGAGGACAACTTAATTGAAATTGACGGGCCTTTGGACTTAAGCTTTTTGATGAAATTTGCCCATGCGGTGCCGGGTTACGATAATTTGCGCTATGAGAAAACGGAGCCTATATATCCGCAAGAATTCGATGAGACGGACGATATGTTCGAAGTCATTCGCCAGCGCGATGTGCTTATGTACCATCCGTATGAATCGTTTGAAGCTGTAAATGATTTTGTTATGCAGGCGGCATATGACAACGATGTGTTGGCGATCAAAATGACGCTTTACCGGGTAAGCGGCCATTCTGCGCTCGTGCAGGCTTTGGCGAAAGCGGCGGAATCGGGCAAGCAAGTGACGGTCGTTGTGGAGCTGAAAGCGAGGTTTGACGAGGAGCGCAATATTGCATGGGCGCGCCAGCTTGAAAAAGCGGGCTGCCACGTCGTATACGGACTCGTTGGACTAAAGACACATGCCAAAATTATGCTTGTCGTAAGGCGTGAGCAAGGAACGCTGCGCCGTTACGTTCATGTCGGCACGGGCAATTATAACGACAGCACCGCAACGCTGTATACCGATATCGGGTTGTTTACGTCGCATCCGATCATCGGCGGCGATGCTTCTGCGTTATTTAATGAAGTGACGGGATATTCCTCCCCGTACGACTGGAAGGCGTTCGGCGTCGCGCCGACCGATCTGAAGGAAAAGCTGTTCCGCTTGATCGACAGGGAACGGAATAATGCGCTTGCCGGACTTCCGGCTCGCATCGTTGCGAAGATGAACTCGCTGTCGAATCAGGAGATGATCGATAAGCTGTACGAAGCTTCCGCTGCCGGCGTGAAGATCGAGCTGATCGTTCGCGGCGTATGCTGTTTGCGGCCGGGCGTGCTGGGAAGAAGCGAGAACATAAAGGTGATAAGCATCGTTGACCGTTATTTGGAGCATGCGCGAGTCATGTATTTCCACAACAACGGTGACGAGGAAGTGTATTTGTCTAGCGCGGATTGGATGACGCGGAACTTGACGAGACGCATCGAGCTGATGTGCCCGGTATTTGATCCGGACTTGCGCCGTGCGCTGATCAATATGCTGCAGCTCAACTTGAACGACAACGTCAAATCACGTGAGCTGCAGCCGAATGGTTCGTATGTTCGAGTGCAAAATGATATGCTTCCGTTCCGGAGCCAGTTTGCAGCGCGAGCGATTCCGCAATGGAAGAACTACATGTAGTCGGAAACGCATAATTGCGGGGCGACGCCCCATTGCTTTTTGAAGTCGGCGGCCAGTCCGTCGACTTCTCTTTTTTCCAGCGTCAGCGAGCCGTTGAATCGAACCGGATGCAGCAGCATCTGATTCGATTTGCATTCGGTTTCCAGCCTGCCGATTGCTTGCGTTTCGCTGCGGTCCAGCGCTGCGGACAGCTGCAGCAGCATGCCAAGCTTGTAGATCGCTTCGAAGTCGGAATCGTTAAGCAGCTCTTTGTATTCAGCCAGCTGCTGACGGACGCGGCTTTTGCTTTTATAGGATGCGATTGCCGCAATCATCAAAATTTCGCGATGCGACAAACCGTTCAGATGCGAATTGACAATTAAATAAAACGTGTGCTTCGCGTAGTCGTAATAATCGATGGACGCGCCGATGCGAAACAGGCTCGAAGCGGCGTCCAGCAGCAGCCGTTCGCGTCCGGCAAACAAATGGATCGGCCGTAATTCATCATAGAGCTGAAGCGCTAACCGGTTTACTTGCATCGTATGCTGCGGCGGAGCAGCCTGATGAAGCGCGCTAATGTTCTGCACGCTGAAAGACAGCGGGTCTTGATGCCTTGGCCTTCCCGGAAAGCGTGTTGCATGGAACAAGCCGTCTCGCAGGCCGGAGCCGCAAATGCGGTAATGAGTCGTTTTCAGACTGCGGAACAGCACGCGAAGCACGGCAATGCCCGGCACGATTACGTCCGCACGATCCTTGGACAAGCCGGGAAACTTCCGCCGCTTATCGAGCGGCGTGTTGAAAAGCTCGGTGAACAGTTCATCCACCGCTGATCCCGTTAACGGATAGTTATGCGTCTGGGAGAACGGATATTTAACCGCCGCTTGATGGATTTTGCCGAGCGCGCGCGCCGTTCCGCCTACGCCGATAAGAGGCAGGCCGGGAGAAGCGGTCAGCCAGCCGGCTGACTTGACAACTTCGGCAACCATTCGTTCAAGAGATTGAAGCCCCTCGGCGTTCAGCTCCCCTTTGCCGGCGAAGCGGCGGTGCAGGCTGACGCATCCGAATGGAAACGAAATGGAGCGGACGAGCTCGCGTCCTCGAAACAGTGAAACTTCCGTACTGCCGCCGCCAATGTCGACAAGAAAGCCGTCATGCACATCCATGGCGTTGATCATGCCGAGAAATCCGAAGGAAGCTTCGTCTTCTCCAGAAAGCAGCTCGACTTCAAAGCCGCATTCGGAACGGATCGCAGAAAGCACTTCCTGCTGGTTTGTTGCGTTGCGGATGGCGGCGGTGGCTACAGCGCGCACATGGCCAACCTGGTTATGAGCGCAAATAAGGCGAAAATGATTGAGTGTCGCAAAAAGCTCGACGAGCGCTTCACGGGTTAGGGCGCCGTTGTCGTCGATGCGTTCGCTAAGCCGCGCAGGCCGTTTGCCTCCGTCGATTACGCGATGCGCCCCGCCGGCTGTTCTTTCGTAAATAACGAGCCTGACGGAGTTGGAGCCTATGTCAATAATGCCGATCCGGTTTTCTGTCATGAGTGGATCCTCCGCGCAAGTTGAATTTCATATTTCATTATTTTAACACAATCGTCTAAAGGGAGCATGCATGTAAAAAAAGATACTTTTTACGTTTCTTAATCATGATTATTTTTTCCTGCAATAGGGAAAAATGCAGCAGTGCGCGCGTAGTCGAACCTAATGGTGAAAAAAACATTTATGGCGTCGATAAAGCAATTTTATGTGCGGATTTGTTCACTTCACTAGCGAAATCAATTATGATTAATAGCGAGAAGATTGACTCGAATCCAAATATATTTCGTGTTATATTTGACAATGTATAAGTTAAAGGAGAGAGAACGATGACAGCTACTAAAGGTCTTGAAGGCATTGTTGCCGCAGCTTCGTCCATCAGTTCCATCATTGATGGCGTATTGACATATCGCGGTATTAATATCGATGATCTTGCAGAACATGCAACATTTGAAGAGGTCGCTTACCTGCTTTGGTACGGTAAACTTCCTAATCGTTCCGAGCTTGGCGAGCTGCAGAAGAAATTGGATCAATATGCGGCTATTCCTGAGCAAGTGATCCAGCAAATCAAGTTGTATCCGCAAAATTCCAACTCGATGGCTGCGCTTCGCACAGCGATTTCGAGCTTGGCTCTGTATGATCCTTCCGCTAACGATATGACGCCAGAAGCGAATCAGCTGAAAGCGATTAAGCTGCAAGCGCAATTGCCGACTGTTGTCGCAGCTTTTTCCCGCATTCGCGAAGGCAAAGAGCCTATTGCTCCTAAACAAGGCGTTTCCATCGCTTACAACTTCCTTTACATGCTGACAGGCCAAGAGCCTGAGCAAGTAGCTGTAAAAGCGCTTGACCAAGCGCTTGTGCTGCATGCCGACCACGAGCTGAACGCTTCGACGTTCGCTGGCCGCGTTACAGTCGCAACGCTCTCCGACATTTATTCCGGCGTGACTTCCGCAATCGGCGCTTTGAAAGGCCCTCTGCACGGCGGCGCAAACGAAGCGGTTATGGTTATGCTTGAAGAGATCGGTTCGCTTGACAACGTTGAAAGCTACATCAGCAGCGCGCTTGCGAACAAGCAAAAAATTATGGGCTTCGGCCATCGCGTCTACAAAGACGGCGACCCTCGCGCTAAGCATCTCCAGAAGATGTCCCGCGAGCTGGGCAAACTGACAGGCAATATGGAGCTGTACGAAATGTCGATCAAGATCGAAGAGCTGGTAACGGGCCAGAAAGGTCTGAAACCAAACGTCGATTTCTACTCGGCATCGGTCTACACGACGCTGGGCATTCCTCGCGACCTGTTCACGCCGATTTTTGCTATTAGCCGCGTATCCGGCTGGAGCGCGCACATTTTGGAGCAATACCAAGACAACCGCTTGATCCGCCCTCGCGCCGATTATGTCGGTCCAGTTAACGCAAAATACATTCCGATCGAGCAACGCTAATCGTTGCTGAGTCGGAGAAGCCGATAGCAGAGAACGGACAGGCGTTCGTTCTCCTTTTCTGCGGCACTTGGCATGAATGCCTTACTTATACCGCATTTTAAACCATACTTAGGAGGAACTAAACAAATGGCACAATTCGAAAAATACGCACTTCCAACTGAAGGCGAGCAAATTACGATCGACAACGGTGTACTGCAAGTACCTAACAACCCGATTATTCCTTTCATCGAAGGCGACGGCACAGGCCGCGACATCTGGCGCGCTTCGAAACGCGTTCTTGACGCTGCAGTAGAGAAAGCTTACGGCGGCAGCAAAAAAATCGCTTGGTACGAAGTGTTCGCAGGCGAAAAAGCATTCAACGAATACGGCGAGTGGCTGCCGGCTGATACGCTGACTGCAATCCGCGAATACATCGTTGCGATTAAAGGTCCGTTGACTACGCCAATCGGCGGCGGCATCCGTTCCCTGAACGTTGCGCTTCGCCAAGAGCTTGACCTGTACGTATGCTTGCGTCCAGTTCGTTACTTTGACGGCGTTCCTTCGCCGGTTAAACGCCCTGAGCTCGTTGACATGGTTATTTTCCGTGAAAATACAGAAGATATCTATGCCGGCATCGAGTATCAAGAAGGCTCCGAGCAAGTGAAAAAAGTAATCGCGTTCCTGCAAAACGAAATGGGCGTTAACAAAATCCGCTTCCCTGAAACTTCCGGCATCGGCATCAAGCCAGTATCCGCTGAAGGTTCGAAACGTCTGGCGCGCGCTGCGATCGAGTACGCGATCAAACATGGCAAAAAATCGGTTACGCTCGTTCACAAAGGCAACATCATGAAATTTACAGAAGGCGCGTTCAAAAACTGGGGCTACGAAGTGGCTGAGCAAGAGTTTGCAGCGCAAACGTTCACTTGGGGCCAATACGACCGCATTAAAGAAGCTGAAGGCGTAGACGCGGCTAACAAAGCGCAAGCAGACGCTGAAGCAGCGGGCAAAATCATCGTTAAAGATGCAATCGCCGACATCGCTTTGCAGCAAGTACTGACTCGCCCAACTGACTTTGACGTTATCGCAACGCTGAACCTGAACGGCGACTACCTGTCCGACGCTCTGGCTGCTCAAGTAGGCGGCATCGGCATCGCTCCAGGCGCGAACATCAACTACCTGACTGGCCATGCGATTTTCGAAGCAACACACGGTACGGCTCCTAAATATGCGGACAAAGACGTCGTTAACCCAGGTTCGGTAATCCTGTCCGGCGTTATGATGCTTGAGCATCTCGGCTGGCAAGAAGCGGCTGACCTGATCTACAAAGGTATGGAAACATCCATTAACAATAAAACGGTAACGTACGACTTTGCACGCCTGATGGAAGGCGCGACTGAAGTGAAGTGCTCCGCGTTTGCAGACGAAGTTATTAACAACATGTAGTTTTCTTCTCATTCGAACGGCAACGGAGGCATTCAAATGGCTATTAAACGAAGAAAAATTACAGTCGTTGGCGCTGGCTTTACCGGCGCTACGACTGCCCTGATGGCAGCCCAGAAGGAACTTGGCGACATTGTGCTCGTCGATATTCCGCAGCTGGAAAACCCAACGAAGGGTAAAGCATTGGATATGCTGGAATCAACTCCGGTTCAAGGAATTGATGCAAGCATAATCGGCACTTCGAGCTATGAAGATACGAGAGATTCCGACGTTGTCATCATTACGGCAGGCATTGCCCGCAAACCGGGCATGAGCCGCGATGATCTTGTGAACACGAATGCAGGCATTGTGAAATCAGTCTGTGAGAGCGTGAAAGCAACAAGCCCTAACGCTTATGTCATTATATTGAGCAACCCGGTTGACGCGATGACTTATGTCGCATATCAAGCGCTAGGTTTCCCTAAAAACCGCGTAATCGGCCAATCCGGCGTACTTGACACGGCTCGTTATTGCACGTTTATCGCACAAGAGCTGAACGTGTCGGTCGAGGACGTTCGCGGCTTCGTGCTTGGCGGCCACGGCGACGATATGGTGCCGCTTGTTCGATACTCCAACGTTGGCGGCATACCGATCGAGAAGCTGATTCCGGCTGACCGCATCGAAGCGATCGTCCAGCGCGCCCGCGTAGGCGGAGGGGAAATCGTCAACCTGCTTGGCAACGGCAGCGCTTATTATGCGCCTGCGGCATCGCTCGTACAAATGACGGAAGCGATTCTGAAGGACAAAAAGCGCATCTTGCCAGTTATCGCTTTGCTGGAAGGCGAATATGGCTACGAAGACTTGTTCATGGGCGTACCGACCGTCATTGGCGGCGACGGCATTGAGAAGGTCATCGAGCTGGATTTGACACCTGAAGAGAAAGCGGCGCTTGATAAATCCGCACAATCGGTGCGTAATGTCATTAAGATCGTAACGGCTTAACCGTTGAATAGACGAACATATTTGATTCGTTCGGGAGGACCCTGACAGCTCGCTGCAGGGTCTTCCTTCAGTATATAGACTTATTTTTTATACGGATCGGAGGGAAGATTGATGCTGCAGCAGGCTAGAGAAATGCTCAAAAAGGTGTACGGCTATAATTCCTTCCGCACAGGACAAGAGGACATCATATCCGGCATTTTGGAAGGCCGCGATACGCTGGCCATTTTGCCAACGGGCGGCGGCAAATCGGTCTGCTATCAAATTCCGTCGATGCTGCTGCCGGGGACGACACTCGTTATCTCGCCTCTTATCTCGCTTATGAAGGATCAGGTCGACACCTTGAACCGGCTAGGCGTTCCGGCTGCCTTTCTGAACAGTTCCCTAAGCGCGGGAGAGTACCGGGATGTGCTGCGGAACGCAATGAACGGCGGCTACAAGCTGCTGTACGTTGCTCCGGAGCGGCTTGACGCGCCAATGTTCGATTCTTTGTCGGAACAGTTGAACATCCCGCTTATCGCCATCGACGAAGCGCATTGCGTTTCCCAGTGGGGCCATGATTTCCGTCCAAGCTACCGTCAACTGGCCGGTTGGATCGGCAGGCTCGCGAATCGCCCGCTTGTCGCCGCCTTTACGGCGACGGCGACAAACGAAGTGGCCGAGGACATATCCGCGATGTTGGGCTTGCGCCAGCCGAACGTGTTTGTTACCGGATTTGCGCGGCCGAACCTGTCGTTGTCCGTCGTTAGCGGCACGGACAAAAAGCAGTTCCTCCACAAGTTTCTAGCCGAGCGGGAGGATCAGTCCGGCATCATTTATACGGCTACCCGTAAAGAAGCGGAGCAAGTAGAAGAGTTGCTAATCCGTAAAGGTATTGCTGCAGGAAAATATCACGGCGGCCTTTCCGATAACGATAGGGCTGCCGCACAAGAGAAATTCCGATTCGACGAGTTGCGCGTCATGGTTGCGACGAATGCTTTCGGAATGGGCATCGACAAGCCTAACGTTCGTTTTGTCGTCCACTGGCAAATGCCCGGCGACATCGAATCCTACTACCAGGAAGCGGGGCGCGCAGGACGCGACGGCGAGGAGAGCGAATGCGTGCTGCTGTTTGAGCCGGCGGACGTTCAAGTACAGCGTTTTCTGATTGAACAGGGAACCGGCGATACGGATCGGAAAAACATTCAGTTGAACAAGCTCTACACCATGATGAATTACAGCCGGACACAGCGCTGCCTGCAGCAGTTCATCGTTGACTATTTCGGCGAGAAAGGCGTTGAGCCTTGCGGCAAATGCAGCAGCTGTCTCGATAAGAGCGAGCTCGTCAATCGGACTTCGGAAGCGCAAAAGGCGCTTTCCTGCGTCGGGCGGATGAAAGGCCGCTTTGGCGTTACGATGGCGGCTAAAGTGCTTAAGGGCTCAAGGGACAAGCGTCTGCTTGAATTCGGCCTTGACCGGCTTACCACGTATGGGCTGTTCAATAATTGGCCGGAAAAAGAAATTGCCGACTGGCTGTATTGGCTCGTTGCCGAAGGCTATTTGCGAATGAGCGACGGCCAATATCCGACCGTATCGCTTGCGGCCAGCGCGTTGCCCGTGCTGGAGGGCAAAGAGCAGGTCATGCAGCGTTTGAGGACAACCGTCAAGCGCAGCGCTTCATCCGGAGGAGCAGTCGTCTCCTCGCCGATGTTCGAGGCGCTCAAGCAGTGGCGCAAAGAAACAGCGGCACGGGAAAATGTCCCGCCGTTTATGCTGTTTTTTGACTCGACTTTGAAAGAGCTGACCGACGCGCGGCCTGCGACAGAGGAGCAGTTGCTGCAAGTGAAAGGCATCGGCGGGGCAAAAGCGAGCAAATACGGAGCCGAGCTGCTGGCGATCATCGGGAAGTTTGCAGGCGAGTCCCCAGCGGAGACGGAACGCCAAGCGCAAGCATCGGTCTCTTCAGCGCGTACAGCATCCAATACGGCAGATGAAGGTCCGAGTCATTTGCTGTCGCTGCAGTTGTTCAACGCCGGTCTGTCGCCACAGGATGTCGCCAAGGAGCGCGGGCTAAGCCGCGTTACCGTTGAAGGACACATAATCCGCTGCGCGGAGGAAGGGCTTCAGCTCGATTGGAGCCGGATAATACCGGAGCAGTACGAGGAGCTCATTGCGAGGACGATTGAGGAGCTAAGCGCAGACAAGCTTCGTCCGATAAAGGATGCGCTGCCGGAGGAGGTGGATTACTTTGCGATCCACGGCGTGATCGCGAAGTATGGTTTTAAGGCGGCTCAAGGCGGATAACGCTTTCTTTTTGTAATTACAGCTTTCATTTAGTATACTTATTGCTAGAAAAACTTTGCTAGGAGGCAATATGATGGATTCAATTTTTTCGTTTTTGCATGTGCTCGGCGCAACGGGTATGGGATTTTATATCGTGCTCCCGTTCATGGTCGGCAGAGCGTCTAAACTGGCGGGCGGCGGCCAAAGCGGATTGGCGGACGGCCTTGTTGTCGCTAATCGGATTGCGCAGTATTTTTTAATCGTTCAGCTGTTGACGGGCGGTTATATGCTGTCGCAAAGCGACTATGCTGTCGCTTGGATGGTCATTATAACGGTTCTGTTCTTGGCAATCGCAGCGATTTCCGGAATTATGACGAAGCCGCTTAAACGGATTGTCAGCGCCATTCAAGATGGCAACAGCGCAACGTCGCACATTGCGAAAGCACGCGTATTCAGCTTAATCGTGCTTGTGCTGTACGTTGTTATTATTTACTTTATGAACAATCCGTTCTAGGCATCAGAGCTTATACCTTACAGTCGTTTAGGGGGAGAAATGCGTGCACAAGACATCACCGGATATTGTTACTTTTGGGGAATCGATGGCGTTGTTCATGCCACAGGAGCATAAAGCGCTGGAGCGGGCGACAACGCTGGAGCAAGGTTTTGGCGGTGCGGAAAGCAACGTGGCGATCGGCATTGCAAGACTTGGAGGATCGGCGGGCTGGTTCGGCGTTCTTGGCGACGATCCGTTTGGCAAAATGATTCTGAAAACGCTGCGCGGTGAAGGCGTTGACGTATCGCGCGCGAAGCTGTGCAGCGAAGCGCCGACAGGCATGATGTTTCGCGAGAGCGTTGCAGGACGCATGGCCGTTCATTATTACCGCAAGCACTCTGCAGCGAGCCGCATGGAGCCTGAAGATTTGGACGAGGACTACATCCGCGGAGCAAAGCTGCTTCATGTGACGGGCATTACGACAGCGATCAGCGAAAGCGGGCGCCGCACGGTCCGCCGCGCGATTGAGATTGCCAAAGATGCCGGGGTCAAAGTGTGTTTCGATCCAAACCTGCGACTGAAGCTATGGTCGATTGAAGAAGCACGCGAAACGCTTCTTCCATTAGCGGAGCAAGCGGACTATTTCCTTCCCGGTTGGGACGAGCTCAAGCTGCTGTACAACACGGATAGCTTTGAAGTCATTAAAGAAAAGCTGCTCGGATTAAATGCTGTAACGGTTGTCAAAGGTTTTGGCGATACGACGCTCGTGTTGGACAACGGCACGGAGACGTCGGTTCCATTCTATCCTGCGGAGAAGGTCATTGATACGGTCGGTGCCGGAGACGGCTTCTGCGCCGGATTTCTGGCGGGCATCATGAAGGGAATGACGCCTGCGCAAGCAGTTGGCTTGGCGAGTATTAATGGTTCGCTAGTCGTTCAAATGCGCGGTGACTGGGAGGCGCTTCCGGAATGGAGCGCTGTTGAGCAGCGGATGTCTTCCAAAGTGTGGGTGGAGCGTTAATTATGGCGGATCCGGGTTTAACCGCGTCGAAGGGCCAGCGCCGCCGGGAAGCGATTCTACAGCTGCTCAAGCAGCAGGGGCGTATTACCATACAGGATATAGTGGAGCGGTTTGACTGTTCCGAAGCGACGGCCAGACGGGATCTCGAGCAGATGGAGTCGCTGTATCCGATCATTCGTACAATCGGCGGAGCGATGTACGACGGCATGAATGCGGTGCGCGATGTCGGATTTGCCGAGCGTGAAGGGCTGTCGATTTTCGAGAAGGAACGGATTGCACGCAAAGCGGCTTCCTTAATTGAGGAGGGCGATGTCGTAGGCTTGTCCGGCGGCACGACCAACTATCTCATTGCGAAGGAGCTCAAATTCCGCAATGGCATTACGGTTGTCACGAACGCGGTCAACATCGCAATGGAGCTTGCCGGCAGCGCGGTTCAGGTCGTCGTGACCGGCGGCATTATGCGCCATAACAGCTTTGAGCTGTGCGGACCGCTCGGCGAAGGGATGGTTGCCCATTTGAACATTGGCAAAATGTTCATCGGCGTCGACGGCATTTCTGCAGTCGGCGGAATTACGACCTATTCCGAGCAGGAAGCGCAAATCGCGAAAGCGCTAATCAAGCGTTCCCATACGACGTATGCGGTGTTTGATCAGTCTAAGGTAGGCAAAATGTCGCTGTTCTCTATTGCGGCTTTGTCGGAGCTTCAGGCGTTCATTACGGACGTCGCCGTTCCGCCAGAGCTTGCGGCGGCGGCCGAGCAGCATCATATCAGCATCTATGTAGCTGAAAATAGCGACTAGTAAAAATGGCGTCACAGATTTCATATCTGTGGCGCCATTTTTACGTTTTCGGTCAACTGCGGTTAACTATGCGTTGACGGCTGTTTGTTGAATTTCCTTTGCATCCACAGCTGCAATCGGAACACTCCGTAGCTTTGAAGCACAATATAAGCGGGCATAATGTCGAGTCTGTATCGGGCTTGAATTTCGATTGCTAAATGAATGAGCGCATATCCGATCGCCAAAAGCAAAAAAAGCGCAGCTGCGGATACTTTTCGTTCCCGGAAAAGAAACAGAAGCGCAAACAAGCCAAAGACACTCATTGCAATATAGGTTGCTCGTTCAATGGCAACAACGGTATTGTTCAGAGCCGGTCGGTTCATCTCGGAAAGGCTCCAGTAAGCCGCATCGTCTTTGGCTCCCCAGAACAAGTACAGCTTTCTCGCAAATAGCGCGGCGACCGCTCCCTTGTCGGCAAGCCTTTCCTTTACGATAGCGAGCTCCGCCTGATCTCGCTCCTCGCCCAGCTTGTAGTTGAGCACATGCTTTGCGTCCTCAAGCGACCATTGCCCGTCCGTTTCCGTGTTGAGACCAACGACAAATTTCCAATACGGCTCCCGGCTGGATAACGGATATTCCGTGTAGCCGGCTTGCATGAATGAAGCGCTCACGATCATTTGCAGCAAATAAAAAATGGCGACCGCTCCCGCCAGCTTTGAGACGGTTGCCAGCCATAAGCGCGGTTCCTTTATTTTCAGTTTCGGAAGGAGCTCGTACAGCAATACAAAGATCACTAGCGCGATCAAATAGATAGTGCCGATCGGGCGGAACAGCTGTCCGAGTCCGAAGCATAGTCCGATGAAGAGCCAGGCACTGCGGTTACGCCAGCTTTTGACCGCCAACAGACAGCCTAGCATAAAGAAAAACATAGATAAATGCTGATTGCTCAAGACGGAGCTCATCATAATATTCGGAACGTAAAAAGCGCAGAATAGTGCGGCGATCAGCGCGCTTTGTTTATTAAATGCGGCAGCTGCAGCAGCATAGACAAGACCGACGGCGCCTGTGCCGAGCATAACATTTACAAGCTTCAATACGAGCATCGGATCGTTGAATACCGAGATGATCAGTGCTTCATACATCGTAAAGCCCATCTGGTATACCCATGCCGAGAAGTATTCGGTGTTGTTGAAGGAAAAATCGCCGGCTGCGGCGCTGAGCGCAGCGTTATACATAAATAAAAAGTCCGATGCCGGAGGCGTGTCAATCCACAAAATCCACGCCAGACGAACGGAAAACGCAGAAGTCAGAACAATTGCAATCGGCCAAACTTTGGCAGAAGGACGGCTGGCCGCTAGACGATTTATGCCGAAAGCGGCG
This sequence comes from Paenibacillus sp. NEAU-GSW1, assembly GCF_009737085.1. Taxonomy (GTDB): domain Bacteria; phylum Bacillota; class Bacilli; order Paenibacillales; family Paenibacillaceae; genus Pristimantibacillus. The sequence goes on from NZ_WOVL01000001.1 coordinate 194,165, forward strand.
CCGATGGCGACGGCAAATGCAAAAATTGCTCCAAAAGTGGCGGTTATGGGCGAACCTAGGATAAATGCGGAATTAAAGAAGGATGAGACAGCGGCCACTCCGAACAGAATGCAGCCGATTGCGAGAAGTGTTCTGAAACTAATAACGGTTAATCTATCGGCAATCATAGTTGCTCCTTTCCTGCGATTGAGCTTAAGTAAGTCCAACCTATTTTAACCTAAATACCCAATTAGCACCACCTTGTCTGAACTTCATAGAGAAATCCGTTAGAAAGGTAAGGCATATCGGCTTAAATGGCGGGACAGGGCGGCAGTCGAGGGGAAGAGAGCGATCTACGGCCCAAATCGGTCTTAGATCAGTTTATTGGCCGAAAACAAAAAATAAGGCCAATATGGCCTTATTCAGCAGAGTGTGGTGCATCCGCCAGTCGAAGACTGGACTGCTTAATCTATTAAGTTCAAATTATTGCTGTTCGAGCTCGAATACCAATTTGCCGTTGACCCAAGTTCGCAGCACGCGATTGAAAGTTGTGTCGGCAAGCACCAGATCGGCGCGCTTGCCGATTGCGATGGACCCGGTCGCATTGAACATTCCTAATTGCTTGGCGGCGTTGCCGCTTGCGCAGCGGCTGACGTCCATTACGGACATGTCCGTCTGCTCGAGCATAAAGCGGAAAGCGCCGATCATAGTGAGCGTGCTGCCTGCCAAATTGCCTTCCTGGAGCCGAGCGACGCCGTCTTTGACGATAACCGGGAGTCCGCCGAGATCGTATTCGCCATCGGGCATGCCGGCAGCGGACATCGCATCGGAAATGAGGATTAGTTTGTCGGCAGGTTTCGAGGCCGTAAGCAGACGGATTGCACCGGGATGGACATGCAAGCCGTCTGCAATCAGCTCGGCGCATATGCGATTGTCTGACAAAACGGCGCCGACCGTTCCCGGTTCCCGATGATGGAGCGGCCGCATTGCGTTGTACGTATGGACAGCATGCGTCAAACCGGCATCGGCCGCTTCTTGCAACACGGCATAGGTCGCATCCGTATGACCGCACGCGGCGACGATGCCGTGATCGGAGAGCCAGCGAATAGCATTTATCGCTCCCTCGTTTTCCGGGGCAAGCGTGACGAGCTTTATTAATCCGGGGTACCGGCGCTCCCAATCCTCGAGCCAATCGACGCGAGGCGGCGACAAGTAAGCGGGATTTTGCGCGCCGATCCATTTCAAGCTAATAAATGGTCCTTCCGTATGAACGCCGTACAAAGCTGCATAGGGCATCTCTTCGGCCATGAAGCTGCTTGCGGCATCCAATACCGCATCGATCGCCTCTTTTGAGGCGGTCATCGTTGTTGCCAGCATGCCAGTCGTTCCTTGCGATGCGTGATAACGGGTAATCGCTTCGTAGCTTTGTTTCGTTGCGTCCATAAAATCGCCGCCGGCGCCGCCGTGGACATGGATATCGATAAAACCGGGCAGCAGCCATTGTCCTTGGCCGTCGATGCGAACAGCCGCTTCCGCCGCTGCGCTTGCAATTGACGCTGCGTCTTCATGTATAGCGGCGATCACGCCATTTTTGACGTGAACAGCGCCTTCTGCAATTGTTTCTTCTAATACAATTTTGACATTCTCTATAAGCCAATCTTGTTCATGCGATGTCATTGCGCTAACTTCCTTCCGGCTTCGCGGTCGAGCAGCACAGTTACGCGCGGATGCGTCTGCAGCAGCGAAGCCGGCACATCGGTCGTAATCGGTCCGGTCAACGCTTGCTTCACGATATCCGCTTTATCTGCACCTCGCACGACAAGCAAAATGTTGTTTGCTTTCAAAATCGATCCTACGCCCATCGTTACCGCATACTCAGGAACCTCGTCCATCGAGGCGAAAAAGCGGGCGTTCGCTTCGCGCGTTTCTTCCTTCAACTCAACGACATGCGTTCCTCCCGACAGCTTATCGCCCGGCTCATTGAAGCCGATATGGCCGTTATGGCCAAGTCCGAGAAGCTGAATGTCGATCGGCTGCTCTTGCAGCATGCGATCGTAGCGCTCGCATTCCGCTGGCAGATCCTCCGCCATGCCGTTAGGCAAATGGGTTTGTTCGGACGGAATATCGATATGTGCAAATAGATGTTGATTCATATAGTAAGCATAGCTCTGGTCATTGCTTGACCGCAAGCCGACGTATTCATCCAAGTTGAACGTCGTCGCTCGTTTGAACGATATGTGTTCGCTGCGGTGCATATCAATCATTTTGGCATAAATGCCGATTGGCGTCGACCCGGTTGCAAGGCCAAGAACCGCCTCAGGGTTGCCGCGAACGGCGCTTACGATGAGTGCTGCAGCATAAGCATCAAGCTCTTGAGTTGTTTCAAACAATTTAATATCCATAATTATTGTCCTCCAACTTCATCTGATGATTCTATCATATGCTATAAATATCTTTTTAACAATAAAAATGATTGGAAATTTCATTATTATGATTATAAACATCATAATTAATGATGGATATGAACGTTGTTGCCCGGTGACCGAGCGCTGCGTTATGATGGACGGAGCGCATAACGTTTTAGGAGGTTCACGATGAACGAGCAAAAGATAGTGGCTGAGGAAGCGGCAGTCACAGCGAAAAGAAAGGGCGAGCATATACGCATTTGCCTTCAGGAGGAAGTCGGCGGAAACGGCGTCGAAACGGGACTTGACCGTTTTCGGTTTTGGCACAACCCGCTGCCGGAGCTTTCTTTTCATAACATAAACTTGAATACGGAGTGGCTGGGCCGCAAGCTGCGGGCGCCTCTGCTCGTCAGTTCCATGACCGGCGGAACAGATGAAGCGGGAGCGATCAATCGGCGTTTGGCGGAAGCGGCTGAGCATTGCGGCTGGGCGATCGGTTTAGGTTCAATGAGAGCGGCGATCGAGCAAAAGGATTTAGCCGCTTCATTCTATATTCGAAAGGAAGCGCCTACAGTTCCGGTAATTGCCAATTTGGGAGCCGTTCAGCTGAATTACGGCTTTGGTGCTGATCACTGTATCCGTGCTGTTGAAATTGCGGAGGCGGATGCTCTCGTTCTTCATTTGAACAGCATGCAGGAAGTGTTTCAGCCGGAAGGAAATACGAATTTTGAAGGCTTGCTGGCGCAAATCGAAACGGTTTGCCGCACTCTTAACGTACCGGTTGGCATAAAAGAGGTTGGTTGGGGCATTGATGCTGAAACCGCTGTCCGGCTCGCATCGGCAGGCATTGCTTTCATCGACGTAGCCGGCGCAGGCGGTACATCGTGGAGCCAGGTGGAGAAGTATCGCCTCAGCGATTCGATGCGGAAGCAAGCTGCGGAAGCGTTCGCGGATTGGGGGATTCCGACGGCCGAGAGCATTCGCGAGGTTCGGAGCAGTGTGCCAGATCTGCCTGTCGTTGCCAGCGGGGGATTGCGCCACGGAGTAGACGCGGCGAAAGCGATTGCGCTAGGCGCACGGATTGCCGGCTTCGGAAGAGTGCTCCTGCCGCGCGCGGCGCAAACGGATACTCGAGTATCCGTCGAGCAGCTGATCGAACAATTTCAGCGTATTGAATTTGAGCTGCGTACCGCCATGTTCGGCATAGGAGCGGCTTCAATTGATGCGCTTCGCACGACAAATCGGCTTGTGGAGAAAGCATAGCGGCTATTACAGGAGGGCTATGAACAATGAACGAGTCAGGACAGAAGGCGGAAACGGCCATTTGGAATGAAGGCTGGATTCAGGTGAAAGTTCCGCTTCCTTTTTCATTGAAATGGGTTAACAGTTATGTCATACCCGAGCCGGATGCGAGCGGTTTTACGATCATTGATCCGGGGCTTCGTACGGAGGATGCGATTGCAGCCTGGAACGAGGTCTTCTCTCGCCATCAGTTGGAAGCCAGCCGGATTAAGCGGATTATCCTAACTCATCAACATCCCGATCATTATGGCTTGGCCGGGTATTTTCAACAGCTGAGCGGGGCTCCGGTATATCTATCGCGAAGATCGCATGCGTATGCGGTTCGTTTGTGGGGAGAGCACAGCCATTATGCCGATGAGCTGCTGAGCCAATTTGAAGAGCATGGCATGCCAGAGGAGCTTCGCTCGTCAATTGCCGGGAATTTGGCATTGTTCAAAGGGCGCGTAAGTCCGCAGCCTCAGATTACTTATATAGAAGCGGGAGAAACGATTGCCTTCGGAGGCTACGACTGGAAGCTGATTAACGCTCCAGGACACGCTTATGGTCAACTGCTTTATTATGAAGAAAGCAACGGATGGCTATTTTGCGGCGACCAGGTGCTTCCCCGCATAACGCCCAACATTAGCGTCGTCCCAGGAGAGGAAGAAGATCCGCTTGGTGATTTTTTAGCCAATTTGGACGAGCTCCTGCAATATGAGGTGAAGCTTGCTTTTCCGGGGCATCGTGATCCTTTTGACAGCTTTTCAAACAGAATAGAAGAGTTGAAGGGGCATCATATCCGCCGGTTGGAGAAAATGAAAGGGCTGCTCGAACAGCCTATGTCCGCTTTCACGGTATGCGAAGCGTTGTTTGGCGCGAGCTTGCGCAGCAATCCGCACAATTTGCGATTTGCTATGTCGGAGACGCTGGCGCATCTCTTTTATTTAGAACGGCGCGGCGACGCTAGCCGGAAGCGTGATGAGGCTCGGGTTTGGCTGTATTCGTCAATATCCTGTTGAGATGACTGCCAAATGGAAAAATTAACTATTTTTCTTCTTGACGAGCTTTTTGTTTCGTAATAAACTTGAACAATAAGTTGCTACATATAGTAACAATTACATGTAAAACGCAAACCGTTCGAAAGGGCGGGACGCAAAGTCAGGAGTCTTCTGTACATAAGTGTACAATGATCGTCCGACTGCCATGATGATTCTTTCATGGCAGTCGGATTTTTTTGTTTATACCAAGTGGGGAGGAAAATTTATGAGAAAGAAGTTTAAATCTGCTTTCCTGATGGTCTTGTCGTCGATCGTTATTTTAGGAGCGGGTCTCAACGCAATTGCTAATGCTTCTTCGTCCTCATCTTCCTATTCGGGTCTGGGCGTTGCGGGAGATTACAATATTTTCGTGCTTGGCACTGTGAACTTGTCTACAACGGACTCGGAGGGCCCGGTAGCGGTGGGCGGGTCAGCAACTTTCAACAACTATACGGTAAACAGCAGTGGAGTTGCGGTTGAGAATGCCCTTGTTGTCGGCGGAGCACTTTCGTATAACAACGGAACGGTTAAAAACGGGAAAGTCGTCTATGGAGGCAGCATTTCAGGCAATGTTACCGTAACAAACGGCACGGAACCGGAACAGGGAAATCCGATCGATTTCGATAAAGAAGCCGCTTATTTGAAAAACTATTCCGCTAAGCTTTCCGCTTTGAAAACGAACGGAACGGCAGAAGAAAAATACGGAACTTTGACGTTGACGGGTACAGACAGCGAACTGAACGTATTTAGCATTAATCAGGACTGGAGCGAATTGGTCATAAACGTGCCGGTCGATTCTACGGTTGTTATCAATGTTCGCGGGACGAGCAGAACTTTTGGAACGGCGAACACATTCTGGCCGGATAAAAATCATAATTTGCATGAGGATACATATCCGGAACGTGTTCAACGACTGCTGTTCAATTTCCCCGAAGCGACGAATTTGGATGTTAAATATGCTGGAATGCGCGGAACATTGCTGGCACCCTATGCAAGCGTGCAAACAACTTACTCCAATATCGCAGGCAATATTATTGCAGCATCGCTTTCTGGATATGTAGAAGCTCATGATTTCCCGTTTAACGGCGATACGACGCCGCCAAGCGAGACACCGAGTGAAACGCCAAGCGAAACACCGAGTGAAACGCCAAGCGAAACACCGAGTGAAACGCCGAGCGAGTCGCCGAGCAGCACGCCAAGCGAGTCGCCGAGCAGCACGCCAAGCGAGTCGCCGAGCAGCACGCCGAGCGAGTCGCCGAGCAGCACGCCAAGCGAGTCGCCGAGCAGCACGCCGAGCGAGTCGCCGAGCAGCACGCCGGACGAGTCGCCGAGCAGCACGCCGAGCGAGTCGCCGAGCAGCACGCCGGGCGAGTCGCCGAGCAGCACGCCGGGCGAGTCGCCGAGCAGCACGCCAAGCGAGTCGCCGAGCAGCACGCCGAGCGAGTCGCCGAGCAGCACGCCGAGCGAGTCGCCGAGCAGCACGCCGAGCGAGTCGCCGAGCAGCACGCCGAGCGAGTCGCCGAGCAGCACGCCAAGCGTTACGCCAGGTCCAACAAGCACACCTATTGCAACATCAACACCGTCTGTAACGCCAGAGGCAACGCCAAGCGCAACGCCGGAAGAAGAAATCGAAATTACGCCTGATCCTACGCCGCTGGGACCTGTTGAAGAGGAAATTGACGAAAGTCCAATTCCGGAAGGCAATGTTGACGGAGAAGATGCGCAAACAGGAGATGATCAAACAGACGATGAGAGTGAATTGACCGTCGATCAAGAGGAGCAGCCGCTTGGAACGGTTGAGGTGGACAACTTGCCAAAAACGGGCGAGTCCAGCGCGCTTCCATTCTATGCAGCAGGATTACTGCTGGCAGCTGCAGGATTCATGCTTCGCTTTAGAAAACAATAAAACGAAAAGCCGGGAAGGCGCTGATGCGCTGACTCGGCTTCTTTTTTGGATAACTGTATTTCAAAACTGCAATCGTACATCTTTATCCTATTTTCGTTTAGAATGGTACTCCAATGCCTGCAAAAGTGCAGTTGTTTTGCTTTTGTCCCTCGCAAAGTAGATTTCGGGCCGCCGAAAACTGTATTTTTGCAGGAATAGGCTGACTCAGACGAATAACAGTTCATAAAAGCTGCACTTTTGCAGGTTTATGTTAAAGCTGCACCCAACCGATGTACAGCATCTCTAAACCTCCCGGCAGTACAAAAGAAAAAAAGCCTTCGCGCGGGCGCGAAAGGCTTTTTTCATGCAATTAATCAAGAGGCGGTGTCGTGCTGCCCTCTCGTTCAGCCTGCTTCCGGTGCGCAATTCGGCTTGCGGCGGATGCGGCTATAGCGCCTACGATGTCATCGAGAAAGGTGTGCGTATGCTCGCCGTTTTTCTCGTTAAGTTTTTTCAGAATGCCAGGTTTCAGCTTGTCAATGTAACCGAAGTTGGTAAAGCCGATGCTTCCGTACACGTTTACGATCGACAGCGCGAGCACTTCGTCGCAGCCGTAAAGCCCTTCATCGTTCTTAATCATGTCTTGGAGCGGAGCGATAAGCTTGTTTTCTTCAGCCAATATGTCGAGCTGAATGCCGGTCAGCACCGCATTTTGCACCTCGCGCTTGGATAGCACTGCTTCTACGTGAACGACGCATTCATCCAACGACAATTCCGGAAAATAATCTTTTTGCAAAAAATGTACGAGTTGTCCGATTTGCGTCTTGCTTACGCCGCGTTTCGTCAGCCACTCGTCTGTCGCTTCTGCAACTTTGCGGCTATTCAGGCTGTATGGGTTATTAAAAATCATTCGATTTCCCCCTCATATTTTGTGGACAAAACTGGTCTAAAACAGGGAAGGGCTCGTATACATATTACTAAACAAACAAGCAAATGTAAAAAGCCGCGAGGCAATAATCGATTGGGGAGGAAATGGAAATGGTTCAAACAAGATGGATTCGACGCGCCGCAATCGGCTGCTTGCTCGTACTGCCGATCATCGCTTCGGGATGCGGGCTATTCTCAAAGCAAACAAACGGGGCGATCGACCCGCCTAAGACGAACGCAACGAACAGTATCGAAGGCACGAATACCGGACAGGCTGTAGAGCCTGGACAAGACGGCGATTCTGTTACAGTTTATCTTCAGGACCGCAATGGTTACTTGGCGCCGGTGGCGCTGCAAACGACATTTGGAGAAAAAGAATTACCGGGCCAGAAAGCATTGGAAATTATGGTAGACGGCGGCGTTTACGCAAGCCAGCTTCCTGAGGATTTCCGCGCTGTATTGCCGCAAGGCACGCAAATCAAATCGTTTGCGATCGAGAATGGTTTGGCCAAAATTGATTTCTCCGAAGCGTTCAACAACTACACGAATACGGATGAGCGTACAATTGTCGAGGCAATCACTTGGACTCTGACGGCATTGCCTGAAATTAAAGGCGTAGAAATTTATACAGAGGGCGAACGGCTGAATGAAATGCCGGTTGACGGCTTTCCGCTTGACGAGCCTCTCACGCGCTCGGTAGGCATCAACCTGGAGGCGGCTGACGGCGTCAACTATGCCAACTCAACGCCGGTTACGCTATACTTCTCCTCGCATACGTCAAACGATGAGCAGTATTATGTTCCAGTAACGCGCCTTATCGCCCGTCCGGAGTCGAAAGCGAAAGCTGCGCTGGAGCAGCTGATCTCCGGCCCGCTGAACAAAAAAGAACTTACGGCCGTTATTACGACTGACGTGCTTGTTTCCAAAGTAGAAGTGAAGGACGGAATCATAACGGTTGACCTTGAGGATCAATTGTACGAGGAAGGACAGCCGGCTCCGCAAGAAATGCTGGAAGCTCTCGTGCTGTCGATTACGGAAAGCACAGGCGCTTCGCAGGTTCAAATTTTGCTTAACGGCCAATCCAACATCATTGACGAAAACAATAATGAATACAATAAGCCGGTATCGCGTCCGCATCACGTGAATGCGATCAAGAGCTAAATAAACGCTGCTTAGCAGCACGAGAGAGGAGCCGCAAGGCTCCTTTTTTTGTGCAAAGGGCAGAATACAACAGTACGCGTTTTTCCTTGCGCTGCGCAGAGGAGTGATTTTCGCCATGTACTTTGGTAAAATAGGAAAGATTGTACGCTACATAGCAGTATTAATGGATTCCAGGAGGAACGAAAAATGAGAGTGGATGGTCGTCAGCCAAACGAATTGCGGCCGGTTAAAATTACGACCGGCGTTAACAAATATGCGGAAGGTTCCGTTCTGATCGAGGTCGGAGAGACGAAGGTAATCTGTACGGCAAGCGTCGAGGAACGCGTTCCGCCATTCATGAAAGGACAAGGGAAGGGCTGGATTACGGCCGAATACTCAATGCTGCCCCGGGCGACGCATTCCCGCAATCAGCGGGAGTCGGCCAAAGGCAAGTTGACGGGCAGAACGATGGAGATTCAACGGCTGATCGGCCGCGCGCTTCGTTCGGTTGTTGACCTGCAGGCGCTTGGCGAGCGGACGATTACGCTCGACTGCGACGTTATTCAAGCAGACGGAGGCACGCGCACGACTTCGATTACCGGTTCTTTTGTCGCGCTTTGCCTTGCAGTGAACAAGCTGTCGCAGAACGTTGCGTTTGCCAAATACCCGATTACCAGCTATCTTGCTTCGGTCAGCGTAGGCGTCATTGCGGATCGGACATTGCTTGATTTGAACTATGACGAGGATTCCAAGGCTAAAGTAGACATGAATGTAGTGATGACCGGCAGCGGCCAATTTGTCGAGGTGCAGGGCACCGGCGAAGAATCTCCGTTCTCGCGCAGCGAGCTGAACGGCCTGCTGGAACTTGCCGAAAGCGGCATTGCGCAATTGATCGAGATACAGCAAGAAGCGCTTGGCGACGATGCGGGACGGATCGGTGGAGAGTAGATGGCGGAGACGAAAATTTTAATTGCAACCAAAAACGAAGGGAAAGTAAGGGAGTTCGCTCATGCGCTCAGCAAACTGGGCAAAGAGGTTGTGAGCCTGAACGACTTTCCGGCTTTTCCGGACATTGTGGAGGACGGAGATACGTTCGCCGCGAATGCAAGAATAAAGGCGAAGGCAGCCGGCGACGCTTTCGGCGTGCAAGTGCTTGCTGACGATTCCGGCTTGCGGGTGAAAGCTTTGGGCGGCGCTCCAGGCGTCTATTCCGCGCGTTACGCGGGCGAAGGCGCTTCGGACAGCGACAATAACGCCAAGTTGCTTAAAGAGCTTGCAGCGCTCGACGCACCCGCCGCTGCGGAGCCGCTGAATGACGGTACGCGGCTGCTCAGCGGCGCGCAGTTTGTCTGCGCGCTGGCGCTCTACGATCCGGCAACCGGATCGTTCACCGAAGCTGAAGGCACAGTGGACGGGCTTATCGCCGATCGTCCGCGAGGCGACGGCGGCTTCGGCTATGATCCGCTGTTCTGGCTCCCGCAGCTTAACCGCGCGATGGCGGAGTTGTCGAAGGAAGAGAAGCGGCAAATCGGCCACCGGGGTCATGCGTTGGAGCAATTGTTGCAGAAGCTGTCCTCGCTTTAGAACATAAGAGGAGCGCTTAATAGAAAGAGACCTGCCTCGGCACGCGAGAGGCAGGTCTCTTTCTATTATTTGATCGTTACCTTATATTCCTTGAGCCATAAGTTGACTTGATACAAGTAAGCGAAGAGCTGCGGGCCGGACATAAGCTGCCCGAACCATGGAATGTTCGAGCTCGCCGAGGCGGATTCCGCTAATTCCCGCACTTTGGCGACATTGATGAGCGGCAGCAGCGGCGAAGACGGATCGTCCAGCACTTCAAGCAGCAGCCCTTTAACGGCAGCGAGATAGTTCGGGTTGTGCGTTTTTGGATACGGGCTTTTTTTGCGGGTCAGCACGTCGTCAGGAAGAACGCCTTTAAGCGCTTTGCGGAGAATGCCCTTCTCGCGGTCGCCAGCCGTTTTAATTTCCCACGGAATGTTCCAAACGTATTGCACGAGCCGATGGTCGCAGAAAGGCACCCGCACTTCGAGCCCGGCCGCCATGCTCATCCGGTCTTTGCGGTCCAGCAGCGTCGGCATAAAGCGCGTAATGTTCAGGTAAGACATTTGGCGCATACGCCTTACTTGCTCCGACTCGCCGTCAAGATGCGGCACTTCGGCGATCGCATCCGAATAACGGTCGCCGATGTAGTCGAGCGGCTTGATCCATGCGGCGACGTCAGGAGCGAGCAGTTCTGCGCGCATGGAGGAGGCAAGCGACCATGGGAAGGTGTTCGCATTTAGCGCTTCCTCCCGGTGAAACCATGGATAGCCGCCGAAAATTTCGTCTGCGGCTTCTCCTGAAATGGCTACGGTCGCGCCTTTCTTGATTTCACGGCAGAACAGCAGGAGCGAAGCGTCGACATCTGCCATGCCCGGAAGATCGCGCGCTAAAGTCGCATCGCGCAGCGCCGAGACGAGTTCCGGCGTATCGAACTGGATCGGATGATGGACAGTGCCCAGATGCGTCGTCATTCTTTCGATCCAGGGAGCGTCGCTGTTCGGCTGGAACGCGTGCGCCTGAAAATGTTTGTCGTTATCGCGGTAATCGACCGAATACGTATGAACATTCCCTTGACCGGTCTGTTCATAGTAGCGGACAGCAAGCGTCGTCAGCGCGCTTGAATCGAGGCCGCCAGACAACAATGTGCATACAGGCACATCGGAGACGAGCTGGCGCTCCGTCGTATCCTTGAGCAGCTCGCGCACATGTTCGGCCGTAGCCGCGATATCCTCTTCATGGGGCTGGCTCTCCAGGCTCCAATATTTCGCTTTGCGAATGCCTTCGCGGTTCACGGTCATGCACTGGCCGGGCAGCAGCTCGCTTAGCTGCTTATATACGCCTTGGCCTGGCGTGCGCGCCGGCCCGAGGATGAAGACTTCGGCAAGACCTTCGGCGCCGACCTCAGCTTTAACGGCAGGATGCGCAAGTATCGCCTTCGGCTCGGAGCCGAAGAGGAACAGCCCTTCCGAGGTGCTGAAAAAGAGCGGTTTTACGCCCAGGCGGTCTCGCGCGAGAAACAGCTCCTGCTCCGCCACATTCCAAATGGCAAAGGCAAAAATGCCGTTGAAGCGTTCCACGCAAGCTTTTCCCCACTCGATAAACGCGATTAGCAGCACTTCGGTGTCGCAGTTGGTCGTGAAGCGGCGGCCTCTGCTTTCCAGCTCCGCGCGCAATTCCAATGCATTATATAATTCTCCGTTATAGACGACGACGCAGGTGTCGTCTCCTGATTGCCTGATCATCGGCTGTGCGCCATTCTCCGGATCGATTACGCTGAGACGCCGGTGGCCGAGCGCGCAATGCGCTGAAATCCAAGTGCCTGAGGCATCGGGACCGCGCAGCGATAGCGTCTCCGTCATGCGTTCCAGACTATTGCTGTCATGGGTGAGGTCGCGGGTCCAATCAATCCAGCCTGTAATTCCGCACATCTTTTCTCATTCCTTTCTTCTGCTGGGCGCGAGTAGCGATAATAACCGTTATATGCTGAAAAAAGTAATAAAATGTCTGTCCGAATGGGGAAGCTATACGGGACGTTGCTATGGTTTGTTAACGACGAGAGCAAGGAGTTGAAGGCACAAATGCATGAAAACGATTTTTCCGGCAGCGGGCGCAAAACATTTTATGTGTCCGTTCAAGCGGGTCAGGTGCTGCAGGATGGAGACGCCGCAGCGTACGAGCTTGTCATAAACGCAACCGATGAGGAAGCGGATGAGCTAAAACAGCTGTTCAACGATTTATCGAGCATGGATGAGGCGCAAATGTTTCATTTCGTGCCGGAATCGATGGAAATTAATAACGATGCCCGCATCAATGACGGCTATGACAGTATCATTCAGCAAATTTATCAGTTTGTTTACGATCACGGCACGGACGAGACGAGGCGGCATATCGAGGGCATGGAGATACTCTGACGCATCGATTGTTGCAGAATAAGAAAGGGGGTGCAAAGACGGCATGAGCCAATCTCCAAAAAATAAAAGCTTGAAATACAAAATTAATTCCGAGTTTGCGGAAGAAGTGCTTGCCAAAAACGAAAAGCATGACGCGCAAAACAATCCGAGCGGCAATGCCGGCGGCAATCGCCGGTCCGGACGCCACTAGCTGCCTTATCTGCGGAATAAAAGAATAAAATTCGAAGCGCACCCCCTGGAATTGTCATTGGAGCAAGCGACAGCTGATCCGATGAAATAACAGGGGGTGCATTTTTTTTGCTTTTTCGTATACAATAGGAACAAACGTTCTTATGGAGTGGTGCGAAAATGAGCAGTGCAACAATATCGGAGGAAGAATACCGGCTCATTAAAGACTATTGTATTTTGCCTTTTATTCGGGATATGGTGCTGAGAAACAATGAAATTATTAAGAAGGACAAACATTCGATGAAGCCGCTTTATGTTCGAAGCGGGGAGGCGCTGCTCGAAGTAATTGATCGCGATATTTATGAAGCGCGCCGTGCTGTCCGCCAGCTTAAAGCGCAAATTACGGAAGTTAGACGCAGCGACGAAGGGATACTGTACCAAATTAAATTGCGCGGCTATGTGAGCGACTACGGTCTTGTTCGACACGTCGTCAAACAAGAGATGGAGCAGAGGCTGCGGCGGTACATTGCGGGAATGTTTACGACTTCTTGGCAAAACAATTAAAAAAAAGTGGACGTGATCCCGATAGTAATAAGGGGGAGACGTCCACGTTCGACATGATCAGACAAGAAACCCCGAAAACCGTTGGCGGGTTATCGGGGTTGTTATCGGATTATTTGAAGTTTAAATGGCGTCCCAGGAGGGATTCGAACCCCCGACCGCACGCTTAGAAGGCGTGTGCTCTATCCAGCTGAGCTACTGGGACACATAAGAAAGATTATAGCATGATTAATGTTGAAATTGCAACGGTTAAATCTATATTTTTGCAGATGCTGCATTGCGCTTGGATAATATAGCATATTATCGAGTAGAAAATCAATAGTTTTCCGTTTCGTTTCGTATATGAACGGCAACGTGCTATAATCGAACGCAAGACCTTGACTGAAGCGACAGATGAGGCTTAAGCAATGAGGCTTGAGCTATAAGGCGGTGAAAACCATAACAACTGGTGACGAAATACATAACAGCAGCAATGACAACAACGTCTACTTATTCCCCAAAATGCTGGACCATTATCAAATTCAATTAACCCGCATGCTGGAGTCGGAGCAATACAGCGAAGCGAAGCGGCTTCTTCGTTTTCTGCTGCAATGCAAGGGCGAAGACGTACGCCATTACGAAGAGTGGGGCAGCTTGCTTACGTGGCTCGATATGGCGTTTCCAGACTTAGCGGCAGACGCATACGGCGAAGCGGACAGCGGCGGCAAGGACAACGATAGTGAAGCGGATGAAACGGCGCTTCGCGAGCAGATGCTGAATCCTTCCGGACAAGACGAAGCTTATATTAAGCAGGTGCTTTATATTATGGAGCATCATCCGATGCTCGATCAGCAATTGCTTGCGCTTGAGCGCGCAGCATATATTCAATCGCCAGAAGTGGATACGGCGATCGTGGATTGGCTGACGACTGCGCGGGATTTGCATCCGCTCCTGCAATTTAAAGCGCTTCAGTGCTTGCGAAGGCGCGAAATGAGCGGAACGCTTGAATTGGATCGAATGGGCGAACGGGTCCAGTTCGATATCGAGACGACGCCGCTGGCGATGGACGATTTTCCGCAGCCGATCGGCCGGATCTTGGAGCGCGTCGAGCAGGTGACGGAAGCGGACGATCCGACGCTGCCTCATTTTGCCAGGGAATTGTGGAAGGAAAGCCTGCAATTTCTGTACGGCTCCTCGGCGTATGCGTGGATGCTGCGGGAGGATGACGATACGGTCGATTGCTGGGCGGCGGCGCTGCATCTCACGCTGCTGCTGACCGTATACGGTTCGGCTAACGATGACGATATTCGCGACATGTACGGAATTACGGACTCGCTCCGTTTCCGGTATGAGCAAGCTTGCCGGGCGCTTCGGCAGGTAGCCGTTTTGCAGCGTGCAGAAGGCGATGATCCTCAGCCTTGAAAAGCTGGCGCATTATGTTTATAATAGAATGGTTTATGAAACATGAACGTGAAAATTTAGGACGCATGCGTATTTTGGAGGGGAAAGCATAAAATGAAAGCAACTTGGGAAAAAATAGACAAGAACGTCGTTTCCATCGACGTTGAGGTTGAAGCGGAAAAAGTAACAGTCGCGCTTGACCAAGCATTCAAGAAAGTCGTACAAAAGGTTAATGTGCCTGGCTTCCGTAAAGGCAAAGTGCCGCGGGGCATTTTCGAATCCCGTTTCGGCATCGAGAGCTTGTATCAAGATGCAATTGACATTCTGCTTCCGGACGCTTACTCCGAAGCGGTAAAAGCGAACGATCTGCAGCCGGTTGACCGTCCGGAGATCGACGTTGAGCAATTCGCAAAAGGTCAAACGTTCAAATTTAAAGCAAAAGTTATCGTTCGCCCTGAAGTTCAACTTGGCGAATACAAAGGTCTTGAAGTTCCAGCTGTTGAAGTCGCTGTAGGCGAAGAAGAAATCAACGCTGAGCTGGAGCGTCTGCAACAGCGTCATGCGGAGCTTTCCGTTATCGACGAAGGCGCAGCTCAAAACGGCGACATTACCGTTATCGATTTCGACGGTTATGTGGACGGCGTTCAATTCGAGGGCGGCCAAAGTGAAGGCTACTCGCTGGAGATCGGTTCCGGTTCGTTCATTCCTGGATTCGAAGATCAAATCGTTGGCATGCAAGTAGGCGACTTCAAGGATGTTGAAGTAACGTTCCCTGAGGCTTACCATGCAGAGAACCTGGCCGGCAAAGCTGCCGTGTTCAAAGTGAAACTGCATGAAATCAAACGCAAGAGCCTGCCGGCGCTTGACGACGAGTTCGCGAAAGACGTAAGCGAATTCGATACGCTTGAAGAGTACAAGCAGGACCTGGCTGAGAAGCTGAAAGCAAGCAAAGAGAAAGAAGCAGAGCAAGCGCGCGAGAATGCGATCGTTACGAAAGCATCCGATGCGGCTGAGGTTGAAATTCCTGAACCGATGATCGTAACGGAAGTGGACTTCATGCTGCGCGACTTCGAAAACCGTCTTCGCATGCAAGGCATGAACCTGGATCTGTACTACCAGTTCTCCGGCCAAAACGAATCGGTGCTTCGCGAGCAAATGCGTTCGGACGCTGAGAAACGCGTTCGCAACAACCTGGTGCTGACAGCGATCGCGAAAGCGGAAGGCATCGAAGCGACTGAGGCTGACGTGAACGAAGAGCTTGAAAATCTGGCGAAAGCTTATAACCGTCCAGCGGAAGAGCTTCGCACTATTTTCACGCAAAACGGAAATATCGAGAGCCTGAGAGAAGATCTCGAACTGCGCAAAACAATCAAACTTCTTCTCGACAACAGCAAAACGGTTGCGGCTGAGGCGGCACAAGCCTAGCTTTAAGCACGCGCTGAACTGAATATAAGGTTTTACCGAAAGATAAGGCACGTCATCATATAAGATACGTGCCTTATTTTCACCCTACATAACATATTGTGGTTGAAATGGAGATTGTTCTGGCGTACATATCGAGCGGCATGCGTCGTATACTGTATTATTGGAAAAATGACATTGCCCCTCCAACGTGTTACAATAGCTGAAACAGCTTTTGCCGCTCTTTGGCAGGCGAATGCTGATTCAATATTTGCAGTATAAGTCATAAAACGAAAAGAGGTTGGTCGCATGAATCTTGTACCGATCGTAGTCGAACAAACGAATCGCGGGGAACGGTCATACGATATCTACTCGCGTCTGTTGAAAGACCGTATCATTTTTCTCGGGAGCGCCATCGATGATGACGTAGCAAACTCCATTATCGCACAGCTGCTGTTTCTGGCGGCCGACGATCCAGAGAAAGACATTCATCTGTACATCAATTCCCCTGGCGGAAGCGTAACGGCCGGCATGGGTATTTTTGATACGATGCAATATATTAAGCCGGATGTGTCTACGATTTGCATGGGCATGGCGGCGAGCATGGGCTCCCTGCTTCTGACAGCGGGCGCCAAAGGCAAGCGTTTTGCGCTTCCGAACGCGGAAGTAATGATCCATCAGCCGCTCGGCGGCGTGCGCGGTCAAGCATCGGACATTAAAATCCATGCCGACTGGATCTTGAAAACAAAACAAAAGCTGAATCAAATTTATGTGGATCGTACCGGTCAGCCGTACGAGAAAATTGAGCGCGATACCGATCGCGACAATTTCCTCAGCGCCGAAGAAGCGTTGAATTACGGTTTGATCGACAAGGTGATTACATCTCCGGTATCGATTTAAATTGAAGGGGTGATACCATGTTTAAATTCAATGACGAAAAAGGCCAGTTGAAATGCTCCTTCTGCGGCAAATCGCAGGAACAAGTCCGTAAATTGGTTGCCGGTCCCGGCGTCTATATATGCGATGAGTGCATCGAGCTTTGCACAGAAATCGTGGAAGAAGAGCTCGGTCATGAGGAAGAGCTTGATCTGAAAGACATTCCGAAACCGAAAGATATTCGCGCCATTCTCGATTCGTATGTAATCGGCCAGGAATTCGCGAAAAAGTCGTTGTCCGTTGCCGTGTATAACCATTACAAACGGGTAAATACGGGAAGCAAAATTGAAGACGTCGAATTGCAAAAAAGCAATATTTTGCTCGTAGGCCCAACAGGCTCCGGCAAAACGCTGCTTGCGCAAACGATGGCTAAAATTTTGAACGTGCCGTTCGCGATTGCGGACGCAACGTCGCTGACGGAAGCCGGTTATGTAGGCGAGGACGTTGAGAACATCCTGCTCAAGCTGATCCAAGCTGCCGATTATGACGTGGAGAAAGCGGAACGCGGCATTATTTATATTGACGAGATCGATAAAGTTGCCCGTAAATCCGAGAATCCTTCGATTACGCGCGACGTTTCCGGGGAAGG
This sequence comes from Paenibacillus sp. NEAU-GSW1, assembly GCF_009737085.1. Lineage (GTDB taxonomy): Bacteria > Bacillota > Bacilli > Paenibacillales > Paenibacillaceae > Pristimantibacillus. Next base: position 211,831 of record NZ_WOVL01000001.1, read on the forward strand.
CGTGCAGCAAGCGCTCCTCAAAATTTTGGAAGGTACGGTTGCATCGGTTCCTCCGCAAGGCGGCCGCAAGCACCCGCATCAAGAGTTTATTCAAATCGATACGACGAACATTTTGTTCATTTGCGGCGGCGCGTTCGACGGCCTGGAGCAATTGATCAAACGCCGGATCGGTAAAAAAGTAATCGGCTTTAATTCGACGGGCGAAGCGACCAAAGATTTGAAACCGGGCGAATACCTTTCGATGGTATTGCCGGAAGATCTGCTGAAGTTTGGTCTTATTCCGGAGTTCGTAGGCCGTCTGCCGGTTATTTCGACTTTGGAGCCGCTTGACGAGGCAGCGCTCATGCGCATTCTGTCCGAGCCGAAAAACGCGCTCGTGAAGCAGTACCAAAAAATGCTTGAGATGGACAACGTGAAGCTTGAATTTGAGCCTGCCGCTCTTGAAGCGATCGCTAAAGAAGCGATTAAACGCAACACCGGCGCTCGCGGCTTGCGTGCAATCATCGAAGGCATTATGCTGGATGTCATGTACGAGGTGCCTTCTCGCGATGACGTGAACACTTGTCTCATTACCGAGAAATCGGTACAGGACAAAATCATGCCTGAGCTTTCCGCGAAAAAAGGAAAGAAGAAGGAAGAAAGCGCCTAATATAACCGTTAACTCTCCACCCCCACAGGCGGCCTTCGGGCCGCCATATAAAGGGTGGAATTTGACGTTTAAAAGCGAAACCTTCTTTGCCGTTTAAGAGTATTAAGAATGGCAGAGACTTTTCTGCTAGAGGGAGAGGTTACTGATGTATAACCGTAAAGATACGGTGCCGGTAAAAGTCGGCAATTTGACGATTGGCGGCAGCGACGAAGTTATTATTCAAAGCATGTGCACCACGAAAACAGCCGACGTTGAAGCGACGGTAGCCGAAATACTGCGTCTGGAAGAAGCGGGATGTCAAATCGTCCGTGTGACGGTTAACAATAAAGAAGCGGCAGATGCGATCAAAGAAATTAAGAAGCGGATTCATATTCCGCTTGTCGCAGACATTCATTTTGATTACCGGCTTGCGCTTGCCGCAATTGAGAACGGCATCGATAAAGTGCGCATCAATCCAGGCAACATCGGCCGCCGCGAGAAAGTGGAAGCGGTCGTTAAAGCTTGTAAAGATCGGGGCATTCCGATTCGGATCGGCGTAAACGCAGGCTCGCTGGAAAACCATCTGCTGGAGAAATACGGTTATCCGACACCGGAAGCGATGGTGGAAAGCGCACTGTTCCATATCGGCATTCTTGAGGAGCTTGATTTCCACGATATTATCGTCTCGCTTAAAGCATCCGATGTGCCAATGGCCATCGCCGCTTACAGCATGGCTGCGGAAAAAATCAAGTATCCGCTTCATCTTGGCATTACCGAGGCAGGCACGCTTCATACCGGCACAATCAAAAGCTCCGCAGGCATTGGCGCGTTGCTCGCGATGGGCATCGGCAATACGGTGCGGATCAGCTTGAGCGCTGATCCGGTCGAGGAAGTTAAAGTTGCGCGCGAGCTGCTCAAAACGTTCGGATTGATTACGAATGCAGCGACGCTTATTTCTTGCCCGACTTGCGGCCGTCTCGATATCGATCTGTTCTCGATTGCGAACGAAGTCGAAGATTATATTTCCAAGCTGAAGGTGCCGATTAAAGTTTCGGTGCTTGGCTGCGCGGTAAACGGTCCCGGCGAGGCTCGGGAAGCAGACATCGGCATCGCCGGCGCTCGCGGCGAAGGCATGCTGTTCCGTTACGGAGAAATGATCCGTAAAGTGCCTGAGGCGGAGCTGCTCAGCGAATTAAAGAAAGAAATCGACGTCATTGTACGCCACTTTGAGGAAACGGGAGAAATTCCCGGCCGCAAACAGCATTCGCACGCGTAATTATTAAACTTATTAGGAAGAGGCGTTTCACCTCGTCTATGGACGACGGTGAAGCGTCTCTTTTTCGTATGGAATAATTTACAGCGCCATTGGAAAGCTTAAACAGTACGGAAAATTATAGGGAGGGTGGGATCGGTGGACAAAATCACTCAAAACCAGCTTGGGTCGACGATGATCTTGTTTCTAATCGGCAGTTCCTCTTTATTTTTGCTGGCTGGTGATGCGGAGCGCGACGCCTGGATTGCAGTGCTGGTCGGGGCAGCGGCAGGATTTGCGCTATTTTCTTTAGTGACACTCTCGCTGCATAAAAGCTTCCCTCAGTTTAATTTGGTTCAGCTGCTGACAGGCCAATTCGGCCGGCCGATCGGTATTGCGTTATCATACGCTTATATTTTGTATTTTTGTTATAAATCGATCCGCAATGTCCGCGAGTTCGCTGATCTAACTGTTATGTATCTGCTGCCCAGAACACCATTAGTCATCATTGTTTTGATCATTTGCCTACTCGCTGCTTATGTGGTCCATAAAGGGATTTTCGTTTATTTCAGTATGGCGGAAGCGATTTTGCCGTTTGTTATCGCGATGTACGGCTTGTTATTCTTTTTGATTGCGGTATCGGGTCTGCTTCGTTACGAGAATGTATTTCCTATACTTGAGAATGGCATCAAACCGGTATTGAAAGCTGCGCTTCCGGAACTGATTTCCTTCCCGTTCGGCGAGCTTGTTCTTTTTCTTATGTTTTTTAACTTCTCCGAACAGAAAGGGAAGGCAGCTGCCGGGCTTTCGATGCAAGTGTATCTATTTTGCGGCTTGTTTATTGCATTTGCGAATTTGCTCCTAGTAGCTGGGATGGGCAAGCTGGGCAGCGCGACAACGATGCCATTTATGCAAATGGCAACCTTGATCGAAATCGCGGGTCTGCAAAGAATCGATCCGTTTGTGGCGATTCTGCTGTTTACCGGCGTCTTTTTCAAGCTGACGGCTTATTATTTAGGGGCAGTTCTTGCCCTTTCTTATTTGTTTGGCGTAAAGCATACGGCCGCGATATGGCCTGTCGGAACGGTGCTGTTTACCGGCTCGATGCTTTTTGCGAGTTATATGGAGCAAGTCTGGTTCGGATTTAAATTGAATTTGAATTATCACTTCCCAGTGTTTCAAATCGTACTGCCTGTGCTGCTGCTCCTTGTGCTGCGGCTGCGTCAAGGCTGGAGTAAGAAGGTGAAACAAAATGATGGATAAGCTGACGGCGAGTTTAGAGCATAATATTGAGCAAATGATGGTTGACCTGGGCGGAGGTCCGGATATCGTTGCTAGGCGTATGTTGACGAAATCTGGAAATCGGATTGCTCTGGTTTACATTTCAAGCATGATCGATGCGGATACGATAAATCGGATCGTGCAAAGCATAGCTGCGGAAAACAATAGTTCTGGAGGTCAGGAAACGCTCGAAGCTGCGGAAGCTTTTCAACGATTGGCGGATCGGACGCTCAGCATCGGAGAATATCGATCGCTTAGCAAGTATCAGGAAGCCATTCTTGCTTTGCTGGAGGGCTGTACCGTCATTATGATGGATGGAACGGCGGAAGCGATCGCTGCGCATACGTCGGGGGGCGATCGGAGGTCGGTAGAAGAGTCGACCACGCAAACCGTTATTCGGGGGCCGAAGGAAGGTTTTACAGAAAGTATTGTTACAAATACGACGCTTCTTCGCAGACGGATTAAATCACCTAATTTACGCATTGATTATAAACTGATTGGCCGAGAGACGCAGACATCTGTCGCCGTCGTCTATTTGAAGGGCATAACGTCCGACTATATCATTGAGGAAATGCACCGCAGGCTGGATCTAATCGATACCGACAGCATATTGGAAAGCGGCTATATCGAGGAATTTATCGCAGACAAGGCGTCTACACCCTTTCCGCTTATGCAAAATTCGGAGCGGCCAGACGCGGTTGCGGCCGGCTTGCTTGAAGGGCAAATTGCTGTAATCGTAGACGGAACGCCTTTTGTGCTGCTTGCGCCTGTTACGTTCGTTAAGTTTTTTCAATCGAGCGAGGACTACTATCAACGGTTTGATATCGCAACATTTTTACGTTTCATCCGATTTTGTTCGTTTTTAGTTTCAATGCTCATGCCATCGCTTTACGTTGCGATTACGACATTCCATCAAGAGATGCTGCCGACTCCGCTTCTAATTAGTCTGGCTGCGCAGAGGGAAGGAGTGCCCTTTCCTGCTATTCTAGAAGCTTTGCTGATGGAAATAACATTTGAAATTTTGCGCGAAGCGGGTGTAAGGATGCCCCGTATTATCGGACCTGCAATATCGATTGTCGGCGCGCTGGTGCTTGGACAAGCTGCCGTACAAGCCGGACTTGTATCGGCAGCAATGGTCATCGTCGTATCATTTACAGCAATCGCCAGCTTCGTTATTCCGTCCGTTAATATGGGAACAGCGGCGCGGCTCATTCGCTTCATTATGATTATATTGGCGGGCTCTTTCGGCATATTCGGCATTATGGCGGGATTGATGGTCGTCCTTGCCCATATGGCTGGGCTGCGTTCGTTTGGCGTACCTTTTTTGCTTCCCGTGTCGCCATTCGTTCCGGGCAACTGGCGCGATGTCATTGTACGCGTCCCTTGGTGGGCAATGAAGAAACGTCCGGATTTCGTGCGTTTCGGCGGTGCAAGGCGGCAAACGGCGGCTGATCAGCAGACAAAGAGGGCTGGAGATTTGCAGCGGAAGTCAGGAGGGGATCCGAGATGAAGCAGAAGATTACAGCTTGGCAAGGCATATACATCATTTTTCATTCCATCGCACCGACTGCTGCGCTCGCTTTGCCGTCAATCGTTATTCAGAATGCGAAGCAGGACGGGTGGATCGTTATTCTTGCTTCAACGGCGGTCACCCTTGGCATTTCGATCATCTATGCCGGCATTAGCCGGCAAAATAACGGGAAGCCGTTTCTGGAATGGCTGGAGCAGCGTTTTGGCGTTGGGATCGCGTTTGTCATCGCATGTTTCTTCTGCTTCTACTTTTTTGTTATATCTGCATCGATCGTCAGGCAATTTGCCGATTTCTTGTCCATACAGCTTATATCGGCTACACCTTTGCTCGCTACGATTTTACTTATCGTACTCGTTTCCGTCTATATTGCAGCTCAAGGGATTGAAGCGGTCGCTCGTTTGAACGCCATCGTATTTATCGTTGGCATGGCATTTCTGTTGGGTAATGTTCTACTTGTCATTAAAGATTTTCGGCCGGCTCATTTTTTGCCTATTTTTGATACGTCCCCAGCCTCATTCGGCCAAGGAATGATTGCGCCAATTGGCTGGATGACGGAGGCGTCGACGGTTTTGTTTCTGTTGCCCTTTCTTAGCAAGCCGTCCGACGGAGCAAAAGTAGTTTATATCGGCATCGGGCTGACAGGGCTTATGCTTTCGATGCTGGTCGCGATCGTCATTGCTGTTTTCGGAAGCCATATCGTGCCGTTAATGTCCTATCCGATATTCGAAATGATCAGCATTGTTGATGTGGGCAATTATCTTGAACGGGTCGACATTTATTTTTCGGCGGCGTGGATGGCCGGCATGTTTGCAAAAATGTCCATTTTTATGCTGCTGTTTTTCCAAAGTCTTGATTATTTGTTTCGAGTGCGAAACCATCCCATGCTTTACTTGGCTGCATCTGGATTGCTTGTAGGCACATCGGCTTATTCTTGGACGCGTACCGCGAGTAATTTTGAATATAGCGCAAAAGCCGCGACGCTGTATTTGTTTATACATAACATCGCCATAATCGGATTGATTTGGCTGGGTTTGCTGCTTAAGAAACAAAAGAAAGAGCATAAAGGAGAGTCCAAGACGTCATGAAATTTTACAAAGCTGCAGCACTTGTCATTGGCGCACTTGTCTTCTTGCCCTTGCTTTCCGGTTGCTGGAGCCGCGTTGAACTGAACGAACTGGCGATCACGTCTGCGACTTCTATCGATCGTGAAGAGGAGGAATGGATCAATACGTACCAGGTCGTCATTCCGTCTACCCTTTCTTCTGGATTAGGCACTGCGGGAGGGGGATCGGGCGATTCGCCGGTCATCGTTTATTCGACAAGAGGACGCACGGTACGCGAAGCGACGTTAAAAAGCTATTCTGAAAGCCCGCGAAAGCTGTATTTTGCCCATAACAGGGTCATTATCTTAAGCGAGGAGACGGCGAGAAGAGGAATAAATGAAATTTTGGACGTATACTTCCGGATGGCTGACGCTCGGGAGACTGTCGTCATGCTTGTAACCCCGGGGAAATCGCGAAAAGTATTGGAGCAAATGATGCAGCTGCAGCGCATTCCCGGAGACGGCATTAAACAGTTAAACAATTTGGAGTCGGAATATACGTCGGTACTGCCGCAGGTTAAGCTTTATGAAATGACGATGAATCTCGCGAGCGATTCAGGCGCGGGGCTGATGCCGGAAGTGTTCATTTCGGGGAGTCCCGAGACGACCTCGATGAAGGCGTTTCAGGAAACCAGTCATCCGTCTAAGCTGAAGCTGGGAAGGCTGGCCGTATTTAAAGGAGATAAAATGGTAGGCTGGCTGTCCCGAAAAGAGGCGCTTGGCGTTGCATTTCTGCGGGACACCTTGGAGAAGACGACGTTAACTGTTGCTTGTCCCGATAATGATAAAAAGTTTATGTCAATGAATATCAACAGCTCTAAAACGGATGTGAAAGCAAAAAAAGGAGAGAACGGCCTCGTTTACGATATTAAAATCGAAGCGCAAGCTTCAATGGTGCAAACCGGCTGCAGCGGTGTCAAAGAGCTGTATAAACCGGATAATGTGCGCAAAATGGAACAGATGGCCGAGCAAGATATTATGAAGGCGGTTAATGCCGGCTGGCGGGCAACGCAAAAATGGAATGCGGATGTCGTGAACTTTGCCGCGTACGCGCATCAAACCTTTCCAAGGCAATGGCGCAAGTGGAAAAAGGATTGGGATGCTGAATTCGCAAGAATTACAATCAAGCCGCAAGTTAGAATTCATTTGACTCAGATGGGTCTCAGCAATCAACCGATTGATGTTGAAAAGCTGCGGGAGGGAAAAAAATGAACCAATCAATTCTGCTCAATGCCGTGTTTTTCACATCCATTGCCGCTGTGCTGTACGCCGGAGCAAAATTATTACTCCGAAAACGAAAGCGCCTAGTTCGCGAGTTCGTGCTGTATTCGGCAATGACAATCTGGACCGGTTACATCTTTGGAGCCAATATGTTCAAATGGCCGATCGTTACGCCTGTAACATTGCTGGAATCCGTTATTCAGCCGCTTGGCAGAGCGCTTGGCGTATCGGCACAGTAAAGGAGCACAGAAATAAATGCCGCCCGCGGTTATTACCAGTTCGAGGAGGCAATACTAGCAAGTACGAACTCTATTGCCGCCTGTGCGCGTGGAAGCTTTATATGAGGAGCGGATAACCGATGAATTTAAGTATTGTTTTGATGTTGATTCAAGTATTTTTTGCAGTCGTAATCGGACTGTATTTCTGGAATTTGCTGCGCAATCAGAAGACGAACCGTTCTGCGGTCGACCGGGAATCGCGCAAGGAAATGGATAAACTACGCAAGCTGCGCTCTGTCTCGTTAACGAAGCCGCTGGCTGAGAAAACGCGGCCGCAAGCGATGCAGGATATTGTCGGGCAGTCCGACGGCTTGCGCGCGTTGAAAGCGGCGCTCTGCAGCGCCAACCCGCAGCATGTTATTATTTACGGACCGCCAGGGGTCGGCAAGACCGCAGCGGCGCGCGTCGTGCTGGAGGAAGCGAAAAAAAATCCGGCTTCGCCGTTTCTGCAGGAAGCGAAGTTTACGGAAATCGACGCGACGACCGCCCGTTTTGACGAGCGCGGTATCGCTGACCCGCTAATCGGTTCGGTGCATGACCCGATTTATCAAGGGGCGGGCGCAATGGGCGTTGCCGGAATCCCGCAGCCTAAGCCGGGCGCTGTAACGAAAGCGCATGGCGGCATGCTGTTTATCGACGAAATCGGGGAATTGCATCCGGTTCAAATGAATAAGCTTTTAAAAGTACTGGAGGACCGCAAGGTTTTCTTGGAGAGCGCGTATTACAATTCGGAGGATGCGAATATACCGATGTATATTCACGACATTTTCCAAAACGGCTTGCCTGCCGATTTCCGTCTGGTTGGCGCGACAACGCGTTCGCCAAATGAAATTCCGCCGGCGATCCGCTCGCGTTGCATGGAGGTATACTTCCGGCCGCTGCTGCCGTCGGAAATCGCGCAAATCGCCCAGAACGCGATTAAAAAAATTGGCTTTGGACCATGCCCGGACGCTGTTGAGGTCGTGCAGCGGTATGCGACGAACGGCCGCGAAGCGGTGAATGTTATTCAACTTGCCGCTGGCGTAGCCTTATCGGAAAAACGCGATGCGATTACGGCGGCCGACATCGAATGGGTGGTCAACAGCAGCCAAATTCCTCCGCGTCCCGACCGCAAAGTGCCGACAGAGCCGCAAATCGGTTTCGTAAACGGACTTGCGGTATACGGTCCGAATATGGGCACGCTGCTTGAGATTGAAGTGAGCGCCATTCCGGTTGCGCAAGGCCGCGGCCAATTTACGATTACCGGCGTAGTCGACGAAGAGGAGCTGGGAGGCGGATCGCGCACGCTGCGCCGCAAAAGCATGGCGAAAGGATCGGTCGAGAACGTCATTACGATGCTCCGCCGTTATGGCTTAAACCCGCAGGATTATGATTTGCATATCAACTTCCCGGGAGGCACGCCGATTGACGGCCCGTCAGCCGGCATAGCAATGGCGACGGCAATCGCTTCGGCGATCAAGGAGTATCCGATAGACAACAAGCTGGCGATGACCGGCGAGGTCGGCATTCATGGCAATGTGAAGCCGGTTGGCGGCGTACTGGCGAAAGTCGAAGCGGCATTCCAGGCAGGAGCCAACACAGTAATTATACCGCGCGAGAATTGGCAGGCGATCTTTGCCGGCCTTGAAGGACTAAAGGTCATTCCGGTCGACCGTGTGGACGAAGTGTTCGGCCTCGTTTTTCCGATTGGCGAAACGGTCATTGGCGAGGTGGAGGCGCATATCGCTTCCGAACGCTACATTCCTTCGGCGGGAGTTCCCTATTTGCAGGCAGATTCGGCGGAATGACGAAAAATGCATACAACTTTCCGATGTGGTAAAATAGGGTAGACATAATTTTTGGAGGTGCTGGTGTGGGATCCGGAAAAACGAAACACCGTCGGCTTCCCCTGCTCCCTTTAAGAGGGCTGCTCGTATATCCAAGCATGGTGCTCCACCTGGATGTGGGCAGGGATAAATCGGTCCGAGCGTTAGAGAAAGCAATGATCGACGATCATATGATTCTGCTATGTTCGCAATCCGAAGTGAATATTGAAGAGCCGACAGAAGACGACATTTACCGCATTGGCACGATTGCTAAAGTCCGTCAAATGCTCAAGCTTCCGAACGGCACGATCCGCGTTCTCGTCGAAGGCGTAACGCGCGCCGAAATCGTTGACTACGTTTCGAACGACGAGTTTTACGAGGTGTCTGTCAAGGAGCTTCCCGAGCAGGAAACAGACGATCCGGAAGTCGATGCGCTTATGCGCTCCGTGCTCAGCCAGTTCGAGCATTATATTACGCTTTCGAAGAAGGTTACGCCGGAAACGCTGGCTGCCGTATCGGATATTGACGATCCGGGCAGGCTTGCCGATGTCATCACAAGCCATTTGTCTTTGAAGATTAAAGATAAACAGGATATTTTGGAAACCGTCGACGTTCGCGCCCGTCTGGAACGGCTGCTCGATCTGCTGAACAATGAACGCGAAGTGCTGGAGCTGGAGCGGAAGATCAACCAGCGCGTCAAGAAGCAGATGGAGAAGACGCAGAAGGAATATTATTTGCGCGAGCAAATGAAGGCGATTCAGAAGGAGCTTGGCGAGAAGGAAGGCAGAGCCGGCGAAGTCGAGGAGCTGCGCAATCAGCTTGCGGAAGCAGGCGTGCCTGAGCAGGTCAAAGAGAAGGTCGAGAAGGAAATCGACCGTCTGGAGAAAATGCCTGCAACGTCGGCTGAAGGCGGCGTCATTCGCAATTATATTGACTGGCTGCTGGCGTTGCCGTGGAACAAGCTGACCGAAGACGATCTCAGTCTCGACAAAGCGGAGCAAATTTTGAACAATGACCATTACGGTCTTGAAAAGCCGAAGGAACGCGTGCTCGAGTATTTGGCCGTTCAACAGCTTGTCCGCAAAATGAAAGGGCCGATTTTGTGCTTGGTCGGACCTCCAGGCGTCGGCAAAACGTCGCTTGCCCGCTCGATCGCCAAATCGCTTGAACGTAAATTTGTGCGCATCTCGCTTGGCGGCGTACGTGACGAGGCGGAAATTCGCGGACATCGCCGCACTTATGTCGGCGCGATGCCGGGACGGATTATTCAAGGGATGAAGACGGCCGGTTCGCTCAATCCGGTATTTTTGCTGGATGAAATCGACAAGATGGCGATGGATTTTCGCGGCGACCCGGCTTCTGCGCTTTTAGAGGTGCTTGATCCGGAGCAAAACAATACGTTCAGCGACCATTTTGTCGAAGTGCCTTTTGACTTATCCAATGTTATGTTTATTACGACTGCAAACGCAATGCACAACATACCGCGTCCATTGCTTGACCGAATGGAAGTGCTGTACATTCCGGGCTATACGGAACTGGAAAAGCTGCAAATCGCAAGCCGCTATTTGCTGCCGAAGCAAAAAAGAGAGCACGGCCTTGCGGAGGAGCAGCTGCAGGTCAGCGACGACGTGCTGCTGCAGCTCGTTCGCGAATATACGCGCGAATCGGGAGTGCGCAATTTGGAGCAGCAAATCGCGGCGATAAGCAGGAAAGCCGCGAAGCATATTGTTTCGGCGGGAGCGGGCGCAGCTTCTGCAGCTTCCGAAGAAGCGGGAAGCGATCCGATTGTGGAAGACGATCCGACCCTGCATGCGCTGGAAGCGTCATTTGGCGATTCCCGTCCGGATGAAGCGGAAGCAGATGAACCGGCAATGGCAGCTGGTTCGAAGCTTGTCGTTGATTCGGATCTGTTGAAGGAATGGCTCGGACCTGCGAAATTCCGTTACGGCATGGCCGAAAGCGTCGATCAGGTCGGCGCTGTAACCGGACTCGCCTGGACCGAGGTCGGCGGCGACACGCTTGTGATTGAGGTTACCGTAATGCCGGGCAGCGGCAAATTAACGCTTACCGGCAAGCTTGGCGACGTGATGAAGGAGTCGGCGCAAGCTGCTTTCAGCTTCACTCGCTCAAAGGCGCTGGAACTGCAGATCGATCCGAGCTTCCATGAAAAGAACGATATTCATATCCATATTCCGGAGGGAGCGATTCCGAAGGATGGCCCGTCTGCCGGCATTACGATGGCAACGGCGCTGATCTCGGCATTGACCAATCGCCTTGTATCGAAGGAAGTCGCGATGACGGGGGAAATTACGCTTCGCGGCCGCGTGCTGCCGATCGGCGGTCTAAAGGAGAAGTCGCTTGCCGCGCATCGCGCCGGCATTAAGAAGGTGCTTCTGCCGAAGGATAACGAACGCGACCTTCGCGACATTCCGGACAGCGTCCGCAGCGAGCTCGAATTCGTCCCGGTAAGCCATATGGATGAAGTGCTTCAGCACGCGCTGCTGCCGGTCATTACCGAAGAGAAAGCAGGAACGCCAGTATTATGAAAATTACACAAGCAGAATTTGTTATAAGCGCAGTAAAGCCTCATCAGTATCCCGATGACGCCTTGCCAGAGATTGCTCTGGCAGGGCGTTCCAATGTCGGGAAATCGTCGCTGATCAACAAAATGATTATGCGCAAAAATTTGGCGAGAACGAGCTCGCAGCCGGGCAAAACGCAGCAGCTTAACTATTATCGGGTTAACGACAGCGTCTATTTCGTCGATTTTCCGGGCTACGGCTATGCCAAAGTGTCCAAAACGCAGCGCGAAGCTTTCGGCCAAATGATCGAAACGTATATTAAAGACCGCGAGCAGCTCAAGCTGCAGCTTCTCATCATCGATATTCGCCATGCGCCGTCCAAGGACGATGTTCTTATGTATCATTGGCTAAAACATTATAATGTCCCGACCTGTATCGTTGTGACGAAAGCGGACAAAGTGCCGAAAGGCAAATGGGACAAGCATATTCGTCTCATTAAAGAGACGCTTGAGGCTGATCCGCGCGACAAGTTCGTCAAATTTTCCTCGGAAACGGGGCTTGGCCGAGACGAGCTGTGGAGCGTCATTACGGATGCGATTGGCACATAAGGCAGAAAGCGCAGCAACTTCTAGCAATATGAAGAGGATTCAGTGAAAAAGGTTAAGCTCTTCGTCCTTTTTTGCGGTTTTTTCAGAAATATGCGAGAATATCGAGGCTGACCGGCAGGAATAAAATGCTCTGATCACGTATAATATACTTAAAGCAATAAGAAGAAACCATTTTTCTGTCCATGTTAAAGGACAACGGGTTTCGCGAAAAATATAGGACTAAGTATAAGAGTGAAATGATATACTTTCCTTTATTTCAAGCAAAGAGTAAAAACGCGTGCAATTCAAAGAATTGAGGAGATTTTTATGGCTCAGCGGCTAGCCACGGAGTATGTAAATGCCAAACTGCAGTTATCGAATGATGAGATGTCTCAATTTGTCCGTTTTTTTGAAGATCAACAAGTCAGACAACAAGTAATGGTGCTTGAAAACGGCAATCAGGAGCTGGTTCTCGAAGATGTAGCAGGGAGGGAAGAGGTGAGGTTGACGTTTGAGCGTCAACAAGACCGTTACGTGTGTGTGCTTAACTGCCGCCTTGTTCACCCTAAGCTGACCAATGCCATGCGCAAAGCAGTATCCGCTTTTCATGGCGATGCAATCGTCAATCGCATTTATAGTCAATATACGATGATCTATCACTATATGAACGGCAGCGTTCGACGCATTTTGGAAACGACAGGAACGAGCACGAGAGTCGTGTTCGAGTACAAGGATACAGTCGGGCAGCTGGAGCGGGTATTCCGCAGCAGGCTGATCGAACGCGAAATATCGCTTGTACACAGTGCGATAAACGAATTGCTTGATTTGCGCAACCAAGCGAGCGATCGCGATCAAATCGCAGCAATCGACGAGCGGTTGTCGGAGCAAACGCGCAAGCTGTTCGTACTGGAAGCCTGATCGAGAGAATCGACGAGGGAAGCCGCTGTTTGCGGCTTCTTTTTTTTCATCATTTCGCTTAAAATCTAGGCGGGACAAGCCAAATAATTCGGTACCAATTAGGAGCAATGGTCATACGTTGAATACGGGAGCGATGGCAGCAAAGCCAATTCAATCCCTGTAAAAAAAAAGAGTTGCATTTCTAGACGATAGATGTTATTTTTAATCTCGTTGAAAACATTGCTCCACGCACAAACGACTAAGCCGTTTAATATGGCCAGCTCGTTTTGTAACAAAATAGGAACCAGGATTCACTCAGGACATGGTTATGTTGCGAGAGATTATTCCCTCGGGAAGTGAATGACGTAGGTCCTAGCGGATGAAATTTTTAAACATTTTATTCCTAGGAAGGGGGAGCCGGAAGATGGAATACTCAACTTTCGGAAGACACGTTGCTGTTGATACTTGGGGAGTAGATTTTGATCTACTGAACAACGCTGAATTTTTGCAAGCCCAAATGGTGGAGGCTGCTGAAGCTTGCGGCGCTACCGTACTGTCCGTGCAATCGAAGCAATTTGAGCCTCAAGGAGCAACGGTACTCGTGCTGCTGTCGGAGAGTCATCTCTCGATTCACACGTATCCTGAGAGAGGATTTGCCGCTCTTGATTGCTACACCTGCGGTGAAACCGTGGATCCGCAGCTTGCAATCGACTATATGATTGCAGTGCTGAAGCCGACGACTACGCATGCAAAGAAACTTGTGCGCGGCATGGGCGAATTGAAAGTCGAAGAACCGACAATGAAACAAATCGAGCTTGTGTAACAAGTTCGCAAATGATTGATATTAGAAATAACCATAGACCTCGGTCCATGGTTATTTCTTTGTCTAGATAGGGAATAATGGTTAGCAGTTTTTCAAACATTATTCATAAATGAGGACATACAGCTTGTCGAACTATGCTATAATAACAGTTGACAAACGTTGAAACGATAAAGTAAGTCTTTTGATCTTAACAAAAATTTTAAATAGAAATTCAAAAAGTTCAGTTTATAAAAACTTCCGCGGTCGAACCTCATCGAAGGACTTCGATAAGAGTTTTTCTCAATAACTACTAAGAAAGGCAGGTGATCGCGCATGCACATTATCGTAGTCGGATTGAACTATAAGACCGCTCCCGTCGAAGTGAGGGAACGATTCGCAATTGCGGAGAAAGAGCTTCCGCAAGCATTGGCCCAGTTGAAGCAGACCAGCAGCATTATGGAATGTGTCATTGTGGCGACCTGCAATCGGACCGAATTGTATGCGGTAGTCGATCGGCATCATTTGTGCGGGCATTACATCCGCAGTTTCATGGAGCAATGGTTCAAGCTGCCTAGACAGCAGTTTACGAATCATCTTTATATGTACGAGGATGAGAAGGCGATTGAGCATTTGATGCGCGTAACGAGCGGACTCGACTCGATGGTCATTGGCGAAACGCAAATTTTAGGGCAGGTGAAGGACGCTTTCGCGCTCGCTCAGCAATTGAAGACGACAGGCACCCTGTTTAACATGCTGTTTAAACAATCGATTACAATGGCGAAGCACGCGCATACCGAAACGACGATCGGCGAGTCGGCCGTATCGGTCAGTTATGCAGCGGTTGAATTGGGAAAACGGATTTTTGGCCATTTCAATAAGAAGACGGTTATGATTATCGGCGCCGGAGAGACTGGCGAATTGACGGCTAAGCATCTGTATGCGAACGGAGCGAGCAAAGTGATCGTCGTAAACCGTACGTTCGAGCGCGCCGCGCAGTTAGCCGATAAATTCAATGGCATTGCTTGCTCGATGGACGAAGCGGGCGACATGCTTCATGAAGCGGATATCATTATTAGCTCGACTGGCGCTGAGGGCTATGTGCTTGACCGCCATATGGTCGCCGCAGCGATGAAACGGCGCAAATCGAAGCCGTTGTTTATGATAGACATTGCCGTTCCGCGCGATTTAGATCCTTCTATTGCCGCAGTGGAAAACGTCTTTTTGTACGATATCGATGATCTTGAAGGCATTGTCGAAAGCAATTTGGAACAGCGCCGAAAGGAGGCTGCCAAAATCGAATCGATGATTGAGCAAGAAATCGAGGCATTTGCGCAATGGTATCGGACGCTGGGCGTCGTTCCGCTTATCCGCGCTCTTCAGACGAAGGCGGCTGATATTCACGAGGAAACGATGCACAGCATGCGAAATAAACTTCCCGACCTGGATGAGCATGAGCTTAAAGTCATAAGCAAGCTGACTAAAAGCATTGTCAATCAAATGATGCAGGATCCGATATTGCGAATCAAAGAGATGGCGGGCGAGAAGCATTCAGACGAAGCGATGGAAATGTTTGTGAAGCTGTTTGCGCTTGAGGAACAGCTTGCTCATGTGAAGCAAGCCGAGAAGAATGCGGCTTCGGATTCCAATTCCGTGGCGGAAGCTGCGAAAGCCAAATCGCTTTCGCGAGCAAGTGCGCCGACGCTCATCCGTTACTAGATGTTAGGCAAGTGGAGGCGTTTATGGGAACGCAAAACTGGTTGTATGACACAATAATTTATATGTACGCCCTGAGCCTTCTGTTTTATTTCTCCGATTTCATGGACGCGAACCGGAGAGCGAAACGGATTGGAGCAGGGCTCCTTATTTTTGTATGGATATTGCAAACTGCGTTTCTTGTCATTCGAGTAGCGACTCATTTGGAAGTGACGGCGATATCGGCCTTTGAATATTGGTTGGGATTCTCATGGCTGCTCGTCACGATTTCGCTTGTAATAAGCCGTTTCTTTAAAATCGAATTTATTGTTTTTCTAGTCAATCTTGTCGGGTTTGCCGTTCTGGCGCTTAATTTATACAGCAACCCGGGCGATAAAGCGGGCTTTGCGCTGTCGGCTACGATGAGGGAAATGCTTTTCGTACATATTAGTCTTATTTTGTGCGCATATGCCTCGTTGACAGTCGGGTCCATATTTGCAGGCATGTATTTGTTTCTTCATAAGCAATTGAAGGGGAAACGGTGGACTAAATATATTCGCCGTTTCCCGAGCCTGGAGACGATCGAACGCTACTCGGACAGAGCGATTATAATCGGCGTCCCGCTGCTTGCGATGTCGTTGTCGGTGGCGGTAACGATGCTGCTCGTCGAAGGGGAAATGTCGCTGCTGCTTGACTGGAAGGTGCTTTCGTCCTTTGCGGCGCTGATTATGTACATTATCTATGTTGTGCAGCGGGCGATTTTGAACCGTCCTGGAACACAATTGGCGCGCTTGCATTTGGCTGCATTTCTCGTTCTTATTCTTAATTTATTATCCAATACATTATCCGCTTTCCATTGAGCCTAAGGAAAAGGAGGCTTTCCTGATGAACGGCTTTTTTCCGGTAATGCTTCAGCTTCGCGGCGAGCGGGTTGTTGTTGTCGGCGGCGGTCGAGTGGCCGAGAGAAAAACGTTGTCGCTTCTTGAGGCTGGAGCGGACGATGTTCTCTTGATAAGCCCTATGCTGACGCCTCGCTTGCGCGCATTGGCTAATGAGGCAATGATCAGAACGTTGGAACGGGAATACATCATAGAGGACATCGCCGGTGCCAGGCTTGTATTTGCAGCGGCGGACAGTCCGGAATTAAATGGGAAGGTTGCGGAGGATGGAAGGCGGATTGGCGCTTGGGTCAATACGGCGGATGATGCGAGCCGCTCAAGCTTTGTCAGCCCGTCCGTTGTCAGGCGAGGAGATTTGCTGATCGCCGTTTCCGCTTTAGGCGCCAGCCCGGCTCTGTCTATGCGCATCAAGCGGGAGCTTGAGGAACGATACGGACCGGAATACGGGAAAGCTGCCGAACGGCTCAGAAGGCTTCGGGAGCGGACCAAATCAGTGATTAAGGATGCGGCAGAACGAGAAACGCTGCTTCGGCTGGCTGCAGCGGAGGCGCCTCATTTCAAGATGGAAGAAGACGACGAAGCATGGCTTGCCCGCCTTCGCAAGCTGATTACGGAAGGATGAACAATTGACAAATGGGAACTATGAACACTAAACATCGGACGATTGTAGTCGGCACCAGACAAAGCGCGCTTGCGCTCACGCAGACGGGGCAAGTCATTGATGAGCTGAAACGTATAAGCGATAAGCATGGCCTCGGCTATTCTTTTGAAGTCCGCAAAATTGTTACGAAGGGCGACCGTATTCTCGATGTTACGTTGTCCAAGGTTGGCGGCAAAGGACTGTTTGTGAAAGAAATCGAACAAGCGCTTATTGAAGGCGATATCGATTTGGCGGTGCACAGCATGAAGGACATGCCTTATGAACTGCCGGAAGGCTTGATGAACGGCGCAATTCCGAAACGCGTCGATCCGCGGGACTGCCTTATTATGAAGGATGGCGGGTCCTTGGACGATTTGCCTCATGGCGCTAAGATCGGCACGAGCAGCTTGCGCCGTTCCTGCCAGCTGAAAAATGCAAGGCCTGACTTGCAGCTGGAGTCGATTCGCGGCAATATCGATTCGCGTATCCGCAAGCTCGATACGGAAGGCTTTGATGCGATTGTGCTTGCCGCCGCCGGGATGACCCGGATGGGCTGGCAGGATCGGATTTCGGCGACGATACCGGTCGATGTGTCCATTCCGGCAGTCGGCCAAGGAGCGCTTGGCATAGAATGCCGCGAGGACGATGCGGGCGTTCGCGAGCTTCTGGCATTATTTAACGATGAAGAGACGGAACTGGCTGTTCGAGCGGAGCGGAGCTTTCTTGGCGCGTTGAACGGCGGCTGTCAAATTCCGATTGGCGCCTACGCAACGGTTCAAAAAGTCGAGAACGGAGAAGTTTCGCTCGAGTTAACGGGCATGGTCGGCTCGCCGGACGGATCGGTATTGCTGAAAGAAATGCTAAAGGGGACAGATCCAGAGAAGCTCGGATTAGATGTCGCGGCAGCTTTGTCGGCAAGAGGAGCGGATCGGATTTTGGCGGAAATCGGGGGATAGCGATGGATACAGGTAGAGGAAAGTCAGGCGATAAGGGTGTCGTCTATTTGGTAGGTGCGGGTCCGGGCGATCCAAAGCTTATTACCGTACGCGGTCTGGAATGCTTGAAGCGCTGCGATGTCGTCGTCTATGACCGGCTGGCGAGCCCGAGGCTGCTCCGATATTTGAAACCGGATGCGCAAAAAATATATGTCGGCAAGCTGCCTGACCGCCATACGATGAAGCAGGAGGAAATCAATCAGCTGCTTGTCGACTTGGCGCTTGAAGGAAAGACGGTCACAAGGCTTAAGGGCGGCGATCCGACGATTTTTGGACGGGTTGGCGAGGAAGCTGAATTGCTCCGCGATAACGGCATCGAATATGAAATTGTTCCTGGCATTACGTCGGCAATTGCAGTTCCGGCTTATGCAGGCATACCGGTAACGCACCGTGATTTGGCTTCCTCCTTGTCGATTGTGACCGGACATGAGAGTCCGGACAAGCTGGACCGTTCGATTCATTGGGATAAAGTGACGAACGCGACGGGCACTCTTATTTTTCTAATGGGCGTAGCCAAAATCGGCTATATTGCCGAGCAGCTTATTCGCCACGGCAAGAGGCCGGATACGCCTGTTGCTCTTATCCGCTGGGGAACGCGGGTGGAGCAGCGGACCATTGTCGGCACGCTGGAGTCGATTGAGCGGATCGTAAAAGAAGCTGGCTTTCAACCGCCTGCAGTTATCGTCGTCGGAGATGTCGTCCTGCAGCGCGAGAAGCTGCAATGGTACGAGCGAAAGCCGCTATTTGGCGTACGGGTGCTCGTTACGCGCGCGCGCGCGCAGGCAAGCGAGCTCGCTGATCGAATTGAAGAGCTCGGCGGAGAGCCGGTTGAGTATCCGGTTATTGAAATAGGCGAGCCGACTGATGCCGCTGCTGTGCAAGCGATCGAATCAGCGCTCGATATGGCCGAACAATACGATTGGATCTTTTTCACGAGCGTCAACGGAGTCGAGTACTTTTTCCGCTGGCTTCGCAGCTGCAATATCGATATTCGCCGCTTTCACCGTGCGCGAATCGCAGCGGTCGGCCCTAAGACCGCGGAGGCGCTTATCGCCCGCGGCCTGACGGTTGAAGAGCTTCCTGCCAAGTTTCAGGCGGAGGGAATGCTCGAACAGCTCGACAGCGAATTGAAGCCAGGGCAAAAAGCGCTTCTGCCACGCGGCGACCTCGCCCGCGAAGTGCTGCCTCGCGAGCTGAAGGCGCGCGGGCTGGAGGCGGTTCAAGCGGACGTCTATCAAACATCGGTTGCCGATCATCAGGACGAGCTTGCGCTGGAGTGGATACGTGATCGGGAAATTCATGCCGTGGCGTTTACAAGCTCCTCAACCGTAACTAACCTGTTCGAAGTTTTGCGGAGGAACGGGATCGACGATCCGGCAGAAGCGTTGGCTGGCGTTGACATCGTCTCGATCGGACCGCTGACAACAGCAACCGCTGTTAAGGCCGGATTGCAAGTAACTGTGGAGCCTGAAGAGGCGACTATAGACGCGCTGGTTGAAGCGCTCGTCCGCCATCAGGCGAATGGACGCGGACTGCTCTAGTGTTATGCGATATCTGGTTTTTATAACCTATTGTTAGAATGAAATGGTCAAAACAGCAAAAGTGCAGTTTTCTAAGATAGTAAAAGCGTATCCTTGTGAAGCAAAGTTTGGCTTCGCAAAACTTTTTAGGAGGAATCAACATGGCGTTTCCAATCGTTAGAAACCGCAGATTGCGCCAATCGGCTGCGATGCGCAACCTGGTTCGGGAAACCGTACTGACGGCCAACGACTTTATATATCCGATCTTTGTCACCTGCGGAACGAACATTAAGGAAGAGATCGGCTCGATGCCGGGCGTTTACCACTTGTCGATGGATTTGCTTGAGGCGGAAATCCGTGATATCGTGTCGCTGGGCATTCAAGCGATTATGCTGTTTGGCGTACCGCAGCACAAAGATGAAGAAGGGACTTCGGCTTACGATCCGAACGGCATCGTTCAAGAAGCGACTCGCGCGATCAAGAAGTGGGCGCCTGAGCTGATCGTTATGGCGGATACTTGCCTATGCCAATTTACCGATCACGGCCATTGCGGCGTCGTGCATGTGCATGAAGCGACGGGAACGGCTGTCGTCGACAATGATGCATCGCTGACGCTTCTTGTGCGTACCGCCGTATCGCAAGCAGAGGCGGGAGCGGATGTCATTGCGCCCTCGAACATGATGGACGGCTTCGTAGCCGCCATTCGCGACGGTTTGGATGAAGCGGGTTACTCGCACGTTCCGATTTTGTCCTATTCCGTTAAATACGCTTCGGCATTCTACGGTCCATTCCGTGAAGCGGCGCATTCCGCGCCTCAATTTGGAGACCGCAAAACGTATCAAATGGATCCAGCCAACGCCCGCGAGGCGCTCCGCGAAGCGGAATCCGACGTTGTTGAAGGCACGGATATGCTGATGGTTAAGCCTGCGCTTGCTTATCTTGATATCGTAAGACAGCTGAAAGAAAGCTTTGATCTTCCGGTCGTCGCCTATAACGTAAGCGGAGAATATTCGATGGTGAAGGCGGCTTCAGCGAACGGCTGGATTGATGAGAAGAACGTAGTTCTCGAAACATTGACCGGCATGAAACGGGCTGGCGCCGATTTGATCATTACTTACCACGCGAAGGATGCTTCCCGTTGGCTGAGAGGAGAACAGTAAGCGATGAGCGAGCAAATTGGGAGAAACCAAGACGTGCGGTCCAGAGAAGCTTTTGAACGGGCCAAAAAAGTGCTCCCCGGGGGCGTTAACAGCCCGGTCCGCGCATTTAAATCCGTTGGCTTGACGCCTGTGTACATGGAGCGCGGACAAGGAAGCCGCGTTTATGATATCGATGGCAACAGTTACATCGACTATGTCGGCTCCTGGGGTCCGCTCATTATGGGGCATGCCCATCCGGAAGTTATTGAAGCGATCAAGCAGACCGCTGAGAAGGGAACGAGCTTTGGCGCACCGACCGAACTGGAGACGCTCATGGCCGAGCTCGTCTGCGAGCGCGTCCCGTCTGTAGACATCGTTCGTATGGTCAACTCCGGCACGGAAGCGACAATGAGCGCGCTTCGCCTTGCTCGCGGCTATACGAAGCGAAGCATGATTTTAAAATTTGAAGGTTCCTACCACGGACATGCGGACAGCTTGCTAATCAAAGCGGGCTCGGGTGTCGCAACGCTGGGGTTGCCGGACAGTCCGGGAGTTCCGGAAGGCGTCGCTTCGCAAACCATTACCGTTCCTTACAACGACATTGAATCTGTAAAGTTGGCGTTTGAGAAGTTCGGTGAGCAGATCGCCTGTGTAATCGTTGAACCGATTGCGGGCAATATGGGTGTCGTTCCGCCGCTCCCTGGCTTTTTGCAAGGACTCCGCGATATTACGAATAAATATGGCAGCTTGCTTATTTTTGACGAGGTTATGACCGGTTTCCGGGTTAATTATCAATGCGCGCAAGGCCTGTTTGGCATTACGCCGGACTTGACTTGTTTCGGCAAAGTCATCGGCGGCGGCTTGCCAGTCGGCGCTTATGGCGGCAAACGGGAAATTATGGAGATGATTGCTCCCAGCGGTCCGATCTATCAGGCGGGAACTTTGTCGGGAAATCCGCTGGCTATGGCTGCCGGGTACACGACATTGAAGCTGCTGACTCCTGAAGTATACGAGCTTCTTGAACGGCAAGCGGTCAGACTGCAGCTCGGCTTCGAGGCGAATGCAAGCAAGCATGGCATCGCAACGACGATTAACCGTGTCGGCTCGATGGTTTGTCCATTCTTTACCGATAAAACCGTCATTAACTTTGAAACGGCGAAAACATCGGATTTGGAGCGGTTCAAAGCATATTTCGCCGCAATGCTTAACCTTGGCGTCAGCATCGCGCCTTCGCAATTTGAAGGCATGTTCGTCTCGGCAGTCCATTCGGATGAGGATATCGACGCGACGATCGAAGCTCACGATAAAGCACTTGGAAGACTGTAACGGACAGCGATAGAGCATACGCGCTCTATCGCTTTCTTTGTTTATACTGTATATAAGGAAAGGAGTTTGAAGGACAACTATGTTGGAGTTTCCTCGATATGCAAGAGAAGGACAGTGGCTGACAATGGAGCGCAAAGCGTTGGAACGGTTTGGAGACGCGCCGGAGTCGGGGACGCATCCGCATGCGGTACGGCAATGGTTAATAGTGCATGCTCCTTTTCCAGCAAAATGGGTGAATCGGCTCTTCTCCGTTGGCGGAATCCGCTGGCGGGAGCATTCACTTCAACTGCTTGCTTTTCCGCAGGCAGACGGAGCGAAGGAGCATCTTCGAGCGGGATTAGCCGCATGTGATATAATTCCGCCAGTTCTGTATGAGGATGATTTTTGTGCCGTATTCCACAAGCCGGCCGGCATGGCTGTTCACGAATCGCGGCCTGGCGAGGGAGGAACGCTGGACGATGCGGCTGCCCGCTATATGCAGATGAAAGACGATCCGCTGCCTATGCGCCATATTCATCGCCTGGATGACGATACTTCAGGTCCGGTGCTTTATTCAAAAAATGATTTGGCGCAATTGCTGCTGGACGACGCAATGCGCGAGAAGCGGATAGACCGCCGTTATATCGCTGTCGTTCACGGCCGACTCGCAAAGCAATCCGGAACTGTAAATGCGCCAATCGGAAAAGACAGGCATCATCCGTCGCGCCGGCGGGTCGCACCCGGCGGAGATACGGCTGTGACGCACTACGAACGGGTTGAAATAATTGGCAATGCGTCCATTGTACGTCTCCGATTGGAGACAGGACGGACGCATCAAATTCGGGTTCATATGAGCCATCTAGGCTATCCATTGATTGGCGATGCGCTTTACGGCGGCGACCCAAGGCTGCTTGGGCATCAGGCGCTGCACGGCGAGAAGCTTGTTTTTACCCACCCGTGGACAAGTCAGTTGATCGAAGCAAATGCCCCTGAGCCGGACTGGCTTCGGCAATTGCGCGACAAGCTTGCCTCTCGCAAAAAATGATAGTCATGCCCACTCTCTCCTTGCCATATAAATATTAGGGAATGTAAAAGTAGCCCAAGCATTCACAATTGGGAGGGAGGACTTAAGCGTGACAGATCAATCGAGAGGATTGCGTTTTGATGTGTATGAGCGCATTCATTTGCCGGATGAAGTTGCAGCCATCGACGAGCTGGAGGAGATTGAGCTAGTTCCCCGCATACAAGTCATCGAGCAGGACGACCACGCTGTGTTAAAGGGGCAGCTTCTTCTTACGGGCGTTTACCGCGGTCAAACTGAGGCTGCGCATTTGCAGACGCTCGAGCATTGGATTCCGGTTGAAATTACGCTTCCGCTAAATCGAATTTCGAGGCTTGACGAAATTTCTGTCGAGATCGACAACTTCGATGTCGACCTGCTGTCGGCGCGAACGCTGAATATTACCGGCGTTTTATCGCTTCGCGGTATTTTGGTGGAGCCGTTGCCGGAAGCGGAGGAGGCTTGGCGAGAAGAGCCGATTACAGTTGTTCACGAGCGCCAGGCTGACGAGGTCGATGCCTTTGCGAATGAGGCCGCAGAGCAGGACGAGGAAGAAGAAACGGTAGACGAGGCTGAAAGCGACGAAGAGGAACGGGAAGAAGCCGAAGAGTCTGATGAGGAAGAGGAGCAGTCTGATTATGAGTATGAGGAGGAGGATCAAGAGGCTGATGCAGCGGTAACGATATCAGCTTCGCCGCGCGATTCCGGCTGGTCGGCTTCGCAGTGGTTCGAATCCAATCAGCCGCCTCAAGCGTATCAGCCTTTTGCGGAAGCGGCTCCTATACCGGAGGCTCGGGATTATACTTATGCGCCGCAGCAAGCTGCTGAGGATCATTGGATCAGCAACGCTCAGCCTGAGGCCGAACAAACGATTGAGGCTGGGTTCGAGTCTGCGGCGTGGCAGCAGGAACAAGCGGAGGATCAGGAACGCGAAGAGGAATGGTTTGCTCCCGTCGAGGCAGTCGTTGAAAAGGAAGAAGCGGAAAAGCAGGAGCTGCGCATCGGCTTTGGGAGCAAACAGCCTTCGGGCGATCCGGATCAAGCCGCGAACGTTGGGCTATTGACGCTGCTGCAAACCAGCAAGCGGGAGCAAGCAGCACGCCAAGCGGCGGAACAATTTGCGGCGCAGCAGTCGGTCGAACATTCGAAATCGCAGCAGCACGGCGAGGAAATTGAGTGGAAAAGCTTGTTTCTCGGAAAGCAAGCGGATGAGCAGGAGTTTCGTAAAATCCGCGTATGCATCGTGCAGCGGGATGAAACGCTGGAGTCGATTGCCATTCGTTACAGTATGAATCCGCGCGAAATTTTGTTGCATAACGGCTTGCTTGAGTCTGCCGTTTCGGAAGGGCAGCTGCTGTATATTCCATAAGCGCTAAGCGCATTTAGTCGGAAGAACCGGACCGGTGAGGCAGCGCCTCGCAGGTTCGGTTCTTTATTGAGCTTTTACTGCTGTGCGGGAATGTTGATCTTGCATTTGTACGGTATAGGCGGTGGCCTTGGCGATTATTAAATTCCGTTAACTTGACACCTTTTTGAGGGTTGCTATATTGTAATAATGAACTGCGCCATTTCGCCATTTCGCGGAATGAGGCAAGTCAAATTTATTACAGATGAACAGATGGAGGTAATGATTGTGAAGTTTTTTATCGATACAGCTAACGTGGCAGATATTCAAAAAGCCTACAAAATCGGCGTATTGTCCGGCGTTACGACGAACCCGTCGCTCGTTGCCAAAGAAGGCGTGAAATTTGAAGATCGTATTGAAGAAATTTTGAAGCTTGTACCGGAGGTTGAATCCGTATCGGCTGAAGTAACGCCAAATGCGATTACGGCTGAACAAATGATCGCCGAAGCGGATGAGCTGATAAAAATTAATAACGGCGATAAAAATATTACGATCAAGCTCCCAATGACGCTGGCTGGTCTTGAGGCTTGCCGCTACTTGACGAAAAAAGGCGTAAAAACAAACGTTACGCTCATCTTCACCGTTAACCAAGCGCTCCTCGCAGCTCGTGCAGGCGCTACTTACGTATCGCCATTCCTTGGCCGTTTGGACGATATTTCCGAAGACGGCGTATTGCTTGTAGCGAAAATCGCCGAACTGTTCCGCGTGCACAACCTGGATTCGCAAATTATTGCAGCGTCGGTTCGCCATCCTGACCATGTTACTCGCGTTGCAATGGCAGGCGCTCATATTGCTACAATTCCATTCAGCGTTATCGAGCAGTTATCGAAGCATCCGCTGACGGATCAAGGTTTGGAGAAGTTCGCGGCTGACTGGGCGAAAGCGCCGAAAGTATAAGCGACGCTTTCTGCAATCAATTCAAAAAGACGTCTGGCCGAGTTTGCTATTTGAAGCAAAACGGACAAGACGTCTTTTTGATTTAATGATTGTTGAGAAACTGTAACCTCGTTGACGAGCGCTGCGCAGCAAGTCATGACATCATTCGCTGCAGCCGGTCTTGCATTGGCGTTGCAGGCGTACTTTTCGGATTCCTTTTGACGAAGCCGAAAAACAGCGACGCTGAAGGAGCGGAAAAACTTGAGATGCAAATGATGATGGGCGGACATTAATGCAGACAATAGTCAACAAAAGTTGACTTTCCCCGGCAAGTTCGATAAAATATTGTATATCTATCTTTATCGACGTTGAAGGGGAAGCGTTAGCAGTCAAGCCTTCAGAGAGCGGATCCGTTGCGCTGAGAGGTTCCGCAGGATGTTGCTGTAACTAGTCGCCCTGGAGTTGTTTGAATGATGCGGGTTCACCCGTTAATTCAAGCCGGCCGCAGCCGTTATCTGTTTCGAGTGCCGCGCTAATTGCGAAAGTGATTGTGCGGAACAAAGGTGGTACCACGGAAGCTAAACCTTTCGTCCTTTGCTATAAGGGCGGAAGGTTTTTTTGCGTTTCGACAGATAGAAACACCAACCAATTGCAATCGGCTTTGCTCGTAAAACCATACAAGCTTACGAAGCAAAGTTTTGAAATGACAATGAAGGGATAGCAACGAAGGGAAAGGATGAACTGGAGGAGCGATAGCGTCCGCCTTTGTTTTCGGATTTCAACGGTTAAGAAAAGATAAATAAATGAAATCCGAAAACAACAGCGGCCGGAAGCCCATCCTTTCTCGCAATGGCGGTCAACCCCGCATGTTATGCACGAAGCAAGTTTTGCTTCGCAAAACTAAGCGTATGCTTACGAAGCAAGTTTTGCTTCGCAAAACTAAGCGTATGCTTACGAAGCAAGTTTTGCTTCGCAAAACTAAGCGTATGCTTACGAAGCAAGTTTTGCTTCGCAAAACTTTTAGGAGGATGAATTTAATGGCTGAAAACCAAACGACGCCGGCTATGCCGACAACTTATGATCCGAAAGCCGCTGAACAAAAGTGGTACGACTTTTGGAAGCAAGGACAATTTTTTAAAGCAGGCAACCGTCCGGATGCCGAACCTTACACCATTGTTATTCCGCCGCCGAACGTAACGGGCATGCTCCACATCGGCCATGCGCTCGACTTTACGCTGCAGGATATTCTCGTTCGCACGAAGCGGATGCAAGGTTATGATACGTTATGGCTGCCAGGTACAGACCATGCGGGCATTGCGACGCAGACGAAGGTTGAGCAAAAGCTGCGCGAGCAAGGAATTTCTCGTCATGATCTCGGACGCGAAGCGTTTCTCGAGAAAGTGTGGGAATGGAAAGACCAGTATGCGAATACGATTCGCGATCAATGGTCCAAAATGGGCCTGTCGCTGGACTATACCAGAGAACGTTTTACGCTGGACGAAGGACTTTCTCAAGCGGTGCGCGAAGTATTCGTTCGTCTTTATGAGAAAGGGCTTATCTATCGCGGCAAAAAAATTATTAACTGGGATCCGGCTGCCCGTACAGCTTTGTCCGATATTGAAGTTGAGTACAAGGAGCTGAACGGCCATCTGTACCATTTGCAATATCCGCTCAAAGACGGCAGCGGCTTCATTACGGTTGCTACGACTCGTCCAGAGACGATGCTTGGAGATACGGCTGTCGCTGTTCATCCGGAAGACCCGCGCTATAAGCATCTCATCGGCCAAATGATCGTATTGCCGGTTGTCGGCCGCGAAATTCCGATTATCGGCGACGAGTATGTTGAAAAGGAATTCGGGTCCGGCGCGGTGAAAATTACGCCAGCGCATGATCCTAACGATTTCGAGGTAGGCCTTCGTCACAACCTTCCGCAAATTATCGTCATGGACGAAACTGGAACGATGAACGATCAAGCAGGCCCTTATGCAGGCCTTGACCGCGCGGAATGCCGCAAGCAGCTTGTTAAGGATTTGCAGGAGCAGGGCGTTTGCATCCGCATCGAGGACCATGTTCATCAGGTAGGCCACAGCGAGCGCAGCGGCGCTGTTGTTGAGCCGTATTTGTCGACGCAATGGTTTGTAGCAATGAAGCCGCTCGCAGAGCGTGCGATCGAAGCGCAAAAATCAGGCAATGGCGTCAACTTCGTACCGGATCGATTCGAAAAAATTTATTTGCACTGGATTGAAAACGTACGCGATTGGTGTATCTCCCGCCAGCTCTGGTGGGGCCACCGCATCCCGGCTTGGTATTGCGAGTCTTGCGGTGAAATGCATGTAGCTCGCGAGGACGTTGCGGCTTGTCCTTCCTGCGGCAGCGCAGAGCTTAAACAAGATAACGATGTTCTCGATACATGGTTCAGTTCGGCGCTTTGGCCGTTCTCGACGCTTGGCTGGCCGGAAAAAGCGGAGGACTTTAACCGTTTCTATCCAACCAACGTGCTCGTAACCGGCTATGACATCATCTACTTCTGGGTAGCGCGGATGATCTTTACGGCGCTTGAGTTTACTGATCAAATTCCGTTCAAGGACGTGCTCATTCATGGTCTCGTACGCGATGCGGATGGCCAAAAAATGTCCAAATCGCTAGGCAACGGCGTTGATCCGATCGATGTTATCGAGAATTACGGCGCAGATGCGATGCGTTATATGATTTCGACCAGCAGCACGCCGGGCCAAGATTTGCGTTACCGAATCGAGAAGGTTGAACAGGCCCGCAACTTCGCCAACAAAATTTGGAATGCGTCACGCTTTGCGCTCATGAATTTGGAGGGCGTTCAAGCTGCGGACATTAACATCAATGTTGAGCTCGGCACGGCAGACCGCTGGATTTTGCATCGGTTGAACGAAACGGTTCGCGATGTAACGCGCTTGATCGACAGCTATGAATTCGGCGAAACAGGCCGATTGCTCTATAACTTCATTTGGGACGATCTTTGCGATTGGTACATCGAGTTTGCTAAGCTGAATCTGTACGGCAGCGACGCAGCGACGAAAAAGGCGACGCAATCGGTTCTTGCCTATGTGCTGGACCGGACGCAGCGACTGATTCATCCGTTCATGCCGTTCATCAGCGAAGAAATTTGGCAGCACCTGCCTCATGAAGGCGATTCGATTACGGTTGCGGCTTGGCCGGTATACGATGCATCGCTTGAGGCGCCGGAAGCGGTCAAGGAAATGGAACTGCTGATGGACATGATTCGTTCTGTCCGCAACGTTCGCGCCGAAGTGAACGTGCCAATGAGCAAAAAAATCGAGCTGCTGATCAAGCCTTCGGATGCGCAGACAGAAGCGCTGCTGAAACGCAATGAGGAGTTTATTGTACGCTTCTGCGGCACTTCGAAGCTCGAAATCGGCCATGGCCTTGCTGCCCCGGACAAAGCGATGACAGCGATCGTTACAGGAGCGGAGCTATACTTGCCGCTCGCAGGCTTGATCGATATTTCGCAAGAAATCGCCCGTCTCGAGAAAGAGCTTGCAACGCTGAACAGCGAAGTGGAGCGCGTTGAGAAGAAGCTTAGCAATACTGGCTTCGTAGCGAAAGCGCCGGAGAAAGTTATTGAAGAAGAAAAAGCGAAAATGAACGATTACGCAGATAAGCGCGATAAAGTGCTGGCAAGAATAGCAGAACTGAAAAGCTAAGGAGTGGCGTTGAGCTCCGCTCCTGATGTCATGCCCAAAGATCCTGATGTCAAGAAAGAAGGAACAGCAATTGAACGATAACAATGCGTTAGCTGGACAGGACGGCGGACTTCAATCGTATGCAGAAGCAGTCGATTGGATCAACAGTCTTATTCCGTTCGGCATTCGGCCGGGCCTGGACCGGATCGCCAAGCTGCTTGAGCTGCTTGGCAATCCGCATCGCCGGTTAAAGTTTATTCATATCGCCGGCACGAACGGCAAGGGATCGGTCAGCGCTTTTCTGACTAGCGTGTTGATCAAGAGCGGCTATGATGTCGGAACGTTTACTTCGCCTTATATCACGAAGTTTACGAACCGTTTTCAATACAATGGCGAAGACATTGAAGAAGAAACGCTTCTGCAGCTGTCCAATACGCTAAAGCCGCTGGTCGAGGCCATTGCGGAAACGGAGCTAGGCTCGCCGACGATGTTCGAGGTAGCGACGGCATTGGCTATTTTATTCTATGCGACTGTAAAATTCCCGGATTATGTCGTTTGGGAAACCGGACTTGGCGGCAGGCTGGATGTGACCAATATAGTGACGCCGGTTATCAGCGTCATTACGAATGTCGGTCACGACCATCTGGAGCGGCTTGGCGGCACGCTTGCCAATGTGGCGAAAGAGAAATCAGGCATCATCAAGTCCGGCGTACCCGTTGTAAGTGCCGTTACACAGCCTGAAGTCGTGGAAATCGTCAAACAAAAGGCTGCGGAGATGAAAAGCACGCTTTATCTCCTCGGCGAGCAGTTTAATTATAACGAGCTGTCGGCTAAGGAAAATGAGCAAAGCTTCCGATTTGACGGCTTGTTCCGCTCGATCGAGCCGCTTTCCATATCGCTGAATGGCGCGCATCAGCAGACGAATGCGGCGGTTGCCGTTATGACGCTGGAGGTTCTGCGCCAATATTACGCCCTCATCGTTGACGATGAGGCTCTTGCAGAAGGACTGCGGGAAGCCGCATGGCCAGGACGGCTGGAGATAGTGTCGCAGTCGCCCCGCATTCTGGTAGATGGCGCCCACAATCCTGAAGGAGCGGAATCGCTCGTTCAAGCGTTGAGGACCATCTATCGTTATGATCGTTTACATCTCATGATGGGCATGCTGGAGAATAAGAATCATAGCGATGTTATTAAGCATATACTGCCAATAGTGGATACGATTATCGTGACCGAGCCTGACTATCGGCAAAAAAACGATGCAGAGTCGCTTGCGGCGCTCATCCGCAGCGAACGGTCCGTTGACGATTCATTTGAGCTCATCGTTGAGCCGGATTGGCAGACGGCGCTTCAGAAGCTTCAACAGCTTACCGGGGAATCAGACCTTGGGGTTGTTTCTGGATCGCTTTATTTAATAGCTGACGTTCGCTCCCGCATATTGTACAACTCGGATTCTGAAAAAGGTTGGTGAACCGTCTTTGAATACAGCAGAACATGTTCATTTCATTGGAATCGGCGGCTATGGCATGAGTGCTATCGCCCGCGTAATGCTCGAGATGGGCTATACGGTAACCGGTTCTGATGTCGCCCGTCAGGAATTGACGGAAAAGCTCGCAGCCAAAGGAGCACAAATTTTTATCGGCCATGAACCGGAGCATGTCAAAGGGGCGGATTTAGTCGTCTATTCCACAGCTCTTTCGAAGGATAACGTGGAACGGAAAGCTGCCGAGGAATTAAACATTCCGGTGCTTCACCGCGCTCAAATGCTGGCTAGAATTATGAACGCCGGCAAAGGAATTGCGGTAGCAGGAGCGCACGGCAAGACGACGACTTCCTCGATGATCGCGCTCGTTATGGAATCATGCAATGCCGACCCGACCTATATTATCGGCGGCGAGATTGTCAACGTCGGCACGAACGCGAAAGCCGGCAAGGGCGAATATGTAGTTGCGGAAGCGGATGAGAGCGACGGCTCATTTCTGCAGTATCATCCTGCAATGGCAATCGTTACGAACATCGAACCGGATCATCTTGAAAACTATGACGGCGATTTTGGCAAGCTTAAATCGGCTTACGTTCAGTTTCTAACGCAAGTAAAAACGGACGGCAAAGCGATCGTCTGCTCGGATGACGAGACTGTTGCCGAGATTTTGCCGCGCCTTGATAAAGGTACAGCTGCAAAGCTTATTACTTACGGCATTGATGGCGACGCGGAATATAAAGCGGAACGTATTGTGCTTGGCGATCGCAAAGTATCGTTTGACGTGACTCGAAGCGGGCAAAGGCTCGGCAGCGTAGAGCTTTCCGTTCCGGGACGGCATAACGTATACAATGCGCTTGCGACTGTCATTGCCTGCCTGGAGGCGGGGCTGTCCTTTGAAAACGTCGCGGAAGCGATTCAGCAATTCAGAGGAGCAAAGCGCCGTTTCCAAGTGCTCGGCGAGGTGAACGATATTCTTGTTATCGACGATTATGCGCATCATCCGACCGAAATTCAGGCGACGATCAGCGCAGCCAAAGCAACGGGCAAACGGATTGTTGCCGTCTTCCAGCCGCAGCGATATACGCGCACGTATTTCCTGCTGGATCAGTTCAGCCGGGCATTTCCGGAAGCGGATGAGGTTATTATTACCGACATCTACTCGCCTGCAGGCGAACAGCAGATTGAAGGCGTCAACTCTCGCAAACTTGTTGAGCTGATTCAATCGAACAGCAATGCGAATACGGCATACATTCCAACAAAAGAAGAAGTGCTCTCGCATCTTGAGGCGAAGGTCGCTCCGGGCGATCTCGTGATTACGATGGGAGCAGGCGATATTTGGAAAGTAGCCGACGCGCTCGCTAAGAAGCTCAAGGCGCAGGGCTAGCTAGAACCGAATAATTGATGTTGAAAACCGCGGGATGGACAGGAATGATGTCCTTTCCGCGGTTTATTTGTTTTGGAAGATTCATTCATAATTCTCTTAAATGTCTCATAGATTACGAGTAGAAGAAAGGGACAAGGAGAGAGCGCTATGAAAACAAACAATCGTATTACTTATCGATTTAACGAGAGCGGGCAGCCAGTCAATCAGCCGCTTGTCGACAGCACGAGCAAGGAACGCGGCGCAATGAATGAGGCTGAATTATCAAAGCAGCAACAGACAAAGGTCGTTCCCATTCATAAAGACAATTATGATTCTTATGGCATAGCCGAATTTTCGCCGTGGAATACGGCGTTTCAAGAAGATATCAGCGCTTTGGAGAAGCTGATCCGAGAGACGGATGAGCCTTCGGAGAAGAAGCGGCCAAAGGCAATGGAGCCTGCTGTTGAGACGGCGGAGCCTTCGCCGGTTCCCTCTCATTACGAAGAATTCGAAGGGGTTTCCAGCCCTCGGAATGATATCCGCGTTGTACCGGATTCGGATCATCGCGAGCTTGAAATAGATTTTATAGACGGCAGCGGCGGCAGGCAATGGCCGGTTCGCCATTATTCAACGCCGCCTTCGTGGATGAAGGTGTTCGCTTCGGTTGCGGCAGCGCTCGCAACAGGCGCGCTGTTCGGCTATTTGCTGCTCAGCCTGTTCACAGGCGGTTCGCTCTGGCCGGGCGGCGATAATAGCGCGATCAAACCTGCAGGCGGAACCATTGCTGAACCTAACGGCAAAACGGCAGCGTCTGGCGCAGGAAGCCAATCGGATTCGAACGGTGTGGACGCTGGAACAGCAGGAAAAGGAGTTCCGGCTGGAAGCGTGAGCGGAGAAGCAAGCAAGATTGCTAATCTGTCGCTTCCGACACAATCATACTTTTTGCTGCAATACGGTGTGTTTAGCAATGCAGAAGGTCTGCAGGCTGCGATCACGGAGCTCGAAGGCAAAGGGAGGGCAGCAGCCGGCATTCAAACCGCAACTGATTATAGAGCGTATACAGCCATTTCGGATGACCGCTCGCAAGCGATTGCGCTTAGCAAAGGAATTGAAGGCATGGAAGTATACGTGAAGCAAATCGATCTGGAAGTGCCGCAGCGATTTCCGTTTGCCGGCGAGCCGACAGCGGCTGAGACTTTTTTTGGCCGGACTTCCGATGTCGTGGCGATCCTCGGAAAATTGTCGACTGCGCAGCTCGAGCAGCCGCAGCTTTCGCCGCTCGGGACGGCTTCCGTTGAAGCGTGGCAGGAAGCGCATCGACGTTGGACAGAGAGCGTAAAAGCGATGGAGACGGGCGTAAAGGACAAAGAAGGACAGGAATTTCTCATAAAATTAATTCAATCCGTCAATTCTGCCGCAAAAGCGATGGAGGAATACGATAAAAAGCCGTCGCAATCGCATTTACACGCTTTGCAAAGCTCGCTGATGAATGCTGTGCTGACACAAAAGCAATGGTTTGAGTCAATCAGCGCATTGTAAAGGAAATCAATACTAAGTATAATAAGACGCAGGTGTCATTTCATGGCGAGAGGCGTTGAATCATGAAGAAAAACGGCTGGATTTTGATGCTTTTTCTCATACTGGGTTTGCTGGCGGGCGCGTTGCTTTCCCGTTCGCTTGAGCCGGTAGCGGGACTTTCTTTTCTGACCGATTCGATTGATTCTACATGGTCTCCCGCTTTCGATCTTTACGTATTGCGCCTGGACTTGACGATTCGCCTAAATGTCAGTCTGCTCAGCATTATCGGAGCGGCGGCGGCGCTTTGGCTATATCGCAAAATATGAGCCGCAGGATGAGATCCAGCAAAGCGGCGGCAACAGATGAAGGAGCGCAAATTGGAACCGATTCAATTTAAAGAAGCTTACATACAACCGATTCGCCGGCTTGTGCTGGCATCGTCGTCTCCGCGCCGGAAGGAACTGGTCGCATTGCTGGGCCTTTCCTTGCCGGTTTATATTTTGCCATCGGATGCCGATGAGTCTGTCCCTGAGCAATGGTCTCCCGATCGAATCGTTGAGGAGCTTAGCGTGCGTAAAGCTTTGGCAACTGTCTCGATGCTGCAAGACAACGATGAAGAGCCGTCGATTATTGTCGGCGCCGATACGATTGTTGTCCTAGACGGCGAGGCGCTTGGCAAACCGAAGGATCGCGACGAGGCTTATACCATGCTAAGCAGGCTGCAAGGGCGTTCGCATGAAGTATATACGGGCGTGGCTTGCGTTGCTCGCGAGAGCGGCCGGACGGTCGTAAAGCATCGTAAAACGCTTGTGTTCATGAAGCCGCTTAGCGAGGAGACGATTCGCCGTTACATTGCAACGGGAGAATCAGACGATAAAGCCGGCGCGTACGGCATCCAAGGATATGGGGCGGCGATAGTTGACCGGATTGACGGATGTTATTTCAATGTTGTCGGCTTGCCGGTTTCGTTGCTGGCGGATATGCTGCATGAATTCGGCATCGTTGCGTTCGAGAATGGATGACATGGAACAATTGAAAGTGAAAACGGGATAACAATTAGGAAAAGGCAGGGATGGACATGGAACCGCAAAGCGATATGCTGCGCGATGTCCCCCATGATGAACGTCCGAGAGAGCGCATGATGCAATATGGGGCCGAAGCGCTGAGCCACACGGAATTGCTTGCGATTTTGCTGCGTACAGGTACGAAGCAGGAATCGGCCGTTCATTTGGCTGGTAAAATTTTGAAGGAATGCGGCAGTTTGCGTAATTTGGTTGATATGAGCATGGACGAGCTGACAAGCATAAAAGGCATCGGGCCGGCAAAAGCAGTTCAGCTTCGCGCGGGCATTGAGCTCGGCCGAAGATTGACGAAGAGCCGAAACGGCGAGCAAACGATCGTTCGCAAGCCTCAGGATGCCGCCGACTTTGTAATGGAGGATCTCCGTTATTTAAAGAAGGAGCACTTCGTCTGCTTGTTTCTAAATACGAAAAATCACATTATTGCCCGGGAAACATTGTCGATTGGCACGCTTAACGCCTCGCTTGTTCACCCCCGGGAGGTATTCCGCGCAGCCATTAAATGCAGCAGTGCATCGATCATATGCGTTCACAATCATCCCAGCGGCGACCCTCAGCCAAGTCCGGAAGATATCGTTTTAACCGAGCGACTTAAGGAAGCGGGGGAATTGGTCGGCATCGAGGTGCTGGATCATCTTGTCATTGGAGATGGCAGGTTTATCAGTTTGAAGGAACAAGGTTATTTGTAATATAATAAGTGGGATTGTCGCAATTAGAAGGGAGCATTAACATGTTTGGTGGTTTTTCGAAAGATTTGGGCATCGACTTAGGAACGGCAAATACGCTTGTATTTGTGAAAGGCAAAGGAATTGTAGTAAGAGAGCCTTCGGTAGTTGCCCTTCGCACGGATACAAAAACAATTGAAGCAGTAGGCGAGCAAGCGAAAAAAATGATCGGCAGAACGCCGGGCAACATTCGCGCCGTACGTCCGATGAAAGATGGCGTAATCGCCGATTTCGAGACGACTGCCACGATGATTAAATATTTCATTCGTTCTGCGCAAAAGCAGAAATCGTTATTTCCGCGTCATCCGAACGTGATGGTGTGTGTGCCCTCCGGTATTACAGCCGTTGAGAAACGCGCTGTCGAAGACGCTGCGAAGCAAGCGGGCGCTCGCGAGGCGTACACAATCGAAGAACCGTTCGCAGCGGCGATTGGCGCCGATTTGCCGGTATGGGAACCGACAGGCAGCATGGTTGTCGATATCGGCGGCGGCACAACGGAAGTAGCGGTTATTTCGCTTGGCGGCATTGTGACTAGCCGTTCTATCCGTGTTGCAGGCGATGAAATGGATGAAGCGATCATACAGTACATCAAACGAATGTACAATTTAATGATCGGCGAAAGAACAGCGGAGCAGTTGAAAATGGAGATCGGATCGGCTATGCCGCTTGATCGAGTGGAGTCGATAGAAATTCGCGGCCGCGATCTCGTAACCGGCCTTCCGAAGACGCTCCCGATTACGGCTGAAGAAATTACCGAAGCTTTACTGGATACGGTTAACGCGATCGTTGATGCCGTGAAAATTACGCTGGAAAAATGCCCGCCTGAGCTTTCCGCTGATATTATGGATCGCGGAATCGTGCTGACAGGCGGCGGAGCGCTTCTTCGCAACCTCGATAAATTGCTTGCGCGCGAAACGGGAATGCCTGTTATCGTTGCGGATAACCCGCTCGATTGCGTTGCTATCGGAACAGGCCGTTCATTGGACAACATTCACTTGTTCAAAAACAGAAGCAGCTCGCGCTCGAAGCGTTAATCGAGAGTCGATTGGGAGAGTACGGAATCGGACATGAAACGGGCAGGTGATTGAGCTGTTTAAGCTGTTTAGAAATAAGCGGATGTTCATGCTTATGTTCGGCTTCATTCTGTTCATTGCGGTCATCGGCTTCTCGCTGAGCGACCGCAAAGAACTGACATGGCCGGAGAAATTTCTCGGCGATTCAGTTGGATTTGCGCAGCATCTGTTCTACAAGCCCGCTGGCGTTATAGCGGGCTTCTTTGAGGATATAAGAAGCTTGCGCACGATCCATGAAGAAAATGAACAATTGCGGTTAACGGCCGCCGCTTATGCACGCGACAAAATCAATTATAATTGGGTTATTAAAGAAAACGAACGCCTTAAAGAAGATTTGAATTTTACAGAACGTCAGAAGCAAGTCAATGATTACAAATACAGAATTGCGCAAGTTATTGCGGTAAATAACGATACGTCGAGCCGGACGATGGTTATTGATCTTGGCTCCAAGAACGGCATTAAGAAAAATATGGCGGTCACGACTGTTGACGGTCTTGTCGGTCTGGTCAGCGAGGTTCGCCCGTTTACGAGCACGGTAATGCCGATTACCGAGCTGGATGAAACTTCGCCCACGTCGAATCTGATCGCGGCGACGATTCTCGGCCGAGAGGACGAGTCTTTCGGCATTATTAGCGGCTACAATGAGGAAACGGATCGTCTGCTTATGACCAAAATCGACGAGAAAGACAAAATGATCGTCGATGACGTTGTCATTACATCGGGTCTTGGCAACGTTTATCCGCGCGGTCTTGTAATCGGCACGGTCGAAAACAAACAGGTTGGCGACTTCGGGCTTACTTATACGGCATCGGTGAAAATCGCGGCTAAATTCGATCATCTGACGGAAGTATTTGTCGTTGAGGTTCCAAGCACGGAGGAGTCCGCCGAATGAGCGGAATGAGCTTTAATCGTCTCATCGTTGTCATGCTGCTCATTTTTTTAATCGAAGGCACGATTATGCCGTGGATTATTCCGCCAGATTTTGCAGGCCGAATCGTTCCTCATTTTACATTCGTTTTTGTCATGTACGCTGCGTTGTACAGCGGCCGCCATTACGGCTTGCTGCTCGGAATCGCCTTCGGCTTTTTACAGGACATCGTATTTTTCGGACATTTGATGGGTGTGCATGCTTTTGTAATGGGACTAATCAGTTATTTTACAGGGCTGCTGCTAGAGCGCCGCAGAAGCACGCTGTTAACGGCGCTGTCGATAATCGGCCTGGGCTCAATCGTATACGACTCAACCGTCTACTTTATTTATAAAGTGTTCCGCATAACGAACGAGACCTACGCATGGGCGTTACTGGACTACATTCTTCCGAGCCTGTTTCTGCAGCTGGCGTTTGCATTGGCCTGTTACGTGCCTGCAAGACGGATGAACGAGAATCTTGCTAAGCAAGGCTTGCAGGAGAAGGACGAAGAATAAAGCTGGAAATTATCGGGTGCTTGCAGGAATTCGAGCGTTGCGAAAAGAATGGATTACGTTGGGAGGGACAGACGTGACCGAGAAGCAGCATATTATAATTAAAGGCGTTAAGGAAGGTCTCGTTTTCCTTCTCGACGACCAGTGCGAATTCGCCGACTTGATGGATGAATTGCAATATAAGCTAGAGAAAACGCATCAGCAGCTGCTGTCCGGACCGCTCGTTCATGTGCATGTCAGGCTTGGGACGAGACAGATCGAGAATGAGGAAAAGGAACGAATTCGCAACATCATTCGTTCCCAAGGCAATTTGATCGTGCAGTCGGTTGAATCGGAAGTGCCGCAAGAGGACAAATCAAAGACCGAACCGAGCGGCCCTACTGTAATAACCGGCATCGTCCGCTCCGGTCAAGTGATCGAGCATGACGGCGATCTTATGCTGGTGGGCGACGTGAATCCGGGAGGCTCATTAATCTGTACCGGCGATATTTATGTGCTTGGCGCATTGCGGGGAGTTGCGCACGCCGGCGCTCGCGGCCGCAGCGATGTTATTATAGCTGCGTCGCTCATGCGCCCGACTCAGCTGCGTATTGCTGAAGTGATCAGCCGGCCGCCGGAGGAATGGATGAGCGGGGATGCGATGATGGAGTTCGCTTATTTACAGGATGGCAGCATGCAGATTGATAAAATAAACCAGTTGTTCCGATTGCGCAATAATCCGATTATGTAAAGAGAGGTGTAACGTATGGGAGAGGCAATAGTAGTGACTTCCGGAAAAGGCGGAGTGGGTAAAACGACGACCTCGGCGAACTTAGGTACGGCGCTGGCTCTGTTGGGCAAAAAGGTATGTATGGTTGATACCGATATCGGATTGCGAAATTTGGATGTTGTTATGGGGCTGGAAAATCGCATTATTTACGATTTGGTCGACGTAGCCGAAGGCCGCTGCCGATTGAATCAGGCATTAATTAAAGATAAACGTTTTGATGAGCTGTATATGCTGCCGGCCGCGCAAACAAAGGATAAGAATGATGTTAATCCGGATCAGGTTCGCGACATGGTGCTTGAGCTTAAGAAGGATTTCGATTATGTCATTATCGATTGCCCCGCAGGCATTGAGCAAGGCTTCCGCAACGCGATTGCCGGAGCGGATCGGGCGATCGTCGTTACGACGCCGGAAAACGCTGCCGTTCGTGACGCCGACCGAGTAATCGGATTGCTTGATAAAGAAAAAATCGCGGCCAAAATCGTCATTAACCGTATTCGCCAGAACATGGTGAAAAGCGGCGAAATGCTTGATATTGATGAAATTTGCCAAGTTCTTGCCGTTGACTTGATCGGCATCGTTCCGGATGACGAGAAGGTCATTAAAGCGGCGAATAACGGCGAGCCGACTGTAATGGATCCTTCATCGCGCGCGGCAATCGCTTATCGTAATATTGCCCGTCGAATCTTGGGCGATATGGTGCCGCTGATGCTTCTGGATGAGAAAGCCGGTGCATTCAAGCGCTTCCGCAAGTTTCTTGGAATAGGATGATCGCCTTGTGCTTAACAAACTGAAAAAAATCGACTGGGGCATTATCGCAATTCTAGTCTGTATGATGGTCATTAGCGCTGTGTTGATACGGAGCGCTACACACGGGAACTCTTTATATCCGAATTACGATATAAAGACGCTTATCTATTATGCAGCCGGGTTTTGCGTTGTCTTCTTTGTAACTTTATTTGATTACCGGTTATTTCTGAAAAGCTGGCATGTGCTATACGGCATCGGAATCTCGCTGCTTATACTGGTTTATTTTTTTGGATCGGAAATAAACGGCGCCAAAGGCTGGTTTAAGCTTCCTGGAGTTGACTTCCTATTCCAGCCTGCGGAAATTATGAAAATAATTTTGATTATCGGTATTGCTTATTTAATGGGCAGAAGGCAAGGGGATCGGCTTACTTTTACGCAAGATTTGCTCCCGGTAGCCGCCTTCGCTTTTTTACCGTTTGCTCTTGTTATGATTCAGCCGGACCTCGGCAATGCGATTATTTATCTGGTCATCGTGCTTGGGATGCTGTGGATCGGCAATGTGAAGTACACTCACGTCCTTATTGGCTTGACCGCAGTAATTGCAGCACTGGTGCTGTTCTATACGTTGTTTAATACGTTTAATGCGGAAATATACGATTATTTAAACGATCATGGCAAAAAGCACTGGCATCAGCGGATCAATACGTTTATTAATCCGGAAGCAGCATCTCAAGACGATAAGCATCAGTCGGAAAATGCGAAGATCGCAATCGGCTCCGGCGGTCTTAGCGGCGACGGCTATATGCAAGGGGATATGCTTAAGGGCAAGTTCATCCCTTATCCTTATTCGGATTCGATCTTCGTCGTTATCGGTGAGGAGTTTGGCTTCCAAGGCTCAGCCGTGCTGCTGCTGCTATATTTCCTGCTCATATACCGGATGATTCTCATAGCCTTCAAGTGTTATGACTTGAAAGCCTCCTTTATCGTCATTGGCATCGCTTCGATGTTTGTGTTCCAGATATTCCAGAACATCGGAATGATGATTGGCCTGATGCCTATTACCGGCATAACACTGCCATTCATCAGCTATGGCGGCACCTCGCTGCTGCTCAATATGATTTCGATCGGCATATTGTTTAGTATCAAGGCGCATCAGGAAAAATACGAGCTGGCCGATTAACTTCAGGCGTCTGTTCCTCTACTTTAGAGGGCAGGCGCCTTTGTTGTTTTTTCGCCAATCCGCCTCGAATACTTGTCTTATTCGATTCATAGATATGAGTAGACAAGCAGAAACGGATTTGCCGATCTATGGCGGCAAAGCGAGGGAGGAATCGCGGGTGAATGGGAAGGATGGAATCCGCCAGCGCAGACAGCAAAAGATAAAGCAATTAGTGGAACAGCAATCGTCTCGCGAGCGCAAGGGCTGGAAGGAAGAAAGGAAGTTGGAGGCCAAAGACGCGGCAAAGGGCTTTGAGCCTGTACGAGCCAATCGGGACGATATGTATCGCGAAATCTTTCCGGAGCCCGATCCGGAGAAGCAATGGAAGACGAACCCTGCGCCTTGGCTCGGCTGGGGAGTCGAAGAAAACGGGACGGGCGGGTTTCCGCAAGAAAGAGACGACTATTGGGGCAGCTATAGAGGGACAAGCGGCGGCGGCGGATGGCGTTCGCTGCGCCGCGAGCTGGTCTGGAAAGCGATTGCCGCGCTTTGTATATTTGCCGCGATCTGGGGGATGTATCAATACGATTCGGAATGGACGCTCGAAGGAAGAGCAATTGTGAAAAATGCGCTAACGGAGGAAATCGATTTTGCCTCGGTTGCGGCCTGGTATAATCAAAATTTTACCGGAGCGCCCTCCTTTATTCCGATTTTTGGCGATAAAGCGGAAAAGGCGCAATCGGCCGAAGGCACTGTACAATTGCCGGTTGTCTCGCCGCTGCCGGAAGGGGCGATCGTTCGCACTTTTGCAGAGCTGCTGGACGGCATCGAGCTTGCCGGTGAATCGAAGGAGCAAGTGGTCGCAGCGGAAACCGGAAGAGTACTGCTCGTAACGGAGCAGAGCGACGAAGGCGTGACGGTCGTCATTGAGCATGCGAACAAACGGACAAGCGTTTATGCGAAGCTAGGCGCGGCTAACGTGAAAGTAAACGATTGGGTGGAGGCGGGTGACGCAATTGGCACGCTTCGCGAATCTGCTGGAGAAGAGCCGAGCTTGCTTTATTTTAAAGTAAAACAAGATGACCGGTATATTGATCCCGTGAGTGTGATACCGATTGGTTAAATGGAGAGGAATCCGCTGGTCTGTGCATCCGTTGTTTGTCTTAGTCATGCTGGCTTCCATTGCCACAGGCTATTTTGCAGAGCTGCTGACGCTGTTTCTGATCGTCCTAGTACATGAGGCGGGACATTTAATGACAGCGAAATCGTTCGGTTGGACGATACGGGAGGTAAAGCTGCTGCCGTTCGGCGGCGTTGTGGAAGTCGATGATGCGAGCGGGTTGCCTGCCGGCCAGGAAGCGATGGTTGCGATAGCAGGACCGCTGCAAAATTTATGGATGGGACTTGCGGCTTGGGGATGCGGACAGCTTGGCTGGTGGGACGCGGAATGGGCGGCGTATGTATGGAAAGCGAATGTTATGATCGGGTTATTTAATTTGCTGCCGATCTATCCGCTGGACGGAGGCAAGCTGCTGCAGGCGGCCTTTAGTTACAGCTTTAATTATTTTGCAATGATGAAATGGACTTCTCGCATTAGCATCGCGTTAAGCGGTTTAATGGTTATCGTCTCGCTGCTGGCAGCTATAGGGCCGGAAGGCGGCATCCAGTTGAATCTTCTTGCAATCGGAATTTTTCTGGTATTGTCCAACTGGACGTATTATCGCAATATTCCTTACTTATTCGTGCGCTTTCTGATGCATCGGGATCGCGTCGCTGCTCGATCAGCCGCGCGAGGTAATGATGCGAGCCCTCTGTTCGTAAGCGGACAGCAGCCGATCGGCGCGGTTGTTCGAATGTTGTGGAGGGAGCAGTATCATCACATTTATGTCATCGAGCCTGGCGGCGATGCGGCTAGAGTCTTGCCCGAGGAAAGACTGATCGATTGTTTTCTTGCGGAACGCAATCCGCACCGCGCAGTTATTGAGCTAGTCAGTTAGTTTGGCTTGATAG
Organism: Paenibacillus sp. NEAU-GSW1; assembly: GCF_009737085.1. GTDB lineage: Bacteria > Bacillota > Bacilli > Paenibacillales > Paenibacillaceae > Pristimantibacillus. The sequence goes on from NZ_WOVL01000001.1 coordinate 254,290, forward strand.
CGGGCCATCCTGTGATAGAATAAAAAGAAAAGCGCAGGCGGCGGTGATGTTGGAATGAAGCAAATGATCATGCACGGGCACAGAGAGCTGTTGCAGACAGCGGTTCTCGAGGATGGAAGACTGACGCAATTTTATATGGAACGATCGGAGAACAGCGGGCTCGTCGGCAACGTGTACAAGGGACGGGTTGTAAACGTGCTTCCGGGCATGCAAGCGGCGTTCGTCGATATCGGATTAAGCAAAAACGCTTTTCTGTACATTGATGATCTGCTTCATCCGCATCTGGAAAAGCAGCCGGCGCAAAAGCCGGCAATCCAGCAATTAGTTCGCGTCGGGCAGGAATTGATCGTACAAGTGATGAAGGAGCCGCTGGGCGGCAAAGGGGCTCGTGTTACGACTCATTATTCGCTGCCCGGACGATGGCTCGTTTATATGCCGGTAGCCGGTTATGTCGGCGTTTCCAAAAAAGTGAGCACGGAAGGGGAACGCATAAGGCTGCGGTCTATCGGAGAAAAGCTGCTGCTGCATGAAGAAGGCATTATTATGCGGACTGCAGCGGAAGGAGAGACCGAGCAGGCGCTTTCGGCGGACGTTAACCAATTAAGGGAACGATGGCGGGATATTGCCGAGCGGGCGGCAGAGGCAAGCTCGCCGGCTGAGCTTCATCGCGAAGCGGGCTTGATGCGCCGAGTGGTTCGTGATGCCATGACGCTTGATTTTGATGAGATTTGGATTGATGATGCTTCCCGTTATGAGGAAGCAAAGCGGCTTCTTGGCGAAATGATGCCTCAGCTTGAGCGAAAGCTGCAGCTGTATGAGCGATCCGGCGTTAAGCCGTTGTTCGAAGCATACGGCGTGACGGAGCAAGCGAACGCGGCGTTTCAACGGCGCATTCGGCTCGCGAGCGGCGGCTTGCTGATCTGGGAAGAAACCGAGGCGCTCACCGTCATTGATGTCAATACTGGCAAATATACAGGTGACAGCGATTTGGAAGCAACCATTTTCAAGACCAATCTGGAGGCGGCCGATGAAATTGCAAGGCTGTTAGCCGTTCGCGACGTCGGCGGCATTATTATCATTGATTTTATCGATATGGAGGACGAGCCTAATCGCGAGCGCATTATGGCACGCATGATCGAATCCGCCAAGCGCGACAGGACAAAATGCGCGGTGCTTGGCTGGACAAGGCTCGGTTTGCTGGAAATTACTCGTAAAAAAGCGCGTGAAAACGCGGTGCAGCAATTGACGGAAAAGTGCGAGCATTGCGGCGGCATAGGTAAAAAATCAGTTGATATTGGTTAATCTAATACGGCTTCCGATATAATTTGCGGTGAGTGTTGAATATAGGCTGTTTATGTGCTAGAATGTTCTAGTATGTCTGAATAGGCTCATTTCTTACGGACATGCAGATACCGCTCCAATCGGGTTCAAGAGTACAGGCAGCAGCCGGTACCACCTGGGTTAGGCGAGTCTTCGACAATAAGGAGGTGCACCATCTATGTTCGCAATTATCGAAACTGGCGGCAAGCAGTACAAAGTTCAAGAGGGCGATATAATCTACATCGAGAAATTGGACGTAACTGAAGGCGAAAACGTAACTTTCGATCGCGTATTGGCAGTGTCCAAAGGTGACGGTCTCGTAACTGGAGCTCCAGTCGTTTCCGGCGCTACGGTTTCCGGCAAAATCGAGAAACACGGCAAAGGCCAAAAGATCATCGTTTACAAATACAAAGCCAAAAAGAACTACCGCCGCAAACAAGGTCATCGTCAGCCGTACACGAAAGTAACAATCGAGAAAATCCAAGCGTAAGAGGATTTTTCTATGATTAAAGTGCAATTCGTGCGGAACGCCGTTGACAGGCGGATTATATCTTTCGCAGTCGAAGGACATGCGAAATATGCAAAGCCCGGCAAAGACATTGTCTGCGCCGGCGTATCGGCAGTCTCTGTCGGCACGGTCAATTCCATTGAGGCATTGACTGGCGTAGAGTTGCCGCATTCCATGAAGAACGGCTGGCTGTCGTCGGATATTCCAGCGCAAGCCGATCCGGAGACGGATGCGAAAGTTCAGCTGCTGCTTGAATCGATGGCAGTAATGCTTCAAACGATCGCGGATTCTTACGGCAAGTTCGTCGTTGTTCAGGAACAACTTCTTTAAAGAAGGAGGGAATCACTATGTTGAAACTGAATCTCCAGCTCTTCGCATCGAAGAAAGGTGTAGGTTCCACAAAGAACGGTCGTGACAGCCAATCGAAGCGTCTTGGCGCTAAACGTGCGGACGGTCAAATCGTTTCTGCCGGCAGCATTTTGTACCGTCAACGCGGTACTAAAATCCACCCAGGCAACAATGTAGGCATCGGTAAAGACGACACTCTGTTCGCGTTAGTGGAAGGCGTCGTTAAATTCGAACGCTTCGGACGCGATCGCAAAAAAGTGAGCGTATACCCTGTTGATCTGGCTCCGGTAGCCGCAGCAGTTGAAGCCTAATAAAGCAGCAAGTGGCCCGGCCTGATTGACAGGCTGGGTTTTTTTTCTTGGACCTGGCTACGCTTATATTTCAACATGAAACGCAGCTTTGCCGCCATAGGACGGCGATAGCCGTTTGCGCTTGTCCGCTTCGAAAGTCCCTTTTTTCGACGCAAGCCGGCATGCTATACTGGATAAGATAGGAAACAAGCAGAAAGTGGGATCACACATGGATCGCTTAACAATTGCGAAAAGTTGCGCAGCCGCATCGGTATTGTTGCCTTGCGCAGCCGTCCTTATTTGGCCTCAAACATATTGGTTGCTTGCTATATTTCTTGGTTGGCTTACAGGCGCTGCCGCGTTGTGGATTTGGGCGGAACGCAAAGAGAACGAAGAGCGGATTGAACGCACCATACATAGCCTGCAGTCGTCCAGCATTCGGACATTGAATCATCATAGGCATGACTGGATGAATGACCTTCAAGTTCTCTATGGTTATATTCGATTGCAGAAGCTGGATAAAACAGCGGATTACGTGGAGAAAATAAAAGATAGAATGGCTGCCGAAAGCCAAATCGCAAAGCTGGGCGTACCGTCGCTTGTAAGTTATATCCAATCGTTTCGGACAATTACTAATTCGCTTCAATTGAAGGTGATAAACCGGCAGGATATTCAGTTAAGCGATTGGCCCGAAAGCGGAAAGCCTATTGCGGAGGCGTTGATCAGAATGATTAATGCGTACCGGATGGGAGTGAAAAGCGGTTGCGGCGATGCGGCGGTTTTAACAGTCGAACTGTCAAAGGAAAATGACGCATTATTTGCTTCGTTTCAATACGAAGGCGAACTTACAAGCGAACAGCATTTAGCTGATCAAATAAAAAAGCAGTTGGAAGGCGCGCTGCTGTTGCCGGTCGACCTCGACCGTCCGCAGCTAAAAATTGTGCTTAAGGCGGAATTGAGCGCTTGAACGGGGGCACAGCATGTTTGTCGATAAAGCGAAAATATTTGTAAAAGGCGGCAACGGTGGCAATGGCATCGTCTCGTATCGCCGCGAGAAGTACGTTCCGGAAGGCGGACCGGCAGGCGGTGACGGAGGCCGAGGCGGGGATGTTATTTTCCGCGTGGATGAAGGTTTGCGCACGTTGATGGATTTCCGCTATCAGAAGCATTTCAAAGGTCCAGCCGGCGAGCGCGGCAAGGTGAAAGGCATGCACGGCGCGGGCGCAGAGGATATGATTGTGCGCATTCCTCCGGGTACCGTTATCGTTGATGACGATACGGAAGAAATTATTGCCGACATGACTCGTCACGGGCAGGAAGTTGTAGTAGCGCGCGGAGGCCGAGGAGGCCGAGGCAACATTCGTTTTGCTACGATTAACAACCCGGCACCGGACATTTGCGAGAACGGTGAAGAAGGCCAGGAGCGCTGGGTTACACTAGAGCTCAAGGTTATGGCGGATGTCGGCCTTGTAGGCTTCCCAAGCGTCGGCAAATCGACGCTGTTATCCGTCGTATCGGGCGCAAAGCCGAAAATCGGCGCTTACCACTTTACGACGATTACGCCTAACCTGGGCGTTGTTGACGTTGGCGACGGACGCAGCTTTGTAATGGCCGATTTGCCGGGTCTGATCGAAGGCGCGCATGAGGGCGTGGGACTTGGACACGAATTCCTTCGCCATGTCGAGCGGACGAGAGTTATTGTCCATGTCATCGACATGGCGGGCTCCGAAGGCAGAGATCCGTTTGAGGATTGGCAAAAAATTAATGCGGAGCTCGGTTTGTATAATGAGAAGCTTATCGACCGTCCGCAAATTATTGCCGCCAACAAGATGGACATGCCGGAAGCGGCAGATAACCTGGAAATCTTCAAGCAGCAGCTCGAAGAGGTTAGCGGCGACCGTGAATATTTAATTTTACCGATTTCCTCGCTAACGAAGCAAGGCATTCAAGAGCTGTTGTACAAAGCGGCGGATACGCTAGATACAGTGCCGCTAGAAATTGACATCGAAGAAGTGAAGGACGTTGCCGAAAGGAAAGTTTACGGCTTCGAGAAGCGCGAGGAATCGACATTTACGATTCGCCGTGAAGATGAAATTTTCATCGTTGAAGGCAAATCGATCGAAAGCTACTTGAAACGGATGAATATGAATTCCTACGATGCCATTATGCGCTTTGCGCAGCTGATGCGCAAAATGGGCGTCGACGCAGCCTTGCGCAAAAAAGGCGCGAAGGATGGAGATACGGTGCAAATCGCCGACTTTACCTTTGAGTTTTTTGAAGGCAACGATTATTTGGGTTAGAAACGACATTAGACACTCTTTGTCCGCTTATTGGAGTGGGGGTGTCCCATAAGTCATTAAAATGACGATGGGATACCCCCTGTATCCCCGAAAACCATCTTGTTCGCGTCATCAACGATGCGGTCAATCGTTTAGATATAAATCTCTTCCCCAAAGCTTATCCCGGAGGTGGCCGGGACAGCTGCCACCCCAAAATGCTCATGAAGGTCATCATCTACGCTTATACGCAGCGCATTTACTCTTCTCGCCAAATCGCGAAAGCAGTACGCGAAAACATCATGTTCATGTGGCTGGCGGCCAGACAACGCCCAGATTTCCGCACCATTAACCGCTTCCGTTCTGAGCGAATGAAAGACGTGCTGGAGACCGTCTTTGCGTGAAATGAAGGTTAGAAATGGAATATCTTCGCTTCAAACGACAAGCGAGGGAGCAATTAAAGAGCGAGGATGGATATGCATTATTGTTCGACGCATGCACGAACCAGAGCGTGTGTTTGGCCAAATCAAGAATAACCGAGGATTCCGCCGGTTCCTGCTTCGAGGCTTGCCGAAAGTCGGCCTAGAGGTCGGGTGGCTTTCACTTGCCCATCAATTGCTGAAGAAAGCTGCAAAGGATAAAAATCTAAAAATAGCGTTGCAGGGATAGCTCTCCGCAACGCTATTTCGTATTATCAGGTCAGCCAGAGATTTCTGGTTGGCCTTTTTTAATGGCCGTTCTATGATGGCGGTAGCTGGGAGAACGTACGCTATTTTGAGGCAGTGACCTCGTCACAAAAACTGTTTTTCCC
>NZ_WOVL01000010.1 GCF_009737085.1 Paenibacillus sp. NEAU-GSW1
GAACGCCGCTTTGTCGCCTTGGAAAGGCGCTTTTTGCGGGCCGCTCAGCACTTTGCTGGCTGCTACGCGCTCTTCCTTCATTGCGGAAAGGAAACGCGTGAATACCGATTCCGTAATGATGGAAAGCGGAACGCCCAGGTCGAGCGAGCTTTGGCTTGTCCATTTGCCAGTTCCTTTTTGGCCTGCGGAGTCAAGGATCACGTCTACCATAGCTTTGCCTGTTTCTTCGTCGTATTTCGAGAAGATGTCAGCAGTGATCTCGATCAGATAGCTGTCGAGCTCGCCTTTGTTCCACTCTGTGAAGATGCTGTGAAGCTCTTCCGTGCTAACGCCAAGCACGTTTTTCAGCAGGTCGTACGCTTCGCAGATAAGCTGCATGTCGCCGTACTCGATGCCGTTGTGGACCATTTTAACGTAGTGGCCTGCGCCGTCCGGTCCGATATATGTGCAGCAAGCGTCGTCGCCGACTTTTGCCGAAATTGCTGTCAGAATTGGCTCAACAAGCTTATAAGCGGATTCTTGGCCGCCAGGCATGATGGACGGTCCTTTCAACGCGCCTTCTTCGCCGCCGGATACGCCAGTGCCGATGAAGCGGATGCCTTGCTCTTCGAGCGCTTTGCTGCGGCGTTGCGTGTCAGGGAAATAAGCGTTGCCGCCGTCAATGATGATGTCGCCTTTGTCCAGGAATGGAACAAGGGAATCGATCGTTGCGTCCGTACCTGCGCCCGCTTGAACCATGATCAGAATTTTGCGAGGCGATTCGAGCGATTGCACGAACTCTTCAACTGTATAAGTTGGAACGAGATTTTTGCCTGCCGATTCCTTAATCAAGTCGTCCGTTTTTTCGCGCGAACGGTTGTAGACCGAAACGGTAAAACCTCTGCTTTCAATGTTAAGGGCCAAGTTTTTGCCCATTACTGCCAATCCAATAACGCCGATTTGCTGTTTAGACATCTGGTTTCTTCCATCCTTCTCTATAAAATTTGGTGATCGAAAGGCGACCAATAGCTATATATTACTCTTTTTGCTGCAAGATGAAAACTATTTACACGATTTTGTCGTACAAGTTTTGCTCAATTATGGAATTATCGGCTCCTAATTTCGATAATTATTCGCTTTTAGACCGAAATTCCGCCTCTTTGCATGCAAAAAAGGACGAAGGAGCGACCCCCCGTCCTCTAAATCCGTATAAGACAAGCTATGCTGATTAAAGCTCAAGCTGCAGCATTTCCGATCGCAACAACGCCAGCTTTTCCTTCGATTCGGCAATGACTTGCTCGTTGCCCTCCTGCAGCGCGTCGAACAGAACGGTCAGCTCGTAATCGAGCTCGAAACGAAGCACCGCTGCGCGTTCCTCCGCCCGTTTCGATTGAAAAGCTTTGATCATTTCCTCTATCGTGACAAAAGGCTTCTTCTGATAAACAATTCGATGTTCCATACCAGACACCTCCACAAGTCGTATAATCTCGCCGAACATAATGTTCTCAATGACGATTTGACGATCCTTGATCCGCTTGACTACCGCATGTCCCCGTGAGTCGTTAATCAGCTTTTCCAGCAGCTCCGACAGCTTTTCATCTTTAATAATGTAGTCCCCGACAATTTTGTATCGGCTCTTCATCCTTTGGAACCTTAACTTGACGAGCTTGCGACCGGTACGAATGGAAATGAGAAACTGCCCCTCCGTCTCGCTCCAATATAAGGAGTACCCTTCCTGTATGAGATCCCGGATGAGGTTTTGGATTTGCCGGCGGTCAAATCGCAGCTCCAAATTGCAATATTCGACTTCGTAGCTCTTATTCACGGCAATCCCTCCCTTGCTCAGTTGACGAAATAATCTGACAATTTGTTCTTATCCCTATCTTATACTCCATCTTATGTTATGGCAACTTGGATTATTGACTAATTTTCCGCTTTAAGCCGTCCGATATTGAAAAATGGGAAGGAGCCCGGTTTTGTGACTGGGCTCCTTCCCATTTGCGCAAACATTAACGCAGCATTCGTCTACTGCCTTTCTCCGATCGCCGCCGCCAGCGCTTCCTGAACAGTCGCGGTCCCCGTTTCGCCGGTCAACCTGCGCTTCCATTCCACGATGCCTTCCGAAGCGCCTTTTCCGATAACGATCCGTAGCGGAATTCCGATCAAGTCGGAATCTTTGAACTTAACGCCCGGTCTTTCATCCCGATCATCCATCAAGACGTCGATGCCAGCCTTAGTCAATTGTTCGTACAGCTTCTCCGCCAGCTCCATCTGCTGCGAATCTTTCACAGAGACCGGAATTATATGGACGCCAAACGGCGCAATCTCTAGCGGCCAGCAAATGCCGTTCTCGTCATTGTGCTGCTCCAGCACGGCCGACAGCAATCGCGATACGCCTATGCCATAGCAGCCCATAATAAAAGGCTTCTCTTTGCCGGACGCATCAATGAATGTGGCGGACAGCTTCTCGCTGTATTTGGTGCCCAGCTTGAATACATGGCCTACTTCGATGCCTCGATGGAACTGCAGCTTGCCCGCTTCGCAGCGCGGACAATCATCACCTTGCACGGCATTCCGGTAATCGCCTGACGCCGCAGCTATGAAGTGGATGCCTGGACGCACTTCGGCGAGATGAAAATCAGTTTCGTTTGCGCCGACGATGCCCTCCGTCATCGCCATGACCGCATGATCAGCCATTATGGAAACCGCACCCAGTTCGACAGGCCCTGCAAAGCCTGTCTCTGCTTTTGTCAGCCCTTCGACCGTTTCTTTGTCAGCCAGCGCAAGCGATGCAGCGCCAAGAGCGTTTTGCAGCTTGATCTCATTCACTTCATGGTCGCCTCTGACGAGCACGGCTATCGGTTTTCCGTCAGCTATATACAACAATGTTTTAATGAAACGGCTTGCATCAAGCCCAAGCGATTGAACAAGCTCGTCTATCGTCCGGGCGCCCGGCGTATGCAGCTTAATCGGCTCTTTTGCCGTTTGCGCAGCCTCCAGCCGTTGCTCATCTGCCACTGCCGCACCATATTCCGCCTTCTCCAAATTAGCGGCATAACCGCATTGGTCACAGGCGGCAATCGTATCCTCGCCTATATCGGCCAGCGCCATAAACTCATGGGTGCCGCCTTCCCCGCCGATTGACCCCGCATCTGCTTCTACTGCCCGGAAGTTCAAGCCAATCCGACTGAAAATCCGGTTATAAGCATCGAACATCCGCTTATAGCTGCGGTCCAATCCGTCCCAGTCGGCATCAAAGGAATACGCATCCTTCATTAAAAATTCGCGTCCGCGCAGCAAGCCGTAGCGCGGCCGTTTCTCATCCCGGAATTTCGTCTGGATTTGATACAGCGTTGCCGGAAGCTGGCGGTATGATCCAAGCTCGCTTCTGGCGATGCCGGTAATGACTTCTTCATGCGTAGGTCCAAGCGCAAACTCACGGTCATGCCGGTCTTTCAAACGAATGAGCTCAGGCCCGTATACCTTATAACGGCCCGACTCCTTCCAAAGCTCCGCCGGCTGCATGGCCGGCATAAGCAGCTCTTGCGCGCCCGCCGCATCCATTTCCTCGCGCACAATTTTTTCAACCTTTCGGAGCACCCGCCTGCCCGCAGGCAAATACGTATAGACGCCGGCTGCAAGCTGCCTTGCCAACCCGGCGCGCAGCAGCAATTTATGGCTTGCCGCTTCGGCATCTGAAGGCGCCTCGCGAAGCGTAGGCACTAAAAATTGCGATTGTCTCATTGACGATCATTCCTCCTGATCTCTTCTAAAAACAAAAAGAGCGCATTCGTAAGGGACGAATGCGCTCGTGGTACCACCCTCATTTTGCATCTGCAAACAGAAAATGCAACTCATTGGATAACGGAGCTGTTCGCTCCGGCAGCGAAGGTCGATTGGATCGGCCCAACGCGCGGCTCGCAAGGCAGGGAAACGTTCAACGCACATAGAAGCTTTCCAGCCTTGAGCTTCCTCTCTGTGACGGACGCGGATTGATCGTTATAACCTTGGTCAATGCTATTATGGTTATCAATGTTTGCGTTAAATGTACATCAACGGAATGGAAGCAGTCAAGCTGTACTCCGAATACGTTCGAAGAGCCGGCTTATTGAGCCGTCCGCATAGGCCTCAGCACCGCCGCGCCGAACGCGGTAAGCACTGCTGCAAGGAGCAGCAAGACGCCAAGCTGCATCGTAATATCGGCGATATGCTCGCCTGCGCTTAGACGGTCAATCGCTTGGATTGCCCATTTTTGCGGCGTAAAATTAGAAAGCTTCTGCATAAAATCGGGCATGATGGAAAACGGCCAGAAACATCCGCTGATCATACATGTAGGAATGATAAACAGAAAGTTGAGCGTGCCGAGCTGTTCGCTTCGTTTTACTAGACCGGCTACCAGCATCATCATGCCGACTGCAGCGAGCAAGAAGCATTCCATAACGAGCAGCAACGATCCGAAAGGGACGGACTCCATGAAGCCAAAGCCGAAATGGGTCACACTCAGAACAATTACGAGCTGCAGCGTACCGATAAGAATGCTGCCTGTAAAGTTGCCCCAAGCAATATCCGCAGCTCGCACCGGCGCGACGTACATCCTCGCCAGCGTCCGCTTTTCCCGATCTTCCAATATATAACCGATCGACTGGCTGGACAGCATCATAACGAACATCAGCATGATGCCGATGACCTCCGGACGGGAGATCACACTGCCAAGCTTCAGCTCCGTCTCACGAACCGAGGCGATTCCTTCATGCTGCTTGTCGAGCAGCGCGGCAAGCACGGCTTGATCGTCTGTTTTCCCGTCTATGAGACCGACAGCCGAAGCCAGTTTATCCGTCTCTCCGGCAAGCTCTGTCCCGAGCGAAGCGCTCCACAGATTCTCGCCTATTCGGTACATCGAAACTTGCTGCTGCCGGCCGGACATCAGCGATTCCGAGAAATCGGCAGGAATGTAGACCGAAGCATTCGCCTCATTATTTTCGACGCTGTCCTTCAATTGCGTTTCCGCAGCCGCCGTCTCCAGCTTAATTTCATAGTGATCGTTATTGCGAAGATAATCGACGATGTAGCTCCCCAGTATTCCATTGTCTTGATTGCTCACCGCGATAATCGGTTTATTATCGGTTTTGCCGGACAATACGCCGGCTATAGCAGACAGAACTAGTGACGGCAGCAGTAAATTCATAACTAAACCGCGCCGCGAACCGACAGTCCGTTTGAGAAGATGCATTGCGATAGCTGCTATTTTAGACACGGCTGTTCACCACCTTTGGAAGTCTTATCGCCCCAATAACGATCAAAGCGAAAGCGATTATAGACAAAATGCCGATAGAAGACCACACCTCGGACAATTGCTCCCCGTACATAATCGTGCGTATGGCTTCGTTCGCCCAATAATTAATAGTATAGGTGCCTGCATTCCCGACAAACTCCTCCACGCCGGCCATCATTCCGCCGCTTAAGAAGGTCATTCCGAACACGAACATCCCATAAACGGTTTGCATCGTCTTCTCAGACTTGCTGATTGAAGCGAGCGTAACCGCCAATCCAACGCTGGCAATCGAAGTCAGCAAGCAGGCGAGCGCCAGAATTCCGAAGTGACTGCCCCAATCCACGCCGTATACGAACGTCGTAAAACCGACAATTACGATTGACTGCAGGCTGGCTAAAGCGATGGCTCCCGACAAAATGCCGAGTACAGCGGGCCGAAAAGAGCCCGGGATGGCGTATATGCGAGACAACGTGCCCTGCTTTTTTTGTTTCAAAAGCGATAAAGTCGCCGACATGCCGCTGTACAATAGAAACATGATCAAATAGGCGGCAGCGTAATATTGGATGGCCGACACTGATTTGAACACATCGGCCTCTCCGCCGGATAAATTGCCAATTCGCAGCAATGATCCCGGTTCGTGCGCTTGATTGCCGGCGGCAGCCGTATCCGCGGAAGCTTGATCTTGTGCTTGATCTTGTGCTTGATCTCCGCCGAATGCTGCAACAGCAGCAGCCTGCAGGTTAGCTTCGCCCATATAACCGTTCAATACGGCGCGAACAGCAATATTGCGATCTTCATAACGTCCAGGATACGCGTTCCACTCCGCCGGCTGGCCAGACATGATTTTGGCAGAATAATCGGATGGCACCGCGACCCCGTAATCGGCCGTACCTTCGCGGACCATCTCCTTCACGTCCGATTCGGACGAAGCCTGAATGATCCGGATATACGGCTTCAGCGAATCCTCTTTCCAGAACGATTCGATCCCCTCGCTCAGTTCGCCTGCGTCTGCATTATACAACGCTACCTTAGCCGGTTTAATCGTCTGGTCAAACACGCTTCCGAGCAAGAAAATAAGCACGATTGGCATAACTAGAAGTATGATTAGAACGGGACGCATCCTGCTGAACTTTATAAACTCGTAGCAAACAGTCGTAAACCAAGTGCGCATGTTGTGCTCCTCCTATTCGTCACGCAACGAGCGTCCGGTCATTTGCAGAAACAGCGATTCGAGATTCGGCTCGATCCGCGTCAGCTTCTGCAATCCGATTCCGTGCTTTTGTAAAATAAACAGCAAATCCTGCAGCACATGGGTCGTATCCTTCACAGTAACTTCGACCGTCCGTCCGGCTTCTTTCAGCTCTGCTTGCTTCACGCCCGGATGCTCGGAAATTTCCGCAAAAGCATCAAGTCCGGACCGATCGATATCAAATACAAGGCTCTCTTCTTGCTCGGATTGCATTTTCAGCTGTTCCTTTGTGCCAAGCGCGATCAGCTTGCCTTGATCAACGATAGCAATTCTCGAGCAAAGCGCTTCAATTTCTTCCATATAATGACTTGTATAGATGACTGTAGAGCCTAACCGATTCAGTTCCCGCACCGATTCTAAAATATGATTGCGCGATTGCGGATCGATTCCGACGGTCGGCTCATCCATTATGATCAGCTTTGGACGGTGCATAATCGCGCACGCAATATTAAGCCTGCGCTTCATGCCGCCGGAGAAGGTGGAAGGCAAATCCTTCGCCCGCTCCAGCAATCCGACGAATCGAAGCGCTTCGTCAACTCTTTCTTTCAGCAGCTTGCCGGATAAGCCGTACAAACGTGCAAAAAAGGTAACATTCTCCCGTGCTGTCAAATTGTCGTAGATCGCAAGCTCTTGCGGCACGACGCCGATGCGTTTCTTAACTTCAAGCGGCTGCTTGCGCACCGAGTAACCGTCAACCGTAATGTCGCCCCCGCTCATTGCCAGCAGACCGGACAGCATGGAGATCGTCGTACTCTTGCCTGCTCCATTCGGTCCGAGCAGACCGAAAATTTCCCCTTTTTCAATATCGAAGTTCAAATGATTGACTGTTATCGTCGCATCATATTTTTTGACGACATCGCGCAATTGTACAAAACTCATGTTCTACTCATCCTCTCGTTTCGTTCGTTGTCTTTATTTTACATGCACGAGACCGGATCGACAGGTTTCGAAAGTCATCACATTCGAATGACAAAAGTCACCTCTCTTACTCTTTTAAGGCAGTAATGCTATAATGCTGTTCATAAAGCTAGGCAAAGGAGACCGCATGCGATGATCAAATGGCTCAATCAAATTCGGACGCTGCTCGTAGCGATTCCTTCGATCGCCACTTTGATGACCATTAATCTGGAAAATGATCTGGTATATTCGGCCACCATTATGCTTGCTCTGCTGTTCATTCGATTGCCTCTTTATATTCCGCGCTTCTCCATTGTCTTGCTGATAGCGGAGCTTATCGGGTTTGGGTGGCTGGCATATACGTACAAAGGGATTCTGTTCTTGCTTCCTTTCGCTACCCTCATTGGCGTATTTGCCTGGAGACCGACTCCGCAAATAAGCTTCGCATGGACGGGCGGCGGGGCAATTGTGCTGCTAACTGCGTTAGACGGACGAGAACCGGAAATTATTACTGCCGTTCTGTTGCTTTGGTGCATGACAGCAGGCATTATGCATGCGTTGAATCGGTTTGAGGCAAGACAGCAGCAAACGGAAAATTTGTACGACAAGCTGGCACGCAGCCACGAGGAACTTGAAGCAGCCCGAAGAAGAGTAATCGAGTATGCTTCCCAGATTGAGCGTTATGCCCAAACGGAGGAACGAAATCGGATCGCCAAAGATATACATGACGACTTAGGCCATCGGCTCATTCGAGTTAAAATGATGTCCGAAGCCGCGATCCAGCTCTTTGATTCCAATCCGTCCCGCTCTTTCGGTCTTCTCACCCAAATTCGAGATCAACTGCAAGAAAGTATGGAAAATATGCGCAGAACGGTACGCAGGCTTGCCGTTCCCGAACCTGACGAATCCAGGCGTTATGCGCTCGACCGGCTGGTCAACGAATCTGCCGCGGCAATCGGCATCGACGTTAGCTTCATTGTCAGCGGCAACGTTCAGCCGCTCTATCCGAGTGTTGAAATGATTCTATATATGAACGCTCAAGAAGCGATAACGAACGCAGTGCGGCATGGCGGCGCCACAGCCATCGACATCGTTCTCGATTTTAAGGTGGACATCGTATCGCTCGCTGTCTCGAACAACGGTTCGCTGCCGAAGGAGCCCGTTGCGCCTGGACTTGGCATGCGCGGCATGAAGGAAAGAATGGCGTTGGTAAAAGGAGAGCTGAGTTGGTCGGTCGCTGACCGCTTTGTTGTGACAACCGCAATTCCGCTCAAGAACGAGCGGGTGAAGGAACAAAAATTGGCCCCGACAGCCGTGCCGCAATCGACGGCCGATTCGGCGCCGGGAAGGAGATTGCCGCTATGATAAAAGTATTGGTCGTCGACGACGATCCTTTCATTCGCGAAAGCATGATGCTTATCCTCGATTTAGATCCCGAGCTGACCGTTGCGGGCTCCTGCGGCAACGGCCGGGAGGCCGCCCGTTTCGTCAGCGAGACAGACGTCGACGTCGTTCTTATGGATATCCGAATGCCTGAATGCGACGGCGTTGAGGGCACGAAGCTCATTCGCGCGCTGGAATCGCCGCCAGCAGTGCTCATTCTGACAACGTTTGACGACGATGAATATATTGTGCAAGCTATACAGAACGGCGCGGGCGGCTATTTGCTCAAAAACGTGCCGCCGAGCCGCATTATTGCCGGCATCAAAACCGTTCACGAGGGCTCCTTGCTCATTCATCCCGATATTGCGCGCAAGCTGGCCGGCATGCTGGAGCGGCCGTCTTCATCTCCAACCGGCACATCGTCAGCATCGTCCGTTCAACCGCCCTTATCCAAACGTCTAGAACCATTCAGATTGACGCCTATGGAGCAGCAGGTGGTCCGTCATATTGCCGACGGTTTATCGAACAAAGAAATTGCCGCCGCTTTATTTCTTAGCGAAGGTACGATTAAAAACTATATAACGGAAATACTGGATAAATTAGAGCTGCGCGACAGAACGCAGATTGCTATTTTTTATTTAAAGCTGCCAAATTAATTTACAGTGCTATAGATAAGGGGAATTTGTGATGACAACAACAGCAACAACTGCGACGAGCAACGCCGCCGGGGCGGCAGACACCGCTATTATCGGCTTTGAGCAAGCCGACTTTGACGTGTTTAAACTCGATGGGCTGGACGAAAGGATGGCTGCCATTCAAGAAAGAATCCAGCCGAAGTTTCGAGCAATCGGCGGGCATCTGGCGGGAGAGCTTGCTGTGCTTTCCGGCAATGAAATGCATTTGCATATCGCCAGACATGCGCGCCGCAAAGTCAATCCGCCGAAGGATACTTGGCTAGCCGTTTGCGATAACAAGCGCGGTTACAAGGCGCATCCGCATTTCCAGCTTGGCTTGTTCGACGATCACCTGTTTCTTTGGCTGGCGTTGATCTACGAGGTGCCTAACAAAAAGAACATCGCTTCCGCCTATTTGAAACGGATGGACGAAGTGATCGCGGCTGTCCCTGCGGGCTATGAAATGTCGCTCGATCATACGAAAAAGGAATCCATTGCAGTCAGCGGCATGTCAAAAAAGGACTGGAAAGAAGCGCTCGTCCGCTTCCGCGACGTGCAGAAGGCCGAATTGCTAATCGGTCGCCACGTGCCAGTCGGCGATCCGCTTCTGCGCGACGGAGAGGCGCTGTTGCGATTCGCCGCAGAAACGTACGAAACACTAATGCCGCTGTATCGCATGGCGCAAGTGTAACGAATGCGAAACTTCCGCTATCGCGGCTTGGCTCATGTTCATATGGACATAGCCGGCGCATAACGGAAGTTGCTTCCGTTATTTCTGTTCTTTGCGCGCCCTGCGGGTAGCTTCTACGCCTGAATAGCGGAACTTTCTTAACTTTCTTCCGCTATTCCGTCCAATCCGGCGCGATTTCCCAAATAACGGAAGTTTCTTCCGTTATTTGTTCCACTCACGTACAAATTAACGGTGCAATTCGAATCCGAAGGTTGCGTTAACCCAAATAAAAAGGGGCAGACCCAGCGTCATATTAATGACACATGGGGCTGCCCCTTATTACAATATCTTATTGCGCCGACTGCGCGATGAGCGCTTTCTCAGCGGCACGGCGTTGTTTCCGCGAAGCCCGGAAGAACAGCAGCTCGTAGATGCACGGCACGATGATGATCGTCAGCAAAGTAGCTGCCGTCAAGCCGCCGATTACAACAATTGCCAAGCTTTGCGAAACGATGCTGCCCGATTCATGGGAGCCAAACAACAGCGGAAGCATTGCGCAAATCGTTGCGACTGCGGTCATCACGATCGGCCGCATACGGGTAGCCGCAGCTTCGACCAGCGCTTCCCGGATCGACATCGAGGTTTCGTTCTGCTTCACGCGGTCAATAAGCACGATCGCATTCGTTACGACGATGCCAATGAGCATAAGTGCGCCGAACATGGCCGTAAAGTCAGGCGTAATGCCCGAAATAAGCAAGCCGATAACCGCGCCGATCGCAGCCAGCGGAAGCGAGAACATAATGGCAAGCGGTGCGCGAAGCGTCTTGAACGCAAGCACCATGATCAAATAAACAATTGCGATCGAGATTAGCGCCGTTAAGCCCAAATCGGCAAAATCGCTCGCTTGCTCCGACGATGCGCCGCCAACGGCAAGCTTCACGCCATCCGGCACTTTAAGCTCAGCCACTGCTTTGTTGATGTCGGCGCCAACAACGGAAAGCTTGCTTGGCTCCGCATCTGCGGATACTCGGATATACGTTTTTCCTTCTTTATGGTAATACAAGCTAGGCTCCTCTGTGCGCACAAGCTCGGCTACGGAGGATACCGGCTGAGGTCCGCTTTCAGTCATTACTGTAAGCTGCTTCAATGCCGACTCGGTGTTTGGATTGACTACCGGTTGCAGCATAACAGGAGTGTCAACGCCTTCGATAGCAATCGAACCAACCGGCAGCGGATTCAGCATGCTTTGCAGCTGCATTGCAACCTCTTGACCTTTTGCTTTAACCGGATCGACTTTGAAAGAATAAACCGGTTTTTTCTCTTCTTGATTGCTTTGCACTTTCGTAACGTCATCGATCTTCTTAATTGCAGCTATCAGCTGCGACGCTGCCTCCTCCAGCTTCGCTGGATCATCGCCTGTCACATCAACGGTAATGGTGGACGAGCCTCCGCCCATCATCAAATTGACTGCATTAACTGTTAAAGAAGCGTCTTTGAACTGTTCTTTCTGCGAATTCACATCTTCAATGAACTTTTCAGCGTCCACGCCTTCTTTCAAGTCGATCGTAAAAGCGACTTGCGTCGGCGACGATACCGCCCCGTACTGAGCCATATCCGCGCTGTTGCCCGATTGGAGTAACACCCACTCCACGGACTTATGGGACGAAATATAACTTTCGAGCTTCTTGCCCTGCTCTATTACCTCGCTGTGAGGCGTATCGCTTGGGAACACCAGTGTAGCCGATACATTCTCAGCGCTGGAAGAATCAAGAGCGCCTTTCGGCATAGCGACATAAGCGCCGATCGAGCCTGCGAACAACACGATTGCTATCGTAATCGGCACCGCTTTATGTTTTAAATTCCAACGAATAAACGAACTGATTCGAGCCGATGCCGCATGCGGCTTTTCTTTCGTATTTTTAAGCAGCACTGCGCTAAGCAAAGGCACAACCGTCAAAGCGACGAGCAATGACGCAAGCAGCGAATAGGCAACGGTCAATGCAAATGGCAGCAAGAACGCTTGCAGCGAGCCTCTAAGCAGACCCATCGGCAAAAATACAGCTACCGTAACGAGCGTTGAGGACGTAATTGCACCCGCTACTTCCTTTGTCGCATCCTTAATGACAGTTAGCGAAAAAGGTTCTTTCTGCAGGCGGCGGTAAATGTTCTCGATCACGACGATACTGTCGTCGACGAGCCGCCCGACCGCAACCGCCACGCCGCCCAGCGTAATAATGTTGAGCGAGACTCCCGAAATTTGCAGCAAATAGAGTGTAATGCCAAGCGACAGCGGAATCGATACGATCGTAACGATCGTCGCTTTAAAATTACGCATGAACAGCAAAATAACAATTGTCGCGAACAATGCGCCCAGCAACACTTCACGCAGCATGCTGTTTACCGATTTCACGACAGATTCGGACGTGCTCAATATAATCGAGGCATCAATTCCGTCCACGTCGGCATTCAAACGCTCGATCGTCTTTTCTACATTTTTGCCTGTGGAAACGGCATTGGCGTCCGCTGCTTTCGAAACGGTGAACATAATCGCATCTTTGCCGTTCATCCGGCTGACGCTTTCCAGTTCCTTCGCATAATCGACCGTCGCTACATCGCTCAGCCTCACGCCAGGGGCAACAGGCAATGAACGAAGCGTTTCCAGATCCGTTACTTCATCATAAACGTTCATATTGCCTGCGGCTCCGTCGATGATACGCTCGCCAATCGAGGCCGATACGCCGCGTCCTTGCAGTACGCCCATCAACGTCTGCAGCGGAATGCCCTTTGCGGCCAGCTGTTCGGTCAGCGGTGTCAAATGAATCGAAGGCGTCGATTTGCCCGCTACGTTAATGACCCCCGCTCCCTCTACTTTCTGAAGCTCCGTTTGGAACAGTTTAAGCTTCTCGTCCTTCTGCTGTTCGCTAAGAGCTTCATCGAATGTCAACGTAATCCAAGAAATCGGAATCATGGAGGTGTTGAACTGTACGACAAACGGAGGCATAACGCCCTCAGGCAGCGCCACCTGATCGACGATCCGCTCAACTTCAAGCTTTGCTTCCTTCATATCTGTCTTCGAATCGAAATTCAAATTTACTTGCGCATAACCGTTGCCCGAGGAAGAGAAAATATCCGTTTTCCCTTTCGTAAACATAAGCGCGTCTTCCAGCTTATTCGTAACTTGCTGCTCCATCGATTTGGCCTCATAGCCCGGGCCGATTGCAGTCACCATAATTTGCGGATTGTCAGCGGTCGGCAAAAACTCCATCGGCAGCTTCAAATAACTAACTACACCCATGGCTAGCGCCAAGACAACAATCAAGATGACCGCTGCCTTATTACGGAATGACCATTCCGTTAACTTATTCATTCTCCCCTACTCCTTCTCCGATACCGGATCTATGTTTTTGTCATTACTAAGCATAGTCGGAACAAAAGAATCGGAGAAACGTCTGAAGACGGTTTTTCACTCAAGTCTAAAGTCTGAGTCGCCCCCCGACTTAAGTCTGGGAAAAAGTGGTCTTCTTTCTTTTCACTGCATTTTGTATATTAAAGATAAGCACATTTTCGCGTTTATAAAAATGCAGGAGCGTGATTCGCATGCTTGAAAGCATTTCACATCCGATTGCCGTTGAGGCTGCGGGCATTGTCCGCAAATTCGGCAGCCAAACGATTCTCAATGACATCGCCTTAACGATTCCTCGCGGCGAGCTGTTTGGCCTGCTTGGCCCTTCGGGCTCAGGCAAAACGACGTTCATCAAGCTCATTACCGGTATCGATCAAGCGGATCGCGGCCGCATTACGGTGCTTGGCGAGGAAATGCCGCAGCTCCGGCTGCTGGCGAAAATCGGTTATATGGCACAGTCCGATGCGCTCTATAACGAGCTGACCGGCAAACAAAATCTGGAGTTTTTCGGGGCGCTTTACGGGCTCAAAGGACAGAAGCTAAAAACCCGAATACAAGCTGCGGCAGAGCTTGTCGATTTGCATCCTGACTTGAGCAAACAAACAGGAGCTTACTCCGGAGGAATGAAGAGAAGGCTTTCGCTAGCCATCGCGCTGCTTCATGAGCCTGAGCTTCTCGTGCTTGACGAACCGACCGTCGGGATCGATCCCGCTCTGCGCCAAACGATTTGGAGCGAGCTATCCCAATTAACAAGGAGCGGCGTTACCATTCTATTAACGACACACGTCATGGATGAAGCGAATAAATGCGACCGGCTCGGTTTGATACGCGGCGGCAAGCTAATCGCCGTCGGCGCTCCCCAATCTATAATCGATCAAACGGGCTGCAGCACGATTGAGGAAGCATTCATTGCGCTCGGCAAAGAAGGAGGCGATCCGCAATGAGAATACGCGCGTTAGCACTGCGCATCATTCGGCAATTCATTCGCGACAAAAGAACGCTTGCATTGCTTTTTGTAGCCCCGCTTCTCGTCCTTAGCTTAATGAAGCTCGTCTTCGACGGCCAAACTGTACAGCCGGATATCGGAATAATCGGCGCTCCTTCGGTTATTGCCGACCAACTGTCCAAGCAAGTCTCAAACGTATTCGAATACGAAGAAACCGCCGCCGCAGAGAAGGATTTGCAGGAAGGGAAACTGGACGCGCTCTTGTTCTGGAAAGACGGCATTCCGGCGCTAAAACTTGAAGGCAGCGATCCGGCCGCAAGCCGGGCAGTCATGCTGCTTATCCAAAACACATTGCAATCCGCCGGTTCTTCAGGACAATTATCGGATTCGCTTACCGTCGATTATTTGTACGGCGGACCCGAGATGGCGTCTTTCGATTCCACCGGCCCGGTGCTTATCGGCTTTTTTTCCTTCTTCTTTGTCTTCTTGCTGGCCGGCGTATCTTTCCTGCGGGAGAGGACGAGCGGAACATTAGAGCGGCTGCTGGCAACACCGATCCGGCGTTCAGAAATCGTCATCGGCTATTTGGCCGGTTTCGGCCTGTTTACGCTCGTGCAAGCCACACTCATCGCATGGTTTTCGGTCGAGGTTCTGGGACTATATATGGCCGGCAATCTCGTCTATATGCTGATCATTAATCTATTGCTGTCTTTGACGGCATTAACGCTCGGCACGCTTCTCTCCTCGTTCGCCGGCACTGAGTTTCAAATCATTCAATTCATTCCGATCGTAATCGTGCCTCAGGCGTTTTTCTCCGGCTTGTTCAATCTGGACGCGATGAACCCGATCTTGCAAAAGCTCAGCTACGCTATGCCGCTCTACTACGGAGCGGATGCGATGCGCGGCATTATGATCCGCGGGGAAAGCTTGGCTGATTTCCAACTCGATGTTTACGTGCTCGCCGGGTTCTCACTGCTGTTTGCCTTGTTAAACGTATTTGCGTTAAAGAAACAAAGAAAGCTTTAATTCATGCAAAAAAGGCTGTTCGACAACGGTTGCAGAATCTCCCAACCCAACCTGTCGAACAGCCTTTTCTTCCATGTCTCTTCAAATTACTCCGCTATCGTTGCGGTACTGCCGGTTCCAACGAGCTGACGGAAACGGACAAGCAGCAGCAAAGCAAGAATACATAATATGCCGCCCGAAACATAAGGCATGCCTTGCCCGAACGTAAACAAAAAAGTGCCGAACATCGGTCCGGCGATGCGGCCAAGACTGTCCATGGAGGAGCTGAGTCCGGACGCGACGCCTTGCCCGACCGTCGTTTTTTGCGTAATTAATGAAGTGACGCAAGGACGGATTAAAGCGTTGCCGATACCGAAGACGGCAAGCGATGTCGTCGCCCACCACAGCGAGTGCGCACCGAGCAGCATAAAAAAGCCTGCCGCCGAAATGATTAATCCGATCGCAATATACTTCGGCTCATCGCCCTTCTTAATGCGGCGGCGGACAAATCCGCCTTGTACGAGCGCCCCGACGAGTCCGCACACGAAAAACAGAATGCCTACCTCGAGCGGTGTAACGTCGAATCTCTCCATGCCGAAAATTTGCAGCGTCGCTTCGAGACCCGCCAGCGTGAACGTAACGAAAAACGCCAGCACGTACAAATATTTCAGCGGTCCGGTAAACGCGGTCCAGCGCGAAACGCGCGGTTCCGCAGCAGAGCGGCGCTGTTCCGGCGCAAGCGATTCCTTTAACTTGGCGAAAGCCAGCACGAACGTGATCGCCGCCAAGCCCGCCGCCACATAAAATGGCGTCTCAAGCGACGCAACGCTGAGCAAGCCTCCAAGCGCAGGTCCTAGCGTAAAGCCCATCCCGATCGACATGCCGACCGCCGCCATTCCTTTCGTCCTGTGCTCGTTAGGCGTAATGTCCGCCACATAGGCTACAATAACCGAAGTGACCGCTCCGGAGAACAAACCGCCGAGCACCCGCGATAAATACATAAGCGGCAAGCTGCCCGAGGATAGTCCAAACAACAGAAAACTGATTGAAAAGCCAACTACGCCTGTCAAAATGATCGGGCGTCTGCCGATACGGTCAGACAAGCCGCCCCAGATCGGGGATAATAGGAACGATACAAGTGAATATACCGTAAGCATGGCGCCGGTATGAAATTCAAAACCTTCTTCTCCCGTCGCTTTAATAATCTCGGGCATAACAGGAATGATGACTCCAAACCCGAGGAACGTTGTCATTAGTATAGCCATTACAATTAATAGTCGTTTATCTCGCATTTGCCGATTCGCCTCCATCCGTTATCGTACCATAACCGGCTGCGGCTTTGTTATGAACAAATGAAGAACAAATAGCAGAAACATGACGCCTCCGCTGAGCAAAAACGGCATATGCGGCCCAAAGCTATCCCACATCCGGCCAGACAATATCGATCCGAGCACGGAGCCGCATCCCTCAATCGTCAGAAAAAATCCCCATACCGCCCCTCTTTCCTTCTTCGGTATGGCTTCGGCAATAAATGCGTTCCAAGCCGGTATAATGCACGCATAGCCTATACCAACGAAAGCAACAATGGTCATCACAGCAGGCAGCCATCGGCTCATGCCAAGCAAAGGCAGCGATATGCCCGCCAGAACAAACCCGATATGAAGCGGCCATTTTGTACCGTAACGATCCACGAGCTTCCCCACCGGTATGAGGCCAAGAGCCGTTATCGCCCCTCCCGCGATCAGAAACAGGCTAAATTGCTTGGGCGATAAATCGAGCACGGTCCGCGCATACAGTGTCAGGATAGGCGTCAGCAGTCCAAGCGCGAGATTTTGAGCGAACATGGCTGGAAAAAGAAGCTTGCTCACATGCAGCGAATTTCTGAGCATGCCGATATAATCCGCGGCGCGGGCAAGCAGAGACCGTTTCTCGGATTGTCCCGATCCTTTCATGTCACTAGCGTCATGTCCGTCCTCGACCGGCTCCAGCGCCTTCGAGCCTGCTCTGCCCGGGAGCAGAAGCGTAATTGCGGCGGCAATCGTCATAGCGCCGATCAGAATATGAAACGCCGTTGTATAGCTGGATGAAATGAAAAAATTAATGACAATCGGTCCGCCTCCAATGCCTGTCAGCCACGCCATATAAACGACGCTCATAACCGTTCCGCCGGAGTCTTCGCCTGCCGCCCCTGTCGCGCCGGTAATTACGCAAGGCCAAAGGGGCGACGTGCCGATACCAAGCAGCAAGCAGGAAAAAACCAGCCATAGAGTCTGCTGCATAAATGCGGCGATCAACACCGATATGAATGTCAGAATGACGCCAAACAGCATCGTATATCGATAGCCGATGCGATCGACAACCCATCCGAGCGGACTGCGAAACGCATTGTCGCCGATATAGAGCAGCGCAAGCGACCAGCCAATTGCATAGGCGGAAAGACCAAGCACCGTCCCCATATATACGGGCAGAATGGATACGACAAGCGCTCCTTTCACAAACTCTACAATAAACATGATGGCAAGCAATTGAATAATAAACGGCGAACGCCAAATTTGACGGCTGCGTTGTGCCGACGCTGTAACCTGATTCATAGCTGAAGATCTCCCATCCCTTAAAAAAGTAGCTTGCATTCCGACTTGTTTTTGCTATACTCAACTTTGTTTGCAATATTTGACGAAATCTGAAATCCGAAAGGCAGGGATGAAAGCGATGGATCATAACCAAACCCCGCTCTTCAGCGCTCTCCGCCGCCATGCGGAGCAGCAACCGGTTCAATTTCATATTCCCGGACATAAGAAAGGCCTAGGCAGTGATGCGGAATTCCGCGAGTTTATCGGCGACAACGCTTTGTCGATCGATTTGATCAATATAGCTCCGCTTGATGATTTGCATCAACCGACCGGCGTTATTGAAGAAGCCCAGAAACTCGCCGCCGACGCTTTTGGCGCCGACTACACCTATTTTTCCGTGCAAGGCACGAGCGGCGCAATTATTACGATGATTATGACTGTCTGCGAGCCGGGCGACAAAATCATTGTGCCGCGCAACGTGCACAAATCGATTATGGCCGCAATTATTTTTGCTGGCGCCAGACCTGTATTCATTAGCCCTGCACGAGACGCGAATCTCGGTATTGATCACGGCATAACGACACGCTCGGTTAAACGTGCGCTTGATCGTCACCCTGACGCGAAAGCAGTGCTGGTCATTAACCCAACCTATTTTGGCATTTGCGCCAATCTAAAGGAAATCGTCGATCTGGTTCACAGCTATGACATTCCTGTTCTTGTTGATGAAGCACACGGCGTGCTGATTCATTTCCATGAGAAGCTTCCGATGTCTGCCATGCAGGCAGGCGCGGATATGGCCGCGACGAGCGTCCATAAGCTTGGCGGTTCAATGACGCAAAGCTCGGTGCTGAATGTCCGCAAAGGACGCGTCAATCCGCATCGAATTCAAACGATCATCAGCATGCTGACGACAACTTCAACCTCGTACATTTTACTCGCGTCGCTGGATACATCCCGCCGAAATTTGGCGATTAATGGCCATCAGTTGGCGGAACAGGCGATTGCGCTTGCTCAATATGCTCGTACAGAAATCAATCAAATTCCGGGTCTGGAATGTTTCGGCGAAGAAATTTTAGGCGGCGAGGCTACCTACGATTATGATCCAACGAAAGTATCGATCCACGTGCGCCATCTTGGCATTACCGGATACGAAACGGAAAATTGGCTTCGCGACCATTATAAGGTCGAAATCGAAATGAGCGACATGTATAACATTCTTTGCCTAGTTACGCCGGGAGATACGTCCGATTCGGTCAATAAATTGCTTGAAGCGCTGCGCGGCTTGTCCAATGCGTTCCATGAAGGCGCCGAAGCGCGGGAGCTTATCGTTAAAATTCCGGACATTCCGCAGCTGTCGCTGACTCCGCGCGATGCTTTTTATGGCGAGACGGAAGTTATTCCTTTCAAGGAATCGGCCGGTCGGATTATTGCCGAATTTATTTACGTCTATCCTCCGGGCATTCCGATTTTGCTGCCTGGCGAAGTCATTTCGCAAAACAATATCGATTATATTGTCGATCATGTTGAAGTTGGATTGCCGGTCAAAGGGCCGGAAGATCGCAGCATTCAATTCGTTAAAGTAATCGTGGAGGAAAACGCGATTTTCTAACAAACAAACGCCGGTTCATGCAGCCCGCTCAAGGCGCATTAACCGGCGTTTCTTTTTGGGCTGACGATGATGGCTACTCGTATTGATCGGTGATTTGAAGCGAGGGAATGCGTGCGGCGAGACAAAGAGAAAGCTCGGCGGCAGATTCGGGGTTGGCAATGCCGAATTTTAATTGCAAATAATCCGTGTTTGTTAAATCATGCGCATCCAGAAGCGCTGACCTGCCGGTCTGCATGCAAATGACAAGCGTTTTGCCGAAAAAATGATCGGTATAGACGATTGAAAAATCGTATCTTGCCTGATCGGTCGCATAGCCAATAAAATGAACGTGGGTCAGTTCTGACACATCATACAACGGTTCAAACATGCTCTCACCTCCGTTTGTTGTCAGAATATTAAAACTATTTTATCACGAGGACATGATGGCTCACAACGAGAAATTGCCTAAGCTCGTTCGTACCGCATATTGTTAATCAGAAGAGCCGCATGCTATGATTAAGGTGCGTACGCTTTCGAAGTAAGTTTTGCTCCGCAACACTTAAGCGAATGCTTCCGAGGCAAGTTTTGCTCCGCAAAACTTAAGCAAATGCTTCCGAGGCAAGTTTTGCTTCGCAACACTTAAGCGAATGCTTCCGAGGCAAGTTTTGCTCCGCAAAACTTTTAAGGAGTTGAAGACATGAGTCAAGTTCAAAGCGCCTACATAAAGCTAGTGCAAGGCTCTGCGGCAAGCAGCATTTCACTTGAAGAGCTGAAGGAAAAACTGCTTCAATATCGCAACAAGACCGCTTTAACCGGACAGCAGCTTGACTGGGACTATGCCGGCGCCGCCTTTCCTTATACAATCGAGACGAAACAAGACGACCGCTGGTTTTATTTAAAAGGCACTCATCCTTCTTATCGTTACATTATATTTGGAGTGAACGACTCTGGAGAGACCATTCAGGCAGTCCTCCCTGATCTTTCCACGCATGGGGATAAAGCAAAAGCAAACGAGCTTTGCAAATATTTAGCCAATCAATTGCAAGCCGAGCTGCTGTTATTTAACGGCAGAACGATTTATTACAACCCTCGCAAATGAACAAACGGGTCACCAAATAGCAAAAAAAGCACTTGCCTCCAGGCAGGTGCTTTTTTAAGCAGTACGGCTAATTATTCTTGGCCGTTCTCTACTTTTGCGATCTCTTCGTAAATAGCTGTTACGCGATCCCATTCCGCATCGTCTTCAATACCAACGAGGAATGTCTCTTCATTCTCTTCTTCAAAACGGAAAATGACGCCGTCCGCTTCCGGATCGTTGCGATCAAGCAGTACTGCGTACGCTTTGTCTTCCGATTCAAACGTATAGACCATAACCATTTCGCGTTCTTGGCCTTCGTCGTCCGTTACTATAAACACATGCTCTTCGTGATCATGATCGTGATCATGTCCACAGCCGCAGTTGTCTCCATGCTGATGTTCGCTCATTGCAGTTACCCCATTTCATTATATATGCATACTCTCGTATCGTACCATGAGACCGAATCGCGGTCAAACGCTTCAACTAAAAAACGCCCGCCCGCGTCAATGTGAACGAGGACGGACGTTTTCTATGCTACTGTGAAGAAATGAGTTTCTCGGATACGACAGTCCATTCATCTGAAGCGCTAGTCTTCATGTAGAAGCGGACGGCATACTTGCCGGAGAACTCAAAGTTATACTTAATATCCTCGGTCCGATACCAGAAGCTGTCTTTCGTAATGTTGACCGATTGCGATTGTATCACTTTTTCCGTTCCATACGGATCCGTAATCGATACTTTGACGGCGGAAACGTCCGTAGTCAAGTTATCAATTTGCGAAAGAACGTTAAACGTATAGCGGTTACCTTTGTCGACATTGCCGAAAACAACTTTGTCTTGGAACAAAATCATGTGCACGTTCGGCTTATATAAAGTCGCTTTTTTGCTCTGATTGTCCCAATTTACAATCGCATGCAGACTGCCTGCCAATTGTCGAAGCGGCAAATAGGCTTTACCGTCAATAATAACTCCGCTCTCGTCCTGCTCGCTGCCGTTCAGTATGACACGCACCTTTTGCGACGCCGCGTCCGCAAACAGAAATGTTCCTCCGCATAACGACAACACAATGAGAAGGATCGCTATTTTACTCCACTTCATTGATGTAAACCTCCATCCGGTTTGTCTGGATGAAAGGTTATACTCAGCAATGCTGTTAAAGTTGCGGAGCAGCATTAATAAATTTTAATCAAACAAAGATTCACGATATCTATCGAAAAAACACCGTTCATGCTGTCAAACGATGTAAAAAACCGCGCTTGCCTGGGAAATAAATAAGCTGCTTTCGAGCCATTATTACCCGTACGTCCGGGTTAAAACGCACGGCACTCCTTTGCCCAAAGCGCCCGGCTGCTGCATTTTTGCCCAATACTTCATTCCGCGCGCGCAAGGGGTCTTGCATACCGCACACGTACTGGATAACACCAGCTTATAATGAAACTGCTTTCTCTCGGAAGTTGCTTTTTTCTTGGCGACCTTGCCCTTTCCTTTTGACGCGCTCATTCCATTTCGCCTCCCGCCTATTTCACTCCTGCATTATATGTAGCAAAGGGCAAATGTGTATCTTTCGTTTGTCAGTTTCTTCAACTTTTGATACAGTGGTAAAAATAACGTGGACGTATCGTTTAGGAGGATCCGCAACATGAACATACAAATGCTTGGAACCGGAAGCGCATTCGCGAAAAAATACGACAACAACAATGCAATGCTTGAGTTTGACGGGTATCATTTGCTGATTGATTGCGGTATCACCTTGCCAATGGCGCTTCATAAAGCGGGATACAGCTTTAATCAATTGAATGCCGTTTTAATCAGCCACATGCATGCCGATCATGTCGGAGGTCTAGAGGAATATGCGTTTCAAATGATGTTTCTTTATGGCAGCAAACCGGTACTTTACATAGCCGAAGGGCTTGTGGAACCGTTATGGGAACAAACGCTTCGAGGCGGTCTAACTCAGGAGCCATTAAATTCACTTAACGATTTTTTTGACGTTCGGCCGTTAAAGGAAAATCTCGATTATGAGCTTTATCCGGGTCTAAAAGTAAAGCTGATTCGCACTGAGCATATTGAAGGGAAACTAAGCTATTCCTTTATCTTCAACGACAGTTTCTTTTACTCTGCAGATATGAAATTTGACGGCGAGCTGCTGGCGCGGCTTATAGATGAAGGCATACAAACGATTTACCATGACTGCCAGCTGCAAGCGCCTGGAGTCGTACACGCTTGTCTGGATGAACTGCTCACGCTTCCTGATGCAGTACAGGCTAAAGTGAAGCTGATGCATTACGGGGACAACATGGAGGATTATATCGGGCGTACGGGCCAGATGTCGTTTGTCCAGCAGCGGCAAATCGTTGCATTATAATCTGAATCGCTTTAACGAATAAAAAGGTGCCCTCGACCATTCCGTAAGGAGTGTTCGAGGGCACCTTTTGTCATCCGCTTAGCAGAAGCTTAGGGTAGACCAAATTTTCAAAAATAGGCCTATTAAAACTATCAAACTATTATCGATTTGCATTTAATATTACGACTCTATTTGAAAGAAGGCGATTACTATGACTCGTGTTTCGATTCCCGCGCAGCCAGATCTAGTGTTATTAACTTGGCAAAGAAATCCGCTTGACCCAGGCTCTGCTCGCAAAATTATTGAGTCCCGTATTATCGGGAGCGCAAGTCCGTGCGAAAAGAAACTAGCCCCTAATTCTCTACTTTTCGCAGCGCTTAAATGCCTTAAAAAGAATGGTTTTGTTGTTGTCGTGAGTAAGAAAACAACATCTGTTTCCGGCTATGTTCTGTTACAGCGCGGATAATGGATGCAAAGAGGCTTGATTGATTCCGCTCAAACATAGCCCCAATGAACAAAACAAAAAAGAGCCCTTATATCAAGGGCTCTTAGCATTTACATTATGGTGATCTGAACAGGGTTCGAACCTGTGACCCCCACCCTGTCAAGATGGTGCTCTCCCAGCTGAGCTATCAGATCACGTTAGCGACAAATATTAATATAGCAACATTCGGGAACGAAGTCAACCTCATTGGTGGATTTTTTTCAATCTTCGGTAATAGTTCTACTATCCGCCGCATAAATGTATAGCAATCGCATTTAGGCGAAATGTGTGCAGCAAGCAGAACCATACCGAAAAGGAGGGCG
Source organism: Paenibacillus sp. NEAU-GSW1 (assembly GCF_009737085.1). GTDB lineage: Bacteria > Bacillota > Bacilli > Paenibacillales > Paenibacillaceae > Pristimantibacillus. Next base: position 23,866 of record NZ_WOVL01000010.1, read on the forward strand.
TTCGTTTGGCGGCGGAATATGCCCATTTGGCCATCTGGTTGATTGGCCTGTTTGGTATTGTATTTACTGTAAGCGCTTATGTTGCAAAGTTTGTGATGGAGGATTCGTTAAGCTACGATCAGCCGTTTGTTTGGAGGCGCAAGCTTCCAGAGGAATGTTTGAAAAATGATTAAATTAAAAAAGACCCAAATCGGGTCTTTTGTTTTGTCCATATTCCCTACTCGAACGTCGGCAAATTGTCGAGATTGTTATCCTTGCGTCCGTCCGGATTGGATCTGAGATGCTCGTCTCCGTCTCTTCCCCGGAAAACATTCAAGTTTTGAATTTCATTGTTTTTAACCATCGATTGCGCGGTCTTGTAATCCACAATTTTTCCGGAAGTCAGCTTCAAATCGACAATGTCGCCATCGCCATTTTTTCGCACTGCTACAACTTGTTCTTGTTGGCTGTTTTGTTGTTCCATCATTATCGCCTCCGGTTGTTAGGATGACCCGTTTAAAAAAAGAAATTCAACCATATTTTGAATTCATCTGCAAGGTGAGGAAGTATATAGGAGAACGACTGTTCAAACGACTGATGCCGCAAATAACCTTTTTTTGTTTACGATTCCGCTTTTCCACCTCTTGTCAAAAAGAACGATATGCTAGAATGAAATTGATCCTAAACAATAAGTCCTACTCCATTCCAAACAGACGATGCGCCCATTACGAATGAAATGAATGGAGGCGATTACAATCAGTAAAGTTTTCAAACGGTATACGCTCGACGAATTTATCGCCTATTTACAAACTTTCGTCGGACAAGTTCGCTTCAACGAAGTGCATGTTCATGGAACATGGAAGCCGACTATCGCAAATTTCCGTGAGCGCCCCGGCGATTATTACATGCATTCCATGTATCGAGCGCATTTGCAGCGCGGGTTCACGGATATTGCGCAGCATGCGACAATCGACCCTGACGGCTATATTTGGGACGGGCGCCCACTTTTAGTGCCTCCCGCTTCTGCGACCGGCTACAATGACAGCGATGATGACCGCGTTCATCCGTTTATGTTCGAGATGATCGGCAATTTTGACAAAGGCGTCGAGAAGCTGGATGGCGCGCAATTGGAAACCGCAGTCGGATTAACGAGAGCGATCGTCAGCCTGTTCGGCAGTCGAATTGTTTTTCATCGTGAAATGAACCCGTTAAAAACATGCCCAGGAAGCGGCGTGGACAAAGACACATTTGTCGCTTTAGTGAATGCGGCTATTAAGCCACCTGCAACGGCAAAACCTGTTATTAGCGCAGAGGATGCCAATAAAATCATCAAATTTCTAAGCGCCGGCTACAGCACGACTTCCGATGCGGAAGCGCGTGCTGAATTCAACCGACTGGCCAACGAGCTGAGAAAAGCAAGCGGTCAGAAGCTGCAATAAGGTTCGCGATTCATGTCGATAAATAATAATATGAATCGTTCAAATTATGACATTCATCGTGAAATCGATCTGTTACAATGATCTCCATGCTGCTTCAACAAAGTATAGGAGAGTGAAAATTTTGAAAGTAATAGAGAACGAACATTTTATGAACGAAACGATTTCATTTGACGGATTCCATTTTATCGGCTGCACATTTACCAATTGCGTCATTATCATTTCAAATTTAAATTTTGATTTCCATAGATGCTCGTTCTATGATTCCGCCCTGCATGTCAATCCAACATTGCCGATCTTCGAAATATCCCATCGCCTTTCGCAATCGTCCTACGACAACGAAACGACCTGCTATCGCGACGATTACAAATATCCGCGAACGACGGTTGAGCTTCCGTCAGCAACGTTGCACTAATCCGCCTGTCTATCATTCAAAACTGCCTTTGATCGTTCAAGATCAAAGGCTTTTTTTATATCAATCTATGATTTGGGATTATAGTATTCCAAATTGTCCAATCAACTCTACTAGATTCGAATACAATAGATTATCACAAGAAGAGGAGTGATTAGTATGGGATACGGTTTTGGCAAAAAGAAATTGCAAGTTATTATTCTCCGTCCAGGAGAAAAGCTGCTTGTCGTTGCGAAGAAAAAACATTGGAAAAAGCATTGCAAATAATAGGCTAATGGCTGGCTGAAGTTTGACTTAAAACTGGATAAGACAGCGCACACTAATGGGCAACCCGACCTTAACGGACTGGTTGCCTTTTTTTCTGGCTAGACTGCAACCATATGTCCTTTTATACCGTCATACATAGTACAATAACGGAAGCAAATCCACTAAGGAGTGATCTCGACTTGAGAAAAAAACCGTTTCTATTAACATTAATCGCGATGCTGTTCATCCTGACGTTTGGCCAAACCGTATGGGCATTTAGCGATACGAAGGACGATTCGAATGAGAGCAAGATCGAAGCGCTGCAAAAGCTCGGAGTCATAAACGGCGAAAGCGAAGGCAAGTTCAATCCGAAAGGAAAGCTTACCTATACGGCGGGCATCTCGATGATTGTAAAAGGGTTAGAGCTTAATATCGACCACATTCGCTTTGTTAAAGCGCCGAAAGTGACCGATCACTTTCCGAATTTAAAGGACGACGCCTGGTATTCAAGCGCCTTCATTATTGCGCAGTACAGCGGTCTCGATATTCCGGTCTCTGTAAAAGCGAATGACGAAATGACTCGCGAGCAATTTGCTCACCATTTATTCCAAGCGATCTCGCGAAAAGGCGATTTCGCGTATGCCGAAATGTACATGCTGATTAAGGACGAAGCAAAGGTTGATAAGGCATATATGGACAGCATTCAAAAGCTGCTAATCACGAAAATAGCTGCGCTAGACGCTCAGCAAAATTTCAATCCAAAAACGGTTATTACACGCAGCGATGCAGCCGCTTGGCTCTATGACAGCATTCAGTTTGTGAAAACGGCAACGCCTGTCGTTCAGCCGGACCCGGCGGTTGAGTACAAATTAACCGTTGAAGCCGTCAATAAAGAGGTCAACAAAGTAACAGTCAGCGCGCAAGTGCCTCATCCCGGATACGGCATTCGGATCGCCTCTATCACATTCCAAGACAATCAGGCCATACTCCAAATGGAGCTGACTCAGCCAGACCCGGATCGCATGTATCCACAAGTTATAACCGACGTTTCCGTAACCACCTATGTGGATGCCAGCCTTAAACCTGTCATTCCGTCGGGCGGCGCCGGAACTTCATCCTTTGACGGAAGCGATGCCGTAAGCGGCGCCGTTATCCGATAAAAAAAACCTCTCGTTCTCGTGAATTTCACCCTCTACCATCAGAGTGCGATTCGCCGCGGAACGAGAGGCTTTTTTATTAGGAAATCGGTTCTAATGCTGCAGCTTCAGATAGACGCCAATCGATTTCAGCACTGCCGATCCGTCGCAGAAGGTCATTCGCTTGTGAGAACGGCTTACTGCCGAAAAACCCCCTTCGAGCCGAGAGCGGGCTTGGATGCGCCGATACGATGATTGGATGCTTGCTCCCGTCAATTACGGCTGCTTTGTCCTCCGCATACTTGCCCCAAAGCACAAAAACAACCGGTCTCTCCCTATCGTTCAACAAGGCAATAATCCGGTCTGTAAACTGCTCCCAGCCCTTCCGTTTATGCGAGTTAGGCATTCCATCTTCAACGGACAGAACCGCATTCAACAGCAAAACGCCTTGCTTGGCCCATTCAACGAGGGAACCATGCTCAGGGATCGGGCATCCGATATCATCCTGAAGCTCTTTATAAATATTGCGAAGGGAAGGCGGGATAGCGACCCCGGGCTTAACAGAGAAGCTCAGCCCTTGCGCTTGACCCTCCCCATGATAAGGATCTTGCCCCAAAATAACAATTTTCGTATCGGCATAGGAAGTTAGCTGAAGCGCGGCAAACAGCTCGCTTCGCTTCGGATATACGTTAGCCGCCGCATATCTTTCGTCCAGAAACGACTCCAGCTGCTTGAAATAAGGCTTGTCCTTTTCCGATCCCAATAGCACATCCCAATCATTATGAAGCTCCACGACAGTCTCCCCCTACTTTCGGCCGAAATCGGCTCTAATCTCGCCCCATTCTTCCGTATTCCACTTTGCGATTTGATTCTCGTACTTGTTCGTGCGGAGCCAATCGAGCGCCCAATCGGCGAGCGCCCAAATCTTCTTCGTCGACTCGTCCCGCTTCAAGGTGGAGGCGATTTTCAGGTTGCGAATCCAGGCCAGCGCCGTTCTCGAGTCGCTATAAATCGTTTTGCTGCTGCCCTGCTTTTTCAAGTAATCCAGCGCATGAACAACGGCTATAAACTCGCCCAAATTGTTTGTCCCATTCGGTATCGGTCCAACATAGAACAATATATCTCCCGTTTGCGTATCAACGCCTTTATATTCAACAGGCCCTGGATTGCCATGCGTGCCAACGTCTACCGATATGCTGTCGTAATCGATTTCCAGAGCTGCGCGCGGCACGCTTGCCGCCGATGCCTTGCGTTGCGGTGATGTTGAGCGCGCAGAGGCTCCCGCTGCGGCGAATTTCGTTTTTGCGCTGCTGCCGGCGCTTGCGTTGCCTTTTCCCCAATGCTTTTGCCAGCCGTCTTTGAACGCCGTCTCCGCCTGTGACTTCGATTCATATGATTTATATTTAGCGTCCGGAAATCCGTTTACTTGCTCTTGGCATTCCTTCCAAGTGGCGAATATGCCGCTTTTCTTGCCTACCCATACAACATAGTATTTGCTTGCCGCCATACCGATTTCATTCTCCCTTCGTGACACAAACTGATTCAACCATTCGACGAATCTTGACTCCACTACAAATATTTTATACGATTTGGTGAGATTATCAATCTTTAAGAAGGAGGCTTCTTCTCCACTGAATACGACGTATCAAGACAAACTCATCAAACAAGCCTATACCGTAACCAGCATCAGACAAAACATTATCAATACAGGACAGATCAGCCTTTATTGCGATTACGCGGGTTTCGCTTCGCTTAATAAATACGGCGTCGCTTGCTGCCTCGTCCATAACCGCAGCATCAGCGTGACTGCCAAGCAGCTTCATAACACGGAGGACTTTGGCTCCATATACGGCGAGCTGCAAGCGATCGCCTTCAGCCTTGAGCTGCTCGCGCAGGCACTTCAGCAACAGCAGCCGAAGATTGCTGTCATTTATACCGATTGCAGCACTATTGATCTTATTCTGGCCAAGGATTATTTCGCCGATCTCCGTTGCCAAACGTTGCGGGACGAGATTCAGCAGACGATCCAAGAGTTGAAGCTCAGCCGACCAGAGGTAACTGTCATTATACGATACATTAGCCGGCATAAAAAGAACAATGCGCTGCATCAAATGGCTCATCATGCGGCTAGAGCATCCATTCGTTAATACAAAGAAACAAATACGGGCTGCTATGCGCTTTGCCGGAATTCATCTTCCGTAGCGAACGCATAGCAGCCCGTTTTCTTATTAATTGGCGCTTGGAGCAGCATCATCCTCGTCACCGTCGATCTGCTTATCAACCTCATCGATTTCAATTCGATTGATCGAGCCAGAGCCAAAGAAATCTTCAAGCTTCGCTTTTGCCTTTTGCTTAACGACTGCGTCAATACTGAGAGCTACACGCGCTGCTGCGAACAGCAGAACGCCAAGATCATCGGAGTATCCTGCCACTGGGATCGGATCAGGAAGCGCATCGACAGGAAGGATCAGATAGCCGAGTCCTCCGTAAATAATGGCTTTATCTTTTAGCGAGGTGTTTGGACTTTCAAGCGCATAGTATAAGGTCAGTCCGCTATAAACAACCTTTTGTCCCGCAGATATGGCGTGCTTCTTAAGCTTTGTCCAAAACCCATCCTCCGAATAGTGCTTATCATACTTGGACTCTTCACTCATGTTTATCCCATCCTCATTAAGATTATCATTTGCTCATAAATATAGTTGTATAATGATACTCCAAAAATTCCTTTTTCAACTTTCGGCTATATGCAAGATTTTTAGAATGATAAGGATTGTTCGTATCCCAATGAACAATAATTTGACGCAGAGGCTCAATTGCTATTACGCCAAGATCAAATTCTTGGTGGTGGTTAGGACATAGTATAATTATATTGCCTTCCTCATCTGGACCTTCGTGATCGTTGCCTAAAGGCTGTATATGATGCCCTTCAGAATAATACCCATCGCCTTTCGTTTTAATCTGCAAACCGCAGATCTGACATTTATGATCCACTGCATCTTTAATTCGGGAAACCATTTGAGAATCACGTACGAAACGCATGCCTTCAAACAGTTTTCTTTCTGGTATGCGATCCTGCTGTATTACTGCTTCTTCCCCCAGAATAATTGACCTAAGCTCTATCCACTCTTCTTCCGTGACACGAAAATTTGTTCCTCGAACAATTCTTTGCGATAATTCGTTTAATTGTGGATGAACCGCCAGCGTTGATTTTAGAATCGGATTTGTAAGCAGAAAAAAATACTCTAATTTCACACGATATTTAGCGTATTTATCTGATAAGGGCGCTGGAAAAGGCTCGCCCATCAGGCGGGCCAAGCCATAGATACCAGCTTCCCCAGCTTGTTCTTCCGTACCGCTGCCTGCCTTCCACAGCAAGGCAATATCTCCTGCTTTCATTTTGCTAAAATGCTGATTGGCTCTCCACAGCTCCGTCTTCTTGCCCATTTTAAAATCATCGAAAGTATTATAATCTGCGGGTACCCACTGGAAAATCCAAGCTATATTGGACTTTGAAATGTGACCAATCATCGAATCATTATTTTGCATGAGTTCACCTATTCGAGAGATTTAGTCTATTTCATTTGCGATACTGTATATTTTCGCGAATAAATGACATATCTCCTGCATTTTGGATAGGCAGGCTGAAAAAATTACTGTATTATATAGGACATAATAACCAAATTCACTCGATGTCGAAAGGAATTTGCCCTCATGAATTCATTAATTACCATTCCTGAAATTGAGAGAAGAATCATCCACATAGGCAGATTCGATAACATTAACGCTATCACAAAAAATAACACGATTAAGGATTCAATGAATGATTGGCATAACGAGCGTTCAAAGAAGCCAATTACGAGCATGATGCCGCTGGGCATTGGACCTGTTTTATTGGATAGTGTAGCTGGCGCTATCAAAACTATCTCCAAAAAATGGGCTGCTTTCGACTACTTGGAGGTGCCGCACGCGATCGCAAGTTCTGAACTCGAGTGGAAAGGCACAGTCAAACCGGAGCTCGATAAATTCTATATCCTTAGCCCGCATAATAATCGAGCTTACTTCCCTTTCGAAAAATATCATACATTAGCTTTCGAAGAGAAAGTAAATGAAGCTATCAAAATATTAATGCACCTCAAACCGAGAGAACTGCTCGTTGTTCACGAAGAAGGTTATGAACTTGACGTCAACACTAACGCTGAAGTCAAAGCGAAAGCCAAGTTGGTCAAAGGCAGCGGAGAGATGCAAATGGAGAAGAAATCCGAAAAGAAGGTTATGTTCAAGGCCTCTTTTCAAAAGCCGGGGCTATTCAATAATTTCAAAACCGTTCAGCTGCCGAACGACTTAATATGGTATCCTTCAGAAGAAAAATGGAGAAGCATTGTCGACGGAGTTTTACATCATGGATTAAAAGAAGTTGATATGGGAATCCATTATTTCGAAGACTTCGGAATCAATTCGAAGCTCCAAGCGGATATTATGAAACAAGCCAACATCAAGATCGGCTCAGAGGTCACGCAGTTTAAGAAAACGAGCTGGAAGGTCATTGCATCGTTTTGGTGAGTGGAATATACGATAAGAGCACCTCTCCTGTGATGGAGAAGGTGCTCTTTTTCAACCATAGTCCAAAACAAAAAATCCTTTTTCGCGTTTATCTGTAGTTGAAGTACAGATAGTACGAAAAAGGATTTCACGTATGAAGGATTGTGCGTCCAGCAGTATCACTTGCGGGTACGCAAAACTCTTCACTTTTTGATTTTTTACGAAATTACTGATAAGAGCTAAACCCTTATGTAAGTAATGGTGCCGAGGACGGGAATCGAACCCGTACGGTGGTCACCCACCGCAGGATTTTAAGTCCTGTGCGTCTGCCAGTTCCGCCACCCCGGCATGTGGGATGTTTCAAATGGTGGGCCCTGAGGGACTCGAACCCCCGACCAATCGGTTATGAGCCGACCGCTCTAACCAACTGAGCTAAGGGCCCTCACGATACGTCGGTTGACGCTTAATCGAAAGGTTGGTTGCGGGGGTAGGATTTGAACCTACGGCCTTCGGGTTATGAGCCCGACGAGCTACCGAGCTGCTCCACCCCGCGAAATTTCCATTTGTGCAAACATCTTTAATGGCGACATCAATTAATATACAACATCCGTTAGATCTAAGTCAAGCATTTTATTCTCTGCATAGGAAAAAATATGAACAACACTTATTCGCATATACTTTTATTAGGGAAGAAAGCGGACACCATAGCGGCCTTTGCGCGAGCGGAACACTTCGACCTCCCGGGGACAATCGTAACCGTACACCCACCAGTCATTCTCCATGCGCCGCACAAGGCAGCCTGCTTGAAACTTGGTTTCGTAAAGTCTAACCCAATAGATCCATTTCATACAGGGCCCTCCTTAAAAAGTTTTGCTTTGTCCAATTGCTTGTCGTTAGAGTACCCAAAATTAACACAAATTAAAAAAGCTGTTCCTAATTGGCCGTCGGTTCGCTCGTGCCGATCGTGTAAGTATGCCGATATCACCACTTGAACAAAATGTAATCAAAAAGGAGCTGAACGCTATGCAATTCGGTATTGCCGCATTCCCGTCTAAAGAGGTACAGGATTTCGCGAACGGCTGGCGCATCCGGCACGATCCCCGCTACTCGGCGATTCCGCCGCATTTAACTGTCCGCGACAAAAGCGAGCTGTCGGAGGAGCAATTGCAGGAAACCGTTGCGCATCTCGACAAGGTGACAGCCACTCTGACGCCATTTACGATCCGCTTCAATCGGGTATCTACCTTCTATCCCGTTAATAATGTGCTTTACTTAGCGCTCGAAGATCCTCTTCCGTTCAAGCATCTGCATCAACTCATTTGCAACGGACCGCTCGCGATCCAGAAACAAAACTACGTTTACACGCCGCATGTGACGATCGGACAACAAATGAATGCCGACGAGCTTCATGATCTATATGGCAACCTGCGAATGTCTAAAGTGGATCTGACGACTAAGATTGATCGGATTCATTTGCTGCACGCTACCGAGAACGGTTTCTGGACCGCCTACCAGTCGTTTTTGTTTCGCGCATAAGCACTGCCCCCCAAACTATTCAACAATAAAACACCCCGTACAGCGGCGTTAAAACGCCTTATACGGGGTGTTCATTCATTCATCAGCCTTCAGGAACGGCTTCCGCTTCGGCCGAGCTATCAAGCGGCTTCACATCGATTGTGCCGCCGCCATCCTTTCCATCCGGACTCGTATTAATCCGCTGCAATACGGCGTTGCCCTTCGTTTCCCACTCTTGAAGCGCCTCTTTCACCGTCTTATCGCCTTTTATAACTTGCTGGAACAATTCATATCCAGGCTGCTGCGCTTCCCAGATGCCTGGTTTTTCACGCATGAGCTTTTCCGAATCCGTTGTTGCCGGGGGTACCGGCAACAGCGTTGTGAACGCATCAATGTTGTAGCTTGCTCCGTTTTTAGGCTTCAAGTATTCTTTGCGGGCTACAAGCTCATACGTGCTGCGGGATTTCAGCTCCGCCCATTCCTTGCTGTTTGTAAACTGGATGAAATCCCATGCATCTTCCGCGTTCGCAGCCTTCTGATTAATGCCCATCAATTGGCTGAAGAAAATGTTGCCGCCGATATTCGGCTTGGAAGAATGCGTTGGCGGTGTTACGACATCCCATTCGAACGGTTCGAAATTTTTAATTTTTGAAGCATTGTTCATGGTGTTCGTAATTTCGTTAATATAGCCGTAATCTGCGATCGTCATAGCCACTTTGCCGCTCAAGAACAGATCGCCGGTAATTGGACTGTAATAGCCGCTATCGTCAGCCAGCTTTTGTTGTGCTTCGTAAATCTTATTCATATCTTCCTGAGAAGGAGAAAGCTTTTCTTTATAAAGATTAGAGACCGTCGTCCAAACCGACTCCCAATCGCTAGTGTTGACCAGCATCTTCTCGCCTTTATCATCCCACATTTTCAGTTGGAGCGCGGCGCCGTAATTTTGTGCGTCATTGAAGGGATCGCCGGAATAACGGTTGATCGACAGTCCGAACTTGCGATCCTCTCCTTCACCGCTCGATACGCGGCGAGCCAGATTAATAATATCGTCCCAAGTCATATTGTCCGTTGGCGGTTCAACGCCCGCATCCGCGAACATTTTCTTATTATAGTAAAGTGCTGAAGCGGAAAAAGTAGGAGTCAACGCGTATATATTGTTGTCTCCAGCCGCTTTAATGCCATCGATAACCGTTGGAACGTAATCGGCCAAATCAAATTTCGATTGCTGAATGAGCGGATCGAGCTGCTGCAACAAATTGTCTTGCGTCATCCGGCGAAGCATATTGTAGTCGATTACGACAACGTCCACCGGATTTTGACCGGTCAGCATCTCTTTCATTTTCTCGTAAGGATCAGGCTGCGTTGTCGTCCCGTCCGGGTTTGGCGTCTCAAAGCGCTGTTGGCTGTAATCGATGGCGCCTACAATTTCAAACTTGATGTTCTTGTGCATCATCTCATACATATCGGTGTATTGCTGGCGGAAATAAGGCTCGTTGTCGGCGCCGCCGTAAAGGACGCCAACGCGCAAGACTCGTGTTTTCGCTTCGTTATCCGAGTTGCCGCCGCTGCACGCTGATAAAAGTGCAACTACCATCATGACTGTCATTAGCAGAAAACCCCATTTTTTAACTCCTGCACGATTACTCATGTTATCCCCCCAATGATTTCGGCGGCGTAATAATAATACGTTCGCCGTCAAATTCCATCGTTGCCTTGTCTTTAATCGCCAACGCGGTCAAATATTCTTTCGGCACTTGCAATCGGCCGACACGATCGACAACGACATACGCTTCATGAACCTCTTGAAGTCCTTTTCCCTTGCCTGATAACCCCTGATTCTGGCTATTGTCCAGCGCTTCCCCCCCATCCGAAATCATATTCGGATTCCGTTTAATGAATTCCGTACTCGTTAAGCCGTCACGAATGGCGACAACGCGGTCGACTTTGCCGGCTAGCGTCAAATCATGGGTAACAATGACGATCGTAATGCCGATTTCTTGATTCAGTTTACGAAAAATGCCCATGATCTTATCGGACGTTGCCGTGTCGACCGAGCCGGTAGGCTCGTCGGCCAACAGCAGTTTAGGCCGGTTGGACAATGAAATGGCAATCGCGACGCGCTGCTGCTCGCCGCCGGAGAGCTGATGCAGCTTGTTGTGCATCCGCTCCTTCAAGCCAACCCAATCGAGCAATTGCTTGGCGTACTCGCGATCCACTTTGCCGGACAGCATCATCGGCATTTCCACGTTTTCCAGCGCCGTTAAATACGGCAACAGATTGCGGGCGTTATTTTGCCAAATGAAGCCAACCGTCTCCCGTTTGTATTGCACCAGCTCATCATCATTAATTTTCAGCAGATCCCAAGGACCCACCTGAACGGAGCCGGCGGAAGGATGATCCAATCCGCCGAGAATGTTAAGAAGCGTCGATTTGCCGCTTCCGCTGTTGCCGATAATGGCCATCAGCTCTCCGTCTTCAACTTTTAAATTAAGCCCTTGCAGGGCGACAACCTCAAGATCGTCTGATTTATAAATTTTGACGAGACCTTCGCATTCGATCATATCAAGCTACCGCTCCTCTCCCATTTTGACCGCATGATGCACTCGCAGCCTGCGAATATGCAGGAAGAGCAGCATTGCTCCCGTTATCATCATGAAGCCAACGACCGCATAAAGCTGTGTCGTATCTTTCGAATCGAATACAACCCGGAACGGAGGCACGGTCTCGGCAATATTTTCCGCCGTCTGCAGAAAAGGCAGGAACAGCAAACTCGTTACTTTGCCTATTAGAACGCCAAGCCCGATAGACAGCCCGGCAGTAAACAATTGTTCCAGCAGCAGCATCCCTGTCAATTGCTTGCGCGACAGCCCCATTGCACGGAGAACGCCGAATTGAACGACACGGCCTGAAAGATTGAAAAACCAGTAGAGCACATAGCCGGTCAACGTTACGATTACCGAGACTAAGAAGCCAAGCGACAAGATGCCGAATACGCCGCCTCTCGTCGGATGCTTCGATTGCGTAAGGAGCTCGGTTCGCACATCTTTAACCGATGCAAGCTCGATGCCCTGCTTCTGCAGAGCTTCCATTAGCGGGCCGACTTTGGCATCCGGCTTCATTTTGAGCCATACTTCATACGGAGTAACCGGCAATTGGTCATAAATAAAGTCGAGATTCGTAATGACAAATGGCGATTCATCCGGGTATTGACTCGGCCAATACGGCATAATGCCGACAACAACGAAATCGAGCTTTCCTTCCGCGAAGCTGACAGAGATGCTGTCTCCCGGTTTAAGCTGATACTTTTCCGCTACTTTCGACGGGATAAGGGCCGCATTCTCATACATGCCTAAATAGTTCAAGTAATGATACGGATGAATCGGGAACAAGTCATTTCTGAACCATGCCGCTTTAGAGAAATCGACATTGTCGATGCCCATGACCGTACCTTGGCCGATCGATTTGCCCGAAACGAGCACGTTGCCTTTCGTCTGGAGAACCCGGGCCGCCGCTTCGACGCCTTCCAGCTTGCGGAACAGTTCGAATGGCGGTTCGCTGTAGATGATGCGCGTTGGCGTTGTTTGACCGCCGCCGTTGCCGCCGCCGCCATTTCCGCCGTTGCCTCCACCAGGGCCGCCGCCGTTGCCGCCTCCAGTGCCGCCATTCCCGCCGCCTCCAGAGCCACCGCCGTTGCCACCTCCAGTGCCGCCATTTCCGCCGTTCTGCTGCAATTCGGCTTCACCGTACCAGACCGTTTTCACAATAACGTCTGAACCGTATTTGTAAAGCGTCCGCTCCGTCGAGTTCAAATCAATCGTACGCGCGGCGGACGCGTTGTATACGCCCAAACCAAGCGTCAAAATGAGCAGAATCATAAGCGGATAATAGCCTTTGGATGAACGCGACAGCTGCGCCAGCGTCAAGTAAAGCGGAACCGGCAAAAACTTCCGGCCCAGCCAATTGAATAGCTTGAGCAGCCACGGAAACAGCCGTAAGCAAAATAACCCAATTGAAAATATCGCAAGCGCCGGAACAAAAAACAGAAACGGCTGCACATTAAGCTGATCCGTCGTCATTCCAGTCTTGAACGTCAGCATTTGTCGTTCGTTGAACATGTACCAGCCGTAGCCGGCTGCGCCAAGCAGCAGCACATCAATGAACCAGCGCTGCCAGAACGGACTGCGGTCCGAACGGGCCAAATCCCGCTTGTAGCTCACAATTGACGAGCGAGCGTAAATGACGGCCGGTATAACTGTCGACAGCACCGCGAGAAGCACAGCAGCGCAGCCTGCAATGATCGCTTCCGTCGAGAAGCCGACGGGGATCGACTTGCGGTTGACAAAGGACAAAAATCCGTTGGCCGAACCGATGCTCTTCGCCATATACCAGCCGAGCATCGGTCCGCCGACGAGAGCAACGCCCCCGAGCAGAAGACCCTCAAGCGTATAGATGCCTATAATTTGGCGTGTGCCCGCTCCGCGGCTTCGCAGCACCGCGATGTCGCTTCGCTGCTTATCGAGCGATTGCCGAGCGTTCATCGCAATGAAATAGAATACCATCGCGATCATCGGAGCGGCGAGCGTGAACAGCAGCGTCTGCAGCTGCAAGCTTTGCTTTTTAAATTCCGAAAGCGTATCGGCGAACGAAATTTCCACTCTCGTCTCTTTTAATCGCTGATAAAGATCAACATTAAGCCGTTCAAGCGTTCGACCCAGCGGAGACAATTGGCTCGTCTTCACTTCTGCCAAATCGAAAGCGTAGTACCAGCTCGCATTATGGAGCGGAATGCCCGATTTCTCGAGCAGCGTCTTCGTGAACGCCTGTTCGCTGATCTGGAAAGTGTTCATCAAGCTCTCGATTCCTTGATACCAGAAAGGATCGGTATCGTTCAGCGGTTTGATCGCGCCGACGATTTTAACCCGGAGCGTCAGATCCAATCCGCCATATATCGGATATTCGAGAATATCGCCGATATGCAGATCGTTACGATACATCGCCTCCTCAAGCATAACCGTCTCAATCAGCTCGCCGTCTCCCGGCGCATCGACAAACCAGCGGCCTTGCGTCAGCTCTGATTTATCCATCAATCCGGAAATCGACATGATCGTAAGCTGCCTGCTGCGGCTGGCGTCTACTTTCTCCGAGTCCTCTGGAACGACGTCAGCACTGCGGATCGAATAGCTTCGAACTGCGGTCGTATATGGAAAACCGATTTTTTCAGGCACATCTTCCTTAATAAATTGGGCAACGTTAGTTAAAGAAGGCAGATCAGTCTTGCCGCCTGGCGACTGGTATCGCATCAGCAGCGAGCCTGCCGGCAGCCCTGTACTCTTCTGCTGCAGCGACTCGGCAACGACCCGCTTTAAGGCGCCGTCCGCATACATCGGAATGCTCGTTGCAAAAGCGACTGCAAGCATAAGCCCTGCCAGCGTGCTGAGCGTCAGCCAGCGCGTATTCCACATCTTACGAAACAGAAACCGGAATAAAGGTATTCCCATAAGCTATCGACCTACGACTTTCTGTCCCGGTTCCAGCCCTGAAATAATCTCAACTTGCGTAGCCGTCTGCTGCCCGACCTCAACGTCAACTTCGCGTTTTCCGTCCGCATCGACAACTTGAACATAAGTGCGGGAACCTAAATTGCGAAGCGCAGATGGCGGTATAACGACAACGTTTTCCTTCCTTTTCGTAATAACGTTAATCGAAAGCGGCGTTCCTCGGTTTATCCCTTTAGGCAAATCTTTAATATCGACCAGCATGAAATCTTCCGGCCGCTCCTGCTCAGGCTCGCCGTTCGTTCCTCCGCCGCCGTTCTGCTGATCATTGCTTGGCAGCGGCAGCACTTTTACCGTCCCCTTGAATTGGCCGGCACTGTTAATGTCCACCACGACCGGCATCCCTACGGCGATTTTGGCCAAATCATCCTTCGAGAGCTTGGCGGCTGGCGTCATCTTGCTCGTATCTGCGATGACGACAATCGGATCATAGGCTTTAATCAAGTCGCCCTTCTTCACATTCAGCTGAACGACAGTGCCGCCAAACGGAGCGACGAGCGTCGCCTTGCCGATCTCTGCCTCCAAATCGGCCAGTTCCTGCTGTTTCTGTTCGAAATTAATCGTTTTCTCCTCAAACTCAATCGGATCCATCTCGTCCTTCATCCGGAGCGCGTCTTTCATTGTCCGCTCTTCGCGTTTGAACGCAAGACGCTTATTTCGCAAATCCCGTTCAAGCAGATCGACGTCGAGCTCCCCGATGACCTGACCGGCTTCTACCTTATCGCCGGCTTTCACATTTAATTCTTTCAAATGCTTATCGCCTAGCGTAAAGTACAGCGTCTCCTCCTGCATCGAGATCAGCTTGCCAACCACTTGCACCTTCGTTTCCAGCGTCGCCGTCGTCACTTCGTATTCCGGTTTTTTCGCGATTTGCGGCGGCGCGATTGAAGGCAGCACCTCCTCTTCCTTCTCGTCCGGCAAGAGCGAGCAACCGCTCGTCAGGGCAATCGAAGCCGTGAGCATCACGACCGCCGTCCGTTTATATAAATTTCCCGTCCACCATTTCATAGACATGATCAGCAACCTCCAAAATTGTAGGATCGTGTGTAGTCATACAAATAGAAACTTGTTCAGTGCGAATAATATTTTGAAAGACTGCCATAATTTGCGCCGACATATTGGAGTCGAGCTCGGCCGTAGGTTCGTCCGCAAGCAGCAAAATCGGCTGATGAGCAATCGCCTTCGCGATCGCGACCCGCTGCTGCTCCCCCCCTGAAAGCTCAAAGGGGCGATGGTGCATCCGTTTCTCCAATCCTACTAGCTCCAAACAATGCGCAACGCGCTCCTTCCACAATGAACGAGATGTTCCGGCCATCCGCAGCGATAGCTCAACATTCTCCCAAGCCGACAGCAGCGGCATTAACGCAAACGCCTGAAAAATAAAGCCCATTTCCTTGCGCCTGACCAGCGTTCGCTTATCGTCGCTCATTTCGTCGAATCGCCTGCCGCCAAACCATATTTCCCCTCGCGTCGGCGTATCCAGCCCTCCCAAGCAGTTCAGCAGCGTCGTTTTGCCTGAGCCGGATCGGCCTTTCAGCATGACAAGCTGCTTCGGTTTCAGCTCCATATTCAAGCCCTTCAACACTTTGAGGGACGAGCCTCCAACTTGAAACTCGCGTTCAACATTTATGACCGAGAGCAGCTTGCCGTTATGTAGCGGCTCAGCGTCGTGCTCAGCAATTTGTTCTTTGTTTCGACCTAAAAATGCCATCGACCGTATTTCTCCCCCCTTGCGCCTTTTCATAATTCTCATCTAAATCGATAGACGCTTCTATCGTTGAAAAGGTTACACCTTTTTGCAATTTCTTCTTCATTCCGATTTTAAAAAACGAAAAAGACCCGGTCCGTTATCAATCCCAAATGATGGATAACAAAACCGAGTCTTTTCTCGTCTTATTTCTTTAACTTAAAATAGTTGACCGCGCGGTTCAAATCGCCAACGACGCCGTCCAATTGGCTTGCAGCAGAAGCGATGCTGTCCATAAGCGCCAGCTGCTCCTCCGTCGCGGCAGCTACGCTTTCCGTACGTTCAAGATTAGCGGCAGCAGAGGAAGCCGATTGCTCCATCGACGCGTTAACCTGTTCCGAACTAGCCGACATTTGCTCTGTAATTGCCGAGTTTTCCTGCAGCTGATCCGTCATGCTGTCAATTGCCGCTACGATAACAGACAGGCTTTGCTGCAGCTCTTCCACCCGGTTGTAGCCTTCGTGAACTTCTTCCAGCGTCCGTGCCATGAAGCCCGATGCGCCTGAAATTTCACTCCTCGTCTCAGCGACCAGCTGATGAATGCCGTCTGCCGATTCAAGCGAGCTAGCTGCCAATTTGCGGATTTCTCCAGCGACGACAGCAAAGCCGCGGCCTTGCTCTCCTGCTCTGGCCGCTTCGATCGAAGCGTTCAATGACAAAATATTCGTCTGGTTCGCAAAAGCAGTAATGTTCTCCGCAATCGAACCGATTTGCTGCGAGCGTTTCTCCAACGTTTCAATGACCGAAGAAAGCTCTCCGATAACTTCCTTCACTTGGTTCATCTGACCGACAAGCCGCTCAAGCGCTTGCTGGCCTTGTCCCGCTTCTTCCGAAGTCGATAACGATTGCTCCGCCGAGGCCGTCGTATTTTCCGCAAGGCGCTGTATGCCGATCGTCATCTCTTCAATGGCTTTGGCCGTCTCTTCCGCGCTTCGCGCTTGCACTTCCGTTCCGTTCGTTACTTCCTGGATATTCGTAGCGACATGCTGCGACGCAGCGGAAGATTCTTGCGAAATGATGTTAAGCTGCGAAGTCGAGTTCCCGACATTTTTCGCGTTTAATGCAATCGAAGAGATCAATCGCTTCAATACATCCATCATATCGTCGACCGAGCGTAAAATATCGCCAAGCTCATCGTTGCCGTACTTCATGCTGCGCTCAGCAGTCAAGTCGCCATCCGCCACCTTTTTCATCTTGACCATAACCGCTCTAACTGTTCTCATAATGGATCGAATCGAGAAATAAATAAGCGCAATTAACAGCAAGATGACTAAAGCCATGCCGAGCATATTGCTGAATTTCGTGATCTCGAACTTATCGCTGCTCGTTTCAATTTGTTGATCGGCATAAACGTCGAGAGTATTGCCAATGACGTCAAGGTAGCCTCGAACATGATTGAACTGTTCGCTGATTTCCGTATCCTTCGATGCCGCTTGTCCGGATTGAACCGCATCAATTACCGTTTGCGACCATGCGCTGAACTCTTTGTTAAAGGCATCCGACAGCTGTGCAACCGTCTGTCCGTTCTCATCGGTCAGCTCGAGCAGCTCATTCTGCTCTAGAATTGCAATCGTTTCCTGAACGCGCCTTGCAGAATCCTTCAAATTCTCATCAAGCGATTTGCTCCATTTCCCTTTTCCTTCATCATCGAGCTTGCCAAGCGCCAAATATTGATAGGCTGAGAACGCTTGATACAAGTCTCGATCCGCATTCAATATAAGTGAAATCGATCGAGTGGATACGCCGTATACTTCGTCCTGCATCGTATCATTCGTATTCTTTAATTCCGTCAGCAAATAAGAACCGGAAAAAATATAGAAGAAAAGCGGCAGCACCCCGATTAATGCCAATCTCCATCTTAAGTTAAATCTCATCTGTCATACGCCCCTTTGTTCATCTCGGTATAAAACAACAACTATACTTACTACCATATCGGCATATTAACCCGAATTTGACACAAAGGTTGTATACAATTTGAATAAAATAGTGTCGAATCCTGTTGCATAACATAATAAAAAGCAAGTCATCATGAACCGATGACTTGCTTCGAGGATAGATGCCACTATCTTATTTGCCAAACGATTGCGGGTCTTGGCGCCACGATTGCAGCAGTTCTACGTCGCCTTGTTCCACTTTTCCGGCCTTCAACGCTTCTTCGATCAGCGCGCTGTAATTGGACAGTGTCTCAAGCGGCATGTTCTCCGCTGCAAAAGCAGCCGCTGCCGATTCGAACTGATATGTGAAGATCGCGAGCACAGCCAGCACCTCCGCACCGGCTTCGCGTACGGCAAGTCCAGCCTTCAGCGAGCTGCCGCCTGTCGAGATCAAGTCCTCGATGACGACAACCTTTTGACCAGGAGCAATTCGGCCTTCGATTTGGTTTTGCTTGCCGTGGCCTTTCGCTTTATCGCGGATGTAAACCATCGGCAGATTCAGCTTTTGCGATACCCATGCAGCATGAGGAATGCCCGCAGTCGAAGTTCCGGCAATGACTTCCGCATCCGGATAGCGTTCGCGAATAACAGTTGCAAAGCCTTCTGCAACGAGGTCGCGGATTGCCGGGTAAGACATCGTCAGTCGATTGTCGCAATAGATCGGCGATTTAATGCCTGACGTCCAAGTGAACGGATCGTTCGGACGAAGCGCCACCGCTTCGATTTCCAGCAATTTTGCCGCGATTTGCGCAGGCAGGTTAGTCAATGTCACTTCACTCATCTTATACCAGCTCCTTAAGTATATTTTCCAGCGCTTCGCGCGGATTGGCAGCTGCCGTAATCGGACGGCCGATAACCATATAGTCGGTGCCTTGACGCAATGCCTCTCCCGGCGTCATAATACGCGATTGGTCGTTTAAAGCGGCGCCTGCAGGGCGAATTCCCGGCGTTACCGTCTGGAACTCCGCGCCGCAAGCAGCTTTAATCGATCCAACCTCCATCGGGGATGCAACGACGCCGTCCAAACCTGCTCCCTTAGCCAGGCGGGCGTAGCGGATAACCGCCTCTTCCACTGTACCTGCTATACCGATCTCGTCGTTTAACGTCGCTTGGCTCGTGCTCGTCAATTGTGTTACGGCGATTACAGTCGGCTTGGACTGTCCAGCGGACAATGCAGCATCGACGCCTTCCAGAGCCGCCTCCATCATCGCAGCTCCTCCGGCAGCATGAACGTTGAACATGTCAACGCCAAGCTTGGTTACACTGTTCGAACCGCCTTTAACCGTGTTCGGAATGTCATGCATTTTAACATCGAGAAACACTTTGTAGCCTTTGGATTTGAGCAGCTCGACAAATGCCGGACCCGCCGCATAAAACAACTGCATGCCTACTTTCATGTAGCAAGGAATCCCTTGCAGCTCTTCGAGCAGCCGCTGCGCACTTGCCGCATCGGCGTAATCGAGCGCAACCATCACTTTGCCTGCCGCTTGCTCACGCGTCAAAACCATTCATTTCTCCTGCCCTTCTGTTTTTTTTACTCATTTTGCCCGAAATAAACGGCCATCCGCCGGCCTCGCGGTCCGGAGCTTGTCTGCCCCAGACCGCGAAGCGCTGGCGCTGGCCGTGCTTTCGCTTGCTATTATTTTGGTTGCAGTACTGGCATTGGACGGGAGGAGAAGTTAATCGTCTCAAGCATCCGAAGCAGAGCGCGAACCGTATCCAGAGAGGTCATACATACGACGCCGTTCTCTACCGCTTCGCGGCGAATACGGAAGCCGTCGCGCTCAGGCGTTTTGCCTTTCGTCAGCGTGTTGACTACGAAATGCGCTTCGCCTTCGCGAATTAGGTCGAGAATGTTAGGCGTGCCTTCGCTCAGCTTGTTCACGCGGCGTACGCGCAGTCCAGCAGCTTCAAGCGTGTCGGCAGTGCCGCCAGTCGCGATGATTTTGTAGCCCAGATCATAGAAGCCGCGAAGCAGTTCAGTCGCTTCTTCTTTATCTTTATCCGCTACAGTTGCGATAATCGCGCCCGTCATCGGAATTTTCATGCCTGCGCCGATGAGACCTTTGTACAGCGCTTTTGCGTATTGCTCGTCGCGGCCCATAACCTCGCCGGTCGATTTCATTTCCGGCGTCAGCGTCGGGTCGACGCGGCGCAGCTTAGCGAAGGAGAATACCGGCACTTTAACCGATACATAGCTGTCTTCCGGCCACAAGCCGTCCACATAGCCGAGATCGGCAAGCTTCGTGCCAAGGATCGATTTCGTCGCCAGGTTCGCCATCGGCAGGTTCGTTACTTTGCTCAAGAACGGTACCGTACGGGACGAACGCGGGTTAACTTCGATTACATATACTTGTTCGTTATGGATAACGAATTGGATGTTAACCAGGCCGATTACTTTCAATTCTTTCGCAATTTTCACCGTAATGTCGATGATTTGCGATTTGATATCATCGGAGAGCGATTGCGGCGGATATACCGCGATCGAGTCGCCGGAGTGAACGCCTGCGCGCTCGATATGTTCCATAATGCCCGGAATCAATACCGTTTCGCCGTCGCAGATTGCGTCCACTTCAGCTTCTTTGCCGAGCATGTAACGGTCGATCAGAACCGGATGCTCCGGATTGATTTTAACCGCGACTTCCATGTAGCTCAGAAGCTCTTCATCGGAGTAGACGATTTCCATCGCGCGTCCGCCAAGGACGTACGAAGGACGAACCAGTACCGGGTAGCCGAGTTTTTGCGCTGTTTCTACCGCTTGGTCAACCGAAGTTACCGTGCTGCCTTCAGGCTGCGCGATGTTCAGCTTGCGAAGCAAAGCTTCGAATTTTTTGCGGTCTTCCGCTGTGTCGATCGACTCCAGATCGGAACCGAGGATGCGAATGCCCGCTTTCGTCAATGGCGCAGCAAGGTTGATTGCCGTTTGACCGCCGAATTGAACGATAACGCCGATTGGCTTCTCTTGCTCGATTACGTTCATAACGTCTTCGAAGAAGAGCGGCTCGAAGTACAGACGGTCGGATGTGCTGAAGTCCGTCGATACGGTTTCCGGGTTATTGTTAATGATAACCGCTTCATAGCCGGCGTTTTGGATCGCCCAAACCGCATGGACAGTGGAGTAGTCGAACTCGATGCCTTGGCCGATACGGATCGGACCGGAACCAAGCACAAGCACTTTCTCTTTGCTCGATTCCGTTACTTCGTTTTCAACCTCATATGTCGAGTAGTAGTACGGCGTAGTCGCTTCGAACTCGGCTGCGCAAGTATCTACCATTTTGTATACAGGTGTAATGCTAAGCTCTTTACGGAACGCGCGAATGTCATGCTCGTTCGTGTGGCTGCCGTTCGGGAACCCTTCGCTGCGGATTTCCGCAATCGAACGGTCGGAGAAGCCTTTGCGTTTCGCTTCATAAAGCGTTTCGCGCGACAACGCGACTTCGCGGCGAATACGGTCTTCGAATTGAACGATCGATTCGATGCGGTCAAGGAACCACCAGTCGATCTTCGTAATGTCTTGAATTTCTTGCAGCTTGTAGCCGCGGCGGAACGCTTCCGCTACGAGGAACATCCGCTCGTCGTCCGGCTTCGCAAGGCGAGTGCGCAGCACTTCATCCTCAAGGCCTGCCGCATCTTTCAAGTGCAGGCGGTGCGTGCCGATCTCAAGCGAACGAACCGCTTTGTGAATCGACTCTTCGAACGTGCGTCCGATTGCCATTACTTCGCCTGTCGCTTTCATCTGCGTGCCGAGCTTGCGGTTCGCGTTAACGAACTTGTCGAACGGCCAGCGCGGAATTTTCGATACGATGTAGTCAAGCGTTGGCTCGAACATCGCGTAGGTTTGGCCTGTAACCGGGTTAACGATTTCGTCAAGCGTGTATCCGATCGCGATTTTTGCAGCCATTTTAGCAATCGGGTAACCCGTTGCTTTGGAAGCCAGCGCCGACGAACGGCTTACGCGCGGGTTAACCTCGATAACATAGTATTGGAAGCTGTGCGGATCCAGCGCGAACTGTACGTTACAGCCGCCTTCGATGTTCAAGGCGCGAATGATTTTAAGCGATGCGGAACGAAGCATTTGATACTCGCGGTCCGACAGCGTTTGGGATGGCGCTACAACGATACTGTCGCCAGTGTGGACGCCAACCGGGTCGAAGTTTTCCATGTTGCAGACAACGATACAGTTGTCGTTCGCATCACGCATAACTTCATACTCGACTTCTTTCATGCCTGCGATCGATTTCTCGATCAAGCATTGGCTGATTGGGCTGTAACGAATACCCGATGCTACGATTTCGCGAAGCTCTTCTTCGCTTCCGCAAATGCCGCCGCCTGTGCCGCCAAGCGTGTACGCAGGGCGAACGATGATCGGGTAGCCGATTTCGTTAGCAAAGTCTACCGCTTCTTCAACCGTTGTAACGATAACGCTCTCCGGTACCGGCTGCTCAAGCTCGCGCATCAGATCGCGGAACAAGTCGCGGTCTTCCGCTTTTTCAATCGCTGTCAGCTGAGTGCCAAGCAGCTTTACATTCTCAGCTTCAAGCACGCCTGCGCGCGCCAGCTCTACGGCCATGTTCAAGCCAGTTTGGCCGCCGAGCGTCGGCAGCAAGCCGTCTGGACGCTCTTGGCGAATGATTTGCGATACGAAATCAAGCGTAATCGGCTCGATGTATACTTTGTCCGCCATATTCGTGTCGGTCATAATCGTTGCCGGGTTGCTGTTGATGAGGATAACCTCATAGCCTTCTTCCTTCAACGCTTGGCAAGCTTGTGTGCCGGCGTAATCGAATTCCGCCGCTTGTCCGATGACGATCGGGCCGGAGCCGATTACGAGAATTTTTTTGAGTTCATTATTTTTGGGCATACTGAAGCTCTCCTTTCAACGTTGCCGCAAGCACAGCTTGGCGAGGTTTCTGCGGGTTGTTCTTTTTATGCGTACGGATCATTTCAAGGAACTCATCGAACAAGTAGCTGGAGTCAAATGGACCAGGAGCCGCTTCCGGATGGTATTGAACCGTAAACGCCGGATACTTGTTATGCTTAAGACCTTCGATCGTTTTATCATTGTTGTTGATATGCGTAACGGACAGTTCCGTATTTTTAATCGAATCTTCAAGTACGGTGTAGCCGTGGTTTTGCGAAGTAATGTAGCATTTGTTCGTCGCCAGCTCTTTAACCGGGTGGTTGCCGCCGCGATGGCCGAATTTCAGGCGAGTCGTGTCAGCGCCGCAAGCAAGAGCAAACAGCTGGTGTCCAAGGCAGATACCGAAGATCGGATATTCGCCAAGCAATTCTTTAATCATTTTGACCGCGTAAGGAACGTCTTTCGGGTCCCCAGGGCCGTTGGACAATTGAATGCCGTCCGGAGCAAGCTTGCGGATTTCGTCAGCTGTTGTGTCATGAGGCACAACAACGACGTCGCAGCCGCGTTGCGTAAGCTCGCGCAGAATGCCGCTTTTCGCGCCGAAGTCAACAAGGACGATGCGTTCGCCGTTGCCAGGGCTCGAGAAAATGTCTTTAGTCGATGTACGCGCTACTTGATCCGTGAACAACGGCGTCGAGCCAAGACGCTCTGTCAGCTCTTCAATACGCTCGTTGCCAGTTGTCAGAATGCCCTTCATCGTGCCATGCTGGCGCAGAATGCGAGTCAGCATGCGAGTGTCGATATCGCTAATGCCTGGAATATTGTATTCCTTGAGCAGCTGGCCCAGTGAATATTGAGCGCGCCAGTTGCTTGGCACCGGCTCGTGGCGGCGTACGACAAAACCGTGAATGTTCGGGCGAACCGATTCGAAATCGTCGCGGGAAATGCCGTAGTTGCCTACCAGCGGATACGTCATTGTAACGATTTGTCCGCAGTAGGACGGGTCGGAAATAACCTCTTGATAGCCTGTAATACCGGTATTAAAAACGACCTCACCCAACGTTTGCGTTTCCGCGCCGAAGGAAAGTCCCGTAAACAACGTTCCGTCTTCCAACAATAATCTTGCTTGCATCCGTATCACTCCTCAGGTCCTCGTTTGTTCTTCTATTAATTAGCGGCTTCGTTATAAACAACTTTGCCGTTAACGATCGTAGCTACCGGCCAGCCTTGCAGCTTCCAGCCGCCGAATGGCGTATTGTTGCTTCTCGATGCGAACGTCGACGGATCAACCGCGCGCTCGCAGTCCAGATCGATAATCGTCAGATCGGCAGGCGCGCCTTCTTCCAAGCGGCCCGTAGGCAGACGGAATACGCGAGCCGGGTCAGCCGTCATGCGCTTCAGCAGGAAGCCCAGCGTCCATTTGCCGGTCAGTACGAATTTCGTGTAGAGCAGCGGGAATGCCGTTTCAAAGCCGACGATTCCGAATGGCGCAAGCTGCATGCCGCGCGCTTTCTCTTCTGCGCTATGCGGCGCATGATCGGTTACGACCATGTCGATCGTGCCGTCTTCAAGCGCTTCGATAACCGATTGCACATCACGCGGCGTGCGAAGCGGCGGGTTCATTTTCCAGTTTGCGTCCATACCCGGAATATCCTCGTCCGACAGCACCAGATGATGCGGGCAAACTTCAGCCGTAATCTTAACGCCGATCGACTTCGCAAGGCGAATGAGTCGAACCGATTGTTCTGTGCTGACATGGCACACATGGTAATGTACGCCTGTCGCTTCAGCCAGCAGCGCGTCGCGGCCGACATGAATCGCTTCGGATTCGTTCGGGATGCCTTTCAAGCCATTTTTACGGGCGAATTCGCCTTCGCTTACGAACAATCCCTCAACGAGCGTATTGTCTTCGCAGTGCGCGATGATCGGCATATCCATCGATTGCGCCAGCGTCATCGCGTCTTTCATCATTTGCGCGCTTTGTACGCCAACGCCATCATCCGTAAAGCCGATCGCTCCCGCTTCCTTCAAAGCGGCGAAGTCGGTCAGCTCGCGGCCAAGCTGGTTTTTAGTAATCGCTGCGTACGGCAATACGCGAACGACACCCTCGTTTTCATTTTTGTCCAAAATATATTTAACCGTCTCCGGCGTATCTACTGCAGGTCTTGTGTTCGGCATGCAGGCGATTGTCGTAAAGCCGCCTTTCGCCGCGGAACGCGTCCCTGTTGCGATATCCTCTTTATATTCAAAGCCCGGGTCGCGCAAATGGACGTGCATATCGATAAAGCCTGCGGACAACAGCTTGCCGGCCGCATTAATGACCTCTGCGCTGCCGGTTTCCGGCGTTTGCTCACCAGCTGCTATTTCAGCGATTTTGCCGTCTTCCAGTCGAACATTCACTTTGCGAAGTCCGCCAGAGGCTTCGTCCCATACGCTACCGTTAATAATCCATAATGACATTGTTTGTTCCCCCTCCGGAATTATTCGTATTAGCTTAGTGCCCGTTCTACAACGGCCATCCGAATCGGTACGCCATTTTCCATTTGCGGGAAGATGCGTGATTGCGGATGCTCGACAATCTCATCGTCGATTTCGACTCCGCGGTTAATTGGCGCCGGGTGCATGATAATCGCATGGCTAGCAATTTGCGCAGCGCGCTCTGCCGTCAAGCCGAACTGTTCCCGGTAGCTCTCCGCCGAGTTCAGCTTGCCGCTTTCATGGCGCTCAAGCTGTACGCGGAGCATCATAACCACATCTGCTTTGATCGCTTCCTCAATCGAGATGTAAGGCACGTCCAGCTCAGGCGCCTTCATATTGTCCGGCGAGCAGAAGCTTACGTTCGCGCCGAATTTACGGAGCGCATACAGATTCGAACGCGCCACGCGGCTGTGCTGTACGTCGCCGATAATGGAGACGTTCAAGCCGTTTAAGCTTCCGAATTGCTTGCGCATCGTGTACAGATCAAGCAGCGCTTGCGTCGGATGCTCGTTATTGCCGTCGCCGGCATTAATGAGCGGCACTTTGATTTTCGTGGCAAGATCCGCCAGTACGCCGATCGGTTTCAGCCGGATAATGCCGACGTCAATCCCCATCGATTCGAGCGTACGAACCGTATCGTAAATCGATTCGCCCTTTTGCACGCTGGATACAGCGGCCGAGAAGTTCAGCACCTCAGCGCCGAGCCGCTTTTCCGCTACTTCGAACGAGAACCGCGTTCTCGTACTGTTCTCAAAAAACATATTGGCTGCGAATTTGCCTTGCATGACGGAGTGCACTTTATTCGGGTGCTGCTCCCAGTAAGCCGCGCGGTCCAAAATCGCTTCGATTTCATCTTTCCCAAGATCCTTCAAACCGAGCAAACTCCGTTGTTTCAATTGTGTCAGCGTCATCCGGCTTGCCCCCTTTGATTAATTATTGTTACTTGATCTTGGCTGTCGATTTCCTTAAGTGATACTGCAATCTGCTCCTGCTTGGATGTCGGAACGTTCTTGCCGACAAAGTCGGGTCGGATCGGCAATTCCCGATGGCCTCTGTCGACCAGAACAGCCAGCTGAATCGACTGCGGCCTGCCGCAATCCATAAGCGCGTCCATCGCGGCGCGTATCGTTCGACCGGTGTAGAGCACATCGTCGAACAAGATCACTTTCTTATCCTGCACGCTGAACCCAACGCCGTCGCCCAAATCGCCAAATGCTGCCGATAGTTCGACATCCGTACTGACTGCAACCGCTTTGCGATCGTCCCGATAGGAGGTTATGTCCAAATCCCGGACCTCAACCGGCTTGCCTTCAATGTCTCGAATACGGTCGGCAATTCGTCTTGCGAAATAAATGCCTCTTGTCCGAATGCCGATCAGAACGCAATTGTCTATCCCTTTGTTCTTCTCGACAATCTCGTGGGCTATGCGCGTCAGCGCTCTGCGGATTGCCGTTTCATCCATAATGACCAGATGCTCTTCTTCCATTGTTCAAGCGGCCTCCCATCTGTTCGATCGTTTCGTTATCAGATGCGTTGCGCAAGGCGGGCATAAAAAAACTCCTTGCGTGTACGCAAGGAGAGTGAGACCAGATAACTATAGAGAGCCGACTTTGCCTCTGCGTCCCAGCAGGACACAGTTCGACAAAAAGCTCGATTCCATAGTTGTTTGATCTGTTATTCACGCTACCTTGCCAGCCTCACGGGGCTGATTTAAAGGTACTGCTTTTATCAAAGAGAATTATCCCACGTTCGACAAAAGAAGTCAAGTCATCCGAGTAACAAAAAACGTTCCGGCACGGCGTTAGCCTAACCGGAACGTTGCTTTTATTACAGGGACAGGTTGCGAATCCGTTCAACCGCTTTTTCCGTATTTTCGCGGCTGCCGAATGCGGTCAGACGGAAGTAGCCTTGGCCGCTTTGGCCGAAGCCGACGCCTGGCGTGCCGACAATGTTCGCTTCCGACAGAAGCTTGTCGAAGAATGCCCACGAATCAAGGCCGTTCGGCGTTTTCAACCAAATGTACGGAGCATTTACGCCGCCGAACACTTCAAGGCCGATCGAAGCGAGGCCTTCGCGGATGATGCGAGCATTTGTCATGTAGTAGTCAACCAACGCTGCGATTTGCTCTTTGCCCTCTGGGGAGTAGATAGCAGCTGCGCCGCGTTGCGTTACATACGATACGCCGTTGAATTTCGTTGTATGGCGGCGATTCCACAGATCGTTGATGATGACTTCATTACCGTTCGCATCCAAGCCTTTCAGATCGCGAGGAACGACAGTGTATGCGCAGCGAACGCCGGTAAAGCCCGCTGTTTTGGAGAAGCTGCGGAATTCGATCGCGACTTCGCGAGCGCCTTCAATCTCATAGATCGAATGCGGAACGTCCTCTTCTTGAATGAACGCTTCATATGCCGAATCATACAGGATGATGCAGTTGTTCTCTTTCGCGTAGTCGACCCATTTCTTCAGCTCTTCTTTCGACAGCGTCATACCCGTCGGGTTGTTCGGGTAGCAAAGATAAATGATGTCGACTTTGCGGTCTGGAAGGCTTGGTTTGAAGTCGTTCTCTGCCGTGCACTCCAGGTAAGCAATATTTTCATAACGGTTCGTTTCTTTATTGAACTTGCCGGAACGGCCCGCCATAACGTTCGTGTCCACATAAACCGGATATACAGGGTCTTGCACGGCAACGATGCTGTTCTCGCTGAAAATTTCTTGAATGTTGCCGACGTCGCATTTGGAACCGTCGCTCACGAACACTTCATTCATTTGAATGTCAATGCCGCGCGCTTTATAGTCGTTCTCGATAATAGCCGAAATCAGAAAGTCATAGCCTTGCTCCGGGCCATAACCGCGGAAGGAACCTGGTACAGCCAGCTCGTCCACTGCCGCGTGCATCGCTTTCGTGACCGCTTCAGGCAAGCCGCGCGTTACGTCGCCAATGCCGAGGCTAATAATTTCCGCATTCGGGTTTTCTTGAATAAATTTGTTGCGGCGTTTTGCAATTTCGGAGAACAAGTAGCTGCCTTGCAGCTCCAAATAATTATGATTGATATTGGTCATGAGAGGTTCACCTATCCTTATCTATTGTTATTTCCTTTTGCAACAGCTTTTAGCTTTAGAATAGTACACTTTGCAGGTCGAAATAATGAATAATATAACGAAATGTTTGCATTATTACGCAAAACCCGCAAGCCAAGCTGAATGAGGTCAGCCCGGTGCGGGTTTTTGCTTAGCGCAAACGAAGTGAATTGAGCACATGCTCCATATCAGCCGGAATTGGCGCTTCGAATTGCATATATTCGTTTGTACGCGGATGGGTGAAGCCAAGAAGCGCGGCGTGCAGCGCTTGTCCGTTCAGGGCAACCGTCTTGCTCCTGCCGTAAACCGGATCGCCGGCAAGCGGATGTCCGATATATTTCATATGAACGCGAATTTGATGTGTTCTGCCTGTCTCGAGCTGAAGCTCAACCAGAGTATAATCTCCGCCTAATCGTTCAAGAACGACAAAATGCGTGACCGCATGCTTGCTGTTGCGGTCTGTAACAGTGAACATTTTGCGATCATTCAAATCTCTGCCGATTGGAGCGTCAATCGTCCCTTGATCATGCTGCAAATTGCCGTGTACGAGCGCAATATATTTTCGAGTTACCGTATGCGCCTTTAACTGCTCGGCAAGAGACAGATGCGCAAGATCGTTTTTAGCCGCCATGAGCAGGCCTGACGTATCTTTGTCGATACGATGCACGATGCCCGGACGCAGCATGCCGTTTATGCCGGAGAGATCGTTGCAATGATGCATTAAAGCGTTTACGACCGTTCCGGAATAATGGCCCGGCGCCGGATGAACAACCATGCCGCGCGGCTTATTGATGACGATAACATCGCTGTCTTCGTATGCAATATCGAGCGGAATCGGCTCCGCAGTGATCGCCGCATCGGCCGGCTCCGGCACACGGACGACTACCTTATCGCCAGCGGACAGTTTATAATTCGATTTTACAGCTGCGTCATTGACCGTAACAGCCCCCGACTTAATCCATTCCTGCACCTGAGTACGGGAAACAGCCGCATCGTTAACGCTGTCCGTCACATATTTATCAATCCGCTCCCCGGATTGTTCCGGCAGTGCGATAAGTTCGATTAATTCTTCTTGTTCCAATTCATTATCATTATACTGGTTGCTGCTCATGCCCGTTATGTTCCTTGTCCTCTCCTTGACTTGCCTTGTTGTTTTGTTCTTCCTTCGCCGACAGCAATGTATCGATCAGAATAAGCGCGACACCGACACAAATGGCCGAATCCGCCACATTAAAAATCGGGAACGTATAGCTGCCGAAATTAAACATTAAGAAATCGACAACCTCGCCATACAGCGCGCGGTCAAGAAAATTGCCGAAGGCTCCGCCCAATACAAGCCCGAGTCCGGTTAACAGCCATCCTTTGCCCGAATTGCGGTTCGCATGGGTATACCAGATGATGGCGGCGACAATGACCGTTGTGATGATAATAAAAAAGACTCGCTGCTCTTGCAAAATACCGAAAGCAGCTCCGCGGTTCCGATGCGAAGTAATAAGAAAGAAATTGCCGATCACGCTAATTAATTCATTCAGTTCAAGCTGGGTCGCGATAATCTTCTTCGTTATGTAGTCGATCACAAACACGATTACTGCAATCCAATAGTAGTAAAAACGCATCGTATCCCTCCTAGTTTGTCCCAAGCTATTGTAGCATAACAGCTTTGGGCGAGCCAGTCTCCCCTATATTCCCCATTGACTTCTTTTGCGAGAAAACCGCTGCAGAAGCCTGCAAATAAGCCGCTCGAAAACGGATAAATTGTTATGCGGTTAAAATCACGCCTTCGGCGAAAACTACATTACAGTCATTGAGAAAGGAAGGTGTATCGTAATGACGATTTCCAAAGAGCGGCAAGAGCAGCTTCGTCTTCAACTGGAAACCGAAAAACAAGACATCGAAAACCGCATTCGGCAAAATGATCATGACGGACTCGGTTCAAATCTGCGCGACGGCACCGGCGAGCTGTCGTCGATCGACAATCATCCTGCCGACGTCGGCACTGAACTGTTCGAGCGAGGCAAAGATATTGCACTGCTGGAACAGGAAGAAATGCATTTGTCTCGCATCGACGCGGCGCTTCAAGCAATGAATAACGGCACATACGGCCAATGCCGCATTTGCGGCGACGATATTCCGGAAGAAAGGCTTGAAGCTTTGCCCGACAGTCTGTATTGCCTTCAGCATTCGCCTCGCCAGAACATTTCAACCGACCGTCCGGTAGAAGAAGCTTTGCTCGCTCCTCCGTTCGGCAGAACGAATTTGGATGAGCATGATTCCTACAACGGATTTGACGGCGAAGACGCCTGGCAGATTGTCGAGCAATGGGGCAACGCAGATTCGCCTGCCATGTCCGAAAACCCTGACGCGGACGACTATAAGCATATCGGAACAGAAGCAGAAGAAAACGACGGATTCGTCGAATCACTTGAAAGCTTCCTGGCAACGGACATTACCGGCCGCCATGTACAGGTCGTTCGCAACCGCCAATACCGCAATTATTTGGAAAATGGCGAAGGCGATCATTGGCTCGAAGAAGAAGAGAACGAACCTTATTAAAGGAATAAAGCGACGCGAACAACTATGATGTTCGCGTCGTTTTTAATAGGTTTTGCCTTCGAGCTGAATTTGCACGATACGCACAATATCCGCAATGTAATCCCCGATAATCGGCAGGTTGAGCGCGCCTAATATTTGCAGCACATAAAGGATGGTCGCTGCAAAAAACGTAAAGCCGATTGCGATTCCAACGCCTCTTGCCGTTCCCGCTAATACATTCCGCCAAATAAGCTTAAACGGATGATGGACAAGATCGACATAATCGGCGATTTGCGATTTTTCCATGTCGATGGCTATTTTATTGAGCAGCTCTTGCACTTTATTGAGCTCTTTTTCAATATTCACATGCTCTTTATGATCTTTATGTTCCTTCATGCGGCAACCTCCTTAAGCATATAGAAAGGAAAAACGAGGCCTTGCTTAGAAGGCGCTCGTTTATTGTTTTCCTTATACTATTACCTCAATTGCCGCTTCAATATGCCTAGTCCCGAATAAGAATTCCAATTTCTTTCTCGCCCAGCTGCACGCGCTCCATGCCTGCCGCCGCTTCATATGCGACGCTGTTAAGCAGTACGTTATCTTGGAGCACTTCACCGAAAGCGGCAAGCGCAGCTTTCAGCTCGCTGTCGACATCCAGAACGAGATCGACGCGTTTCTCAATCGGCAGGTCAAGCTTCTTGCGCGTATCCTGAACCGCGCGAATGACTTCGCGAACCCAGCCCTCTTGCTCCAGCTCAGGCGTAATATCGGTGTTCAACGCAACCGTTACGCCGTTCGCGGATGCCGATGCAAAGCCCGATTTCGCTTGCTTTTCAACGAGCAGCTCATCGACCGTAATCGCAATAGCTTCACCCTCAGCCGTTGTGAAAACAAGGCTGCCGCCGTTAACCGCTTCGCGCGTTTGCTCCGACGTCATCGATTTCAGGTAGCCTTGGATCGGTCCGACGTTTTTGCCGTACTTTTTGCCCGCTACCTTCAGGTTCAGCTTCAACGTAAAGTCAACGAATCCGCTGTCGCTGTTCTGCACAACGATCGTCTTCACATTGATTTCGTCCTTGATAATGTCTTCATAATCGCTCAAGCCGAATTCACGATCCAGCGATACGATGAGCTCCGATAGCGGCTGACGCGTCTTGATGCTCGTTTCGTTGCGCACGTTGCGCGCAAGCTCAACGATTTGCTTCGCGCTTTCCATATCGCGCTCCAGCGTCTCGTCAATCGCCGATTCGTCGGCTGCTGGGTAATCCGCAAGATGCACGCTTCCGTCTCCGCCCAAATTGCCGTACACATCTTCAGCCAGCAGCGGCGCATATGGCGCGATCACGCGCGAGAGCGTCAGCAGCACATGGCGAAGCGTTTGGTAAGCGGCGATTTTGTCCTCTGTAAGTCCGCTGCCCCAGAAACGGTCGCGCGAACGGCGGATGTACCAGTTGCTCAGCTCATCAACAAATGTTTCAATTGCTTTCGCCGGATTAAGGAAGTCGTTTACTTCCAACCCTTTAATGACCGTTTTGATCAAGCTGTTTAAGCGGGATACGATCCAGCGGTCCAACTTGTTGTCAGAACGCTTCTCCGCATGCTCTTCGTGATTGAAGCCGTCGATTGTCGCATACAACGCGTAGAATGCGTGCGTATTGACGATCGTGTCGATGACCTTTGATTTCGCCTCGCCGACGATACCGCGCGAGAACCGCTTGCTGTTCCAAGGCGCGCTGTCCGCAAGAAGCGCCCAGCGGAAAGCGTCAGTGCCGTACTCGTTAATGATTTCCCAAGGGTCGATAACGTTGCCCTTCGACTTGGACATTTTTTGACCGTTCTCATCAAGAATATGGCCGGTCGAAATAACTGCTTTATATGGCGCTTTGCCATTGTACAGCGTCGAAACCGCGAGCAAGCTGAAGAACCAGCCGCGAGTTTGGTCAATCCCTTCACAGATCATGTCCGCCGGATATTGCTCGGCAAATTCTTCTTCGTTCTCGAACGGATGATGCTGCTGCGCAAACGGCATCGAGCCGCTGTCAAACCACACGTCGATTACTTCCGATGTACGTGTCATTACCGCGCCTTCGGCGAACGGCGATTTGAGCTTGATTTCATCAACATACGGCTTGTGCAGCTCGATATCAGCCGGCACATCGCCTACCGCCCGTTCGCGAAGATCCGCGATGCTGCTAGGCGCATATTCTTTTCCTGTCGCTTCGCACACCCACACGTTAAGCGGCGTTCCCCAATAACGGTTGCGGCTAATGTTCCAATCGACCAGGTCCTCAAGGAATTTGCCGAAGCGGCCTTCACGGATATGTCCCGGATACCAGTCTACACCGGCATTGTTGGCGATCAGCTGATCCTTCACCTTCGTCGTTTCGATGAACCAGCTTTCCGTCGCGTAATAGAGCAGCGGCGATTTGCAGCGCCAGCA
Organism: Paenibacillus sp. NEAU-GSW1; assembly: GCF_009737085.1. GTDB lineage: Bacteria > Bacillota > Bacilli > Paenibacillales > Paenibacillaceae > Pristimantibacillus. The sequence goes on from NZ_WOVL01000010.1 coordinate 57,757, forward strand.
GAACGGATAACTATGCTCATAACGCTCTTTCGAGTATAGAAGCCCGCGTTCGCTCAGCATTTTCACAATATCAACGTCACAGTCTTTAACGAAGCGACCGGCCAAATCGGTTACATCATCGATGTAACGGCCTGCGTTATTGACTACGCTCAGCATGCTGATGCCGTTCTGACGCGCTACTTTATAGTCATCCTCGCCGTGCGCAGGCGCAATGTGGACGATACCGGTACCGCTCGTATCGCTTACGAAATCGCCCGGGATAACGACATGGCCTTTCTCGATCGGCACATAACGGAATGGCGGCTCGTAGCTAAGACCGACGAGCTCGGAGCCTTTCACAGTCGACAGCGTTTCATAGCCTTCCTTCAGAACGCTCTCCGCCAAATTTTTCGCAACGATGTAGACTTCGCCGTCTTTTACAGCACGAATGTATTCAAGCTCCGGATTAACCGCGAGCGCTACGTTAGCTGGAAGCGTCCAAGGCGTCGTCGTCCAAGCGAGGATGAACTCGCCGGAATCGTTCAGCTTGAATTTCGCCGTTGCGCTCAAGTCCTTCACGTCTTCATAGCCTTGAGCAACCTCATGCGAGCTCAGCGTCGTCTGGCAGCAAGGGCAATACGGGCTAACGCGGTGTCCGCGGTAGAGCAAGCCTTTGCTATGAATCGTCGACAAAATGTGCCAGACGCTTTCGATGTATTCGTTTTTAAGCGTAATGTACGGATTGTCCAGATCGGTCCAGTAGGCGATCGCTTCGGTCAATTCGCGCCATTGCTTTTCGTATACAAAAACGCTGTCTTTGCACTTTTTAATAAAAGCTTCTACGCCGTACTTCTCGATTTCTTGCTTGCCGGAAATGCCAAGCTGTTTCTCCACGCCAAGCTCGACCGGAAGGCCGTGCGTATCCCAGCCCGCTTTACGCACAACGCGGTAGCCGGACATCGTTTTGTAGCGGCCGATAAAGTCTTTAATGACGCGGCCGAGGACGTGACCGATATGCGGAGCGCCGTTCGCTGTCGGCGGCCCTTCATAAAAAACATAATTCGGTTTGCCTTTACGATTTTCGATTGATTGTTTGAATGTGTCGTTCTGCTCCCACTGCTTCAAGATGCGGAGCTCGCGCGCTCTTGCTTTTTCCTTGACGTCAACGCGTTGCATCGTTCATACCTCCTGAAAAATAAATAAAGTCCCGTCCCTGTAAAAGGGACGAGACTGTTCTCGCGTTACCACCCTTGTTCCGCATGACGGCAGATTTAGACCTGCTGCAGGCGGCACCTTTGGCGCGAATCGCTTTCGATCCGCGGTCCCTATAACGGGGGACAGTCCGTCAGCCCTTACTCCTTGCCGCAATTCGGGCAAGTTTCTGCGCTGCTTCTCGGAGATGATATTCCGCTTCGGTTCGAACGCCGTCTTTCAGCAATCAACGGCTCTCTGGGGGACGAACGGAAAAGCGTACTCGTTCTCGTCAACAAAGTTTAGATGTAATTCAAAATGTCTGAAAACCAGCCCTTTTTGAATCCTTATATTTATCATTTATATCTGATCGCTCGATCATTGTCAAATCCAATTACAACAATGGGCTTCCGCTTAACCGGGCATTAGCCTCTTTGCAGCTGCTCGAGCGTAGAAGATGCGGAAGGCTGCTGGCTCTCCAGCGTATCCCAGCCGTCTTGGCTAAGCAGCTCAAGCTGGGCCTCGACGAGCGTACGAAAACGAGCGCGGTAGATCGACGCTTGCTTCTTCAGCTCTTCAACCTCCAACGACACTTTGCGCGACTTGGCAAGCGATTCGTTAATAATACGATCAGCGTTTTTCTCCGACTCTTTAATAATAAGCTGCGCTTCTTTCTTCGCGTTGTTTCGGACTTCATCCGCCGCTTCCTGTGCGACAATAATCGTCTTGCTCAACGTCTCCTCAATATTAGCGAAGTGGTTGAGTTTCTCTTGCAAATTGAGAATCTGATTCTGCAGCTCTTTATTCTCTCGAATAATCGCTTCATAGTCTTTAATGACTTGATCAAGGAACTCGTTTACCTCGTCTTCATCATAACCGCGCAATCTCCGTCCAAATTCCTTGTTATGTATGTCCAATGGCGTCAACGGCATTGGCGCACCTCCTAAACGTATTAGCCGCCAAAGTCGGCTTCACTTCGGATACACTCTATTTGTGCAAAGGATTCGACAGATGTTTCCAAAATCCTGCATCGCTTTTAAATAAATTTGCCTATGCGTACGCGGATTCTTCCTTTTTTCGTCACGCCGTCCTCTTCCAAAACTTTGAAGCGTCCAAGTCCTTTAATGGAAATTACGTCGCCGGTCTTGAGCTGCACAGCCGGATTCTCCTCCGTCTTCCAATTGACGCGGCAACGGCCTGCGCGAATCGGATCAACGATTTTTGTCCGGCTAATGCGATGAACATCGCTGGCGATTCCGTCCAAGCGCATGGATGCAACGGTAAACGTCATTTCTTGTAGTTCTGGAACGACCGGCTGAAGCTGCTGCAACGGAATAATATCGGTTAACACGCTAGCCCGATGCACTTGTCTAAGGTGTATATTTAAGTAATCGGCAATTTCATCGAGAATGATGATATGGCAAAACGATTCATTTACATGAATATCGCCAATCCGATCGCGTTTTATCCCAAGACCTAACAGCGCACCCAAATAATCGCCATGATCGAGATCTGACAAGGCTCCTGCGCTAGCTCCCTGAACTTCAAGCACCGACAATCCCGACGGTTCGCCTTCCAAATACAAATAATCCGGGCCGATTAGCGCGCGGCAGCGTTCTGCGTCCGGATAGCCTCCTTCGAAGCGAACTTGCACGTCAGCATCTCGATTAGCCAGCATTTCTACAATTTGCAATTGTCTTGGATCTAAAAAATCGGTCCGCTTCAGCTCATGCTGCTGGGCGGACCGCTCTATCCATTCCCAAGCACGGTCGACAAAAGGCTTCTCGTCCGGGTGGAAATGTTCATATACAGTTGGTTTCATTACTCGCTCATCCCTTGGTTATACGAATAGATTTGCGATAAACTCAAGCACTGCGACAATGCCGAGAGCCACATACCGCAATGCAATCAGCGCCAGTATTGGAGATATGTCCAGCATTCCGCCGATTGGCGGAATAAACCTGCGGAATATGCTTAAGTACGGTTCCACCACTTTGCCAAGCATTTCGCCGATAAAGCTGTTCCGGGCGTTGGGGAGCCAAGACATCAAAATATAAGCGACGATTAAAAAATAGTACACATTCTGCAAATTCATGACGATGCCGCTAATGCTCCAATCATTCAATTCAAGGTCACCTCATTTTATTGTAATCGTTATCCTCCGCAAGCATTTCCGTTATTGTCCCTTGAATTTCAACCGAATCCGGGGTGCATAGGAAAATATTCGGGCCCAGCTTCGAAATATTGCCGTTCAACGCGTAGACGGTGCCGCTTAAAAAGTCGACGATCCGTACGGCAAGATCGGTACGAACGCGCTGCAAGTTGACTATTACCGCGCGGCGCGACCGCAAATGGTCGGCAATATCTTGCGCTTCGTCGTACGAGCGAGGCTCGTTCAATACGACGCGAACATTTTTCTGCGAATGGATGCTTACAATGTTGTTTGTGTTCTTCGTATTTTTACGTGAATCTAAGACCGGGGTTTCAATCTCTTGCTCTTCGGTTTGCGTGACACGCTCGCGTTCAATAATTTCCTCTTCATCCTGCAGGCCAAGGTAATTCATAAACCGATTAATTACACTCATCTTATTATCCCTCTTTTCCGACTAGAATGGTTCCAAGCCTAACCCATGTTGCCCCCTCTTCAATAGCTACCTCGAAGTCGCCCGACATGCCCATAGACAACTCTGTCAGCGGCGGGTCAAAAGCTTTCGCCAAGTTCAACTGATCGCGAAGCTCTCGCAATGCCCTAAAAACAGGCCTTGCCGCTTCCGGCTCCGAATCATAGGGAGCCATCGTCATTAAGCCGATTGGCAGCAGATTCGGATATTGGCGCAGCTCTTCCGCAAATTGCGTTACCGCCTCCGGCGGCATGCCATGCTTCGAATCCTCGCCCGAAATGTTGACCTGAATGAAGCACGGCACCTTTATGGCTAGCTGGGACGCTCGTTTATCGATCGCCTGTGCGAGCGAGATGCGATCTAACGAGTGAATGTATGTAAATTTGCCGATGACGTCCTTCACTTTGTTCGTTTGCAGCGAGCCGATGAAATGCCATACCGCTTGTCCTTCCGCGTCTTCACTGTCATTCCCCGATCCGCTGATCGCTTCCCATTTCTGCTGCGCATCCTGCCAGCGATTCTCGCCAAGATGCTGCAAGCCTAGCCGATGGGCTTCGATTGCCGTCTCGAGCGAGACGTATTTCGTGACCGCGATTACATTTACATCTTCACGGCTGCGGCCGCTGCGCTCACAGGCGGCGGCAATTCGACTGTCTACTTCTTGTATTCTGTCCTTAAAAGTCGTCAATTCCATTCACCTCTCCCGGATACCGATCCAGCTGGCCATCCGGCCGGTACGGCCGCCTTCCTTGCGATGAGAAAAGAAAAGTTCCCTATTGCAGCCAGTGCACCAATTTGACAATTCGATATGAATCGGCAAAATTCCTGCTTTTATCATAATCTGTCGATTAATTTGTTTCAAGTTTACCATAGCTTTTCCATTTCCAAGCTCTTTCATCATGGGAGCCGAATCATTCTGATCATGACCGCTGCCCTTTTCAAATGAAGCAAGCAATGGCCTCAGCTTACCTATAACATGCTCGTCGACCTCATAGCAGCAATCGCCTATCGAAGGCCCAATCGCTGCAAGCAGCTTTTCAGGCTTGGAGCCGTACTGTTCCTTCATGCGCTCCGCCGTTCTAGCCGCAATTTCCAGCACGGTGCCTTTCCATCCCGCATGCGCAAGCGCAATCGCTTCATGCTCCGGGTCATAGAAATATAACGGCACGCAGTCGGCATAAAAGGACGTCAGCATGACGCCAGGCACATCGGTCATAATAGCGTCTGTATCCTGAATCGCCGATTGCCGCGTCAGCCGGCCGCTGCCGCGCTCTTCTCTAGTAATGTGGCGAACCTCGCAGCCATGCACCTGCTCCGCCGATGTCCACGCCTCGAAGGGCCAATTCAACGCTTCAGCGAGCAACTCGCGGCTGCGAATAACATCCTCGTCCCGATCTCCGACATGCAGCGCCAGGTTAAGCGACGCCCATTGCGACTCGCTTGCTCCGCCGCTTCTTCCGGTAAAGCCTGCGGTTAGCCGGTTATTCTGTTCCATCCAAGAAGACAACAAAAAAAGCGAAGGTCCCTTCGCCGATTGCATTGCATGAAAAGCTTCCATCTGGCATTCACCTCTGTAAGCAGTTTAACGCGTTAAGAGCGGGCGTGCAAATCCTCCTCTTCGATTCTCGGCTTCGTTTCGTCCATTCGGACCAGGACGACGTCCGCGCCGATTTTGACAATATTGCGCCAAGGGATTACGATTTCCGTTCCCCCGCTTCCGAACATGCCAAGAAAGCGCGTAAACTGAGGTATCACAATCGAGTCGATTCGCCCCTGACGCAAATCAAGCTCCAAATCGCTAATTTGCCCAAGCTTTTTGCCGTCGACAATATTAATAACGTCCTTCGTCTGAAAATCGGAAATTTTCATTTTCGGATCACCACTTTCCCGGCGCGATGGGGCAAGCAGAAACGGCCTCGCCCTCCTTCGAAGGCGGAGCTTCGTTTCGTGTTGAAATATAGGCGTTTGCCGCATTCTACCCTATGTATATGTTGGATTTGCCTAAAATGTCCGCTTTAGAGAAAAAAACAAGACCCTCCTGGGAAGGAGAGTCTTGTTAGAATCGCTCGCTGTTCGTCGTTCGATAGGATATCTAATAGGCAGCCCATGGCTTTTTCTGTGTCTTCGCTTTAACCAAATCGATTTGCAAATCGTTCATAATGATATCGAATTGATAGCCTGTGCTCGCTTGCTGCCCAGCGTATTTCGTGTCCTGAGATAGACTCCAAATAAATGCGCAATCGTCAACCACTGATACGAGTAACGTGACCCAATGTTCATTGCCGTTATAACGCTCTCTCATTTTGACGGCAGTATTGCCTTGGAAGGTAGTGTAAAACCGTTCTTCCAGGTTAGCTCCATTTAGGTTAAAATATTCGAACTGAACCTTATCAACAATGTCCTTTAGCTCTTGACCGTTTTCCAGTTGAACAACCTTTAGACTGAACGTCCCCGTGTAGAGATCAGCCGCATCAAAATGCGGATTGCTGAAATCCGGATTTTGCTTCCAACCCTTTGGAAGTTGGATGTTCAAACCGTATTTTTCATTCTTCAACGTCGTGTATTGGTCCTTCGATTTTCTTGCGTAATCAAGTTGATGTACATCCTTTATATCTATTGTCGGCTTGAACGATTTCAACAGCGCTTGAGCGATACGGTCTCTTTCTTCCTCGTACGTAACGTCCGAGAAGGAAAGCACAACCCAATACGTATTGCCGTTCGCTTGCATTCCCCAATATTGCGTATATAAATTTGAGAAATCTTGATTTTGCTTCGTTTCGATAAAAGCGTATTCCATCGGTAACGAGAAGGTATAGACATCACGTATGACTGCTTCCGATGGATGGAGCACCTTTAATTTGTCCTCCCTTACCGTTGCAATCTCCGAACTTTTTGTTCCCTTCGTTACTTGGACATTAAAGCCGAAGTTGTTTCCTGACTTGCCGCTAAACGAAATCGAATCTCCTGTTTCGGATTGATCGATCATTCGCATAAAAGACGGCGCGCCGATCGACCAACCGAAGGTGCTGTCGCCTACACGCAGCTTCTTATCAATAACCGGTTCAGCAGCAACCGTCATTCGAACCTCTTTTGTTTTTGCGTTATACGTTATTTTTCCGCCGAAAGCTTCCGTAATCGCTCGAAAAGGAACCATGACGGAGCCGTTTTTCATTTCAGCCGGCGTACTTAGCTTTTTAGATTGTCCGTCGAGCGTCATCGCTGTTTGTCCAATTCCGATCCACACATTGTGCGGTTTATACGTTTTGTTCCAAAGCGTTAAATTGCTTCCTTCAAGTTTAAACTGTAAATTTAAAGTCCGAATGATGACATTCAAAGGTCCAAGCGTAGTCCCGTTCTTTTCATAAATGGGCTGAATCGTCATTTTCTTTCCGTTCACAGTAGCTGTTGTACTGCCTAACGGAATAACAGCCTCAGAGCGCAATTCCCCCTTTGCTGCAGAACTCACTTCGGTTAATGACGCTGCAGACAGCGCTGCCGGAAACATTAAGCATAGGCATAATATAACAGAAATCATTTTTTGGGCTGTGGAAGTTCTATTTCCTCTCATCCATTTCATTTACTTTTTCTCCTCTCCTATGTATAAATTACCAGTAGTTAGACGTACACCTTTTAAAAAAGGTTTCGCATTTTTTAAAGAAAGTACAAAATTAAAAACGACGCCTTTCGGCGCCGTTACGTTTTGACATGCTTTTGCATTTGTTGAATCGCTGATTTTTCCAGCCTGGATACTTGCGCTTGCGAGATGCCGATTTCGTCGGCGACTTCCATTTGCGTCTTGCCCTCGAAGAAGCGCATCGACAAAATCATTTTCTCGCGGTCGTTCAGCTTATGCATCGCTTCCCGCAGCGCAATTTCCTCGATCCATGATACGTCTTTGTTCTTATCATCGCTAATTTGATCCAACACGTAGATTGGATCCCCGCCGTCATGGTAGATCGGCTCAAACAACGACACAGGGTCTTGTATCGCGTCAAGCGCGAAGACGACATCTTCCTTCGGCACATTTAGCGCCTCCGAAATTTCGAATATGGTCGGTTCGCGGGAATTTTGATTGGTCAGGCTGTCCCGTACCTGCAGTGCTTTGTACGCAATATCCCGCAAGCTTCGCGATACGCGAATCGGGTTATTGTCTCGCAAGTAACGGCGTATTTCTCCGATGATCATCGGGACGGCATAGGTGGAGAATTTTACGTTTTGGCTAAGGTCGAAATTATCGATCGCCTTCATAAGTCCGATGCAGCCGACTTGAAATAAATCGTCTACAAATTCTCCCCTGTTGTTAAAGCGCTGAATAACACTAAGCACAAGCCTCAAGTTGCCGTTAACCAATTTCTCTCTTGCTGCCCACTCGTTTCGGGTTTGCAATGCGGTGAACAGCTCCCGCATTTCGGCGTTGGTCAGAACAGGCAGTTTCGAAGTATCCACTCCACAGATCTCGACTTTATTTCGGGTCAACGTGATTACCTCCCAAGGAGAAACATTAATGTTCATTATCTCCTTGGTCCCCTTTTTTATTCCTCCGGGGAGAGTCGTTGACAAAGCGCCGTACGTCCGGCTTTTAGACCATTTTGTTAAATTCCTTGCGCAAACGTTTAATAATCCGCTTCTCCAAGCGTGAAATATAAGACTGAGAAATGCCGAGCAAATCCGCAACATCCTTCTGCGTTTTCTCTTCTCCGTCCGCTAATCCGAAGCGCAATTCCATAATAATCCGTTCTCTTTCGGACAGCTTGTCGAGCGCTTTATGCAGCAGTTTGCGGTCAACCTGTTCCTCGATATTGCGGTAGATCGTATCATTTTCCGTTCCCAATACATCGGACAAAAGCAGCTCATTGCCATCCCAATCAATATTGAGCGGTTCGTCAAACGAAACCTCTGTCCTGGTTTTGCTGTTGCGGCGCAAATACATCAAAATTTCGTTCTCGATGCAGCGCGAGGCATATGTCGCAAGCTTTATTTTTTTCTCCGGATCAAACGTATTGACCGCTTTAATGAGTCCAATCGCGCCGATAGAGACGAGGTCCTCAATATGGATGCCTGTGTTTTCGAATTTACGGGCAATGTATACGACGAGGCGCAAATTGCGCTCGATCAGCATCGCCCGAATCGCCGAATCGCCGGAAGGCAGCTTGTCGAGCAGGTACTCTTCTTCTTCGCGGGTTAAGGGTGGCGGGAGCGCCTCGCTGCCGCCGATATAATAAATTTGTTCGCCTTTTAATCCGAATAAAATTAAAACTCTATAATAGTATAACTGCAGGACTAATTTCCATTTGACGAGCATCCGGCCCATCCCTCCCCGTGTAATTGTGAGATGCGATAAGATTGCTTCATTCGACCTTTGCTTGTTCGGAAACGAGATTCGGATGGATAATCGCTTGATAAGCGCTGTCTGCCGTAAGTCTGCCGCCGTCAAGACCGACGAGCACTTTCTTGTTGACAAACACCTGTCCTTCCCGCTCGATTCGAACGAAATCCGGCTTCAAAGCGAGCATAAATTGCGATCCGCGGTTAACGCCCCGATAAGGGACAAGACGAAGTCTTTCCTGCCAGGCAAAATGGCCCTCTCCTCCCAGCCCGGCGACAAGTCGATCCACCTGCTCCTCGCGAATACTCTTTAGCCAAGCGGGCGGCAGCTCTTTTTCCCAGAGAGCCGCTTCAACGACCATAACCGGCGTTCGAGTCAACGGATCATAAAGTTGATTGCCGGTGTCGATTAACCCGACGCATCGCTGCTCTTGATCGTCAATCGAAATAATAACTTCGGCGAGATGAGTTTGCACCAGCTCCCTTTCTCGTCGCTGCGTTAACACGGTGCGGTATATATACAGACCGATACAAAACGCTGCTATAAAATAAATCAAACCCATTTTCAACTCTGCTTGCATGCCGCCTTTAATGAAATTGACCGTCCTCCACATTTCACCCGACCCTTGCATAAGCAAGTAATGAATGCCGAGTATGGCTCCCGCTGCTACGAAATTGACCGCATAGAAAGCTGCTATATTCCGTGCAAACTGTTGCAGCGATACGAATCCGAATGCCACCCACAGCATTAAAAAAGATACGGAAATTTTTACGAGCAGCGTAAAAAGAATCGAAAGCTGCGGATAGAACATAAGCACAACATAGCATGCGCCTATTGCCGATGCAGCGAGAATTCGCCAGGCGTTAGCTTTCTTATGACGAACCCATGCTGTTGTAAGAAGCAAGCTGCCATCAACGAGCAGCTCTCGCAAAAACATCACATCGACATAAACAGCCACGGCGTCACCTTCCTGGGATTCCGGACCTTGGCCGTTGGCCGACGCCCCGGAGAGAACGATTGACACCAGTATATTCAAATCCTATTTCAAAGTCTGTCTAATCATGACGGTATGATAGATCTTTTTTTGTCGAGCATGCATATAAAAAACGGCATAGAATAACAGGGCAAAATGATTCTCAGCTACTATTGCCTTGCCCATAATTTGATGGCTTTGACAAAGGGGACTTGTTAACACTTGATCATTTATGGTAAATTATTGCTGGAATTAATAGTTGCGGATTGCGAAGCACGTACCGCGTCAAAGGATCGAATATTCGATACCTTTGGCGCGTTTTTTTATTACGAGGAGAGTGTTCGATGGTTGATTTCCAACAAAGCTATGACCGCTGGTATATTGCTCATGTACGAAAAAGAAAAGGCGAAGCTGCTCGCCGACTAGTGGATGCCTTAGGGCATGCCGAGAAGCTATTTGTCGAAAATGTATGGTTCCCTGCTTTCGAAGAGCTGAATGATTTGCATCCCGAGTATGAGGTTTCCGATTTCAAAGACGGTACCCGATTCATTGATTTTGCTTATATAAAAAATGGCATCCGGTTGGCAATTGAGATCGATGGCTTCAAAAGCCACGCTGCCGATCTAAATCGCTGGCAATTCTCCGATTCTCGCATGCGCCAAAACCACCTAATTCTCGACGGCTGGTCTATACTGCGGTTCAGCTACGATGATATGAAGGACAAGCCGATGACCTGTATCCAACTACTTCGGCAGTTTATGGGAAGCCGCCGACTGTTACCGGATTATGGTGATGGCAATTCTAATAGGTTGCTTGAACGAGAAGTCCTTCGGTTAGCCCTTCATCTTGGCAGGCCTATAAAACCTATCGATATTCAAACTAGTCTTCAGATCGGAAGACGTAAAACAGAATCCGTTTTGTCCCGGCTTCAAGCTGGCGGATACTTATCGCCTCTCGGGGATGGTCCGCGGAATTGTTTGTATGAGTTAAACCGGCAGCAGCTGCGACATATGCTATGACGTTAATTGTGAATCATTTAGCACGAACATCTGAAACCGAGCTCTAAGGTACTTTTGTACATTGGAGCTGCGGAGTATCGTCTTTGTGGAAGCACTAGTGTACTTTTGTACCTTAGATGGGCGCTCAAGCTGTCTGTGGGGCGATTCACAATCAAGCTAAGGTACTTTTGTACATTAGCGCTGTGAGCGATCGTCTTTGTGGATGCTTTAAGGTACTTTTGTACCTTAGATGGGCGCTTGAGCGATCTGTGGGGCGATTATCTAACGAGCTAAGGTACTTTTGTACCTTAGAGCTGCGGAGTATCGTCTTTGTGGATGCTTTAAGGTACTTTTGTACCTTAGATGGGCGCTTGAGCGGTCTGTGGGGCGATTATCTAGCGAGCTAAGGTACTTTTGTACATTGGAGCTGTGGGCTATCGTCTTTGTGGAAGCTTTAAGGTACTTTTGTACTTTAAATGGGCGATATGACGATATGGACGGCGGTGAGAATACTGGCATGACCGAAAACACTACAACAAAAAAGCCCGTCAACCAAATGGTTGACGAGCTTCAAACAACGATTAGCGATCGCTGCGCGGGCGATTGCGCAAAAATGCTGGAATTTCGAGCTGGTCGCTCGAAGTACTTGTGCCAAACGGTTTTACACTGCTTGACGAAGCAGATGAAGCGGATTGCGAGCTTGTTGAACGCGCTTCTGGCTCAGCTTGAGGCGCTGCTGCGCGGCGGACCGACGCCGAAGGCTTGTGCTCAAAGCCGGTTGCGATAACCGTTACTTTGATCTCGTCTTTCAAATCTTCGTCAATAATCGCACCAAAGATCATATTAACTTCCGGATCGGAAGCCGAGATGACGATTTCAGCTGCTTCATTGACTTCATACAGCGACAGGTTGCTGCCGCCAGTAATATTCATAATTACTCCGCGTGCGCCGTCGATCGACGTCTCGAGCAGCGGGCTCATGATTGCTTTCTTTGCCGCTTCTGCCGCACGATTCTCGCCAGTCGCGATGCCAATGCCCATAAGAGCCGAGCCGCGCTCAGTCATAATAGTCTTAACGTCAGCAAAGTCGAGGTTGATCAAGCCAGGAACGGCGATCAAGTCCGAAATGCCTTGTACCGCTTGACGCAATACGTTATCCGCTTCGCGGAACGCTTCAAGCATAGGCGTCTTCTTGTCAACGATCTCAAGCAATCGGTCATTTGGAATGACGATAAGCGTATCAACCTTTTCTTTCAACGCCTCGATGCCAAGCTCTGCTTGAGCGGAACGTTTGCGGCCTTCAAATGTGAATGGACGTGTTACGACGCCCACAGTCAGCGCGCCGCATTCGCGGGCAATTTCTGCGATGACTGGTGCGGCGCCTGTTCCCGTGCCGCCGCCCATACCGGCAGTAACGAACACCATGTCCGAGCCTTTCAACTGATTGATAACAAGCTCGCGGGATTCTTCAGCCGCTTTCTTGCCTACTTCCGGATTGGCACCTGCGCCCAAGCCGCGTGTCAGCTTGTCGCCGATTTGCAATTTATGCTCCGACTTTGCAAGATGAAGAGCTTGCGCGTCTGTATTTACTGTAATAAACTCGACGTTCTTGACGCCGTTCTCGATCATTCGGTTAACGGCATTGCTTCCGCCGCCGCCTACACCAATTACTTTTATTTGAGCGAGTTGCTCCAAATCCATATCGAACTCCAACATCATCTTATCCCCCGATCAAATAAATTCGTTAAACATGCTTTTTAAACGTTCGAACATACCGGGTTTGGATGAAGCGGTGGAACCCGTCTTGCGGTTTGTCGTTTTCTTCACTGCACTTGTTCCGCGTGACCCCATATATTTCGAGACGTATTGAATCATGCCGACTCCGCTGCTGAAAGCGGGATCGCGTACGCCGATATAATCCGGCAGCGCGATACGCACAGACGATTCCAGCTCAGCCTGCGCCAATGCAAGCGTGCCAGGCATAGTCACCGACCCACCGGTCAATACGTATCCATTTACTTTATCGCCATAGCCGAGACGACGAACTTCCTGACGCACAAGCTGAAAAATTTCCTGCATCCTCGGTTCAACAATGCTCGCAAGGTCAACCTGGGAAAATTCCTTTTCCAAGTTGCTGCCCATGCGAGTCACTTTGAATTTTACTTCTTCCGCAGCATCGCTGACAAAAGCGCAGCCGTACTTCAGCTTGATTTTCTCCGCTTGCTCGCTTTGCGTCCGAAGACCGTAAGCAATATCATTTGTCACATACTCGCCGCCGATTGGCAGCGTAGACGTAGCCGCAATACTGCCTTGCTCATAAATGGTAACCGTAGTCGAACCTGCTCCGATGTCCGTCAGCACGGTTCCGATCGTCTTCTCGTCTTTCGTCAATGACATAACGCCCGACGCGAGCGACATTAATATGACGCTCTTAATTCGAAGACCAGCTTTCTCTACGCAACGCATTAAATTATGTATAGCTGTCTTTGCCCCTGTTACAATCGTCGCTTCCACCTCAAGGCGAACGCCGATCATACCGCGCGGATCCGAAATGCCCTCAAGCCCGTCCACTAAAAACTGCTTAGGAACCAAATTAATAATTTCACGCTCAGGCGGCAACGCCACTACTTTCGCAGCCTGAATAACGCGTTCGATATCTTCTTCGCCTATTTCACGATCCTCGTTGGATACGGCAACTACGCCACGATTCGTCTGCAATGCAATATGGTTCCCTTGAATGCCGACATAGACGTCTGATATTTGAATGCCCACCATTCGCTCCGCATGCTCCACCGCATTGCGAATTGATTGAACGGTTTGGTCAATATCTACAATTGCACCTTTGCGAATACCCTCCGAGTCGGCAGATCCAACTCCAATAATATTAATGGCTCCGTTATTGATTTCGCCAATAATAGCACGAACTTTGGATGTACCGATGTCCAAACTGACGATGATGTCGTTGCTGCTCAACCCGCGGCACCTCCGTTTCAACTAATAATATTTAGCGCTTCGAAATGTATTCAGGACTAAAAAAATGAAAAACGTCTTTCTACATATTCAACGCAGTTGATATTTTCCCTCTTTTTTCTACAAAATTTTCAGCACTCTATTTTTAGATACGAAGTGCGCTGGGACCGCGCTAATCGTTTCGATTGTGTCATGGCAATCAAAGCTAAAGATATAATTAAAATTCTACCATTCTTTCTACCTATTGAGTAGTCTATTTTTAGTCAGTTTCCATATTTTCAGTAGAATTTCCATCAAACGGAACATACGTGTCGGCTAAAAGCATCGTAATCTTGCCTGGCTCCTGCGATTCGATTACCGCATTAAGCGCTTCAATCTTTTCTGAAAGCAGCGAGACTGATGTAATAACCTCAAATTTCGTTCTCGTATACATTTTGATCCGATCCGGATATGCCTTGGAAGGATACGGAATGATTTCCGACAGATCGGAAAGCTGTTTCGCTGAGATCGTCCCAAGCTGCTTCGTCAATTCCGCCTTATTCGGGTCATCTGCCTTCCAGCCGGAAAGTACCGGCTTGTCCAGCAGCGCCTCTCCGCTTGCAGCCAATACGCTGGTCGCATTGGACATAATGGCCGTCATTTGGCCGTCCGGTCCAATTTCAAACGCAACAACAGGATATTCCTTGACCGAAATGGTAATCGAGCCCGGAAATTGTTTGACAACCGTCGCTTCCTGCACAGCCTTTACCTTCAAAACACGCTTTTCCAGCGTCTCTTTGGCAACTCCAAAAAAAGCGTCTCCTATTGCAATATCCGCCGCGCCGACGATTTCCGCTTTCGTTGCGTTAACGGAACCCGTAACGTCGATGACTGAAATTTTACTGATGGAAGAATTGAAAAAAAGCACGGCAAGAAGTACCGCAAATAGCAAAAAGAGAATTGACAGCAGCTTGCGGCTGCCTTTTCTTCGGCGTTCCGGTTGTTTCAGCACAGGCATCTGCGCGCTCATCGCTTGTCCCTTCCTTCGGCAAAAGCATCCGGTCCCGCAAGTTTAGCGGGATCCGGTTATTGAATGTAACGATTCAAGGTATTAGTTCGTTAGGTTGTTCGGTACCGGAGACTGACGCGTAATGCGCGCGCCGAGCCGGGTAAGCATCGAATCGATTCGATCGTAGCCGCGGTCGATATGATGAATTTGCTCTACGACCGTTTTCCCTTGGGCCGCAAGGCCGGCAATAACAAGAGCCGCTCCTGCTCGAAGATCGGTCGCTTCAACCGTCGCACCGTAAAGTCTTGGAACGCCGCGAATGATGGCCGCATTCATATCGACTCGAATATCCGCGCCCATACGCGACAATTCATCGACATGCTTCAGACGGCTTTCAAAAATCGTCTCTTTCATAATGCTGACTCCGTCTGCAAGCGTCAGAAGCACCATGACCTGAGATTGCAAATCGGTCGGAAACGCCGGATAAGGAGCTGTGACAATCCGCTCTACCGATTTGGCTCTAGCAGCGCTGCCGACTTTAATTATATCACCGTCTACGGCGATTTGAACACCAGCCCGGCGCAGCACATGTATTAATGAAGTCAAATGCGCTGGATTTGTATTTTGCAGCGTAACCTGGCCTCTCGTGGCAGCAGCGGCGACCATTATCGTGCCGGCTACAATTCGATCGGGAATAACCTTATACCGGCACGGCGTAAGCGACTGTACCCCCTCGATCGTAATCGTATCCGTGCCTGCGCCAATAATTTTCGCGCCCATTGCGTTGAGGAACCGCTGCAGATCCTGAATTTCCGGTTCCCTAGCCGCATTGCTGATCGTCGTTCGGCCTTCCGCCAGAACAGCGGCCATCATAATATTTTCCGTCGCGCCGACGCTTGGGAACGCCAAATGAATATCAGCCCCGAATAGCTTACCGGCGCGGCAAATAATACGATTCCCGGCTTCCTCTATTTCCGCGCCAAGCGCTTCAAGCCCTTGCAAATGAAGATCGATCTTTCGCTCACCGATCGCGCAGCCTCCCGGCTGATAGACTTGTGCTTCTCCAAACCTCGCAAGCAATGGACCCATTAAAAATATAGACGATCGCATTTGCCCCATCAACGACTCCGGCACACGAGAGGTATGAGCGGTATCCGTATCTATGACGACCGTATTCCCATTATGCTCGGCGCGGCATCCTAATTCGCGTAAAATGTTAAGCATGACCTCGATATCGAGCAGCTTCGGCACATGATCAATCGTCGTAGTGCCTTCTGCGAGCAAGCTTGCTGCCAATATCGGCAAAGCGGCATTTTTCGCTCCTTGGATAACAATGGATCCTGAGAGAGGTTTCCCGCCTTCAATCACCAATTTGTCCAATGTATCACCTCCGAATTACCGCTCACCCACCACCAATACTTCCGGCACAAGCGCAATGCCGTACCGATCTTGAATCGTTGCTTGGATATGTGATATGAGGGTGAGAACATCTTCAGCTGTCGCTTGCCCTGTGTTAATGATGAAATTGGAATGAAGCTCGGAAACTTCCGCGCCACCAAAGCGCGCGCCCTTCAAGCCTGCCTCTTCGATTAGCCGAGCGGCATGATCGCCCGTCGGATTGCGAAATACGCTGCCGCAGCTTGCCAATTGCAAAGGCTGCGTGCGAAGCCGTCTCTCTTTATGCGCGTTCATAGCAGTTGTAATTTCCTTACGGTCTCCTTCGGTTAGCTCGAAGGTCGCTTCCAGAACGAGCCCCTTCTTCTCGTGAAGAATGGAATGGCGATACGAAAACTGCATATCCTCCCGTTCAAAACGAACCACTTCACCTGTCTCCAGCACAATGTCAGCTGATCTAAAAATACGTGACACATCCGATCCATGCGCGCCCGCGTTCATGTAGACGGCTCCGCCTACCGCTCCGGGAATGCCCCCTGCAAATTCCAGTCCGGAAAGCCCATTCTTGCCCGTCATAACAGCAAGTTTAATAAAGGAATAGCCTGCTCCGGCATGAACGAGATTGTCTTCAAAACGCACATAATCCAGCCCGTCACGCGGTTTAATAACAACGCCTCGAATGCCTTTGTCTCTCACCAGCATGTTGGAGCCGCGACCGAGCGAGGTCCATGAAATACTATGCTTATGAAGGATGCGGATCGCCGACACGAGTTCGTCTTTGCCTTTTGGAATAAGAAGAAGATCGGCGGGACCGCCAATTTTCCACGTTGTATGATTGGCCATTGGTTCATTGAACAGCAGCTCGCCAATGTTCGCTTGCTCCAGTTCGGAGATAAATGGTTTCATTTGGTCGTACCTCCTTGTGCTTCCTTGGTGAAGAACGGATTCGCTGTCTCACTGGCGCCGTATGGCGCCGGGATTCGCTGCGCTGGCATTAACCGGCCCGACAGGGTGACGGTCACGATTTATAGAGTATCTTATGCCCTGCGTGCTCCGAGTGTGACAGCAGCCCATTTCTTGAAGCTTCTTTCAATCTATATTCTAGCATGGATAAGGCCTATTGCCCTCTATATCTTTCAGCGGCCTCGGGGGCCGCGATCATTCATGCCCTGACTTTGCGACTGACAACTAATAAACATCTAATAAGCTTTCACAAACACAAAATGGACGTCATGAGCCGCCGTCAAATGGGGCTCATGTCGACCATTGCAACAAACCGTATGCGGCTTTGCGGTATGCGCGTTACCTCGAATAGCGAGAAATGTTTAGCAAAATGCCGAGAGCCGTCAGCAGCAGCGTCAATGACGACCCGCCGTAGCTCACAAGCGGAAGCGTAATACCCGTAACCGGCATCGCCCCAATGACAACGCCGATATTAATCAGCACCTGTACGCCGACGATGCCTGTAATGCCTACCGCGAGCAGCGTGCCAAACGTATCGGGAGCCGATATCGCGGCACGGATGCCGCGCCATACGAGGATGGCAAACAGTGTAATTAATGCAGCTCCACCGATAAACCCGAGCTCCTCCGAAACAATCGAGAAAATAAAATCGGTTTGCGGCTCAGGCAAATAACTGAACTTTTGCCTGCTCATGCCGAGTCCAAGACCAACCAGCCCGCCCGGTCCAATCGCATACAGCGACTGGATAATCTGATAGCCGTTACCGAGAGGGTCTGCCCATGGATCTAGAAAGCCGGTTATACGGTTTAGACGGTATGGCTCCGCAATAATAAGCCCGATCATTCCTACTGCGCCGACAGCGGCAAGAGATGCCAAATGGCTAATTCTTGCGCCTGACGTAAAAATAAGCAGCATCGAGGCGCCGACCATTACCGCGCCGGAACCAAGGTCAGGCTGCAGCATGATTAAGCCGAAAGCTAGTCCGACCAGGCCAAGCGGCGGCAACAGCCCTTTCGTAAATAAAGTAATCGTCTGCTGCTTTTCCGACAGCCATTTGGACAAAAACAAAATCATCGCCAGCTTCATAAATTCCGAAGGCTGAATGCCGAACGAACTGATGCCCAGCCAGCTTCGGGCTCCGCCGCGCACGACGCCGACACCGGGAACAAGGACGATGACAAGCAGGACGAAGCAGATGATGAGCGCAATTCTCGCCCATTTTTTCCAGATCAAATAGTTGGCGTTCATCGTAAAAATCAGCGCCCCGATGCCGAGCAAGGCGAAGATGAACTGACGTTTGACATAATAGAACTTGTCACCGAACTCATGAAAGGCGAGAACGGCGCTCGCACTGTATACCATTACCAATCCGATGGCAAGAATGAGCGCAATCGAGACGATCATCCAAACGTCCGGGGCGGACCTGCCTTTGGCCATAGCGAACACACCTCTTAGCAAGCGGAAGTAGGGACGAGCCCCCTACTTACAAGGTATGCGCCGAATTTTTAAAAATGCGCCCGCGTTGCTCATAAGACTCAAACATGTCCCAGCTCGCGCATGCGGGCGACAGCAGCACGATATCGCCCGGCTCAGCAAGCGTTGCCGCCTGCCGGACTGCTTCGCGCAATGTCGATTCAGCGTCTTCTACAGGTTCGACCAATCGAACATTCGCTAAACCCGCGAGCTCAGCTACAGCAGCCAGCTTTCCTCTCGTTTCTCCCAGCGCGACAAGGCCCTTGAGACGGTCGCGGAACAGCGGAAGCAGCTCCATATAATCGGAGCCTCTGTCCAAACCGCCCGCAATCAATACAATTGGCGCGCTCAGCGAGCCAACGGACATCGTCGTTGCGGTCGGATTCGTCGCCTTGGAGTCGTTGTAGTACTTAACGCCGTTCACTTCAGCGGCATATTCAAGACGGTGCTCTACGCCGCGGAAGCTGCGAAGCGCCGATACAAACGCATTCGGATCGGCTCCTGCACTAAGGCAGGCTGCGATTGCAGCAAGCGCATTTGCCGCATTATGGCGGCCCGGAATGCCGAGCTCGCCAACCGGAACGATTACCGTCTCGGAACCGTCCTCGCGGCGCCATACGATATTTCGGGCTGCTGCACTTGCGCCATCGCTATCGCTCTCTCCGCGAACGAAAGGCGGTTCGATGCAGACGCCTTTCTCGAGACTTTCGTACAACGAAAAAGGTAAAACACGAGCCGCCGCTGCCGCCGCTGCTTCCCGGCAAATAGGGTCGTCCCAATTCAACACGGCAACGTCTTCTGCTGTCTGATTCGCGAACAGCTTGGCTTTGGAAGCAATATAATCTTCCATGCCGCCGTGATAGTCCAAATGTGTCTCAACGACGTTCAACAGCATGCCGACACGCGGCCGGAAAGCTGCTGTACCCTTCAACTGAAAGCTGCTAAGCTCGGCAACAATCCAATTGTTCTCCGAAGCGGCAACAGCCGCCTCGCAAAGAGGCGTGCCGATGTTGCCTGCTACGATTGGATGTAGGCCAGCAGCCTTGAGCAGCTCGCCGATCCAAGTCGTTGTCGTCGTTTTGCCATTCGATCCGGTAATGCCGATAATCGGAGCTGGCGAAAGCCAGTACGCAACCTCTACCTCCGTTACGACCTCAACGCAAAGCTCTTCGGCGCGGCGCACCGGATCCGCCGTATAAGGGATGCCCGGATTTTTAACTAACAGCGCCGTTTCTTTCGTTACTAGATCTTCCGGATGATAACCGCATAGCACAGAAATGCCCAAAGCAGTCAATTCGTCCGCTTCGGGGCACAATTCTCGTTCTTTTTTATCATTTACAATGACGTCCGCACCTAGAGAGTGGAACACTTTCGCAACGCTAACGCCGCTTCTCGCGAGGCCCAGCACGACGACCCGGCGGCCGCGATATGTTTCAGGATGGTTCATAAGTCAGCAGCTCCTTTATCTATGTAGAACGCAGCAATAACGATAAACAGCAACTTCGCCGGCCCATGGCGGCGGCGAAGTTGCCCAAATATTAGAATACGCGAGCGAGCGCCAGGCCAAGCACGGCCAGCAACAGGCCAACCGACCAGAAGACCGTAACGACGCGCCATTCCGACCAGCCCACAAGCTCGAAGTGGTGATGGATCGGACTCATTTTGAAAATGCGCTTGCCTCGCAGCTTAAACGATGTCACCTGCAAAATAACGGACAGCATTTCCAAGACGAACACGCCGCCAATGATGACAAGCAGCAGCTCCGACTTGGTCAAAATCGCGACGGCAGCTATGCCGCCCCCAATGCCGAGCGAGCCTGTATCGCCCATAAACACTTTCGCAGGATGCGCGTTGTATATGAGAAAACCGAGCACAGCTCCAATCATTGCCGCAGAGAAA
Organism: Paenibacillus sp. NEAU-GSW1; assembly: GCF_009737085.1. Lineage (GTDB taxonomy): Bacteria > Bacillota > Bacilli > Paenibacillales > Paenibacillaceae > Pristimantibacillus. The sequence goes on from NZ_WOVL01000010.1 coordinate 78,532, forward strand.
ATGGCCGATTCATGCGCGGAAGCTTGCAGCGCGATAATCGTAAATGCGCCGAAGGCAATTGCGCTCGTTCCGGACAGCAAGCCGTCCAGGCCGTCCGTAAAGTTGACGGCGTTGCTCGAACCAAACAAGATGATGACGACAAAAGGATAATAAAACCAGCCAAGGTCAAGGCCCCAATCGGTTAACGGAACCGAAACGACGGTACTGTGATTCATATTGTACAGCTGGGCGCATACGATGATGGAGAACAGCAGCTGACCGAACAGCTTCTGCCGCGCGGTCAAGCCGAGCGACCGTTTGAATACGATTTTAATATAATCATCAAGAAAACCGACAAGTCCAAAACCGAGCGAAGCGGTCAGCAGCACCCAAAATTCCGCTGTCTTATCGGAAAATTTCAAGAATGCAATTAGCAGCGCCAGCATGATGATAATGCCGCCCATCGTTGGCGTCCCGCTTTTTTTCAAATGGCTTTGCGGGCCGTCCGTTCGAATCTGTTGTCCGAACTTCATCCGTCTAAGCAGAGGAATGAACAATGGTCCCAGCAGTACCGCTAGCAGGAATGAAGCTCCTAATGAAAATAAGATGACCATCATGTCCATTTCCTCACCTCGCTTCCAAAGTTTGGACAATCTGTTCCATACGCATACCTCGCGAGCCTTTTACGAGAACGAGATCATCAGCTTGAATTTGTTCCTTCAGCCAAGCCGAAAGTTTTTCTTTATCGTCAAAATGGATGACTGCATCTGCTGGAAAATGCGTTTTTGCGCCTTCTGCTGTCTTCGCCGTCAGGCTGCCCAGCGTCAGCACAGCGTCGGCTTTCGCCGGCGTCATATAAGCGCCAGTCTCAAAATGAAGCGCTTCTTCATCCGGGCCAAGCTCCAGCATATCGCCGAGCACGATCCATTTTTTGCGGAAGCCAGAAAGCTGCGCAACAAGATCGATCGCCGCGCGAACGGCGGTCGGATTGGCGTTGTATGCATCGTTAAGCAGCATCGCCCCATTATACGCTTGAACCGGTTGAATGCGCATCCCGGTCAGCTCCAGCCCGGAAAGCCCTTCGCGCAGCTGCTCGCTCGAAATGCCAAGCCTGCGTCCGATCGCAATCGCCGCCAGCGCATTGCTGACGTTGTGCTGCCCCGGAACCGGAATCGTAAACGGCTCAGCCGCGTCGCTAATTGTCTCGCCTTTGCGCACAACGTTAAAGGAGGAAGATACGGCCCCAACTTCAATATGAGATGCGGACCAGTCATTGTCGCTGTGCAAACCGAAAGTTTGCAGCTGAACGCCTTCCGGCAGCGCCATATTGGCAAGCTCCGCCGCCAATAGAGGCTCATCGCCGTTGTAAAGCAAAATGCCGCGCGGCTGCAAGCCTTGGGCAATCTCAAGCTTCGCTTTGGCAATGCCTTCGCGCGAGCCGAGCTGCAGTAAATGCGCGTCTCCGATATTTGTAATGACTGCAATATCCGGCCGCGCGATGTTTGTGAGCAGCTCGATTTCTCCAAATCCGCTCATCCCCATCTCCAGCACGGCGCAATCGGTTTCTTCGTCCAATTGCAGCACAGTCAGAGGCAGTCCGATGTGATTGTTCAAATTGCCCGCCGTTTTATGAACGCGGTAGGAAGTTCCGAGAGCTGCGGCGACCATATCTTTGGTCGTCGTTTTCCCATTGCTTCCGGTAATGCCGATTACGCGCACATACAGCTCTTCCCTATAGGAAGAAGCCAGCTGCTGCAACGCCTTAAGCGGATCTTTGACGAGCAGCAAGGGCGCTTCAGCCAATGACTCCGGCACTTCAATTCCCTTCTGCCACATCGCCGCAGCTGCACCGTCTTTCAAAGCTTGCTCAACGTAATGATGACCGTCGAACTGCTCGCCGACAAGCGGCACGAATAGCTGCCCCGCTTGAACGCGGCGCGAATCGGTACTTACGCCCTCGATTCGGACGGCAGCGTCACGGTTATTGTATTTGGCTCCGCACATGGCGGCAACTTGCTCCAAATTTCGTTTAATCAATGTAATAATCCCCTTATCGCTTCTTTCGCCACTAGACGATCGTCGAAGGAATGTGTTACGCCTCCAATAATCTGATACGTTTCATGACCTTTCCCCGCAATCAATACTACATCGCCGGGGCTGGCCATTTCAACCGCTTTTTCAATAGCGGCGCGGCGGTCGGCAAGCAGCTCGTAGCGTTCTTTCGCCACTTTGTCAGCCGTTAAGCCCGCCTCGATGTCCTCTAATATGAGCTGCGGATCCTCCGAACGAGGATTATCTGATGTAACGATTACATAGTCCGCATAACGGGCTGCAATCGAGCCCATAATCGGACGTTTCGTCCGGTCGCGGTCGCCGCCGCAGCCGAAGACGCATATAATGCGCGGCGGAGCAAGCTCTTTAACGGCGCGCAGCACGTTCTCGAGCCCGTCGGGAGTATGTGCGTAATCGACAACGACAGCAAATTCCTGTCCCGCTTGCACGGACTCTACCCGGCCCGGCACTCCAGGAAGCGCTTCAAGGCTTGCTTTAATTCGATCCAGACTAATCCCTTCGATTAAAGCAGCGGTTATCGCAGCCAGCGCATTATAAACATTGAATTTACCGACCATTTGCAAAGTAATGTCCGCTTCGCCGCGGAACGTGCGGACGTGGAACGAAGTTCCCTTTGCGGTAATCGTTACTTGCGACGCAAGCACATCAGCATCATTGTCGATGCCATAAGTAAGAGTTTCCGCCGAAGTCAGTTTCACATAGGCAGCCGAAGCATCGTCATCAGCGTTCAAAACCGCATAAGAGCGTTGCGTCGCATCGGCCGGATATACGTTGCCGAGACGGGAGAAGAACAGCCCTTTCGCCGCGGCATATTTTTCCATCGTTCCGTGATAATCCAGATGGTCCTGGGTCAAGTTCGTAAACACTGCTGTGCGGAATCGGCAGCCCTTTACCCGTCCTTGCTCCAGCGCATGCGACGATACCTCCATCGCGCAGTGCGTTACGCCGGCATCGCGCATATTGCCCAAATAGCGCTGCAGCTGCAGCGCTTCCGGCGTCGTTCCCGACATCGGCTGGGACTTGCCGGCATAGCGCATTTCAACCGTGCCGATTACTCCGCAGCTATGCCCGCTGTCGTTCAATATTTGTTCGATCAAATAGGTTGTCGTCGTCTTGCCGTTCGTGCCCGTCACGCCAATCAAGCCTAACGCAGCGCTCGGATGCCCGTAATAATGATCGGCCAGCACCGCCATTGCAACCCGGCAATCTTTAACAAGCAGCTGCGGAACAGCGACATCAAGCTTCCGTTCCGCTACGATCGCTGCCGCGCCGTTGTCCGCTGCAAGAGCGGCATAATCATGTCCGTCTACCGTATGACCCGGCAGGCATATAAACAGATCGCCAGCCTCCACGCGCCGCGAATCGGTCTCGATGCCTGTAATCGTTGTATCGCCGCCCCCGTCCAGCCGAGCGGTGATAAGAAGTTCCGCCAATTCACTTAATCGCATGATAGATGCCTCCTAGTCTTTATGCTTCAACTACCATTATAGTCAATGGGGGTCGGATATATCATCCTCGTCTCCCAAATATATTCGAATCGTCGATCCTCGATCCACGCGCGCGCCGGCCGCCGGCGCTTGCCGGATCACCGTATTGCCCGACCCTGCGGACGATAGATTGAAGTTCATATTCATATCCTCGTAAATATCGGACACCGTTTTCCCTACTAAGTTCGGCACCGTAACGATTGGCGTCTCGCCGTAAGCATATTCACGCGCAATTTGCTTTTCGCGCGCAGGCACCTGCAGTATCGTCAGCGCGTCTTCCATAATGCTGCGCACGATCGGAGCCGCGACAACGCCGCCGAACTGGATGCCTTGCGGATTGTCGACCGCTACATAAATAACGATTTGCGGGTCGTCCGCCGGAGCAAATCCGACAAACGATACGATATGCTCATTAGGAGAATAGCGTCCGTTAATGACTTTTTGCGCCGTACCGGTCTTGCCGCCGACGCGATAGCCGTCGATGAACGCGTTTTTACCTGTTCCTTGCGCGACAACGCTCTCGAGCGCCTCGCGGACCTGCTTGGAGGTCGCTTCAGATATGACCGTTCGCACCGCTTCCGGCTCCGTCTGCTGCACAACGGCTCCTGTCTCGGGGTTAATCCATCCCTTCGTGACGTGAGGTTTATACAGCGTACCGCCGTTGACGGCGGCTGATACGGCCGCAATCTGCTGAATCGGCGTTACCGAAACGCCTTGGCCGAATGCTGTAGTCGCAAGCTCGACCGGGCCGACTTGATTCATTTTAAACATAATGCCGTTTTCTTCACCGTTAATATCAATGCCTGTCTTCGTCCCGAAGCCGAAATTTTTAATATAACTGAACAGCTTTTCTTTGCCAAGTCTTTGGCCGAGCGTTACGAAGCCGGGGTTGCAGGAATTTTCGACGACTTCCAGAAACGTTTGGCTGCCGTGTCCGCCCTTTTTCCAACAGCGGAGTCTTGCGCCGCCAACCTCGATAGCTCCCGGATCGAAAAAACGTTCGTTTTTCAAATCGACCTTTTTTTCCTCGATCGCTGCAGCCAGCGTGATAATCTTAAACGTCGAACCGGGCTCGTACGTCATCCAGATCGGCAAGTTGCGATTGTAAACCTCGCTAGGCACTTCCTTATATTTATCCGGCTCGTAGGTTGGCCTGCTCGCCATGCCAAGTATTTCGCCGTTGTTCGGATCCATGGCAATGGCAATAATGCCGTCCGGCTGAAGCGCCGTCATTGCTTGATCGAGTTCACGCTCCATTACCGCTTGAATTTGCTTGTCGATCGTAAGCTGCATCGTCAAACCTTGCTTTGGAGCGACATATGTATCCGACGAATTCGGCATCTGCCTGCCTCTGGCATCCGAGAGAAACGATACGTTCCCTTTAATGCCTGTCAGCTTGTCGTTATATTTCAATTCAACGCCAGTAAGGCCTTGATTGTCAATACCGGTAAACCCGAGCAAATGCGCAGCCAGATTGCCAAAAGGGTAAAAACGTTTGCTGTCCTCAGCTACGACAATGCCCGGAAGCGCCAATTCACGTATTTGCTGCGACTTCTCCAGCGTCATTTTTTTACCGCCCGGCTTTAGATCGACCAGCATCGTTTTTTTCTTGCTAAGCAGCTTCATAATCGCTTCTTCTGTCATATCGAGAAGCGGAGCCAGCGTCTTGGCCGTAGCCGGCTTGTCTTTCACTTGGGCGAGAACAGCCCATACGGTAGGCGAACTGACGTTATAGGCAAGCTTGACGCCGTTGCGGTCCCATATTTCTCCGCGCTTCGCCATGTACGGAATATCGCGCCGCCATGAATTTTCCGCCTTTTCCGTAAGCTGTTCCCCTTGCCAAAGCTGTACATATGCCAACCGCAGCACAAGCGCCGCGAAAGCAACCACTCCAACGATCAATATGGCAAAAAGCCGCCGGCGCATCGTTACATTCGACACCTTCATCGCTTTTGTCTCCCCCCGATCTTAGTTCAAGAGGCCGCATAGCGGCGCTCATTCCCAAACTATTCGGGACAAGGAGCCAATAGAACAAGCTTTGAAGGAAATGCCGATCGCCGGCTTTAGCCGTTTCCGGCAGCTTCGCCTTCCGCTCCGTTTTCAGCTGCTGCAGAGCTGTCTTCTTTTGCCTCGCTGGAAGCGTCCGCTCCCTCATCTTCTGCAGCACCGCTCTCAAGGGCCGCATCCGAACCGAGCGGCGGCTCAAGCTTCAGGCGAATATAACGCGATCCGTCTTTCTGCTCTTCCTTCTGTGAGACGACGTATCCCTCGCCTTCGACGATTAGCCGTACGTCCAGAACGGATGAGATTTCCATCGCATCCCGCAGCGAGAGGCCGGTCATATCCGGTATTTTCAGTTTATCCTTCTGCTCCGTTATGAGGTAAATCCGCTGTGACGGATGAATCGCCGTTCCGCTCGCCGGAATTTGTTTAAGCACCGAAGTGCCATTTCCAACGATTTCAAAGGACAGCTTTTTCTCGGTCAATTCCGCTTTGGCTTGCGACACCTTTATATTTGTCATATCCGGAACGGTAACCGAAGCTTCTTTCTTGCTAGCCGCATCCTTATTCGGATCGCTGCTTGGAGCGATACCGTAATGGCGAAGCGCCTTTGAGACAATTTCTTTAAAAGCTGGTGCCGCAACCTTGCCGCCGCCCGCGAGGGAGTCATTTGGCTCGTCAACAACGATGTACAGCACAATTTTCGGATTTTCCACCGGCGCATAGCCGATAAAGGATACGACGAATTTTGTTTTCGAATATTCTCCGTTAATGACTTTCTGGGCTGTACCTGTTTTGCCGGCAACGCGATAGCCTTCGATATACGCGTTTTTACCGGTGCCGATTTCCTGATCGGATACGACCTGCTCCAAATATTCGCCGACTTTGCGTGACGTTTCCTCAGAGATGACTTGGCGGACGAGCTGAGGTTTGAACGTTTGCGTCGTCTTCGTCATCGGATCATAAATCTGCTTGACGATTTGCGGCTGCAGCAGCTTGCCTCCGTTGGCAACAGCTGCAACAGCTGCAACCTGCTGAATCGCCGTCACCTGTACCGGACCTTGCCCGAAGGAAACACGGGCGATGTCACTCGGAATCGACAGGTTGACATTGATTTTACCGGCGGATTCTCCGCCCAGCTGAATGCCCGTTTTCTGTCCGAAGCCGAAACGGTTAATGTAATCGAGCAGCTTTGGTCCGCCCAGCTGTTCCCAGCCAAGCTTAACGAAAGCAACATTACTGGAATGCTTTAAACCGGCGAGGTAACTGATCGTCCCCCAACCTACTTTGTTAATATCATTAACCGGTCTGCCCGGAACGTTTATTCGTCCCGACTTGTACTCCGCGTTCGGATTAAAGATGCCTTCCTCTACCGCAGCCGCAAGCGTAACGATCTTAAACGTCGAGCCCGGTTCGTAAAGCGATTTGATCGAATGATTGTATGCATTCTCATAATCGCTTTGCCAATACGTATTCGGATTGTACGTCGGCATATGGGCCATCGCCAAAATTTCCATCGTATTCGGATCTGCCGCAATAGCCGTCACCGTCTTCGGATTGTACTCCTTCACGATTTCTTTCAGCGCTTCCTCGACATAATTCTGCACTTGCATATCAATCGTCAGCGTAATGTCCTGCCCGTCTTTTGCCGGCGTATAGTTTACCTCGCCTTTGGACAACTGCACCCGTTTCCCGTCTTTTTCGTAGATGATTTCACCGTTCTCGCCTCTCAGCTTGTCGTCAAAAAACGATTCAATGCCCGTCATCGCCTTACCTTCCTTGGTCACGTAGCCAAGCAGCTGCGAGGCCATCGTTCCGCGAGGATAGTAGCGCTTCTGATCGTCAATGAGATAGATCCCGGCATCCTTAACATCGTGTTTCTTCTCCAGCTCGTCGCGGAAAGCTTTTATTTTATCAGCGAGCTCCTTGTCAATTTTCCAGCCTTCTCTTTGGATTTCACGCTGCTGAAAAAACTCTCCCGTCTCTTCTTTTTTTGCCGTCACTAGCTTGCGAACCTCATCCTCAGGCTTGCCTAGCAATTCATGCAGCCCTTCAGTTACTTCATCCGCAATGCCAAGTCCGTCTATCATCTTGGGATTCACCGCTACTGTATAAGCCAATGAATCCATGGCCAGCACATTGCCGTCCCGATCCGTAATTGTCCCCCGCTTTGCGATTAATGTTTCTTCCGCCGACCATCTCGTTTTGGCCAAACCATACCAATAGTCGCCTTTCACAATTTGCACCCAATAGATTCTGCCGAATAGAACAAGAAAAAGGAGGGTCATGATCCCTCCTAAGAGCAGCGTGCGCAGTCTGATTCGTTTAATCATAGCGACACCTATTCGCGCATAGCGGATTCGGTTTCATCCGCGCCTGTATTTACGATAATGGGTTCATTCGACTCCACCATGCCTTGCTTCTTAGCCAAATCGCTGACTCTTTCCGGATCAGACAGCATTTCAACCTGCTTCTTCAGCTCTTTCATCTCGACATTCATGCTTTCATATTCATTCGTCATTTGTTTAATTTGAACGCTCATCCCGTAGATTTGCGTTTGCCGTACTAGGATCGCTCCGAGCACGAGCACAACCGCGATGACCGAAAACAAATAAAGCAGCTTTTCTTGCGTCGGCAGCGTTTTTCGTTTCACTAAGACCCGCTTCGTTTCGCGCACGACCGTTTTTTGATCCGGTTTGCGCTTTGGCTGCATCGCCAAGTTGCCGTTAATGTAAGACAAGGAAAGACCCCCTTAAAGTCACAATTTTTCTGCGACACGCAGCTTGGCCGAACGAGCGCGAGGGTTGGACTCCAACTCCTGCTCGCTTGGAACAATCGGCTTACGGTTAACTAACCGCAGCGTTCCTGTGCCGCCGCATACACACATCGGAAAATCCGGCGGACAAGTGCATTTTTCAACAAATTTCGCAAATAATTGCTTGCAAATCCGGTCTTCCAGCGAATGGAACGTAATGACCGATGCACGGCCTCCCGGCGCTAAACAACGCACCGTCTGCTCCAAAGCTTCTTCCTCGGCTCCAAGCTCATCGTTTACAGCAATACGGAGCGCTTGAAACGAACGCTTGGCAGGATGCCCGCCTGTCCGTCTCGCCGCTGCCGGAATGCCCGACTTTACTAGCTCAGCCAATTCGCCTGTTGTCTCAATCGGCGCATTTTCTCTCGCTTGTACAATTTTGCGAGCGATCGATCTTGCAAACTTCTCTTCTCCGTAATTGTTCAGAATGCGGGAAATTTCCCGTTCCTCCCAGCTGTTGACGATATCGTAGGCCGTCAGCGCGCCTCCTTGATCCATCCGCATATCGAGCGGCGCATCATGATTATAGCTGAAACCGCGCTCCGCTTCGTCCAGCTGCGGACTGGATACGCCGAGATCGAACAGAATGCCGTCGACTTGCGGGACGCCGTCTTTCAGCGGCACGCCGCATTCGAGCAGCTTCTCTTCCAAATAACGAAAATTGCTTTTAACCAGCGTTACTTTATCCAAATAGGGAGCCAGTTTTACTTTTGCGTTATTCAGCGCCGCGTCATCCTGGTCAAATGCGATCAACCGGCCTCCGTCGCCGAGGCGTGAAGCGATTAGGCTGCTATGTCCCGCGCCCCCCAGCGTGCAATCGACGTATATGCCGTCCGGCTTTATATTCAAGCCCTCAACCGCTTCTTCCAAAAGTACTGTAACATGCTGAAACACGCGATTGTCCTCCCATCTTGTTGTTTTCACTAGAAGTTAAAATCGAAATCAACGAGCTTTTCGGCGATTTCGTTAAAGGTTTGCTCGGACTGCTCGTAGTAGCCATCCCATGTTTCCTTGCTCCAAATTTCCACTCGGCCGGAAACGCCAAGAACCATGCATTCCTTATCCAGCTTCGCATATTCTCGCAAATGAGACGGTAAGTTTACCCTTCCCTGTTTGTCGAGCTCGCATTCCGTCGCTCCCGAAAAGAAGAAACGGGTAAACGCGCGAGCGTCCGACTTCATTAACGGCAGCGATTTAAGCTTCTGCTCCAAAACGCTCCATTCGCTCATCGGATAGACGAACAAGCAGTTGTCGAGTCCGCGGGTTGCGATGAAAGAGGCGCCAAGCGATTCGCGGAATTTGGACGGAATAATGATACGGCCCTTTTCATCGATGCTATGTTGATATTCACCCATAAACATGAGACCGCCTCCACCCTCTTCCCCATATCCTCCACTTTGCCCCACTTTTCCCCACTAAGATAGTCTATTTCGCCACCTAAAATAAAAATCCTGCTCCGAGAGCAGGATTTTCTAAAAATATTTCATGCGATTAAATGCTGTCAATTGTCGTCGTTATCCTCATTTGGATCGGTTTTTTTGCCGGGATCGCTCGCACTTTGCGCTTTTGGGGAGCGTCTCTTGAGAAGGAAGTAAACCGGAATGCCGATGATAGCCAGCACGGCCAGAACAGGAAGGGCGCCAACCACAAACACCAAGATCGCTTGCAGAGCGACAGATACCGCATCCATACTGCCGCTCAGCGCCAATGCCATCCGCTCGCCAAGATTTTTATCCTGCTCGTCATGCGCGGTTGTTTCCGATGGCTGGTAAATACGCAGCTCAATTGTCGAATAGGCTACGTTGCGATCCAAATAACGGATACGTCCCTTTAGTTGTTCAATCTCTTCTTGAACCTCGGCCAGCTGCTGGGAAAACTTCACGAGATCGTCAGCCCGCTCCGCTTTGTCCATAAAACCGAGCAGCCGCTCTTCAACGACCTGCTTCGCTTTCAATCTCGATTCCAAATCGACGTATTCCTCTGTCACATCCGTTGCGCCAAGCTGTCTTTCAAAACGTGTATGCTCGATGCCGTCAATCCGGTCGATAAAGGACATAAAGGAAGCGGACGGCACTTTTATCGTATACGTCGCGCCTTTTTCATTCTCGTATTGTCCGTCCTGAAATTGCAAAATATAGCCGCCGCTTTGATGTATGGCATTGCGCAGCTCCGATACGGACTTCTCGTATTGGCTGACCTCCATCGTAAGGTTAGCCTTATAGATCAGCTTCTGGTTAAAAGCGCCTTGCGCAGATGACAGCGCGATGTCCGCCATATCCCCGCCGGATGACCCTGCCGTTGCAACGCCGATTTCTGCAACTTCTCCGCTTGAGGTAGATTGAACGCCCAACGTCTCCCCTTCCATTGGCGGTGCTTGATCTTCATCATATCGGAGCGCATTTTCCGATTTCGAGTCACTCGACGAGACTTGCTCGCTTGCCATCGTCCCGTTGCCTTTATTGCTGTTCCCGCCAGATGCGCAGCCTGCTGCGAAAGCCGCCATGGCCGCAATCGAAATGAGAATGAACAACGTCCGCATTTTTCTATTTGTATATGACACGCCAATCCCCCCTTATAGGTTTATCTACAAGACGAGATTGGGTTTCAAATGTTGCACGGTACATTGCTATTTTTTCCGCGCCGCCAACAGCTCTCCAATTAGTGAAATCATCAGCTTGGCTGTGCGGTTTCCTTGATCGAGCAACGGATTCAGCTCTACAAAATCAGCGGATGCAAGCAAGGGCGACTCACCGAAAGCGCGAAGCGCAATACGCGCTTCCGCGCTGCTAATGCCGCCCGTTACAGGCGTACCCGTTCCCGGCGCTTCCGTCGGATCGATGCTGTCAATATCGAAGCTGAGATGAATCGCGTCCGCCCCGTCCCCGCCGGCAATGTGCAGCGCTCGCTTCGCCACCTCTTCCATTCCTAAGGCGCGAATAGCCGCCATATCGAAATAGGCGACTCCTGAATGTCTCATCCATTGAAGCTCGGCTGGGTCCAGATCCCGTGCGCCAATCAACACGACCCGCTGCAGATCCACCGGCTTTGCCGCCGGATGCAGACTGTCGAATGGCAAATCAGTAGTGCCCAGAGCAACGGCTAACGCAATTCCGTGCATATTGCCGCTTAAGCTTGTCGCTTCTGTATTTAAATCCGCATGCGCATCAAACCAAATAATGCCGGGACGTTCATAATGCGCTGACAGTCCTGCCATCGTTCCAATTGCAATGCTATGATCGCCGCCAACAACGACAGGAAACGTGCTTGCGGCAATGGCAGCACTGGCTTGATTAGCGCAAGCGATGCCAATGCCCATCACTTCCGCAGCATGTTTCATCGCCGGCACCCTTCCCGCATAGGCTGCGGTCAATTGCCATGCTGGCGAGTTCGATGCTGCAGGCAACGTCGCCTCCGCTTCACTCGCAACACGAATGCCCCGCTTTGCAAGCTCGCTTAGCAAACCTAACCGCCTGAGCGCGTCCGGTCCATGCTCGCTACCTCTGCAGCCCGCGCCTAATCCAAACGGCACCGATACTAACGCTACATCCTTCATGATTGAAACACTTCCTCGATTCGTTCAAGCCCCCAGTCCAGCTCATCCTGCGTTATCGTCAGCGGGGGAGCAAAGCGGATCGTTGTATGATGCGTCTCTTTGCACAATACGCCAATCCGGAACAACGCTTCACAATACGCTCTTGCCTGCGCCGACAGCTCCATCCCGAGGAGCAGCCCTTTGCCGCGCACCTCTATTACATCGCTATGCTGCAGCCGCTCCAGCCTTTGCTTAAAGTAAGCGCCCAGCTGCTCGGCGCGAACGGCAAGCTGCTCCTCCTCCAATACATTCAAAGCGGCAATAGCGACCGCGCAAGCTAGCGGATTGCCGCCAAAGGTCGAGCCGTGAGAGCCCGGCTCAAACACGCCAAGCAGCTCCTCGCCGGCAGCGATAGCGGAAATCGGCACAACGCCGCCGCCTAAAGCTTTGCCGACGATGTAAGCATCAGGCACAACCCCTTCCCAATCGCACGCAAAACGTTTACCGGTACGGCCAAAGCCGGTCTGTATTTCATCGGCTATAAACAATACGCGCTGGCTTGCGCAAATCGCATAAGCTTCTTTCAAATAGCCGTCTGGCGGAATTACGACACCCGCTTCACCCTGTATCGGTTCGACCAGAAAAGCGGCAGTTCGAGGCGTGATCGCTTTTCGGAGCGCTTCCGCATCCCCGTAAGGAACGACTTTAAAGCCAGGCGTAAAAGGCCCGAAATCATTCCGATACTGCTCCTCCGTCGAAAAAGAAGTAATCGTTATCGTTCGTCCGTGAAAATTGCCTTCGCAAACAATAATTTCTGCGCCGTCAGCAGGTACGCCTTTTACCCGATAAGCCCAGCGCCGCGCCGCTTTTAACGCCGTTTCGACCGCTTCGGCGCCCGTGTTCATCGCTAATATTTTCGTCTTTCCCGTATAGGCAGCCAACTTCTTATACAGCTGACCCAGCTGTTCGCTGTGAAAAGCTCTGGAGGTGAGCGTCACTTTATCGGCTTGTTCCTTTAACGCTTGGATGATGGCGGGATGGCGATGACCATGATTCAGGGCGGAATATGCGCTCAGCATATCGAGATAGCGCCGCCCTTCCGGGTCTTCCACCCATACCCCTTCGGCGCGCGCAACAACAACCGGAAGCGGACTGTAATTTCGGGCGCCGAACTTTTCCATCAGCCGCATCGTTTCAACAGAGCTCTTCATTGGCAAATCCCTCCTTACATCATCCTTATTACTCATTGTACGACCGCTATCGCGCGTCCAATAACCGCCTTTAAACGCAAAAAAAAGAACGCGCCTGCATCAGCGCGTTCTTGCATTTCTTTCTAATCTTCTTTCCAGCTGTCCAAATAAGCGATTTGCTCATCTGTCAGCTTGTCGATCTTGATTCCAAGCGAATCCAGCTTATAGCGGGCAACTTGGTCGTCAATCTCATACGGCACATTAACGACTTGCTTGCCGATCGCTGCATAATTTTCGTTCACATAACGAAGGCCAAGCGCCTGTAGCGCGAAAGTCGTATCCATAATTTCCGCCGGATGGCCGTCGCCGGCAGCCAGGTTGACCAGACGTCCTTCCGCAAGCACGTAAATGCTGCGGCCGTCTTTTAATTTATATTCCTCAATGTTCTTGCGTACGGTACGAATGCTCGAGGACAACGCCGCCAGCTCAGGCTTGTTGAATTCAACGTCGAAATGTCCCGCATTCGACAAAATCGCGCCATCCTTCATCACTTCGTAATGCTCGCCGCGAATACAATCGCGATTGCCTGTCACCGTAATGAAAAACTCGCCGACTTTCGCCGCTTCGAGCATCGGCATGACGTGGAAGCCGTCCATGTAAGCCTCTACCGCTTTAATCGCGTCAACCTCGGTTACGATTACATTCGCTCCGAGACCTTTAGCGCGCATCGCTACCCCTTTGCCGCACCAGCCGTAACCGACAACAACGACCGTTTTGCCTGCTACGACAAGGTTGGTTGTCCGGTTAATGCCGTCGAATACCGATTGGCCCGTGCCATAGCGGTTGTCGAACAAATATTTGCAGAACGCATCGTTAACGGCAACCATCGGAAATTGAAGCGTTCCATCTTTTTCCATCGCTTTCAGGCGGATGATGCCTGTCGTCGTTTCTTCCGCGCCCCCGCGAAGATTCTCGCGCAAGTCCGGACGGTCGTTATGAAGAATCGTAGCGAGATCGCCGCCGTCGTCTATAACGAGATCCGGCTTCGACTCCAGCGCTTTAATATTCAGCTCTTTAAATTCTTGCGGTTCCGGATTGTACTTCGCGAATACCGTAATTCCGTCCTCGACAAGCGCCGCGCAAACATCGTCCTGCGTGGACAGCGGGTTGCTGCCGGTAATCGTCACATCAGCGCCGCCGGCTTTAATAACTTTCGCCAAATAAGCTGTTTTTGCTTCTAAATGCAGCGAGATCGTCACCTTCAAGCCTTTAAAAGGAAGTTCCTTCTCAAATTGCTCGCGAATCCGGTTCAGCACCGGCATGTGCGCGCTCGCCCAGTCGATTTTCAAATGCCCCTCCGGCGCCAGCGCGATATCGTTTATAATGCTTTTTTCCAATGCGGTCATTATACGGCCTCCTGCTCCAAATGTAATGCTTTTTTCTTATAGATATACGATGCGGTGTCCGCCCGTGCGGTCAAACGGCGCCTCCAGCAGCCTCTCCAGCCAAGTAAAACCGTAGCGGTTCCAGTAAGCTGTCATATTCAGCACACGCTCCTGCGGCTTGCCTGCAGGCCACAATGAGGACGCGATTCGATCCAGCTGGCGTGTTGACGCTTCATATTGCTTATTATGCGCATCCTTTGTTTTCGTTTCTAAATATTCGATCTGCTCAACAATTTTGCGGTGATTGGTTTCACCGAGCGGCGCAAGGCCGGCTTGAACCGAAGCGGCAAGCGCCAGTATTGGCCCGTACAAATCGTTGAACGACTGTTTGACTGCGGCGAACCGCTCGTCAATGGCATGCTTATCCTGCTCCATGAGCCAGCGCTGTTTACGCTCTTCGAAACGAAGTCTAACATCCTCGAAGGTCAGATCGTATTTGGCCATATGTTTCGCTATTGTGCCTTCTACTAACGTGAACGACATACGAGGCACGACGATTGGCATTTCCATGTCCAAACGCCGGAACGCTTCCCCTGTAAGAGACCAATACGCGATCTCGCCCGGACCAAGAACGGTGCCAAGAACCGGCAGCAAATAATCCTGCATCAGCGGTCTCGTCAACACATTGTTGCTTAACTGCCAAGGCTCATGGTCGGCCAGATGCAGCAACTCATCCATTGTCCATACCGACGTCCCTTTGCGATCCCGAAATTTCCCTTCCAGTTTATGCAACAGCGTCCGCTCGTTCCCTTTCGCAGCTTGAAAAACGAATAAATTGGCGCTTGCCGGGACGACATCCGCTTGAGGTTCATAGCCGAAAGACTTAACCCGTTCAGCTGTCGAAATATAGGCCTGTTCCAAATCATCGTTATGTTCAATTAAGCGACGGAACATCGGCGACTCCAGCTTTCGAACAGACGGCTCATCCGCATCGAGGAGAACCAAGCCTTCCTTGCCGAATAGCAGGGTCAAAATGGCTGCGAAAAGCTCCGACAACGTGCTTGCCCGTTCAGCAGCGGCAGTAAGCTGCTCCATCATCGCCGGTTTGAATTCGGCATGCGGCAGCGCTTGATCCAGCTCTGCAAGCAGCGAGCGCCACGTTTCCTCGTCAATCGTTGTGCGGCTTACGGAAGTTCTCGCCCCCTCCGGCCGCTGAACGCCCAGCTTCCGGAGTTCATGGTTGCCCGACATGACATACGTATGGTTGGCTTCGTCCCAATCATGGTCTTCTCCAGCGATCCAGAAAACGGGAACGACGGTTCTTCCGAGCAGCTCGGAAGCCCATTTCGCCGCACCGATGATAGAAACTGCTTTATGTACGACCATAATCGGTCCGGACCACAGCCCCGCTTGCTGACCGCCAACAATTACCGGCGCTCCCTCAGCGATTGCGCCAATTGAAGCGATCATCTCCGGCGACGCACCGAATCGCGTATTGTATGCGCGCAGTGTTTCCGCCAGCGCAACCGCATCGGCTCGGCTGGCCGCCGTATGCTCGAGACGCTTCATGCGTCTGATCCAATCCTGTTCTTGCTCCGAATGATAGCCGAATAACGACTCGACCCTTTCATCCGTTCGATGTATATACGCCTCTGTTAACGGCTGAGCGCTTGATAAAGGATATTGCTCGATAAACATAGCTCGGCCAGTACCTCCCAAATGCTTCATAATTTAAAATAAGCAAATTACTTTTATAAATTGATTGTACACAAACGATAAGGGATGCGTCAAAGCAAAGTAGAAAAAGAAAAACAGCTTTTCGATTGAAAAGCTGTCGCGAACGCTTATTTATGAATGACATTTGGATGCCCATTCGCTATGCGGCTAATATCGATTGTCCGATCGCAATAAACATCAGCAGCAAATAAAGCATGCTCATTGTAAAAAAACCGAGACGCCAGATCGCGCGAAACACTCGCTTCACGTTGACGCTGCCGCGCTTCCGAAACTGCGCGTTGCCGAGCAGCCCGCCGCCAATAAGCAAAAAGAGCAAAATGCCGTACAGCCCAAAATGGCTGTTGAATAAGTTGTCGAACAAAACGGCGACACAGCCGATCAGCAGCGCAGTTGTAATGTCCATCGCCAGCCGGAACGCTTTTTTCCGATCGCCGCTAAAAGCCGAATAGCCTAAATAAACGAGGAAGAACGGAATGACCGGAATGACGGCCAAATACGCATATAAATATTTAAAGCTGTCATAGATCCAAGACATTCTCATTCACCCCAGTCATCAGGAATTATAGTAATCATCGTTATGGTAGTCTCCGTCACTCTGCCGCTTTAATCCGCCGATCATAGCGCAAACCGCATCGTTAAGAGGGGACGCCAGTCCGACCGACCTTGCAATTGCACATACGCCGCCGTTAATCCACTCAATCTCTGTTACTCTTCCAGCGCGCACATCCGCCAGCATAGACGAAACGTTTCCTTCCGTTGCGCTGCATACGTCAAGCACCCTCTGCCAGCCATCCGTTACTGGCGGCATACCGTCAGCTTGAAGTATGGCTGCCGTTTCCTTATAGAGCGCTGCCATTAACTGTTTGCGAGTAAGGTCATGCGGAAGCTGGCCATTCGTCACGCCAAATAATGCTGTAAGCGGATTAATAACCGCGTTAACCAGCAGTTTTTGGTAAATGCGATTCTTCATGTCTTTCGACAAAAGGCTGTGAAATCCTGCCGCTTCTAGCGCTTCCGACAATAATTTTTGGGAAAATAGTTCTATTTCGTTGTTCGAATCGTCAATTGCCGTCATCGGCCCCCAAAAAAGCTGTCCTTGGCCGGTATGGTCGATCGAAGCCGCATCTATTCGTTTTGCTCCTTCGGTTGTTACGCCAGCATAGATTACGCTGCGAGGCAATGCCTGGGCGAGCTTGTCCAGATGACCGACCCCGTTCTGCATGCAGAGCAGCCGGCCTCCATCCCCCGCCAGCAACGAAATGCCCTGCAACAGCCTGTCGTCGATGTCGCTTTGCTTCACTGTGAGCAGCATCCATTGCGTTCCCTTCCCGCTCTGCGGCTCCCGCAACGAATGCAACGGTGCGCTTTGCACTTTTGCAACATTTGCCGCATGATGTTCATCCCGAATGGCAATGCCGCATTTATTCAACGCCTTTGCCTGGCTTTCCGTTCTTGTCCATACGGTAACTTCCGATCCGGCCATGGCGAGCTTTGCCGCATGAAGCAGACCGATCGCTCCTCCGCCTATTACGTCGATCTTCAATTGCGTGTCCTCCCAAAGTGATGCGAACGTTATAAACTTTCTATTACTAGCATAACTCATCGAACGTATTGCGCAACCCGGAAAGACAAAGAACCGGCAGGAGTATCCGGCCGGTTCTTGCACGTTTAAAGCATTTCACTGTTATTCGATGCGTTCTAAATTGCCGTTCGCATCCATCTTAAATCTAGGCTTTGCTTCCTCTTCATGATTCAGAACGGTAAGTCTGCGAGCCCGATCCATAATCTGGATTAACGTTTTATAATCGTCATTTACAGTACGGTAATCGGTCTGCGCGCTGTTTACTTCCCTCGACAGCTTCGCATTTTCTTCACGCAGCCGATACAGCTCGTCATCCTTTTCTTTCAGTTCTTTCTCAAACGCTTTAATTTGACGATTCACATCTTGATAAGTCGATTTAAATTGGCGAAGGAATCGAATAACCGAATCCACCGACAGTCCTTCCTCCGATGCGAGCGAATCTGCGCGATCAGATTCAAATACGGCAATCGAAGATACGTGCGGAGCAGCGACAATCGCTTGCTTTTTCAAATAGTTGCGTTTTTGGCGTTGCTGTTTGGCAATTTGAATCGCTTCTTCATACCGTTTGCGGACACAGCTGTTCCAACGGAATCCGCATGCCGCGGAAGTCCGTCCGATTCGCTCGCCGACTTCCTCAAATGCTGCTAGCTGGGTACTGCCTTCGCGAATATGGCGTAGTGTAACTTCGGCGAGAATAAGATCATCGTCCGGACTCCACGCGTCCTGTCTGACTGCTGTCATGCGACCAAAACCTCCTAACGTAAAGGCGCTTACTTTATCTCTATGCCCTTGGTAGAGTTCATAGAATCTATTGGATACTATTTTGTATAACCAAATTTTTATGCTCCCATACCTTCTTTCATGATATAAAATGCCGATATAAAAATATGGACATACATAATCCGTTTGTTTTTCGAACAAACTATTGGCAAAAGAGCATGATACAGGCACAAAAATTTAACAATTGATCGTCATTGCTTGTTTACACTCCAAAGCACAAACGTTATAATGTACAATAGAAATTCGAGGCTCATGTAAGGGGGGATATTTTCATGGCACGCATGTATCGGGTTCTCGGCTTTTGGACTCTTGTGATCGGATTGATGGCTTTCGCAGGCCACATGACCGAATTCGCGCTTCTATTCTTCGCCCAAGCGGTCGCTTTCGTATTTTTGGGTTATTTGAAGTTTACGGAGAGAACGTACATAATCATGTTCTGGGGATATATGATCATTTCGTTCGTAGGCTTTACCTATTGGACCGTTTTCAAAATGGGACTTCCTTTCTAATCAAACAGAAACTAAAGGCGCCGCTCTTCGATAAGAGCAGCGCCTTTTTTCATGGATTGTCATGTTTAGCAAGGACAAGCACTTTAAAGCTTTCGCTCATTCCATCGCTTAACAGCAGCTGACGCACCGCGCGATTCCGCTTTGCTGTTTCGCTGAACGGATTGAACGAATCGTCGTTTTGCAGCAGCTCGAGCGCCCCGTTGTCGATGAGAAATTGCTTTTGCGTATCGTAGTATACCGTTTCCCAACCCGACTCCTCCGCTGCTCTGCGCAAAGCGGTAAACGGCACATGCGCCGTAAGATCCTGGCTGCCCGGCCGCTCGAAGGGCGAATCTGAAGCCATATGACCGGAATAACATAACAGCGTGCCGTTCATTCGATGCGGCGACGCATATTCATCAGCTTCATGACCGTAGTCGATTAATATCAGCCGGCAGTGCCCGGCAATCCTTTTCCCTAGTTCTTCCAGCCAATCCACAGCGGCCAAGGCGATTTCCGTCACCTGTCCTTCGAGCAAGCAAGTGCCGTCCAGCTCAAGCGTCATTGCAAGCCGATCGTCAGAAGGTTTCATATAAACATACCGAAAGCCTGCTTCTGCGTTCCCGGCCACGCCTAGCTCGACGATGGTATCGTTCAAACGCATCACGCGATGCACTGGCATTGCATCAACCAGTTCATTGGCGATAATAAATAGCGGCTCTTCCGCCGCGAGCCCAAATCGCTCCTTCATGTTGCCTTCCATCGCCTCATCCGAACGAAGCAGCTGAAGCGGCTTTCTAAGAACAGCTTCCGCTGCTAATGCACAAGCGGACCTTATCTCCTCCCGATGTCTGGGATGATCCTCGATGATCGTCAGTTCGGTCGGACGGGCATCCGCAGGTCGATTGGACCAAACATCAAGCAGTTGCCGCGACAGTCTTCCTGTGCCCGCTCCCCACTCCGCAACGGCAGGCGTCCGGCCCAGCTCTCCCGAATGCTTGTCAATAGCCGACGCCAAACAATGGGCCATCACAGAACCGATATAAGCGCTTGTATAAAAATCGCCGCCGCGTCCAACGCGTACGTCCCCAGAACGATAGTAGCCGCAATTCTCATCGTAAAGGCACATCTCCATATATTTTGCGAAGCTGATGCAGCGCACTTCATCCCTTATCCCGTCTTCCATGTTATCGCTCCAGCCCCAACTGCCCTGCTCGGCAATAAGAGAGGAAATACGCGCTTCCAACGTATCTTTATCTATCATAAGAGACCGCTCCCCTTGTTCTTTTGCTTAAACTTTCCAGCCGCATAAGATATAATAGATTGAACTGCCGCATAAAATGATTGCTGTATAGGCCAAGCCGATGCATAGGTCAGAGAGGAGGCGGGAAGTGGCTTTATTTCGCGGCAAAATCGCCCTCATCCTTGTCGTTATCATTTCGCTTATGACGATCCAATTACCCGTAATGGCCGAGCCCGAACCGTCTGAAGCAGCGGCGCCGCTCCCGGCCGACGACGAGCAAGCCATGCAATTGCTGGAGAAAAGCTTATCAATCGTAGAAATCGATAAAGAAATCGCGCGTATACAAGAAAACAAGCAAGCGCTTAAAACCGATATGGACCGGACGAACAGCCAGCTTGAGCAACAAGAATTGCTCATAATAGACAAGCGAGAAGCGGCCGGAAACGTATTGCGCGCTTACTATATGGGTGAACGCGATTTTATGTATAGCGCGCTCTTCTCGTTTCGGCAATCGCTCTCCAGTTGGTTTGCTGTGCTTGATTATATTGAAATCATTATGTCATCCGATCGCGACGCGATCAATCAATATGTGGATGGCTATCGCTCGCTTCAAAACAATTACGACAAACTGAATGCGAAAAAAGACGAGCTGGAAGCCGTTGAACAGCGACTGCATGAGCAACGTGAGCGCGTCTTGGCACTTGAGAATCAAATCGACGACGAGCTCGCCGGCCGATCCGATGCAGAGAAGCTCCGGCTTATGATGTCGGAGTTGACCGAATATTGGGAAACTGTCGGCATCGAAGAAGTAGAGAACTACTTCCGCGCGCTGGCAGCCGCCATGGAAGAACTGCCAGGATGGATTCAAGACAATAAAAACTATTTAGACATCGACGGATTAAACTATACGCTTCATATCCCGCAAGATGCGTTGAACGCTTTTCTTCGCGAGCAGGATAAACGCTTTGAGCAATTTTCCTTCGTATTCAACGATGGCAAGGTGACTGCCCAAGGAAAAACCGCCAACATGGAGATTAGCGTTACTGGCCATTATACGGTTGAGAATGAACCGAAAAACGGCATCCTCTTTCATGTAGACGAACTGCTTTTTAACGGCTTCGCTCTGCCGGATACAACCAGACAATCGCTTGAGCAGCAATTCGACCTTGGCTTCTATCCCGGCAAGATCGTCTCGTTCCTTAAAGCCGATTCTGTTGAAATTACCGATGGCGAACTGACCGTAAAGCTGAAAGTAAAGCTATAACGGCTGCTGCACCCGCTCGATAAAGCTTTCCATATCAATCGCGCCTATTTCGTACTGCCGCCAAAGCTCCTCCCAATTTTTACGCCGCTCATGCCAATTTGGATCGGGCGGCGTATTCAGCGGTTCGTCGTTCATCAACGGAAGCCACCAAGATGGAGGCTTTACGCTGCTCGAGAGCGACAAGCTGCCGGCGGAATCGTAAAGCGAATTGTCGGCAGGCAGTCTGCCGAACAGCTGATAGCCTTGCTGCTGCTCATTAGCGCTCGTCATTTCGTTAATCCATGCAAATGCTTGTTCTGCGCTCTGTGTGCTTGAAGCGACAACATAGCTGCGGCTGTTCAGCCAAATATGGCGAGGCTCGCTTTTTTCGATGAGCAGCTTATTTTGCTCCTCCTTTGGCAGCGCGTTATAGTCTGACCATCGGACAACGGCACATAATAAATGATGCTTTTCCAGTTCTGAGCCGAGCGAAACCCGGTTGGACAACCGGAAAATGTTCCTTTGACTATCAATCGAGTTCAGCCAACGCAGTCTTTCATTGCGAGACTTATCGCCTGCTGCCGGCAAATACGCGGCATCCGCATTGCTCGCTGCAGTCCAAGCGTCTAACCAGACCAGCAGCTGATCCACCTCGCCAGGGTATAAGGACACTGCGCTCGTCCCGGCATCGCTCTGTTTTAAATGCTCCACAAGCGCAATGTAGCTCTCCCAATCGTTCGGCGGAACATCTATGCCTGCGCTCGCCAGCATCGCTTTATTCCATACGAGCATCGAAGGATCTGCGTCCGTCGGAACTCCCCATAAATAACTGTTCCAGAGCAGCGAAGCTCTTAGCTTTGCTGAATGATCGGAAATCCCTTCTGCTTTCCCCAGACTGTCGATCGGCATCAGAAACCCGCCCACCGCGAATTCCGCCACCCAGCCGCTGTCCATTAGCACGACATCCGGCGCTTCTCCAACCTGGAATTGTTCTTTCCATACCGCATATGCAATCTCTGTATTATCAATATTCGAGAGCTTCACTCTTACATTTGGAAACTTCGCCATAAAACGATCATTCGCTGCCAGCAGCCGCTCAAATTGCTCAGCGTCCATGGAAACGTTTACATTAATGTTGCTTGATTGCTCTTCCGCAAGTACTCTGATGTATGGCTGCTGCTCCGCGTTCCCGCTTACCTCATTCGAGGATGATGGCGTCGTTCGGTTAACATCTGGCACAAAAAGAATGACGGATAATAAAGCCGCTCCAACAATGACGAGCAAATATTTCCTTGTAGACACAGAATTCTCCCTTTCCGGATCACAAGTTACAGATAATACAATAATAGCAAGTTTCTCGGTAGCTGTCCAAGGCTAGCTGCGCGTTTCGGACCAGTCTGCCGTTCGGACAGCTCACTGCGCGTTTCGGACCAGTCTGCCGTTCGGACAGCTCGCTGCGCGTTTCGGACCAGTCTGCCGTTCTTGATTCCATTGCATTGTCGCCCCGCTCCTATGATGGATAGAATCTGCAAAAAGTCATCCTGGTCTCGAAACGCTGCGCTCACCTAATAGTGTAAAAAATAGGCGGCGCTCATTCATCGCGCCGCTGCTATTGCTGAGTATATTCAAGCGAAGCAGTAGCTCTTTGCCCCCACACGCTGATAAGGTACAAATGTACTTTGGAGCACTCTGTCGCAGCCTACACATGAGGCTCTAAGGTACTTTTGTACCTTAGATCGGTGATCGAACGCGGGGAGCGGCGGTTTTTCATTGTGCTAACGTACATTTGTACCTTAAAGCACCTTGCAGCAGTATCTCCGAAGGCTCTAAAGTACTTTTGTACCTTAGAGCGGTGATCGAACGCGGGGAGCGGCGGATTTTCATTGTGCTAACGTACATTTGTACCTTAAAGCACCTTGCAGCAGTATCTCCGAAGGCTCTAAGGTACTTTTGTACCTTAGATCGGTGATCGAACGCGGGGAGCGGCGGTTTTTCATTGTGCTAACGTACATTTGTACCTTAAAGCACCTTGCAGCAGTATCTCCGAAGGCTCTAAGGTACTTTTGTACCTTAGATCGGGGATCGAACGCGGGGAGCGGCGGTTTTTCATTGCGCTAACGTACATTTGTACCTTAAGGCACCCTTCAGCAGTCTATCCGAAGGCTCTAAGGTACTTTTGTACCTTAGATCGGTGATCGAACGCGGGGAGCGGCGGTTTTTCATTGAGCTAACGTACATTTGTACCTTACAGTACCTTGCAGCAGTCTATCCACGAGGCTCTTAGGTACTTTTGTACCTTAGATCGGGGATCGAACGTTAGGAACGGCGGATTTTCATTGAGCTAACGTACATTTGTACCTTAAAGCACCTTGCAGCAGTTTATCCGAAGGCTCTAAGGTACTTTTGTACCTTAGAGAGCGGCGGTCCAGCGTGTTATCGGCGAGTTGCTTGAGCTTGAGCTGATTCTGCAGTCCCTCCAAACAAACAAAAGCGGCGCAAAAATCGCGCCGCTTTTTGAATCCACAATCTAGAGCAAATCTGCCGCGAGCTGCGCCAGCTTGGAGCGCTCGCCTTTTTCAAGCGTCATATGGCCGCTGAGACCTTCAGCTTTGAAATGTTCCACAATATGCGTTAAGCCATTGCTGATGGAGTCCAGATACGGATGGTCGATTTGCTCCGGATCGCCCATCAAAACGATTTTACTGCCTTCGCCGACGCGCGAGACTATTGTTTTCACTTCATGCTTCGTTAAGTTTTGCGCCTCGTCAATGATAATGAATTGCCCCGGAATGGATCTGCCGCGAATGTACGTGAGCGCTTCAACTTGAATGCTGCCAAGTCCCATCAATATTTTATCGATGTCGCCCGCCTTTTTCGTATCGAACAAATATTCCAGGTTGTCGTAAATCGGCTGCATCCACGGACGAAGCTTCTCTTCCTTCTCGCCCGGCAAATATCCGATATCCTTGCCCATCGGAACGACAGGACGGGCAATGAGCAGCTTTTTGTATTTATGCTCGTCTTCCACTTTCAACAGTCCGGCGGCGAGCGCAAGGAGCGTTTTGCCGGTGCCGGCTTTGCCTGTCAGGGTGACTAGCGGAATGTCATCGTTAAGCAACAGCTCGAGAGCCATGCGCTGCTGCGCGTTTCGGGCCGTAATGCCCCATACGGGGTCGTTGCTCAAGAATAGAGGCTCAAGCTTGACTCCATCTTGACTAACTTTAAGAAGCGCGGATTTGGATGTTCCCATTTCATCGCGCAATATAATGAATTCATTCGGATTGAGCTTCATTTTGAGCTGCAAATTTTTGACCGTCAGAAAACGATAGCTATAAAATTCATCAATGACGGACGGATGCACAAAGAGCGTTAAGTAGCCGGCATAAAAATCGCTCGTTGAAACGGTCCGGTCCGACAAATAATCCTGAGCCATTAAACCGAGCACATCGGCTTTAATACGGACGAGAACATCTTTGCTGACAAGCACGACACTCGTCGTCTCCTGCCGCTCCAGCTGCTCGTTATGATAATTTAGCGCAACGGCCAAAATACGATTGTCATTGGACATTTCGCCGAACATTTCTTGCACGCGCACAAAACTGCGGTGATTCAACTCCACTTTCAACACGCCGCCGCCCGGCAGCTTAATTCCTTCGTGCAAATGACCGACTTCTCTCATTTTATCCAACAACCTGGAAATCGTGCGCGCATTGCGCCCCAGCTCGTCGGCAAGCCTCTTTTTCGAATCGATTTCCTCCAGCACGACCGCGGGAATGATGACTTCGTTATCATCAAAGGCGTAGA
Organism: Paenibacillus sp. NEAU-GSW1; assembly: GCF_009737085.1. GTDB lineage: Bacteria > Bacillota > Bacilli > Paenibacillales > Paenibacillaceae > Pristimantibacillus. Next base: position 103,871 of record NZ_WOVL01000010.1, read on the forward strand.
TTGCTTGCGGATCATGAAGCAGAACATTTGTATCGAGCACGAATATTTTTTTCATGAAAACCCTCCCGGCGTCGGTCATTCGATTTATACATAGCCCAAACAGGCTACGGGTACACTACGACTGGACAACGATCTGCAACAGGAAAGACGAGGTGGAGTAACATGTTGAAACGGATTGTCACTATTGGCGCGATTATCGCTATAACGGCAGGCTGCAGCACCGTTGCACGAAACGAAACATCACCCTCTCCGCAAAATAATAACGGGGTTCGAGCGCAGCAAACTCATCCTCAAAAAAAGGAAATAAAAAATTCCGGGGAAGTCGCGCTTCATCTTGAGCAACTCGCAAAGGGTGTAAAAGGCGTTGAAAACGCGCATTGCGTCGTCTTCGGCAATACCGCTGTCGTTGGCATCGACGTTGACAGCAAGCTGGACCGTTCCCGCGTCGGAACGATTAAATATTCCGTAGCGGAAGCTTTCCACAAAGATCCTTACGGCATTGACGCCATTGTGTCTGCCGACATCGATGTTTACCAAAGGCTGAACGAAATCGGCGCAGACATTCGCCGGGGCAAGCCAATTACCGGCTTCGCTGAGGAGATGGCCGATATTATCGGCCGTATCGTACCTCAATTGCCTCGTGAGGTCATGCCGCAAGAACCGGAGAAGCAAGAAGCGCCTCAATTGAACAAGCGGCTGTGAGAACAACTAGAACAACCTATGCGCTTCGATGCCGTAAAAGACATAAAAAGCCTAGTGAACGTATCACTAGGCTTTTTTTCATGGCAGCACAACCTTGTCCTTTACGGGAGCCGGCTGCCTTGTTCTTATTCTTTTGTTCACGCGCGGATCGAAGTGATAATGGCATACGATTGCCGTCTGGCGAAAATCTCATACAAGCCTCAATTGTTAGTTCGTATACTGCGGCTTTCGGATCGGTCATCCGCATGACCTCCTTCTGACGGGAATCGATTCGGTATCCGTATTCCTATTATATCCATTATCGCCCCGACAGTCTACGGTTATTCAGCCATTTTCGCTTGCAGCGCCGCACGCGCCGCTTCAAGCTTCGCTTCGTCCAAATAGACATAAGGGCTTTTCCACGATCCCTCAAGCGGAATAAATTGGACATCGCCGCTGCCAATTCCGAAATAAGCAGCCATCATGTTGCGAATTTCAGACGACGGCATGTTCGTTTCCATGTTATCGCCAACCGCGTCTATGACGTTGCCCAGCTTTGGAATGCCGTCAAGCGATTTCATTTTGTCTACAATTTTTGCGATGACTTGGCTTTCGCGTTTGTTGCGGTCAAAATCGCTGGACATATTTTTGCCGTCCTTTGATTTACGGTATCGAACAAAATCGAGCGCTTGATCGCCGTCCAGCAGCTGATAGCCCTTTTTCAAATCGATATCCGTACCATCAATCGAATCCGACCATTTCATATCCATGTCGACATCCACTTCAATACCGCCAAGCGCGTCGACAACATCAATAAAGCCTTGGAAATTGATGACGGCCGTATATTTCGCGTCGATGCCGAAATATTGGCTCATCATTTCGCCAATAGCTCTTTTTGCATCGGCTTCTGCAGGCTCTCTTGCTTCTTTTGCCGACAAACCTTTATCGATTTCTTTCTCCAAAGCCTGTCGATAGAATGCATTATAATGACCGTTTGCTTTGCGTTCCGCGTAGCCGTCCAATCGCAGCAACGAATCGCGCGGGATCGAGACGACGACTGCCGACTTCGTATTCGGATTAAAAGCTGCAACCATCATAACGTCGGTATTCATGCCATTTGCTTTCGCCCTCGTATCCAAGCCAAGCAGCACCATGCCCACCGATTTTTTCTTAACGGATTCTGCAGCCGGGATCGGCGTTCCTTTTGGATCCTCAATACCGATTTGACCGATCGCTTCATTCGCCTTTAAACCTAGATAAACCAGATAACCGCCTGCCAAAATAACGACAGCCAGCACTAGCAGAAGTATGGTGCGCAGCACCGAACGCTTCTTCTTCGGTTTCTTCGGCGCCTTGACAGGCGACGAGCTCGAAGAAGCGGCAGATCTGCGCGACGCGCCTCTTGGAGGCAGCGGATTTGAACCTTGCGACATTGCGTTCACCTTCAACTCAATTGTATTTCGGATTGGATCGAATATCGGAGAGCAGCTGTTCCGCCGCTTCGCGCGGGAAAAGCTGCAGCTTCGATCGGCCATTCAGTTCATATCTGACATGTACCATCGTCTCGTCCGACTTCTCAATGCGCAGCACGGAAACGCCGTGATCCTCCGTCAATATTTGCACGAAGAAATCACGCGTTTCCGCCGCCGCGTTATCGTCCGGCCTTGCGTCCGAAACGATTTGAATTTGCAACCAATTGAACAAAGCGTCATCGAACGTCATTTGCTCGGATCAGCATCCTTTACGACGCCGCCTTGCCGCGATTTCCATTTATCATAGAGCTGTCGGCCGCGCAGCATAAGCATCATAATTACGGCGATGCTCATACATTGAATAATCGGAAGCTTGTCGATCTGCAAAATCATAAGCACGAACGATCCGATCACCATCAGCACATATACTAATATTTCTTTCAGTATCGGCAGCTTGGCGTTGTTCGCGCGAAACACTTTATTGAAAATGTAAATCGTAAAGCCGAGAATGAGAAAATACGAAATAACTGGATGCTCGCTCAACCACTGCTGCATGCCATTAACCTCCTAAGCGAAGCCTATACGCCGGATTGCGCCATTTTGCGGTGCTTCTCGGCGCGCTCGCGCTCGCTCTTGTTCAAAATTTTCTTGCGAAGACGGATCGATTTCGGCGTAATTTCGCAATACTCATCGTCGTTCAAATATTCCAGCGCTTGTTCAAGCGAGAACAGGCGAGGCGTTTTCAGCTTAACCGTGTCATCTTTACCAGCGGAACGAATGTTGTTCAGCTGTTTCTCTTTACAAATATTTACGATGATGTCGTTATCGCGCGTATGCTCGCCCACGATCATGCCTTCGTAAATTTCCGTGCCAGGCTCAACGAACTGAATGCCGCGATCCTCTACGCCCATCATGCCGTAGAACGTCGAAGTGCCGTTCTCGCTCGCTACAAGCACGCCTTGATGACGGCCGCCTACGCCAGTGCCGGCCAAAGGACCGTAGCTGTCAAAAGCGCTGTTCATAATGCCATACCCGCGTGTCATCGTCAGGAAATTCGTACGGTATCCGATCAGGCCGCGCGCAGGAATAATGAACTCAAGCCGAACTTGACCGGTGCCGTTGTTGATCATGTTGACCATCTCGGCTTTGCGAGTGCCAAGGCTCTCCATTACCGCGCCCATGCTGTCTTCCGGCACGTCGATCATCAAGCGTTCATAAGGCTCGCATTTGGATCCGTCGATTTCTTTAATAATAACTTCAGGCTTCGATACTTGAAGCTCAAAACCTTCGCGGCGCATATTCTCGATCAGAATGCCAAGATGAAGCTCACCGCGTCCCGACACGATAAACGCGTCCGGGCTGTCTGTTTCTTCTACGCGCAATGCCACGTCAGTTTCCAGCTCTTTGAACAGACGCTCGCGCAATTTGCGGGATGTTACCCATTTGCCTTCGCGTCCTGCGAACGGGCTGTTATTGACAAGGAACGTCATTTGCAGCGTCGGCTCGTCAATTTTCAATACAGGAAGCGCTTCTGGGTTAGCTGCGTCGGCAATCGTTTCGCCGATATTAATCTCGCGAACACCTGCGATTGCAACGATATCGCCTGCGCCCGCTTCTTCGATTTCGATTTTTTTCAGCCCTTGGAACCCGAACAGCTTCTCGATGCGGGCTTGCTTCGTTTTGCCTTCGCGGTCAATGACAGCAACCGTTTGGCCCTGCTTCACAACGCCGCGGTTAATCCGGCCGACTGCGATCCGGCCCATATATTCGTTGTAATCAAGCAACGTAACCAGATATTGAAAAGGCGCATTAACATCTTCAGTAGGATGCGGAATGTGGTTCACAATCGTTTCGTACATCGCTTGCATGTTTTCATCTTGTTTTTCCGGATCAAGGCTGGAAGTACCCATCAATGCCGAAGCGTAAACGACCGGGAATTCCAATTGGTCGTCGTTAGCGCCCAGCTCGATAAACAGATCAAGCACTTCATCGATAACTTCGCTAGGACGCGCGTTCGGACGGTCAATTTTATTAACGACAACAATCGGCGTAAGGTTGCTCTCGAGCGCTTTGCGCAAAACGAATTTCGTTTGCGGCATGCAACCCTCGAAGGCGTCAACGACGAGCAAAACGCCGTCAACCATTTTCATAATCCGTTCCACTTCGCCGCCGAAGTCGGCGTGTCCAGGCGTATCCACGATATTGATCAAGTAATCTCTGTACGTAATCGCCGTATTTTTAGCCAAAATCGTAATGCCGCGTTCGCGTTCCAAATCATTCGAGTCCATCGCGCGCTCTTGCACTGTCTCGTGGTCTCTGAATGTGCCCGATTGTTGAAGCAGCTTATCGACAAGCGTCGTTTTACCATGGTCAACGTGGGCAATGATTGCGATATTCCGTAAATTTTCTCTAGCGTGCATAACTACTAATCCACTCCATTTTGTCTAAGTTTTGTTGTTTCTACTTGCCTTTACTACCAGCGAGCTCTTCTGCCGAACATCATCCACACGCCCGCGCCGATCATCACGATCGCAATGGCATATATTCCCCAGCTCCAAAGCAGCACAAGCATGAGGAAGATAGCGGAGAAAGCAGCTAACACTAGCGACGCTGTAAGCACAACACGTTCCCGGGAATTGCCGAACAAATAATATTCGTAAAGACCGACGGCAATGCCGAAAATAAACAGCGGCCACAAATATTTAATGGTATCCCATCCAAAAATGTTGCAAACCATAAACAGCAACGCATATACCGTTAAAATTCCGCCCGGTACAAGTACGGCTGCCGGAAATAATCTGCCGAAATAAAACACATGCAGAAGAATTCCGGGAATAAGGACGAGCAGCGGCCAAAAAATTGCCCCCAAAAAGCTGAATACACCAAGCTTGCCCAGTAAAATAACGACCCCTGCCAGCAATACAATAATTCCAGCGGAATATTTGTTATTAGGCATTCGCTTTCCGCTCCTTACCTACGTCTGCCGCGTCAACGACGAAAGACGACAGTTTTTATCTTTTTTAATCTTTTCTATTCTAAAGGAAGTGAGATGAAAATACCAGCGGGAACCGCAGGAACCGCGCAAAAAAAATCCCGTTCACAATATGCTTGTGAACGGGATGTGAAATTTTTTCATGCGCGCCTTCTCCACAAAATGCCAGCGATAATGACAAGCGGGACGCAAAAGAGCGGGATCGCTTGAACCAACGTATCGTGACCGTGAAACAATAGCGATTGCGCGCCGGGATCATGGACGAGCATCTCTCCTGACGCGAAACCAAGCAGTCCCGCTCCGATATACACAAGCGCAGGAAATTTGCTTAGCAAAACCGTGAGTAAATGGCTGCCCCAAATAATCATGGGTATGCTCAGGCCGATGCCAAGCAAAATAAGTATAGGCTCGCCTTCCGCTACTGCCGCTATGGCAAGCACATTATCCAGACTCATAATAAAGTCGGCTGCGACAATGGTTCGGACAGCATGGCTTAAAGACTTTGCTTTCTTGACCGTATGAATTTCGCCTCCGCCGCCTGCATCGACAAGCAGCTTTACAGCGATATACAGCAGCAAGACCGCGCCGACAGCTTGCACATAAGGCGTTTGCAGCAGCGAAATGGCGGCAAGCGTCAACAAACAGCGGAGCCCGACTGCTGCAAGCGCTCCCCACCAAACCGCTTTCTTCCGCTGATGCGGCGGCAAATGCTGGCTGGCCATAGCGATGACAACGGCGTTGTCTCCGCTGAGCAGCAAATTAATTAAAACAATTTCCGTAAACGTGATTATAGCGTCCAATCGTCGTTCGCCTCCTCCTCTACAACCTGTATGTCCAAGAGAGGAGGAATATGTCCTAATAAATTAAAACCAACGATCTTCTTCCGTTGTCTCCGCTGCCGGAGCATCCGGCGTGAGCGAGAGCATCTCCGTGCCTTCGACTGCTTCATCGATCATCCGATTCAGCTCTTCAATCGAAGCTTCCGTATACTCGACAACCTTTAAATTCGGGTTCGTGGCCGGCGACTTCGGCAAGAACAGCGTACAGCAGTCCTCATAAGGCAAAATCGACGTTTCAAACGTTCCGATGCGAACCGCTTCATTAATAATTTCCTGCTTGTCCATCATAATGAGCGGCTTAATTAACGGCTGCTGCGTCGCCCGGCCGATGACGTTCATGCTTCCGAGCGTTTGGCTCGCCACTTGCCCCATGCTTTCGCCGGTAACGATACCGATCGCGCCGCGCTTCTCCGCCAGTTGCTCCGTGATGCGCAGCATCGCTCTTCTCATGAGCGTAATGATTAGGTTATCCTGCTTCGCTTGCGCCAGCCTTGTCTGAATTTCTGTAAATGGCACAAGATGAAGCTTAAGCGGAACGCCTGCATAGTAGCTAAGCCGTTTGGCAAGCGTTATGACCTTCTCTTTCGCCTTGTCGCTCGTAAACGGATAACTGTGAAAGTGAACCGCCTCCAGCTCCAAGCCTTTGCGCATTGCCATCCATCCCGCTACAGGGCTGTCTATGCCGCCAGACAGCAGCAGCATCGACTTTCCGTTTGAGCCAAACGGAAAGCCGCCCGCGGCCGATTCCATTTTGACAAACAGATAGACGGCTTCCTGCTGCACGTCAACCCGCAATTCGACTTCGGGATTGTGCACGTCTACTTTCAATTCCGGAGTTGCCCGCAGCACATGCGAGCCGACCAGATGATTCAATTCGTTCGACTGATGCGGGAAAGCTTTCCAAGCCCGTTTGGAGCTTACTTTAAACGTTTTGGGCTGCTGCTCAAGCGAGCGAATAAGCTCAAGTGCGGCCTCCTGTATTCGTTCCAGCTGAAGTTCAACCGAGACAACAGGGCTAAAAGACGCGATTCCGAAAACATCCTTCAAACGTTCGGCGACCGGCTCGTAGCTTTCCCCGTTGAGATGGATCATTAGACGTCCGTAAGTCTTAACATAGCTTAATTGTTTAAAAGAACGCAGCGCTCCTTTAATTTGCCGCAACAATGTATTTTCGAACTGGGACCGGTTCCGGCCCTTCATAAACAGGTCGCCGTATCGGACATAAATTTTATCATAAATCATTATTAGGTTGCGCTCCTTTCAAGCGGTCTCAGCTTGTTCACCATTTGATGAAGCGCTGTAATCAATGCAGAAACATCCTGCTCCGTATGTTCATCGCCAAAGCTGATTCTAACGCCTCCAGACGCCCGTGCGATATCCGCTCCCATTGCGAGCAGAACGCGGCTCGGCTTGCTGTCCTTGGACGAGCAGGCCGATTTGGTCGACGCAATAACCCCATTCTCTTCCAGCATATGCACGATAACTTCCGGCTTCATGCCGGGATAGGAAAAATGGACAATATGCGGCGCCATCGATTCAGCATCTTCCGAGCCATTCAAAAGCAATTCCGGCATTGCGCGAATAGCCTCCACAAGCCGGCTGCGCAGCATGTCCATTTGCCGGCGTCTATCGCCCATCGCCTGCATGGACATCCGCATCGCTTTAGCCGATGCAACGATTCCCGGTACATTTTGCGTGCCGGCCCTCAGTCCCCGTTCTTGCGAGCCGCCGGACAACAGCTGATGCAGTTGAACTCCCTCTCGAACGTACAAGAAGCCGACGCCTTTCGGACCGCGAAGCTTATGCGCCGAACCGCTTAGCAAATCAACACCCCAGCGTTTCGGCTCTACTGGAAGCTTGCCGATGCTTTGTACCGCATCGACATGAAACAAGATGCGCGGATTGTTCGCTTTCAGCATCCTGCCGATCTCGGCGATCGGCTGAATGGAGCCGACTTCATTGTTGACATGCATGACGCTTACCAATATGGTGTCCTCGGTCAATGCAGCTTGCAGCCTGTCAACTTCAACATGTCCGCTGCTGTTTACCGGCAAGTAAGTGACTCGAAAGCCATCCCGCTCCAGCTGTGCAAAAGCGTCGTAAACCGATGCATGCTCGATTTGCGTCGTAATAATATGATTGCCCCGGCTGCGGTATTGCAAAGCAGCGCCTTTTATCGCTAAATTATTGCTCTCTGTCCCGCCTGATGTAAAAATCCATTCCTCCGGTTTGACGCCCAACAGGTCGCCCAGAAGCGCCCGCGATCTGCCGAGCAGCTTATCCGCATCGGCGCCTGCGCGATGAATGGAGGAAGGATTGGCATAATGCAGGCTCATCACTTCCGACAGCGTCTGAATGACTTCAGGATATGCGGGAGTCGAGGCGCAATGGTCAAAATATAACATGCTCACAACATCTTCTTTCTATAACGTCGTTAAAACAAAAAGATCAACGACGGCTTCCGCAGCAAGCGGCTTGCTATCGTGATCTTCAAGCGTAAGATTAATATCTGGCTTGCAGCACTTTCGTTATATAGCGCTGGGTTTCTTCCGGCAGCGTATGCAATTTGGCGGCAAGGTCGCCGTCCGTTGAAATTCCCAAACGATCCACACGGCCCGGGCCGGCATTGTATGCGGCTAACGCCACCTGCACATTGCCCTCATATTTCCGAAGCAGATAGGCTAAATACTTCGTGCCGCCATCGATATTTTGCGCAGGGTCCAAAGAATTCGTCACGCCAAGCGACTTAGCCGTCGCATCCATTAATTGCATCAAGCCTTTGGCTCCAGCTGATGATACCGCTCCCGGATTGAATCCGGACTCGGTGCGAATTACGCCTCGAATGAGAGCAGGATCGACGCCGTATTTGGCGGCTGCCGATGCAATCAGCGATTCATAGTTGCCGAATGCATCGGACTCGGTTCCAGCAGAATCCAAACTGTATACAGGCGGCAAGCCCGATAACGGTCCAAGCAGTTCAGAAGGCAAAGTCGCAAGACCTGCTGATCCCGAACCGTCCAAAGACCCGTTCTGATATTGGTTTAGCAGCATTTCGAACAAGGAGGAATCTCCGTTGCCGTTCGTTGAGGAAAGCGAGCTCTCGACCATCTGCGGATCAAGGCTTGGTCTAATTTGATATTGTAAAATCTGTGTCATCGTACGCGGATCGATGCTCATATTTACCTCCTGGCCAACTATTCACGTTACTCAATCAGGTTATAAATATTGTATCGGTTTTTATTGTACATGTTTTTACTCCCTTCGGCTAGTCCGGCTCAGAAGAACGCTATTCATATGCAGAACATTTAGGTTATTCGCAAACTGCCCGTTTAAATGGCTCGTTTGACTTCGACCAAACCTCTAAAAACAGCCCGGACGTTCTGTAACGGGTTCCGTTTTGGGGTGCAAAGCATCAAATTGACACAAGAAATGACGCTCAAACCGACAACAGTTTGGAGCGTCATTTTTCTTTATATATCAATGGGGTTGTTGATTTAGCAAAGTTGCGTATTTAAAAAAAAGCAGTTGGAAAACCAAAAGTTTCATCATCCATTGCCTACTATTGACCAAGGCTGGTATCAAGTAAGTGCGACTACCGATTTATCATCTTATGAACCTAAAGACATTGCTAAAATGGTTTTGAAAGTTAATGACAAGTCAAATAACGCATTCATGCAACAAATTCGTAGGCGTATCAATAGTCCATGTGTCCAAATTTTCCAGAAAATGATTCCTAAATCGGAACAAATGTTCTATACTTACCTTGATATCCCATCTTAATGTTGAGGTGAAAATATGGATAAGACTTTTGTTATTGATTTTTTGATTAAAGCAAAAAATGCAACTTATGCAGGGAAAGGTCCTGAGAATCCCCCCTCTCGTCCAGCTTCCCATGATTTATCCTTTGAAAAGGACAATCTTAAGTATATCGACACCTATCTAGGTTCAAAAAGCTTTGCTGGTGAAGAAGCTCTATGGGAAAACAATAATCCGTTTTGGGCGATGAATTATGTTGGACGAGTTATTGCCGATAGTTTTAACGGCGATTTCTTGAAAGAAGCTTTGCAGCATGTGCCAGAAGACTTGCCATTTAGAGGTCCACAATTGTATACGCGGGATAATTTCTCTTATAAATGCACAGTTCATGGAAATTTCGAGTGGTTCCATGGACGTGAAGAAATTTTCAACGGAGACACTCTAGTGTACGAGTGCATCTTTCACGGTGGTAACATTTCATAATTTCTCATACGGCTACATAACAGTTTAAATGCGAAGTAAATAAGATAAGGGTGGCATTTGCCACCCTTTTTTGATTCAAAATCCACCCTGGGACAATACAGAAAATAGACAAGCGAAAAGAACCTAAAAACGGCAAATAGAATGCTTCTTGGAAATTATAGAAAACCAATCAATTGACTTAACACGCGCAAAAAAACTGTTCCAGCCTTTGGTTTAAAATCAACAAAAAGACGTGCCAGTTGGCACGTCAATTTGCATGTCATTTACAACTTTCGCACCTTAAAACGGAACCCGTTACGTTCCCTGCCCGAAGCTGCCTTTTTACATCAATTATTTATATACCTTAACCCGTTCTTCGATTGGTGCAAACTGCTTTTCGCCCGGCTTTGAAGTCGGCTTGCCGAACGGCATTTGCGCGATCAGCTGCCAAGAATCAGGCACGCCCCACGTTTTTTTCACCTCGGCATCAATCAACGGATTGTAGTGCTGCAGCGATGCGCCGTAGCCTTCACTCTCTAGCAGCGTCCAGACCACATACTGAACCATGCCGGATGATTGCAGCGACCACTTCGGAAAATTGTCCGCGTAGGAGGCGAATTGTTTCTGCAGCCCTTCAACAACGGCGTTGTCTTCGAAAAAAAGAACGGTGCCTGAGCCGCTTTTAAACGCCGCCATCTTCTCAGCAGTAGGACCGAACTGATCGGCGGGAACAATAGCGCGCAATGTTTCCTTCGTCAAATCCCAAAACTTATCATGGCTGCCGCTAAGCAATACGAGCGCACGGGCGCTTTGCGAGTTAAAAGCGGACGGCGTATATTGGACAGCGTCCTTTATTAGAGAAACGAGTTGTTCTTCAGATAATATTTGTTCTTTGCTAATACCGTAATAAGAACGTCTGGCCTTTACCGCTTCCAGCATAGCACTTGCACCCGATACTGCAGTCGACAAGTTGAATCATCCTCCCGCAATGGATTTATGCGACTGAGCGCATTTCGCAGTTAGAATCTCCATTTGTGCCCGCCTGTATGAATGCTGAAATTAGGAAATAAACCTGTTACAGTCGGGTCTGATCTTGGTGTTGTGCCTGCTCTTTATTAGGTAAAGCGCTCCATCTCCCGTTAATCCACGTAATCGTAAAAGAGATTGCGCCTAACAGAAGCAACGCCATTACTTTGTACAAGCTTTCTTGGCCGCTCAAATCCATAAATATCGCTTTTATTGCGACGAACACGAGCACGACGGAACCAAACCATTTATACCATTTCTCTCTTTGGAAAGCCCCCCACAGAAACAGCAGAAGCGCATAGATGCCCCACGTTACGGTAAGCGTAACGTTCATATAAACGGAAGGCGCATCAGGGAAATATTCAGTGAATATGTTCTCGATCTGACGCGACAGCAAGCCTCCGATGATGAAATGCGACAGCGCGGAGTAGACATTTGCAAGCACGCGATTAGCCGTTTGCCCGAATTCGTCGATGCGAAGCCTTGTTGCATAATAGAAGCCGATTGCGGCCAGCAAAACCCATGCGATCGCTCCCCAGTTTAAGAATGGAATATAGACGCCAAACCATTCGCCTCTCGGCGTGCTCCACGTAACCACATACCAGTAAAGTCCGACGAAAAACCAGATCGACACCGAAAAGATGGTGGCAATAAGCCATTTATTGAACTGACCGAGAAGCACAAGCGCGACAGCAACGCCCCCCCATATATAAACGTTGACCAGAGGCTTAATTTCCATGCCGCTTCCTGCCTGATTAAGCGACAGAAGAATCAGGAACAATCCAACCGTCCAGTAGACGGCCGCAGCAACGTCTACTTTGAGGAGCAATCGGTTAACCACTGTGCCCGAGAGCAAAAATACGAAGCCGATCAGCGCAATCGGATAAGCGTAATGAAGATCGTTTTGCCAAATGAGCAGCGACCAAAAACCGAATAACACGCCGTTCGCGATGCCAAGATACATATCCAGCCCTTCAAAACTCCGTTTATTGTACCAAGACGACACGAGGAAAGCGATCTGATAGAACAGGAACGCCGACAACGCATAACGAATCGCCATGCTCCATACGCCATCCAGCGACGGCTCGAAGTGAAAGAAATATACGGCATACAATATCCAGGTCCCGCAAAAAGCGGCGATTCTCAGTTCCAGCCAACGTTTAACCACACTCAAATAGATAAAAGCCGCATTCATTACGAGCAAATAAAGAAACAAGGCGAATACTTGATCCGTTTCCGGACGCATCATAAGCGGAGAAATAATGCCGCCGGCCATTGAAATGTTGACGAGCAGTCTGGAATGGTTCCGATAGGCGTACAAAGCAAGCACTACGGTAACTAGCCCCATACCGAGCAGCACCGTTAACGAATCGAGCAGTTCGTAATAGATGCCTGAAAACGATATCGTCATGTAGAGTACCGATGCGGCGACACCCATTACGATTTGGCTGACTACCGCCCATTTCGGTTTGCTCGCCAGATTGTACCCTGCCGCAGCAAGGCCGGCGCCGACAAGCAGCCCGATCGCCATTTTCATCGAATCGGTCACCCAGCCTCTGTCAACTGTATATTGAAACAGTGTAATGAAAGCAACGAGCACGAACAGGACGCCAAGCATCGAAGTCCAATACTTTTTCATCATTTCACCGAAATTCATCTTATTTCTCCTCCTGATTTCTTGTTTTGAAACGGAATATTCGCCAGCCTCATAGCGGCCCACAACAACAGGCAAAGGCCAAACGCGACCATCTCCAGTTGAACCAAGTACCACGGCCATGGAGCAAGCCAGTCAAGCAGCGACGCTGTGGAAGGCTTGCGGGCAAGAAACATAAAATTAGTACCGGCAATACCATTGACGATTGCAGCGGGCACCGCCAGCGCCTGGAGCCAGACAAAGGCTCGCAGCATCGATTGGAAGCCAGGCCGGTAACCGTCAACGGCTGCCATGAACACACATACCGAAATGATGCATATATGCGCGATATAAAAATGGAAATAACGGAAATGCGGGTAGCTAACATCCAAGTTTGGCGTCAGCAGCGCTTGCATCGCGCCCAGAAGGCCAAGAAAAAAGACGATGTCGCCCAGCTTCCGCTTTCGTGTCACGAGAAACGCCGCAGACAGTAAAACCATCATGCTGCATAGCTGCAGCGGAAGCGAATGCACGCCCCAATCCCCTTCGATGATGTACCAGCATTGGAATGAAACTTCACAGGCGATAAGCAGCGCGGCAAGCATATTGCTGAACGCGCTGTTAACCCTTTGCTTTCTTAGCGGCTTGCGGAGCAGAACGATTGCCGCTGCAATTGCGGCGGTCGCCAGCAATTCCATTGCCGATCCCTCGCTTTCCTTATCGTTCTATATGCTCAATTTAAAAGTTTGACGGCAAAAAAAATAGTACCAACTTCAGTTGGTACCATCGCTGTTGCGGCCGCATTCTCCGTCTTTCTGGAACAAGCCCATCGCCTTCACCTCGCGGGCTGCTTCCTTCGAACCGTTAAACGGCAATTTTTTCAACAGATTGTTGATATGGTTTTTGACTGTTCGAACCGACACAACCAGCTTGTCGGCAATTTGCGTTTGCGTATAGCCCTCATCGATGAGCTCTAACAGTTGAAGCTCGGATGGCGTAATTCTGTCGCTCATTTTTTTCGCTTCAAACTCCCGCTCCAGCCGCTTCAGCCGCCGGAACTCTTCGCGCATTTGCTCGGCCGCTATGGCGCTGATCGGCGAAGCGCGCCGGGCTGCCGAACGGATCGCATCGGGCAGCGCCTCGAAATCGGATTTGATTTGATAGTCGATTGCTCCCGCTTGAAAAGAGCTGATAATGAGCTCCTTTTCCTCCATAGAGGTCAGCATTATCACTCTCGCTCCGGTCGCGAGCGCGGCTGCTTCCGCTAATCGAATGCCTTCCGGCTGTCCCTGCAGCATAATATCCATTAGCATGACATCCGGTGGGCCAGTCATTGTTTGGCCAATTGCCGCTTCAGCATCTTCCGGCCGGCTTGCCGTAAAGACTAGCTCGAAATCAGGCTGTCCCTTTAAATACGCCGTTAGTCCGCGAAGCCAATCCGGATCGTCCTCCACAATCGCGATTCGAATCTTCTCACCGGGATTTCTCTCATCCATTCGCTCGATCTCCTTCTATCGCCTGGCCCTGTGACCGGCTGCTTCCGAGGGAGCCTTTCGCATCAGCCAGAGCCGCCCGAACCGCTTTCTTGCGAAATACAAGCTGGATGGCGGTTCCTTCCCCTCGTTTGCTCGTCAGCTGTAAATTGCCCCCGTGCTTTCTCATTACATTGTATGCATAAGGCAATCCAAGACCGAAATTGGCGCCGTCTCCTCTTTTCGTCGTATAAAACGGTTCCAGCGCCTTTATCGCCTGCCCGCGGGTCATCCCCGGACCGGTATCGGCAATTCGCACAAGTATTTCCCGCTTCGCTTCCTTCATTTCAACAGTCAATTCTCCTTCTCCGCCCATCGCTTCCAGCGCGTTATTGATCAGGTTCGTCAGCGCTTCGGCAAGCTGGGCACGATCGATCTCGACCTTCCAGCCCTCAATCAATAGAACCCGAAGCTGAACAGCGCCAAGCATTGGCGTGAACGACTGCAAATGGGATGCGATAAATTCGCCAAAGTCGACGGCAGCGGTGCGAAGCTGCAAATCCTCGGTTCGATGATGAACCCTATAGATCATTTCCTGAATGTGCCGCGACGTATTGAGCACCGTTTCAACGTCTGCAAGGAGCTCCGGTTGATTCGTCGCAATCGCATGCGCCTTCATCTTTTCACCGAACAGCCTTAACTTTCCAACATCGTTTTTGATCGCATGGTTCAGTATGGCAGTCCCGGATGTAACGGCGCGAAGCGTCGTATCGAGTCGGCGCCGTTCGATCAAAATCCGCACGCCAAGAAATCCGTATGTAAACATGCCTATTACAAAAATGGTAACGCCAACGCCTACAAACCACGTATTGTATACCCACATACGCAGCAAGCCAAAGCTCGGCAGCACATAGCTCATTGTCATGCTTAGAAGCACCGTTGGGAGAACCGCCATGCACACGATAATATGCTTTCTCGTCTGCGATGCAAAACCGTTCCGTTTAAGCAGTACGTTAACCGTTCCGAACAGCATGTAGGGCACGGTCCACCACACGATAATGTTATGGGATACAGGACGAACTTCGTTGTAGCCGGGGGTAAATATTAAACAAAGCGCAATCGGCAGAAACAACAGCAAAGGCAGCCCGATGCCGAGTTTGGACAGCTTGCCGATCGGCCTGTACGAAAGCGCAAACATCAGAAATGTGAACGGCAAGCCGTAATAGGAAGTCAGTGAGGATGCCGCTTGAATCATATACAGCAGCTGCTCGGCCGTTTCGCTCGTGCCTGGATTGGCGAGCTTTACGTACGGAATGAGCGTTCCGTCAATAACGGCCGCGAACGCCCCTGCGCCGCCGGTGAACGCCACGCCGCTCAGCCAGCGGTTCGTCGCAAGCCGCGGATCGGATAAGAGCAATATAAGGCCGACGATCCATAATGCAATCAGTACGAATAACATTTTGAGCAGTCCTTTCGTCACAACCAGTCCTATTTAACATATAGCGGACCGTTATCATCGTCAAGCATGCATTGCCGAGCGTAACGCAAAAAAAGAACTCGCTGCGAGATTTACGCGTTTGCGAGTCCTTAATAAGCTTCCTATAGATCCTTACTCTGTTACTGTTATCGTAATTGGAGAATATTCGCCAATGACCGTCTGGCCATGCACCGACACGCTGCCTTCAGGCGTTAAATCTTTCTCGGTCATAATGCCAAGAGCAACCGTAAACTGATTGAACTTGACCGGCACGCCTTTCTCCCGGCGCACTTCGCGTCCGTTCACATAAAATACGATTTCATCCTCGGAACGATTGTACGTAATTTTGTACGTATTGAATTCACGGGCGTTAAAGTCGGTATCCTCTTTAAAAATGCAGAAGAACCGCGTTTTGTCCGATTCCGGAACCGGCACGCCCGGGAACGGAAGCACTGCGTATACGCTCGCATATTTGTCATTGCCTGCAAAGAAATCAAGCGCGCCGCCTGTAGTGAAATCGAGCAGATTCAGCGAAACATAGCCGTCGTACAAATCGCCGGGAGCCGTATTCTGCGAACGGGCGCGAATTTGCAGCTCAAAGCTGATTTCGCCTTGCTCCGGCACTTGTACCGGCTCGGCGGAGTAATACATATGTTTAGCGTTGTCGAGAATTTGCACTTTATCATGGCTGCGGCTAAGCGGCGCTCGCACATATAGGATGCCGTTGCGCACAATAACGACCGCATCCGGCTCGCGGTATTGCCAGAACGAACCGTCAGGCAGCTTAAAGCCGCCGATTGTCCATACTTTCCCTTCGTCGAGAATCGTATCAAAATCGCCAAGTGTCCATTGTTTTGCCATCGTTATTCCTCTCCTCCTGATGAATTTATTCGTATTGCTAGATCAGTCCTTGCACGATTAATGCGGCAATCATAATGATACCGCTGCGGATCGTCGCTTGAAGCGAACCGCCCATTAGAGGCAAGTACGCCGGCGACGGATTCGTCTCCGTTAGCTTGCCGTACACCTTGTTAAGCGGCCAGATTGTCAGCAGCGCCAGCAAAGCATAGAACGGGAGCGCCCCGAAAATGACGCATACGATTAGTGCTGTATAGGCGAGCAGCATGAGCGACCTCGAGAATTGCAGCGCACGGCGTTCGCCCCAAACGACGACCAGCGTTCTTTTGCCGGCTTGCTTGTCCGCTTGCCAGTGCAGGAAGTGGTGATTGAACAGGATCAGTGTCGTTAACAACCCAATAGGCAGCGAAAGAAGCAGAGCACGGTAATCCAGATGCGAGGTTTGCACATAATAAGCGCCGGCTACCGGCAGTACGCCGAAAGAGAGCAATATCGCAATCTCGCTATACCCTTTTCCCCGATAGCCGAAGCGGATCGGAGGCGCGACATAGAAATAAGCAAGCAGCGCGCCCAGCACGCCGAACACAAGCACCATCCAGCCGCTAATGATGGATAAAATAATGCCGCAGGCCGCAGCGACTGCGAAAAGCCCCCACGTAACGGCCGCAAACGTTCGCAATTGCCAAGTTCCGTTCGTCAAATAGCCGGAATTCGTCGAGATGGCGCCTTCCGTCGACTTCGCGGCTTCGTCTGTTCCGTTATAATAGTCCCATAAGTCATTAATCATATTCGAGAATAAATGAACGGCGGCCGACCCGATTAAAGTTAATAGAAATAAGCCAAAATGGAATGCACCGTCCCATACAAAAGCGCCCAGCGCGCCCAGCGCGACGGGTATAAGCATAACAGGCAGCACTCTCGTTCGAGCCGCCTTTTTAAATTGCGTCAATCGTTGCATTTCCTGTTCCCCTCTGTTTATTATCGCATCGTACAATGGTCGTCCACTCCTAATTGAACCACTCTAAAATCGGCGAGTCAACAGCAAGAAAAGGGCGAATGCTTCAAATAATGACAAAAAAGGACGGCCCGATTTGTCCGGAACCGTCCTTAGTACCTATAACTGAACTCGCTTGTTCAGCAGTTTAATTATTGAATAAAAAATCAGCACTGCTGCAACCAGTTGAATGAGCGAAGATCCCCAAGTTTGCGTCGTCCATAGATCAAACTCCATCGTTACATTTTCGGATGTAGAATTGATTTGGGTGATCTTACCATTCACGTCGCTTTTGTAAATCAAATGCTCAAGCCACGAAATGAACAGTTGAATGCCAAAAAATGTTGCGATGCCAAGCCATGGACCAAGCTTTTTACGGTAAACCGACTTCGCGATCGTAATAGCAAAAAAGATGACTAAGACCATGAACAACAGATTCCATAGGCTAAGAAATATGCCTCCGGCAACGTTTGTCAGCGTCACTAGCAAAGGATCGAATGCGAGCTCATTCACTGCATCATACAGCAGAATATAACCGTAAACGGCCGCTCCAAGCACGATAAATCCGAGTAAGCCCCACACGAGCGGCGACAGCACCGTCCAGCCGCCCGATACAGGCAGCAGCCGCCGGCTGTAAGAAGAAATATTGCTCGCGTAGGTTTTGCACATGAGAAAGATGTTGGCTGCGCCAAGCCATGCAAATCCAAGCATGCTTAGCACGAACAACAGCTCTTTGCTCCACTGCGGGCGGCTGCCTCCGAACAAAAGCAAAGCTTCAACGATAATAAACACGGCAGCGACCCCAATAATGACAGAGCTGTTGCGTTTCCAATCATACTTCATTATTTTCAGCAAATCGCTCATGACTCGGAATACACCTCCTTGAAAAGCTCTCCAACGCTTTTGCCGCGCTTCTGCCTAATATCCTCAACGCCCTCATGCAGAACAAGCTCGCCGCTGCGAATAAAGACGACTTCGTCAAAAATGCGTTCTATATCGTTGACAAGATGTGTGGAAACGAGAATACAGCTGTCTTCGCTATAGTATTGCAAAATCGCATCCAATATTTTGTCGCGGGCGATCAGGTCAACGCCGCCGATCGGTTCGTCAAGCAAGTAAAGCTTTGCATTTCTCGAAAGCGCCAGCGTCAATTGCAGTCTTTCGTTCATTCCTTTTGAAAGCGAGCCGATCCGCTCGTCGCCTTTCAAATTCATGAACGCAAGCATTTCACGTGCTTTAGCTGTGTCAAAGTCGGAGTAGAAATCTGCGTAATATTGAACTGCGTCTCCCGCCTTCATCCAGCTTTCGGTCAGCGGCCGGTCCGGCAAGAAGGAAGTAAGCGCCTTCGTTTGCAGTCCCGTCGCCTTTCCGTCAACCTGGATGGTGCCTGATGATGGCTGCAGCAATCCGGCAGCCATTTTCATCAATGTGCTTTTGCCGCTGCCGTTGCTGCCGAGCAATCCGACGATTTTTCCGCCGCCAAGCTCAAGGGACACATTTTTCAAAGCTGCCTTCGATCCGTAGTTTTTCGATACAGATGAAAGTTTCAACAAGCTGCTCACTGCTTTCCACTCCCCTTTGCATCGCTGCCAGTCACCGCTTCGGCAACAATCGAAACGATGTCATTGCTTTCGAAGCCAAGCTCCTTCATGCCTTGCACGAAACGATCCAGCAAATCGCCAGCCATCTCTTTCTTAATGGTCATTATGGTCGCCTCCTCGCTCGTTACATAGCGGCCAAGACCTCGTCTTGTCTCGACTATGCCTTCCCGCTCCAGCTCTTGAAACGTTCGCTGAATCGTGTTCGGGTTAATTTGCAGCTCGGCTGCAAGCTCCCGTACCGAATCGATCTTATCGCCCGGCTTCAGCTTCCCGACAATAATTTGCCGCTTCATATAGTTCATAATTTGCAAGTATATCGGCTGATTGTTGTCAAATGTCATCGTCACAATGGGCAATCCTCCTTCTTATTCGCGGTAGATGGCGCGGGCTAAATGCGCTGCGTGTGCCATCGTGTTAGTGTTATAGTTGAATAGTACACTAGTAAATGGAGAAAGTAAAGCCTATTTTTCACTTTATTTTACAAATTGAGAATGGGGACTATCCTCTGTAATACTTCGGGTGAGTCGTAGCGCGGGAATTACAGGTATGTATGATCGAGGCGAGCATGAAAGATAGTCTGTGCAGCTAATCGGGAGTTCGACCGTTAGAGTGCGGCCGGTTTCGGAGTTTGCATGATATCGTTGCCCGTTGGCCAGATTCGGAGTTTGCGAAGCAGCTTCGCTCATTAACGAATACATTTGCGCTATCTCCAGCCATTTAGTTCGATATCCTAAAAGTACGAAGGCAAGTTCGCTTTTAAAGAACTTGCCTTCCCCATTAGCGAAATATGGTGCTCTAATGCCAATCTGCCTCCGTAAAACGGTCCATTTAGCGAATATCGATTCTTTATTTTGCGAAGCAGCTTCGTTAACGCCTTGAGATACGGTTCATTGGTTGAGTCTTCAGTTGGACGGCGTTGACTGCAACAGCGGAATACAAATTAAAAAAGACGGTTCAGAATTGCTCCTGAACCGTCTTCATCAACCGCAGCGTGTTAAACTTCCAGCCAGCCGCTCGCGATTACGTTTTTATACCAGTAATAGCTGCTTTTTGGCGTGCGCTCAAGCGTGTCGAAGTCGATATGAACGAGACCAAACGGCTTCGAATAGCCAAACGCCCATTCAAAGTTGTCCATCAGCGACCACACCATGTAGCCTTTCAAGTTCACGCCGGATTCAAGCGCGCGGTGCAGCGCCAGCACATGCTTGTGCAGAAACTGAATCCGGTTGTTGTCGCGAACTTTGCCGTCGACTTTGTCGGCCTCGTAGCAGGCGCCGTTTTCGGTAATATAGATCGGAAGCGCGCCGTACTCGGAAGTAATCCAAGTCAATACGCGGTAGAAGCCTTCCGCATAAATGTTCCAGTCAAAATCAGTTTTCTCATAGCCCGAGCTGATTTCTTGGCTGTCGTAAATATCGTTGCCCGGCGCATAACGAACGAGGCTACCTGTGTAGTAGTTGATACCAAGGAAATCGATCGGCTGATTAATGATTTCCATATCGCCTGCTTCGATTTTTACATTGAAGCCTTTCGATGCATACCATTCTACTACTTCCTGCGGGTATTCGCCTTTCAGCACCGGCGAAAGGAACCATTGGTTGAACGAAGCGTTGCGCAGCAGCGCCGTGCGAATGTCATCTTCGTTCGAGCTGTATGGTTCGCGCCATTCCGTATTCGGAGCGTATCCGATTTCGCCTTCTATGCCCAATTCTCTGAAACGTTTCACCGTTTTGCCGTGCGCGACAAGAATATGGTGGGCAACGTCCAGCGCCGCTTGCATATCTTGTTTGCCAGGAGCGTGCGCCCCTATGTAGTTCGACAAAATCGAAATGCACCATGGCTCGTTCAGCGTCAGCCACTTTTTAACCTTGCCGTTCAGACGGTTGAACACAACCTCCGAATAATTTACAAACGCATCGATTGTAGAACGGTTTTCCCAGCCGCCTTGATCCTGCAGCGTTTGCGGCAAGTCCCAATGGTACAGCGTAACAAATGGCTCAATGCCGTTCGCAAGCAGCTTGTCTACAAGCTCTTCGTAATAGGCTAGACCAGCTTCGTTTACAGCGCCGGTTCCTTGCGGAATGATACGCGGCCATGCAATCGAAAAACGGTAAACTCTCGCTCCGAGCTCTTTCAGCAGACGCACATCGTCATCAATGCGGTGGTAGCTGTCGCAAGCGACGTCGCCTGTATGTCCGAAAAGCACTTTACCCGGCGTTTTGGAGAAAGTATCCCAAATGCTCAGGCCGCGACCGTCCTCATTATATGCTCCTTCGATCTGGTAAGCCGCAGTAGCGGTTCCCCATAAGAAATCTTTCGGAAATTGAATTGTACCCATTGTTTCCAAGCCCTCCAATAACAGTATCGTTCTACTCCGTAAGCATTTGCCTAGTTTTGCGAAGCAAAACTTACTCCTTGCGGAATTTGCTCCAAGAAGTGTCCGCTTTATGATATAACGAGTTCCATTATATTGCCTCAGAGGCGTGAATTGCTACTCTCAACATGACTCGAATGACGTTGTGGTGACTTTATTACACTTTAAAAATGGACGCCTTCTCCTTAAGCAGCACCGATGATTGCTTCAAATCTTCCGCGAGCGAGCTCAATTGATCAGAAACAGCATTCTGCTCCCCGGATAAGCCAGTCATCAATTCCATCTTCCCGTTCACATCCTGCGACGTATGCAGCAGCTTGTCCACCGCCGTAACGATATGGGTCATCCCGGCCGTAATTTCTCCGATGGCGGTCGAAATTTCCTTAACCTGCTCGGAAAGCGCTCCGCTTTGCCGCTCTAATCCTTTAAACATCTCGCTTGCCGAAACCGAAGCCGTTTTCGTTGTCGAGATGACCTCTGCGAAAACGTTCAGACGATCGCTGCTGGAGGAAATATCTCCCTGGATCAGATGAAGCTCCTTTGTAATGTTCTTAGAGAATGTTTCCGTTTGTCCCGAAAGCTTGCGGATTTCTTCAGCGACAACCGCAAAGCCTCTGCCGTGTTCGCCTGCACGAGCCGATTCAATCGAGGCGTTGAGCGACAGCAAATTCGTTTGCGTATTCAAATCCTGAATGCCGCCCAAAAACTTCGTAACATTGCCGAAACGCTCTACAATGCGTCCGAAAGCGTCCTTGACGAGCTCAAACTGCTCGACCGTTTGGTTTACTTTGTCCACGACGCCTTCCATGTCCAGCGAGCCTTCCATTGAGGATTGCCGCATTTGCTGCATGTCGCCGTTGATATATTCTGTGGAAGCGGCGATTTCCTCTGAGCTTGCCGATATTTGCTCCGTAACGGCCGAGATAGAAGAGGCATCGTCATATTGGGAAAGGAGCGTTGCCGTTCCAACCTTAATTTGGCTGCTAACTCCTTCGGAAGCAGTCCGGTTACGGCCGATCATATCGCCCATTGAATTGGACATGCTTAACACGGTGCCGCTCACTTCGAGTGTCGCTTTAATTGTATCGCGCAGCTGGCCTCCCATCTCTGATAATAGCCGATCGATTTCGCCCAGCTCATCATGCCGATTCAGCGTTTGCTCGAAAGTAAAATCGCTATTTTTATACGCATTGATCCTTGCCATAACACTCTTTAAACCTTTTTTGAGGCTTTGGCTTAGCGCATAGGACATCAAGAACGGCAGTACGGCAAGCAAAATGACATTAATAATAATGATCGTGTTGGCTGTATTGACGCTCCGCTCCAGCCGTTTCTCATTATCGGCAACATCCTCGCGCATTCGTTCCTGAATCGAAGTACTGGCATAGTTCAGCGTAATGGTATAGATGCCGGTTAGCTCTCTGACGCGCAGCGATTTCATCTCGCTCGTCATATCCGTATCGACCACCGTAAAATTGTTCAGACTCTCAAACGCAAGGTTGAACACTTTTACGACGTTTGCATATGGCATTTCTCCATCTTCAACCGGGTATTTGCGGTCGATTTTTTGGAAAGTGACTTCTAAGCTCTTCAGCATTTCGGGCAATGCCTTTAAGTTCATTTGGATCCGTTCCGCGTAGGAATCTCCATTGTTAGAAGCGTTGGCCTGGTTAGAACCGCTGCTGCCGTTCTCTATGGTATCGATCATCAGAAGCAGCGATTGAAGCATCGAATCTTCAATTTCTTTATATTGCCTCTCAGCATTGCTCAGCTCCCTGGAATCTTTCACCGCGCCTGATACCGATAAGTTTTGCGTGTAAATAAGGATGCCCGAGCCAATGTTGAATAAAGTAATGAGAGTGGTAATAAGAAGCAGTTTGGTAGATATGTTCCGTTTGCTTACGAGCATGGCCGCCTGTTTCGACCATTGGTTCCATTGTTTCATCTGTCAGTTCTCCTCTTCTTTGCCTGAAAAAGAATAAAGCTACCCGGCCAGATGGACGAATAGCTTTCGTATTCATTATCTGGCGGCTTGGCTGCCTTCACTGTCGTCAGACAGCCTTAGGTCCATAGCTTTGCGTCCTTACCTTTCGATAAGTTTGCCTTTTTCGGATTCATGGGTGTGTGAACATCGTTTGACACCGTTCTTTTCTGCTGGATGGACGCGTTCGAACGAATTGCCTTATAATAGTCACAAATAACTATATCGGATGAAGGAGGGCTCAATATGAGCTTTCGATTGGATTTAATAGAAAATAAGGTAGAGTTTTTCGAGGCGAATGACTTGCGGTCGCTGGAGCAGCAAATCGACAGGCAAATCGAAAATAATAAGGCGCTGTTGCTCGATGTCGCTTCCGTTCAGCACCAAGCCGCATTTAATCCAAATACGGGCAAAATGCATTACAGCGCGGTCGTGCTTTTCAAAGTAAAAAAATAAATTTAATAAAGATTTAAAAAAAGGGTTGCATAATCGTATTTGTTTATGGCATAATACTTTTTGTGTCCGATACTTAATATGCCGGTGTAGCTCAGTTGGTAGAGCAACTGACTTGTAATCAGTAGGTCGTGGGTTCGACTCCTATCGCCGGCACCATCTTTTGGACGGGACGTAGCTCAGCTTGGTAGAGCACCTGGTTTGGGACCAGGGGGTCGCATGTTCAAATCGTGTCGTCCCGACCATCCTTTCAGACATAACCGAAGCTTGATTCTATCAAGCTTCTTTTTTATTGCCCGCAAGATAAGAGCGGAAGCGATTCGAAGATCGCTTCCGCTCTTTTTCGCGCTTATAACAATGCCCGCTTCGCCAGCCCTGTAAGAACGACGTCATCCATCGGCGGATTATGCAGCCCCGCCCGCACGTCTCGATACATCCGCTCCAGCGGCAGCGTTCGAGAAAGGCTTGTTCCGCCTACTACCCGCATCGCCAAATCGACAATGCGCAGCGCGCCGTTCGTCGCGGCATATTTCGCCAGTCCCAGCTCAGGCCGCAAGCTCTCGCGCCCGGACGGATCTTTGTCCCAACGATCTGCGACGCTGTACAGCAGCGTTCTTGCCGTAATAAGCTCCGCTTCCAGCTCGCCCAACTGACGCTGAATATTAGGCAGTTCAGCTATTGAACCGCCATTCAGGCTGTTTGGCCGGTATTCCTTCGCAAATTGGATTGCAAAATCGCGCGCCGCATGGGCGATGCCGATGTAACAGGCCGGTATATGAAGCAGCGCGCCGCCGTAGTCTGAAGCGATAGCCGCCGGACGTATTGCGGCTCCTTCTGCCGAAGCAGCTTCTGCGATAAAAACATCGTTCAACAACAAATCATGGCTGCCAGTCGCCCGCATCCCCATCGTATTCCAGGTTTCTTCTATCGTTATGCCGTCTCCCATGCGAACAAGAAACTCACCGACTCGTTGTTCTTCTTCCACCCAAGCCGTCACCGTGAAATGAGTCGCTATCGGGCTTAGCGTGCTGAACGTTTTCCGGCCGTTGATCAGCCAGCCGCCTTCGCACCGTACAGCTGCCGTTTCCGGCCTGCCGCCGCGGCTTGGGCTTCCAGTCGCTCTTTCACTTGCGTAATTGTTAAAGTACGCGCCGTGAAGCACAACCTCACCACATAGCTCGGCGTAAAGCTGCTCCGGCCATGCTCGCGTAATGCGCAGCTGCAGCAGCTGTCCCAGATGCCAGCCGACCGCAAGCGCTGTCGAGCCGTCTCCGCGGGCAAGATGGTCTTGCGCCAGCACCAGCTCATATAGGGAAGCCTCTTCCCCTCCATAAGCTTCCGGCACCGTCAGTTTCGTATATCCGCTCGCGGAAAGGTCGGCAAAATTTTGAAAAGGAAAGCTGCCCTCTCGGTCATGCCCCGAAGCCCGCTCAGCAAACCCGACCGCCAATCGATCCGATCTTGCCGCAATGGCCGCTTCCCGATCATTTCGGATAAAAGGATCCTTCGCATATGTTGCCGTCATATCGGCTCATACCTCCTTGCTCAAACGCTATAGCTATTAATAAAGGACAACCATATCTCTTCTAACTTATCACAAAGCGCGCGAGGTGGCGAAACATTTCACGATTCCGTTCGTCTACATTACTATGACTATTTCGAAAAAAAGCATCAAACGCAGCGTAATTGCATTGTTTCTGTTCACCTTGAGCTACTTGCTTTTCAACGCGTACAGCATTTGGACATTCGGAGAGCACAGCGCGCAGCGCGCACCCTTATATGCAGACGCCGCCGTCGTTCTTGGCGCAGCCGTATGGGACGGAAAGCCTTCTCCCGTATTTCAGGCCAGAATTGATTACGGCATCAAGCTATATAAGAAAGGCTATGTGCGAAAAATTATTTTTACAGGCGGAAAAGGCCACGGAGGAAAATGGGCAGAAGCGGAAGTTGCCCGGGATTATGCCATTAAGCAAGGCGTAAGTTCTGCACATATTTTAGTGGAGACACAATCGAAAATTACGGAGGAAAATCTATTGTTTACGCGCAAACTTGCCAAGGCTAGCGGTCTGAGCACGTTTGCGATTGTAAGCGATCCGCTTCATATGAAACGTTCGATGACTATGGCAAAAAAGCTCGATATGGACGCCTATGCAGCGCCCACACCGAACTCTGCTTACAAGAGCATGAAGACGAAGCTGCCTTTTCTGCTCAGAGAGCTGTTCTATTATACCGGATATGTCGTATTATCTCCCGTTCGTCCCGTTCATTGACGCCTTTTATTTAAGAGCAAGCTTGCCCGCATTGCAAAATTGCTCCAGCGCTTGAGCGACAATGGACCTCGGAGCCGCAAGATTAATCCGCAGCCAGCCTTCGCCCTCAGTTCCGAACGTAGAGCCGAGGCTAAAGGCTACCTTCGCTTCCTCAACCATCCATTTTTTCAGGCTGCTCTGCGCGATGCCAAGCCCTCGGCAATCCACCCAAAGCAAGTACGTGCCGTCCGGCAGGAGCGGCTTGACCTCAGGCAAATGTTGGGCCAAATATTGCAATGCAAAATCGAGGTTGCCTTTCACATAGGCCAGCATTTCATCCAGCCATTGCTCCCCTTCGTTATAAGCGGCAATAATGGCGGCCTCGATAAAATGGTGCGGGTAATTCAATCCAAGCACTTTCAATCGCGTATCGATGCGGCGTTTCCATTGCTTATTCGACGTAATAAGGAATGAGGTTTGAACGCCCGGCAAATTGAACGTCTTCGTCGCAGCAGTACATATTATCGTTAGTTCCGCTATCTCCGGCGACAAGGACGAAAACGGTGTATGCTCGTGTCCAGGGAACGTCAAGTCGCAATGAATTTCGTCGGAAACAACCGCAACTCCGTATTTTATGCAAAGAGCGCCGACTGCCTCCAGCTCCGCTCTCGTCCAGACGCGTCCGCCGGGATTGTGGGGACTGCAAAGAATAAACAGCTTTGCGCCTTCTGCGAACAGCTGCTCCAAATGGGCAAGATCCATCTCAAATCGGTTGTTTCGCTGTACGAGCGGGTTTTTCGCTACAATGCGGCCGTTGCCTTCGATCACTTCATAGAAAGGCGGATATACCGGCGTTTGAATGACGACGCGGTCCCCGGGAGCGCTGAACTGCTCCACGCAAACGCTAAGCGAGGTCACAACAGTCGGCGAGTCGGAAATCCAGCTCGGATCGACTTGCCAGCCATGGCGCCGGTTAAACCAGCCGGCAATCGCCTCGTAATAGTCATTCGAATGTGTCGTATAGCCGTACACGCCAAGCTCAGCGCGTTTGACCAGCGCTTCTTTTATCGCAGGCGGTACGCTGAAATCCATATCTGCAACCCAAAGCGGCAGCAAATCGTCAGCACCGAAAATCCGCTCCATATCATCCCATTTGTACGATCTCGTATTCCGTCTATCAATAAGTTGGTCGAAATTATTATTCATGAGGTGATACATCTCCGTTTCGGCTTAATATATGTTCCTATCATGATAACAAATGAGAAGATAACAAAAAACCAATCAAACAACTGGGCATTACATAAAAAAAAGCCAAGATCCAGCATTGCGCTTCATTATGATGAGCAGTTATTATGTGCTTACCTTTACTAAGCTTATTAAAAGCAACTGAACAGGAGTCAGCATCATGAACAAACCGACACAGTCTATTCAAGCAACAAACAGCTCGTCTGCGACAAGAGCATTCCCCTTATCGCTCATCTGCCTTACTATCGGAGCCTTCGCAATCGGCATGACGGAGTTTCTGGTCATGGGATTGCTCCCGAATGTGGCGAAGGATTTACATGTAACGATCTCGCAAGCCGGCCAGATCATTACCGCGTACGCGCTGGGTGTCGCGATCGGCGCTCCGCTGCTAACCATGCTTACTCACTCTCAGCCGAAGAAGAAACTATTAATCGGGCTGATGGGTATTTTCATCCTTGGAAATGCGCTCTCGATGATAGCGCCGACGTACCCGCTTCTCATCGCGGCCCGAGTGTTGACCGCGCTTGCGCACGGCACCTTTCTTGGCGTCGGATCGCTAATCGCCACTTATCTTGTCTCGCCAGACCGACGCGGCAGTGCCGTCTCGATCGTTCTTGCCGGCTTAACGATCGCTAATATTATCGGCGTACCGATTGGTACGTTTATCGGCCAGCATTTTGGCTGGAGAGCCTCTTTTGGCGTCATTACTGTACTTGGCGTTTTCTCGCTTCTCGGCATTATGAAATTTATTCCGGTTATCCGCGAGAGCCACACTACAAGCCTCAAGCAGGAGATACGGAGCGTGTTGAAGCCGCAGGTGCTGCTTACGCTTCTCGTCGGCTTGTTTGGCTGCGCCAGCCTGTTTGCGTTATTCACTTATATTTCGCCCGTACTGCAATCGATCACCGGTTACCAAGAGAGCAGCGTAACCTGGATACTCGTTATATTCGGCATCGGCGTAACGATCGGCAATATGATCGGCGGCAAGCTGGCCGACTGGAAACCGCTCCCTTACCTTGCCGCAAACTTTGCTGTGCTTGCGATCATTTTGGCCGTTCTGACAGCCGCGTTGTCTAATCCGATTCTCGCTGTCATCACGATATTTCTTTGGGGTGTAGCCGCATTTGCCATTATGCCGGGCATTCAACTGCGAACGATGACGCTCGCCGGAGACGCGCCGATGCTAACGGCCACAGCAAACCACTCGGCGTTGAATGTTGGCAACGCGCTAGGCGCATACACAGGCGGACTCGCCATTACGCTGTTCGGCCTGCCTTCGCTCACATGGCTGGCGGCAGCGCTCGCCGCTTTCGGCTTGATTGGCATCGGCTTTAGCAGAAGATTAGACCAGTCGATCAAGCAAAAAGCGAAAATGCAAAAATAGCTAAACAACAGAGTCGACACTGATAACACAGCGTCGACCCTGTTTTCCTTCCTGGACCTTACAGCAAAAAAGCCCCTCTTCGAGCCTTCCTATAATGCACTCCCGCCAATTTACAATAAATTCCACATATTATGATGGACGCGCCTTATTTTACAACGGTTTTTTACGACTTTTGTCTCACTAAACTTGACTGGCTATCTCAATCTGCTCGACGATCGACATTAACTCGTGTACTGCACAAATATATTAACGGCAGTTTCATCTCAAATGAAACTGCCGTTTTTATTAATTGCACTTGCTGAACCCGCAGTTGCTGCACTGCTTGCAGCCTTCGATGCTGATGAGCGTAGCTGAACCGCAAGATGGACAAAGATCGCGTGAACCTGTATCGTTGCTATATTTGTGTGGCGTTTGCTCATTAACAGTCAGCGCTGTTTCCTTGTCTCCTTCATTCGCAAGAGGCGCAAGCTCTGACGCAGCGGCATGTTCATCCACACTCTCGATATGCGTCTCCAATGCTTTAGCGACAGCGTCGGCAATCGATTCTACCCGATTGACGCCGAAGCCGATTGCGCCAGAGCCGCCGATTCCTTTCAGATGCTTAATAAGCAGCTGTACTTTGTTGCCGTGGTCGCCGTAACGGAGAAACAGCGAGCATACGCGACCCAGCGCTTCCGCCATGGCGAAGACGTCCGAGCCCGCTTTTCCGACATTTAGAAACACTTCAGCCGGTGTGCCGTTCAAGTCGTTAATCGTAATATAGGCCATCCCGAACGGGGTGTTGATTTTGTATGTTGCTCCCCGCAGCATTTGCGGACGGCGCTTGTAGACATTGTCTGCGCCTGAAGCTGCTGCTGGCTCTTTGGCTCCGGAATTTGCAGGACCAACAGGTTCTGTGGCATCATCCGGCTTGACCTCGGCAGCCCCCTTATCCTTCGCCGTCGACAACACCTGTACGTCGCGGCTTCCGTCACGGTAGATGGTAACGCCTTTGCAGCCCAAATCGAATGCCATCTCGTACAGCTCTTTCGTTTCCTCTACCGTGAAATCGTTTGGACAATTGGCTGTTTTCGAAATCGAGCTGTCTACCCAGCGTTGGATTGCCGCTTGAACGCGAATATGATCCTTCGCCGACAAATCCATCGCCGTAACGAAATAGTCCGGCAGCTCCTCGCCGGGATGGGCATCCTTCCACTGCTGTGCGATCGGCACCAATTGCTTGTCGAAGCCAAGCCGGCTTTGACGGAAATATTCAAAGGCGAAGTAAGGCTCAATGCCGGTCGAGGTTCCGACCATCGTCCCTGTACTGCCGGTCGGCGCTTGAGTAAGCACCGTTACGTTACGCATCCCTTGTTCCCTAACGGCAGTGCCGATTTCCGGGAATGCTTCGATCATATGACGCATAAAACCGCTTTGCACGAAAAGATCCGCATCGAAAGCTTCAAACGATCCCTTCTCCGCCGCAATTTCAGCGGAAGCAAGATACGCTTCCCGCGCCATGAAGCTATAAAGCTCATCAAGAAAACGAAGCGATTCCGGGCTGCCGTAGCGAATACCAAGCTTGATCATTAGCTCTGCAAGCCCCATCGTGCCGAGTCCGATGCGCCGTTCCCGCTTCTGATTGGCCTCGTTTTCTTCAAAATGATAAGGCGTTGTATCTATTACATTATCAAGAAAACGAACGGACCAGCGCGTCACCGTGGCTAGCTCCGGCCAGTCGACCGCATGCTTGCCATCATCATAAAACTTGGACAAGTTAATCGCCGACAGGTTGCATACGCCCCAGCCCGGCAAGCCCTGCTCACCGCAATTGTGAGCGACTATCCCTCCGGCAATAAGCGAATTCGTCTCGGGCTCGTGTATATCATAGACGACCGAGACTTCACCTTCCGTGACCAAAAGGACTTTGGACATAAACTTCTCCATTTTTCGGGATGGCCGAGCGATTCGTTCAAGCGCTTCTTG
Organism: Paenibacillus sp. NEAU-GSW1; assembly: GCF_009737085.1. Taxonomy (GTDB): domain Bacteria; phylum Bacillota; class Bacilli; order Paenibacillales; family Paenibacillaceae; genus Pristimantibacillus. Next base: position 134,785 of record NZ_WOVL01000010.1, read on the forward strand.
CTTCCTTGCGATAAAAAGGAATCCGATTTTTTCTTTAAAGGCAAGCAGGTTATTCCCCGAGATAATGAGCTCGAAGAAGGGATTGCTTTTATATTCGCAAACATCTCCTGCGGCGGTTATATAATTGAATTGCGATTGTTTCTTCTTTGATCGGCTGTATATCCGTCCATGAACACCGAATTGAAGGAGCAAAAGCTGAACACCCTGCAGCAGCTTTCTCGAAGCCGAAGTCAAGCAGACGCTCCGATGCATCTCATCTCGTTCATAAACAATACCGTCAGCGCTAAACAAAGCTTGAAGAAAAGCGGCAACGCTCTTCCTCCCGGCTGTAAACATAATATCCGGCACTTCTTTTTCCGGAGCAGCAACCGCACGAACACCGTATTCCAGCAGTTTCTGCCTAAAAGCATTTCGCCACCAATACACATTCCAGGTTCCGTTCTTCCGTTCAAACGCTTTTGCCCTGACACCGCTAAGCTTCTCGCCATACCGAATCATGGTGTCCATCATCTCGATGTCGTCTTTTCCGAACACCATGCCGATATCGCCGCGCTTTGAAAGCCATCCGTCGCCAGTTAACCAGCCTAGAAAAGCTCCCCATTCCTCGCCCAGCTCGTTTTGTTCGTTAAATTGTCCTTCGCCCGACTGGATATAGACATAGTCGTCCGATGCAAGCTGGCTTGCTTTTTTCCATCCGCTCTGTGTATAAATCTGATGCTCTGGCGTTACTTTCAGCTCCATTCCGTTTGCAAGCGCAATGTTAACGGTTTGGCGAATTCCAGTAGGAAAGACGGTTGCCCTACGCAACATAGTACCCAGCATTTCATATGAACGACCGCCTGCTACCTTAGCATGCTCGACAAGACGGCTGTCCGTAGCGATGGTAAAAGGCTGACTTCCAACCTTGTGATAAAGCTCTTCAATTGTCATTAAGCCGAATTCCGTAGAGATTCTCGTATCCGGATGAAAGCATGGATTTGTACTGATAATCGGATTGAAGTACCAGCTGTTGGACATTTGATTGTAGTATTCCATAAACACGACGCCAGGCTCTGCTGATTTCCAGGCCGACTCAATGATGGTATGCCATATTTCGCGGGCTCGGACCGTGCGATAGTGAACCGTCTTTTTCCCTCGTTGTTTCCAATCCGCCAGATCGCCATTCCATAGCTCATCGTATTCCGGGTCCTTCGTATCGGGAAATACAAGCTCCCACTCCAAATCCTCTTTGACCGCCTTCATGAAGCCGTTGCTGACGCAAACGGACAGATTGGCGTTCGTAATTTGCCCCATAGTCTCCTTGACGGTAATGAAGTCGAGCACGTCAGGATGCCAGTCATTAATCATGAGCATTAATGCTCCTCTTCGGCTGCCTCCCTGCTCGATCAGCCCTGTCGTATAGCTGAACAAGCCGCCCCATGATACGGCGCCGCTCGACGACCCGTTCACTCCGGCAACGATTGCCCTGCGCGGACGCAGCGAAGAAAGATTGATGCCGACCCCGCCCCCGCGCGCCATAATTTCAGTCATTTCGGACAGCGTAGTCATTATGCCGCCTCTGCTGTCCTTTGGCGAAGGAATAACATAGCAATTGAACAGCGTAAGCTCGTCGCTCGCCCCCGCTCCAGCCGCAATTCTCCCGCCAGGCACAAGCTTCCAATCATACAAAATAGAGCGGAAGCGTTCCGTCCACAATTCCCGCTTCTCTTCCGTTTGCTCCGCGCCGGCCATGGCCGCAGCAAGCCGATTCCACATTTCTTCGGGAGACTTCTCAATCGTCAATGTCAGCTTCTCAATGCTGGATTGAATAATCTCGCCGCTCCTAAGCTTGACACGAACCTCGTTCCCTTGGCGCTCAATGACCTCGCCAACTTCTTTCGTTGGAAACTTCGGATCGTCCTTTGTCAACACCAGCACAATATCTCCTGCCGACGTTCCGCTTGTATCGGCTTTTTTCCACGCATAACGATCGAGAAATATTTTCTCGCTCAACCCTTCAAGCCGATTGCCTTCCGCATTCACCATCGCTGCAGCCTCCCCTGTCCCGATTTGGCTCCATCACCGATAATCAACATATTGTGTATATGTCTTATTATAACACACAATATATTGATTTGAAGTCCAATCGTTCATGAACGATCAAATTCCGCTTTTATTTATGCTTCTTCTTATTAATCCTCTCCATTAGGGCATACTAATGGCAACTATCGCTTTTTTGCCCGAAAGGAGTTGCGCTCTTTTGTCCACTCTTAATCCGAATAACAATGCCAATCCGCTCGCTGACGACAGCTTGTCTGAAGCTGCCGGATCGCCAGCGCAGCCGGGAACAGCCTTAATGGCAAATGCCGTTACTCGCAAACTTCATCCTTTAGTCGATTTAACGCTAGACCGGAGCTGGTTTGACGAGCTGCAAGGACGAATCGCTAGAAACGGGCCGTGGGACGATTGGACGCTGTTCCAGCTGTCAATGGAGGCTGAGCAAGCGAAGCGCATCGACAGCTTCGATCAATTGCAATGCTTAAGGACGCTTCCAATGCTTGAGCCGATGCCGCATCAGATCAGCACCGCCCGCAAAGTGCTGCATGAGATGGGCGGACGGGCCATCCTGGCCGACGAAGTCGGACTTGGCAAAACGATTGAAGCCGGGCTCGTGCTGAAAGAATATCTCGTCCGCGGACTCGTTCGCCGCGCCCTCATTCTCGTTCCCGCATCGCTTGTGCTGCAATGGGTGCGTGAGCTCAATCAAAAATTCGGCATCGCAGCCGTGGCCCAAAAGAAAGAGCATACTTGGCATTACGACGTCGTCGTCGCCTCCATTGATACGGCCAAACGCGAGCCGCACCGTGAGCTCGTGCTCGGCAACGATTACGACCTGATCATTATCGACGAAGCTCATAAGCTGAAAAACAAAAAGACGACCAACTATCAATTCGTCGTTCAACTGCGCAAAAAATATTGTCTCCTGTTGACGGCGACGCCTATCCAGAACAACCTCGACGAATTGTTCAATCTAATTACGCTGCTCAAGCCCGGCCAGCTCGGCGGCCAGAGTGAATTTGCCGCCAATTTTGTGGTGGACAAACGGCTGCCTAAAAACGAGGATCAGCTGCAGAACGCTCTGTCCAGCATTATGATTCGCAACCGGCGCGGCGACGGAGGCATTTCCTTCACAAAACGAATTGTACGCAACATTCCATTAGAGCTTTCCGCCGAAGAAAAAGCGCTGTATGACGCCGTTACCGCATTCGTTCGCGAGCGCTATGACGAAAGCGGAGGCGATTTAACGAGCATGCTTTCCCTTGTCACGCTGCAGCGCGAAGTTTGCAGCAGCCGCGATGCGGTGTTCGTCACGCTCGTCAATCTCTTTAAGAAAACGGCCGAAGACTCCCCTATGCGTCCGAAAATATGGGAGCTTGTTGAATTTATACGCCAAATTGAATCCAACACGAAAGCGGAAAAAACGCTTGAGCTCATCAGGCAAACGAACGAGAAAGTTATTATTTTCACCGAATACCGGGCGACGCAAGAATATTTGCTGCAGTTTTTCCGCAACAACAACATGGTTGCCGTGCCGTATCGAGGCGGCATGAATCGCGGTAAAAAAGACTGGATGATGGACCTGTTTCGCGGCCGGGCTCAAGTGCTCATCGCAACGGAAGCGGGCGGCGAAGGGATCAATTTGCAATTTTGCCACCATATGATCAACTTCGACCTGCCTTGGAATCCGATGCGCGTCGAGCAGCGAATCGGCCGCGTACACAGACTTGGCCAAACCGAAGATGTTCATATTTACAACCTTTGCACGCTCGGGACGATCGAAGAGCATATCGTTAATTTGCTGCATGAGAAAATCAATCTGTTTGAGCTCGTTATCGGCGAACTCGACCATATTCTCGAAAAATTCGAGAAAGGCGAAGGCTCGCTTGAGCAGCAGCTCGCCCGCGTCCTGCTTCAATCAGGCGGCAATGGCGAGCATTTGCGCGCGCAAATCAACAATCTTGGCTCCTCGCTTGTCAAGCTGCGCAATGAATCTGCCGATCCGGCGTCCCTTTTATCAAATATGACGTCATTAGGCCAGGAGGTGGAGATTCATCCATGAACGAGAAACAAGTGCATAAATTCGTTCATCGCTATTTGGAGGCGACGCAATGCTCCATTATTGAAAAATCGCCAGCCCATATTACCGTAAAGCTGTCGCCGAGCGCAGACCGCGAGCTGACAAATCGTCCCTATTACTGGAGTTTTGTCGATCGAACCGGCGAGCCACCTGAAACGATGACTTTTCTGTTCGTTACCGATACCCAGAAGTACGACATGATCACCGCAGCCAAAAGCTCCAGTCAAACGGAGCGCAATGAAGCTGCTTCACCCGAGGAAGCAGCTGCCAACGCGGCGCTTGGCCGAACGCTCGGCTTCGTTCCGAACCATTTTACGGCCAATGTACGATTGCCGCGCGAGGATTTATACTTCGGCTCCCGCAGGCTTGAACAACTTTTTACGGCGGCCAGAACGTCCGGAAGCTACGTCAACTTATTCCAGGAACCGGATAGACGGGCAAACAATCCGTTCCAATCTACGCCGTATACCGCATGGCTTGGCGTCAACATGCGCGTAGAATTCGCTTGCGATATGAAACGCGAGGAAATTTACAGCTATGGCATTTCTTTAGCCACAGGCCATCTGGTTGAGCATTTTCAAGATCGGCTGCAGGAGATTAAATTAACGCCTAGACTCCCTTCCAACGTTCATGTAACCAAAAACGGCCTGACGCTTGCCAGAGCGCTGAATATCATCGAGCAATCGCTGGAGCGAAAGCTTAAAGGCTATGATTACAGCTGGGCCGTCGGCGCCGCTGCCCGGCTGGATGAAGAGCTGCTCCGCATCAAAAGTTACTATGAACCGCTTATTCAATCGGCGACAGAGGAAACGAAATCGGCAGTTGAAGAGCAATACCGCCAGCGGCAAGCGGAAATTAAATGGCAATACGAGCCGCGGGTGACTGCATCCGCCATAAATTGCGGCATCTTTCATCTCGAGGGCATCGATTAGCGGCAATCAGACTTCATTCGCAACAATCCGGCAAAAAAAGAGTGTGACTAAACGCCGCAATCGCGACAGCAATCAACAGCCTTCTGCGCGCTTGTCCTCTACAATAAATACAACAAGCAAAATAATAAAGGCAGTTTTTGTCTGCCGATGAAAAGGGTGACTATTGTTGCGAAAATGGATAAGAACGCTGCTCTGTTCAACGATTGCTGTCGCGATTGTTATGTCTCCGACGGCCGCGCATGCGACTTCCCCTTCCAATATTCAAGCCGATGTCTCGTTTTCTGACAAAGCATTGCAAAGCTGGATCGATCAGTTGGCTGAACAGCCGGGATTCGAAGCCTGGAAGGGAGCATATGCAGAACAAACGCCGCTTGGACCCGGAACGCATAGCTGGCTTGCGCTTATTAAGCAAAAACCAGAAGGAAATACAGTCGGATACGCGGTCATTCATGCCGCGCAGGACGGCGGCTTCACGATAGGGGAATATGGCATTGGCCAATATTTATACGATAAGCAAACGCTGCTTCCGTATTTAGAAGGGGATAAAGCAACATTATCGCAAAAACAGCCGGAAATTCGGTATATCCATCCTTTGCTTGCTGTTTGGCGGACAAGCTCGAAATCAGCCGATGAAGTCGAATATAACGACGCCATGAGCGGAGAACAGCTGCCTTTAGAGGATGAAGTCTGGACTAAAGCGGCAAAAAAAGAAGAACAGCTTCTCGCTGCTCTTCCTCAATTGCTTCTATCCGATTCCGATGCTGCTGCGCCTACGATGCTCGCTTCAGCTGCAAATCCGTCCTTTGATCCTTATGGCAAATTATCTTGGCTCACAGGCGATACCCCGCTTGCAGCAAGCAAAGACGATATTTCGAAGGTGCTGTACAGGCTCAAAGCGAAAAAACCTTTGCAATATACAGCCGAGAGATACGACGGCAAAATGCGGTATGTCTGGTCCGTAACCGGCTTCCACAGCTGGGAAGGAGGCACCTCCTATGCCGCGCTTGAATCCGACGAATGGAGCGGGAGCAAACGTTTTATTCCGATTCAGCTGCTTGCGGAACTAGGCGCTTTTTATCGGTAATATGATGCTCTTCGACGTTTCTTTTCCAGAGCAGCAAGCTCATTGCCCCTACGCCGAACCATCGCGTCAGCCAATGCTCTCGTCCTGCTTTGGCCATCGCTCGCTTGAGCTTTCGCTCCGACCGCGGAGTCTCTATATATTGAACCAACTGTACGGTCATGTATTGAATCAGTTCACTGCCGCCTTTTGCCATCATTCTCACCTCGTCATTCGATTTGTTAAAATATAAGGTTTTATAAGTTTTCACTTATAAATACGCTTATATTTCAACGCGAAACGAAACTCCGCCGACGCCGCAAGTGTACGGCGAAACCGTTTCTGCTTGCTAAAAGTTTGCCCTGCTTCTTCCGTTCATAAACGTGTATGAGTTTTCCTCCAATAAGCCACGATAATAGCAATCAGCGCTTATATATGGTGAGCTTAAAAAGGAGTGACTTTGAGCTCAGCTCAAAGTACTGATGTCAGGAGGAGTTTGTTTTGTTTAAAATTTGGCGGCTTGCAGCAGCGCTTTTCCTGCTGCCTGTATGTGCGATTGAGGCGGCTGCAGCGCCGGACACGGCTGCTGAACAACAGCCCCGGCATTCATCAAACGACAGCGGCTGGACGATGCCTTCCGCAATCGTCCTTATTGATGCCGGCCATGGCGGCATTGATGGAGGGGCGACGGCGGATTCCGTGCTTGAAAAGGATATTAACCTCGCTATCGCCCAAAAGCTTTATTTGCTGCTGAACAGCCAAGGCATTCCAGCTGTGTTGAACAGGACTGGCGACTACGCGCTTAGCGACGACAATCGCTGGCATATTTCCGGTTCCCGGCATCGGCGCGACCTGTCGCAGCGAAGGCAGCTTACCGAGGAAATCGAAACGCAGCTGCTAGTCAGCCTCCATGTCAATTGGACCAAAAACCGCACAAAAAGCGGCCCGCTCGTCCTTCATCAAGGAAGCGGCGAAAGCGCGTTGCTCGCCTTTTGCATTCAAGACACATTAAACCGGCAGCAGCAAACTTCTTTCCTGCCGCGCGAAGGGAAACCATTTTATTTGCTTCGCAGAGTCGATCAGCCAGCGGTTATCGTAGAGATGGGCTTTATTAGCAATGAAAGCGACCGGGCGATGCTGACCGATCCGCGCCAGCAGCTTCGCGTCGCCGCAGCTATCGCCTCAGGGATTCGGCAATACAAATGGGTCACCCGGTGAAGATGGAAGCATAGCAGCCGCTTTTACAAATTGAACTTGAGCGCCGGATTGCATCGCCGGAATAGACTGCCGCAGCACTGCGGCGGTCTTTTTGCCTGGAGGCCCGACATGCCCGATCACGACGCAATACTCATGACTTTCCAGATGCTTGCGGACAACGCCGATCTGCTTGGAAATATGCGCTTCTGTATAGATGTCATCGAGAAACACGTCATTGGATACGAGCGGAACGCCGAGCTCCTTCGTTACTTTTGGCACAACCGTTTTGAAAGTCGTTCGGCTGTCGAGAAAAAACAGCCCCCGCTCCTTGCATACGCCAATAACGATGCGCATGACACGCTCATCCGCAGTAACTCTCGAGCCCATATGGTTATTCATCCCGACCGCATAAGGCACCGCATCAATCGCGGCTTCCACTCTGCTGCGAATTTCGGCATCGCTTAAATCTGTCGTTATCGCGCCTGGCCCCAGCCAAGACTTCAAGCCCCGGTTCGGCTCCATCGGCATATGGACGATTACGTCATGACCGAGCCGGTGCGCTTCTTCGGCATCCCGTTTCGTCGTCGGCATAAACGGCATGACCGCTACTGTAAATTTAACTGGAAGCTTCAGCATTTCCTCTGTTCCGTCCATATCGTTGCCGAAGTCGTCAATTACAATCGCAATTTGGCGATTGCTCGCCGAAGATTCCGAAGGCGCGCTTGCCGCAACTTGACCGTCTCCTCCGCCAGCATAGAGCAGAAGCACTGCCGCCCCCGCCAGCAGCAATCCGTACATTTTTTTGCCGTTCCCTTTCACCGGACAAACACTCCTTCTTCATATGACTGCCAGCAAGCAGTCGGTATCGTTTCCCTTCATTGTTTGTCCATTCGAGGGAAAATATGCTGAATATTTGAACTTTGCTCAAACGCTTGACTCGCTTCCGCCCGGCATGCTACCATAGGGAACATATTATGATATGCGGTCGTGGCGGAATTGGCAGACGCGCTAGATTCAGGTTCTAGTGGTGTAACAGCCGTGGAGGTTCGAGTCCTCTCGACCGCACCATACTTACAATTGACAAGAGGCTACCCTTATGGGAGAGCCTCTTTTTTCGATTGCTCTCTCTATTCCTGCATTTCTGCACACTTCTTCGCTTTTGCAGCTTATGGCCTGGCATTTTTCACGTAGTTAAACCTGCAATTATGCAGTTTTTTCCGTTACCCTCTACACCTGACGGGTTAATTCCTGCAAAAGTACATCCTTTCCCCCTACTTTGTCGGATTTGGAGCAGCCAGACTATGCTATTCCTGCGCTTTTGCAGGCTTACGGGCCATTCCCCTAATTCTCGGCCGAAAAACCTGCACATTAGCAGGTTTCGGGAGAACTGAACTCGAATAACTGCTTGCTCAACGGCGCGTTTTGCGGCGAGAATGCGGCATGCAAGGACCTCCCATACTACCCCCTCTTATCTCAGCGCGAGAAATCCCGTTATAAGCATGCCCGCGCCTATTCCAAAATGAACGCCCCTTGCCACCTGCCAAGGCATCAGCTTAACGAACAGTCCAATAAACAACCCGCCAATAATTGAAGCTACCGCCCCAATGAACCAGCCGACAACCGAATCCGATGACAAGTTAAACAGATTTGGCTTGAGCGCAAAGTCCGCCGCACCCATTCGCCGATAAACTTCCTTCGTCATATACAATCCGTAACCAATCGCTATACAAGAAATGAGCCAGCATACGATAGCCAAAACACGATTTGTCCCACATCCTTCCCTATAAATCTCCCCTTCCCATTCCCGAACCATGCAACTATAATGGACGTTATACCATAAAAAGGAAGGATGATATTCCTTGATCACTTATCCTATACTTGCACAAGGCGCCACGCTTGGCGTCACCGCCCCTTCTTCAGGAGCGCGTCCGACGGTGCATCACCTGCTCCATGAGGCGGACAAACGTCTAACAGCCAAAGGATACAAGGTCCGTTTCGGGGAAACGCCCTGGACGCAAAATAAAGTGCGGTCGGCTCATTCTTCCGTGCGCGCAGCCGAATTTCAAGCGATGATGCAAGATAAAAGCATAGATGTCATTATTCCGCCATGGGGCGGCGAGCTGCTAATTGAAATGGTCGAGCACATCGACTTTTCGTCACTGCCTGCCAAATGGATCGTCGGGTATTCCGATGTCAGCCTGTTGCTGTTCACAGTTACGATAAAGACCGGCATTGCTACCGCACATGCGATGAATTTTATCGATTTGAGGGGCGAAACGTCAGATGAAACGACTGGCATGTGGGAATCGGTTCTATCGACAAAAACCGGCGGTACTGTCGCTCAGCATTCGTCGCAGCTCTATCAAAAGGAATGGACGCATGACAATCCTTCTCCGCATGTTTTCAATCTAACGGAGCAGACGGAATGGCGCACCGTTTCCGGCAATCCCGTCCGCGCTAAAGGGCGTTTGCTTGGCGGCTGTATCGACATTATCCGGCATGTGATCGGAACGCCATACGGCGATGTCCGCCATTTTCAATCCCATTTCATTCAGAATGAACCTATTGTCTGGTATTTGGAAAATTGCGAGCTAAACACAGCTGATTTGCGCCGTTCCTTGGTGCAAATGAAGCTGGCGGGCTGGTTTGCCAATTGCTCGGCTATCCTGTTTGGAAGAAACGGAGTCGACAGCCCGTTTAACGGATACACGCATGAAGAGGTTTATGCGGAGTTAGCGGAAGAGCTGGACATTCCGATCGTCTACGATATCGATTGCGGTCATGTTCCGCCGCAAATGACGTTCATCAACGGAGCTTATGCGGAAATCGAAGTCCAGGACGGAAAGGGCACCGTCGTCCAACGGTTCAAAGGCTAGACGATGAAAAAGGAGAAGCCTATGAATATTAGAAAAAAAAGATTCGATGAGGAATACCCTATGAATCTTTTGCTGTTGGCTGATCCTTCTCAAAAGCTGGTTGAGGATTACATCCAAAGAGGCGAATGTTTCGTAACTGAAATGGATCATCAAATCGTTGGCGTTTATGTTCTGTTGCCTACAAGACCTGAAACAGTTGAACTGGTTAACGTAGCGGTAACAGAGGAAATGCATGGCCAAGGAATTGGGAAGCAATTAGTCTCACATGCTATCGAAACGGCTAGGTCGAATGGCTACAAGACCATAGAAGTGGGTACAGGAAACTCAGGCATGGGGCAATTAGCCCTTTACCAAAAATGCGGTTTTAGAATTGTTGGCATAGATTTTGATTTTTTCATTAGACATTACGCTGAAGCCATTTATGAGAACGGTATACCGTGCAGAGATATGATTCGATTATCTCAGGATTTGTAGGGGAAAAGTTAGTTAAATATTAGCTAATAAAAAAGAAGACGGCATCCAACGCCGTCTTCTTTGCGTTTGCTCACATTCGGCTGGCCAAATCGGTCGTCACCTGCTCCAATGTCTGTGAAGCAAGCTTGGCTTCAAGCGCAAGCTGCGCCTCCGAAAATACCGTTTCCAGCGATTGCTGAATATGTTTCCCGACGGAACAAGCCGGATTCGGCTTCTCATGAATGGCGAACAAATCCTCTTGGCCTTCCGACTGTACAGCACGGTAGATGTCCAGCATCGTAATTTGCGACGCGGGACGCGCAAGTGTTGCCCCGGCGACGCCGGGAGTCGTCAACAGCAGGCCCGCTTTGTTAAGCATGCCCATAAGCCGACGAATAACGACCGCGTTCGTATTGACGCTGCCGGCAATATATTCTGAGGTCACGCGCAACCCCTTGGAAAGCTCAATCAAAGACAAGATGTGAACAGCTACGGCAAACCGGTTGCTGGTCATTCCTCATCCCTCCTTGCAATAACTGCGCCTTTTACATGTAACGATTATAGGTACATGCCAAGCCCTTTGTCAATCGACGAACGCAATTTTATTTTCGGCAAGAGATGCGATTCGGGCTAAAGACTCAACCCGGTAGCCAAGCTCAAGCAGCTTCTGCCTTCCCGGCTGAAACGCCTTTTCGATGACAATCCCAATGCCTTCGACCTTCGCTCCCGCTTGTTCGGCAATGCGCGCGAGGCCAATTGCCGCATCGCCATTGGCAAGAAAATCATCGACGATTAGAATGCGGTCGTCAGCCGACAGATGCTTTCTGGATACCGAAACTTCGCTCTCCTCTTGCTTCGTAAAGGAATAAATTTTTTCCGTGTACAAGTCGTCCTTTAAGGTCAACGATTTGCGTTTGCGCGCGAACAACAAGCGGACATCCAGCTTCATCGCCGTCATGACAGCCGGTGCGATGCCTGAAGATTCAATCGTCAGCACCTTCGTAATGCCGCTTTCCGCGAATTGAGATGCGAATGCTTCGCCAATCGCCAGCATGAGCTGCGGATCAATTTGATGATTTAGAAAAGAATCGACTTTTAGAACGCGATCGTTCAGGGCGATGCCTTCGGCTTCAATTTTTCGTTTCAACAGCTCCATTGCAAACAACATCTCCCTTGTCCCAATTTTAACTTGACTTCACTTTATTAAAAATGATATCATACTTTTTGTTGACAAGACATATTGTCATGCGGTCGTGGCGGAATTGGCAGACGCGCTAGATTCAGGTTCTAGTGGTGTAACAGCCGTGGAGGTTCGAGTCCTCTCGACCGCACCATACTTACAAACGCAAGGAAGCTGCTTAAGCAGCTTCCTTTTTTTTCGGTTTCAAGCGTGGAAAACGATCAAAAATGAAAGAAATATCCACAAATAACAAATAAACAGCAGATATCAAAGCGTTTTATAGTCAAAACGGCCGTTTTTGACGATAGAATCCATTTGCAAGCGCTTTTATGGGCGGCATATAATAAGGGCGTTACGAAGCTGAATCATGTAAATAACGAACAACAATATGAAGGCTATGTTACCTTTAGGGGTACAACCTCGGCACTTTTTAGTGGCGGCGAGGTTGTGCCTCTTTTTGTTGTCCCCACATTTTTCAGCGGCTGTAATGGACCGGCAACAAAAATAGAAGAAGGGTGGTTTTTTTCGTGAGAAAGAACAAATGGGTAATGATGCTGGCGAGCCTGACGCTTATGTTCTCGCTGGCTGCTTGCGGCGGCGGCGGCAACAACAGCCCGGAAGCGACAAATGCGGGCAACACGCAAACAGAAGGCAACTCCGCTGCAGGTCAAGAGGCTACAGAAGAGCTTAAGCCTGAGGCTGGAGCAAAGCTGGTTGTATGGGAAGCGCAGGAGCAAGTTGCGTACATGGAGCAAGTCGGCAAAGAGTTCGAAGCTAAGTACGGCGTTCCGGTTAAAGTGGAAACGGTTGCGGGCGGCGATCAAGGCGGACGACTCGCGACGGACGGCCCTTCCAAAACAGCAGCCGACGTTTTGACGCTGCCGCATGACCAGATCGGCCTGGCAGTTAAAGCAGGCTTGCTGCTGCCAAACGACGTGTTCGAGGAAGAAACGAAAAAGAATTCCGTTGAAACGTCCGTCATTGCCTCCTCCTACGACGGCGTGCTTTACGGCTACCCGAAATCGGTTGAAACGTATGCGATGTTCTACAACAAGGATATTTTCCCAGAGCCTCCAACCACTTGGGACGAAGTTGTTAAATTCGGCAGCACCTACACTGATCCTGCGCAAAAGAAATATGCGATCATGTGGGAATTCGTCGGCTATTACTCCTATCCGTTCATTGGCAGTTACGGCGGCTACATGTTCGGCGACAACAATACGAACGGCCAAGATATCGGCTTGAACAAAGGCGATGTCGTAAAAGGCATGGAATTCCTCCGCTCGTTAAAACCGATTTTGCCAATGAACGCGGGCGATATTACGTACGACGTCAAAACGCAGCTGTTCCAAGAAGGCAAGCTGGCGCTGAACATCGACGGCCCTTGGTCGGTTGCCGCATTCAAAGATAAAGTCAATTTCGGCGTAGCTCCGCTGCCTAAGTTCCCTAACGGCAACGATGCGATTACTTTCTCCGGCGTGAAATCGTACTATGTCAACTCCTATACGAGCTATCCGGAAGCTGCGCGCCTGTTTGCTAATTTCGCAAGCAGCAAAGAAAACCAATTGCTCAACTATAAAATGACCGGCGCGATTCCAGCCAACATTGAAGCCGGCGAAGATCCGCTGATCAAGGACGACCCGATTACTAGCGGCTTCTTCAAACAATTCAGCAACTCGGTTCCGATGTCCTCCGTTCCTGGCGTCGATCTCGCTTGGGAAGGTTTGAAAGCAACGTTTATCTCCTTGTGGGACGATCCAAGCCTCGACATTAAGACAACGCTAGACACTATGGTCAAATCGATCGAAGACGGCATTAAATCGAGGTAATCAATTTTGAGCCGCGCGCAGATTTTGCGCGCGGCTCAACAACACGCATAGAAAAGAGGATGGCCTCCATGTCAACAAGAGCGACTGGCGCCATTTTGTCCGCACTCTTTGCGGGCCTGGGGCAGCTGTACAACCGGCAATGGTTGAAAGGTATTATTTTTCTGATTATCGGAATAGGCAGCATTTATGTTTTTATATTTGAGCTTTTCGATTTTGTAAAGGGGCTTATTACGCTTGGCGACCAGCCGGGCGGCTTCGTTAAAGTAGGCAAAATGACGCGCCTTGTAGAAGGCGACCATTCCATCTTTATGATGGTCAAAGGCTTGGCCGCCGCCTTCGCCTCCCTCCTGCTGTTCAGCTTTTACCTGCTTGGCATCCGAGATGCCTATACAGTAGGGAAGGCAAGAGAACAAGGAAAGCAGCCGCACAATTTCGCGCAATCGCTTCGGTCGGCCGGCCACAATCATTTTGCTTATATCGTGCTGTTGCTGCCGTTTATTAGCATTATGCTGCTTACGGTGCTGCCGTTAATATTTTCGGTTCTTATCGCTTTTACCGATTATGCAGATCCGATATTGCCGCCTGCCCATCTTCTCAACTGGGTAGCCTTCGACAATTTTATAGACATGTTTAAAATGAGCGTTTGGGGCAATACGTTTACCGGTATTTTAAAATGGACGATTATTTGGGCGATTATCGCCACGATTACAACGTATGTCGGCGGAATTTTGGTCGCATCGCTTATTCATCAGAAAGGGCTGCGTTTCAAGAAGTTTTGGCGCACAGCTTTAATTGTTCCATTTGCCATTCCGAACATGGTATCGCTGCTCGTTATGCGCAACATGTTCAACAATCAATTCGGACCTGTCAACGCCTATTTGCGATTTTTCGGCATCGAAGGGCTGCCATGGCTGACAGATCCGTTCTGGGCCAAAGTTACGGTCGTGCTGGTCAATATGTGGATCGGCATCCCGATCACAATGATTTTGGCATTCGGCGTATTGACGACGATTCCGCGCGATCTCTATGAAGCGGCTGATGCGGACGGAGCGAGCTCTATGCAAAAGTTCCGGCATATTACCATACCTTTTGTGCTGTTCGCTACCGCTCCGATTCTGATCATGCAATTTGCCGGCAACATCAACAATTTCAACGTCATTTACTTGCTGACAAATGGCGAGCCGGTAAACATCAATTATCAATTTGCCGGCCATACGGACCTGCTCGTAACCTGGCTCTATAAGCTGGCGCTCAATCAGTCGCAATTCAGCTTCGCCTCTGTCATCGGCATCCTCATTTTCGTAATCGTCGCATCGATCTCCATCTGGAGCTATACGCGAACGCGCTCGTACAAAGAGGAGGATATGATCGTATGAACAACGCATCAACGAGGTGGAAGCTTGGCGCAAGCTATGTTATTCTTTCCGCGCTCGTCTTTTTCAGCCTTTTTCCGGCGCTTTGGATCGTGATGTCGTCGCTTAAAACCGGCAACAGCCTGTACAGCGAATCATTCATTCCGAAACAAATCACATTGGAGCATTACCGCGATTTATTTACAAAAACAATGTATCCAACCTGGTTTTTGAATACGCTTAAGGTTGCGGTCGGCTCGACCGTTCTTGGAACGTTCCTGCTCCTCATCGCTTCCTATGCGATTTCTCGTTTTCGGTTCGTCGGCAGAAAGCTGACACTTAAAGCAATGCTCGTCCTTCAAATGTTTCCGGGCTTTATGGCGATGATTGCGATTTTCGTCATTTTGAATGCCGTTGGACTGCTCGACTCGCACTGGGCGCTTATCCTTGTGTACAGCAGCGGGGCTGTCATTTCCAACGTATTCGTAGCCAAAGGCTTCTTCGATACGATTCCGCGCAGTCTGGAGGACGCTGCGAGAATCGACGGGGCAAGCCACTGGCAAGTATTTGCATCCATGATCGTGCCGTTATCGACGCCAATGCTGACATATGCGAGCTTGATGATTTTTAACGGCGCTTTTATTGACTTTATTTTCGCCGATCTTATTTTGCGCACCGAGGAAAAACGAACGCTCGCAGTCGGCCTGTACCGGATGGTGAGCCAGCGCAACTCAACGGAATTTACGATGTTCGCGGCTGGCGCCGTGCTCGTAGCCGTTCCGGTTACGATGTTGTTCTTGTTCCTGCAACGCTACCTCGTAGAGGGACTGACAGCAGGCTCTTCGAAAGGATAAGTTCATTGGCATTATGAAAAAGGACTTCAGTTGACGGATTAGCCGCCTGCTGAAGTCCTTTTTGTTATTCGAAAAGATCGCCGAACACGTCGAGCACCGTTTTCTTTTTCTTATGATGCGGATAACCATGCTTGTTGTCCTTATAAGACCCGTATTAGTCTTTATGGCCGTATCCGAAGCCATAGCGTTATGTTTGGGGACTTGTTGCTGATATGGCTGCTGGGGCGGGTACGGAGTCACATTTCACAATCCATCCGCTCCTTTCAGGGCTATAAAACCGAACCTCTCTCACCTGCAGCCGGTTCGAAGCGATAGCTGCGGCTAAGCTTTAATACGCGCTTGTTCGCTTTTCGTAGCACAACAGTCTCATCATCCCATGCGACAACGATGCCGATCACGTCATTCGCTTCCATCTCGTCGCGGACAACGCGAACCTTTTCCCCGCTTACTCTGTAATGGTCTAATTGTTCCTCGGATATCATTTATGTAAACCTCCGCGTCACATTTCATTATTCAAATGAAAATTATAGTTTGCTATATTTGCAAAAAAACCTCAACAGTCTGCTAAAAGCCCGTTGAGGTTTTTCCGCTATTTTAATCATAAATGAGTATGCAGCTGCTTAAGCTTCCCCTACATGCTCTTTCGAATCGTGAGGCTCTTTCTCGAACCATTCATCCAGCACTTTGGAAGACATTACCCGCTTTGAGATATAATCCGCTTGACGCTCCGAGAACTGATCGCGCCATTCCATTTCGAGTTCTTCGCTCAGCTTTACAATCGTGAGCAATTCCGACCATGCGACGTAACGCTTATACCAGAAAAATTGCGGATGCTCAATCATATAAGGATACAAATCATCAAATTCCGTATGCTTGCAGTCGAGTGCGCGTTCGAAGTGAACCTTCGCATCGTTCAATTTCACATTCATAAATTCAGCCGATAAGTTTCCCATCGTTTATGCCTCCTCCCGGTCACTTACGATCTATTATATGCTATATTTCTGTACCCGAAAAGTGCATATATGCTGGAACTTTACTATTCGAATACAATCTTGCCGTCCGCAAGCGACGAGATTTTGACCAGCGGCTCGACGCGAACCCCTTGCTCTCTCAACGTTCTTCCGCCCGCTTGGAACGTCTTCTCGACGACAAGGCCAAGGCCGACAAGCGTTGCGCCCGAACGTTCGATAATTTTTACCAGCCCTCTAGCAGCATCGCCGTTGGCAATAATGTCGTCGATAAACAGCACTTTATCGTTCGTCGTTAAGTATTCCTTGGACACCATAATATCGGTTACCATCCCCTTAGTGAAGGAAGGCACCCGCTCGCAATAAGCTTCAGGATCGGCTATAAGCGTCTTTTTCCGGCGCGCAAACACTAGCGGAACGCCAAGCACATACGCAGCGGCAAAAGCGGCCGGAATGCCGGAAGACTCAATTGTCAGCACTTTTGTAATTTCCTCGCCCGCGAAACGTTTCGCGAACTCATGACCCATCTCCATTGTCAAAGCCGGATCGACTTGGTGGTTGATTAGAGAATCGAGCCTCAGCACATCATTCGAAAGCACCGACGCTTGTTGTAAAATTCGCTCTTTTAAAATATCCATCGCATTCATTCCTTCCACCCATAAATCCCTTTTCGATAACGTACCATACGTTAGCATGCTAGCGCAACCGCGTTTTCAGCAACAATCGCTCGTTTTGCGTTCTGAATTGTACGATTGTTAAACAAAAAAACATTTTCTTCCGATGATAATGAAAACAGAAACTTTTTCCAATTATGAACGTCTACTATTACATAGATAAAAGCAAGGTCGACCCTTGCCCAGGGAGAGCTGGAGCCAATGAGCAGACGAAGAACAAACGTACATAACAAAGTAAAACTAGCGGCTGCTTTAGCGCTGGCTCTTATAGCGACGAGCTGTCAGAGCAATGTCATCCACAACGGGAATGAAACCTCATTATTGAACGAGAAGCAAACCGATACAGCCAACACTTCGCTTTTGACGGGCGACTCTCCGCAAAAAAATTATAAGCCAAGCGGCGACGGTGAAACGACCGAACCGAATGCAGAAACGTTCTCGCCCGGCTATCAGGGCGGCACCAGCGCCGAATCCAACGTGCTTTCGGATGGCGGCAAAACCAAGGATACAGATAAACCGAAAACGAGCGAACCGCAGTGGAATTCTTCCAAACCGCTCATCCTCGGACTTGCCGTTGGCGATCTCCGGTCTAAAGTGACCGAGCAATTCGGCGACTACATCGACCGCTATAAGCTTGAGGATGAGAAAGAATCAATCGAGGTTTATGAATATAAAGGATTTGCCGTCGGCATCAATGAGAAAAATACGATTCAATATGTTGAAGTGTATGACGGCGCTGTATCCACGGGCATTAGCGGCATCCGCGTCGGCGATAAAAGCGAGAAAGCCGTTCAGGCGCTCGGCAAGCCGCAAACGCAGAACAGCTATATTCTTACTTATCTAGGCAAAGGCACGCTGCTTAAGTTCGACTTGGATCCAGAGAAAAGCAAAATCGTCTCGATAAAGCTGATCGCACACTCGGAAGAGTAATGATCCGGGCGATTTGCGGCACTGCTTTAACGCAGAAGATAAAGCGCCGCCAGACTGCAAAGCAGTATCGGAAAGGTGAACAGCAAACCGTATTTCGTATACTCCCGCCACGATACAGAAACGCCGCCCTGCCGTACAAGCTGCATCCAAAGGAGCGTAGCCAGCGAGCCGATTGGCGTCAGCTTCGCGCCAACTGAAGTGCCGATAAGGCTCGCATAGGGCAAGTAATCGGGACCGTTCACTTGCGCAATCGCCAGCGAGGATATGAGAACGGCCGGCAAATTGTTCACGACCGAGGAGAGCAGCGAGAATATGAGGCCCGATCCGATGACGCCAATCAAGTCGTCTTTATTCGCAGCCGATGCGATTAATGCCGGGAACCATGAAGCAGCACCGTGCACGTGCAAGCTGTACACGATCAAGTTCATCGCTAAAGCGAATACGATAATAAGCCATGGGGCGCGCATCACCGTTTGCCGAAACGGTGCGCGCCCTTTTGCCGCGGACGCGGCCCATTGCAACGCCGCCCCGCCGAGCGCAATCGCCGAAGCCGGGAGGCCTAATGCCTCGGAAAGCATATAGCCCGAAAGCATTAGCGCAATGACAGCCCAAGCCAAACGGAACAGTCCCTTATCAACGATGGCGGCAGCCGGTTCCGGCAGCAAAATCGCCTCTTCTCCGCTATTCTCCTCACGCATAATCCGCTGGCGGAAAAAGCCGGTTAACACGAGTATGGTCGCCGCAATCGCGGCAATTCCCGGAACGATCATACTCGCTGCATATTCGCCAAACGCGATGCCAAAAAAGTCGGCGGTCAAAATATTGGTCAAATTGCTCATCATCAGCGGCGCGCTCGCCGTATCCGCCATAAAACCGACGCCCAGCAAAAAAGCGAGCCTCCCGCCGCGCGAAAGCCGGAGCAGCCCCGTCGTCTCCAGCACGATCGGCACCATGATGAGTATCGCTCCGTCATTATTGAAGAAAACCGTAATACATGCCGTCATTAATGACAGCAAGGCGAACAGCAGCACTTGTCTGTTTCGGTATCGTCGCACGATATGAAGCGCCGCCCAGCGGAAAAAGCCAATTCCGTCGAGCAGCGACGTGAACACCATGATGCCGATGAGTGAAAATGTCGCGTTCCACACGAAGCCCCAAATATATCCGGCGTCTTCGGGCTTAAGAAGCTGCAGCGCGAATAAGACCGCCGCCCCTGCGAGCGCAGTAAATGCCTCGTGCAAACCTTTCGGTTTCCACAATATAAGCGCCAGAGCGCCAGTAAAAACGAGGATAGAAACTATCATTGCCATCTTGTCAGTTGACCGCCTTTACAGAATTGAAAGTAGAGATTTAAACAAGCAGTCATGCTCGTCCTCGCGCAGGCATACCTTTTTTAAAGAGAAGGTTAACGAACGGAGGACGTTCACATGATGAAACGTACCGGCAAGGTGCTGCAAATCGCTTCAACCTATATGGGCACGATCGTTGGCGCGGGTTTTGCGACCGGGCAAGAAATTTTGCAGTTTTTCACCCGTTTTGGCTACTGGGGCAGCTTGACGATCGCCCTCGCAACCGCGATGTTTATTTGGCTTGGGAGCAAGATGATGCTCATCTCAAGCGACATTCAGGCAAAGTCGTACGAGGATTTGAATAAGGCGCTGTTCGGCGAAAAATACGGCCGATGGATCAGCCACTTTATGCTGCTCGTGTTGCTTGGCGTAACAGCCGTCATGCTTGCGGGCGCGGGTACGATTTTTTATGAAAATTGGAATATTTCGTATCAAGCCGGCTTGCTAATTACTATTGCCGCCAGCTATTTTCTGCTTCGCAAAGGGATGAACGCGATACTGATGGTAAACGCGATCGTCGTGCCGCTTATGCTGCTATTCACCGTCGTCGTAATGATCGACACGTTCAACACGCCGGGAGCCGGACGGTTCATCTCGCTTAAAAGCGACTACTCGGCGCTTGCCGCATGGGCGTCGCCTTTTCTGTATACCGCATTTAATCTGTCCATGTCACAGGCGGTGCTCGTGCCGCTCGGAGCCGAAATCCGTGATCGCAAAACGATCGTGCTCGGTTCCTGGGTCGGCGGCATCGGCATCGGCTTTATGCTGCTGGCCGGCCATATTGCCTTATCGGTTCATATGCCCGGCGTTCAACAGTTTGCGATTCCGATGGGCGGCATCGCGAGGCAGCTTGGGCATACCGTTCAGCTTATTTATGTATTTCTTATTTTCGCCGAAATTTTCACGACGCTGATTGCCGATATTTACGGATTAACGCTGCAGCTGCAAGAGCGGCTGAAATGGTCGCGCTCCGCATTGACCTTGCTCATTCTGGCTTTCTGCTTTGTCGCCAGCCAAATCGGCTTCGGTCCGCTGTTGTCGACGTTATATCCGCTGTTCGGACTCATCAGCCTCGGTTGGCTCTATTTGATCATCCGCAAGCGAATGGCGCAAAACAGCGTTTAACGTACCGCTCATCGCAATGGATTTCGCTTGGGTCAGCTGCTGCCGCAGCAAGTCGCGAACATGATCGTGACAAGTGAACAGCAGCAGCTGTCGGCTTGAAGATAACCGCCCCATTAGTCTTGCCGCAGCTTGAAGCCTCGGCTTATCGAAGTTGACGAACAGATCGTCCAGCATAAGCGGCAGACCCGTATTGCGCGACGCTTCTTCGGCAAGCGCCAGCCTCATCGACAGATACACCTGCTCGGCTGTTCCCCGGCTCAGCATGCCGCTCTCCACTTGCCGCTGCTCATAATCGACGAGCCAGATCGACGCATCTCCCGGTTTCGTCAGCACGCGTGTGTAACGGCCGCCCGTAAGCTCCTGCACATATCCGCTTGCCAGCCGAAGCACCTCCGGCTGCCGTTCTTCCTCATAAATTTTTTTGGTTGCGCGAATGAGGGACAGGCTGACTGACAGCACCGCGTAACGGTCCGCATCCTGTTCCAACTGCGCCAGAGCCATCTCCTTGTCGGCAATCAGCCTTCTTCCCTCATCCTCTTGCAGCAAATGCTCCAGCTGCTGACGCAGCCTTCCTCTTGCCTCTAATTGCTCGGCTTTCATCCGCTCCGCCGATTCCGCTTCCTGTAGGCATTGCTTAAGCAGCGCCTCCAGCTCGGCTTCATCATGGCCCGCCAGCCATTTCTCCAACTCCTCCTGCCGCTGCGAGGACAAGCCAGCCGTCAGTTCGATCTCGATGCGATTCAGCTCGGCGTCAACTGTCATCAACCTTGCGCGGCAGTCCAGCGCTGCGGCGAACGCCGGCGCGGACGCCATGCCTGCCTGCCGGGCCAGCTCAAGCCCGGCCTCGGCTGCTGCGCCGATTCGCGCTTCAGCGCCGCGAATCGCCAGCCCGCGCTCGGCAAGCCGCGCATCGAGGCGCGCCGCTTCTTGCTGCGCCGCCGCTTGCCGGCGCAGCTCCGCCTGCAGCAGCCGCAGCGACAGCGGCGCGCTATGCTTCGCCGCCTCGGGCACGGCGGCGCAAAGCTGCGCCGCCTGCGCCTCGAAGGCGGCGAGCTGCCGCCCTGCGGCGGCGTGCCTCGCCGCTCGGCGATCGCGCTGCTGGAGCCGCTGCAGCGCTTGCTCGGCGAGCTCGAACGCTTCGAGCGCCGCATCCGGCGACATCGCCGTCGACAGATCGCGCTCGGCAAGCCAGGCGCGCCATGCCAGTGCGGCCGCGCTGCGCCGCTCAGCCGCAGCCTGGGCTGCCGCGCGGCGTTCGGCGGCTGCGTCGCTAAGCCGCTGAAGCCGGCGCTGCTGCTCCTGCCGGCCGGCATGCAGCCGCTCGCGGCGCTGCAGCGCTTCGCGCCGCTCGAGCACGGCCGCGTGCAGCCGCTCACGCGCCTGCTGCGCCGCCAGCGCCAGCTCCGGCGCAGCTTCGCCGCGCGGCGAAGCAAACAGCGCTGCGGCCGCTTCCGCCGGCGCTTCAACCAGCTGCGCCAGCGCCTCGTTCACTCGCTGCTCGCGTTGGCGCAGCATGCTGAGGCTCGCCTTGCCGCCGCCCCCTCGTGCCGCGCTCCCCCGCGAAACGGCGGCTTTGGCCCGGCGGCCGCCAGCCCGGCCGCTCCGCCAGGCGCTTGCAGCGAGCGCCGCAGCAAGCGCGCCAAGCCCGGCCGCCGCGCCGATCAGCCCGGCGCTTCCATCGCCGCCTGCTAGCGCTCCAATAGCGGCAAGCACAAAAGCTGCACCGCCTGCCGCGGCAACGGCAGCCCACAGCAGCCCCGCACTTCCTCGCGGCGCGCCTTCGCCGCCGGCATCTGCCGATGCCGAAGCGCGAAGACGCTCCAGCTCCCATTCCCGCATCGCCGACTCGAATTGCAGCCACGCCGTTTGCAGCGCCTCGCTCGTACGGGGCACAAAGCTTAACGCATGCGAACGCCGATGCTCCTCCGATTCATTGGCCTGCGCTTCGATTTCTTCCAGCATGCGAACCGCGTCCCGCTCTTGCGCTTCCGCATGGCTAATCTCAGCGGCCAGACGCTCCGCCAACCTTGCGGCTTCCGCTTCAATCAGCCGTACGCCTCGCGCATGCTCACGGTCCGCGATCGGGAAGCTGGACCGCCGCAGCTGCTCCTCCGTCCATTCGGGGGCAATTCGGCCCAGCAAACGGCCGATCGCTTCATCATCGCTTCGCAGCTCGGAAGCGAGCTCCACGCGATCCGCATGGAGCATCGAAGTTCGCTCGCTTTCCAGCAGCAAAGCTTCCGCCTCCTCCGAGCGGGCGATAAGCGCCTCGTCATAATCGAGACTCTCCCGCTGAAGCTGCTCCAGCTCTTGCTGCCGCCGTTCTCGTTCGAGCTCGCTCGCCGCATCGCCGCGCTCCCGCTCCAGCTCTCGCCACTGCTGCTCCGCTTCCGCCGAAATGCGTTCCGCCATTGCCAGTCCCTCGCGTTCGCGTTCCAGTTCAAGCCGTCGCAGCCATTGCGGACGAACAGCGACTGCCTTGGCCAGCATTTGCGCCTTCGCATGCCGAAGCGGCAGCTCGCATTCGATTCGCTCAAGCTCCCGCTCAAGTTGATCAAGCGAACGTTTCATCGCGTTATAGCCGTCGATCGTATCGGTCTGCCTTCGCAGCTCCGCCTCCGTATGCTCCAGCGCCTTCAACTGTTTATTGATCAGCTGTGTCGTCCCTCTTGGCTTGAACAGCAGATCAAGCTCCTGCTGCAGCTTTTTCTCGGCGTTAGCAATTGCCTTGCCGCCTTCAAGCCCGGCGTCGTATAAATAACGGCCAAGCTCGTCGCCCGCAAGCGCGCCGACCTGTTGAAGCTCAGTCAGCGTAACGGCGTACAGCTGGCGAAACAGCTTTTCTCCGACGCCGTTCAAAAACCGGCGTTCCCATTCCTCCTGCGTAAGCCAGCTTTCCGCAACTAGCGGCTCCGCGCCCGAGATGCGCAAAGGACGAAGCAGCGGCTTTCCTCCTTGAATGGAAGCATAGCGCTCGATTTGATACATATCGCCAAGGGCATCTTCGAACTTCAATTGTCCGCCATGCTTGCCTCCATGAACCGGCTCTTGCCGCTCCGCGTCATTGCCGCGCCGCGAAAAGCCGTACAGCATCGTTCGGATAAAGCTGAACAGCGTGCTTTTTCCCGCTTCATTCAAACCGTAAAATACCGCTGTTTCTCCATCCAGCCGGCAGTGAAACCGATGAAGCTGACCGTATCCGTCAATCTGCACCTCGAGCAGTCTCACGCTTCCTTCCTCCCTTCGCCGTCACCGTCGCCGGCCAGCAGCCCCAGCGTCAGCTCTCTAGCCTGCTTGAGCCATCGCTCCGGCAGCTCGTCCCACGTATGGCGCAGCAACCGTCCCAGCTTCGGATGTCCGGCAATCGGCTCCACCGATTCCCTCGCATAGGCGCTCCATGCGTCGCGGCTGCTCGCCAGGTTGGCAGCCAGCCTCGCCAGCTCGCCTGCAAAGCTGTCCTCTTGCTGCAGCTCGGATATATGAAGCTCCGCGGCAGTGTTGATCTCAAGCGAGTAAATCCAAGTCCAGACGCCGCCGGAAGGCTGTTGCCCGCTCTCCTGCATTTGCTCCAGCAGCGTCTTGACAACGATCGTATCTGCCAATCGGCTGTGAAGCGGTCCGCGGCCCGTTATTTGCAGCCTCGCCATAACCGACCGTCCCTCACCGGCTAAAGACAACCGCAAAGCCGCATCCTCCAGCTGATAAAGCAGCTCCTGCACCGTGCGAATGCCGTCAATCGGCACTTCCGTTTCCAGCCAGCGAATGTTATCCAGCGCAACAAACGTTAACTGCACGGCGCGCGAAGCAGATACGTCTACGACGTAACAGCCTCTCTCGCCCTGCTCGCGCGGATTGCGTCCTTGAATGTTTCCTGGGTACACAACATGAGGATATTGATGCAGCACCTGCTTCGTGTGGATATGGCCAAGCGCCCAATAATCGAACCCTTTGCCGCCGACTAATTCATCCAGCGTGCATGGCGCGTATGGGTCATGCGAGCTGTCGCCGTTAACGTTGCCATGAAGCATCGCGATATGAAACGGCCCCGTCTCCTGAATTGAATAGCCGGCAGCCAAGTTTTCCGTTACATGCCGCGTCCCGTACGACACGCCGTAAACAAAAGCGGCCAGCTCACCGCTTCTGCAGTAAGCCGGCCGGCATTCCATTCGGTCAGCGCCAAATACGGTCACATTAGACGGCAGCAGCAGATCAGCGCGGGAACCGTTCAACGGATCGTGGTTGCCGTGTATGACGAAGACGGCGATGCCGTGCTCATGAAGCCGTTCCCATTCCTTCGCAAGCAGCAGCTGCGCCCGCAGCGAACGATCTGCGCCGTCATACAAATCGCCTGCTATGACGACAAAATCGACCCGCTCGCGTATCGCCGTATCCGTCAAAGCGCGCAGCGCGCCGAAGGCAGAAGCCATCAGCTGCTCCCTTAGCTGCTCCGGCGCTTTGCTCATGCCGCGAAACGGGCTGTCGAGATGCAAATCGGCCGCATGTAAAAATCGAAATGGCGCTGACACCCGCTACACCTCCGGTTTAAATGACAAATACACTTTTTTAAGCTGCGAAATGACGCGCTGCAGCGAGTATACTTTCTTCGCCTTATCCCAGCCCGACCTGGCGATATTGTACCGGTAGATCGGATCGGTGACGAGCTTCTCCAATGCGTCCGCCAATGCGGGCGGATTTTCAGGCGGCACGAGCAAGCCGTTTACCCCGTCTTCGATTTGCTCCGCAATGCCGCCGACACTCGTGCCGACAAGCGCAAGCCAGCAAAGCGCAGCCTCCGCGAACACAGAGCCGAACGCCTCTGCGCGGGAAGGCAAGACGAAGATGTCGAAAAAAGGCATGAATTCTTCCGGATGAAGCATATAGCCGTAAAAAATAATGTCATCGTACAAATCAAGCTCCGCCGCCAGCTGTTCCAGCTCCTCGCGGATCGGACCGTCCCCGATAATATGAAGCACGAACGGGTGGCCGCGCCGTTTCAGCTCCGCGCATGCATGCAGCAGCGTATCCAGCCCTTTGGCCGGGACGAGCCGGCAGACGGTAATAAGCTGCGGCACCGCGTTCTCATGCGCGATCGGCTTAAATCTTTTCTCGTCAAAGCCGTTCGGAATCACTTTAATAACGCTCGGATCTTTAATATAAGGCGATATATAAGTACGGAATGATTCGGAAACGGTCAATATCCGGTCCGTTTTGGCCTCAAGCTCCCCGTAAAGCTTCGTTAAAAATTGATGCTCGGGGCCGTTCTCGGCAATTTTGCCGTTTAATATAAGCTCTCTTTCGTAACTGGAATGAATCGTCATGATAACCGGCGTATCCGGAAATACATGCTTCATCACTAGCGCCGCGATCGGATGATGGGCGTGTATAATATCGAAGGACCGGTTAATTCGCAGCTTGGTCCACCATAAATAATCGCTGATCGTACGCAAATATTTATCGACGATCGGATTGCCTTCAAACGGCGTCGGATCGAACGTCTCGAAAACGTATGCCTCTTGGCCTTTTCCTCTAACCCGCTTAGGCAGCGAGAACAGCTCCATTTGCCAGCCTATTTTCACAAAACGCTCTTGAATATACGGGACCATGGAGGACACGCCGCCCGGTTGTTCCGGCGGAAAAAACAAAGCTTGAAGAATATTCAATTGTCCTGCCTCCTAAAAGTTTACGAAGTAAACTTGCTTCGTAAGCATTCGCTTTGAGTTTACGAAGTAAACTTGCTTCGCAAGCTATTTCGACACTATTCGCATGTCGTAAAACATGATATTATAGAACATATGTTTCTGCAAGCATCCTATTACCCTAATTTAAACGGAGATACATATGACGATTATTCAATGGCTTTCTGGCCCGAACGGGCAGCTTATTTCATCCGCCAGCGTCATCGTAATACTGGTGCTGATGCTCTTTATGTCTATGCGGCTGTACGCCAGTTACAGAAACAAACGGATATACCGGCTTCTGACATCGACGCTTCCTTTGTTCATCATTCAGCAGCTGCTGCTCGCCTGGCTATCCTACCCTGAGCAGGAAAAGCCGCCATGGCTGCATTTAACGGCGACGATGATGCAAATCGTCTCTTTTATCATTATAAACTTTGTTTTCATGAAATTATATACTCATCGGAGCGCGCAATTAAAAAGTATCCCTTTTATCGTTATGATTAGCCTGACCTTTGTGATCGCAGGCGCCCATTACGCGTTCTTTCCGGTATCGGCGGAGGCGATCGCGGCGGGCGAGCAATACCGCTTTCTCGGTCTTGATTTCTACTCGCTCGTCGTAACGTTCCTTATCCTGCTCGATACGAAGGGCACGGAGATGAACACGCGATATTCCGCCAGCCTTATTACATACTTTATTGTCGAGCTTTCCCGAATCGCAGACGGCTACGTCTTTCACGGATCTGTCGGCTGGCTTATGCTTATCAGCCATTTGCTGCCGATCGTCTATTTCACGCAGCTGTTCTTGCTCCTGTTCGAATGGGTCATTGAGCGGCTGCTGTCTACTTACCAATCGTCGATTACAGACGGTTTGACAGGCTTGTACAATCGAAGGCATTTCAATATGAAAGCGGATCAGCTGCTGAAACGAACGTCGAACGTCGCTGTCATTTTTTGCGATATCGACAACTTCAAGAAGCTGAACGATACGCAAGGCCATCATAAGGCGGACGGCGTCCTGAAGCAGGTTTCTGAGATCATTAAAGAAGAATCGAACGGCATCGGAACGGCAGGGCGTTACGGCGGCGAGGAATTGCTCGCTTGCATCGGAACGGACCGCGTCAAGCCAGAACGGGTAGCGGAGTCGATCCGGAAGCGCGTTGAATTAGAGACGATCGTGACGATTAGCGTCGGGGTCAGTACGACGAAGGATGCGAGGTCGGTTCAGGAGCTCGTTAAGCTGGCCGACGAAGCGATGTACTATTCGAAAACGAACGGCAAAAATAAAGTTACGATGTTCCAGTCGATGCCTGCGGCAATGAAGAAATCGCTGCTATAGGCGGCTAAATCGAGCATGATAAACAAAAGCTGTCCCGCCTGTCGACGATCGACAGACGGGACAGCTTTTTATGTATGGCTGCATTTATTGTTCAAGCCATTGCAGCAGCAATTGCCGCAGATCCTCAACCGTTTCCGCTCTATGGCTCGGCTCCGCAAGCGTCAGTTCCTCGTCGCTGCCATAACCGTAGCCGACGCCAATGGACGGAATGCTATTTTTGTTCGCGCCGATAATATCGTGTTTGCGGTCGCCAATCATAATGGCGTTGGACGCATCCAGATTTGCCGTATCAAGCACATGACGGATCACTTCCGCTTTGTCGGTGCGCGTGCCGTCCAAGTTGCTGCCTCCGATAAAGTCGAAATAGGAAGTTATTTTGAAATAGTCGGCTATTTTCTCGGCAAAATAGGTCGGCTTCGAAGTCGCGACACACAAAACTGAGCCCCGTTCCTTCAACTCGCCCAGCAGTTCTGCAATGCCCGGGTATATTTCATTCTCGTACATGCCGCGATCAGCGAAATATTCACGATAGTGCGAGATGGCCTGCTTGGCTTCATCCTCCGAAAAGCCGTGCAGCTCCTTGAAAGTATCCTGCAGCGGCGGACCGATAAACGGCTCCAGCTCATCCAGGCTGTTAACCGGTATGCCGAATTTCTCTAGCGCAAACTTGACCGCGCTCGTAATGCCAAGCTTTGGATCGGTTAACGTTCCGTCCAGATCGAACAGTATCGTTTTTGTTGCCATTTGTTTCTCCCCCTAATTTATCTGTTTTCAGCCATTCGCATTCCGGTTCCCACGCTTTTGCTGTTCCATCGCATAAAGATCATCTTCAATACTTTGCATTTTTTCGATGACGGTTCGACGAGCATCGGCGATTGCCTGGTTGTAAACGATCGGCCCGAGCTCTGCCAGCATGTAATCAAGCAGTTGCTCCGCCGCGATGGAGCCGATCGTCTCCGACCGCTCCTGCTCGAAGTAGTGCTGCACGCGCTGGACCAGCTGCATTTTCTGTTCCCGTTCCAGCTTAAGCTTCATCATTGACGTTTCCTCCTTCAACAGCCGCATGTTCCAGCTGTCCTCTTACAACCATGACGGCTTGTCCGCCAAGCAGGACACGCTCTCCTTTAAGCTCGGTGCGGACTAAACCGCCTCTTGCCGAAGCTTGAAAGCCGGTCAAGCTCTCCTTGCGCAGCCGTTTGCTCCAATAAGGCGCAAGCGCGCAATGCGCAGAGCCCGTCACTGGATCCTCGTTCACCCCTAATTTCGGGTAAAACGCACGCGAGACGAATTCATAGCTTTGCCCTGCATCCGCCTTTGCCGTCACGATGACTCCTCTTCCCTCAAGCGTGCGCAGCAATGTCCAATCCGGCTGCAGTTCGCGAACAGTCCGCTCGCTGTCGACCTCAACTAAGTAGTCCATCCGGTTTTTGCCCGTATAGCGCGGAATCAAGCCAAGACCCTGAATAAGCGCTTCCGGGGCTTGTCCAGCGACAGACGGCTCAGCCGGGAAGTCCATCGTCATCCAATCGCCTTCCTGCTCATCCGCACGGCGAACGGTCAGCAGACCGCTCTTTGTTTGAAACAACGCTTCTTTTTCTTTACTCAATTTCCCAGTTTGCCACAGGGTGCAAGCAGCGGCAAGCGTTGCGTGTCCGCACAGGTCAACCTCTGCAAGAGGCGTAAACCAGCGCAGTCCATACCCTTCCTCTGCGGGCTCAACAAATGCAGTTTCCGACAGATTCATTTCAGCGGCAACTTGCTGCATCCACTGCGCATCCATCGGCTTCTCCAGCAAGCAAACAGCTGCCGGATTGCCTTTGAACGGCTTATCGGTAAATGCATCTACTATGCAGATTGGTATCGTTGTCACGGACAGATCATCTCCTTATTAAATAAAAAAGCAACCGGTTATGCTTACCGATTGCTCTTTGAAGTTCATTAGAAATTAAATACGAAGTCATCATCTTTCAGCTGCTCGACATGAACGGTACGAACGTAGCCGTTGCCTTTTTTGGAGAAAAAGTCATGCTGCTTCGTATGGGTGCTGATGCCGTTGAAGACGATCGGGTTGACCGGCTCTTCCGGGAAATGCGGCTCGAAGCCGAGGTTCATCAGCGCTTTGTTCGCGTTGTAGCGCACATAGGCTTTCACTTCATCCTGCAGGCCGATTGGGCTGTACAGGTTATCCGTGTACACCGCTTCGTTCTCATATAGCGTGTTCAAAAGCTCGTACAGCTCCGCTTTCAATTGCGCTTGCTCTTCGCTACTGAATTCTTGGTACAGCTCCTGCGCAAGAACACCGACATACAGGCCGTGAATGCTCTCGTCGCGAAGGATCAAGTCGATGATCTCGCCGCTGCTCGTCATTTTACCTTGGCCAGCCAAGTAAAGCGGATAGAAGAAACCGCTGTAGAACAAATAGCTTTCGAGGAATACGGAAGCTGCCATCGCCTTATACAGCTGCTGCTTCGTGCTGATGCCGTTGTACCACGAGGAGATCAGGTTTGCTTTCTTTTGCAGCTGCTCGTTCGTCTCTACCCATTGGAAAATCGCATCGATTTCCTCAGTCGAAGCAAGCGTTGTGAATATGCTGCTGTACGATTTGGCATGGATTTGCTCCATCATCGACATAAACGCCAATACCGCTTTGCGCTGCAAGCCGTCCACATGCTCCAAAATTTTCGGCATGCCGATGCCGCCTTGAATGGTATCGAGTAGCGTAAGTCCGCCCAGCACGTTTTTGTAGACGGTACGCTCGGTATCGCTCATTTCCATCCAGTCCATTTTATCATCGGACAATGGAATTTCTTCATCCGTCCAAAACTGCATGACGTTCTGCTGCCAGAATGTAAGTGTAAAATCGTCATCAGGACGGTTCCAGTTAACTGCTTTCATCGTCGAGTTTGCTCCTTTGCAAGCAAAAAGGCCTTCGCCGCCATTGAAGGCGGCGAAGGCCTTTTTGCGCGATTAGATGAGATTGTTATTCGTCCGCTAGCGGATAGGATGATTCGATTATACGGCGCAGCTTGTGCACTCCTCGACGGAGAGACGTTTCGTTCTCGTATAATAGAGCGATTTAAGTCCTTTTTGAGCAGCATAAATGTAGAAACGAGCCAGCTCGCGAGTCGTTACATTGCTGTTGACGTGGAGGACGGTCGAAATGCCTTGGTCAACGTGCTGCTGGATTTCCCAGATCAGGTCGATCAGCTTGAACTGGTCGATGTTGTAAGCCGATTTGTAGAACCATTGCGTTTCCGCGCTCAGGAACGGCATCGGGTAGTACGTTGTCGAGTTTGCGTAAGTGCGAGTCTCGATATGCTCAACGATCGGCATAACGCTCGATGTTGCATTTTGAATATAGGAAATGCTTTGCGTCGGCGCGATCGCAAGACGGTATGCATGGTACAAGCCGTATTTTTGCACTTTTTCTTTCAATGCAGCCCAGTCTTCCGGCGAAGGAATTTCCATGCCTTCAAACAGCTGCTTGACGCGATCAAGCTTCGGACGGAAGTCCGTCTCGATATAGCGCGTGAAATATGTGCCTTTCGCATACTCCGAACGATCGAAATCTTTAAAGGTTACGCCGCGTTCTTTGGCGATTTCCATACTTTGCTCGATCGAATAGAAGTTCATCATCATGAAGAACGTGCTTGCGAAATCTTTCGCTTCTTCGCTTTCGTAAGCGATTTTGTT
Organism: Paenibacillus sp. NEAU-GSW1; assembly: GCF_009737085.1. GTDB lineage: Bacteria > Bacillota > Bacilli > Paenibacillales > Paenibacillaceae > Pristimantibacillus. The sequence goes on from NZ_WOVL01000010.1 coordinate 166,388, forward strand.
TTTCGCAAGGTAACCGTTCAGGTTCATCGCGCCAAGACCGACGGAATGAAGCTCTTCATTGGCTTTGCGAACGCCAGGAGCGTTGTCAATGTTCGACAGGTCGCTGACCGTTGTGAGCGCTTCGATGCCGACATGGACCGATTCCTTCACTTTTTTGCGTTCCATGACGTTCACGATGTTCAGCGACGCCAGATTGCAGCTGATATCGCGTTTGATTACGTCGTCGGTGCCGTAATCATTAATCGTAGAAGTTTCTTGCACTTGGAAAATTTCGGTACAAAGGTTGGACATTTTGATGCCGCCGATGTCCTTCAGCGCGTGAACGCGGTTAGCGTTCGATTTGTTCATAATATATGGATAACCCGATTCCAGCTGAATCGAAGCGATCTTCGTCATCATGTCGCGAGCGTTCATCACTACTTTTTTCACGACTTTGTCGTTAGCAAGCAGCTCTTCGTACATTTCATCCATGTCCATGTCGTCCAGGTGGATGCCGTAAGCTTTGTGTACGGAATGCGGACCGAATACATGCAATTGCTTATTTTCCGCAGCCAGTTGGTAAAATTTATTCGGAATGATCAAGCCGATCGACAACGTTTTGATGCGCGTTTTCTCATCAGCGTTAATTTTTTTGCAATCAAGGAACTCAATAACGTCCCAGCCGAAAATGTTGTAGTAACCCGCGCCGGAGCCTTTGCGCTGGCCCATTTGGTCCGCGTAGGAGAACGCATCCTCCATCAGCTTCAATACCGGCATAACGCCTTTTGCCGCGCCTTCAACGCCTTTAATCGATTCGCCGCGTCCGCGCAGCTTCGACAGGTTGACGGCTACGCCGCCGCCGATTTTGGACAATTGCATGCAAGTGCCCAGCACGTAGTTGATCGAGTTGAGCGAATCGTCCATCTCAAGCAGGAAGCAGGATACCATTTCGCCGCGGCGGCTTTTGCCTGCGTTCAGAAACGTCGGAGTTGCCGGCTGCAAACGTTGCTCGATCATCGCGTCTGCAATGCGAAGCGCTCTTGCAGCATCGCCTTCGCCAAGGTGAAGCGCTACGATCGCTACGCGGTCGGAGTATTTCTCCAAATATTGCGCTTTGTTGTTCGACTTCATTGCATAGTCTTTATAAAATTTAGAGATCGCCATATAGGATTCGAATTGGAAGCTGCTGCTCTCTGTCAGCGTGAAGACTGCCTCCACTTGCTCATATGTATATTTGTCATATACATTGTCGTAATAATCGTTCTCTATTAAATAATCCAGCTTCTCGCGAAGCGAGCCAAACTTCATGCTCTTGCGATCGACTTCCTCCATGAAAGCGGCTACCGCCTCCCGGTCTTTATCCAATTGATAGAAGCCGTCCGCTCCGCGCTGCATTAATTCGTTGTTCAGTTCGATATGTTTCAATGGTCCGCACCCTTTCGACAAAATATTCCATATCTTGATTTGTTCCGGATAGTTCAAACTTCGAAATTACGGGTACTCCGAACATTTCCGAGATCGTATCCGCACTCTTGGCGAAGCCGTCTCCCCAGTTTCGGTTGCCGCTGGCGGACACGCCGCACAGATGCTCATAGTTCCGTTTCAGGAAGGACATCACCCGCTCAGGAACTTGCCCGAACCCTGTCGTATAAGTAACCAAAACGAATGGCTCGTCCACTGCGCCTTGCTCTTCAATCGGCAGCGCACGCATATTTAGTTTATTGATAAATCGCTTGACGTTTCCCGTCCGCGAATCATACATAACCAGCATGTTTATTTCTCTCTCCTCCGCCGAATAATAGCAATAGAAAAGCGCTTCTGACTGCTAGAAACGTCAAATGCGCTAGTAGACAACATCCTGTAATATCAACCGCAAACACTCAATATGTAGTCGATGTGTTTGATTCTACATCAATATATAGGACTCGTCAATGTAATTTATGGATAAACTTTTAACTCGTCTATTATCGGCACTCGACTATTTTAACAGATGCGGATATGATGGGATAGTGACATTTTATTGCTATTTTGGAGGATCGAAATGAGCGGAAATTTTACGCCTGAGCAGCTGCGCGAAACGGTGGAAAAGCTGTTCCGGGATGCCGGCTACGCCTTGCCCGAACTGCTCGCCGAGATCGAATTGCTGTCTGAGCAAAACGAGAAATTAAAACAAGAATTGAAGAAGCTGCGTCTTTCGTCGACGCGCTCGGCCTCGGCAGGAGACAAGATGAACAGCCGCCTGAAGGACGCTTTAAGAGAATAAGCGGATCATAGGGGCGGATTGAGAAATCGTTATTGCATCATGCGAAATATGTCATATGCCTCTTTTTTAGCGACGACCATTATTGCTAAAATAATACAAACGAAAGCAGCTTGCGACAAAAGCGCTTGACTGCATCTTGCATAGCGGAAGGAGCAAACGCTCGGAGTGGAACGTGGCATAGTTACCGTCATTACAGGCCCGATGTTCTCGGAAAAATCAGGCGAGCTAATACGCCGCTGCCAGAAGCTGGCGCAATTTGGACGAATGAAGGTGGCCGCCTACAAGCCGGCGGAGGATTATCGTTTTGGCCAAGCGGAAATTGTCAGCCGGATCGGCTACCGTTTGCCTGCCGCGAGCATTTCGCGGGAGCTGCCGGAAGATCAAATACGCAAGGTGTTGAAGGAAACGGAAGAGGCCGATGTCGTTGCTTTTGACGAGGTGCAATTTTTTGCCGAGCCGATTTTCGAGCTGATCTCGGCGCTTGCTGCCGGCGGCAAGCAAGTCATAACAGCCGGTCTTAATATGGATTACCGCGGCAAGCCTTTCGGCTCCATCGGGCAGCTGCTCGCCGTTGCGGATGAGATCGTGAAGCTTTCGGCATTTTGCGCGGTATGCGGAAGCCCGAGCGCTAACTTTACGCAGCGCGTTATTAACGGCCAGCCGGCGGAGGCTGGGCCGGTCATTCTGATCGGCGATACGGAGAGCTACGAGCCCCGCTGCCGCTGTTGCTTCTCGCCGCCGAAACAAGCGGCGGGGGAACAATAACGTTGCCTACAAAGGGCCGTTTTGGCGCTCAGGCTACGACAATAGAAAAAGGGTGTGCATCAGCTGTATGGCTGATATACACCCTTTTTCTATTGTCGCTGGCGCAGCCTGCCTTCCGGCGGCTCAGCTGCCGCCGCTCGAGCTACAATAGCGGAACTTTGTTCCGCTATCCCCCCCACTATGGCGGCCCAGCTGCCGCTCGACTGCCGCCCCGCCTTAGCGCCGGGCGACGAAAAACAGTCGCTCGGAATCCGAATCCGCAGGCTGGAGCTCAAAATCGGCGAACAGCTCGACCGCCGAGAAGCCGGCGCGCAGAAGCGCGGCCTTGATCCAGTCGGGATCGTAGGCCCGCTGCGTATGCAGCTCTTCAAAGCGTCGGAACCGCTCGCCTTGCTCCTGGGCAAATATCGTCAGCTGATGTTCGATTTCACAGCGCTCTTCGTCAAACTCGCATGTCCATATATAGGCGACTTCCTCTTCGTCAAGAACGAAAGGCTGCCCTTCCGCATACCGCTCAAGCACCGATGGAGCATGGACATCGAACATAAACAATCCGTCCTCCTTCAGCCCCTCATGCGCGGCGCGAAAAGCGGACTCGACATCTTCTTCCTCGGTTAGGTAGTTGATGCAGTCGCAGAACGAAATAACGCAATCGGCCGGCTCGGCAAGCTGCCAATCGCGCATATCCTGCTGCAGCCAGACAATCGAACCGCCGCGAGCTATCGAAGCGCTGCGGCGGTCGTCCCACTTGCTGCTTGCAACGGCCAGCATATCAGCCGACAGATCAATGCCGTATACGCTGCGGCCAGAGAGCGCAAGCGGAATGGCGATGCTGCCTGTTCCGCAGCCGAGATCGACAACGGTCGAAGGCTCGCCATAGCGCGCCCAGCAGCTTTCCGCAAACTGCCGCCACTTGTCATAGGGCATGTCTGCCATAAGCCGGTCGTAGACCGATGCAAATTGTCCGTAAGCATCCATGCGTTATTCCTCCGAGCCGTTATCGCCAGCGCTGTTTCCGTCCTTCTCGGACGGCGCAGGCTCAGCCAAATAAGTCCAGCTTCCCTTCTGCGTAACGAGCCCTTCCCGCATCAGCTTGCCAATCGCGCGCTTAAACGCAGATTTGCTAATTTGAAATTTTTGCTTGATCGCCTCTGCTGGAGATTCATCGGAAAATGGCATGCCGCCGCCTGGACGCTCTTTCATATAAGCTAGAATCCGGTCGGCATCCTCAAGTCTGCCCTCTTGCTTAAGCTTCGCCATCGCCAGGTTGACGCGTCCGTCCTCGCGAATAAACGCAACACGCGCAGACACCCGCTCGCCCAGCCGCAGCGGCTTTGTCCGTTCCGCGGCTGGGATAAGGCCATAAACGCCAAATCCGACGACGCCGCCGTCGACCAGCACGAATGAACCCATTTGCAGCGATTTCGTTACCCAGCCCTCAACCCATTGGTTGCGCCAAGCGCTCGGAGCGTCAAATACGAGCGGTGCAAGCTCGTCTTCGCCGGCAAGCTTCGCCAGCAGTCTTCCCGCCTTATCGTGACCGAGCACAACATGCACTTCGTCGCCCGGCAGCGGACGGTACTCCACCTTCTCCGGCAGCTCCGACAGCGGCAGCAGCAGCTGCCGGCCAAGTCCGATCTCAAGGAAACAGCCCAGACGCGGATGAACGTCGGCAACCTTCAGGCGGGCCATTTCGCCTAGCGTTATGTAAGGCTTTTTCATCGTAGCCGAAATGCGATCCTCCGTGTCGAAAAACAGAAACACTTCGATCTCGTCATTCAGCTTCGGCTTTTTGCCGACGAGCTCCGTATAATGCATCAGCACTTCCTGTTCGCCATCGGTCAAAAAATAACCATAGGGCGACACTTCGCGCGCCACCCTCAAATTTGCATACGTTCCGGCTACCCAGCTCATGCGAATTCCACAACCTTCGCGTCTGACCAGAGCCGCTCGATATTATAGTAATCACGTTCATCGCGATGGAAAACATGGACGATAACATCGCCGAGGTCAACCAGCACCCAGCGCGCCGAATCAAGCCCCTCGATGCCGCGCACCCGCACGCCGCGAAGCTCCGCCTGTTTGCGGATTTCGGTCGTAATCGCTTGTACCTGCGTATCTGAATTCCCGTGGCAAATGACAAAATAATCAGCCACTAAAGAAATTCCCTTCAATTCCAATGCGACGATGCGCATCGCTTTTTTATCATCTGCCGCAGCAACCGTCACTTGCAGCAGTTCTTCGGAATGTATCGTCATAGTCCAGCCTCCTTATGCTTTGCGAAGCTGACTGGCTTCGCAAGCGTCCTCATCACGTTTAATCTGCAATTTGCAGAAGCAAATCATTTCGCGCATCAACCGTCAGCGGAAAAATGCGTTTGCCCTTCGCGATCAAGAAAGAAATCGTCGAATCAAAGCCGGCGATCAATGCCCGTTCCAAGCTTTCAGCGCTCAACTCCCGAATCCGATCGACACCGGGAAAATCGCGGCTCGGCTCCATATAGTCCGCAAGGCAAACCACTTTGTCCAGCTTCGTCATGCCGATGCGGCCGGATGTATGACAGCGGATCGCATCCAGCACGTCCTTATCCGTAACGCCGTAATCATGCTCAGCGACCCAAGCTCCAACCTCAGCATGCCACAGCTCTTTATCATAATCGAGCAGCGTTAGATCGAGGTTGTGCTCGCGAATCATTTGCTCCATCCTCGTAATTTGCCAAAATTTCGCCACATCATGCAAAATAGCGGCAAGCTCGGCTTTTACAGGATCTTCGCCAAAACGCTCCGCAAGTATGATTGATGTTTTCATGACGCCCTCAACATGTATCCAGCGCCGTTCCGGCATTTCTGCTTTAACCGCTTCAATCATCTGCTCACGATTCATATAGCGCTCTCTCCTTAATGATCAGTTCCACAGCATCCGGAGCCAAATACCGGATCGAACGTCCAGCTTTTACCCGGTTCCGGATATCGGTTGACGATACGCCAATCGCCGGCATCGGAACGATGCGCAGCCTTTCCTGCAAAAAGCCAGGAAGCCGATCCGGCTCTGCAGGCGTGCCTTCTCTTTCCAGACCAATAAAGGAAACGAGTTCTGCAAGCTCCTCGATCCGATGCCATTGCTGCAGATCATTAATCCGGTCAGAGCCTATAATATAGGAAAAAGAGTGCTGCGGGTGCAGCCTCTTAAGCTCAATTGCCGTATCGACGGAATAGCTCATCCCGCCTCTGCGCAGTTCAATATCGACTGCATGAAACGACGGGTTTTGGCCAATCGCCTCCTCGACCATGCGATAGCGGATATCGCTGTCGACGCCAGGCGCATGATCTTTCAATGGAGGCTTAAAAGAAGGAATGAACCATACCTCGTCCAATTCGCACAGCTCAAGCGCCGTTTCCGCCGCGATGAGATGCCCGATATGAATCGGATCGAACGTACCGCCCATGATCCCGATTGAACTCATTCCTTCCCCTTCTTTCTTGATGCTTTAGATGCGATGCGGCAGGCTTAGCGGGTCGGCTTCGGCAGCTCGATTTTCCGATATTTTTCGTCGCTTGATTGCTTATAGAGTACGATTGTTTTGCCGATGACTTGCACGAGCTCAGCGCCTGACGCCTCCGCAACCTCTGCGCCGATCGCTCTCGGATCGTCCATGCAATTGTTCAGCACCGAAAGCTTAATCAGCTCGCGGACTTCGATCGCTTCTTCAATATGGCGGACAAGCTGATCGTTCGTTCCGCCCTTTCCGACCTGAAAGATCGGCTGCAAATGATGCGCCAACGAGCGCAAATGCCTTTTTTGTTTGCCAGTTAACATAATGTATGCTCCTTCTTCATTCACGTTCCATTCGTAAATAGGCGAGTTTTCCAGCTATCCGAGCGACGCGAGCACCGTTTCGCGCATCGCCGCAACCGGAGCCGCCTGCCCCGTCCAATATTCAAAGGCATAAGCGCCTTGATAAATAAACATGCCCAGACCGCCATGACTGCGGCAGCCGGATTTTTCCGCTTCCAGCAAAAACTTTGTTTTCAGCGGATTGTAGATCAGATCGCTGGCAACCGCTCCCGGCTTAAGCCAAGAGGCGTCGACCGGGCTTGCGTCCGTATTCGGATGCATGCCGACCGATGTCGTATTAATGACAATATCCGCTTCCAGGCATGCTTCCTGCAAGCCATCGAAAGTGACCGCCCGCAATTCCGCCTTATCGGCAAACGCAAGCGCGAGCTCGCGTGCGCGATCCTCCGTCCGGTTCGCAATCGTAATCGAAGCCGGATTTTCACCTGTCAGCGCATAAACGATACCTCGGGAAGCGCCGCCGGCGCCGATCACCACAATGCGTTTGCCCGCGATGTTCGGATCGGCCTCCTCTTTCAATGAGCGGACATACCCGATGCCGTCCGTATTGTAGCCGGTCAGACGCCCGTTGTCATTTACAATCGTATTGACTGCACCGATTGCTGCTGCGCCCGCGTCAATCTCATCCAAATATTTCATAATATCGAGCTTGTGCGGAATCGTTACATTAACTCCCCGCATGCCCATCGCTTTTACACCCGCGATAAAATCGCCCAGCTTATCGGCCGTAATATGATAAGCCGCATAAACGCCGTTCACGCCCGTTTCCCGGAAAGCCCGATTCATCATAATCGGCGATCGGGAATGGCGGATCGGATCGCCGATTACGCCATAAAGGACGGTATGGCTGTCGATCGTATTGCCGGCCGCTGCCGTATTGCCGTTCATCGTAGATTGATTCATACTTGCTCCTCCCCCAAGCCCGATGCTGCCAACTGCTTAGATAAGTGAATCCCGCAGCAGCACTTTAATACCTTTCGGCGCATACAGGTCGAGAATAGCTCCCGAAATTCCGTTCACTTGTATCCAGCCGAGACCGGATATGAACACATCCTTGTTCGCGCCGCGCGGCACGCGAAGCGAATGTCTCGTCCAAGCCGGCATTTCATCGAGCTCGGCACGGGAAGGCGCCCCAAGCAGCTCGCCGCGATGCTCGCTGTACAGCTCATCCGCTCGCTCCAGCTTCGTGCGATGCACATTCAACGCGTTCGAAATATAGAGGGTAAACGATTGGCGCTCACCTTCGACGAAGTCAAAGCGCACAAGACTGCTGATAAACAGCGTCTGCTTGTCGTTTAATTGATAGACGAGCGGCTTGATTGGCTTGTCCGGCAGCAGCGTTTGCAAGAAACTGCGCGGAACGATTTCCGTCATCCGCGACGCATAAACGATACCCGGTGTATCGATGATCGCTTTGCCGTCATCAAGCGGAATATGAATCGCGTCAAGCGTCGTTCCCGGATAACGCGAAGTGGTCAACTCCCGCTCCATATCGCTGTAATCGCGTATAAGACGATTGATCAGCGTCGATTTGCCGACATTGGTTGCGCCGACAACATAGACATCTCTGCCTTTGCGATGCCGATCGAGCGCCTCAATCACATGATCAAAGCCGATATTGCGTTTCGCGCTGCACAGCACAATATCCAAAGTGCGAAGCCCTTCCGCTTTAGCTTGCTTCTGCACCCAGTTGCGGATCCGGTTCAAGTTCATCGATTTCGGCAGCAGATCCACTTTGTTTACGACGAGCAGTACGGGATTGTTTCCGACAAAACGCTGCAGGCCAGAAATGAGACTGCCTTCAAAATCGTACAAATCGACAATATGGACAACCAGACTGTCCGTTGTCCCTATACTGCCGAGCAAACGCAAAAAGTCATCCTGGTCGACAGCGACCGAGGACGCTTCATTGTAATTGCGAATACGGAAGCAGCGCTGGCAAATGACAGGCTCCCTCTTCAACGCCGCTTCTGGTAAATATCCCGGCTCCTCCGGATGCTCCGATTGCAGCCGGACGCCGCAGCCAGCGCATGATGACTCATGCTCGCTGTGCAATTCCTTCATTATTTCGTCTCCCCCTCATACCATAACCCGCGCTTGCGCAGACGCGACAAAGCGATACGCTCTAAGAAGCGGTTCACCCGGGTCATGATTCCTTCATCAGCAGGAGCAATTGGCGTTACAAGAATCGTATACAATCCCATTCGATTGCCGCCTAGCACATCCGTCATCATCTGATCGCCAATAACAACCGCCTTGTCAGCCGGCAGATCGAGCACAGCTAACGCTTTGCGGAATGATTTGACTGCCGGCTTGCGCGCGGCATGAATGTAAGGGATATCTAACGGATTGGCAAACTTCGAGACTCTAGTCTCATTGTTATTCGATACGATAACGACTTTAAAGCCGCGCTCGCGTACGCCGTCCAGCCATTTGATCAGCTCCGGCGTAGCCAAAGCTTCCCGCGCGCCGACCAACGTATTGTCCAAATCGGTAATAATGCCGCGAACTCCCTTCGCGTACAGCTCGTCCAATTCAATATCATAAACCGTATTCACACGCATGTGCGGCAACAGCCTTTCGAACATAAGCGCTTGACCCCTTTGCTTTTCTCCTGCTATCTTACGAAACTATACCATATAACGTTAATTTGTTGCAAAGAAATACCGCCATCCAGGCAGCCCGGACGGCGGTCAATTGAAAAATATAAGACCGTATAAGTTTTTCTAACTGTTTCCGCTTTGTCTCTACTATTATAATTGCGTAATGATAGCCTTCACTTTGACGACAAATCGATCAGCTTCTTCGTTTGTCGCCTTGAAGGAACTGTATTTGGCCCGCTCGAACGAATCGAGCACTTCGCGCCAATCCTTCTGCGATTGCCCTTCGCTAGACCAGCGGTAAATCGCCTCTCGAAGCGTCTCGTGCTCTCCGCGATCGAAACCTTTGCGCTTGCATTTGCGCAGAAGCCGTTCTGTTTCCCAGACGATTCGTTCATCGGCTGTATACGAGCGGAAACGGAAAGTTTTCCATGCGGCGACGATCGCTTGACGTTTCCATACTGTCCAGAATGCCGCAAACAGCGCCAGCAAAGCAGCAATAGACCACATAGCAATAGTCAGCATAGGCGAGCTTTCCCGAACCGCGTCAGTTGCAGCCGAACCGTCGCTCAATTCGGTCAAATCAGTAAGATCGGTTGCTTTCTCTTCCGGCAGCGTGTACGGGAAGGAGAAACCGGCTGTTGCCTCGAACGGAATCCACCCGTAGCCTTCGAAATAAATTTCGACCCAGGAGTGGGCATCCGCATTGCGGACCGTATAGGTGCCTTCGCCATTTGGATTCATATCGGCTTCATCCGGCACGCCGGAATATCCTCGCGGACCGTATTCCGACGCCGGCAGCGTTCCCGGAGCAAAGCCTTTGACCCACCGCGTCGGCAGTCCAACGGACCGGGACATAACAGCCATCGTCGTCGAGAAATAGTCGCAATAGCCTTCCTTGAGTTCAAATAGAAACTGGTCGACGAAATCTGTGCTCTTGTTGCTCAGCTTCCCTAAATCCGGCTTATTCGTATAGGTGAAGTTATCTCGCAAATAGGTTTCCAGCAGCTTGGCGCGATCATAATCGTTCGTCGCGCCCGCTGTTATCTGGTCGGCGAGATCTCTTACCCGCTGCGGCAAGCTATCCGGCAGTTCTGTATACTGGCTGCCGATCTCAGCATCTACCCAGTTGGCATCCGCATTGCGCAAACCGGCTTCGTCCAGCGCCGTCACTTCGGACAGGATAGAATAGGCTTCAGGGTAAAGTGTCTTCGAGTCGCTTCTCGATTCATCAATCCACCGAAGCTCATTGACGCCTGGTTCCCATGCAAGAAAAGGAGGAAGCGACGCATCTGGATCTCCCGCCCAATGAACTTTCGTAATCGGCGCCGCGCCAAACAACACGGGATAAACGTCTTTTCGAATCATCGTCACCGTTTGCTCGATTTGCAGCGTCTCGGCAAGGCCGCGATCATAGCTTAGAGGGAGCTCCTCTTCCTTCGCTACGGCGACGGGATTGCCGGCATGCAATTCCTCTCCGGTTTCCCAGCCGGTTCCCGTATACAAGCTTTTCGTCTCGCCGCGCCAATAGCTGCGATGCGAGGTCGTCACCGTCATGACCGGCGTATAGTCGTAATTGAATCCTCCGCCAAGCTGCGAATCGTCCCTGCCGTATCCTGAGCTTGCATCACTTGTGCTTACATCTACTACGCTGCTCGACGCCTTATCGCCTAAGAAAACATTTACCCGTTCACCCTTCGACTCTTTCCAAAGCGTGTACGGGTCTTGCAATAGCGGCGACACGGTCGGCATCAGCAAACCGATGCTCATTAGTATGGACAAGACGATCGCCACTGGAACGAACAGCTGCAGCGGATATTCGATCAGCTCTTGCCAGCTGCCGGGATGGCTGCGCTCCAGCCGATGCAAATGGTCGGCGACAAGCCATAGCAAACCAATCAGCACGACCCATGCGACTTGATCCCACAGCCAAATTGGCGTAAACGAATCCGCAATCGTTAGGGCAAGCAAATTGGCGCTTACGTATCCGATCATTCTGGCCCTTGTTGAAACCCAGCGATAGAACAGCAAATAAATGAGCACGCTTGCTCCGGCAATCCAAATGAACGGATGCAACTGCTTGCTGTAAAACCAAAGCCGGTCAGCCCATTCGTTCCAGCTTTCAGGTTTGCCGTAAAGCTTCTCAATACCGGCATAGGCCGCCGTTGAAGCAATAAGCAGCAAAGCTTGAACACAAATTTTTATCGCATGAGCTCTTCTCGGCAAGAGCAAATCAACAGCCATCGCGGCAAGCATCGCCATGCTGACTATGGAAAACGTCTCTTCCCACCAATAGCCTTCAAAGATCGAAATCGTATTTAAGATCATAAATCCGGCAAATAAGCCGGAAATGCGGACGTACCAAGTTGGCGCCGCCTGCTTTAGCATATATTTCAGCAATCGAAAGATCATGCTCCGCTGCCCCCTTCAAGCACTGTCGGCAGCTCTTGAAGCTGCTGCACTGCAAACACCGGCCAACCGCGGGAGCGAAGCAGCTGCCTCCAGCTCTCATCCTGCCTGATATACCCGACTGCTTTGCCGACCTGCAGCAGACATGGCGTCAATCCTTTGCGGAACAGCCATTCCATCGCGCGGATCGCGTCGTTCCCATTAGCTCCGGTAATCAGCACGGCAAATGTTCCAGGCTCCAAATAGGACTCGCCCTTCAGCAATGACTTATAAATCGTATGCCCGGCATCAGCTTCAACAAAGGTGAGATGCTTCATGATCGCATTCCGTTGATCGATCCCCGACTTTGGCTGCAGCATCGTCATTTGCGCGCCCACGGACAGCAGTCCCATCGCAGTATCGCCCTTCAATCCGTTGTCCAGAAGAGAAGCGGCCACTGATACAGCAAGCTCGAACCGATCGTCCAAAGGGGCCGGATAGTCGCCTGCGTACCGATCGAGAATGATAACGGTGCGCGGGAGCGATTCCCGTTCGAACGCCTTCGACTTCCAGTCGCCCGTCTTCGCCGTCGCGTTCCAATGAATGCGGGACAGCTTGTCGCCGTATAAATATTCGCGCACGCCGTTAATTTGCGTCGTTTCCTTTGACGAGCGCGAAGCAATAGCATGCGAGTAAGGCCCGCGAATGCCTCGCTGTACACCATGCCATTGCCGAAGCGGAACGGTTTGCGGCAGCACGCTGAAGGAGGCTTCCGAGCCGAAACGTCCCGAATGTTCAAATAAGCCGAACACATCATGCGCCAAGCATTGCGTCGTCTGGAACCGGTATTCGCCGCGCTGCAGCGGAGGCGTAGAATAGACCACCTCGCCCGATCGCTTCCAGTTCGGGACAAAGGAAGCTTCAAAGTCGAGCGTTTGTCCATTATGCCGGTAAATCCGGTCGCGCACCAGCACGTACGGGATCGGATAAACGCCCGGCACCTTTATCGACAGCTGCACCTCGACGGAGCTTCCGGCTGTCAACGATTGCTCCACAAGGACGGACGATCCCTGCTGCCTGTAACTGCGATTGCCAAATGCCCTTCCGATCCCGCTCCACCTGCCTAGCAGCAAGTAAAGCAGCAAAACATTTAAAATCATGAAAAGCATGAATGCGGTTTTGCCGCCTTGAAATAAGAAATAGCATAAAGCCGCGGCATAAATAAGAACGATTACCGCCCAGCGTTTTTTCTCACTCTTCTCCTTAGCCATCGCATCACCGTTCCAGTCTTACCGGCACTTTCGTGCTGTCAAGCACTTGTGCGATGACATCTTCAGCCCGCATGTTATTCATTCGCGCTTCCATATGAAGGAGCAGCCTGTGGGAGAGCACGTACGGCGCTATCCGTTTGATGTCGTCAGGCGTAACGAAAGCGCGTTGCTGCAAGTAAGCGCTTGCCTTCGCCGCTTTAGCAAGCGCAATCGCTGCCCGCGGGCTTGCCCCAAGCTGAACACTCGCATGCTCTCGAGTCGAGCGGATAATTTTAATCAAATATTGGCCGACCGCTTCATCAATATGCACTTGCCGCACTTGCGACTGAATACGAATGATATCTTCGATTTCGGATAATTGGGCAATCCGGTCAGATGGCTGGGATACACTCTCGGCAAGCACCATTCGCTGTTCGTCCGCCTCGTTCGGATAACCGAGAGACAGCCTCATCATAAACCGATCCAGCTGGGCTTCGGGCAGCGTATAGGTGCCTTCAAATTCAATCGGATTTTGCGTGGCAAGCAATATAAAAGGCAGAGGCAGCGCATAGGTGTCGCCGTCGACCGTCACATGCCCTTCCTCCATCGCCTCAAGAAGCGCGGATTGCGTCTTCGTTGTCGCCCGGTTAATTTCGTCGGCGAGCAAAATATTAGTCATGACAGGACCGGGACGGAACAGAAACTGCTCTTGTTTCGGATGGTAAATCGAAACGCCTGTTATATCGGTAGGCAGCAGATCCGGATTACACTGGATGCGCCTGAATTGACCGCCAATCGCTTTTGCCAGCGCTTTCACAAGTTGCGTTTTTCCTGTGCCTGGCACGTCCTCAAGCAAGACATGTCCACCTCCGATGACAGCGATCATCAGACGTTCGATTTCCTCTTGTTTTCCCAAAATACAACTGTTAAGGCTGTTAAGAATTGATGAGCATAATTGCATATCTGCAAGACGTGCTTCCATGTACTTGACCTCCCGCGGAATAATTAGCATCTGCCATTCATAGAAATAGTGAATTTAGTACTATTTTACAGCACCCCCAACTGATGCACAAATATGATGTATACCAAAAAAAATTGGAGAATCCCACAGTTTAGACGGGATTCTCCAACTTTTTGTTTCAGCCCTTTGGACGAATGACAAGCGACGCCAAAAAGGAAAAGATAATCGCCGCCGAAACGCCGGCGCTCGTTACTTTAAAGATGCCGGAAATGACGCCGATCCATCCCGATTCCTCCAGCTCCGTCAGCGCTCCATGAACGAGCGCGTTGCCGAAACTTGTAATCGGAACCGTAGCGCCTGCGCCGGCAAATTCGACTAACGGCTCATACAATCCGACGCCGTCAACAATAGCGCCGATGACAACCAGCGTAGCCATTGTATGCGCCGGAGTCAGCTTAAACACATCGAACATCAGCTGCCCGACAACGCAAATGGCGCCGCCAACTACAAATGCCCATAAAAACTGCATTTCGTTCTCATTCCTTTCCGCTGCTAATCGCAACCGCGTGCGCAATGCAAGGTATGCTCTCGCCCTGCTGATAGGAGATTGGAGAAAGCAATGCCCCCGTCGCAACAACGAGTATCCGGTTAAGCTCTCCTCTGGCGATCCGCTTCAGCAAGTGACCATAAGTAACCGTAGCCGAACAGCCGCAGCCGCTTCCGCCGGCCTGCACTTTCTGCCGGTTCACATCGTAAATCATTAGCCCGCAATCACCGAACACGGTTTCGTCCATCGGCACGCCGTTTCTAAGCAGCAGCTCTTTCGCAATCGGATGGCCGACACCGGCCAAATCGCCGGTCACAATTAGATCGTAATCCTTAGGGGTACGCCCGGTATCGTTAAAATGCGATTGAATCGTATCGACGGCTGCAGGCGCCATCGCTCCGCCCATATTAAACGGATCTGTAATGCCGAGATCGACAATTTTACCGACGGTGGCGCATTCAACGACCGGCCCTTCGCCTGTTTGCGCGACGACTGCGGCTCCGGCTCCTGTTACTGTATACTGCGCCGTCGGAGGCTTTTGCGAGCCGTATTCCGTTGGATACCGAAATTGCTTTTCCGCCGTGCAATTGTGGCTGCAGGTGCCAGCCAGCGCATAATTGGCAGACCTTGAATTGACCATAAGCGAGGCGACGGCCAGCGTCTCCATCGAGGTCGAACAAGCCCCGAACATGCCGAGATACGGGACCCCAAGCGAGCGGGCGGCAAAGCTGTTGCTAATAATTTGATTCAGCAAGTCGCCGCCGACATAAAATTGCAACTGGTCCTTGCTTATACCCGCATTCTGGATCGCAAAATCGGAAGCCTGCTCCATCAACAGCCGCTCCGCCTTCTCCCAGCTTTTCTGCTGCATATCCAGTTCTGGGTGCACGAGATCAAAATCAGCAGCCAGCGGACCGTCTCCCTCGTCAGGCCCGACAACGGACGCAGCGCCGATAATGACAGGGCGATTCTCGAACCACCATGTTTGATTGCCCCGCAGCATAATTAATGACCTCCGTTTGTACCGAGCAGCAGATGTGCAATTCCGACGAAGAACGCCGCCACTGTGCCGTAGACGATAACGGAGCCGGCCAATTTAAACATATTGCCGCCGACCCCAAGCACAAGTCCTTCGCTGCGGTGCTCAAGCGCGGCGGAGCACATCGAGTTGGCGAAGCCGGTTACCGGCACGGCGGTTCCCGCTCCAGCCCATTGGGCAATTTTATCGTACACGCCAAGGCTCGTCAGAATAACGGAAATGAGAATTAACACGGCAACGGTCGGGTTGCTCGCGTCCTCCTTGCTCATGCCCATTAAATAAATAAACATCTCCTGAATACATTGGCCTAACACGCAAATCATGCCGCCAATTAAAAAAGCTTTTAAGCAATTTGCGAAAATCGATCGCGAGGGCTCGCGCGTTTTTGCAAATGCCTGATACTCCTTTGGCGACATCGACATCTTTTTATATTTGCCGTTCTGTGCGCTGCTGTTAGATGACAATGAAGTCCCTCCTTACATCAGGATCTTTGAGCTTGACATCGGGATCTTTGAGTTTACTCAAAGTCACTCTGCTTTACTCAAAGTCACTCTGCTTTACTCAAAGTCACTCTGCCTTACTCAAAGTCACTCTGCCTTACATCAGGATCTTTGAGCTTGTTAAATTCACTCCAAATTCAATTGCTTCCTTCCTCATTATTTGTCAGAACAGAATGAGATATGTATGGCAACTATTCCGCATTATAGGCAAAGGCAAAAAAAAGGGGCCGTCTAGCGCGGAGAGCTATCCCCGCAACGCTATTTTTAGATTTTTATCCTTTGCAGCTTTCTTCAGCAAATGATGGGCAAGTGAAAGCCACCCGACCTCTAGACTGACTTTCGGCAAGCCTCGAAGCAGGAACCGGCGGAATCCTCGGTTATTCTTGATTGGGCCAAACACACGCTCTGGTTCGTGCATGCGTCGAACCGATAATGCATATCCATCCTCGCTCTTTAATTGCTCCCTCGCTTGTCGTTTGAGGCGAAGATATTCCATGCTAACCTTTATTTCACGCTCGCCTTGTGCCTTCGTACATCGTTCCTTCAGCGGGCAGCCTTCACAGGAAAGGCTGCGATAATGGCGAGTGGTAATTTCATAACCACTTTCCGTGGTACTTCTGCTTTCATAACGGAATAGAAGTTTCTGTCCTGCTGCGCATGTCCTCGTGTCTTCTTTCTCGTCATACAACCAATGCTCGAATTTGCTAATGTCTTGCTTCCACGCTTTGGTATTTTCTTTGTGATAGGTATTGTATTTAACAAGTGCCCGTTGTTCCTCAGACTCCAGGTAAGCATAGTTTTCTTCACTTCCATAACCTGCGTCTGCAATGATGGTTCCCGGCAATTGACCAAGCGATGCTTTCACTTTGTCCAGGTGTGGCTTAAGACAACGCGTGTCTGTTGGGCGTTGGTGAAGGCTGTAACTAAGGATGAACTGATCTTCTGTTCCAATCTGCACGTTATATCCCGGCTTCAATTGTCCAT
>NZ_WOVL01000011.1 GCF_009737085.1 Paenibacillus sp. NEAU-GSW1
CAAGACATTAGCAAATTCGAGCATTGGTTGTATGACGAGAAAGAAGACACGTGGACATGCGCAGCAGGACAGAAACTTCTATTCCGTTATGAAAGTCGAAGCACCACGGAAAGTGGTTATGAAATTACCACTCGCCATTATCGCAGCTTTTCCTGTGAAGGCTGCCCGCTGAAGGAACGATGTACGAAGGCACAAGGCGAGCGTGAAATATGGAATATCTTCGCCTCAAACGACAAGCGAGGGAGCAATTAAAGAGCGAGGATGGATATGCATTATCGGTTCGACGCATGCACGAACCAGAGCGTGTGTTTGGCCAAATCAAGAATAACCGAGGATTCCGCCGGTTCCTGCTTCGAGGCTTGCCGAAAGTCAGCCTAGAGGTCGGGTGGGCTTTCACTTGCCCATCATTTGCTGAAGAAAGCTGCAAAGGATAAAAATCTAAAAATAGCGTTGCAGGTCCACAACGCTATTTTTATGAAATTCACTTTTGTAATTTAGATGCGAGTCATTTCTCTAGCGAGCGAACCTCTTTTGAGACGGCCCCTTCTTGCTTAATGATTTACAATTAAAGCAAAGACAGCTGCAAAAGCCGCTCCCTCATTAGTCTGCCGGACGCTTGCGGCGAGTAATGGGTGCGGATCGTGTCTTTGCCGCGTTCAGCGATCTGGTTGCGCCACACCGGATCTTCGACGAGACGGCGCATATAATCGGCAGCGGCGGGCACATCGGGCTCAGCCCATATTTGATCGCGTTTATACGGCCCCCAGTCCTGGCCGACCTGAACAAGCTTATACGGAACGGGACAAGAATTCGATTCGTTCATGAAGTCGGTATTGCCCGACCAGTTCGTGCCGATAACAGGCTTCCCAAGATACATCGCTTCCGCGAGTCCAAGCCCGAAGCCTTCGGCACGATGCAAGGAAACGAAGCTGTCCGTGCATTGCAGCAGCGAATTGACTTCAATTCTGGACAAGGAGCTGTCAATTAAAAAAATATTGTTATGCTCGGCCGCCAGCGCCCGGACTGGCGCGAAGTCCTCCGGTCTAAATGAGGCATTGTTCAACTTGAGAACGAGACCGACGCGGCTGTCGTTTTTCGGGAATGCAAGCTTGAACGCTTCGATGACCGCTTGCGGATTTTTCCGCGATACCGAGCTTTGCGAATCATACATCATCAGAAATAGAAACCGCCCGCTTGGCAAGCCGAAGTGGCCTCGATTCAGCTCGGGGGCAGGAGTGACGGCCACGCCGTGCGGAATGGTAACGACCGGAACCGGCGATTTGCGGGCGATCGAGTCGGCGACAAACCGGCTGCACACCCATACCTCCTGCACAAGATTGAAAGCATGTGTGAACTCGTCGGGAAATTCGGGCAATTCCCAATGCCAGTAGCCGATATTGTACCGGCTATGCGGCAATGACGGGCCGAAATGCTCCAGTGCCGGACTCATAAAGTCGGCGTTAATATGAAAAAGATTCGTATTGTAAATCGCCTGTTGCAATTCTTTATGCGACCAGCTCGTATCGGCCATTCTTGATGATACTTTGATCGGAAAATCAAGCATGCCAAACGGAATGCCGGCCGCATCCGCCGATCTGGCCGCCAATCTCGCTGATTCGCCAATTCCCATCTCGGCGTGCAAAAAGCCGATAATATTGACGCCTTGCGGAAGCGGCGTTCTAGCGGCAAGCGGTTCAGCCCAATATTCCCGCCGGTTGCGCTGCGCGCTTCGCCGCTGTTTTCTGCGCGGCTTCAGCCTGCGCTTCTGCTTCAGACGAAGCCGAGAACGGCGCTGCCGTTTTTTCCGTTTATGAATCGATATTCGCGGCTTTGCGCGAGCGCGTTTTTTATGTTTGCGTCTTTTCGTAAGCTTAGTCAAATGCTCCCTTCCTCTCTAAAGAGCGGAAATGCGTTCGTCTATATCGTATTCATTGCTTCGCCTGATATGGCAGACACTGGCCCAAAGGCGTAAAAAATCGGCATATAACCCTATTCGCGACATTCCATTCATAATTTTTCCGAAAAAAAGCCAAAATAACGTCAACCTGGAATAGGGAGGTATATCGATGAGCAATGCGCCCAATCCGGGTAAAAAGAGTTTCGGAACGTCGCTGCAAGCGAACGTTGATGCCGTAAGCGCCATGTTTCGCGGCAGCAAAGATCTCGTCATTCGTTATTTAAGCAGCGATGCCGCCCCGGGAAGGGCGATGGCGCTGTTGTTCATCGACGGCATTGTAGATTCAGATACGATCAATACGAACATTATGAATCCGCTCATGTCGGTTTCGTTGCCACCTGATATTTCCGCGAAGGGCGATAAGTTGATCGCTGCGTTAGCTGATTGCGTCATTTCGATCGGGTCGGTACAATCCGTCAAGTCGCCGAACGACGCAGCGGAGCTGATGCTTAACGGGCTTTGCCTGCTGCTTGCCGAAGATTCCTCGGTCGCGTTAATGGCCGACGCAAACGGCGGGGAGCAGCGCTCAGTCACAGTGCCCCAAACGCAAACCGTCATTCGCGGACCGCAGCATAGCTTCACGGAAAATTTAAAGACGAACATAAGCTTGCTTAGGCGCATTATCCGATCCGTCGATTTGCATGTCGATATTCGTACAATCGGCAGACAATCGCATACGAACGTCGGCGTCATTTACATTCACGGACTCGCTGAAGTAGGCGTTGTGCGCGAGGTGTACCGCCGGCTTGAGGAGATCGACATCGATGCCGTGCTGGAAAGCGGCTATATCGAAGAGTTCATTCAGGACGAAACATTTACGTTATTTCCGACATTGCTTAACACCGAGCGGCCGGATACGGTTGCGGCGGAGCTGCTGGAGGGCAAGGTGTCGATTATCGTGGATGGCTCTCCGCTCGCATTGATCGCGCCGACAAGCTTTTTTGCCTTTTTTCAATCGCCGGACGATTTCTATCAGCGGTACGATATAGCTTCTTTTATACGAGTCATCCGCTATACTGCCTATGCTATTTCGATGCTGCTGCCCTCCATCTATATCGCGATAACGACGTTTCATCAGGAAATGCTGCCGACAACGCTCCTCATCAGCTTGGCGGCGCAACGGGAAGGCATTCCTTTTCCCGGCTTGGTTGAAGCGCTGCTAATGGAAATGACCTTTGAGGTGCTGCGGGAGGCCGGACTGCGCATGCCCCGGGCGATCGGACCGGCGATCTCGATTGTCGGCGCTCTCGTTCTCGGGCAATCGGCTGTACAAGCGGGAATTGTCTCTGCCGGCATGGTTATTGTCGTCTCCTTCACAGCGATATCCAACTTTGTAACGCCTGAATTCAATATGGCGGCAACCTCGCGGATCATACGTTTTTTGCTCATGCTGCTCGCAGGAATATTCGGCTTCTTTGGCATTTTTCTCGGCGTGCTGTTCGTTATGGTTCATCTGGCGTCGCTGCGTTCGTTCGGAGTGCCGTATATGACACCGCTCGCGCCGCTCAATATCGGCTTGTTCCGGGATATTTTCTTTCGCATGCCTCGATGGGC
The DNA here is from genome assembly GCF_009737085.1 of Paenibacillus sp. NEAU-GSW1. Classification (GTDB taxonomy): domain Bacteria; phylum Bacillota; class Bacilli; order Paenibacillales; family Paenibacillaceae; genus Pristimantibacillus. Next base: position 3,512 of record NZ_WOVL01000011.1, read on the forward strand.
AGAAGTGTTTCGGCCGAGCGATATTAGCAAATCCAATCGGAGACGCGGCGGAAGCGGCAAAAAGCCGGAGCATCAGCGTCAATCCAAAAAGCCATAACAAAAGGGGGGCGTGACGGTTGAAAAAAATAATCGGAATTGTACTCGTCGCGCTGATGACCTTGACTTTGACCGGCTGCTGGAATCGGGTTGAGCTCAATGAAATCGCGATTATTTCCGGAACCGCCGTTGACTGGAAGGATGGACAGTTCCAGTTAAGCTATCAGATTGTCATGCCTTCGGCCATTTCGAGTCAAGTAGGCGGTTCGAGTCAAGGAGCGTCGGTCAATGTGTTTTCGACCCAAGGCGACAGCTTGCGAGGCGCAATTAATAAAGCGAGCAGGGAGCTGGCCAGGAGGCTGTATTTTTCCCATAATCAAGTATTGGTCATCGGCGAGAGCGCAGCTGCAAATGGGCTTGATTCCTTGTTTGACGCTTATTTGCGGAATACGGATTCGAGGGAAACGGTCAGTGTCTTTTTGACTAAAGGAAACGGCAGAACGATATTGGAGCAGCTCATTCCGCTCGAGAAAATACCGGGATCGGCCATTCAGCGAATGATGGAAAATGAAAGCCGGAACGGATCTGCCACTAAACAAATGACGATGCACGAAGTATTGGTCGAATTGTTTGGCGCCGCAAAAGCGACGGCTATCCCGGGACTGACAGTGGCGGGTACGCAAGAGAATATGAACGAGACGACGAAGCTCAGTCAGACGAATACGCCTTCAAAGGTAAGGCTTGCGGGAACGGGGCTTCTCTACAAAGACAAACTTTCTGGCTGGCTCACGCCTAAGGAGTCAATCGGCGTAATGTGGATTGCCGATCAGATTAAAAAGACGACGGTGTCGTTCAGTTGCCCAGATTCAGAGTCGCAAGAGAAAAGCTCCGCTATCCGAATCATTTATGCCAAAACAAAGCTAACGCCGAAGCTGATCGACGGTCAATGGAGCATGGACGTCAGCGTCAAAACGCAAGGATCGCTTGTTGAACTGAAATGCGACAATGATATGGGCAAGCCCAAGGAAGTTGCGAAGTTAGAACGGCAAATTGCAGCGGAAATTCAACGCATGATGGAATCAGGCTGGATGGCGCTTAGCGCAACGAAGACGGATGTTGTCGGCTTTGGCAAATTGCTTCGGGAGAAGCATCCGGACGAGTGGAAACAGCTTTCCGCCGATTGGCCGGAAAATTTTGCGGCAATGAAATTGAACTATAAGGTGAAAGTGAAAATTAACTCGACGGGAATGAGCGGGACAAGCTTTAAAAAGACGCAGGAGCAGTCCGGGCCGTAACGGAGGAGGTGAGGAGATCTATGCAAAAGATCGGCAAAAATCAGCTGGCATTCATGATTGTTTTGTTTATGATCGGCAGCACTCCGTTATTTGAGCTTGGCATTAAAGCGAAGCAGGACGCTTGGATGGCGATGACCCTTGCTGCAATTGCCGGCATGCTGATGACCGCTGTGTATGTTCTCCTTCATCGGAGGGCTCCGGAATTCGATTTGGCAGAGCTGTATCATATTCACTTCGGTCGAATAGTTGGAGCTATCGCATCGTCAATAACGGCAATTTGGTTTGCTTATGAGTCCATGCGAAATGTGCGCGATTTCGGCGAATTGACGATGCTTGCGCTGCTGGCATTTACTCCGAAATGGATTGTAATGCTTAGTATTATGACCGTTTCGTACTATACAGTCGGCAAGGGCATCGAAGTGTTTTTTCGCGTCGTGCAAATGCTGTTCCCGATTGCGATATTCAGCTACGCGGTAATCATTGTACTGTTGTTCACGGCCCGCCTTACAGACTTCCATCAGCTGTTTCCGATGCTAGAGAATGGCCTGGGACCGGTGTTTAAGGCGGCGTTCCCTGATTTGATCGCGTTTCCGTTCGGGCAGATGGTCATATTTCTAGTGTTCTGGAAGCATGTGCAGGAGAAAAACAGGCTAATTCGCAAAACCTTTGGCCCGCTGACATTTGTTTCCCTGTTTCTCATTGCAATGAACATTCTCATTATGACCGTACTCGGTCCAACCTTAGCCTCGGTTACTTCTTTGCCGTTGCTGGAGGCTGTGCAGTTAATCCGGTTGGCTAATTTTTTGGAACGTCTCGATATTTTAGTGACGCTGCTGCTGTATATCGGGCTTTATGTGAAAATTACGCTGCTCTATATGGCATCCGTTTTTACGATCAGTTCGGCATTTGGATTCACTTATCGGGCAGTAGTCCTGCCGGTAGGCATCTGCATTTATTTAACGTCGTTTCTGGAGCCGAACAATACGTATCATTTGTGGATCGGACTTGAAGTTTCGTTGAAAATCGTGCCGTTTTTCCAAGTGGTGTTCCCATTGCTCATGTTGATGGTTGGCGTTCGAAGCAAGTTCCGGCAGCAAATCGCATCGTTAAAGTGACTTTTCGAATCGGGTTTGTTATAATGGGGACATTGACGTAACGCGACATATTGTTAGGGGAGCTGGCGGAGGCCGGCTGAGAGGGAGTTCCTTAAACAACTCCGACCCATAACCTGATCTGGGTAATGCCAGCGTAGGAATGGAATTGCGCATCGCTGACAGGAGAAGAGGCCTGTTGGAACGGATGTGCAGAAGAGCTGACTGCATGCATTCTCCGATTGGGAGAATGCTTTTTTTTGTTTCAGGCATTCAAGCGGTATCTCCCCGACTCGTCAATGAAATCATCAAGAATAAGAGGGAGCGGAAGGAAATGAAGAAATTAAACGGTTTAAGGAAATGGAGCAAGCGGACGATTGTTCTGGCGGTCATTACGCTGCTTGCAGGCTGCGGAGCGGTGAACAACAGTAGCGAACAGAAGGAGAGCGAGGCCGGAGCGACCAAAAGCGCGGAATTGGAGAAAGTGAAGCTGGTTCTGGATTGGACGCCAAATACGAATCACACCGGCTTGTACGTGGCAAGAGACAAAGGTTACTTTAAGGAGCAAGGGCTTGAGGTGGAAATCATTCAACCGGGCCAGGACGGCGCTGATAAAATGGTTGCCGCAGGCGAGGCCGAGTTTGGCGTAAGCTATCAGGAATCGTTAACGATGGCGCGTATCGCGGGGATGCCGCTCGTATCGATCGCTGCGGTAATCCAGCATAATACGTCCGGGTTTGCGTCGCCTGTTGATAAAGGAATCGATTCGCCGAAACAATTCGAAGGAAAAACGTACGGCGGCTGGGGCGCTCCTGTTGAGGAAGCCGTCATTGATTCGATCATGCAAGAGGAAAATGCGGACGTAAGCAAAGTCAATATTTTGCCTATTGGCGATGTCGATTTCTTTACGGCGGTGAAGCGGGATATCGATTTTGCCTGGATCTACTATGCATGGACGGGCATTGAAGCGGAGCTTCGCGGCGATAAGCTGAACATGGTTTATTTGACCGATTATAGCGATAAGCTGGATTATTATACGCCAGTGCTGGCGACGAGCGAGAAGCTGATTGCCGAGAAGCCGGAGCTTGTTAAAGCGTTCGTTGCCGCCGCGGCAAAAGGCTACCAATTTGCCATCGAGCATCCGGAAGATGCCGCTGAAGTGCTTATTCATGCGGAGCCGGATTTGAATGCGGAACTTGTGCGCGCCAGCCAGAAGTGGCTGAGTCCGAAATACAAAGACGACGCGCCGCGCTGGGGAGAGCAAAAGCTGGACGTATGGAAAAACTATGCTTCGTGGATGTATGACCACAAGCTGCTTGAGAAGGAGCTTGAAGCGGAGAAGGCGTTTACGAACGATTTTTTGCCGCAATAACTTGATTGCCGATTAAGAATGCAGAAATGAAGATCGGATAAGGGGAGAGCTATAATGGCAAACGCATTAGTCAGCATTCAAATATTGCCGACAACGCCTGGGGGAGAAAGCGTTATTCCTTATGTTGACCGCGCTATTGAAATTATTAAAGCATCCGGCGTCGCTTACCGGGTTGCGCCGCTTGAAACGACGATGGAAGGCGAGCTTGGCCATTTGCTCGGCATTGTGCAGGAGATGAGCGAAGCGATGGCGGAGCTCGGCTGTCCTTCCGTCATTTCGCAAGTGAAAATTTACTACAATCCGGCGAACGGCGCTTCGATGGGAAGGCTGCTGGAGAAATATCCGGATGGACAATAATCGAAGCCTGCGGAGGCTGATCGGTCCGCCGGTATTTGTAATCGCATTGCTGTTTATCGTATGGGAGGCGGCAGTTGATCTCGGAAATGTTCCGAGCTGGCAGCTGCCGTCGCCCTCGGCTATCTTGCATGAAGGCGTTGCCGTATGGCCGCGCCTGATGGACCATACGGCAGCGACGCTTACGCTGACGGCAATCGGTTTTGCAGGCGGAGCGGCGGCGGGCTTTGTGCTCGCCGCTTTGCTGCATCTTTTGCCCGGCGCACGCAGGGCAGTGTACCCGCTTCTTGTGCTGTCCCAGAACGTGCCGGTAGTCGCGCTGGGACCGTTGTTGACGCTATGGCTCGGTTACGGCCTGCTGCCAAAACTGGTGCTTGTCTGGCTCGTATGTTTTTTTCCAGTTTCGGTATCGATGCTGTCCGGCCTTACGGATACCGACCCGACCTTGCGTAATTATATGCAAATGATTGGAGCATCCAAATCGCAGCTGTTCTGGCGCATGGAGCTGCCGAATGCGGTGACGCATTTGTTCTCCGGATTGAAAATCGCCGCGTCCTACGCTGTGCTGAGCGCCGTTGTGGCTGAGTGGATCGGCTCTCAAAAAGGGTTGGGACACTTTATGCTGCTGTCGTCTAAAGGGTACGAGGCAGACCGCGTATTTGCCGCAGTATTCCTCATTGTGGCGTTAAGCTTGACCATGTTCGGGTTAGTGGCGGGCGCGGAGAAGCTGATCGTTCGCTGGCGCCCCGCGGAAGAAAGGGGCGGCGCTTAATGGCAAAGGAGACAAAGAACGCTGCACTCGAGCTGAAATCGGTTTGCAAGAGCTTTGGGAGAGCAGGATCGCCATCTTATAAGCAAGTATTGACCGACCTCAGTCTGGAGGTAGCCGATGGCGAATTCGTAACCATAATCGGTCCTTCGGGCAGCGGAAAGACGACGCTGTTTCAACTCATTGGCGGATTGCAGCCGTTGACGAAGGGCGAGATATGGATCGGCGGCCGCGAGACGACGGGCTTGCGCGGCAATATTTCCTATATGCCTCAACAGGCAGCGCTTATGCCCTGGCTGTCTGTGCGCAGCAATATTGAGCTGGCGCTGCAGATTGCAGGAACGGCGAAGAAAGCTGCGAAAGCAGCGGCAGAGGAGTGGCTGGCGCGAATCGGATTGGACGCGTATGCGGACGGTTATCCGCATACGTTGTCGGGCGGCATGCAGCAGCGCGTATCGTTTCTGCGCGCACTGCTGTCGCCGCAGCCTCTCATGCTGCTGGATGAGCCTTTCGGCGCGCTTGATGCAATGACGCGCCAGCAGATGCAGCGCTGGCTGCTGTCGATTTGGGAAGCGAATCGACGCTCGGTGCTGTTCGTGACGCACAGCATCGAGGAGGCGCTTCTGCTGTCCGACCGGATTGTTGTGCTGTCGGCCGCGCCAGCGATTGTTGTGGAACATTTGACGGTGCCGTTCGCAAGACCTCGCGCCGAGTCGCTCTGGACCGATCCTGCGTTTAACGCGATGAAGCAGCATATTTACGATCTGCTTCAGCAGACGCCGAAAGAGGAGGGTTAGCCGCATGTATCGGGGAATTGACGCGCATATCCATCTGGATAAATATGAGCCGGCAGAACGCCAGCCGATGCTTGATTTAGCTTTTGAAAGCGGCATTGCAGCGGTTATAGCCGTATCTATGGATGAGCGTTCCTGCGAGGAGACGAGGCGGCTTGCGCAGCTGAATTCGGGCAGGGTGCATCCGGCTTACGGCTTTCATCCGGAGCAGCCTCTTCCCGATGAAGCATCATTTGAGCGGTTGTTTGGTTGGATTCGAGCCCGCCATCTGGCGGGCGAAGCGTTTGCTATCGGTGAGGTGGGCTTGCCTTATTATTCGCGAACGGAATGCGAAGAAAAAGGCGAGCCGTTCGACGAGGCGCCTTATGTTGCGCTGCTTGATCGCTTCGCTGCGCTCGCGGCCGAGTTGGATCGGCCGCTGGTGCTGCACGCGGTTTACGAGGATGGAGCGAAAGCTTGTGAAATAGCGGCACGGCATGGCGTTCGCCGTGTTCATTTTCATTGGTTCAAAGGCGACAAGGAGACGATCGCAACGATGATCGAGCGCGGTTATCGCATATCGGTCACGCCGGATGTCGCTTATGAAATAGAAATTCAGCAGCTGGTTCGCGATTATCCGCTCGAGCTTATGATGATCGAGACGGACGGACCGTGGCCTTTTGAAGCCGAATTTGCCGGAAGGCGAACGGAGCCGGTTATGGCGCTCGAATCCATTGCCCGGATTGCCGCGCTAAAACAGCAGGATCCGGAGGTTGCGGCGCGGATTTTGCTCCGAAATACAGCCGAATTTTACGGAATAGAATTAATGGACAGATAGACGGGGGCTACTCGTCTATTTCTTTTTGTAAAACCTTTATTGGAAAAATCCACTAACTTATGCTTGTTCGCCTTGATTTGGGGCTCTATGATGGAAAAACCCACTAACTTTCGCCCGTTCGCCTCAATCTGGAGCTCTATATTGGAAAAATCCACTAACTCGCGTCAAACCGCTTAAAGTGAGGCTCTATCCACTAAAAATCCACTAACTTTACCCGCCCCCATAACAATAATGAAAAATAGCCTTCGACACAGACGCTAATGCCTAGGTCAAGCCGTTACCTTTTGAATCATCCAAAATATGCTATATAAAACGCACGGGATATAGGAGGATATCGATGGTATCAATCGGGGTGTTTTGGGGCTACTCCTTCGCTGCATCGTTTGACAAGGAAGGGATAGGCAGATACTTCTTTCGCTTAATAGAAGGTATGCTCTCGAAGCAAGTCTATCAAATGAAAATAGCGTTTCAAGAATGCAACCGCGAAGAAATCGTCCGCGTTCTCCAGCCGCTGAAAGACATTTACGGCGATAAGCTGGAGCTGATTCGGTTCATTAACGTGCCGGAATTGAACATGCGGGCTAAAGTCGATCTTTGGATTGTGCCTTATGTGGGCTTGGAAAATGCGCTTCAGCTTGAAAAGCCTTATTTGCTCTGTCTGCATGACCTTGTGTACCGCCATCCGATCATGAGCGATATTTACCGTTCGAAGCATCCTGAAGCTTGCGCTCAATTGGATCGTCTCGCTCCGTTAATGTGCGCGAAGGCGGTTGCTGTTATTTTCAATTCGGAATATATTTTGCAATTTGACGGATTGCAAGGGATGGGACTGCCGAAATGGAAAACAGCGCTCATCCGCACATCCGCGCCGGTAGAAGAATTTCAGTTGTTCGGGTTAATGACGGAGCGTGCGCTTCGGCAAAAATATAACTTGCATCAGCCGTATTTCTTGTTCCCTTCCGCTGTGCGCTATCATAAAAATCATGACCGCCTCGTTCAAGCTTTTTTAAATTTCCTTCATTCGAGGGAAGGGCGCCGTTCGAACGTACAGCTCGTTTTCACCGATTTGCTTCACAATCATCCGATGGGAGTCGAAATCGAGAAGATCATAATGAGCTGCGGCATCGTATCCTATCGCAATCAAATTCGCTTTATCGGCCGCATCCCGTCGCAGGATTTGCCCAGTTTATACCGTTATGCGAAAGGGACGATCGTGCCTACGCTGTTTGAGGGCAACGTCCCTTTCCCGCTGCTGGAATCTTTAACGATGGATACGCCGCTTGCGGTCAGCCGAATTCCGGTGACGACGGAGCTTGTAAAAAATTTGGATCATTTCATTCATTTCGACCCGTATTCGGTAACGGAAATGCAGGAGGCAATATCGAAGCTGTGGCAAGCGGACGAATCGGTTGTGAAACGGCAGCAGCATGAGCTTCGCGACGTGCTCAAGCGAAGATGGTCCGATGTGGCAACGGAATACGGCAATGTCATCAGCAATGTGCTTAACGCTTTAAAGTAGAGGAGGGGGCGAATGGCTGCAACGAGCCGAAAAGACTTCATCGCGGCAATTGCCTCGACGGTCGTTCAAGTAAGCCGTGAGGGAGCGATTCTTCTGCCCTCGGTTAGGCTTGCGCAATGCTTGCTGGAGACTGGCGGCGTTATTCATCCATGGTACAATCTGGGCGGCATCAAGGCGAACGGCGTTCCGAACAAATATTGGCATGGCGATGCCGTCGTAAAAGGGACGTGGGAGCATGTCGATGGACGAAACGCGGATATGAAAGCCGCATTCCGCGCTTACAGCAGTGTGTATCATTATATGAAGGATCAGGAGCTGCTGCTCGCCAAGCCGCGCTACGATCGGGTGAAAGCGGCAGGGACTCCAGAAATGCAGGCGCAAATGCTCCGAGTTTGCGGCTATGCGACAGACCCTTCCTATGAAAGTAAACTGATATCGATCATTAACCAATACGGTTTACAACAATATGATATCGTAGCTTCCTCGGCGCCGGTCGATAGACCGTCTCTAACCGGACCGTTGAAAGGCGCGGCTGCTGCGCCGATATTAAGGAACGGCCTCGTCGTTTCGAATGGCTGGCGATTGTCTGGCGGCACCGTATGGGTGCCGGTCCGCAAGCTTGGCGAGTCGCTCGGCGGAGCGGTTGGATGGACCGGCACAAAGGCGACGGTTAATGGCACGGAGCTGGATACGCTGCTTGATGTCCGCACCGGCTATGTGGCCGTGCGGTCGCTGGCCGCCGCTTTGGGCATGCAGGCGGTATGGGAGCAGCAGACCGGAACGGTCACGCTGAAAAAATAACGGTTGCATTAGCGCGAAGCAACGCGCGCTTGCGCCAAAATAAATAAAAGCCCCGGCAAGGGGCTTTTGGCGTTATTTACCATTACGGTCGAATCGTTACTCTCGTGTGGATGGGCACAATTTGCGACAGGGCGACGACATCCTCGTTGTACATGCGAATACAGCCATGCGACACCAGCCGTCCAATGGAGGATGGATCATTCGTTCCGTGAATGCCGTAATGCGGCTTGGACAGTCCCATCCAAAAGGCGCCAAAAGGCCCTCCGGGATTCGGTTGTTTGTTTATAATTGTAAATTCGCCGGTTGGCGTCTGTGTGACCATGCGCCCTATGCCGACCGGAAACGAACGGACGACGATGTTTCCATCGAGCAAATGAAGCATACGGTCCGATAAGTCGACGATGATGCGGTATACGGGCATCGCTGCTGTCCACCTCTTTTTATCGGGATCTTTGAGCTCAAACATCTATATGAGCAAAGAAGCGATGCCGACACGGCTCTATTGAAGATGGGCTAGACTGCAGCTGTTTGACGACCGCGAGAAATAACGAAAGAATAAAACCCGATGTCATAAACGATGATCTTATCCCATCCAATTTCCTCCTAATCGTTATGACTCAGCTTAAATAGGTTACAACATATGTAATTAAAATGGAATCATTTAGGCGGAATTGAGTATGCGGAAATTGCCGGAAAGTTGAAAAAAATGTAACAATATCTGATTCTAAAAGGAAGTTTCGACTTTGGCAGGAATTGGCCGTTATGTCTCCGAAATGTACCATTTTATGCTTATAGAAGGAGGTGCGTCGTGCTCGATTCAGGCAAAGGCAGCAGAAGGTACATGCCAGGATTGGACGGCCTGCGCGCTCTCGCGGTGCTTGCCGTCATCGCTTACCATCTCCGTATTCCAGGCATGGAAGGCGGTCTGGTTGGCGTAACGATCTTTTTCGTGCTGTCCGGTTATTTGATTACCGATATATTGCTCATTCAAAGAGAACAGCACGGCGGCTTTGCCTTGCGGCTGTTCTGGATAAGGCGAGCTAGAAGATTGCTTCCGGCGATGCTGCTCATGCTTGCGCTAAGTTCGCTATGGTTGATCGCGAGCGATGCAAGCAGGCTTCTGTCCTTAAGGGACGAGCTGTTGTCCGGACTTGTCTATATGTATAATTGGCAAATGATTGCTCAGCAAGTTTCGTATTTCGAAAGCTTTGGACCGCCTTCTCCGTTCGGTCATATCTGGTCGCTGGCGGTGGAGGAGCAGTTTTATGTTGTTTGGCCGTTGGCCTTGGCTCTCTTGATTCGAATGGTCAAACGACGCGGCAAGCTTGTTCTTTGGCTGCTTGGCGGCGCGGCTTGCTCGGCAATGATGATGGCCATGCTCTATCACCCCGGCGAAGACCCGAGCCGAGTGTATTACGGAACGGACACGAGGGCATTTGCTTTGCTGCTTGGTTCTGCTTTAGCGGTTGTATGGCCGAGCCGCAGATTGTCGACCCGTTTGGACAAGCGCGGCAGTCAGGTGCTGGATGGGATCGGCATCGCCAGCTTGGCGGTACTTCTATTATTTATTTTGAGGGTGGGCCATTACAGCCCGTTTCTTTACCGAGGAGGCATGTTTGCCGCTGCTGTCGCGACGGCTGCGCTCACTGCAGTGCTCGCGCATCCAGCAAGCAGGCTTGGTAAATTAGCAAGCGGATTGAAATGGATTGGCGTCCGCTCCTACGGCATCTATTTATACCATTACCCGATCATCGTGCTGACGACGCCGCTTGCAGAGTCGCAGCAATTTCATCTGCTGCGTTCTTTGGCGCAGATGACGGCAACATTATTGCTTGCCGAGCTATCTTATCGGTTCGTCGAAATGCCGATTCGCCAAGGGGAATTAGCGAGCATGGTCACTCAGTTTCGCAGGCGAACCGGCCTAGTGAGGCTAGGTAAGGAATCTGTCGTTGCCATCGTTGCTTTAGTCGTGCTTGGGGCTTGCCTGGCAGCCAATTCCGACAATGGCCAACTGTTGAAGGTTAAAGCGGAGGCAGCCGAAACCGTGTCGACGGCTGCTGCGGATGCGATTGAACCTTTGGCAAGCGCGGAACAAATAGACAGCGAGGCAACGCCAACTCCAGAGCCTGCCCCTGTACAAACAATGGCTGCGACTGCAGGTGCTTCGTCACAACCGTCGGTCGTGCTTCAAGGCGACCGGATAACCGTAATAGGCGACTCGGTCATCTTGGGCGTCGTTTCGCACTTAGAGAAACGAATCCCGGGCATTGGGATTGATGGAAAAATCGGAAGGCAGCTTAAACAGGCGAATGCTGTTGTGGAGCAATTGAAAGAAGACGGACGTTTGGGCGAAACGGTCGTTATCGAGCTCGGCTCCAATGGCGCGTTTACGAATAAGCAGCTAACCGCTCTTATAAGCGCAATCGGCGATGACCGGCGCATAATGCTGATCAATACGAGAGTGCCGAAGGAATGGCAAAACACCGTCAATGAGATGCTTTCGGAAACGGCGGAAGCAAGTGAAGGCCGTGTTGAGCTGGTGGACTGGTTTGCGGCGAGCGAACAAGAAGAGGGCTATTTTGCCGATGACGGCGTTCACTTGACAAGGACCGGCGCTGAAGCGTATGCCGATATGTTGATGCAGTCGCTTCTTCAATAAAAAAATGGATTGCCGCAAGCTGCCGTTGGCCAGCCGTGGCAATCCATATATGTGTAGACGGCGGCTTGTACGACAGGCAGCCGTTTTTTTATTCGCTGGCGCCGAACAAGTAACTCGTTATTTTGGATATGTGGACAATGCAAATAAAATCAAGAAACAGCAGAATTGTGCCTTCGAATGCGGATATCGTCCCGTCATAGGCGAATAAAACGATCGACACCGCAGCAAGCCACAGATTCATAAGAATATACTCATAGAGCATTTTCACCGCTTCCAACGCCCCTTTCCCCGTAAACTCCTCCTACCATATATAATGATTTTATATCGCAATCGTGCATGTTATGTTGAAAATAGATTCGTGCAGGCCGAGGCGGTTGCGGAGCAAAAAAAATCGACCCTTGCCTTTCGGCAAGGGTCTTTCATGGGAGAGGAGAAACCGGACGAAGAGCTTATGGGGAAACGTAAGTCTTCTCCGCGGTTGTCTACGGCATCTTCCGACGCCGATGATTTTATCTTGTCCGCTTTGTGGGGGAATATACCTTCTCGGCCAAAAAAATATAGAACCATGACTGAAACGAGAGCAGAGCTTTTTCAACGAAAGGAAATTATGGTACGATAGCTTGGACAGCAAATGAAGGGGGCAAAAAGCAGTGAGAGTCATTGCGGGCGAGGCGAAAGGCCGCACGCTAAAGGCGGTTCCCGGGATGAATACGCGGCCTACGACGGATAAAGTGAAGGAAGCCATATTCAGCATGATTGGGCCGTATTTCGACGGCGGGTATGCGCTGGATTTGTTCGCGGGCACAGGCGGGCTCGGAATCGAAGCTTGGAGCCGCGGAGTTGCCAAGACGGTCTTTATCGACCGCGAGAAAATAAGCGTTGACATTGTGCGGCACAATACGGAAGCGGCAGGGATGGGAAGCGCGGCGGAAATTTACCGCAACGACGCGGAGCGGGCAATCAAGCTGCTGGAGAAGCGGGGTATCGCTTTCAAGCTTGTTTTTCTCGATCCGCCTTATCGGATCACGACGATGGACGAGCTAATGGTTGATTTGGCTGATCGTTCGATGCTGGAGGATGGCGCAGTGATCGTAGTCGAACATGATGCGGCCCATGAATACCCGGAGCATATCGAGCGGTTCGAGCAGATGAAGAAAACGAAGTACGGCGATACGGCAGTGACCATCTATCGATACATAGCTAACGGCAGCAAGAATGGAGGACTTGAAGATGCAAGCGAATGAGCAAGGAACTGCGGCTCAGCAATTGCGAATCGCTGTATATCCGGGAAGCTTTGATCCGGTTACGTACGGCCATTTGGACATTATCCGCCGTTCGGCGAAGCAATTTGACCAGCTAATCGTAGCTGTATTGAATAATACGAGCAAAAACCCGCTTTTTACGGTGGAAGAGCGCAAAGAAATGCTAAGAGAAGTGACGAGCGATATTCCGAACGTGACAATTGACAGTTTCCGCGACCTGACCGTACGTTTTGTGAAATCGCGCCAGGCAAATGTCATTATCCGCGGCATCCGCTCGGTGACGGATTTTGAATATGAGCTGACTCTCGCTTCAACGAATCGGCTTCTTGACAGCGAGATCGATACGATATTTATGATGACGAATCCAAAATATTCGTATTTGAGCTCCAGCATCGTAAAGGAAATCGCAATGTTCAAAGGGTACGTATCTGAGCTGGTGCCTGAAGAGATTGAAAAGCGTCTGGATGAAAAGTTTAAGTCCAGATCATAGCCGATTGCGGTGGGGTACGAGCTTTGCCAGCAGCATAATTGCGCTGGATACGGCAGCGAGCAGGCTTGCGGAGATAAGCGCGTACGGCCACATCGCAGGCAGATCGCCCGCCGCAAAAGAAATCGGCGAAATGAATCGGTCGCCATGCGAAAGCATGGCGGCTTCTGTTTTTTCGCCTGCTGCGTGAACGAGCGCGGATAATGCTGCCATCGCCGGCTTCCAAAGCAGCAGCGCGAATAATGCCGCGTGTGCGGCGTGAAGCACCCGCGCTCCGATAAACGGGAGCAGCTTGAGTCCTGTGCCGGCGATTGAATAGCCGGCCTGAAGGATAGCGCTGACGCCGCTCCACGCCAGTGCAGCGGCGATGAGCGCAACGTTGACCGCTGCGCCGGGCAGCGGCAGCAGTCCGCTGTTTCCTTGCCAGACAGCAGCCGCATAAGCGCCGATATGGCTTTCCAGCAAAGCTGGAAGCGCGACGTCAAGCGTTCCGTTACCTGCGGCGAGCTGAAACAGAGACTGAGCCAAGCGGGCGATTACGGCGGCAAATATCATAAAGCCGCCGATCGCCATAAGCTTCTGCACGCTGTTGTAAACGGCATCCCCAAGCGCTTTTCCAAAACTACGGCCGTCTTGCTCGCGAGCTGCGAGTATTGCGGCGGCAGTATCGGCGAATAAGCCGAGCGACGGATTATCGGAAGAGAGTCCTTCCTGCGTTGATTTATCGTCCTTCTTGCTGCGCTTGCGGAAGGCAGTCAGCAAGAAGGATGTCCAGAGGGCGGAAAGCCATACAGCAGCTGTGATCAAGACGCCTAGCTCCGGGCGATGCAGGAAACCGGCTCCGATGACGATAATCATAAACATCGGATTGGGTACATGCGACAAAGCAAGCAGCCGCTGGCCTTCTCCGACAGTTATTTTATGCTGCTTTCGCAGCGTTGCCGTGGCGTCGGCTCCAGCCGAAAAACCGGCTGACCAGCCGAATAAAAGAGGCATTGCACTTTCGCCGGGCAGCTTGAACAGCTTGCGCATCGGCGTGCGCAACAGGACGCCGAAACCGTGAACAAGCCCAAAAGCGCATAACAGTTCATATAAAACGAGAAACGGCAGCAAGCCGGGAAATACAATGTTCCACCAGATCGTCAATCCTTGCAGCGAAGCTTGAAATGCGGCGTCTGGCATGCGGATGACGGAGCCGATCAAAGCGAGAGACAAAAAGGCGAGCATAATCGTCCGGGACATAGCTAATCAACTCCAAATGCGCGTATATTGACGGCTTGCCCAAAGGCCCGCCGATTATAAATAGTACGCGCGGAGGGACAAGGTTAGACCAGGGCCGAATCGAACAAAAGAGCAGGAGGACGCAGGATGGATATTCAGCGTAAGCAAACGGCAATGCGTACGATTGCGCTTGCGGCAGCAACAGCCCTGTTTATGTGGTTTATTTTGTATGCGCCTTCTCCGTTTGTCATTTATGAGCCGGGAATTGCCGCTCCAGCCAAGCCGATGGTGCTTTTGAACAACAAAGCTGACAGCAAGGCGGATGCGAGAAGCGCCGCCCAAGATAGCGGAGCCTTTATGATCACAACCGTTAAATTGTCGGAGGTGAATTATTGGGAAGCGCTTCGCGCCAGCTGGAGGCCGAATGCCGAAAGCTTGGCCAAACGCAACGTGCTGAGAGGATATTCCAACGAGCAGTACTTGCGGCGGATGAGCGTTATTATGACGGGTTCGCAGCATGACGCTGTCGAAGCAGCTTATCGCTATGCGAAAATTCCTTATCATTCCGTCGCCGAATCGGTCGCCATTACGGATTCAAACGAGAAGAGCCCCGAAAGCTTATTAGCGGGTGATATCGTACTAAAACTTAATAATGCCGAAATTTATAGCATGAAAGACATCGAGGAAGCTTTAAAGCCAAATCGTCGCGGAGAACAAGTGACAGCCGAGGTTCAGCGAAGCGGGAAAATCGTTCGCTTGATATTGCCGACGAACCGGGATGGCAGCGAACTGAAGGAAGAAGCCGTACCGGGATTGCCTGGGGAGGTGAGGCTGTCGGAAATTCGCAGCTTGCAGCCAAGAGACGGGCGGATGTCGCTTACCGTCAATGCGGGAGAGATTGGCGGCCCGTCGGCGGGACTGATGTTCGCCCTGCAGGCGGTCGATTTGCTGACGGAGGGCGAGTTGTCGGGCGGGTTGAAAATAGCCGGTACAGGCACAATTGAGCCTTCCGGGAAAGTCGGCGCAATCGGCGGGATCCGTTACAAAATTGTCGCTGCCGATCAGGCTGGCGCGCAGCTGTTTATCGCGCCAGCCGAAAACTACAAAGAAGCTGCTGCGAAGGCGAAAGCAATCGGCAGCTCCATGCGCGTTATTTCGGCAACAACGTTATCGGAAGCTGTTGCCGCCATCGCGCTGCAGCAGCCTAAAGCATAATCGGCTTGTCCGTGTAATCGCGGAACATCGAGGCCGCCGAATCGTTGCCGGATTGGCCTAGCATATAAACAGCGGTCGCTTGCGTATCCAGCTCCAAATAGCGGTATGGCGTCTCGGTTCTGGCTGCGCTCAGCAATACGGGGAGCTTCGCTTCCTTGCGCATGCGGCGAAGAAGCCCGCGGCCTTTCTCCGTAAAGCCGAGGACCCGAATATATTCGACGCCGGCGGAAAGCTTGTCTGCAGTAAAATCCTCTTTCCGATGTCCAAGCAATATCGACAGCAGCGCACGCTGCAGTTTGGTTCTCGTATATCGTTTCGTTTTGATCAGATCGATAAACGGTTCGAAATCGAAGCTTTGAAGCGACGGAAGCGCCCCGAGCATTCGATGCTCCAATCCTTCGGTCATCTCACGCATTTCTGCCAACTGTCGAGGCGAACGGGTGACGATGCCGTGAAGCAGCGGGGCTGTGAACTCGGTCCAGCTGACCGGGCTTCTGCCGGCCGTCCATTCCCTTGCCATGACGTCATAGGTCGTTTCGGGAACGTATGCTTTGCAATCGGCAAGCTGCCGCTGCTCCAGCAGCAGTTTGCGAATGGCGGTGGCGCTTGCGATTTTCTGGTCAGTGACGGTTGTTTGGTTATAGTCTGATTTTTCTCGGCGCAGCGTATGCGGCTCCATGGCTCCGCCGATGCGTTCGAGCGCGATTAAGTAATGAAGGCCGAGCGTATGGTTCGGCTGGGCGAACGGGAAGCTGGCGGCTCGATCATTGCCGATGGATTGCAAATACGCCGATACGGCGGCGCTGTATGCGCTCGGATAAGCAGCGCCTTCGGCGAGCGCCCCCTTAAGCATCGACTGGAAAGCCGGAGGCTCATTTGCGATGACGCGGGCCGCTTCGCGGAGCGGATCAAGCTCTCCGCTTTCTGTGCCGAAACAGAAGGCGTCCACGACACCGGTTGCTTCAAGCAACGAGACAGCTCCGTATGCGAACCATTCGGCTGCTTGCGTTGCGTATGCGGCCGGCAGCTCGATAATGAGATCGCAGCCTCCGCGAAGCGCAGTTTCGGTTCGCGCCCACTTGTCCATGACAGCAGGCTCTCCGCGCTGCAGGAAATTTCCGCTCATGACGGCCACAACCGCTTCAGCGCCCGTTATTTTTTGCGATTGCTGCAAATGATATTGATGTCCGTTATGAAACGGGTTATACTCGACAATTAGTCCCACTGTACGCATGCGCTTTGTCCACCTTTTGGATATATGTCCCATCATAGCATAGAGAGGGCGGCAGATTCACGAAGCGAATACGAATGGTGTGAAAATGTTGACAAAACCTTGCCTAAATAGCTATAATAAATTTTGTTTGTTTGGGGTGATCTGATGCAGTTTCATATTCGAGAAACAATGTCCAAAGGGTTAAGAGAAAAGGTCGAGGAATCGATCGACGTATCTGCCCTGTTCGCAGGACGCAGCGATGTTATTCGCACGGGTCCGCTCCAGGTGTCGCTTCAAGTGACGGGGGGAGAAGACGTTATTGCGGTCGATGGCGAATTGTCCATCGATTGGGAGCTGGCTTGCTCGCGTTGTCTTGAACCGGTACAAGAGCACACGGTTATTCCGATCCATGAGCAGTTTAAACCGGCATCCGAATCGGACGGGGAAAACTTCGAAGAGGACGAGGATGACGACGTCATTGCGGTTGAAGGGGACAAACTGGACCTCAAACCTATCGTGGAAGAGGCCGTTCAACTCTTCATGCCTTTTGCGCCACTATGCAGTGACGATTGCAAAGGTCTCTGTCACAATTGCGGACAGAACTTGAATGAACATACATGCGGCTGCAAGACCGAGAAGATTGATCCTCGTCTGGCAGTGCTGAAGGATTTGTTCAAAGAAGAACAATAGCGTAAAAGCTACCGATTTTGTGAAGGAGGTGGGAAAGATGGCAGTACCTCAAAGAAGAACGTCCAAAACTCGCCGCGACAAACGTCGTACGCATTTCAAACTGGCTGTGCCGGGTATGGTTAAATGCGAGCAATGCGGAGAGCTGAAATTGGCTCACCACGTATGCAAAGTGTGCGGATACTACAAAACGAAAGAGATTATTGCTCAATAATCTTGGGGATTCCCACAATAATAGCACTTCATTGCGATGAGGTGCTATTTTTATTACCGCCGGTTAGTACCAGGTTATAATATCAGCTACATATCATGACAGCGAATAATGGACAAATAAATTAGGCGTACCGAATCGCCAAAAACATTTTGTCTTAAAATAAGAAGTGAGTCACTATAATGTAAAGGTGGTGCCGACAATCGAACGTATGCCCAAACGGCAGCGGCATCAGCTGCTGGCCCGGCTGATTGAAGAAAATCCGTTCATGACTGACCGGGAGCTGACCCGCCATTTGAAAATAAGCATTCAGACGATTCGATTGGACCGGATGGAGCTCGGAATTCCCGAGCTGCGGGAGCGCATGAAGCTGATGGCTGAGCGCTCGTACGATTCGGTTCGGTCGCTGCCGCTGCATGAGGTGATTGGCGACATCGTCGATTTGCAGCTTGATAAAAGCGGCATCTCGATTTTTGAAATACGCGATGAGCATGTTTTCTCCCGCACCGGCATTGCCCGAGGCCATCATGTGTTCGCGCAGGCGAACTCGCTGGCGGTTGCGATTATTGATGATAAAATCGCGCTCACGGTAACGGCGGATATCCGTTTCATAAGGCCGGTCAAGCTTGGCGAGAAATGCATTGCCAAAGCTTATGTTCGTTCCATTTCCGGCGAGCGCAATAAATCGAAGGTTGAACTGTTTACTTACGTAGGCGATGAGATGGTCTTCCAAGGCAATTTCGTCATTTATCGTTCCGCGGGAGATGCGGAAAACGAAGGAGGAGACGGACATGCGGATCGCCATTGACGCAATGGGCGGCGACCACGCTCCCGGTCAAATTGTGCTGGGAGCGCTAGAAGCGGCAAAGGAGTGGCCGGATACGGAGCTTGTGCTCGTAGGAGACACTGCCGTAATTGAAAAGCTGCTCCAAGAGCAAAAACCGGCAAATCTCATTCTTCTGCACGCGGACGAGGTTATCGGGGCGGATGACGAGCCGGTAAAAGCGGTGCGCCGCAAAAAAGGCTCCTCAATGGTAGTGGCCGGGCAGCTTGTGAAAGACGGTCAGGCGGATGCGATGCTGTCGGCTGGCAATACCGGCGCGCTTATGACGACGGGGCTGCTCGTCGTTGGCCGCATGGACGGGATTGAACGTCCGGCGCTGGCTCCGATGCTGCCGACGATGGATGACATCGGCGTGCTTGCGCTCGATCTTGGCGCCAATATGGACGCTAAGCCGGAGCATCTTCTGCAATACGCAATTATGGGCAGCATTTATCGGTCCAAGGTTCATGGCCTCAAAAATCCTCGCGTCGGCTTGCTAAATGTCGGCACCGAGGAAAAGAAAGGCAATGAGCTTACTAAAGCCGCCTATGATTTGCTCGCGTCAGCACCGATCCATTTTATCGGCAATGTGGAATCTCGCGATATTTTGCAGCGCAGCTGCGACGTTCTCATCTGTGACGGCTTTGCGGGCAATATTATGCTCAAGTCGATGGAAGGAACGGCAGGAGCGTTGTTGAATTATTTGAAGGAAGCGTTCGGCGAGTCGATGATGACGAAGCTTGCGGCGGCGATCATGCTGCCGAGGCTGAAAAAGCTGAAGAAAAAGATGGATTACAAGGAGCACGGAAGTGCGCCGCTGCTTGGTCTTAACGGGCTAGTCATGAAATGCCACGGTTCATCCGACAGCGTTGCGGTAAAGAACGCGGTTCGCCAAGCGCGAACGGCGATCGGCGCCCGGCTGACAGATGCGATTACGGCGGAAATAAGCGGGAAGTGAGTGTGTTAGCGTGAATTTACATCCTGTAGGCATTATTGGAACGGGAAAATATGTACCCGATCGCATTTTAACGAATCAAGAACTGGAACAAATGGTTGAAACGAACGATGAATGGATCGTTACCCGTACCGGCATCCGCGAGCGCAGGCTGGCGGCTGAGGAGCAGGCAACCTCTGATCTCGCTTATGAAGCTTCGCGTATTGCGATTGAAGCGGCTGGCTTGACGGCGGAAGACATCGATCTCATCCTTGTGGCGACGATAACGCCGGATATGTTTTTCCCTTCGACCGCTTGCCTTCTGCAAGATAAGCTTGGCGCAAAGCGGGCGGCGGCATTCGATTTATCCGCGGCATGCTCGGGCTTTATTTACGGTCTGGCTACTGCATCGAGCATGATTGCTACCGGCATGTACAAGCATGTGCTTGTTGTTGGCGCGGAAACATTGTCGCGCATTACCGATTACACAGACCGCAACACTTGCATTCTGTTCGGCGACGGCGCGGGCGCAGTTGTGCTCGGTCCTGTACCGGAAGGACGCGGATTCAAATCGTTCGTGCTGGGCGCGGACGGCAGCGGCGGCGAGCTGCTTAAAGTAAGCGGCGGCGGTTCCCGTACGCCGGCTACGGCTGACAGCATTGAATCGAAGCAGCACTATATCCATATGGCAGGCAACGACGTATTTAAGTTCGCCGTGCGCATTATGGGCGGAGCTGCGGAAGAAGCGCTTGAAAAAGCCGGCTTGACGAAAGAAAATATTGATTTGCTCGTGCCGCATCAAGCGAATATCCGTATTATTCGTTCGGCGCTTTCCCGTCTGGAATTGCCGGAGGAGAAAGCGATGATCAATCTGGACAAGTACGGCAACGTATCGGCGGGATCGATTCCGATTGCGCTGGCTGAAGCGGTCGAGGAGGGCCGAGTGAAGGAAGGCGATTGCCTGGTGCTCGTCGGCTTCGGCGGCGGCCTTACTTGGGGCGCTTCGGTGTTGAACTGGTAACGGAGGGAATGAAAGATAATGAGTAAAACAGCTTTTGTATTTCCCGGTCAAGGAGCGCAAGCGGTCGGAATGGGCAAAGACGCTTACGATTCAGCGGAAAGCGCGCGCGTCATTTTCGAGCAGGCCGACGAAGCGCTTGGCTTGGCGATTAGCGACATTATTTTTAACGGCCCGGACGAGCTGTTGAAGCAAACGGCGAATACCCAGCCTGCACTGCTGACGGTCAGCGTTGCCTTGCTTAAAGCGTTGGAAGGCCGAGGCCTTACGCCGGATTATGTGGCCGGACACAGTCTTGGCGAATACAGCGCGCTCGTTGCAGCTGGCGTGCTGTCGTTCGCTGATGCTGTTCGCACGGTTCGCGCGCGCGGCGAATTTATGGAACAGGCCGTTCCAAGCGGGCAAGGCGCAATGGCTGCCG
Organism: Paenibacillus sp. NEAU-GSW1; assembly: GCF_009737085.1. Taxonomy (GTDB): domain Bacteria; phylum Bacillota; class Bacilli; order Paenibacillales; family Paenibacillaceae; genus Pristimantibacillus. Next base: position 24,511 of record NZ_WOVL01000011.1, read on the forward strand.
TTCTTGGGGCTGAGCGCGACGCGCTTGCGGCGTTATGCGCCAAAGTAACGGAAGAGGGCGCTGCGGTGGAGCTTGCCAACGTGAACTGCCCTGGACAAATTGTCGTCTCCGGAACTGCAGCAGGCGTACAAGCAGTCGTCGAGCGCGGCAAAGAGGAAGCCGGCGCTAAGCGGGTCATTCCTCTTGAAGTCAGCGGCCCGTTCCACTCTTCGTTGATGAAGCCTGCAGCCGACAAGCTTGACGGCGTTCTTAACGGCGTAAGCATGGGCGACGCTGCAGTACCCGTGGTGGCCAATGTTACGGCTTCAGAGGTTACGGAAGCTTCCGCTATTCGCAGTTTGCTGGTGGAACAGGTATATTCACCTGTTTTATGGGAAGACAGCGTTCGCTACTTGATCGATCAAGGCGTCGACCATTTTGTCGAAATCGGCTCGGGAACTGTTCTGGCAGGACTGATCAAGAAGATCGACAAAAATGTGCGAGTTACTTCGATTAACAGCGCAGCTGCAATTGAAGCTTTGGGTTAATACTTATTGATGTCGAAGGAGGGTATGCTATGTTTGCCAGTCTGGAAGGCAAGAAAGCTCTTGTGACGGGCGCGTCGCGCGGAATCGGCAGAGCGATTGCGATTGCGCTAGCGGAAGCGGGCGCGGACGTTGCAATCAACTATTCCGGCAGCGAAGCAGCCGCAGCCGAGACGGCGCAAGCGGTTGAGGCGCTTGGACGCCGCGCGATTATTTTGAAAGCCAACGTCGGCAAAGCGGATGAATTCGAAGCGATGGTGAAAGAAACTGTCGAACAATTCGGCGCGCTCGATATTTTGGTGAATAACGCGGGCATTACAAGAGATAATTTAATTATGCGCATGAAGGAAGAGGAATTTGATCAAGTCATCGAGACGAACCTAAAAGGCGTCTTTAACGGGATCAAAGCGGTTACCCGCACGATGATGAAGCAGCGTTCGGGCCGAATCATCAACATTTCCTCTGTCGTCGGCGTGCTCGGCAACCCGGGGCAAGCCAATTATGTCGCTGCGAAAGCAGGCGTAATCGGTTTGACGAAGGCGAGCGCGCGCGAGCTGGCTTCGCGGGGCATTACGGTCAACTGCATCGCTCCGGGCTTTATTCAGACGGACATGACTGACAAGCTGTCTGAGGAGACGCGCGAATCGCTCTCCAAAGAAATACCGCTTGCTCGCCTCGGCGGGCCGGAAGATATCGCGAACGCGGTTCGTTTCCTGGCCTCCGATGCTGCTTCTTACATGACAGGACAGACCGTGCATGTAGACGGCGGAATGTACATGTAAGCAGGCCGCAGCGCTTGCCGCACGCGGGAATTAAGCTGAACGGATACCGTCTGAACAGGATTAAAACGGTTACGTATGGCATTTTATCTTTAATTCTCGTATAATACCAAAGAGGAGGTGAACCGGATGTCCGAAGTAGTAGAACGTGTAAAACGTATCGTCGTCGACCGACTGGGCGTAGACGAAGCGGAAGTCACGCTGGAAGCTTCCTTTAAAGATGACCTCGGCGCTGACTCTCTTGACGTCGTAGAATTGGTCATGGAGCTGGAAGACGAGTTTGATATGGAGATCTCTGATGAAGATGCAGAGAAAATCACTACAGTGGGAGAAGTTGTTAATTACATACAATCTCTTAACTAAGTAAGCCGGGGGTCCCGTTGAATAAACGGGACTTCTCTCCATATGAACGACTGTTCAGGCTGTAAATCCAAGCGCGACAATGAATGTATGAACTGAGCTTTAACGCTTTTTATATAAATAGAAATAATAATTATGTATGGCATTAAGTGCGAATTAAAGATCATGATGTTATATTTTGAGGTGAATGAAATGAAAAAGAGAGTTGTCGTAACCGGCATGGGGGTCATGACCTCGCTCGGATCGGAATTGGAGCAATTCTGGGGCAATTTGCTGGAAGGGAAATCGGGCGTATCTAACATCGAAGCGTTTGACGTTTCCGAGTATCCGACGCAAATTGCAGCTGAAATTAAAAACTTCAATCCTGAAGATTTTCAATTGGATAAGAAAGAAGCTCGCCGGATGGATCGTTTCGTCCAATTTGCTTCTGTAGCAAGCTTGTCGGCGATTAAAGATTCCGGCATCGTTATCGGCGAGAACGTTGACGCTGAGCGCGTCGGCGTAATGATCGGTTCCGGCATCGGCGGTCTGGGCACATGGGAAGATCAACATAATATTCTTCTTGAAAAAGGCCCTAAACGCGTCAGTCCATTTTTTATTCCGATGATGATCGCGAACATGGGCTCGGGACAAGTGTCGATTCTGACCGGCGCAAAAGGTCCGAACAGTACAGCTGTTACCGCTTGCGCGACCGGAACGCATTCGATTGGCGATTCATACAAATTGATCCAACGCGGCGAAGCTGACGTTATGATTTGCGGCGGCGCGGAAGCAACAATTCGCCCTACCGGCCTGGCCGGCTTCTGCTCGATGCGGGCAATGTCGGTTCGAAACGATGAGCCGCAAAGAGCGAGCCGTCCGTTCGATACGGACCGCGACGGATTTATTATGGGCGAAGGCGCTGGCGTTCTTATCCTTGAATCTTTGGAGCATGCGCAGCAGCGCGGCGCCCGCATTTATGCGGAAGTAATCGGTTACGGCATGAGCGGCGACGCTCATCATATGACGGAACCGGATCCGGAAGGCGCAGCACGCTGCATGGCGCGTGCGCTTAAAGACGCAGGCATTGAGCCGGAAGCGATCGATTACATTAACGCGCACGGCACGTCTACTCCGGTAGGCGACCGTTCGGAGACGAAAGCGATCAAGAAAGCGCTTGGCGACCATGCTTATAAAGTAGCGGTTAGCTCAACGAAGTCGATGACCGGACATTTGCTCGGCGCAGCAGGCGGCGTTGAAGCGGTTATTCTTGGCCTAACGCTGCAAAATGGCGTGATCGCTCCGACAATCAATCTTGAAAATCAAGATCCGGAATGCGATTTGGATTATGTGCCAAACAAGGCGCGTAAAGCCGACGTTCGCACGGCGCTGTCCAATTCGTTCGGCTTCGGCGGCCATAACGCAACGATCGTGATGAAAGTATATGAAGCGTGATAACTTCCATGAGCTCCAGTCCAGGCTGGAGCTCAAATTTAAACAGCTGAAATTGTTGAAGCAAGCTTTCACGCATACTTCGTATGTCAATGAGCATAAGCACAGCTCGATTGAGCATAACGAACGCCTAGAGTTTCTCGGCGACGCGGTGCTTCAGCTTCTTGTTTCACAATATTTGTTCACGGCTTATCCTCAGCGTCCGGAAGGCGAATTGACCCGAATGAGAGCTTCGGTTGTTTGCGAGCCATCGCTTGCGCAATTTGCGGAGCGGCTTGATCTCGGATCGCATGTCATGCTTGGCAGGGGCGAAGAGCAGCTTGGCGGGCGCCAACGTCCTGCTCTGCTTGCCGATTTGTTCGAGGCATTCGTCGGCGCCATCTATTTGGATGCCGGGATTGATCGGACGCGCGAATTTTTGGAAGCGCATATGTTTCCTTTTATCGAATCGAACGACTATGGCTTGCTCGTCAAAGATTTCAAGTCGAAGCTGCAGGAGCGGGCGCAGCATAACGGCCTTGGACCGGTTGAATACCGTATAACCGAAGAACGCGGCCCTGCGCATGATCGCGAATTTGTCGTTGAAGTATATCTTGGAGATACGCCTTACGGCAGCGGAGCAGGCCGTACGAAAAAGGAAGCGGAGCAACGGGCGGCATCGCAAGCTTGGCAATCGTTGTCAGCGGAATAGTGGATCCTGATGTCACGGGTTCGTCTCGGATGTGTCGAAGGTGCGGCACATGCGAAATGAACCCGTTTTTCGCATTCAGAAAGCGTTAAGCTTGTCTGAAAGAGGTTACGGAGCACGTACAGGTTGTGTTACAATGAGGGATGAGGTGAAAGCCAAATCATGTTCCTGAAACGGATCGAATTAGCTGGATTTAAATCGTTTGCCGACAAAACCGAAATGGAGTTTGTTACCGGCATAACGGCTGTTGTCGGACCGAACGGCAGCGGCAAAAGCAATATTTCTGACGGAATAAGGTGGGTGCTTGGCGAGCAAAGCGCCAAAAGCTTGCGCGGCGGAAAGATGGAAGACATAATTTTTGCCGGAAGCGATGCGAGAAAAGCGGTCAACTACGGTGAAGTGTCCTTGACGCTCGATAATGGGGACGGCGCGCTTCCGCTTGAGTACAATGAGGTCACTGTTACACGCCGCGTTCATCGAAGCGGCGACAGCGAATATATGATTAACAAACAGCCGTGCAGGCTGAAGGATATAACCGAGCTCTTCATGGATACGGGTATCGGCAAGGAAGCGTATTCGATTATCGGGCAAGGCCGGATCGAAGAAATTTTGAGTACGCGTTCCGAGGACCGCCGCGGCATTTTTGAAGAAGCATCCGGTATTGTTAAGTATAAGTCGCGTAAGCGCGAAGCGCAGAAGAAGCTTGAAGAGACGGAAACGAATCTGCTGCGCATTCACGATCTCGTGACGGAGCTTGACGATCAGGTCGGGCCGCTGCGCGAGCAATCGGCGAAGGCCATTCACTTCAAGCAGCTGAGAGAGCAGCTCAAGACGCAAGAGATTTCGATGTATGTGCATAATATCGAGAACGTACATAAATCTTGGGCGGAAGCCAATGAAAAGCTGAACCGGTTAAAGCGCGAGCAGCTTGAATTGTCCACCGTTGTCAGCAAGCATGATGCGCATCTGGAGAAGGATCGCCATGCGCTTCGCGAGCTGGAGGAGGAGCTCGACAGGCTGCATGAATCGATGCTTCAATTCAGCGAGGAATACGAGAAATGCGAAGGGTACGGCGAGGTGCTTAAAGAGCGCAAGCGCAACCTTGAGCAAAATAAGCGTCAGCTGGAAGAGACGATTGCCGCGCAAGACGAGCGAATCGGTGCCTTAACCAAGGAGGAAGCGGAATTTCGCGGCCGTGCCGCTGTGCTTGAGCTTCAATTGGCAGAGCTTAAAGTTAAGCTTGCTGATGAAGAGTCCAACCTGCTTGGCGTAGCCGGCGGCACAAGCGTTGACGCGGAAGAATTGCTGAAAGGCGAATTGCTCGAAGTGCTGAGCACGATGTCGCAAATCCGCAACGAAATTCGTTATGCGTCGCAGCAGCAAGAAGCGGTTCAACGGCGAATGGAGCGGCTAACGGAGGAAGAAGCGAAATGGAACGAGCAGAACGATAAGCTGAAGGTACGACGGACAGAGCTGGATAAACAGCTGGAAGCGACTTTGAAAGCGATCGATGCTAACCGCACGAAATATATTGGCGAAGCGGAAAAATCGAAGGAAATTTCGCAATATATCGAAGATGGATTGGCTGCTATCCGCAAGTGGGAGCAGAAGCTCGATTCGCAAATATCTCGCCGCGATACGATGAAGGAAATGCAAGATGCCCTTGACGGGTTTATGCAAGGCGTTCGAGAGGTGCTAAAGGCGTCAAGACGCGCTTCCGGCGGCATTAGCGGCGTGCATGGCGCGGTTGCAGAGCTTGTCCGGGTTCCGGAGCGGCTGGAGACGGCCGTTGAGACGGCGCTAGGCGGCGCGATGCAGCATATTGTCATGGAAGATGAAAAATCGGCGCGGATTGCCATCGGCTTCTTGAAGCAGCGGCAGCTTGGACGCGCGACGTTCCTGCCGCTTGACGTTATTCGGGGCCGACAAGTTCCCGATCACGAGCGCAGAATGGCCGAAGGCGTCGAAGGCTTTGTTGGCGTCGCTGCCGATCTTGTATCCTGCGATCCGAAATATGAAGCCATTATCAATAACTTGCTCGGCAACGTTTTGCTTGCTGAAACGTTGGAGCAGGCCAACCGAATCGCATCGAAATGCCAATATCGATATCGGGTAGTGACGCTTGAAGGCGATGTCGTCAACGCAGGCGGCTCGATGACAGGCGGCAGCTTGCAGAAGAAGGGAGCAAGCTTGCTCGGCCGAGGCCGGCAAATTGAAGCGCTTGATAAAGAAATCGTTGAAGCGCAATCGATGATCGCTCAATTGAGAGACAAGTTAAGCGATTTGCGCAAAGAGCAGTCGATTCTGTCGCACAAAATGGAAGAGTTAAGAGCCGCTTCCGAGCAAAGTCGGATTGACGAGCAGCAAATTCGCGCTGAGCAGCAGCAGCTGCAAAACGAAGCCAAGCATCTCGGCGAGCAGGCGCAGCTGTTTACTTCCGATCGCAGCAGCCATCAGGCCGAGCAGCAGACGATGAAGCAATCGGCGGAAGAAGCGGAAGCGCGGCTGGTGGAGTTGACTGCCGAGGAAGCGCGTCTGCAGGAAGCGATCCGCCTCGCGGAAGAACGGCGCAAAGCGAGCGAGACGGCGAAGGAAGAGCTGCAGGGCCAGCTCACCGATTTGAAAATCGCCGTCGCCAAAACCGATCAGGAGAAGCTGAGCTTCGAGGATCAGGCTTCGCGCGTGCGCAGCGATATTGGACGAGCTAAGCAAGAGCTTGGCGGTTACCGTTCGCTGCTGGCGCAGCAAGAAGAAGAGCTGGCGCGCCACGGCCAAGAAACGGTCGAGCAAATCGAGCAGTTGAACGCTTTGCGCCTGAAGAAGCAGGAATGCGCGGAGCAGACTGATCTGAAACGTTCGGCCCGTGCAGATCGGACGCGTGAGCTTGAACAAGGCGAGAGCGAGACGAAGGAGCAGCGCGCTCAGCTGCGCAATGTCGAAGACCAGTTGCGGCAAACAGAAATCGCGGCTAACAGGCTTGACGTTGAGCTAGACAATCTGTTGCGAAAGCTGAGCGAGGAATACGAACTGAGCTTTGAGCTGGCAAAAGAGCGTTATCCGGTTCCGGAGGACGTTGTCGGCACGCAAAACGCGGTTCGCGATTTGAAACGGCAAATAACGGCGCTCGGCGATGTGAACTTAGGCGCAATTGACGAATATGAACGCGTGAAGGAACGTTTTGACTTCCTGACCGAGCAGAAGGATGATTTGGTTGAAGCCAAGACGACGCTTTATCAAGTAATTAAAGAGATGGATGACGAAATGTCGAAACGTTTCAAGACGACATTCGAAGCGATCCGCGGCCATTTTGTCGTCGTTTTTGCCAAACTGTTCGGCGGCGGTCGAGCGGATCTTGTCCTTGTTGAACCGGATCGCGTGCTCGATACCGGCATCGACATTGTTGCTCAACCACCGGGGAAAAAGCTGCAAAATCTGCAGCTGCTGTCCGGCGGCGAGCGCGCATTGACAGCAATTGCGCTGCTCTTTGCGATTCTGCAAGTGAAGCCCGTTCCATTCTGCGTCCTTGACGAGGTTGAAGCGGCGCTAGACGAAGCGAACGTTGCCCGCTTTGCCCAGTATTTGCGCGAGTTTTCCGGGCTTACGCAGTTTATCGTCGTTACGCATCGCAAAGGAACGATGGAAGAGGCGGACGTGCTGTACGGCGTCACGATGGAAGAGGGCGGAGTATCGAAGCTCGTCTCTGTCCGTCTTGAGGAGCAGGAAGAAGAAGAGGACGAGCCAGTAACGGCTTGATGTTCCAGCTCTAATTGGATAAATCCAATATAGGGCTGAGAAATGACTGCTTTGGGGCAAAGTTATTGGATAGATCCAATATAGAGCTGAGAAATGACTGGTTTGGGGCAAAGTTATTGGATAAATCCAATATAGAGCTGAGAAATGACAGCCTTTGGGCAAAGCAAAGTTATCGGATAAATCCAATATAGTGCCGGCGAACGGCGGTTTTGGAACGAAGAGTGAAGTTACGTTCATTTAGGAGGATAACAATCGAATGAGTTTTTTCAAAAAGCTTAAGGAAAGCATCGCTTCCAAGACGGAAGCGGTCACCAATATATTTAAAGAAGGTCTCACAAAGACGCGCACGGCCATCGTAGAGAAAGTCGAGGAGCTCATTACGAGACGAAAAAAAATCGACGAAGAGTTCTACGAGGAGCTGGAGGAAATTTTGATCGGCGCCGACGTAGGCGTCAATACGGTTATGCAGCTGATCGACGATTTGCGCGTTGAAGTGAAGAAGCAGAAGATCGAGAATGCGTCCGATTTGCAGCCTATCTTGTCTGAGAAGCTGGTCGGCTTGCTGAAAGGCGACAACAATCCGGGCTTGCAAATGTCGAAGAACGGCGGCATTACCGTCATTCTGTTCGTAGGCGTTAACGGCGTCGGTAAAACGACGACGATCGGCAAATTGGCGCATAAGTACAAGAGCGAAGGCAAAAGCGTGCTGCTTGCGGCAGGCGACACCTTCCGCGCGGGGGCGATCGAGCAGCTGGAAGTATGGGGCCAGCGCGTCGGAGTAGACGTCATTAAGCAATCGTCGGGCTCCGACCCGGCAGCCGTTATGTTTGACGCCGTTCAGGCGGCCAAGCAGCGCGGCGTTGATATTTTGCTGTGCGACACGGCAGGACGCCTCCAGAACAAGACGAACCTGATGGAGGAGCTGAACAAAATTTTCCGCGTCATTCAGCGGGAAATTCCCGATGCGCCGCATGAGGTGCTGCTCGTTCTTGATGCGACGACCGGCCAGAACGCATTGAGCCAAGCGAAGCTTTTCGGCGAGAAGAGCGGCGTTACCGGCCTCGTGCTGACCAAGCTTGACGGTACGGCTAAAGGCGGTATCGTCATCGCCATCCGCAATGAGCTGAACTTGCCGGTTAAGCTGGTCGGACTCGGCGAGAAAATGACCGATTTGCAAGAGTTTGACTCCGAGCAATTCGTACACGCTTTGTTCGCCGGGTTGATCCAACGCGAAACTGAAAATGCCTCTGAAGAGCAGTGATTAAGGTGACAAGGAGAAAAGCTTGACAGTGATGCGGGCCATCGTGTAATATAATATTCGTTGCGCAGGTGTAAAGGTTTTTGCCTTGACGGACTCGCAACGACGGGAAATCGCGATGGAGGGATAAAGGTGACACTTGCAAATCAAGAGCCAGATGCCCTTGCAAAAACGAACCGAATCAATTTGCTGTTCGATTTCTATGAGCCTTTGCTCACCGAGAAGCAGCGGACGTTTCTCAAATATTATTTTCACGACGATTACACGCTGGGCGAAATAGCCGCGGAATCCGGCATTAGCCGCCAAGCGGTGTACGAGCATGTAAAGCGTGCGGAGCAAGCGCTTGAGAGCTATGAAAGCAAGCTCCAGCTGCTTGCAAAGCATGAATCGCGGCAGAAGCTTGCAGCGGAGCTCGCGCAAAGCGTCGACGCGCTGCAAATCGGCGAAGCCGACAAACAGCAGCTGCTGGCTGCAATTGAACGTTTAACGATGACAGAATGAAGATGGGGTGATGGATCATGGCGGCATTTGAGAGCTTAACGAACCGATTGCAAAATGTGTTCGGCAAGCTGAGAGGCAAAGGAAAAGTAACCGAGGATGATATTAACGAAGCGATGCGCGAAGTACGGCTTGCGCTGCTCGAGGCCGACGTTAACTTTAAAGTCGTCAAAGATTTTATCGCCAAAGTGAAAGAGAAGGCTGTTGGTCTGGAAACATCGAAAAGCTTTACGCCAGGCATGGTCGTTATTGACATCGTCAATAAAGAATTGACGGAGCTGATGGGCGGCACGCAAAGCAAGCTTGCAAAAGCGAACAAGCCGCCTACCGTCATTATGATGGTCGGCTTGCAGGGCGCGGGTAAAACGACGACGACCGGCAAACTGGCGAGATTGCTGCAAAAGAGCAATAACAAGCCGTTGCTTGTTGCAGCCGACATTTATCGCCCTGCGGCGATCAAGCAGCTGCAAGTGCTCGGCGAGCAGATTGGCGCTCCGGTATTCTCGCTTGGCGATCAGACGTCGCCGGTTGAAATCGCGCGGGCTGGCTTGCAGCATGCCAAAGACAACGGCAATGATTATTTGATCGTCGATACGGCAGGACGGCTTCATATCGACGAAGCGCTGATGGAAGAGCTTAAGCAAATCCATGCGATTGTTAAGCCGGATGAAGTGCTGCTCGTAGTCGATGCAATGACAGGTCAAGATGCGGTTAACGTTGCGCAAAGCTTCCATGAGCAGCTCGACTTGACCGGCGTTGTGCTGACGAAGCTCGACGGCGATACGCGCGGCGGCGCAGCGCTGTCGGTAAAAGCAGTTACCGGCAAACCAATTAAGTTTGCGGCAATGGGCGAGAAGATCGATTCGCTCGAGCCGTTCCATCCGGACCGGATGGCATCGCGTATTCTCGGCATGGGCGACATGCTTTCCCTGATTGAGAAGGCGCAGCAGAACATCGATGCCGAGAAAGCTGCGGAGATGGAACGCAAAATGCGCAATGCCGAGTTTACGTTTGACGATTTTCTCGAGCAAATGGCGCAAGTCCGGAACCTTGGACCGCTCGATCAGCTGATGGATATGCTGCCGGGAATGAACAAGGTCAAAGGGCTCAAGGACATGAAGGTGGATGAGAAACAAATCGACCGCGTCGAGGCGATCGTCCGCTCCATGACCAAAGCTGAAAAGCAAAACCCGGAAATTTTGAACCATAGCCGACGTCGTCGGGTTGCGGCGGGCAGCGGTACTTCGGTAGCGGAGGTTAACCGTCTGATCAAGCAGTTCGACGACATGCGCAAAATGATGAAGCAGTTCTCGTCGATGATGGGCAAAGGCGGTCCTAAAGGGCTTAAAGGCTTGAAGGGCTTAATGGGCAAAGGTAAGAAATTTCCTTTTTAATGCATAACAACGGCAACAGCCGTTTACCTTTCGAAGGAGGTGAATTTCCATGGCAGTACGTATTCGTCTGAAACGCATTGGTGCTCATAAAGCTCCATTCTACCGCGTTGTCGTTTCCAACTCCCGTTCCCCGCGTGACGGTCGCTTTATCGAAGAAATCGGTACTTACAATCCAGTTGCACAACCGGCTCAAGTAACGATCGATGAAGAGAAAGCGTTGAAATGGCTGCAAACAGGAGCACAAGCTTCTGATACAGTTCGCGACTTGCTTTCCAAAGCAGGTGTCCTGAAAAAGTTCCATGAGCTTAAGCAACAGAAATAACTGTTGAACGGCGGAGGGCCTTGAGATGAAAGATTTGATTCTTGTCATAGCAAAGGCGTTAGTGGATCATCCTGAGGACGTACGCGTCAATGTGAAGGATGACGAACGAGGCACTGTATACGAATTGTCGGTACATGCCGACGATGTCGGGAAAATTATCGGCAAGCAGGGCCGCATTGCGAAAGCGATGCGTACCGTCGTAACATCCGCGGCCGTCAAATCACAGAAACGCGTTATCGTTGACATTATATCGTAATTGCATAAGAGAGAGGGTTAGGATCTTGATCCTAACCCTTTTTCAAAATATAAGCATTGAATTGTACGCAAAGGGCTGGTCATAGAAGATGAGCGCAAAATGGTATACAGTCGGCAAACTGGTCAACACGCACGGCTTGCGCGGCGAAGTGAAAATTATGCCGAGCACCGATTTCGCGGACGAGCGCTTCGCCGTTGGCAGTAAGCTGTCTCTTCAGGACGAACAGTCGGGCAAAGCGATTGAAATTGAAATTACGGCTGCTCGTGAGCATAAAGGAACCTACATTGCCAAGCTGAAAGGCTTTAACGACATCAATGAGGTAGAGAAGTACAAAGGCTGGTTGCTTAAAATTTCCGAAACAGAGCAGGCTGAGCTTGAGGATGGACAGTATTACTATCATCAAATAATCGGCTGCAAAGCGGTTACCGAGGATGGCGAGGAGCTTGGCGTCATTTCGGAAATTTTAAGCCCGGGCGCGAATCACGTATGGGTGGTTGATCGTGTTAAGCCGAAGGGCAAGCAAATTTTGCTGCCGGTAATCGACGATGTTATCCTCGATGTAGACGTGGCCGAGAAGGTCGTTACGGTTCGTTTGCTGGAAGGGCTGATTTAACAAAATGAAAATTGATGTGTTAACGCTGTTTCCGGAAATGTTTCAAGGCGTTTTTAGCGCCAGCATTCTCGGTAAAGCGAATGAAAAAGGAATTGTATCGCTGAATGCAGTTAATTTTCGCGAGTATGCGAACAATAAGCATAATACGGTTGACGACTACCCGTATGGCGGCGGCGGAGGAATGGTGCTGAAACCCGAACCGGTATTCGCGGCTGTAGAAGAGCTTGTTCATGCAAGCGGGAATAGCGGCAATAAACCAAGGGTCATTCTGATGTGCCCGCAAGGCGAATCCTTCACGCAAAAAAAAGCGGAGGAGCTGTCCAAAGAGGAGCATCTTGTTCTTATTTGCGGTCATTACGAAGGCTACGATGAACGGATTCGTGAATATCTGGTCACGGATGAGCTGTCCATCGGCGATTATGTGCTGACAGGCGGCGAAATTCCGGCGATGACTGTTATTGACAGCGTCGTTCGGCTTCTGCCGGGGGTGCTTGGCAATGAGACTTCCGCAGTTACTGACTCATACAGCACCGGATTGCTGGAATACCCGCATTACACACGGCCTGCCGTGTTTCGTGACTGGGAAGTGCCTGAAGTGCTGTTGTCGGGCCATCATAGCCGCATTGAGGGTTGGAGACGCGAGCAATCGCTTCTGCGAACGCTGCGCCGCCGCCCGGACTTGCTTGAGTCTGCCGAGTTGACCGCGAAAGAGCGGCAATGGCTTGAAACGATAAAAAAGGAATAACAAAGGGACCGGTTTGACCGCGCAGTCGAAGAGACGATTGGCGGGTGAACGGTCCCTTTATATTTTTTATGCGAATTATGGCTTGTAGAAATTTTGGGTATAATAAATACGGTAAGTACCGCCAAAAACAACGCCTGTGCCCAGTTTGGTCATTTTTGCGTGCAAAATGTTGCTGCGGTGGCTGGCGGAATTCATCCAGGCGAAATGAGCGTAAATGCTGTTCGTATGGCCTGCAGCTATATTTTCCGCGGCATAATGGTATGAAATGCCTTCGTCCTCCAATCGGTCGAACGGTGAACGGCCGTCAGGATCGGTATGGGAGAAGTAGCTTCTGTCAACCATGTCCTTGCTGTGTGCCCGGGCCGCTGCTGCCGCCTTGGTGTCCCAAGACAAAAGGTCAATTCCGCGTCTTTTGCGTTCGGCATTGGTTAAATCCATTATTTGCTTCTCGTAGCTGCTCTGGAGCGCGGTTTGATTGGCAACGCTCGTTTGGGACAAGGATGACGGTCTCATCTGCAAAATGCCGATGATGCGATCCGAATTATTGCGATCAATGAACAGCGTCGTCGCTATTCCGTCCTTATCGTAAGTGTAATAATCATTCGTCTCTGTACCGTTTATGCCGCTTAACGCCTTTCGCGCTTCAGAGAGCGTTACGCCCATATATACATTTTCGCTTGCTTGCCATTGCTTGACGGCGTTTGTGAACAGCCCGACTACTTTATTGTTGCGAATGCCGTACATCGCAAATGAATCATAATTGGCATTATAGACCTGCCATGTAAAATCGCCGTCTGCAGCATCGCTTCGCGAAGCTTTTCCGAGCAGAAAAGACAGCTTATCTGCAGAATCGCCGATTGCAATGCCGTTCAGCAACGAAGAGTCATTCGATTCGGAGGAGAGCTTGTTGGCGGACAGCACTGACGTATGCTCTTTGATTCGATAAATAAAGGTGAGCGCTTCTGCCCTGGTCAATTGTCCTTCGGCATAAAAGCCTTGAACCGTAGGCGCGGTGCGTCCGTTCGTAATCTCTTCGTCAAGCAGCCATTGTATCGCGCCTGTCTCGGACAGCGCTTTGCCTGTAGCTGCGGTTGCGAGAAGTCGCGCGGCCTCTCCGCGACGGAATACGCCGCTGTTAATGTCAAACACAAGCGGCCAGCCATGCTGGCGGGCGTAGCTGTAATAAGGCTTGTACCAAAGCTCGCCAGTCTGGGCTTGTCCCGCCAAGCCGTAGGCGCGCAGAAGCAGAGCTAAATATTCAGCTTCGTTAATCGCGCGGTCAGGACGGAAGGTGCCGTCATCGTAGCCTGTTACTAATCTCTCGTTAATGGCCCAATCAATATATTCTGAGGCCCAGTGGCCCCGCATATCAGAAAACAATACGATTGAGGCTGTATCGACTGGTGCGGAGAACTCGCTGATTGTAGCGGATGCTTGAACTGGCGGGCTTACCGGAATAGCGGCTGACGATGCGACGAGTAAGGAAAGAGCAGCGATTGCGCTCGATTTTGCCATTCGTGAACGATAAAACAAAGATGACATCCTCTCTAGTTCTTGGTTTATTTTAGTATACAATAGAGTTCGGCTGCCCTGCCAATTTTCATGCCATGAAAAACAGGTTGTATTTATCCTCGCGATATGATAAAATTTCAAATGTTGTTTGTAATATTCGGGCGGTCCGCTAATAGCAGTGATTCTGTTCAGTGGAACAAGGGAGCTATTAAGAACGTCTATGGTGGAAGGAGTGAATCCAAGATGAATCTCGTACAAGCGATTACGCAAGAGCAGCTTCGCAAAGACCTTCCTAACTTTCGTCCCGGTGACACGTTGAAAGTTCACGTTAAAGTTATCGAGGGATCCCGCGAGCGGATCCAGCTTTTCGAAGGCGTCGTTATTAAACGTCGCGGCGGAGGCATCAGCGAAACGTTTACAGTGCGCAAAATTTCCTACGGTGTTGGCGTGGAAAGAACTTTCCCGCTGCACTCGCCTAAACTCGAAAAAATCGAAGTGGCACGCCGTGGTAAAGTACGTCGCGCGAAACTGTATTACCTTCGCAACCTGCGCGGTAAAGCTGCAAGAATTAAAGAAATTCGCTAAGATTGAACGACAAGAGGGGCTTGCGCAAACAAGCCCCTTTTCGTTATTTTCAATGACCGATTCTCACTGCCCATTGCCTTAAATATGGATTACAGACGAAGGAAGGCGTAAAGAATGAACCCAGAGCAGCGAAATACAGAAGTTGAGGCGTCAAATACGCCAGCATCGGAAACTACGGAGACAACGAACGGAAACGCGGCCAAGGGTACGGGCGGACGCGCCTATAAGGAAATCGTCGAATGGATCAAAGCGCTCGCAATTGCGATCATTCTCGTCTTCGTTATTAGGCAGTTTTTGTTCTCGCCGTTCATTGTCGAGGGCCCTTCTATGGAGCCGAATTTTGTGACGGGCGAGCGAGTGATTGTCAACAAATTGCTTTTTAATATACGGGAGCCGAAGCATGGCGAGGTTGTCGTATTCCACGTGCCGGACCAAGGACGCGATTTCATTAAACGGGTAATCGCGCTGCCAGGCGAGACGATCCGCGTTGACGGTGACGATGTGTTTGTTAACGATCAGAAAATTGAGGAACCTTATATTAAGGAAGCCATTGAGGCAGCTCATGCCGAGGGGCGTCTGTATAACGAAGAGAATAACAATTCCAACTATCCGAACGAATTGAATACGGAAGTAACCGTGCCGGAAGGCTACATATTCGCGATGGGCGACCATCGCAACAATAGCCAAGACAGCCGCCAAATCGGGTTTATATCCGAGAAGGAATTGATCGGACGAGCTGACGTTATTTTTTGGCCGGTAAACAAATTAAGCTTTATCAAGCACGACTACAACTAATCAATGAATAATGCTTCAAGCGGTATGGCGAAGGCGAAGAGGTGAAATGAGAAAATGACCATTCAATGGTTTCCCGGTCACATGACTCGGGCCAAGAGGCAAATACAGGATAAACTTAAGCTGATCGACATTGCCATTGAGCTGTTGGATGCGCGCGTTCCGCTGTCTAGCCGAAATCCTATGGTAGATGAAATATTAGGCGGCAAGCCTAGATTGATCGTATTGAATAAATCCGATTTGGCGGATCCAAAGATTACTGAGCAATGGATTGCGTATTTCAAATACGAAGGCCATGAAGTGATTTCGGTCGATTCGTCGACAGGAACGCGGGTATCGGAAATTCCGGTAATGGCGAGACATATTTTGCGTGAAAAGATTGAACGCCAGCTTTCAAAAGGAATCAATCCGAGAGCGGTGCGCGGTTTGATCGTAGGCATTCCAAACGTCGGCAAATCGACGCTTATTAACCGGCTTGCCGGCCGGAATATTGCGATTACAGGCGATCGTCCAGGCGTGACCAAAGGCCAGCAATGGATTAAGGTCGGCACGGAGATGGAGCTTCTCGATACACCGGGCATTTTGTGGCCGAAGTTCGAGGATATGCTTGTCGGTTACCGGCTTGCAATGACAGGCGCGATTAAAGAGCAAGTGTTGAACATCGAAGATATCGCTTTTTTCGCCGTTCGCGATTTGGCAGACCGTTATTGGCCGGCTTTAAAGGAAAGGTTCGAGCTCGATAAGCCGCCTGCGGATTTGGAGGACGCCGACGAAATTGTCCGTCTGATGGAAGAGATCGGTCGTCGCAGAGGCTGTCTGCTGGGCGGAGGAAGAGTAGATCTGGAGAAAACATCGGGCATCATTTTGCGCGAGCTGCGGGCCGGGAAGCTTGGCCGCATCACGTATGAAACGCCGTATCCGGCTGAGACTCGCTCGGGAGAGCCAAACGGAGAGCGCAGCAGAGAGTAGCATGCAGGCGGCGTTCGGTTAAAACGTAAGACAACACGCAGCTGCACAATTGGGGAAAATGGGGAAAAAGATATGCTGGAGTATGAGCAAAGGCTATGGTCGGAAGGCTATTCCGCCATTGCTGGCGTTGACGAAGTGGGGCGCGGCTGCTTGTTTGGCGACGTCGTGGCAGCTGCTGTAATTTTACCCCCGCATGTGACGCTGGAGGGAGTTAATGACTCCAAGAAGCTGTCGGAGAAAAAACGCGAGCAGCTTTATGATGTTATCACCCGCGAGAGCGTCGCTTGGGCGGCAGCGCGAGTTGATTCGGTGACGATTGACCGTATCAACATTAAGCAGGCTTCGCGGCTGGCAATGAAGCTTGCGGTTGAGGCACTCCAGACGAAAGCGGATTATTTGCTGGTTGACGCTGAAAAGGTTGACGCTCCTCAGCCCCAGATGGCTATCATCAAAGGGGATGCGACGAGCCAATCGATCGCCGCGGCGTCGATTATTGCGAAAGTGACGCGAGACCGGTTATGTGTCGGGGAATGGGAGCAGCTATATCCGGAATATGGCATCGCGATACATAAGGGTTATGCGACTAAGCTGCATCGGGAACGGTTGATCACATATGGCGCAAGTCCGCTGCATCGGCGAAGTTTTCTCGGTAAAATAGTGATGGAACAGCAGGAGCTGCTGTTCTGATTGCAAAGGGAGCAAGCGATTCTGTTACGGATCGCTTGCTCTTTTTTGCATCACGAAGAATAGCCAAACTGCTCCTTCACTGATCCCTCAAAATAACCGATAATAGAAATAATAGTAACGCGGAACGAGAGCGGGAGTTGATATAGATGAATATCAGCCAAATGATGAGAGGCTTGCTCGGAGAAACAACTCCGGGCGAAACTCGGGCTATGGAGCTGAAAGCCGGACAGGTGGTGCGCGGCGTCGTCGTTCAAGTGATGGAAAATAACGAAGCGGTTGTGCAAATTAACGGCGTACAGGTCAAAGCGCAGCTTGAAGCGCCGCTGCAGCAGGGACAAGCCGCTATGCTCCAGGTACAGCCGCAATCGGACAGCAGCTTAATTGTTCTGAAGCCGGTCGATCCGAGCGTTGCAGGCTCGCCGGAAAGCGAGCTGAAAGATTTAGCGAAGCTGCTCGGCCTTCCGGAACAAAAGTGGGCGATTGAGCTGGTTAAGGAGCTGCGGCGAGAGGGGTATACGATAAACCGTGAAGCGGCTCGTCTGTTTATGGAAGCCGCTGCGGCGATGCCAAAGGGCGCGGATGCCGAGCAGTGGATGCAGGCGGCAGCTGCGGCGTTCAAGCGGGGCCTGCCAATGACGGCTGGCACGGTGAGCGGGCTGCTGCAGGTGAAGTTCGGGCGCCCTGCGCACGAGCTTCTTGAGTTGCTGCAGCAGCAGTTGGCGGATGTAACCGCAAACGGCAGCAGCGATGCGGACGCGCCGGGAACGGCGAATGCGGCGGCTGAAAAGCGGCTGCCGCAGTTGGCGGCTCGTCTGCAAGCGATGTTAAGCGGCGGCGCTGATCTTATGCGAGTCGTTGCGGACGGAGCGGAGCATATGGCTGGCCGCGCAGCGGCACGCGAGAGCGGCTTGCCAGCGAATGCAGGGTTAAAGCTAGAAGGTCAAGCTGCAGGAAATGCAGCTCCTGGAGCAGCGGCAGAATCAGCCAGCCGCATTTCTGCGGCGAGCAATGGCGCCAATAAGGGTATGACAAACCTCGTTAACGGCGCTTCACTCGAGGTGTCGGGGGAGACTGAGGCTCAAGCCGCGAATTCAGCTAAGCGTGCTGAAGCCGAAGCCTCTCCGCCGCGGAATGCCATGTTGAATGCGGCGGCAGGAGGCTCGGACGCTTCAGAACATGATGCTGGCATTGCGACTGCCCGTCAAGCAGCGTTGACGCCAACGGGCGGCGCAGCTGCTTCGAACTGGCTCGGCCAGATGATGAAATGGATGGGGGTCGACTATGAGAATCAGCTGTTAAAGCAATTGCCTTCGAATAGTCCAGCTTCTGCGCCTGCAGCTGCAGCGATACCGGCAAACCCGGCTGAACAGCCGCAATCGACGGTTCCGAATAACGTAGGCAGGCAAATCGATGCTGAAGTCCCAGTCCGCGGCGGCGCGGAGCTAGCAACGGTTAAACCGGATGCTCCGCAGACGACCGCGCATGTCTCCACTGTTGCAATGCAGCAATCGGCACATGAACGAGCAGCGGAGGTCAATAAGCTGCCGCAAGCAGCGGGCATGGAATTGGAGCGGCTTGCCGCAAGCGGAGAGCTGCTGCACAATGACACAAAAGTTGCGTCGCATGATTCGTTGAAAAGCTTGCTTCTCGCCGTTGCCGCTTCAGATGATGCGCCGGCGGCGCTGCGTGATACCGCTCAGCAGTTGGTACAGCAAATTACCGGTCAGCAATTGATGCTGACACCAGAGCGTAATGGCGATCTGTTCTCGCACATGACGATGTACATTCCGTTAAACGGACCGGACGGAAACCAGACCGCTTCCGTGCAAATTCAGACGAGACGCGGCCGCAAAGGGGAATTGGATGCGGAAAATTGCCGCCTGCTCTTTCATTTATCCATGCGCAATCTGGGCGAAACGATCGTTGACGTTAACGTGACGGACAAAATTGTCAGTCTAACCATATGGAATGATCACCCGGCAATTGGCGCGTTGACGGAAGCCTCGCGCTCCGAAGTGGCGGAAAGCTTGGGTAAATCCGGCTATCAATTGCTTTCCTTGCGCACAACGCCAACCTTTAAAGGAGAGTCCGCAGGAGAGTTGGAGAAGAATGCGGCGGCGGAGCCTTCGACGCTAGCTTCCGGGCGTTATAAAGGAGTCGACTTTCGCATATGACGAATGCCAATCGCAATGAAAAGAATAAACCGACCCCGATCCGCAAAGCGGTCGCGCTTAAATATGATCCGGGTGACAATGCGGCGCCGGTTGTCGTAGCGAAAGGGAAAGGCCACTTAGCGGAACGTATAGTCGGCGCAGCGCAGGACAACGGCGTGCCCATTCAAGAGGACGCTTCGTTGGTGGAGGTGCTTTCCAAGCTGGATATAGATCAGACGATTCCTCCTGAGCTTTATACGCTAGTAGCTGAAATACTAAGCTTCGTCTATCGTTCGGATCGTAAAGCGAGGGAATGGAATGAAGGATGATTCGATCCGCCGTCGCGATGCTGCGCCAACTGGAAGGGCTGACGGCCGGAAACGAACGGGAAAGCTCGGAGAAGATGCCGCTTGCGCTCACTTGGAGGCTGCCGGACTGACAATCGTCGAACGCAATTGGCGCTGCCGCATCGGAGAAATTGATATTATTGCGAGTCGCGAAGGAATATTGCATTTTATTGAGGTCCGCACCCGAAGAGCAGGCGGACGATTCGGCACGGCGGCCGAATCGGTAGACCGGCGCAAACAGAGCAAAGTAACCGCGGCGGCGCAATTTTATTTGCGTCAGGCCGGGGTAATACAATGCCGATTTGATGTTGTTGCTATTACGCTTGACAGTCAGGATGCAATCGTCGAGCTTAACTATTTGGAATCTGCATTTTAATAGAAGCAAGCCGCGGACGGATGCGTCGATCCCGCGGCTTGCTTCTCGTTTAATAGCGGTTTGCCCGCAATGCGGATATGCGCTTCGAGAACAAATACGTCTTTTTCCAATACGGTTTTGACATTTTCGTTATTACGACTTTGTATGGGGCGACGCAATGGATGAACGTTTGGTTGCCGGCATAAATCGCGACATGGCCAACGATGTCTTTAAACGGGTATTTGCCAGGGACGTAGAAAAACAAGAGATCGCCGATTCGTAAGTCGTTTTTTGGGACAAATGACCCGAATAGCGATTGCTCTATTGCGGTCCGAGGCAGCGAGATGCCGTACTTGGCATATACGCTTTGAACGAACGAAGAACAGTCCATTGCGCGTTGCGGCGGGTGCTTCCTATACCTTAGACCTACAAAATGTTTGCCATAATTCACGATACAGCTTGCTTTATTCGTTTTAATCAACCCCTCGTATACATAGCGTCATTAGAAGAAAAGGAATTTTCACTATTTCATAACGTATGCGACAAGCTGTTGAAACGAATAGTCTCTAGCACTGCTCTAGTAATTTAGTCCTCTATATTGAATAGCTTCCGCTACATGCTCGGCTTCGATCTGCTCGCAGCCGCAAACGTCAGCGATCGTCCGGGAGAGACGAACAATTCGGTCGTGCGTCCGCATGCTGATTCCAAGCGCGTCCAGCGCATGATCGAGAAGACCGGCGGCATCACGTCGCAGCAGAATCGATCGGCGAAGCGGGATGCCGGTCAGTCGGCGGTTTGGATGAATGCCTTGCTCTTTATTTCTTTGCTGAGCCCGCGTTCTGGCGGCCAGCACCAGCTCTCGCATTTGCGCGGAGGTCAGCTTGTCCTCATGGGTGTCGTTGCAAGTTGCTTCTAGCGGCCGCGGAACTTCAAGCTGAATGTCGATGCGGTCAAGCAGAGGGCCGGATAGCCTTGAGCGGTACCTTGCAATTGTTTTATCGGTGCATGTACAACGCTTATCGTTCGTTTCATGTCCGGCGTAGCCGCATGGACACGGATTGTACGAAACGGCGAGCATGAGCTCCGCCGGGAAATGGAAGACCGCTTTGGAACGCGCGATCGTAACGATTCCGTCTTCCAGCGGCTGTCGCAGCACCTCGAGCACCTGGCGAGAAAATTCAGGAAATTCGTCCAGATAGAGAACGCCGCGATGAGCGAGAGTGACTTCCCCAGGCTTCGGAACCGATCCTCCGCCGACAAGCCCTCCTGCGGAAATCGTATGATGGGGAGAGCGAAAGGGCGGAATCCGGATTAAACCCTGGGCATCGGTGGAAAGCTTGCCCGCCGCGCTGTATATTTTCGTCACTTCAAGCGCTTCCTCTTCCGCAAGCGGCGGCAGGATGCCGGGCAGCCTGCGTATCATCATCGTTTTTCCGGTTCCTGGAGGGCCGGAAAAGAGCACATTATGCCGTCCGGCGGCAGCAATAAGCAGCGCTCTCTTGGCTTGAGCCTGACCAATCACATCGCTGTAATCTCCGCAGCTAGGAATGAAGGACAGTAGATCTTCATCATCTGTTGCGGGACGGTCATTGCCGGTGTCCCAACGAAGATGTTCCCAGTTGCGGCGATCGCGCAATTCATTTAGGTGCGTCAGTGCATACAGCTCCATGCCAGCAATCCATTCGGCTTCCTTTACGTTTGCTATTGGGAGAAGCACCTTGCGGATGCCGCTTAGTTTAGCCTCCTCGACCATCGACAGCACTCCGGGAACAGGTCTGAGCTGCCCGTTGAGCGACAGCTCGCCGATCAGCATAACATCTTCGAAGGGCTTGCCGTCTATTTGTCCGCTCGCGGTAAGAACGCCGGCAGCGAATGCGAGATCGAAAGCCGTTCCTTCCTTGCGCAAGTCGGCAGGAGCGAGATTAACGGTAATGCGATCCAGAGGAAAAACGAAGCCGCTGTTTTTAATTGCAGCGCGGACTCGTTCGACCGATTCCCGCACAGCAGGGTCCGGGAGGCCGACTACATTTACTTGCGGGAGACCGCTTGATATATCAACTTCGACAGAAATGCGCTTGCCTTCGACGCCGTGCACGCTGCTGCTTCTTATTAAACTGAACATAAAAAAAGCACCCCCAATAAATGGATGAAGGTGCTTCCTTACAGTCCTGAATGGCCTTGAACTATTATTAATGCAATCATAGCGGGGACAACCAATATATGTCAATAGCGCGTTGGATCGGAACAGTAATAATCGTATATATTTCCTTAGACAAACGCACATAATATTCAGCGTGATTAGGGCTGTAAAGCTTGTCGTTTAATCTCATTTTGAGATGAAATCCATATCAAAAAACCGAAACTGGAAGGCTCGAAATCTCACAGGAAAGATGCTACAATAGTCAAGGATTGTGTACCTATGACTGAATTCAGTCTGTGAAATGGAGGATTTCAAACAAATGAATATCCATGAGTATCAAGGCAAAGAGGTCCTGAAACAGTATGGTGTAGCTGTACCGGAAGGTAAAGTGGCATTCTCCGTTGATGAAGCGGTAGAAGCGGCGCAAGCGCTGGGTACTCCAGTCGTTGTCGTGAAAGCGCAAATTCATGCGGGCGGCCGCGGCAAAGCCGGCGGCGTTAAAGTAGCGAAAAACTTGGATGAGGTACGCGCTTATGCCAGCGAAATTTTGGGCAAAGTGCTCGTAACTCACCAAACCGGTCCTGAAGGCAAAGAAGTTAAGCGCTTGCTTATTGAGCAAGGCTGCGACATTAAGAAAGAATACTACATCGGCGTAGTCGTTGACCGTGAAACGGGACGAGTCGTTATGATGGGTTCGGAAGAGGGCGGCACTGAAATTGAAGAAGTGGCCGCGCATTCCCCTGAGAAAATTTTCAAAGAAGTTATCGATCCTGCGATCGGTCTGCAAGTGTTCCAAGCTCGCAAACTCGCTTACGCAATAAACATTCCGGGCGAATTGGTCAATAAAGCGGTTAAATTCATGATCGCATTGTATACTGCATTCGTGGAAAAAGATTGCTCCATCGCCGAAATCAATCCGCTCGTCGTAACTGGCGACGGCAACGTTATGGCGCTTGACGCGAAGCTGAACTTTGACTCCAACGCGCTGTACCGCCGCAAAGATATTGTTGCGCTGCGCGACCTGGAAGAAGAAGATGCGAAAGAAATCGAAGCTTCCAAATACGATCTGAGCTACATCGCGCTTGACGGCAACATCGGCTGTATGGTTAACGGCGCTGGTCTTGCAATGGCGACGATGGATATTATTAAATACTATGGCGGCGACCCTGCCAACTTCCTTGACGTTGGGGGCGGTGCTACGAAAGAGAAAGTTACTGAGGCTTTCAAAATCATTTTGTCCGACGAGAACGTAAAAGGCATTTTCGTTAACATTTTCGGCGGTATTATGCGTTGCGACGTTATTGCCGAGGGCGTAATCGCTGCTGCGAAAGAGCTCGGTCTGGACCGTCCTCTCGTCGTTAGACTTGAAGGCACGAATGTCGAACTTGGCAAAAAAATGTTGAACGAATCGGGACTGAACATTGTTGCGGCGGACTCCATGGCAGACGGCGCGCAAAAAATTGTCGCTCTCGTGAAATAAGTACGCGTACGAGAATTCATTAACGGGGATGTGAAATTCGATGAGCATTTTGGTCAATAAAGATACAAAAGTCATCACGCAAGGGATTACAGGCGCAACTGGTCTGTTCCATACTAAAGGCGCATTGGAATACGGCACGCAGATGGTAGGCGGCGTAACTCCAGGCAAAGGCGGAACGAACGTTGATATTACGCTTGACAACGGCTCCGTTGTTTCGCTTCCGGTATTCAACACGGTAGGACAAGCGGTTGCAGCTACAGGCGCGACAGCTTCGGTTATTTACGTACCTCCTGCATTTGCAGCTGACTCGATCATGGAAGCGGTAGACGCCGGCCTTGATCTTGTTATCTGTATTACAGAAGGCATTCCGGTTCTCGATATGGTTAAAGTAAAACGTTATATGGAAGGCAGCAAAACGACACTGATCGGACCAAACTGCCCAGGCGTTATTACGCCAGATGAATGCAAAATCGGCATCATGCCGGGATACATCCATGCAAAAGGCCATGTTGGCGTCGTATCGCGCTCCGGAACGCTTACTTATGAAGCGGTTCATCAGTTGACGACTCGCGGCATCGGCCAATCGTCCGCAGTTGGTATCGGCGGCGACCCGGTTAAAGGCTCCGAGTTTATCGACATTTTGAGCCGTTTCAATGACGACCCTGAGACTTATGCGGTTATTATGATCGGTGAAATCGGTGGAACAGCGGAAGAAGAAGCTGCGAAGTGGGTTAAGGCTAACATGAAAAAGCCGGTTGTCGGCTTTATCGGCGGCGCAACTGCGCCTCCAGGAAAACGCATGGGCCATGCAGGCGCAATTATTTCCGGCGGCAAAGGTACTGCTGCTGAGAAAATTGAAACGCTTGAAGCTTGCGGTATCCGCGTAGCGCCAACGCCTTCCGATATGGGCTCGACGCTCGTTGCTGTTCTGGAAGAGCAAGGCCTGCTTGAAAAATGCACAAACGTAGCGAAATAACTGTCGCTTCAATTGCATAGCAAGATCTAAAGGTAAGCAACCTTTCAATTCCCCTCAAGGGGTTTGAAAGGTTGCTTTTTTTATGTCATAATACAGGGCGACTTGCATTCTTATTCGCAGTAACGCAAAATAGGTAAGAATGCTAGCCGTTCCTCGACAAGGGAGAGGGATGGTTCAAATGATGACAGCTGAACGAACGATGGCCAAAAATTTAATGGTTGCCCTGCATGAGTTGCCGGGTGTTGGCTGGCATACGCTTCAGAAAGCGGCAGCGCATCAGCTATGGCGGGATCCGCAAACGTTATATAAGGAGCAAACTTGGCTGGATGCCGGATTTCAGCCTGCGCAAGCGCGCAAGTCTGCAGAACGGATGCTGCAGCTGACAAACGGAGCGGAGCATCCGAACGAGAAGGCAAAGAGCATTGGCGCGACAATCGTTACGCCTTTTGACGAAGTCTATCCGGAACGGCTGCGTCAAATGCCTCAGCCGCCATGGGTGCTTTACGCAATCGGCAGACTTGAATTGTTGAATAGGCCCTCAATAGCAATCGTTGGCACACGAAATCCGACGGCTTATGGGCGGCATACGGCGTCGTTAATGGCTCGCCAATTGGCGGAGCGGGGTTTGACCATAGTAAGCGGTTTGGCTCGCGGAATCGACAGCCAGGCGCATGAGGCAGCCCTTCATGAAGCAGGCGGGACGATCGCCGTACTTGCAAGTGCTGTAAATTGTTGTTATCCTTCTGAGAATAGGAAGCTTTACAGCCAAATCCAAGAGTTTGGGTTACTGCTTTCGGAAGCTCCGATCGGCGCAAAGCTGCATCCAGGGATGTTTCCTTTGCGCAATCGTATTATCGCGGGTCTCACGCTAGGGACGCTGGTTGTCGAAGCGGCGCAAAGCAGCGGATCGCTAATTACAGCCGATCAAGCCGTTGAGATGTCCAGGGAAGTATTTGCGATACCGGGTCCGATCAATTCTCCCAAAAGCGAAGGGGCGAATGAGCTGATCGGAAAAGGCGCAAAGCTTGTAAGCCGCGCGTCACATATAATAGAAGAATTTCCTTGGCTGACCGCTGCGCTGGATCGCGATACAGCCGAGAAAACGGCAGTCTCGCATCGGTCAGCGGGCAATGGAGAGCTTAGCCGCGATGAGCTTAAAGTCATCGAGCTGCTGCAGGATAAACCGATGACGATGAATGAACTGCATCAGCGCACTGCATTCCCGTTTGGACATTTGAGCGCACTTCTGATAAATTTATGTATAAAACGGAAAATCGCAGAGCAACCAGGATCACTTTATATAGTAATGTAACAAGCAGTGGAGAGGGGGCGCCTAAATGGCAGATTCACTCGTAATCGTAGAATCACCGGCCAAAGCAAAAACAATCGGCAAATATTTAGGCAGCAAGTATATCGTAAAAGCGTCGATGGGTCATATTCGCGATTTGCCTAAAAGTCAAATCGGCGTCGAGGTTGAGAAAGATTTTCAACCGAAATATATAACGATACGCGGAAAAGGCAACGTCCTGAAGGAATTAAAGGACGCCAGCAAAAAAGTTAAAAACGTCTATCTCGCAGCCGACCCCGATCGCGAAGGAGAGGCGATCGCTTGGCATTTGGCGCATTACTTGGAGCTTGACGAGACGGAAACCTGCCGAGTCGTATTTAATGAAATTACGAAGCAAGCCGTTAAGGATGCGTTTAAGACACCGCGCAAAATCAATATGGATTTGGTTAATGCGCAGCAAGCAAGGCGGATACTTGACCGGCTTGTAGGCTATAAGATTAGTCCTTTGCTATGGAAAAAGGTGAAAAAGGGACTGTCCGCCGGACGCGTACAATCGGTTTGCGTCAAATTGATTATTGATCGCGAGAACGAGATTGACGCATTTATTCCCGAAGAATATTGGTCGATTACGGCAAAGCTGACGCAGCAAGGCGTTCCGTTTGAAGCGAAATATATTTCAATCGGCGGAGAGAAGCGGGAGCTCGGCAACGAGCAGGAAATGCAAGCGGTATTGAATGCGATGTCAGGAAGCAGCTTCAACGTATCTGAAGTGAAAGAGAAGGAGCGTCTTCGCAATCCTGCACCGCCGTTTATTACGAGCTCGCTGCAGCAGGAAGCGGCGCGCAAATTAGGCTTCCGCGCTTCAAAGACGATGTCGGTTGCTCAGCAGCTGTATGAAGGCGTAGAGCTTGGCAAAGAAGGCACTGTCGGTTTGATTACATATATGAGAACCGATTCAACCCGGATTTCGCCGGTAGCGCAAGAAGAAGCGAAAGAATACATTACGGGCAAATACGGCGCAACGTATGTGCCGGATCAGCCGCGTATTTATACGAAGAAGAACAGCAATGCGCAGGATGCGCATGAAGCGATTCGGCCAACTTCGGTGCTGCGGGATCCGGAATCGATGAAGCCGTTTCTTAGCCGCGACCAATTGAGGCTCTACAAACTCGTTTGGGAACGCTTTGTCTCGAGTCAAATGTCTTCAGCCGTGCTCGATACGATGACAGTGGATCTAGTGTCCGGCGACGTTGTTTTCCGGGCGAACGGCTCCAAAGTTAAGTTTGCCGGTTTCATGAAGGTTTACGTAGAAGGCAATGACGACGGCGCGGAAGAGGAACATAAGTTTTTGCCTCCATTCGCCGTTGGAGACGTTGTGAAGTCCGAATCGATTGAGCCGAAGCAGCATTTTACTCAACCGCCGCCGCGTTATTCGGAAGCCAGACTTGTTCGAACGCTTGAGGAGCTCGGAATCGGGCGGCCGAGTACGTATGCGCCGACGCTGGAGACTATTCAGAAACGCGGATATGTGGCGATCGAGGAAAAGAAATTTATACCGACGGAGCTTGGAGACTTAGTCATCCAGCTGATGGAGGAATTTTTCCCGGAAATATTGGATGCTGAGTTTACGGCCCATATGGAAGGCGATCTTGACCATGTAGAAGAAGGCAGTCAGGATTGGGTGAAGGTGCTGGCATCCTTCTATGAATCTTTCGAGAAACGGCTTGAAGTAGCGGAAGAGGAAATGAAGGAAATTGAAATTCAAGATGAAGTGTCCGATGAGGTATGCGAGAAGTGCGGACGCCATATGGTATATAAGATGGGCCGTTTCGGTAAATTTTTGGCGTGCTCCGGATTTCCGGACTGCCGAAATACGAAGCCGATCGTTAAAGATATTGGCGTAACCTGCCCTAAGTGCAATAACGGTAAAATTATCGAGCGCCGAAGCAAAAAAGGACGTATTTTCTATGGCTGCGATACGTATCCGACTTGCGACTACGTTTCCTGGGATAAGCCAACCGGAAAGCCATGTCCGAAATGCGAGACGATGCTGGTCGAGAAACGAAACAGAAGCGGCGTAAAGCTGCAATGCCCGTCCTGTGATTTCTCTGAAGAAGTAGAGGAAGACGAACAAGAACAAGCATAAGCGTCAGCGCTGCGCCAATAGTCCTCCCCTCGCGGGGAGGACAACTGTGTTTTATCGCGGTTTAACAGTGAAAATGCATCAATCCAGCAAAGAATAACGTTTCATCCCAATATTGGAGGTACTAACATTGTCGCAACAACAACAGAAAGTTACAGTAATCGGAGCAGGCCTGGCAGGCAGCGAGGCTGCTTGGCAAATTGCAGCGCAAGGGGTTCCAGTCGTTCTCTATGAGATGCGTCCGGAGACGAAAACGCCGGCTCATCATACGAATAATTTTGCCGAACTCGTTTGCAGCAACAGCCTTCGCGCCAACGGTCTTGCGAATGCAGTCGGCGTGCTGAAAGAAGAAATGCGCCGTTTGGATTCGCTTATTCTTGGCAGCGCTGACCGTAATGCGGTGCCGGCGGGCGGCGCGCTAGCTGTTGATCGCGACGGCTTCTCTGGCGAAGTAACCCGCTTGCTTCATGAGCATCCGCTTGTAGAAGTGCGCAATGAAGAAGTGAAAGAAATTCCGCAAGACGGTATTGTCGTTATTGCAACGGGCCCGCTGACTTCGCCGTCACTTTCGCAGCAAATTCGCGAACTGCTTGGCGAAGAATATTTTTATTTCTATGACGCAGCTGCTCCGATCATCGAGAAAGACTCGATCGATATGAGCAAAGTTTATCTTGCGTCCCGTTATGATAAAGGCGAAGCCGCATACTTAAACTGTCCGATGACAGAAGAAGAATTTAATATTTTCCATGAAGCGCTGACGACCGCAGAAAAAGCGGAACTTAAAGAATTCGAGAAGGAAGTGTACTTCGAGGGCTGCATGCCGATCGAGGTTATGGCAAGCCGCGGCAAGCAGACGGTATTGTTCGGCCCGATGAAACCTGTCGGCCTCGTCAATCCGCATACAGGGAAACTGCCGCATGCTGTTATCCAGCTGCGCCAAGACAATGCTGCAGGCACGCTCTATAACATGGTTGGCTTCCAGACGCATTTGAAGTGGGGCGAACAGAAACGCGTATTCTCGCTCATCCCGGGTCTTGAAAATGCTGAGTTTGTCCGTTATGGCGTTATGCACCGGAACACGTTCATTAACTCGCCGAGCATGCTTAAGTCGACATACCAGCTGAAAAACCGTGAAAATCTGTTTTTTGCCGGCCAAATGACTGGCGTGGAAGGTTATGTGGAATCCGCAGCGTCCGGCCTGATTGCCGGCTTTAATGCGGGCCGTCTTGCACGCGGACTGGAACCGCTTGTTCTTCCTGCGGACACAACGCTTGGAAGCATGGCGAATTATATAACGACGGCAGATTTTAAACATTTTCAGCCGATGAACGCGAACTTCGGGCTTTTCCCGCCGCTTGAGAACCGCATTCGCAACAAGAAAGAGAAGAACGAAGCGATTGCGAATCGCGCGCTGGAAGGAATTGAACAATTTAAACGGGAACATTTCGATCATTTAGCCGTAAAGTAAACTGTTGGTCATCAATATGAAAATGGCTAGAAAGATAAACGCATGAAACAAAGAATTGAGGATGAGGCACGGAGAGAATGATTGAGCTGGAGGAGCGGAGCGTTCGCCTTAGTATTCGGATTTTTACCACTTTGGAGGTATTCAATAAAAAATCGGAAAACAACAGCGACCGGAAGTCCAATCATTCTCGTAGTGTCCGATACATCTGAAACAATTCATCATTCGTGAGGCTTTCGATAGTCGATGGAGGTGCGGAGAATGGAAATGGAATTTCATGCAACGACGATATGCGCCGTACGGCATAACGGGAAAGGCGCCATCGCTGGCGACGGACAGGTAACATTCGGCAACAGCGTCGTGATGAAAAATAAAGCGAAAAAGGTACGCAGGCTGTACCGAGGACAGGTTATCGCCGGTTTCGCTGGCTCCGTTGCCGACGCTATTACATTGTTCGAGAAGTTTGAAGCTAAGCTGGAGGAGCATCACGGCAACTTGCAGCGCGCAGCGGTAGAACTGGCCAAAGATTGGCGTTCGGATCGCATTTTGCGCAAGCTGGAAGCGCTCATGCTGGTGATGGACCAGACTGGACTGCTGCTAATTTCCGGCAACGGTGAAATTATCGAACCGGATGACGGCATTCTGGCAATCGGCTCTGGCGGCAATTATGCGCTGTCGGCAGCGAGAGCGCTGCAAAAGCATGCGCCGCAAATGACGGCGAAGGAAATGGCTTTGGCCTCATTAGAAGTGGCAGCTGATATTTGCGTATATACGAATCACAATATTATTGTTGAAGAAATCGGTTCATAGAGCGGAGGAGATTAAGATGACGAATGAAGCGTTGACACCCCGTCAGATTGTTGCCGAGCTGGATAAATATATCGTTGGTCAGAAGCTGGCAAAGCGCTCCGTAGCGATCGCGCTGCGCAACCGTTATCGGAGAAGCAAGCTGGATGAAAATCTTCGCGATGAAATCGTACCGAAAAATATATTGATGATTGGACCGACTGGCGTCGGCAAAACGGAAATTGCCCGCAGGCTGGCGAAGCTTGTCAAAGCGCCGTTCGTCAAGCTGGAAGCGACGAAATTTACCGAGGTCGGCTATGTCGGCCGCGACGTAGAATCGATGGTCAGGGATTTGATTGAAACTGCGATTCGAATGGTAAAGGCGGAACGCACAGAGCAAGTCAAAGACAAAGCGGAGAAGCAGGCGAATGAACGTCTTGTTTCGTTGTTAGTTCCGTCTAAACAAAAGGAAAAGGCGGGCAAAAATCCGTTTGAAATGCTTTTTGGCAATCAAAGCCAAACGAAAGAGCCGGTAGAAGAACCGGAGCAGGATCAGACGATCATTACGAAACGTTCGCAGGCGAAAGAAGATTTGGCTGCTGGCAAGCTTGAAAACGAAGTCGTTGAAGTCGAAGTGGAGGACGCGACTCCGAATATGCTCGACATGCTGGGCGGTCAAGGACCTGAAGGCATGGGCATGAATATGCAGGAACTGTTTGGCCAGCTTCTGCCAAAGAAAACGAAGAAGCGGAAGCTGCCGATCAAAGAAGCGCGCAAAATATTGATTCAAGAAGAAGCGAACAAATTGATCAATATGGATGAAGTTATCGCGGAGTCGGTGACGAGAGCCGAACAGTCTGGTATTATTTTTATTGATGAAATCGACAAAATCGCAAGTCCTTCGCGCGGTTCGGGTCCGGATGTATCCCGAGAGGGCGTGCAGCGCGACATCTTGCCGATCGTTGAGGGCTCTACGGTCATGACAAAATACGGTCCGGTCAAAACGGACTACATTTTGTTCATCGCTGCAGGCGCATTCCACGTTTCAAAGCCTTCGGATTTGATTCCGGAACTTCAAGGGCGTTTTCCGATTCGTGTCGAGCTGACTTCGCTCAGCTTGGACGACTTTGTCAGCATTTTGAAAGAGCCTAAAAATGCGTTGACGAAGCAGTATGCGGCATTGCTGCAAACAGAGGGTATTGCGATTGAATTTTCGGACGATGCGATAAAGGAAATTGCTTCAATCGCGGCGGACGTCAACCGCAACACCGAAAATATTGGCGCTCGCAGGCTGCATACGATTCTGGAGAAGCTGCTGGAGGATCTCTCGTTTGAGGCTCCAGACATCACGCTTGATCAGATGACGATTACTCCCGAATATGTTCGCGAGAAAGTCGGAGGCATTGCGCAAAATCGCGATTTGAGTCAATATATATTGTAGTTGGCATTTGGTATGAGTTTTGGGAGGCAGTAGCATGACTTTACTTACAAAAACAAGAACGCTAAACCGGCTGCTCCAGCGAGCGGCCGGCAAAGCGGTTAATTTCCGAGAGATGGCTGAAGTGCTAAGCAGCACGATTCAAACGAACGTATTTGTCGTCAGCCGCAAAGGCAAAGTGCTTGGCTGCGCGGCGGTCAATGCGTTTGATCATGATTCGCTTCGTTCCATGTCGGTCGAAGAGCTTCGTTTTCCGCAAGCGAGCAACGTTCTTTTTTTGGACATGCAGGAATCGGTAACGAACGTATCGCCTGATGCAGGCGTATACGAAGCGTTTCCTGCTCTTGGCCAGCAGGAAATTATGACCGTTGTTCCGATTACAGGCGGGGGAGATCGGCTTGGAACGTTGGTTCTGACGCGGCATAGCGGACATTTCGACGATGATGACCTTGTTCTTGCGGAATATGGATCAACTATTGTCGGCATGGAAATATTGCGTGAACGTGCCGATGAAGTGGAGCAGGAAGTGCGGAGCCGCGCGGTCGTATCGGTTGCTGTCGGTTCGCTGTCGTTTAGCGAATTGGAGGCAGTGGAGCATATCTTTGAGGAGCTGGAGGGCAAGGAAGGCTTGCTAGTCGCTTCGAAGATTGCGGACAGAGTCGGCATTACGCGTTCGGTAATCGTAAACGCTTTGCGCAAACTGGAAAGCGCAGGCGTAATCGAGACACGGTCGCTTGGCATGAAAGGCACTTACATCCGAATTTTGAATCAACAATTGCTCCAGGAATTAGAGAAAATAAAAGCTTAATACGAAGAATGGGACGTTGTTCCCATCTAAGCCCTATCTATTATTAAAGATAGGGCTTTTTTCTTATTGTAATAAATTAGGTAATTGTTGAATATTATCTTGTCGGCAAATCTCGACACCTACGTCTCATTTTTTTCATAATTATGTGTCGAAGAAGCAGGAATGATGCTTAATCTGTTGAATACCTATTTAACCACATCAGAATAATTAAGCGGTTTACAGCGATAAAGCTTAAAGGAGATGATTCTGATTGGCGATAAAAACATCCGCATAAACGCGGTCGAACATCGTCGAAATACTCCGATAGGAGTTTTTCTCATATCTTCAACTCGAAAGTGGTGATTACTACATGAAATTGTTAAGCGGCGCATCTTTTCAGCGGTTGGAAAGCGCAGTTCATGCAGCAGAAATGCGGCAAGGCGTGCTGGCAAATAACATCGCAAATGCCGATACTCCAAACTTTAAACGGTCTGAAGTGTTATTCGAGGAACTGCTGGAACAGCAAATGGGTCAACAACCGGAGAGAAAGCTGGTAGGACTTCGAAACAATGAAAGGCACTTGCATATCGGCAAGACTTCCGCTGCGGCTTCGACAACGCAGATTTCGACAGATTCGGCGACTACGATGAATAATAATGGCAACAATGTCGACATTGAGAGAGAAATGGCGCTGCTGGCTAAAAACCAATTAAGCTATAACTTCTATATTCAACAAATCAATCATGACGCGAAAATGATGCGAATCGGAATTGAAGGGAGAGCTTAGTCTTGAAAATATCGAGCAGTTTTGATGCAAGCGCATCGGCGCTAACCGCGCAGCGGCTCAGGATGGACGTTATATCTTCAAACGTAGCAAACGCGGAAACGACTAGAGCTTCGATTGTGAATGGGCAATTCGTCCCGTACAAAAGGAAGATGGTCGTGGTCGAGCCGCAAACGCAGCAAACTTTCGCGGATGTGCTGAATGGCCATATAAATGGCTCCAGTAGTTCGAAAGGCGTGGTTGCAGCTCGCGTAATCGAGGATCAGACACCTACGAAACTGGTCTACAATCCGACTCATCCCGATGCCGATGCAAACGGCTATGTGAATATGCCCAACGTAGATATCGCAAAGGAAATGGTAGATATGATTTCGGCCACTCGTTCTTACGAGGCCAACGTCACGGCGCTCAACGCTTCAAAGGCGATGTTTATGAAAGCCCTTGAAATCGGTAAATAAAACTAAATTCGCGGAGGTGCTAACATGATTCAGTCGCTTCAGCTCAGCCAGGCCCAGCCTGTTTCCAAGCTGTTGGAAGCTTCCCAATCTAAGCAAGCAACGCCTGCAGAATTGACGCAGTCATTCGGGCAATATTTGCAGCAAGCCATAGATGGCGTAAGCGCGCAAGAAAAGAATGTACATACGATGAATGATAAGTTTCTGATCGGCGAGGTTGACGTTTCGCAAGTGCTCATCGCATCCGAACAAGCACAGCTTAGCCTGCAGCTTACCGCGCAAGTCCGTAACAAAGTGATTGAAGCATATCAAGAGATTATGCGGATGCAAGTATAGCTGTAATACATACCTAGCAAATATTTGGGTGAGGTGACAATGTGAACGAAAGAATCGCCCAAGCTACGCAAAGGCTCAAGCAATTTTGGAGTCAAATGGGCAAAAAACAAAAAATTGGGCTGGGGGCATCGATTGGTGTACTGCTTTTGTCCATCATACTGCTGACGTACATATTCACAAGGACCGATTATGAGCTCGCTTTTCAAAATCTAGATACAACGGATGCAGCTGCAATTATGAATTATTTGGACAGCAGCGGCATTTCATACGAACTGAGCAATAACGGAAAAAGCATTTCCGTTCCAAGCGCAGTCGCTTCTCGAATCAAAGTCGATGTCGGCTCGCAAGGACTTGTCCAGAACGGCTCGATGGGCTTTGAGGCATTCTCGGAAGGCTCCTCGCCATTTGGCGGAACGGAGAACGAATTCAATGTTAAATATTTGAATGCGTTAAACGGCGAGGTTCAGCAGTTGCTGAACGGCATGCAAGGCGTCGAAAGCTCCAACGTATTGATCAATCTGCCGGAAGAGACCGTATTTCTAAGTCCTGAAGAGGCGGAGAGAGCATCGGCTTCCATCATGTTGAAATTCACTTCCGGTTACCGCCCTTCGCAAAAAGAAGTGGACGGCTACTACAATCTGGTAAAAACGGCAGTGCCGAAATTGGCGGTTGAAAACATTACGATTTCCAGTCCGCAAGGCGAACTCGTTTCAACTGAAGCCGGCGGCATTGGAGCAGGTGCAACAGACGCGGCTGACGACCAGTTCCAAATTCAGCGCAAATACGAATTGGAATTGAAAAAGAACATTCAGCAGTTTCTTGGTCCGCTCGTAGGCGAGAATCTTGTCATCAGCGTAGCGAGCAGCTTTAATTTCGATAAGAAAAAGTCGGAAGAGCAGCTGGTTAGGCCGCTGGAGAACAACAACAACAACGGCATTATACTTAGCGAAGAGTCGAGCAACAGCAGCTCGACAAACGGAAGCGCTCAAGCCGGCGGAGTGGCCGGAACGGGTGAAACCGACGTGCCTGGCTACACAGCCGCTCAATCGAACGGCAACTCCGAATCGGAGCAAAGCACCAGCGCTATTAATTATGATTACAACCGCATCAACAACTTGATTGAATCCGCTCCGTTCACGCTTAAAGATCTGTCGATTAGCATCGGCGTTGAGGAAGGCAAGTTGAACGAGCAATCGCTAGCCAGCGTTACTACATATTTGACATCACTCGTACGGGCGCAGCTTGCTGATTCCGGTCAAGATGTTAATGATGACGTGCTGATGAATAAAAAGGTTTCAGTCATTGCCCAAGCTTTTGCGGAAAATGGCGGAAACGGCGCAACAAGCGGGTTGTCCACAGGTTGGACGATCGGTATTGGCGCAGCGGCACTTGCCATAATCGGCGCACTTGCCGTCATGCTTGTTCGAAGAAGAAAACAACAGGCAGTCGAACAGCAGCTGGTTATGGATACACCGGTCAAAGTCGAGTATCCATCTCTGGATTTTGATGCCACGCAAGACAGTCAAGCTCGTAAAAATCTGGAAACACTGGCCAAACGCAAGCCTGAAGAATTCGTTAACCTTCTTCGCACCTGGCTTGTGGATGAATAGAGGTGGATCAGATGGCGAAATTGTCAAACGGTTTAACCGGCAGGCAGAAGGCTGCTATCCTTCTAATTACGCTAGGGCCTGAAGTGTCGGCACAAATTTTTAAACATTTGCGGGAAGAGGAGATTGAACAGCTTACGCTGGAAATCGCCAATGTCCGAAAAATCGATAGCAGTGAAAGAGAAACGATCATAAGCGAATTTCATCAAATTTGCTTGGCTCAGGAATACATTACGCAAGGCGGCATTACGTATGCGAAGGACATCTTGGAAAAAGCGCTTGGCGAGCAGAAAGCAAGTGAAGTGATCAGCCGTCTGACAGCTACGCTGCAAGTAAGACCGTTCGACTTTGCACGCAAAGCTGAACCGACGCAGATTTTGAACTTTATCCAAAATGAAAATTCGCAAACGATCGCGCTCGTCCTGTCCTATTTGCAATCGGAGCAATCCTCGCACATTCTTTCGTCGCTTCCGCAAGAGAAGCAAGCAGATGTTGCACGCAGAATTGCGCTGATGGACAGTACTTCACCTGAAGTTATCGGTCAAGTAGAGCGAGTCCTGGAGCAAAAGCTTTCGGCTACAGTTACTCAGGATTATACGAACGCCGGCGGCATCGATTCGATCGTTCAAATTTTGAACGGCGTCGACCGCGGTACAGAACGCACCATTCTCGATGCGCTCGAAATTCAAGATCCTGAACTAGCCGAAGAAATTAAAAAACGGATGTTTGTATTCGAAGATATCGTCAACATCGACAACCGTTCGATTCAGCGTATCATTCGCGATATCGAGACCTCCGACCTTCAGCTTGCGCTTAAAGTGGCGAGCGAAGAAGTTCGCGAAGCGATTTTCCGCAACATGTCGAAGCGGATGGTCGAAACGTTCAAGGAAGAAATGGAGTTTATGGGTCCTGTCCGTTTGCGGGATGTGGAAGAAGCCCAAACTCGTATCGTCGCTACTATTCGCAGACTGGAAGAATCCGGCGAGATTATTATAGCTCGCGGCGGAGGAGACGATATCATTGTCTAATTTAATTAAATCGAATAGCGTTATCTCGCTCGAGCAAATAAAAGAGCTGCTCCGGCAAAACCAATATGCGCCGCCTGCTGCTGAGTTCGATCAAGCACAGCTGGTCCCGGAAGAACCTGCGGGTCCTGACGAAGAAACGATTTCGCTCCGCGAGCAAATTTTGAATGACGCTCAGTCATTTGCGGAGGAACGGCTTCGTGAAGCCGGGAAACAATGCGAGCAAATGATCGCCGATACAGAAGCGCAAATTGATGCCTGGTGGCTTGAGAAAAGGCTTGAAGATGAGCAAATGGCCCAAGTTTCTCGCGAAGACGGATACAAGCAAGGCTTCATGGAAGGCAGCGAACAAGCACAGGCCGAATTGCACCAGCAATGGGAACAAAAGCTTGTTGAAGCTAGCGCCATACTAAAGTCCGGCTATGAAATGCGGGAGCAAATCATTCAAGAAGCAGAACCGTTCCTTGTCGAATTAAGCTGTGCGATAGCGGAAAAGGTTATTGGCCGCCAACTTGAATCAGCTCCGGAAATTGCTCTTGAACTCATCCGCAAATCTTTATCTCGTCGCAGAGAACAAGGCGTTATTGCGCTTTGTGTTGCCCCAAGCCAATTGGCTTTTGTGCAAGCAGCACGAGAAGAACTTAATCTCGTAATCGACTCGCAAGCTGAACTGCAAATTTTGCCCGACGCTACAGTACGCGATTTTGGCTGTGTCATACGCTCTGCATTCGGCAGCATAGACGCTCGAATCGACACGCAGCTTTCGGAAATTAAACGCGAGCTCATCCAGCTTGCTCACCAAAGCGATGAGGATCGAGGGATAATTGATGAGCGCGATTAAGCTGGATGCTTCCAAGTATATTGAACATTTGACTCCAATCGATCCAGTCCGTGTGAACGGAAAAGTTACACAGGTTATTGGATTGACGGTCGAGTCGGAAGGTCCGGACGCAAGCATCGGCGATGTGTGTTACATCTACTCGTCGAAAGGCGCAAAGCCGATTAAAGCGGAAGTCGTTGGATTTCGCGACAATAAAGTTATTCTAATGCCGCTAGGAGATCTTCATGCGATAAGCCCGGGTTGCGATGTTGTCGGCACAGGCAAACCGCTGACGGTTCAAGTCGGATCTGAACTGCTAGGCAAAGTGCTAGACGGACTTGGTCAGCCGCTTGACGGATCATTCCTGCCAAGCCGGATGCAGCACTATTCGACTCATAACGAGCCTGGCAATCCGCTCAAGCGTCCTAGGGTAACGGAACCGC
Organism: Paenibacillus sp. NEAU-GSW1; assembly: GCF_009737085.1. GTDB lineage: Bacteria > Bacillota > Bacilli > Paenibacillales > Paenibacillaceae > Pristimantibacillus. Next base: position 62,505 of record NZ_WOVL01000011.1, read on the forward strand.
TAAGTATCGGTGTACGAGCGATTGATGGTTTGCTTACTGTCGGTCAAGGCCAGCGCGTAGGCATCTTCGCAGGCTCGGGCGTAGGCAAAAGTACGCTGCTCGGCATGATTGCGCGCAACACCTCAGCGGATGTAAACGTAATTGCGCTAATTGGTGAACGCGGTCGAGAGGTGCTCGAGTTTATCGAGAAGGATCTCGGACCGGAAGGGCTCGCCAGATCCGTCGTCGTAGTCGCGACATCCGATCAGCCGGCGCTTATTCGAATTAAGGGCGCTTTGCTCGCGACGTCAATCGCTGAATATTTTCGCGATCGCGGCATGAACGTCATGCTCATGATGGATTCTGTCACGCGATTTGCGATGGCGCAGCGCGAGGTCGGGCTTGCTATCGGCGAACCTCCGGCAACCAGAGGCTATACGCCTTCTGTTTTTGCAACCTTGCCGAAACTGCTTGAACGGGCGGGAACCGGTCCGACAGGATCGATTACCGCGTTCTATACCGTTCTTGTAGACGGCGATGATATGAATGAGCCAATCGCAGACGCAGTCCGCGGCATATTGGACGGGCATATCGTATTAAGCCGGCATCTTGCTAACAAGGGACATTTTCCTGCCATCGACGTGTTGGCTTCCGTAAGCCGGGTCATGAAGGAAATTGTAACGGAAGAACAGCAAGATGCAGCCAATCAATTAAAACGGCTGTTATCAATTTATAAAGATTCGGAAGACCTCATCAATATTGGGGCGTACCAAAGCGGTTCGAATGCAGAAATTGATTTGGCGATCGAAAATATCGAAGCTATTCATCAATTTACGAGGCAGAGAACGAGCGAAAAAGTAAGTCTCACAGAGGCGCAAGACCGTTTAATGAGCGACTTTTACAGGAGATGAACCGTAAATGGCAATGGCATCCTTTCGGTATTCGTATCAAAAGATCGTCGATTTGAAGACAAGCGAAAAGACTCAGGCCGAATGGCTTCTCTCTTCCGCGATCGGAGCTTTGCAGGTTGAGGAGCTGTCGCTCTCCGAACTGCGTCAGAAGCGATTCGAGTGGGAAGAGAAACAGCAAGAATCGGCTTTATTGTCCGTATCGTTGTCGGAATTGCAGCTCGTTCAACATTATTTAGAGTATTTAGACTGTTGTATTGAGAACAAGCTGCGAGACATTCGGCGTGCGCAGCAGAAGGTGGATAATAGCCGTTCTGAGCTGGCTGATCGGATGAAGGACGAGAAGGTATGGATGAAGGCGAAGGAGCATGCGCATGAGCGGTTCCGGTATGCGACGCAGTTAAAAGAGCAGAACGAGCTCGATGAAATAGCGACCGTTCGCTATATCGCATCGGCTACGTAGCGGAAGCTGCACGCTAGGCTAGAGGGAGTGATTCAATTGGCGAATGCGGATTTGGAGAAAGAAGGCTACAGCGGTTTTGAACGATTTCTGTTTTTTATGACTCCAGTGCTGTTTGTAATCGTTTTGTTAGGCGTGCTGTATGTGCTGTTTAACGCAGATATGCGCAATTCCGCATTGAAGCTTGGCAATTCGATTCCAGTACTCAAAGAAGTTATTCCTGAAGCTCGGGAAGAGTCGGCAGGGTCGAAAGATTCGGAGCTGAAGTCGGAGAATATGGGACGCAAAATTGCCGACCTGCAGGCGCAGCTGACGGAGAAGGAAAGCGAACTGGCACAAACCGCGCAGCTCAAAACCATGCAGGAGCAGGAGATAAAAAGCTTGGAAACGGAAATTGAGCAGCTGAATGCGGCGAACTCGAAAAAGGCGCTTGAGGATGAGCAATATCAAGCTAAAATTCAAGAGCTTGCCGCGATGTACGGCAAAATTACGCCAAGCAAGGCGGCGCCTATTCTGGAGAGCATGACGATTGAGGATATGGTCCTCGTGCTTGAAGCGATGCGGCCGGACGATCGGGTTCGCATTTTGGAAAAAATGAACCCGCAAACGGCAGCAGATGCAACGGTGATGCTTAAAGATACGGTATCGGCTAAAGATCGCCAAATTGCCGCATTGCAAGCACAGCTGAAAAAAGCGCAAGAAGCAACTGCGACGAAGCAACAGTCCGCATCGCTCGATTCGGACCAACTGAGCGCTACATTCTCGGCTATGGACCCGAAAAATGCGGCGGAGCTTCTACTTACAATGTCAGACATTAGTCCGAGCAAAGTGCTTCGCATTTTGAACGCAGTAAACGATACGACACGTTCGTCAATCGTAGGCGAAATGTCGGCGATCAACGATAAGCTGACTGCACAGCTTGTGTCGAAGCTCATGACAGGCAATTAAGCGGCTTCATTATGAAATTGTTAGTTAGAATATGTTGTGACTTAAGATCCTGATGTCATCAAAGATCCTGTTGTAGGGAAAGGAGGTGAAACAATGGATATGAACATGCCTGCCATTTCGGCAGGAAGCGCAACATCGGCAAAAGCAATTGCTGCATCGACCGCAACAGGTCAGACGAAAACAGAAGGTGGAGCAGCGTTTCAACAAAAGCTGTTCTATCACATGAGCAGCGGCAATACCGGTGAAACAAACGGAGCAGCAAGTGCTGCAGCAACCGGATCGCCTTCTTTATCGGTAGCTGATGCTGCCGTTGACAGTGTGAATGCAGATCTTACGCTTGCAGAAACAATGGACTTAATTGCGATGATAGAAGGATTGATTGAGGAACTAATCGCTAAGGACGAGCAAACTGATGCTGCTGAGGTCGATGAGAAATCGCTGGAGCAAATGCAATCGGTGCTGGAACAGCTTAATGCGTTGCTAGCACTGCTCGGAGCGCCGGTCATCGAATGGAAAGATGTCCAACTGTCTGGCGATTCGGCGGACGGGGAAAGCGTTCAAGCAAATGCTTCCACTCAAGTGAAGCTGCAATTGCAAGAGTCGCTCTATCAGCTTCAATCGCTTTTGCAAGAAGGCGGTCTGAAGCAAGTTCAACAACAAGAACCGCTTCAGCTGATCGGACAGCAATTGCAAGCAATTGAGAAAGTGCTTCAAAAGCAGAAGGTTCAGCAGAATAATGCGCCAGCAAACTTGCAAAGCCAAACAGATGCGGCAGCGGATCAAACGGCTGAAGTCCAAGTTACTCAGTCGGCAGCATCGTCAACGACGTCAATGCTGCAAAGGTTGAGCCAGCAAGCGATTCATCCGTCGGTGCTGATCGCATCTACTGGCGAAGAGGGGACGGAAAGCGCAACGCAAAGCATGACGGCAGAAACGGCGGAAGCCGGAACAGCCGCGCAAACGGGGCCGGTATTTGGCGATCTGGTACGCTCGGCTGCTATTCATCCGTCTGCAAAAGCGCTGCTTCAACCATATGTTGCTGCGGATCAATTCGCAGACACGATGTCCGAATTTGTACAAAAGCTGGATTTCAAAGTGTTGAACGGAGCGACTGAAGCGACGATTCAATTGTTCCCGGAACAGCTCGGGCAAGTAGACATTCGCATAACTGTGCAGAACGGACAATTGACCGCAGTATTCCATACCGACACGGTGTCAGCTAAAGATGTGCTGGACAATCAAATGGCTCAGCTTCGCGCAGCGCTTCAAGCGCAAGGATTATCGGTTGATAAGCTGGAAGTAACGCAAGGCCAAGCGGCCGCGCACTTGTCTAACGGATATCTTGGCCAAGGTGCAGGACAACAGTCTTTTACGGGACAGAACAAGTCGAAAGGCAGCCGCATCGCGGATGATGCCGCCGTATTTGAGAATGATGTAGTCGAGCAATTGGCGATTCAGGATATGGGTTACGGACGAGCAGTTAATGTAACGGCATAAAGCACAGCAAATCAATCGGTACGCAAGTAGGATGGAGGTGAACGAAATGGCGACTGTTTCATCCAAAGTAACGTGGCCGAATTATTCTGAAGTCAACGTGCAGACAGCAGCAGCGAAAGAGAATGACTCGATGATGGGGAAAGACGATTTTCTTAAAATATTAGTCACCCAGCTTCAAAATCAGGATCCGCTGCAGCCGATGCAGGATAAAGAGTTTATCGCTCAGATGGCTCAATTCACTTCCGTAGAGCAGCTAACGAATATGTCGGAACAAATCGGCTTGCTTCGCCAAAATCTCGGCTCGGCATCCACAATGATCGGCAAAACTGTGCAGTGGTACGAACTGAATGATGCGGGACAATCCGCAGTCGTTTCCGATGTCGTTGAATCGGTTGTTGTCTCAGGCGGTAAGCAGTATGTGAAGTTTGGCGACGATACGATGGTTCTGGTTGACGACTTGATTTCCATTTCGGAGACTAGCTCAACCGACACAGATGCAGATACAGATGCTTCCGCAGAAGATAAGGACAGCTCGAATTCCGAATCGGAAGGGGCTGAAACCGCATGAGTGACAGCGTGAAGATCGGGCATCTGATGCCTGTCAAATCGCCGTTATTAGTACAAGGAAAGACGACGGCGGCCAAATCGAGCCAATCAGGCGAATTTCGCAGCATGCTCGATGCCAAAGTGCTTCATTTCAGTCATCACGCAGAGGTACGCATGAAGCAGCGCGGCATTCAGCTACAGCCGGAATCGTTGACGAAAATTATGAACGCGGTTGAAGAGGCAGAGTCCAAAGGGGCCATTGATTCTTTAATCGTCATGAAGGATGTCGCGATGATCGTAAATGTGCCAAGCCGAACCGTTGTAACGGCAATGGATGGCAAACAGCTGCAAAGCAATGTATTTACGCAAATCGACAGCGCCGTCATTCTGAATGAATAGGCTGGACCGAGCAGGAGGCCTAATACAGGCTGCGGACCGACTGAAGCAGCCTGGCGCAAAACTAATTAAGCAAACCCAAATTGTTGAGGAGGAATTACTTAATGCTTAGATCGATGTACTCCGGCGTATCCGGTATGCGCGGGTTTCAAGTTAAGCTTGATGTAATCGGCAACAACATTGCAAACGTGAATACGGTCGGCTTTAAAGGCAGCCGCGTTATGTTCAGCGACATTCTGAGCCAGACGACTGCTGGCGTAACAGGTTCCATTGAAGGTGAACAAGCCGGCGTAAATGCGAAGCAAGTGGGTCTGGGCGTTTCTATCGCTTCAATCGACACTATGCATTCTCCAGGCAGTGCGATGACGACGAATAATCCGACAGACCTTCGTATCGACGGAGACGGATTTTTCGCCGTATCTCCAAGTCCGGACGCTGAGCCTGTATTGTTGACTCGCGCAGGCAACTTTACAATCGATGCCAATCGCCAGCTGGTAACGGCTGACGGCCTGTTCGTCCTTGGCGTTGACGGACCGATCACGATTCCGGAGGAAGTAACATCCTTCTCGATCGGACAAGACGGAACCATTCTTGGCGTATCGCCGGACGGAACGGAAGCTGTTGCACAGCTCGGTATTGTTAAAGTAGTTAACCCAAGCGGTTTGCTTAAAATGGGCAACAACTTGTATCAAGTAACGGCGAACGCCAATCCGGAAGGCGAGTTTGAAATTGTTACGGCTTCCGATGCTGAGCTTGGTACGGGCGACATCATTTCCGGTCAGCTGGAAATGTCCAACGTTGACCTGACAGCAGAATTTACAGAGATGATTGTTGCACAGCGCGGCTTCCAAGCGAACTCGCGGATTATTACGACATCGGATGAAATTTTGCAAGAAGTTGTAAACCTGAAACGCTAATCGCTTAATTAGCTAGATCAATACATGCGGGAGGCTCAAACAGCCTCCCCGGTATGTGAGGGGGACAGCTTATGATAACCGTAACTCGGTTGAATGGCACGAAAGTAATGATTAATGCTCTTCTGATTGAGTTGGTCGAAGAGACGCCTGATACGATTATTTCGTTGACGACAGGCAAAAAAATCATCGTGGCGGAAAGCTCGTCCGAACTTCTGCTGCTCGTACAGAGTTATATTCGCTCGATCGGCGTTCTCGCAGCGACCCAGAAGATCGAACAAACGGAGGGTCCTTAGACATGAAGAAGATGTTGCCTTGGATAGTAACTACATTGCTCGCGATTACACTGATCGCAATCGTATCCATTATTTTATTCAAATCATTTTTCAGTGAAGCTGCTGACGCAGACCCGAACAAAACAATTGAAGTCAAGCACTTATCGGCGACAGAGCGCGTAGAGGTTACCTCTGAGCTCAAAGATTTCAAACGCAACCTGCTTGACACAGATTATGTCGTCGTAATGAACTTTGCTTTCCAGCTGGACAGCAAAAAGACGAAAGAAGATTTCGACAAGCTGCTGGACATTGAGGTGAAGCCAATCATTAACCGCACGATTGCGGATATGACGGCCGATGATCTGAAGGGTTCCAAAGGTGAAGACATGCTGGAATCGAAGCTGCTTAACCTAATTAATCCGATACTGCCGGAAGGGAAAAAGTTGGTTAAAGTCGAAATTACTAACTTTATCATTACGCAGATCTAAAGCTTGAAGCCGACATTCCTTGAAGGGGGTGAGAGAATTGGTTGATGTATTATCGCAAAATGAAATTGACGCGCTGCTAGCGGCGTTATCATCCGGCGAGATGGACGCTGACGAGCTAAAGAAGGAAGAAGTAACAAAGAAAGTCAGAGTATACGATTTCAAGCGCGCCGTTCGTTTCTCGAAGGATCATATTCGAAGCTTGACCCGCATACACGAAAACTTCGCGCGATATTTGACTACCTATTTCTCAGCGCAGCTCCGCACTTTCGTGCAAATAAATGTGGTTCAGGTGGAACAGCTGCCTTACGACGAATTTATTCGTTCCATTCCGAAAATGACGATATTGAACATTTTCGAAGCCGAACCGCTTGAAGGCAGAATGGTGCTGGAGGTTCATCCGAACGTCGCTTATGCGATGCTCGATCGTTTGCTGGGCGGTCAAGGTAACGCGCCTACTAAGATTAATAACTTGACGGAAATCGAGACGATAGTGATGGAGCGTATTTTCGCCCGCACATTCGAAAGTCTTCAAGAAGCGTGGAAAACGATCATCGACATTTCTCCGCGATTAGAGGCGCTCGAGACAAATCCGCAATTTATGCAGATCGTGTCGCCGAATGAAACGATCGCACTAATTTCATTGAGCACCAAGATTGGCGATACGACAGGGATGATAAACCTTTGTATCCCGCACGTCGTAATTGAACCGATAATGCCAAGATTGTCGGCGCATCATTGGTTTGTGTCTCAGAAGAAGGAGCGCATTCCGGAAGAGGTCGAGATGCTCGAGCATCGCGTAAGCAAAGCGAAGCTTCCTATCGTAGCCGAGCTTGGAGAGTCTTCCATTACGATTCAAGAGTTTCTTAGTTTATCGGCAGGCGACGTCATTTCGCTAAGCAAGCCGATAAATGAAGGTTTGCACATTAAAGTAGGCGATAAATTGAAATTTATCGGCAGTCCCGGCTCGGTCAAAGATCGGATAGCCGTTCAAGTGGATCAAGTTGTCAGCGAAGGAGCGGAAGAAGAATATGACGAGTAAAGATTACTTATCGCAGGAAGAGATTGACGCGTTGCTCAATCAATCGACTGGATCGGAAGCAGCGCCTTCGTCCACCGAGGACGTACAGCTGTCGGACTTTCTGTCAACGATAGAGCAGGACGCGCTTGGCGAGATCGGCAATATTACGTTTGGCAGCGCGGCTACCGCATTATCGACGCTGCTGGGCAAGAAAGTCGATATTACGACGCCTCAGGTAACTTTTATTCGCAGAGATCAGCTGGCGGATGAGTTTCCAAAGCCTCATGTTGCAGTTAGCGTTCAATACGTAGACGGCTTTGAAGGCATCAATTCGCTCGTAATTAAGACGAAGGATGCGCAAGTCATTGCGGATCTGATGTTGGGCGGAGAAGGCGATATCACGGCTCAGGAGCTTAACGAAATACATATTAGCGCCGTTCAAGAAGCAATGAACCAGATGATGGGCTCGTCGGCCACGTCGATGTCGACGATCTTTAACCGATTTGTCAACATTTCGCCGCCAGGCATTGATATTTTGGATGTGGATAGCGGCGATGGAATGGGCCAACTGCCGCCGGTCGATATCTTTATCAAAATTTCATTCCGTCTAACAATCGGCGATTTGATCGATTCGACGATTATGCAGCTTCTCCCGGTATCGTTTGCAAAACATATGGTGCAAACGCTGATGGGCGGAGGAATGGAAGAACCTGCGAGCGCTCCGGCACCGGCGCCTGCACCACAACAGAAGCAGCAAGCTGTGCAAGAGCCTGCTTACACGCAGCAGCAAGCTCATATGGAAGCGGCAGCATCGCAGCAAATGTATCAACAGCCGCCAGCTCATTACAGCATGCCGATGCAGCCGCAAGGCCCGCAAACGTACGGAAATCCGGTTAATCGCAACGTTAATGTGCAGCCTGTACAGTTCGCGAATTTTAATCAGGCTCCATTTGTGCAAGCGGATGACACAAATCTGAATTTACTTCTCGACATACCGCTGAAGGTTACCGTAGAATTAGGTAGAACCCAGAAGCAAATTAAGGATATTTTGGAATTGTCCCAAGGATCGATTATCGAGCTGGACAAGCTTGCCGGCGAGCCTGTAGACATTCTTGTGAACAATAAGCTGATCGCCAAAGGCGAAGTTGTCGTAATTGACGAAAACTTTGGCGTTCGCGTAACCGATATCGTCAGCCAATGGGACCGCATTCAAAAATTACAATAACACCTTAGGAGGAAAAGAAGATGGCAAACCGCATTCTAATCGTAGACGACGCAGCATTTATGCGCATGATGATCCGAGATATTTTATCCAAAAATGGGTATGAAGTCGTCGGGGAAGCGCAAGATGGAGCGCAAGCGGTGGAGAAATACAAGGAACTGAAACCAGACCTCATTACGATGGACATTACGATGCCTGAGATGGACGGCATTTCTGCACTGAAAGAAATTAAAAAACTCGACGGAAACGCTAAAGTCATTATGTGCTCCGCAATGGGGCAACAAGCGATGGTTATCGATGCGATTCAAGCCGGCGCTAAAGACTTTATCGTGAAGCCTTTCCAAGCGGATCGCGTTATCGAAGCGATTAAAAAGACGTTGGGCTAACGGTTTCCGGATGCTCAACAAAATTTCAACGATATCCATGCTGTCGGTTTCAGGCTTAGCCGTATGGCCGTCGCTGGCGGCGGCTAGCGATCTTAACGGCGATAGCAGCAAGCCGCCATTCTCGGATTCCGGCAACATGACAGGCAGCATGATTTGGGTCATTATATCTTTATTTTTAGTTATCGGATTAATTGTGATCGTGTTGAAGTGGATGTCCCAGCGCAACCGGGCTTGGGGAACGAGCCGTTCTCTTCGCTCGCTCGGAGGCATTGCTCTGGGGCAGAACAAATCGCTTCAAGTGATCGAGCTTGAAGGCTGCGTCTATATTGTCGGCGTAGGGGAGAATATTACGCTGCTAGACAAAGTAGACAATACCGAGCAGGCGCATTCGATTATCGCCGCCATGGAGCGACAAGCAACGGGCGGTTGGTCGGCGGGTTCGATTACTGAGGTTGTGAAACGTTTCCGCAAACAGCAAAGCGGCTCCGAAAGCGTTACCGGATCCAAGGCCGATTCAACCAACGAGATGTGGAACGGGGCATCGTCTTCCTTTCAGTCGATGCTCAACGACAAGCTGAGCCGTCAAGCAGACCGTAAACAACAGCTGGAAGCGTTGCTTAAAGACGACAAAATTAATGAACGGTTGATGGATGACAATGAAAAATAAATGGTGGATATCAATCGTCGCAGTACAACTGGCTGCTTTTCTGTTCCAAACGCAGGCATTTGCAGAACCGTTGCCTAATGTCGAGATAAACTTTGGCAGCGGTGGCGAGGAACCGAGTTCAAGCGCGTTATCGATTCTGTTGCTTATTACGGTGCTTAGTATCGCGCCAGCCATTCTTGTATTAATGACGAGCTTCACTAGGATTGTCGTCGTGCTCGGCTTCGTGCGAACGTCGCTCGGTACGCAGCAAATGCCGCCGAACCAGGTGCTGATCGGGCTGGCGATGTTTCTCACCTTTTTCATAATGGCTCCGACCTTCTCGCAAGTAAACGAGGTTGCGCTTCAGCCTTATCTGAAAGGTGAAATATCGCAAACCGAGGCGTTTGACAAAGCGGCGGTTCCGATGAAGAAGTTTATGTTCTCGCATACACGAGAAAAAGATTTGCTGCTTTTTATGAACTACACGAAAACGGAAAAGCCGGAAACGTATGAGGAAATTCCGCTGACCGTACTCGTACCCGCCTATGCGATAAGCGAATTGAAAACCGCGTTTCAAATGGGCTTTATGATTTTTATCCCGTTTCTCGTAATCGACATGATCGTCTCGAGCATATTGATGGCGATGGGGATGATGATGCTGCCGCCGGTTATGGTTTCACTGCCGTTCAAGCTTCTATTGTTCGTGCTGGTAGACGGCTGGTATTTGATAGTCAAATCGTTGCTGCTTAGCTTTAGCACATGATTTAAGACGGGGAGGAACTTGCCATGAGTGCTGATTTCATCATCGGTTTGGCGGGAGAAGCCATCTATACGATATTGAAAGCCAGCGCGCCGATGCTCGTTCTCGCTCTAGTCGTCGGATTAATCGTAAGTATTTTTCAAGCGACTACACAGATTCAAGAGCAGACGTTAGCCTTTGTGCCAAAAATTGTTGCGGTATTTGTATCCCTTATCGTATTTGGTCCGTGGGTATTGAATACGATTGTCGATTTCACTTACAATCTGCTGAATAATTTGCATAAATACATCGGATAGGCTGTGAATCGAATAGATGGATGCGATCGTACAGGGTTTTCCTATTTTTTTGCTTATCTTTTGTCGAATAACCTCTTTTTTCGTCGTCGCACCGTTGTTTTCGATGAAAAGCGTGCCGAATTCATTCAAAATCGGACTTGGGTTTTTCATTTCGTTTATCGTTTATCTCACTTACGGAGTGAAGCAAACCGTCGATATTGATGCGGAATACATATTGTTTGTTTTGAGAGAAGTTTTAGTAGGCTTGCTGATAGGCTACCTTGTCTATTTGTTTTTTACTGTCGTGCAGACGGCAGGCGCGTTTATGGATTTGCAAATCGGTTTCGCAATGGCGAACATCGTCGATCCGATGACCGGCGTTTCCTCGCCGCTGCTCGGCAATTTCAAGTACATGCTCATGATTATGATGTTCCTCTTAATGAATGGACATCATTACTTGCTGACAGGTCTAATGGACAGCTATCAATGGATTCCGATTGATAATGATCTGTTTGCCAGACTGATGGATGGCAGCATTACCAATTATTTGTCGCTGGCGCTTGGACACACTTTTTTATTGGCGATGCAAGTTGCCGCTCCGCTGGTTGTATCGATGTTTTTGACGGACGCGGGTTTAGGCTTCTTAGCCAAAACAGCGCCGCAATACAACGTATTCGTCATCGGCATCCCGCTTAAAATGATTATCGGCTTGATTGTCTTGGTCCTGCTAATGCCGGGGATGGCCGGATTGTTCGATAAGCTGTTCGCAATTTTATTCAACAATCTGGAGCAATTGTTCGGCATCATCAAGAGTCCGCCGGGACAATAGGATTTTACAGAGCAAAGGAGGCTGCAGCCGTGCATAAGTTTCGTTTACAGCTCGACTTGCAGCTTTTCAGCCAAGAAAAGACAGAAAAAGCGACACCTAGAAAAACGCAAGAAGCAAGGAAGAAAGGGCAGGTTTCGAAATCGGCAGAGCTGCCGAGCGCATTTATTCTGCTCTTTACGTTTGCCGGGTTTTCCATGTTCGGCATGTTCTACAAACAACGGATCTATCAGATGTTCGGCCATCTGTTCAACGATTGGCTCACGATGGAAATGACCGAGAGCAATATCCGCGTCCTATTCTATGATGTAGCTTTAGATATGCTGATCATACTGGCGCCAGTCTTCGCGATAGCCGTTATCGTCGCAATAGTCGGAAATGTAATGCAGTTTGGCTTCCTCTTCACAGGAGAGCCGCTGAAACTAAAATTCAGCAAATTGAATCCGTTTAATGGCTTCAAACAAATATTTTCGTTGCGTTCCTTGATCGAGTTTGCCAAAAGCATTTCGAAGCTGCTAATTATCGGGTTGCTCGTTTTTCAATCCATTGCTTCGAATTGGAACCGCATATTGTTGCTTTCAAGCTTATCGATCGAGCAAATCTTTTCGTTTACTGCAAGATTGACCGTAGGGCTTGGCATTAAGATCGGCGCAGTGCTGGTTATCGTTGCGTTTGCCGATTATATGTACCAACGTTACGAGCATGCGAAAAGCTTGCGGATGTCAAAGCAAGACATTAAAGATGAATTTAAAAAGTCAGAGGGCGATCCTCTAATAAAAAGCCGAATTCGCGAAAAGCAGCGGAGGATGGCGATGCAGCGCATGATGCAAGAGGTTCCGAAGGCGGACGTCGTCATAACGAACCCGACGCACTTTGCAATTGCCCTTCAGTACGATGCCTCAAAAATGGAAGCGCCGCTCATAATCGCAAAAGGGATGGATCATGTCGCGCTAAAAATTAGAGAGGTCGCAAAGGAGCATGGCGTCATTATGATGGAAAATAAGCCGCTGGCCAGAGCGCTGTACGAACGGGCAGACATCGGAGACTCCATACCAGCAGACCTGTTCCAGGCTGTGGCGGAAGTGCTGGCATACGTATACAAATTGAAAGGCCGAGTAAAATCTTCATAAACTATCATTAGAAAGGGAGGAGGCGCATCATGAAACTAAAAGACCTTGTTATCCTAATCGGGATCATCGGCATCGTGCTCATGATGGTTATCCCTATCCCTACCTTATTGCTGGATATTTTATTGATCTTAAATATCTCGATTGCATTAACGATTTTGCTTATTGCAATGAATACGAAGGAAGCGCTTGATTTTTCAATCTTCCCTGCGATTTTGCTCGTAACCACTCTATTCAGGCTAGCGCTAAACGTATCGACAACGAGAAACATTTTGGCGCATGCTCATGCAGGCGAAGTGGTTAAAACGTTCGGCGAATGGGTAGGCGGGGGAGAAATAGCGATAGGCTTTATCGTGTTCCTGATTCTCGTCGTTGTCCAGTTTATCGTAATTACGAAAGGCTCGGAACGCGTAGCCGAGGTTGCGGCGAGATTTACGCTCGACGCGATGCCGGGCAAGCAAATGAGTATCGACGCCGATTTGAACGCAGGTCTTATTAACGAGCAGCAAGCTCGCGAACGCCGTTCGAAAATCGAGCGTGAGGCCGATTTCTACGGTGCAATGGACGGTGCGAGCAAATTCGTAAAGGGCGACGCGATCGCTTCTATCATTATTTTGCTGATCAACTTGATCGGCGGCTTTGTAATCGGTATGGCAATACATAAGTATCCATTTAGTGAAGCTCTTTCAACCTATTCGATATTGACGATCGGCGACGGTCTGGTTAGTCAGATTCCGGCGTTGCTTATTTCTACGGCTGCAGGCTTGATCGTAACGAGAGCGGCATCTGACGGCAACCTCGCCGATGATGTCACATCTCAACTGTTCAAATATCCGAAGCTGCTATATATCGTGGCAGGAACAATCGCAGCGCTTGGTCTCTTTACTCCAATCGGAGTTATGCGGACATGGCCGTTCGCTATACTGCTTGGTGTCGGAGGATGGCTGATGCAAAAGTCGATTTCCCAAAAACAGCAGCAACAAGAGATGCTCGTCGAAGAACAGCAAATCGAAGAGGTGCGCAGTCCGGAGAGCGTTATCGGCTTGTTGCAGGTTGATCCAATCGAATTCGAATTCGGCTACGGACTTATCCCCCTCGCGGATACAGGGCAAGGCGGAGACTTGCTTGACCGGATCATTATGATTCGCCGGCAATGCGCGCTTGAGCTCGGTCTTGTCGTACCGGTTATCAGAATTCGCGACAACATACAGCTGAAGCCAAATGAGTACGTTATTAAAATTAAAGGCAATACAGTCGCCAAGGGCGAGCTGCTGCTTAATCACTACTTAGCGATGAGTCCGGGCTTTGAGGACGATTCGGTTATCGGCATTGAAACGACGGAGCCGGCTTTTGGGCTTCCAGCGATTTGGATTGATGAGCAAATGAAAGAACGCGCCGAGCTTTCCGGCTACACGGTAGTCGATCCGCCTTCGGTAGTTGCTACGCATTTGACAGAAATTATTAAACGCCATGCGCATGAATTGATTGGACGCCAAGAGACGAAGTCGCTTGTTGAAAATGTCAAGGAAACGTATCCGGCGCTTATCGACGAGCTTATTCCTTCCATTCTATCGATTGGCGAGATTCAAAAAGTGCTTGGTAAACTTCTCCGCGAGAAAGTGTCGATTCGAGATCTGGTTACGATATTTGAATCTTTAGCCGATCAGGCGCAGTACACAAAGGATCCTGACATTTTGACGGAATACGTAAGACAAGCGTTGTCCAGACAAATTACGCAGCAATTCTCCGCTTCCGGAGACACGCTGCGAGTCATTACGGTTGGTCCGGGGCTGGAGAAGAAGATTGCCGAGTCGGTGCAGCAATCCGATCAAGGAAGCTACATTGCGCTTGATCCGGTTGCTACCCAGCAAATCTATCAAAAGCTGAGCGAACAGGTATCCCGCCAGATCCAATCCGGTTATCAGCCGATCGTCTTGACTTCGCCGACAATCCGCATGTACTTGCGTCAAATTGTAGAACGCACGATGCAGGATATTCCGGTACTCTCTTATAGCGAGCTGGAGCCAAATATTGAAGTTCAAAGCGTCGGGGTGGTGAATCTATGAGGGTAAAACGGTATGTAGTTAACGATTTGCCTGAAGCGCTCCCGATGATCCGAAGCGAGCTTGGAAAAGACGCCGTTATATTGAATACGAAAGAAATTCGCGTCGGCGGTTTTATGGGAATGTTTCGGAAGAAGAAGATGGAGGTTATCGCTGCGATTGAATCTGGAGCGGCGGCCAGCAAGCCGCAAGCTCAAAGCCGGCAGGCTGCAGATTTCAACGCGGTGATGACTGCCATTAATGAGACGGTGCAGCAGCGTACCAACGCTGCTGCTGCAGCCGTTCAACCGAGCATTGAAAGCAGGGGAGACGGATTTCCAGGCGCGGCATATGCTGCTGCCGGAGGAGCGGCCAGCAAATTACCGCAGCAGCCTCAAGCTCCGAATGTGTCGACAGCAGTTATGGAACGGCCGGATAGTTCAGCCGCATTGTCTCGCATTAACGACGAACTGCTGGACGAGATCCGCGTCATTAAGCAATCGCTTCTCCAGCTATCGGTCAATCGGCCGAATCAAGATTTGCCGATTGCGATGCGCAAGCTATACGAACGATTGGTAGATCAGGAAGTAGATGCCGATCTTATCCGCCGATTGCTGGATAGTACGGAGGAAACGCTGCGATCGCAAGCTTTGCCATATTCAACAGAGACCGTTTGGGAAATCGCCCGGCAAACGCTGCTGGAGTGGTTGCAGCCTCTATCGGGCGAACGAATTCGCGAGGATGCTAGAATCGTTCATTTTGTCGGTCCTACAGGCGTAGGCAAGACAACGACGATTGCAAAGCTTGCAGCCGAACAAACGATAAAGCGCGGCCGCAAAGTCGGATTCATTACATCCGACACCTATCGAATCGCTGCGGTCGATCAACTGAGAACGTATGCGAACATTTTGAATGTGCCAATTGAAGTTGTATTTTCGCCGATGGATTTGATGAAAGCTTTCAATCAGCTTGAAGACCGCGAGCTCATTTATATGGATACAGCGGGACGAAATTTCCGTAATGAGCTTCATGTTTCTGAAGTTAACAGCTTGCTGCAAACGAATGAAACGAGTGAAACGGTACTCGTGCTCAGTTTGACAGGCAAGACGAGAGACATGATGGCAGTTGCCGACAACTTCGCAAAATATGGAGTGACGAAAGCTCTGTTTACGAAGCTTGACGAGACGTCGGTGTTTGGCGCGATTCTCAATCTGGCACTTAACTATCAATTAATACCGACCTTCGTCGCAAGAGGGCAAACAGTGCCGGATGATATTGAACCTTTCAACGCAGAAACCTACGTCAATGATCTGTTGGGGGAAGCGGCCGATGAATGATCAAGCGGAGGCGCTTCGCAACTTGGTGAAGCAGAAAAACAGCATGGAGCGCAACCGCATGACGCGCATTGTTACGGTTACGAGCGGTAAAGGCGGCGTTGGCAAATCGAACTTCAGCCTGAACTTCGCACTTGCGCTTCGCCGGCTCGGAAAAAAGGTGCTCGTCTTTGATGCCGATATCGGCATGGCCAACATTGACGTGTTAATGGGGATCAGCTCCTCAAGCCATCTCTATCATTTGTTCAAGCAGGATAAAACGATTTGGGATATCGTTCAGGAAGGTCCAAGCGGCCTTCAATTTATTGCCGGAGGTTCCGGCTTCAAGGATTTGCTGGAGCTGTCGGAGAGCGAAATGAGATGGTTTTCAGAGCAAATCGGCAAGCTGGACGGCATGTATGACGTTATTTTGTTCGATACGGGCGCGGGACTCTCTAAAGAGACGGTACTGTTCATAGAAGCTGCGCGCGAAACGATAATCGTTACGACGCCGGAGCCGACTTCCATAACTGACGCTTATGCGCTCATTAAAATGGTAAAAGCGAAAGGCGTAGATCCGAGTTTCCGGCTCATCGTCAATCGCGCTTCCGACAGGAAGGAAGGCAAGCAAACGGCGGATAAGATCAGCATGGCGGCAGAACGTTTTCTAAATACGCAATTGCCGACATTAGGCATCATCCCCGATGATCCGTCCGTGTCGAAAGCGGTCAAGCGTCAAGTCCCGTTTACGATTGCTTTCCCCGGATCGGAAGCCGCTCGCGCCATCGACGATATCGCCAGACGCTTTATCGAGGACGAGAAGCCGTCTGAAGAGGTTGTCCATGAAGGGATCAAAGGATTTTTACATAAAATGTTCAGGCTATCCAGATAGTCCTTTGAAAATGAGGAGGTAAGAAGATGGCTCCTTATCGCATTCTCGTAGTAGATGATTCGCCGTTCATGCGTAAGATTTTTACAGACCTTATCGTGAAGGACCCGCAGTTTACGATCGTTGGTACGGCCGCAAACGGTGTCGAGGCGATAGAAGCTGTAAGCCGTTTGAAGCCGGACGCGGTAACGCTGGATTTGGAAATGCCCGAAATGAACGGGATTGATGCGCTTCAAACGATTATGAAGCAGCATCCGACACCGGTCATAATGCTCTCCGGCATTAGCGAGGAGAACACAAGGGAGACGATCAAAGCGCTTCAATATGGAGCTTTTGATTTTATCCGCAAGCCTTCGGGGCCATTCTCGAACGATATCGTGCAGGTTGGCGAGCTTTTGTTGGAAAAGCTTAAAATCGCTGTTCTCATGAAGCGAAATGTAGCGGGTTTGAAGAATGACGCTTCGGCAATCGAGAAGAGCAAAAAATTTGGGGATCCGGTGCCATCGGAAAAAAAATCGACGCTGCCCGAACGAAAAGCGCAAGCGCCGACAAAGCCGATTGAGAAAAAACAAGCGCTCCGAGACATTGCCGCCCCTTCACATACAGAAAGGCCGATCAAAGCGCCTCAGCCAGAGAAAGCGAAAGTGAAGCCGGTTTATTCCGAGTCCAAACTGCCGAGTACCGATTCGTTCCGCCATATTGTAGCGATTGGAACTTCAACCGGCGGACCGAGAGCGCTTCATGAGGTGATTTCTTCACTGCCTGCCGATCTTTCGGCACCCGTGCTAGTTGTCCAGCATATGCCGCCGAAGTTTACGAAATCGCTGGCTCAGCGGCTGGACGCATTCAGCTCGGTACATGTTGTTGAAGCGGCCGATGGCGAGAAGCTGCATGCCGGGGTCGTCTATATCGCGCCAGGCGGTTATCACATGGAACTGGCCAAGGATGCTGCCGGCTATTGCATTAAGCTGACGCAGCAGCCGCCTCGCAACGGCCATCGGCCGTCAGTCGATGTCCTTTTCGAATCGCTTGTCCCGTATACGGGGTTAAAACGGCATGCGGTCGTCATGACGGGCATGGGCAGCGACGGCGCGAAGGGAATCAAGGCGCTGGTAGAAAGCGGCGCCGCAACGGCGATAGCCGAAGCGGAAGAAACATGTGTTGTATACGGCATGCCTCGAAGCGCTATCGATATCGGTGCGGTAAAGACCATATTGCCGCTGCCGCAAATATCGAACGCGATTGCGCAAGCCGTTATAAAATCGACGTAATCGAGCTATAAAGCCCTTACAGGAGGTGCACCACAATGGATATGAATGCTTATCTGTCGATGTTTATCGATGAGTCCAACGATCACCTGCAATCCTTGAACGAAAATCTGCTGCGTCTGGAAGGCGAGCCGGAAGATTTGACGATCGTCCAATCGATATTCCGTTCCGCTCATACGTTGAAAGGCATGTCCGCGACGATGGGATTTGAGGATCTTGCCTCTTTGACGCATGAGATGGAAAACGTGCTTGATCTGGTACGCAACAGCAAACTGAAGATGGACAGTTTTATTTTTGACACCTTGTTTAAAGGTTTGGACGCGCTTGAAGCAATGGTACAAGATATTGTTGGCGGCGGAACGGGCAAAGCGGACGTTACCGCGATCGTCGCGTCGCTGCAGGCGATCGTGAAAGGCGATTACAAGACGACTGCTTCTGCCGCCTCGGCTTCTGCCGCTTCGGCTCCGGCCGCTTCCGGCAACGCATCGGGACCAACGCCGGGTTCGGCGGTATTGGACGAGTTCCAAACATCGGTTATGCTGCAATCGATCGAGAGCGGCCATTCGGCTTTTCACATTGCAGTAAGCATTAATGACGATTGTGTCCTCAAGGCAGCTCGCGCATATATGGTGTTTGATTTGCTGGAGCGAACCGGGGAAATTATTAAATCCGACCCGACGGTGCAAGATTTGGAGCAGGAAAAGTTTGACCGCTCCTTCGTAGTGTTCACAATCTCCAAGCTTTCGCAAGAAGAACTGCACAAACAAATAACAGCGATTTCTGAAATCGAATCGGCTGACATCACGATTCTCGACGAAGAATCTTTGCAAATGTTCAATGCCAAGTCTGCCGCTTCAACAGCACCGGCACCGGCACAAACGGAGGCTAAGCCGGAGCAAGCGCCGGCAGCCAAACAGGAAGCGGTCAGCCAAGTGGCGGCTGCGCGAACTCAATCTGCTGCTGCAAATGCTCCGGCTGCTGTATCTCGTACGATTCGCGTTGATATTGACAGATTGGATTCGCTAATGAATTTGTTCAGCGAATTGCTAATCGACCGCGTAAGGCTCGAACAGCTGTCCAGTGAAATTAAGCGCAATGAATTGACGGAAACGGTAGAACATATGGCACGGGTAAGCTCCGATTTGCAAAATATTGTGCTTAAGCTGCGGATGGTCCCGGTAGATACCGTGTTCAACCGCTTCCCGCGAATGATCAGAGACTTGGCGAAATCGCTCGACAAAAAAATCGAGCTCATTATTACCGGTGCAGATACCGAGCTTGACCGGACCGTAATTGATGAAATCGGCGATCCGCTTGTTCACTTGCTTCGCAACTCTGTTGACCACGGGATCGAAACGGTCGAAGCCCGCCTTGCTGCCGGCAAGCCGGAAGTCGGTACGATTCATCTGAGAGCGTACCACAGCGGCAACCACGTCTATATCGAGGTCGAGGAAGACGGAAGCGGCATTAACCAGCAGAAAGTGCTGCAAATTGCGATCAAGAACGGTGTCGTAACCGAAGAGGCGGCAAAGAAGCTGACGAGCGACGAGATCCATATGTTGATCTTCGCAGCGGGCTTCAGCACCGCGGACAAAATTTCCGATATTTCGGGTCGCGGAGTCGGACTTGACGTCGTTCGCTCCAAGATTACCTCGCTTGGAGGCAATGTTACCGTTGATTCGGCGTTAGGCAAAGGCACAAAGTTTTCCGTGCAGCTGCCGCTGACGCTTTCGATTATTTCTGCGATGCTGATCAAGCTAGGCTCGGAGAAATACGCGATTCCGCTTTCCTCGATTGTTGAAACGGCGATTATCAAACGCGAGCAAATTTTGAACGTTCATGGCAATCAGATGATTGAGTTCCGCAATTCCGTCATCCCGCTCGTGTCGTTAAGCCGTGTGCTGGAGGCGCCGGATTTCAACGAGAAAGATGAAGTTGAAACGGAAATCGTCGTCATTCGCAAAGGCGATAAGCTGGCTGCCGTAACCGTAGACGAATTTATTGGACAAAGCGAAATTGTTCTTAAGACACTTGGCAAGTATTTGACAAATATCGAAGCCATATCGGGCGCAACGATTCTGGGCGATGGACAAGTCGCTTTGATCATCGATCCGAATGCACTTATTAAATAAGGGAGGGTTTCACGATGGGAGAAGAATTGAAAGTCATAGTGTTTGGCCTTGCGCATGAAGAGTACGGCATCGAGGTAGATAAAGTGCGGACAATCGAACGGCTGTCGCCAATCACTCGTGTCCCGAAAACGCCAAGCTTCATTAAAGGCGTTATCAATTTGCGCGGCGTAGTCGTTCCTGTTATCGATCTGCGCGGCAGATTTGGCCTTGGCGAAACAGAACCTACTGAAAACTCGCGAATTATCGTCGTGGCGACTGGCGAGCTTGAAGTCGGATTTATTGTAGATGCGGCGAATGATGTTATCGATATCGACACGGATTCGATCGATTCGCCTCCTGAAATCGTCGGCGGCATCAAGGCGAAATATTTGCGCGGTATTGCGAAGCTAGGCTCGAACCGTTTGCTTATTATGCTCAATCTGTCCGAGGTGCTGAACAAGAACGAAATTATTCAACTGGAACAGCTCGAGGTTTAAGGTGAATATATTTAGCCGGTTTGAAGCGTTTGAGTTGGATGTTTTGAAGGAAGTAGGCAATATCGGTGCAGGCAATGCCGCAACCGCCTTATCGAGACTGCTCGATAAGCCGGTTGACATGGCCGTTCCTAAAGTGAGCTTGCTTCCGTTTGAAGAAGTAGCCGAACGTGTCGGCGGCGCTGAGCAAGTCGTAATTGCCGTTTTTCTTCGAGTAGAGGGAGAAGCTCCAGGCAATATGTTCTTCATCATCCAAGAAGAGTCGGCCAGATCGCTGCTTCGCCAGCTGTTGTCTATGCCAGTTGAGCAGCAAGAAGGCTATACCGAGATGGAGCTGTCCGCGCTGTGCGAAATCGGCAATATTTTGGCTGGATCGTACTTATCTTCGCTTGCGGATTTCACGCATTTGTCTATGGCGCCATCGGTGCCGTCGGTTGCATTGGACATGGCCGGAGCGATTCTTAGCTACGGCCTGGTCCAGTATGGTGAAATGGGCGATTCCGCTTTGCTCATCGAAACGACTTTTTTGGAGGATCGCCAAGAATTAGAAGGACATTTCTTCCTTATACCAGACCCGGAATCGTTCGATAAAATCTTTAAAGCATTGGGAGTACTTGCCGAATGATGCAGCAGCCTTTGATCAAAGTCGGAATGGCGGATTTGAATATTGCGACGGAGGGTGCGATTATTCGTACAACGGGCCTGGGCTCTTGCGTCGGTTTAACGCTATATGATCCCATTGCTAAAATCGCGGGAATGGCTCATGTGATGCTTCCCTCATCATCCATAGCCCGCGAGTCGGCTTTCAATGCGGCCAAATATGCGGACACCGCTATTCCGCTTTTGATCGAGCAAATGGAGGCGGCTGGCGCCGTCATGAAAAGAGCTATTGCGAAGATGGCGGGCGGAGCGCAAATGTTTGCCTTCAGCGGACAATCCGATTCTATGCGAATCGGTCCGCGAAATGTAGAATCCTGTTTGGAAATGCTGGCGCGAAATTCGATCCCGGTCAAAGCGCAAGACGTCGGCGGCAACTACGGTCGAACGATCGAGATCGACAGCAGCAATGGAATTTTGACGATTAGAAGCGTACAGCTTGGAACAAAGGAGATTTGATTAATGATCGGTACATGGCGATGGAATGTTGGTATGGGGCTTGCTGGATCGGTGTTAACGCTGCTTTTCTCGATCGGTAAAAATCCGCTGGATGTCATGCTTATACGCAGCGTTTATGCGTTCATCGCCTTCGCCGTACTTGCATTTATATTGCGGGCCGCGTTTGCGTTCATATTGCGACCTCCGGCGATTGAAGCCGTTCCGGAAGGTGCGGAAACGGCCGGCGAGAAGGGCAGCACGCTGGATTTGATCACACCGGACGAAAGTGAAGACATTAACAACCTGCTTAAAACCCAATTGGAAGAAGGCGCTCGGCCTGTTAAACAGCAAACGGAAGTTGACGCGAAACCGGTTGAGGATGCCGAAAGCTCATTCCGTCCGCTTAACCCGCCGCAGCTGGTAACGGCGCCTACCAAAGATCCCGAGCAATTGGCACAGGCAATACGTCACCTGACAGGAGGTTGAGGCGATGATTGCGTCAGTAAACATCCAGATGTGGCAAGCATGGAAAGATGATGGAGACATTGAAGCGAAAAAGCTTCTAATCGAGCAATATTTGCCGTTAGTTGATTATGTTACAAACCGCATGGCGATTGGATTGCCTAAAAACGTACTGAGAGACGACCTGGCCAGCAACGGCGTAATGGGGCTTATCGATGCGATTGAAAAGTTCGACTACAGCCGCGGACTGCAGTTTGAAACCTATGCATCCTGGCGTATTCGCGGATCGATTATTGACGGGCTTCGCCAAGGCGATTGGGTGCCGAGATCGATTCGGGAGAAGGCGAAGAAGGTTGAGGATGCCTATCAAAAGCTGGAGCAGCAATATTTGCGTTCAGTGTCCGATGCAGAAATAAGCGAATATTTGGAAATGAGCGAAAAGGAGTTTACGACGATGCTGCACGAAATCGCCATTACGACTGTTTGTTCATTAGAAGATCCGATTCGCGAGGAAGAATCAGAAACACGGCTTAGCCTTCTTGTTGATGAAAGAGCCAAAAATCCGGACCATAAGGTACATGAGTTTTTTTTGAAGGAATCTTTAATCAGCGGCATTGAAAAGCTCACTGAAAAAGAGCGTACAGTCGTCTCTCTCTTTTATTATGAAGAGCTGTCTTTGAGTGAAATCGCCGAAGTGATGTCGCTGTCACCGTCACGAATTTCCCAGCTTCATTCGAAGGCGATACTAAGGCTTCGTGGAGCTTTGTCTAGGCATAAAGAACAATTAATGCAGCATTAGTAAGGAGGAGCACGGTGGACGACCAGTTATTAGACTCGTACCTTCGCATACAGATTGCAGCGGATAAACAGTCTGCTTTTCTGACGTTCAGCAAAATTACCGACGAGTTTGACAGCAGCGCTGAACAGCTGGAACGTTTTGTTAGAAGCAAAGGGATTACATACGGAATTCGCAAAGAGCTGCTTGCGGAAATTTGCAACAACGTGCTCGCTTACTGCAAGGAGCAAACAGTTATTGCAGTCGGACAATCGCCATCGGAAGGAAAAGACGGTTACATTCGGCTTATTTACGATCTTTCTGAACGTGAGCAGCGTCCAGCACAGCTGGAAGACGGCACTGTTGACTTTAAAGAAGTTAATCAGCTGAAAAACGTCAAGCGCGGCCAAATTATTGCCGAACGGATCGAAGCCCAATACGGCACAACGGGAATGACGGTTACAGGCGAGGAAGTGCCAGCCAAGCTTGGAAAACAGGCGCGTTTTAAAATCGGCAAAAATGTAGTTGTAAGCGGTGATGATTCGGCCATGTACGCTACGATTGACGGTCTTATTACGATGACTGACAAAGATAAAATCAATGTATTCCCGGTTTACGAGGTTAACGGAGATGTGGACTATAAAACCGGCAATATCGATTTTGTCGGCACTGTCGTTATCCGCGGCAACGTGTTGAGCGGGTTCCGAATCAAGGCGGCAGGCGATATACGAATTATCGGCGGCGTCGAAGGCGCCGAACTTGAGTCCGAAGGCTCAATTGAAATTGTTGGCGGCATTATGGCCGGCAATAAAGGCCATGTGAAAGCCCAGAAAAATGTTAAAAGCTCCTTTATTCAAGACGGAAATGTAATTGCCGGAGAAGACGTGCTTGTCTCTCAAAGCATTATGCATTCGAATGTTCGCGCAGGCCGCAGCGTTATTTGTTCCGGCGCCAAAGGACTAATTGTCGGCGGCGTCATCCAAGCAGCCGATCTCGTATTCGCTCGCGTAATCGGCAATACGATGTCAACAGCAACTACGGTTGAAGTGGGCGTTCGGCCGGAATTCCGGGCAGAACTGATGGAGCTCCGCAGTAAGCTGAAGCAAAACAACGAAAGTTTGGATAAAACGGAAAAAGCGCTTACGATTCTTGATCAGCTGGCCGCTGCCGGTCAATTGACGGAAGATAAAATGGCTTTGCGCATTAAGCTTGGAGCAACGAAACGATTGGCCGTTGGCGAGAATGAAGGGCTTAGAGAACGTATATTAGAAATCGAGAAGACGCTTGAGGATACGGATCGGGCTAAGGTTGATGTTAGCCATACCATTTATGGCGGCATTAAAATTGTGGTCGGACGGTACACGCGTTATCTTAAGGATCCAGTTCAACGCGTTTCGTTCCGTTATTCCGAAGGGGATATTGTCCAATTACCGTTTTTCTCGTAATCGGAATTGAGCTAATGATAGAGGGAGGAGGGAGCAGCTATGCCCTTTAAACCGATTGATTTGCAGCTTTCGATACCGCGTACCCCGGAACTGAGCAGTCATCAAGGACAACAAAACGTGCGCCCCATCGTAGAGCAAACGCGGCTTGAAGAAGTTCAAATCAAGCAAACGGAACTCGCGCGGGGCAAAAACGCGGATGTCGAGCACACAACCGGCTTGAATATTCGCCAGGATCAAGACAGCCAAAATGGCGGCGACGGCCAGAAGCGCAAGCGGCAGCCTGATCAGCATAACGTTTCGGATGAAGAGAAGCCGCCTGCTCATCCTTACAAAGGCCATCATGTAGATATTTCATTATAGAGGTTGTTCAAAAAGTCCACTTTTGATCACGAAGCTATTCATGAAGTAGATTCGTCACAGCTTCGTAAGCATTTCTTATGTGCTGAAAGCCGGACTTTTTAAACACGAACTTAATGTACAGGAATCAATCATTTAGGCAGGTGCAGCAAATGGATACGTGGACATATGTTGTATTGGTCGGCGCTGCGGTATTGGTGTTGGCGCTGTTTGCGCCAAAGCCGAAGGCGGTTCAAACCGCAGCAAGCCAGACCACGAACAATATGGAAATTGCTCTTGAGCAATTTATGGAAAATACGGAGCAGGACCATCAGGAGCTCGTAAAACTCGTGACCCAGTTTCGTGAACAAACGCAATCGCAGTCCGATTTGAAAGAAAATCGAATCGTTCAGCTTGAGAGCAGAATTCAAACGCTCGAGCAAGCTTTGCAGGAGACGCGGCAAGGGATGCAGCAGCAATGGGCTGATGCACAGCTTGCAGCGTCTTTGGCAGTTTTGCCGGTACAATCGGGTGAGACAGCGCCGCCGCAGATTAATGCGGAGATGATAGAGCCTGCCGCTTCCGATGCGCAGGCTGCATCGATTCATTCGCGGTATGCTGAACTGTTGGAGCTGTACAGCCAAGGCAAATCAATTGAAGCGATTGCCAAGAAACTTGCGATGAATAAAGGCGAGGTGCAGCTTATATTGCAACTGGCGAAGCAGGAGGAGAGCGTCCGTGCTTAAAAACCGAAATTTTTTGACCGGACTTGGCATCGGCATTATCGTTGGCGCGCTTCTGCTTCAGCTGATGCTCATAGGCGAGCAAAGCCAGCGAGAGCTCGGAGCTGGATTGAATGGGGCGGACGAGAAGCTTTATTCGCAAGCAGAGCTTGATGCAGCTATAGAGGCCGAAAGAATGGACGCACAGTCGCGCCAATCGGCCGAGACAGCGACGGAGAGCGATGCTAAGAAAACAGAAGCGCCTTCAAATACGCCAGCGGCGACCGAAACGCCGAAGCCTTCTGCAACGAGCGGCAATACAGAGAAGACCAAGCAGGAGACTCCTGTGGAACGCAAGGTGCGCATTGTCGGCGGCATGAATTTGACATCTACGGCGAAACTTCTGTTTGAAGAGGGCATTATTACGGATCAATCCGAGTTTATAGCAAAAATGAAACGGTCCAAGAAGCAGGTGCGCGCCGGCCATTTTTTATTTAAAGGACAGCCCGCGCTTGATGAGGTCATGAAAGTTATTACAAGCCAGCCGTTAACAAAAGAGGAAGTAGAAGCGTTGAAAAAACGAGGCATTGAATAAATCGCACAGTCCGTCAAAGCGAATAGATTTTCAAAGTTTGTTGCACCGGGCATACAGATATGATATAGTAATTGACGGTGTTAAAAACACACGCCGATTAATTCCGTTATTGGTGCTTCCGGTCGCCGGAAGTTTTAACGGAAGATGATATCGGCGGCGGAGAACACACAAAAACCACTATTAGGAGGTGTTGAAGAATGGCGGTTATTTCCATGAAACAGCTTCTCGAAGCTGGGGTACACTTCGGTCACCAAACTCGTCGTTGGAACCCTAAGATGGATCGTTATATCTTCACCGAAAGAAACGGAATTTACATCATCGACTTGCAAAAAACAGTGAAAAAAGTTGAGGAAGCTTACAACTTTGTTCGCTCGATCGCTGCTGAAGGCGGCACTATGCTGTTCGTCGGCACGAAAAAACAAGCTCAAGATTCGGTTAAAGAAGAAGCAGAACGTTGCGGCAACTTCTACATCAACCAACGTTGGCTCGGCGGCACGCTGACTAACTTCCAAACGATTCAAAAGCGTATCGATCGTCTTCGCACGCTGGAGAAATGGGCAGAGGACGGAACTTTCGAAGTTCTTCCTAAAAAAGAAGTTATCATCCTTAACAAAGAAAAAGACCGTCTGGAAAAATTCCTCGGCGGCATCAAAGGCATGAAAGGTTTGCCAAGCGCTTTGTTCATCATCGATCCTCGTAAAGAGCGTATCGCTGTTGCAGAAGCTCGCAAACTGGGTATCCCAATCGTAGGTATCGTTGATACGAACTGCGATCCAGACGAAATCGACTATGTCATTCCTGGTAATGACGACGCGATTCGCGCAGTTAAATTGCTTACGTCCAAAATGGCTGACGCAATTGTGGAAGCAAACCAAGGCGAGCAAACTACTGCTTAATAAGCTTGTTAGCTGCAAAGGGTGGTCAGACGGTGAAAGCCTCTCACCGCCCTTTTTTTGACTATATCGGAGCAAACTGTGTCACTTTGCTATACCGGATGTCAATAATAATACAAACGCAAAATATCAGGAGGGCTAATAATATGGCAGTTAGTGCTAGCGCAGTAAAAGAACTTCGTGAAAGAACAGGAGCAGGAATGCTCGATTGCAAAAAAGCTTTGGACGAAACAAACGGCGATATCCAGAAAGCAATTGATTTGCTTCGCGAGAAAGGTCTTTCCGCAGCGGCTAACAAAGCTGGCCGCGTTGCTACTGAAGGCGTAGTTGAATCGTACATTCACGCTGGCGGCCGTATCGGCGTTATCGTTGAAATTAACTGCGAAACGGACTTTGTTGCTAAAACAGATCAATTCCGCGCATTCGCTAAAGATATCGCAATGCACATCGCGGCTGTCAACCCTAAATTTGTTCGTCGCGAAGAAGTTCCTGCTGACGAGCTCGAGAAAGAACGCGAAATCCTTCGCGCTCAAGCGCTGAACGAAGGCAAGCCTGAGAAAATCGTTGAAAAAATGGTTGAAGGCCGCATTTCGAAATACTACGAAGAGTATTGCTTGCTTGAGCAATCTTTCGTAAAAGATCCAGACAAAACAATCTCCGCATTGCTGAACGAGAAAGTAAGCGCAATCGGCGAAAACATTTCGATCCGTCGCTTTGTTCGTTATGAACTGGGCGAAGGCTTGGAGAAAAAAGTGGATAACTTCGTTGAAGAAGTTATGGCTCAAGCGAAACTGTAATCCGAACGCACAGGCGGGGCGGGGCGTCCGCCCCGCCTTTTTTTACCACATCGGAAAGTATAAGTTTTCTGCGCTGGAAAACTTATACTTTCCGATTGGGGATAAAAATCGCCGTTAAAAATAAACAGTCACATAATTGTGGTTCATGATGGAGGTAGAAACGTTGGGACAGCCAGTGTTTAAACGAATTGTATTGAAGGTTAGCGGAGAGTCGCTTTCCGGGAATAATGGCTACGGCATTGAAGCCTCTGTAATTTCAGAAATAGCCGAGCAAGTTAAGGAAGTTATTGCTCTTGGCGTTGAAGTTGCAATCGTCGTTGGCGGCGGCAACATTTGGCGCGGTATCGCGGGTACTGAAAAAGGTATCGATCGTGCAACGGCCGACTATATGGGGATGCTTGCGACAGTGATGAACTCGCTCGCGCTGCAAGATGCATTGGAACAAATCGAAGTGCCGACGCGCGTGCAAACGTCGATCGCGATGCAACAAATCGCCGAGCCGTACATTCGCCGCCGGGCTATTCGCCACTTGGAAAAAGGACGCGTTGTTATTTTCGCAGCAGGAACAGGCAATCCGTTCTTCTCGACAGATACAACTGCGGCGCTGCGTGCAGCCGAAATCGAAGCCGAAGTTATTCTGATGGCGAAAAACAAAGTGGACGGCGTATATTCGGCCGATCCGTTCAAAGACGCAACTGCTGAAAAATTCGAAGAGCTTACTTATATGGACGTTATTAGCCGCAATCTTGGCGTTATGGATTCTACGGCGTCGTCGCTTTGCATGGATAACAATATTCCGCTCGTCGTTTTCGCGATTACGGAAAAAGGAAACATTAAGAAAGTCGTGCTCGGTGAGAAAATTGGAACTATCGTGAGAGGAAGTGCGAAATAATGCCGCAAGCTGTGAAGAAAAACGCAGAAGAACGGATGGAGAAAGCTATTGGCGCTTTGAAGCGCGACTTGGCAACATTGCGCGCAGGACGCGCAACTCCAGCTTTGCTAGACCGCGTTCAAGTTGAATATTACGGCGCGCTGACGCCTGTAACGCAATTGGCTAACGTAAACACGCCGGACTCCCGCACGCTGTTCATTCAGCCTTGGGATAAATCGTCCATTGCAGCAATCGAGAAAGCGATTATGAAGTCGGATCTCGGTTTGACGCCTTCGAACGACGGAGCGTCGATTCGTATTACTATTCCGCCGCTCACTGAAGAGCGCCGCGCAGAGCTTGTGAAAATGACGAAGAAATTTGGCGAAGAAGCTAAGGTGGCGATTCGCAACATTCGCCGCGACGCGAATGACGACATTAAAAAGATGGAGAAAACGACGATCTCGGAAGACGAGTCGCGCCGCCATCAGGACGACATTCAAAAAGCGACTGACCGTTTTATTGTTGAAGTCGATAAAGTGCTTGTCGCTAAAGAAAAAGAGATCATGGAAGTTTAATTCACTTCCGTTTCTGCTTGAGGCAGGGTTTGGATTTCCGGGTGGGAGGAACGTAGATGATCAGTCGGCTTTGGACCAAATTAGGCAAATCGTCCCCACAAAAGGCTGAAATGCCTCAGCTAGATAAAGTGCCTGATCATGTTGCCATCATTATGGATGGCAACGGACGCTGGGCCAAAGATCGCGGATTGCCGCGCATTGCGGGTCATCATACCGGTATGAAGGCAATCAATCGCGTCGTTAGGGCAGCTGATAAGCTTGGCGTGAAATATTTGACGCTGTACGCTTTTTCGACAGAAAATTGGAAACGTCCGAAGGATGAAGTCGATTTTCTGATGAGGCTTCCTCAGCAGTTTCTTGAGATTGAACTGGAGGAGCTCATTCAGAAAAACGTCAAGGTTCGAATGATGGGCAACAAAACGGATTTGCCTTCCTATACGATTGATGCGGTCGAGCAAGCGATGGAGAAAACGAAGGACAATACAGGCCTTGTGCTTAATTTTGCCCTCAATTACGGCAGCCGTAAAGAAATGATCGATGCGATCAAGGAAATTGCGGGAGAGGTAAAGGACGGACATCTCTCGCTGGAGCAAATCGATGAGCAATTGATGGGAGGAAAACTGCTTAGCAGCGATCTTCCTGACCCTGATCTGCTTATTCGAACGAGCGGCGAATTACGGCTAAGCAATTTCATGCTTTGGCAGCTTGCTTACAGCGAGTTGTGGTTTACGGACATATACTGGCCAGAGTTCACCGAGATTCATTTTCAAGAAGCGGTGCTGCAATATCAACGCCGTAAACGGCGGTTTGGCGGCTTGTAAGCTTCCTTAACGGAGAGTGACTTGATTTTGAAACAAAGAATCGTGACTGGCGTTATTGCAGCCGCCGGATTTGTAGCCATCGCGCTTGCCGGTGGCTGGTTTTATGCCGGTCTTCTTGTATTGATGGCCATTGTCGGTTTTTATGAATATGTGAGAATGAACGGCATGGACTGGCGTCATCCCGCCTCTATTATCGGTTTTGCGGCAATGCTGATGCTCGCTCTTCCGTGGCAATTGATCGGCTGGGATCAGCCCTCGGCATTAGCTGTTTTGTGGATCGAGGCGTTGCTTCTATTATCAGTCACCGTCATTGCGAAAAATAAGATAACGATTGATAGCGTTGCGCTGATGCTGCTCGGTTCGCTTTACGTCGGATATGGGTTTGGCGCGTTGAATGCGGTGCGCCAGTTGGAAGAGAACGGCATGTTCTGGACGTTTATGCTGCTCGGTTGCATTATTGCCTCGGATGTGGGCGCCTATTTCGTCGGACGAGCAATCGGAAGGAATAAGCTTTGGCCTTCTATTAGTCCAAACAAAACGATTGAAGGCGCGGTTGGCGGCATTCTGTTATCGCTGGTTACGGCTATTTGCTTTGCTATTGCAGCTCCGGACAAGATCGAAATTGCAATTGCTTTAGTCATTGGCCTCATTGCCGCTGTGGCAGGACAAATGGGCGACTTGATTCAATCGGCATATAAGCGGGTTCGCGATATTAAAGATACCGGCGCAATTTTACCTGGACATGGCGGTATTCTTGACCGCTGCGACAGTTGGATTATCGTTTTTCCGCTTGTCGTCCTATCGGGATTGCTGCCTACATAAATGAAATGATTTGCCGCCAAAGGGCGGCAAAGCTTTTTTAATGAACCGGAATACAGGTAAGCGAGGGATAACGATGAAAGTAACGATTTTAGGCTCGACCGGATCAATCGGAACACAAACGTTGGACGTCATATCAGCCGACCGCGACCGATACGAAGTAGTCGGCCTGTCCGCCGGAGGCAATGTAGACTTGCTTGTTCAACAAGCGTTGTTATTCCAGCCCAAGATCGTTTGCTTGGCGTCGAAGGAATTGGCGGATGAAGCGAAGAGTCAGCTTCCTGCTTCGATCCGCGTCGTGTATGGCGAAGAGGGACTTATCGAGACAGCGGCATCGACCGATGCTGAAATTGTCGTAACAGCAATTATGGGAAGCCGCGGTTTGCCTGCGACGTTGGCAGCCATCGATGCCGGCAAAAAAATCGGCCTCGCGAATAAAGAGACGTTAGTAACAGCCGGTCATATCGTAATGGAGCGCGCAAAGCAAAAGGGTGTGCCGATTATTCCGATAGACAGCGAGCATTCCGCAATCTATCAATGCTTGAACGGTGAAGATTTGCGGTCGTTAAGCCGAATTACGCTTACAGCATCGGGAGGCTCATTCCGCGATCGCACAAGAGAGCAGCTTGCAGGCGTTACCGTACAGGAGGCGCTTAATCATCCCAATTGGTCGATGGGCGCAAAAATTACGATCGATTCGGCTACAATGGTCAATAAAGGGCTTGAGGTCATCGAAGCGAAATGGTTGTTTGGCGTCAGCTACGATCAAATCGACGTACTCATTCATCCAGAGAGCATTATCCATTCTTATGTAGAGTTCACCGACAATAGCGTTATGGCACAGATGGGGCTGCCGGACATGCGTGTACCGATTCAATATGCGCTAACCTATCCGGAACGGAGACCGACTCCGACCGGCAAGCTTAATCTTGCCGCAATCGGCAAGCTTCATTTCCGCGAAATGGACTTTGACCGATACCCGTGCTTGCGGCTTGCCTTTGAATGCGGCAGAGCGGGACAGTCGGCGCCTACTGTTTTCAATGCAGCGAACGAAGTTGCTG
Source organism: Paenibacillus sp. NEAU-GSW1 (assembly GCF_009737085.1). Classification (GTDB taxonomy): domain Bacteria; phylum Bacillota; class Bacilli; order Paenibacillales; family Paenibacillaceae; genus Pristimantibacillus. The sequence continues at coordinate 94,560 of NZ_WOVL01000011.1, forward strand.
TAGGTCGTTTCTTGAACGGCGAAATCGACTTCCTCTCAATTGAACGCGTGCTTGAACAGGTGCTGGAGCGTCATACTGTGACCGATGTCAGCGATATCGAAACGATCGCTTCGATTGATAGTTGGGCGCGTCAAACGGCGGCCGTTATTTAGCTTATGCGGCAACCTGTGGTTCTCTTGTATCGAACGGGAGAATAATGATAATCTATGTACAGGCCGTTACGAACAGGAGGCTCGTTATGGAGACGATACAGGTCGTATTTTTAACCGTGCTCGTATTTTTTGTCATTGTGACCATACATGAATGGGGTCATTACTACTTTGCCAAGAGGGCCGGCATATTGGTAAGAGAATTTGCGATCGGCTTCGGGCCGAAGCTGTTCTCGATTAAACGCGGAGAAACCCGGTTTACGCTGCGCCTTGTGCCGGCCGGGGGGTTCGTTCGGATGGCCGGCGAGGATCCGGAAATCGTTGATGTGAGCGAAGGCCAGACGGTTGCGCTTCGCGTAAAGGACGATAAAGTAACACGAATATATTTGGATCGGCTGGATGAGAGAAGCGGAGTCGTTCGCGGAGAAGTGACTGCGATCGATTTGGAGCGGGATCTTTTCGTATCACTCGATCTCGACGGCGAAATCGAGAGGTTCCGCGTCCATCCGCAAGCTTTGATGATTTCGAAAGGCAAAGAAACGCAAATTGCTCCGATAGATCGCCAGTTCGGCAGCAAATCGGTAGGCGCGAGAGCAATGGCGATTTTTGCCGGCCCGATGATGAACTTTATTTTGGCGTTTGTGCTGTTTGCCGTTTGCGTGCAAATGGCAGGCGTTCCGAAAGAAAATCCGGATAAGCTGTTTGTCGGATCGATTACGGATAAAAGTCCGGCCTCAGGATCCGATTTGAAGCGCGGGGACACGATATTTGCAGTCAATGGAACGCCGATTGGCGGCAACTTTAAATTAATGGTTGATATTATCAACAAATCGAAGGATACAGCCGTGAAGTTCGATATCATTCGCGAAGGCGTTAAGCATTCCGTTAATATCACGCCGGCATTTGACAAGGAATCCCAAAGCTACAGGGTTGGAATTTCTGCAGACCCGCAGACCAGACCCGCAACCTTTATGGAAACCTTTACGATTGCCGGCAAACAGATGAAAGTTTGGACGATCAACATTTTTGAAGGGTTCAAAAAAATTATTACGGCTCAGTTCAAGCTCAGCGATATCGGCGGTCCGGTTAGAACTGCGCAGTATACGAGTCAGTTTGCAGCTGAAGGCATTGACAAGTTGACATTTTGGACCGCAATACTCAGCTTGTACTTAGGCATTTTCAATCTGATGCCGATCCCGGCGTTGGATGGAAGCCGTTTAATCTTTATTGGTATTGAAGCAGTGCGCGGCCGTCCGGTTAATCCGAATCGGGAGAGCATGGTTCATTTTATCGGCTTCGCATTAATCATGCTGCTGATGGTTGTTGTAACGTTTAACGATATTTTGCTATTGGTGCGAGGGGAGCAATAAGCCGGTTATGTCGAAGGATAAACAATTTGTGACCGAAATTACGCCGCAAGGCGAAGATTTTTCAAGATGGTATATTGATGTCATCAAAAAAGCGGAACTGATGGATTACTCGCCTGTTCGCGGCTGCATCGTATTTCGTCCGGAAGGCTATGAGCTGTGGGAAAACATCCAGCGTGATCTGGACCGCCGCTTCAAAGAAACGGGCCATCGCAACGCATACTTCCCGCTCTTTATTCCCGAGAGCTTTTTCCAGAAAGAGAAGGAGCATGTAGAAGGCTTTAACCCGGAGCTTCCGTGGGTTACGGAAGCGGCCGGCGAGAAGCTGGAGGAGCGGCTCGCCATTCGTCCGACATCCGAAACGATGTTCGGGCATATGTACGCCAAATGGATTCAATCTTATCGCGATCTGCCGTTGCTCATCAATCAATGGGCAAATGTAGTGCGCTGGGAAAAACGGACGCTGCCTTTCCTTCGTACAAGCGAGTTTTTGTGGCAAGAAGGCCACACGGCTCATGAGAATGAAGAAGAAGCTCGCGATGAAACGATGAAAATGCTTGATGTTTACCGCCAATTCGTCGAAGAGTTTCTTGCAATTCCGGTTATCGTCGGCGAAAAAACGCCTTCCGAGCGTTTTGCCGGCGCCGTAAACACGTATTCGATCGAAGCGATGATGAAAGACGGACGCGCTGTACAAGCGGGTACTTCCCATTATCTCGGTACTAAATTTGCCGTTGCATTCGATATCAAATATTTGGATCGTGAAAATACGCTGCAATTCGCGCACACAACTTCCTGGGGCGTGAGCACGCGACTGATCGGCGCTTTGATCATGGTTCACGGCGACGACCGCGGCCTTGCGCTGCCGCCGAAAGTTGCGCCTACACAAGTCATTATGATTCCGATTGGTCCGTCTAAGACTCGCGATCAAGTCGTTGGCCGCGTGGACGAGCTGTATGCCGAGCTTAAAAAAGCAGGCGTTCGCGTCCGGGTTGACGATCGTTCGGACGTAAGTCCGGGCTGGAAATTTAACGAGTATGAAATGCGCGGCGTACCGCTCCGTTTGGAGCTTGGACCTCGCGACATGGAGAATGGCGTTGTCGTTCTCGTCTCGCGCGTCACCGGCGAGAAGAAGATCGTCAGCCAAGATAATCTCGTTGCCGAAGTAGAAACGATGCTGGCTGAAATTCAGCAATCGATGTTCGAGAAAGCGAAGCAGTTCCGCGAGGATAACTTCTACGATGTCGATACGCTGGATCAAATGAAAGCTTCGATGGAAGAGAAACGCGGCTTTGTGCTGGCAGGCTGGTGCGGTTCCGCCGCTTGCGAGAAGCAAGTGAAAGAAGAAACCGGCGCAACGAGCCGCAACATTCCATTTGAGCCGGAGAAGAAGAAGAGCAGCTGCCTCGTATGCGGCGAGCATGCCGAGCATACAGTCGTTTTTGCCCGCGCCTATTAATAGCAAAGTTTTATGATATAAGTTTTGCCCTGATGTAAGGAGTTGACCGATAACGATGAGCCAAACCGGAGATAAACGGCATCGCTTCGAACTGCTGCTGCAGCAGTCCGAGCTGCCGTTGGAACTTATACAATCCTATTATAAAGACGGCTATATCGATCAAGTTATCGTCAGCAAAAGCAATCGCAAATGGACGTTTTGCATCCGCAAAGCGTCCTTAGTGCCTTCTAGGGCCTATAGCGGACTTTTGCAGGCGGTAAGCATGAAGTTTGCCCATATTGCAGAGACAAGCTTTCAATTTCAATACGAGGATCAAGTTGCCTCAGCGGACATCGCCCGTGAATATTGGGAGCTTTTTATCGAAAAGGCGCAGAAGGAAATCGCCTCCGTTAACGGCTGGCTTGCGAAAGCCGGCATGACGGCGGAAGGCGACCAGATTACGGTATCCTTGCTTGATGGGATGGGGCTCGAGCTTGCCCGCAAGAAGCGGATCGACGAGGAGATCGGCCGTTTTTACAGCGAGCTGTTCGCCAGAAATTACCGCGTAAAGCTTGAAGTCGGGGCAGCCGTTCAATCTCGGCAAGAGGTTTATGAGGAGTTTCAGCAGAAGATCGTTCAAGAGGAGCGCGAAGCGGTGCTCCAGATTATGGAAAGCGCTTCGACGGAAACTTCCGAGGCTGAGGGCGACGAGCCGCCAGCTAAGCTGGCAATCGGATACGATATAAAAGACGAGCCGGTACCTATAATGAACATTCGCGAGGAAGAGAAGAAGATTGCGGTGCAAGGCACTGTTTTCGGCCTTGAGGTGAAGGAGCTTCGCAACGGCATGACGCTCTACACGTTCAACGTGACCGATTTCTCCGATTCCATGGCGATGAAAATGTTCGCGAAGACGAAAGAGGACGTTAAGCTGCTTAACCTTCTGGCAAACGGCAAATGGGTGAAGGCGCGAGGACGCGTTGATTACGACCGTTTTATGCAGGAGCCGGAGCTCGTCATGATGCCAAGCGATCTGCATGAAATCGGCTCGCCGCCTGACCGGAAGGATAAGGCGGAAGTGAAGCGGGTGGAATTCCATCTGCATACGACAATGAGCGCAATGGATGCGGTGACGCCTATCGACGTCTATGTAAAAACGGCTGCGAAATGGGGCCATAGAGCGATCGCTGTTACCGACCATAGCAATATTCATTGTTATCCGGAGGCGTTCAAGGCCGCGAAGAAAAACGACATTCAAGTGCTGTTCGGTTTGGAAGCTAACGTAGTCAACGATTCCGTTCCGATGGTGATCAATTCTCGGGAGGAGCAGCTTGCTTCCGCTGATTACGTCGTTTTCGATATCGAGACAACAGGTCTGTCGATCGTCAATAACAAAATTATCGAGCTTGCGGGCGTGCGCATGAAGGACGGCAAAGAAACGGAGCGTTTCTCGACGTTCATTAACCCGCATGAAAAAATACCTTATCATATTCAGCAGTTGACAAGCATTGACGACGATATGGTAAAGGATGCGCCGGAGCTAGAGCCTAAGCTGCGCGAGTTTATCGAATTTATCGGCGATTCTGTGCTCGTTGCCCACAATGCGCGATTCGATATCGGCTTTATTCAAGCGAATTGCAAGTCGCTCGGCATGCCGGAAGTGACCAATCCGGTGCTTGATACGCTGGAGCTTGCGAGATTTCTTCATCCGAGCTTAAAAAACCATCGTCTGAATACGCTGGCAGCCAAATACAAAGTCAGCCTTGAAAATCATCACCGCGCGGTTGACGACTCGCTTGCCTTGGGAGGCGTGCTTTACGGCCTGATCGGCGATGCGGCTGAACGCAACATTACCGGACTTCATCAATTAAACGATTATGTCGGCTTGGACTTATCCAATTCCCGTCCGTTCCATTGCAATATATATGCGCTTAATGCGGCAGGCAAAAAAAATCTGTTTAAATTGATTTCGATCTCGCATACGGAACATTTCAAGCGGGTAGCCTGCATTCCGAAAAGCAAGCTGACCGAGCTGAGAGAAGGCATTCTCGTCATTTCCGGCTGCGAAAAAGGCGAGTTTTTCGAAACGGTGCTGAACAAATCGTATGAGGAAGCGCTTGAGGTTGCTCGTTTCTACGACGTGCTGGAAATTCAGCCGATCGATTTTTATATGCATTTGGTTGAGAAAGGATTTGTCGGCAGCCGCGCTGAGATCGAGAACGCGATGCGCAGCATTTGCCAGATCGGGGATGAGCTCGGCAAGCCGGTCATCGCGACCGGCAATGTCCATTACTTGAATCCGCGCGACAAGCTGTTCCGCGATATCGCCATTCATGGTATTACAGGCTTCAGTCCGCTTAAGGATATGCGCAAGCCGGACGCGCATTTGCGCACGACCGACGAAATGCTGGCGGAATTTGCTTTCCTTGGAGAGGCGCGGGCATACGAGGTCGTTGTTACGAACACGAACGAGCTTGCCGACCGTTTCGAGCCGTTCGATATGTTCCCGGACAAGCTGTTCACGCCGAATATCGACGGGGCAGACGAGGAAATTCGCAACACCTGCTATGACACGGCGAAATCGTTCTATGGCGAAGCATTGCCGCAGGTCGTAATCGACCGTTTGGAGAAAGAGCTCGTGCCGATTATTAAGTACGGCTTCTCGGCCAACTATCTCATTTCCGCACGGCTCGTTAAGAAATCAAACAGCGATGGTTATCTTGTCGGCTCCCGGGGTTCCGTAGGCTCATCCGTAGTCGCGACGTTTCTTGGCATTTCCGAGGTTAACCCGCTTCCCCCCCATTACATGTGCTTAAATCCGGATTGCCGCCACAGCGAATGGTTTCTGGACGGCAGCATTATGAGCGGCTTCGACCTTCCGCAGAAAAACTGCGCGAAATGCGGCCAGACGACGAAGGGCGAAGGCCAGGACATACCGTTTGAAACGTTTCTTGGATTTAAGGGCGATAAAGTTCCCGATATCGATCTTAACTTCTCAGGCGAATATCAGCCTATTGCGCATAACTATACGAAGGTCATGTTCGGCGAGAAGAACGTTTTCCGCGCCGGCACGATCGGCACAGTAGCAGAGAAGACCGGTTACGGCTTCGCCAAGAAATACGAGGAAGAACACGGTAAGAAATGGCGCGGAGCGGAGCTGTCAAGGCTCGCGAACGGCGTTACGGGCGTGAAGCGGAGCACCGGGCAGCATCCGGGCGGTATCGTCGTCGTTCCGGACTATATTGAGGTGGAGGACGTTACGCCGGTGCAATATCCTGCGGATGATGTCAATGCCGAATGGAAGACGACGCACTTCGACTATCATGCTTTTGAAGCCAATCTGCTCAAGCTTGATATACTCGGCCACGACGATCCGACAATGATGCGTATGCTGCAGGATTTGACCGGCATCGACCCGACAACGATTCCGATGAACGATCCGAAAGTGATGAGCATGTTCAATTCGACCAGTGCGTTAGGCGTAACGCCGGATAAAATTAAAACGCCGGTTGCAACGTATGGGGTACCGGAAATGGGGACGAAGTTCGTTCGCCAGATGCTTCAGGAAACGCAGCCGTCGTCGTTTGCCGACTTGCTGCAAATATCGGGATTGTCGCATGGCACCGGCGTTTGGCTCGGCAATGCGCAGGAATTGATCAAGAAAGGCACATGCAACATTAAAACCGTTATCGGTTGTCGGGATGACATTATGCTTTATCTTATTTATAAAGCAGGCATGGATGCGGGCCTTGCTTTCAAAATTACGGAAAGCGTCCGTAAAGGCAAAGGCTTGACGCCGGAATGGATCGAAGAAATGAAAAACTGCAAGGTGCCCGCATGGTACATCGATTCTTGCTTGCGCATTGAATACATGTTCCCGAAGGCGCATGCCGCCGCTTATGTCATTTCCGCAGTCCGCACCGCCTTTTTCAAGCTGTATCATCCAATTGAATACTACGCGACTTATTTCTCGGTTCGCGCCGAGGATTTCGATCTGGATGTGCTTTGCCAAGGTTACGAGGCGATATTCAAAAAGCTTGTTGAAATCGAGGACAAAGGGTTTAATGCCACGACAAAGGAAAAGAACAGCGTCTCGTTGTTCGAGATGGCGCTCGAGATGACGGCTCGCGGGTTTTCCTTCAAGCCGATCGACCTGTACCGTTCGGATGCGACGAAGTTTATCGTCTCAGGCGATACGCTCATTCCGCCATTCGCGGCGATAGCCGGGATCGGCGATAATGCTGCGCGCAACATTGCGGCTTCACGCGAGCATGGCGAGTTTTTGTCGATCGAGGATTTCCAGCAGAAGTCCAAGGCGAGTAAGACAATTGTCGAGGTGCTGAACGGCATGGGCTGCTTTAGAGGGCTTCCGGAGTCGAATCAGCTGTCGCTGTTCTAAGGGTAGCTGGCAAGCGGTGTCACTTTGAGCTCTACTCAAAGATCCTGATGTTATGAAAAGATTTCTTGTCACTTTCAAGACGATTATGATATAATTTTTGTGGCAATGATGTTGATAGAGACTTTGAAGCAGAAGAGTGGGGAAACCCACTCTTTACGTTTTGTTTATGGACTTTTTTTAGTCCCGGCTTCAAAACGTATGTCCAAACAGGAGGTAAATGCAATTTGAGCACATCCAGAATCAAATCCGTCGTTGAGGAAATGGTTACTCCGTTTCTCAGCAGCAATGGCTTTGAGCTTGTCGATATCGAATATGTAAAGGAAGGAAGCAACTTCTTTCTGCGCGTGTTCGTGGACAAGGAAGGCGGCATCGACATCGATGAATGCGGAAGGATCAGCGAATATTTGAGCGAGCAGCTCGATAAGAATGATCCGGTCAGCGACGCTTATTTTCTAGAAGTATCTTCGCCCGGTGCGGAACGTCCGCTGAAAAAACCGGAAGATGTGCGCAAGGCGGTCGGCAAGCATGTCTACATAACGACGTACGAACCAATCGACGGGTCAAAAGAATTCGAAGGCCAGCTGCTGTCGTTTGACGGGGAGCAGGTTCAAGTGAAGGTCGGCAAGAAAGAGCATGCGATTCCGTATGCCAAAGTGGCCAGTGCCCGGCTTGCCATCGTATTTTAAGGGAGGAATTTCATTCCAATGAGCATGGATTTTATTGAAGCGTTGTCGGAAATTGAAAGGGACAAGGGAATAGCGAAAGATGTGCTGCTTGAAGCGATCGAAGCTGCGCTGATTTCCAGCTACAAGCGCAATTTCAATACGGCGCAAAACGTGCGTGTTGACATTAACCGCCATACAGGCGTCATTAAAGTATATGCCCGCAAGACAGTCGTCGACGAAGTGCTCGATCCGCGGCTTGAAATTTCGGTTGAAGCGTCGCGGGAGATCAACCCGCATTATCAGCTGGATGACATCGCCGATATCGAAGTAACGCCTCGCGATTTCGGACGGATCGCGGCTCAGACAGCCAAGCAAGTCGTAACGCAGCGCATTCGCGAAGCAGAGCGCGGACTTATATACAATGCTTTTATCGATAAAGAAGAAGATATCGTCAACGGCATTGTGCAGCGCCAAGACGTCCGCAATTTATTCGTTGACCTCGGCAAGGTGGAAGCGGTGCTTCCGCTTACTGAGTTGATGCCGACTGATAAATTCAAGCACGGCGATCGCGTGAAATCGTATATTACAAAAGTGGAGAACACGACGAAAGGGCCGCAAATTATTTTGTCGCGTACGCATCCAGGCCTGCTGAAACGTCTGTTCGAGCTGGAAGTGCCGGAAATTTACGACGGTGTCGTTGAAATCCGTTCCGTCGCTCGCGAAGCGGGCTTCCGTTCCAAAATTGCCGTACATTCGCGCAATGAGGAAGTGGATCCGGTTGGTTCTTGCGTTGGACCGAAAGGTCTTCGCGTACAGACAATCGTTAACGAGCTGACAGGCGAGAAGATCGATATCGTTCGCTGGTCCGAGAATGTGGAAGAATACGTAGCGAATGCGCTAAGCCCGTCCAAAGTGCTTGAAGTTATCGTATTCGAGCAAGAGAAGCTTGCTCGCGTTATCGTTCCAGATTATCAGCTTTCCCTAGCCATCGGCATTAAAGGACAAAACGCCCGTCTTGCAGCCAAGCTTACGGGCTGGAAAATCGATATTAAGAGTGAAACGCAAGCGGAGCAAGAATATGGCCGCCCGAAATCATTGACCGGCACGATGATGCACCAGGATTCCGTCTCGATTGATTCCTAACCGGCTTCAGCTGCTGCGTCCAAAATCAGCAGAGGAGGGGTTACGGTGAGACCAAGAAAAGTGCCGCTGCGCAAATGCGTAGCTTGCCAGGAAATGAAACCCAAAAAAGAATTAATCCGTGTTGTTCGAACACCAGAAGAAGAAGTGTTGATTGACCTAACAGGTAAAAAGGCCGGCCGTGGCGCCTATTTGTGCGGAAAAGTCAGCTGTTTTAAGCTGGCGAAGAAGTCAAAGGCGCTCGACCGCGCGCTAAAGCAAACCGTCGGCATGGAAATTTACGACCAGCTTGAACAGGATTTCATCGCAGTAGAAGAACAATTTCTCGCCAGCAAGGAGCTGATGAGCGATGAAGACGAATAAGTTCTTGTCCTCCCTTGGCATGGCGATGAGAGCAGGCAAATTGATTACTGGCGATGAAATTGTGCTCAAGGCGGTACGTAAAGGAGAAGCAAAGCTTGTCATTATTTCAGGCGACGCTTCCCCGAATACGAAAAAAAAATTTCGCGACAAATGCAGCACCTACGGGGTACAACTCGCTGAAGCATTCGACCGCGATCAGCTTGGAAAGGCGATCGGCAAGCCGGAACGAGTCGTGCTGGCGGTTACAGACGCAAAGTTCGGAAAAATGATCGCAGGTCATCTGAGTCAAAATTCGGAGGTGGATCATATTGAGCAAACAACAGGACAACAGCAAGGACAATAAAGATAAAACGCGTGTATATGAATACGCGAAATCGCTAAACATGAGCAGTAAAGAAATTATAACTATTCTTAAACGGCTGAACATGCCCGTTAACAATCATATGAGCGTGATGGAAACGGAAATGGTCCAGAAGGTGGAAGGATTTTTCCGTGATATTAAGGCGAACGCCGCTGCAAAAAGAGCTCAGGAATCCGGAGCAACGGTTTCCTCCGCTGCGCAAACAGCCGGCAAGCCGCAGCAACAACAGCAGCAAAAGCAATCGCCGCAGCAAACGAATATAAATATATCTCAGGATAGACAGGGGCCTATGAATTCTATTAAAACGAATACGCAACCAAATCAAAATCAACAAGAACAACGTCCGGAGCAATCTCAAGCTCAATCTCAAGCTCAATCCCAAGCGCCGCAGCAGCAGTCTGCTCCGCAAGGCGGTCAAAGACCTGCCGGCGGTCAAGGCCAAGGCGGCAATCGTCAAGGTGGATACAACAGTCAAGGCAACCGTCAAGGCAACCGTCCTGGCGGTCAAGGCCAAGGCCAAGGCGGAAACCGTCCATCCGGCGGTCAGGGCCAAGGCGGCAATCGTCCATTCGGCGGCGGCCAAGGCCAAGGCCAAGGCGGAAACCGTCCATCCGGCGGTCAAGGACAGGGCGGCAATCGTCCATTCGGCGGCGGTCAAGGCCAAGGCGGAAACCGTCCATCGGGCGGCCAAGGCCAAGGCGGCAATCGTCCATTCAGCGGCGGCGGCCAAGGCCAAGGCGGAAACCGTCCATCGGGCGGCCAAGGACAGGGCGGCTTCACTTCTGCTCCACCAGCATCCCGCGCGCAAGCGGCGGATTCCGGCCAAAACCGCGGAGGCGGCAAGCCTGGCTTGAACAAATCCAAGAGCGGCCCGAACGGCAACCAAAATCAAAGACGTTTTGACGACGGCAAGCCGCACGGCAACTTTAGAGGAAGCAACAATAACCGCGGCGGCAAAGGACGCAATAATCGCAATCAGCCGCAGCAAGAGCGTCGCGAGAAAATCGACAACACGCCTAAGAAAATTATCGTGCGCGGCACGATGACGGTTGGCGATTTGGCGAAATTGCTTCATAAAGACGCATCTGAAGTTATTAAAAAGCTCATTTTCCTCGGCGTTATGGCGACGATCAACCAAGAAATCGATATGGATGCTATCCTGTTGCTTTCTTCGGAATACGGCGTTGAAGTCGAAGTGAAAATTCCGGTCGAAGAGGATACATTCGAGACGGTTGAAGAAACCGATGATGAAGCGGATCTGGTCACTCGTCCGCCAGTCGTAACCATTATGGGTCACGTTGACCATGGTAAAACGACACTGCTCGATGCAATCCGTCATACGAATGTAACCGGCGGCGAAGCCGGCGGCATTACACAGCATATCGGCGCGTACCAAGTCGAAATTAAGCAAAAGAAAATTACGTTCCTTGATACGCCGGGCCACGAAGCGTTTACGCTCATGCGCGCACGCGGCGCTCAGGTTACAGATATTACAATTATCGTTGTAGCAGCAGACGACGGCGTCATGCCGCAAACAGTCGAGGCGGTCAACCATGCGAAAGCAGCAGGCGTTCCGATTATCGTTGCTGTCAACAAAATCGATAAACCGGATGCTGATCCGGACAAAATCAAGCAAGCTTTGACCGAGTATGAGCTTGTACCGGAAGAGTGGGGCGGAGATACAATCTTCGTTAACGTATCCGCGAAACAGCGCATCGGTCTTGAAGACCTGCTTGAAATGATCCTTCTCGTAGCAGAAGTTAACGATTATAAAGCGAATCCGGACAAACGTGCTCGCGGTACAGTGCTTGAAGCCGAGCTTGATAAAGGCAAAGGCCCAGTTGCCCGCGTTCTCGTTCAGCACGGCACGCTCAAAATCGGCGACGCATTTGTTGCAGGCAACTGCTTCGGACGCGTACGCGCTATGGTCAACGACAAAGGCCGCCGTCTGAAAGAAGTGGGCCCGTCTACGCCGGTCGAAATTACCGGTCTGACTGAAGTGCCGCAAGCGGGCGATCCGTTTATGGTATTCGAAGACGAGCGCAAAGCAAGAGCGATTTCCGAACGCCGCTCCATCAAGCAGCGTCAATCTGAGCTTGGCGCGAACACTCGCGTTACGCTGGACGATCTGTATAAACACATTAAAGAAGGCGAGATTAAAGATTTGAACGTCATTATTAAATCGGACGTTCAAGGCTCGGCGGAGGCGCTTAAAGGCTCCCTGGCAAAAATCGATATCGAAGGCGTTCGCGTAAAAATTATTCACAGCGGCGTTGGCGCAATCAACGAGTCCGATATCAACCTTGCCTCGGCTTCGAACGCAATCGTTGTCGGCTTTAACGTTCGTCCTGAGCCGCAAGCGGATCTGGCTGCGCAGCAGGAAAAAGTCGACGTTCGTCTGCATCGGGTTATCTATAACGTAATCGAAGAAATCGAGCAAGCGATGAAGGGCATGCTGGATCCGATCTTTAAAGAGGTTGTAATCGGCAACGCGGAAGTCCGCAATGTCTTCAAAGTGAGCAAAGTGGGCGCAATTGCAGGCTGTATGATTACATCCGGCAAAGTAACTCGTTCGGCAGAAGCGCGTATCGTTCGCGAAGGCATCGTTATTTACGAAGGCAAAGTGGATACGCTCAAACGCTTCAAGGACGATGTGAAGGAAGTAGCTCAAGGCTACGAGTGCGGTATTACGCTGGAAAGATTCTCCGACTTTAAAGAAGGAGATATTATTGAAGCCTTCGTGATGGAATCAGTAGAGAGGTGATAAACGATGGCTAAAGTACGGGTTGGCCGTGTAGGCGAACAAATCAAGAAAGAATTGAGCACCATTATTCAAACGGAACTCAAGGATCCGCGCATTGGCTTCATCACCGTAACCGGTGTTGAAGCTACGCCGGACCTGTCGCAAGCGCGCGTTTACTTGAGCGTGCTTGGCAGCGAGGAACAGAAGGAAGAGACGCTTAAGGCGCTGGGACGTGCGAACGGATTTATCCGTTCCGAGCTTGGCAAGCGGATGCGTCTCCGCCATACGCCGGAGCTGCTGTTCAAGTTTGACAGCTCGATCGAATACGGCAGCCGGATTGAAGGGCTGCTTGAACAAATCAATCGCGGGAACGAATCGTGATGACAAGCGAAAATTATTTGGCACAGCTGGACGCCGCAATTGCTTTCATGAAGGAGGGGGACGACTTTCTAGTCGTCTCCCATGTTCAGCCTGACGGGGATGCGATCAGCTCGACTTCGGTTATCGCATGGCTGCTGAATAAGCTTGGCAAAAAAGCCGTGCTTATGAACGAAGGCGAGCCGCCTTCGCGCTTAAGTTATCTTTATCAGTTTGATGCCATTATTAATTATCGTAAAACTCGGCCGGAGACGAAATTTACTAAAGTAATAACAGTTGATTGCGCCGATTATAAACGGATTGGGGAAGTAACAGCGTTATTTGCTCCCGATGTTCAAATGGTTAATATCGATCATCACCCGACCAACGACGGCTTCGGTTCCGTAAATATCATTCTTGATCATGCGGCGGCAACCGTTGAAATATTGTACGATTTAATTGAAAGAGCCGGCATTGAATTGGATTTGGATTGCGCAACCGCTATTTATACCGGATTACTGACGGATACGGGCGGTTTCCGTTATTCCAATACGAGTTCGAAAGTTATGGCAATCGCATCGCGTCTGCTGGAATTTGGAGTGAGAGGTCACCAATTGGCCGATCATTTGCTTGAAAAAATGACGATGCCGAAGCTTAAACTGCTGCAGCGCAGCTTAAGCAGGCTAACGTTCAGCGAAGACCAGCAAATCGGTTGGCTGTACATTGCCAAGGACGATATGAGGGAAACGGGCGCTGTTTCCGACGATTTTGAAGGGATTGTCAACTACGCTCTTAATATTGACGGCGTTGAGGTCGGCATCTTATTCAAAGAAACGGATGACGGACAAGTCAAGGCGAGCTTGCGTTCGGCGGGCAAAGTCGATGTTGCGGCAATCGCCCAATCTTTTGGCGGCGGCGGACATGTGCGTGCAGCCGGCTGCCGATTAGAAGGACCGCTTGCCGAATCGACCCAAACGCTCGTTGAAGCAGTTAGAAAGGCGTTGACGCAATAAGATGGACGGCATTATCGCAGTATGGAAGCCGGCAGGCTGGACGTCGCATGACGTCGTCGCGAAAGTGCGGCGGCTGCTTCGCATGAAACGGATAGGCCACTCCGGTACGCTAGATCCGATGGTAACGGGCGTTCTGCCGTTATGCCTCGGCCGCGCAACTCGTGTTGTGGAATATTTGCAGGAACGGCCGAAAGCCTATGAAGCGGTTATCCAGCTAGGCATTTCTACGGATACCGAGGATTTGACTGGAACTGTTCTTGAGGAACGGGGCGGCATAACCATTACCGAGGAAGAAGTGCTTCGCGTTCTTCGCAGCTTTGTCGGGGAAATCGAGCAGGTTCCGCCGATGTTCTCGGCTGTCAAGGTAGATGGCAAACGGCTGTATGAGCTGGCGCGGGAAGGGAAGACGGTCGAGCGCAAGTCGAGAAAGGTGACGATTCACCAGATTGAGCTGCAAAGCATCGATAACTCGACGGATAAACCGACCTTCGCGTTTTCCGTCGTTTGTTCGAAAGGAACGTACATTCGAACGCTTTGCGTCGATATCGGCAAAGCGCTTGGCGTGCCTGCAGCAATGGCGCAGCTGACGCGGACGATGTCCGGCGGCATTACGAAAGAACAGTGCTTGACGCTCGAACAGATTGAGCAACTCCAGCAAGATGGTGAAATTGAGAAATTTATTCTTCCTGCGGAAGCTGCGATCTCCCATTTGGAGCCCGTACAATTGAATGAACGTCTCTCCGAAATGGCACTGCGCGGGCAAAAAATTCCGTTCGCCATGTTAGATGCCGATCTGACTGAGAGTCGTAATCCGATTAGAGTTTATAATGAGAAGAAATCGTTTATCGGTATTTTCGAAGCGGATAGCGAATTGGCTGTTCTTAAACCGGTAAAGGTTTTTTCATAGTTTGATAGATAGCAGACCGGAGAACGGTTTGAATATGCGAAAGTCTGAACAAGAAATGCAGGTGTATCCGATTGGAAACCATCTATCTTCAATATCCGTTGACAGAACTGCCGGCAGATAAGCAAGGGTTGTCGATTGCGATCGGCCATTTTGACGGCGTTCATCGCGGGCATCAGAACGTTATTGCTCAAGCTGTTTCCGAAGCGAAGCGGAAAGGGCTCAAGTCTGCCGTTATGACTTTTAGTCCTCATCCGAAGGAAGTACTCGGTCAAGGCGACCGTTATTACAGCAGCCTTACGCCGTTTGATGCCAAAGCGGCGCAGTTCGCCGAGCTCGGAGTAGATATCGTGTTTGTCATGAAGTTTGATCCGGAGTTTTCAGCCATTCTGCCTCAGCAATTTGTTGACGAGGTGTTACGAAAGCTGAATGCCCGTCATATCGTTGTAGGCTTCGACTTTCATTTCGGCTTCAAAGGACAAGGAAACGCTGAAATGATGTGCCAAATGTGCGCGCCAGACATTAACGTCGATATTATTGAACCGCTCTACGAGAACGATAAAAAGGTAAGCAGCACCTATATTCGCGAAGCGCTGGAGCTCGGCAGCATTGATGTGGCCGCGAAGCTTTTGGGGCGTCCTTACGAGCTCGAGGGGACGGTCGTTCACGGCGACGGACGGGGTCGCACGATCGGATTTCCGACCGCCAATATTGAAATGTCCGAGCGGTATGTAGCGCCTCGTCTAGGCGTATTTGCGATTACAGCCGAAGTGGCTGGAAAAAGCTATTACGGCGTGCTGAATCATGGGATGAAGCCAACCTTCAATAAAGAAGAGATCCGACCTGTTATGGAAGCGCATTTGTTTGATTTTCATCAGAGCATATATGGTGAGTCGATACGCATCCGGTTTCATGCTTTCATTCGCCCTGAGCAGAAGTTCGGTTCGGTTCAGGAGCTTATTGCTCAAATCGGCAACGATGCGGAATCGGTAAAACGGCTTTTCGGCATCGCTTAGTTCATGGCATTTACTTGCCCAAGTCATTATGTTATACTGAGTAACGTTGCTGCTGAAATCCATATCGGACGATGAGCACACGAACCTTAGCTTGGATGTCCGCACTCACCGGCGGTACCTGGGCTAACGGCGATTATTTTAAATATTCAAGGAGGTGAACGAGGATGGCAATTACACAAGAGCGTAAACAAGAACTGATTGAAACGCACAAAACACACGCGAGCGACACGGGTTCCCCGGAAGTTCAAGTAGCTATCCTGACGGAAAACATCGTTAACTTGACGCAACACTTGCGGGAGCACAAGAAAGATCATCATTCCCGCCGCGGTTTGCTCAAGATGGTAGGTCAACGCCGTAAGCTGTTGGCATACCTGAAAAACAAAGATGTTAAACGTTATAGCGCATTGATCGAAAAACTCGGCCTTCGCCGCTAGAACAATTCTCACGAAAAGCAACCTGGCTGTCTTGCCGTCCGGGCTACCCGGACCTGGCGGAAGCGGGTTGCTTTTTGTAATATCCAAAGGTTCAGCAGGATATGCCAAAGCAGTTGGCGAATGGTAACAAAGCCAACTCTTACTTCAAAAACTAGGAGGGATTACATTGCAACAAGTTGAAATGTTGTTGGGCGGCAGAAAGCTTGTCCTTGAGACAGGCCGTCTCGCAAAACAAGCGAACGCAGCAGTAACCGTGCGCTATGGCGATACGGTCATTTTGTGTACAGTAACCGCTTCTTCGGGTCCGAAGGATTTGGATTTCTTCCCGCTTACGGTTAACTATGAAGAACGTTTGTATGCTGTCGGCAAAATTCCAGGCGGCTTTATTAAACGCGAAGGCCGTCCAAGCGAGAAAGCGATTCTGTCGAGCCGTTTGACAGACCGTCCGATTCGCCCGTTGTTCCCGGAAGGCTTCCGTAACGACGTACAAATCGCAAACATCGTCATGAGCGTGGATCAGGATTGCCCGCCGGAAATCGCGGCTATGATCGGTACATCCGCAGCGCTCGCCATTTCCGACGTTCCGTTTAACGGACCGATCGGCGGTGTAAGCGTAGGTCGTATCGACGGACAATTCATCATTAACCCAACGGTTGAGCAAGAGCAGAAGACCGATATTTTCGTCGTTGTAGCCGGCACGAAAGATGCTATTATGATGGTGGAAGCGGAAGGCAATGAAGTTGGCGAAGACGTCATGCTGGAAGCAATTATGTTCGGACATGATGAAATCAAGAAGATCGTTGCGTCGATTGAAGAGCTTGTAGCTGTTGCAGGCAAGCCGAAGATGGAAGTGAAGCTGCATGCGGTAAACGATGAAGTAAACGCTGCCGTTCGCGCATTCGCTTCTGAGAAACTGGTTGAAGCGATTCGTATTCCTGAGAAGCATGCTCGCCAAGATGCTATTGATGCAGCGAACAGCGAGACTGTCGCTCATTTTGAAGAAGCATATGCGGAGACGCCTGAGCTGCTTGCCGATGTGAAAGAAGTATTGTACGACATCGTCAAGGAAGAAGTTCGCCGTCTGATTACTCATGATAAAGTTCGTCCTGACGGACGCGCGCTTAGCGAAATTCGTCCGATCGAATGCGACGTCGCTTTGCTTCCGCGCACGCATGGTTCCGGTTTGTTCACCCGCGGCCAAACGCAAGCGCTCAGCATCTGTACGCTTGGCGCACTTGGCGACGTACAAATCTTGGACGGCATCAGCCCGGAAGAGACGAAACGTTTCATGCACCATTATAACTTCCCGCCGTTCAGCGTAGGCGAAGCAAGACCATTGCGTCCTCCAGGCCGCCGCGAAATCGGTCATGGCGCACTCGGCGAACGCGCATTATCGAAAGTAATCCCGTCGGAAGCGGAATTCCCATACACAATCCGTCTCGTATCGGAAGTATTGGAATCGAACGGCTCGACATCGCAAGCAAGCATTTGCGCAAGCACACTTGCCATGATGGACGCAGGCGTACCGATAAAAGCCCCGGTAGCGGGTATCGCTATGGGTCTGATTAAAGACGGCGACCATTTCTCGATCTTGTCGGACATTCAAGGGATGGAAGACCATCTTGGCGATATGGACTTCAAAGTGGCAGGTACGGCGCAAGGCGTTACTGCGATCCAAATGGATATTAAGATCGACGGCATCGACCGCGCGATTTTGCAGCAAGCGCTTGAGCAAGCCCGCGAAGGACGGATGTTCATTCTCGGTAAAATGACAGAGGTTATGTCCGAATCCCGTAAGAGCCTGTCGCAATATGCTCCGAAAATTTTGACGCTCCGCATTAATCCGGATAAAATCCGCGACGTTATCGGCTCCGGCGGCAAAATCATCAACAAGATTATTGAAGAAACCGGCGTAAAAATCGATATCGAACAGGACGGCATGGTTTACATTGCATCTTCGAATGAAGAAATGAACCAACGCGCCAAAGCGATTATCGAAGGCATCGTCAAAGAAGTTGTTATTGGCGAAGTATATCTCGGTACAGTTAAGCGCATCGAGAAATTCGGCGCATTCGTCGAAATTTTGCCGAACAAGGACGGTCTCGTACACATTTCCCAGCTTGCTAACGAACGTGTTGCGAAGGTTGAGGATGTTGTGGCGATTGGCGATCAGATTACGGTTAAGGTTACGGAAATCGATCAACAAGGCCGGATCAATCTGTCCCGCAAAGCTGTTCTAGCTCCATCTGTACCAGCGCAGTAAGCTTGTCTTCTGCGCTTTCTATACGAACTTAAGCAAAGAGCCAGATTGAATCTGTCTCTTTTTGTTTTTTCAGGAACAAGTGCAGGCTTGTACGGCTGCCTCTGCATAATCTCGTCCAATTCTACATACATTGGAGCATGCGTCTTGAACCAATGATGAGGTGAAGATTGGCCTATGAGAATGGATCGGGTAAAAATCGGCTTGATCTGTGCCGGAATGGCAGCTGTATTGGCAGTTATAAGCTTGAATATCGGGGGCATAAGCGACTATGTAAACGCCGTTAAGAATCAAGGTTCGTCTATTGCGGCCATAACTGCCCCTGCATTCAGCGAGCAGGAGCAGACAGATCTGCTCCGGCAAATTGAACAAGAAGCGGAAAACAAACGGGTAGCGCCGATTAACGCGCGAATTGACCGGGTTTGGAAAGCGATTCCCGGATATAATGGGGTAGAAGTCGATATTAAGGCGACGTACGAGAAGACGATTGCAAGCGGAGCGTTGTCGCCCATTCAATTCGTCTATAAAGAAGTGAATCCGCAGGTGTCGCTGCGGGATCTAGGCAAATTTCCGATTTACCGGGGCAATCCGGAGAAAAAGATGATTTCAATTATGGTCAATGTAGCGTGGGGCAATGAATATATTCCTTCGATTCTAAATACGCTGGAGAAGGAAAACGTAAAGGCGACCTTTTTTCTGGACGGCTCGTGGCTGAAAAAATACCCGGAGGTCGCAAAACAAATACAAGACAAAGGACATGAGATGTCCAACCATGCATACTCTCATCCGAATATGAGCGAGCTGGACCGTCAATCCGCCTATACGCAAATCGCAAAGACAGAACAGTTATTGAAATCGACATTAAATGTGCAAAACAAATGGTTTGCTCCGCCCTCGGGGGATTACAATCAACAAACGGTTCAGGTAGCCTCCGAGCAAGGCTTGATGACGGTGCTTTGGACAATCGATACGATTGATTGGAAAAAGCCGGCGCCGGATACGATCATTCGCCGGATATCGGCGAAGTTGGAGCCGGGGGCGCTCATTTTAATGCATCCGACCGCTTCTTCAAGCCAGGCGCTGCCCGGCATGATTAGCGAAGCTAAGCGTCAAGGATACGCCATTGGCACTGTAGATGAGCTCTTGTCGCCGAACCGTGTTCCGTCCGTTGTTGAGCCTGAGAATTAATTTTGTTACACTAAAGGGTAATTATTGCTCGCTGAGGAGGACAATCGTGAATAAATATACATTAAGCAATGGATTGCGTGTCATTGTGGAATACTTGCCGACCTTCCGTTCCGTTTCATTCGGTATCTGGGTTAAAACAGGGTCGCGCAATGAAACGCCGGAAAACAACGGAGTTTCCCATTTTGTCGAGCATATGCTGTTTAAAGGGACGAATAACCGTTCGGCAAAAGATATCGCTGACTTATTTGACGGCATTGGCGGCAACGTTAATGCGTTTACTTCCAAAGAATATACATGCTATTTTGCAAAGGTGCTGGATGAGCATTTGCCGATCGCAGTCGATGCTTTGGCGGATATGTTTTTCGAATCGAAGCTTGATCCGGAGGAGCTTGCGAAAGAGAAAAACGTTATTTTGGAAGAAATTTCGATGTATGAAGACACGCCGGACGACAAGGTGCATGACGAAGCGTCGCGCGCGGCATACGGCGACCATCCGCTCGCTTATTCGATTCTGGGGCTCGAAGAGCGCTTAACCGCGATGAACTCTGATTCTTTGCGCAGCTATATGAACGATACATATACGATTGCCAATACGGTAATTAGCGTGGCCGGCAATGTCGAGGAGCAGAAGCTGCTGGAGCTGCTTGAAAAGCATTTTGGCCGTTTCAGCAACCAAGGCAGCACGGCCATTGTTGAAGCACCGTCATTTCATGGCGATTACGTCTTCTTTAAAAAGAAAACGGAACAAAATCATCTTTGCCTTTCTTTCCCGGGCTGCTCGATTTCCGATCCGAAGCTGTATGCGATGATTCTATTGAATAATGCGCTGGGCGGCGGCATGAGCTCGCGACTGTTCCAGGAAATCCGCGAGAAGCGGGGCCTTGCTTACTCGGTATATTCGTACCATACCTCTTATGCGGATACGGGCCTTTTTACCGTCTACGCGGGCACAGCGCCAAAGCAGACAAAGGAAGTGCTCGATCTGACGATGGAGCAGCTGGAAGAGCTGGCCGTCAAAGGACTTGGCGAAGACGAACTGCATCGCGGCAAAGAGCAGCTTAAAGGCAGCTTGATATTGAGCCTTGAAAGCACTAGCAGCCGTATGAACCGTCTCGGCAAAAACGAGCTGATGCTTGGACGCCATTATACGCTTGACGAATTGCTTCAACGGATTGATAATGTGACGATGGACGACTTGCGTCAAATGACGGAACGGATGCTTTCGGTGCCGTTTGCGGTGGCGATGGTCGGATCGAATGATAAAGCGGCTTCACAATTGGGGAGGAATCGTTTTGTTTCAAGTATTGTTTAAACGTTTGGCAGGCAATGAAGATATTTTGCTGCCGAACAAAATGTCAGAATGGGCTGCGGGCTTTGATCTGCAAGCTGCGGTTAGCGAGCCGGTCGTGCTTGCTCCGGGGGAGCGCAAGCTGATTCCGACTGGCTTTGCAATGGCGATGCCGGCAAATCTGGAGGCGCAAATTCGTCCTCGCAGCGGCCTTTCCTACAAGCATGGCATCACCTGCTTGAATTCGCCTGGCACGATTGACGCCGATTACCGGGGCGAGGTGAAGGTGCTGCTCGTCAATTTGGGGCAGGAGCCGTTCACGATCGCGCGCGGCGAACGCATTGCGCAAATGGTATTTCAAGTCGTGCCGGCTATTGAAATCGTCGAAGCGGACGAACTGCCGGACACGGTGCGCGGCGCAGGCGGATTCGGACATACGGGCGTGTAACGAATAACGGATAACGGAAGAAACTTCCTTTAAAATGCGATGTTCAGCGGAAAAGGCAGGGTTAACGTAGAAAACTTCCGTTATTCTGCTAGATATTCCGATATTAACACTCGAAGATTGGAAATAACGGAAGAAAGTTCCGTTATAATGCGGTTTAAAGCGAAACGGGCATCAATAACGGAAGAAAGTTCCTTTATTCCGAGTATCGCTCGAAAAACAATTCCGCAAGGAAAAGGTGTAAGTTTAAACTCCGTTTAATAACTCCGGATAAGGTGTGAGTTTAAACTCCGTGTAAACTGCTGATGTCAAGACCGAGATACCTCGGTCTTTTTTTTATGCGTTTTTCACCCATTATGGGCGTTAGCATAAGATGGTCTATAACCCGTGCGCAGAAAGGAGTGAATGCTGCATGTTAACAGGCGTTCAGGTGCTGCTGTTAGGCGGCGATGCGAGACAGCTGGAAGTGATCCGGAAGTTGGCGGAGATGGATGCGTCGATTACGGTATCGGGCTTTGAGGGGCTGGTGACATCGCTTGACGGTGCAGTGCATGCTGAATTTGACGAGCAATTGTTCGACGGCATCGATGCGCTGCTGCTGCCGGCGGTCGGCACAGACGATCAGGGGCTCATTCATACAGTGTTCAGCGATCGCGAAATTAGGCTGCTTGGTGTGCATCTTGCGCGGATGCCAAAGCACAGCAAAGTATATACGGGTATGGCTAAACCGTATTTGAAGGAATTATGCTTGCAGCATCAGCTCGAGCTGGTTGAATTGTTTGATCGGGACGATGTGGCGATTTACAACTCGATTCCTACGGCCGAAGGCGCAATTATGATGGCCATTCAAAATACGGACATTACGATTCATGGCTCGCGATCCATGGTGCTGGGCTTCGGAAGAACCGGCTTCACGATGGCTCGAACACTTCAAGGGTTAGGAGCGGAAGTCTACGTTGGAGTAAGGCGCGACGAGCATTTTGCGAGAGCTGCCGAGATGGGTTTTAAGCCGTTCTACACAAGCAAACTGCAGGAGTATACAGGCAATATTGACTTGCTTTTTAATACAATTCCGACTATGATAGTCACAGCACAAATTATAGCTACTTTACCTTCGCGAGCCGTAATTATCGACCTTGCCTCGAAGCCGGGCGGAACCGATTTCCGCTTTGCTGAGAAAAGAGGAATTAAGGCGATGCTCGCACCCGGATTGCCAGGTATCGTTGCTCCTAAAACTGCTGGACGAATCATAGCCGATTGTTTATCTCAATTGATTATGGATGATTCGAAAAAGCGGGGGAATGGGCAATGAATTGGTCTGGAAAAACAGTCGGGTACGCGTTAACGGGATCGCACTGCACGCTTGCGGAAATTATGCCGCAAATCAAGAGATTTGTTGATGCCGGGGCCAATGTCATTCCGATCGTATCGAACACGATTATGACGACAGATACCCGTTTTGGCACATCTGAAGAATGGCAGACGCAAATTAAAGCAATTACAGGCAATGATATTATTTCGACTATTGCGCAAGCGGAGCCGCTTGGTCCATCCAAGCAAATCGACGTTTTATTGATTGCTCCTTGCACTGGCAATACAACGAGCCGGTTGGCGAATGCGATGACGGACAGCGCCGTATTAATGGCAGCCAAAGCGCAAATGCGCAACGGAAGACCGATCGTGCTGGCGATATCTACGAATGATGGACTTGGGTTGAACGCCGCTAATATAGCTAGGCTATTGGTGGCTAAACATATTTATTTTGTGCCTTTCGGCCAAGATAATCCCGTACAGAAGCCTAATTCGCTTGTGGCGAGAATGGATCTGACTCTCGAGGCTTGCGAAGCGGCGCTGCAAGGAAAACAGCTGCAGCCTTTGCTCATCGAACGATTTAATTATTAACGAGCTGGCAGATGTCAATGAACGAATCCGACAACCCGATGAATGGCGCTCAATCAGACGCAAGCGGCAATTTTGACATCTTGTTATCGGCAACGGAGGAGCAATAGTTATGCGTATCCTGGTCCAGAAATTCGGGGGCACGTCACTTTCGTCCGATAAAGCTAGAAGCCATTGTGTAGATCATATTGCAAGAGAGCTGAAGAACGGATACCGTATCGTCGTCGTCGTATCGGCGATGGGCCGTAAGGGCGACCCTTATGCTACGGATACGCTTCTTCAGCTCGTTCGTGATAACGGCGATCGTCTGCCGCCTCGCGAACGGGATATGCTGCTTGGCTGCGGCGAGATTATCTCAGCGGCAGCCTTATGCAGCCTGCTCAACTCGAAGGGCATCGCTTCGATCGTATTGAATGGCGGTCAGGCAGGCATTCGCACAGACGAACAGTTTGGCCACGCCCGCATCAAAGAGCTTCATCCGGAACGGATGCTAGAGCATCTGCGAGTAGGGACAGTCGTTATCGTAACCGGTTTTCAAGGCAGCGCGGAGAACGGAGATTTGACGACGCTAGGCAGAGGAGGCAGCGATACTACGGCAACGGCGATCGGCGCAGCGCTTCATGCTGAAATGGTCGATATTTATACGGATGTGAACGGCATTCTAACGGCAGATCCGAGAATTGTCAAAGACGCTAAGCCGCTTCCCGTCGTCGGTTATGCTGAAATTTGCAATATGGCGCGGCAAGGCGCAAAAGTCATTCATCCGCGCGCGGTTGAAATCGCCCAGCAGGCAAGAGTGCCGATCCGTGTGCGTTCCACCTTCTCCGAGGATGAAGGGACGCTCGTTACCGACCGGCCTGAGCTTGTGAAAGGCTATGTCGCAGATAAGCATGTGACGGGCATCGCCCATGTCGCCGGCATAACGCAAATTTCGGTTCAAGCCATTGAAGGCCGAACGGATATGCAGCTGCAAGTGTTTCAAACGATGGCACGCAATCATATTAGCGTTGATTTTATTAACGTAACGCCAAGCGGAGCGGTTTACACCGTATTTGATCAGGATGCCGAGCGGGCGGTCTCGCTGCTGAGATCGAACGGCTTTGAGCCCGCTGCTGTAAGCGGCTGCGCCAAAGTATCCGTTATTGGCGGCGGAATGAACGGTGTGCCCGGCGTTATGGCCCGCATCGTCGAAGCGCTGACGGAACAAGGGATAACGATCATGCAATCGGCGGATTCGAATACGACGATTTGGGTGCTCGTTAAGGAGCCGGATATGGCGCCTGCGCTTCAAGCGCTGCATGCTAAATTCGAGCTTCATCTTTAAATTAGAGTTAATAGCCTAACTTGGATAAAGTAAAGCACACGGTTTATTGCCAGCATAAGCAAAGCTTTGTAGGAGGGTATAAGGATGGATTTTGGAAGATTAGTTACAGCCATGGTCACGCCATTCGATGCGAACGGTCAGATCGATTGGGAATCGACCGGTCGTTTGATCGACTATTTAATTGAAGAACAGCTCAGCGATACGCTTGTAGTATCGGGAACGACAGGCGAATCGCCTACGCTCACGGACGACGAGAAAACGGCACTTTTCCGTTTCGCAGTAGAACGCGCCGCCGGTCGCTGCAAAATTATTGCCGGTACGGGGAGCAACAATACAGCACATTCCATCCATTTGACGAAGGAAGCGGAAGCTTGCGGCGCAGATGGCGTACTTCTTGTTGCGCCGTACTACAATAAACCGAACCAAGAAGGGTTGTTCCAGCATTTCAAAGCGATTGCCGAATCTACGAAGCTGCCGGTTATGCTATACAACGTTCCTGGACGCACAGGCATTAATCTGTCGGTGGAAACGACTCTCCGTCTTGCCGAGATCGACAACGTCGTTGCGACGAAGGATTGCGCAAGCTCCGATCAGTTGACGCAAATTATTGCGGGCGCTCCAGAAGGCTTTAAAGTATACAGCGGCGACGACAGTGCAACGCTGCCGACGCTTGCGATTGGCGGATACGGCATCGTAAGCGTAGCGAGCCATATTATCGGAGCCAAAATGAAACAGCTTATCGCTGCTTATTTGAACGGCGACGTGCAGCAAGCTGCGAAGCTGCATCTGGAATGCCATTCGGTCTTTAAAGGACTGTTCGAATGTCCGCATCCGGTCCCTAATCCGGTAGCGGTAAAATATGCGCTCTCGCTCCGCGGCATTGCGGTTGGCGGAGTACGCCTTCCATTAGTGAGCGTAAACGAAGCTGAAGCAGCCTTCATTAGCAAGCTGGTATAATAAATAGTTATGATCATAGACTGGAGCCTCGGCTCCAGTCTTTTTGCATGCGTTCGTTACAATAAGATTCATGAAGGGACGGCATGATCCGTATATTTTCACCAGTCAACCTTATACTATGACGAGCCGCAGCATTCTGCAGCATCATAGTCATTAGAGGGGGATTTCATGCCATGTGGCGCCAAAGTTATTCCAATAGCGAAATGAACGAACAACCGGAGACGGGTGCAGAGGATAAGAAAAAAAATATCGTCGAGACGATTCAGCAGTTGGGCCAGACTTCAACGCCTTCATCAGCGGATTCCAATATTCATTGCATGACGATTATCGGGCAGGTAGAGGGACATATCGTACTGCCTCCGCAGAACAAAACAACGAAATATGAGCATCTTATCCCTCAGCTGGTGGCGGCCGAGCAAAATCCGAAAATCGAAGGTATTCTTATTGTTCTGAATACAGTTGGCGGCGATGTGGAAGCCGGGCTTGCCATAGCGGAAATGATAGCTTCTTTGTCGAAGCCAACAGTTACGCTCGTGCTTGGCGGGGGCCATTCGATTGGCGTGCCGATAGCTGTTGCCGGAAATATGTCTTATATCGCCGCGACTGCCACCATGACGATCCACCCGATTCGATTGAACGGGTTAGTGATCGGCGTGCCGCAAACGTTCGAATATTTGGATAAAATGCAGGAACGCGTCGTACGATTCGTTACACAAAATTCTAAAGTGTCGGAAGAAACGTTTAAAGAATTAATGTTCAAGACAGGAGAGCTGACACGCGATATCGGAACGACCGTCATTGGTTCTGATGCGGTCAAGCACGGCTTAATTGACGCAGTCGGCGGGCTTGGCGACGCGCTTAAAGAATTGAATCGCCGAATTGCGGAGCGCAAATCCGAGCTCCATTCAGCGAATTCGACGGGAGTGTATAACTAATGACTCTCTATACAATCATGCCTCTTGAGACGGTTTTCGAGCAAATGCATAACGGCAATGAAGCCGAACGGCCTGTTCAAATTTGGTGGAACGGCATTCATATGGAGGTTGAGCCCATTGCGCCCGGCATGGGAAAAATCGTCCGTCTGCTCCAATGCCAGCTCGACGATTATTTGAATCCCGGTTTATTTCCAGGCACCGTCGTTATGTTTGGCAGCCATCAGAGTGCTCAGGGATAAAAGGAGCCGATAGGAACATTTGTCCACCTATGGTATAATGTATAACCAGAGGTGACGAGAGTTGGCTAAAAAGAGAAGAAAAAAGAAGTCGATTGCGGCTCATTTAAAATATGAAGTTTATGGCATTTTACTTATCACCGTATCCGTCATTGCGCTGTCCGGCAGCGCGACCGTCGGACGGTCGCTATCCAGGCTGTTCGGCCTTTTCCTTGGCAAGTTTTATTTTGTATTGGCGTTAGTCGGCATTTATGTCGGACTGGCGGTTATGGTAAAACGGGTATGGCCAAAAGGATGGTCGAACAGAAGGACGGGCATATTGCTGTTTGTGCTGGCGTTGACGCTTTGGAGCTCAGTAGCTGAAATTGACAAAATGTTAACGCCTTCAACCGAATTGTCGGGAGGCATCATATTTAGTCAATTAAATGATAATATTCGCTATGAATTGCTTGCCTTCGATACAGCGGATACGCGGCCAATGAATGAAAAGGCTATAAGCGGCGGCTATATCGGAGCGATTCAATATTCAATGTTGTTTATGCTGTTCGGATATTTTGGCGCCAAGCTCGTAATGTGGGTAATGTTTGCAATTGCAATCATGCTGATGACAGGCAAATCCTACGTCGAGATGGGCAGCTTCGTCAAAACGAAGCTCGTGCGCCTGTTCAAGCTGCTGTCGGCAAAATGGTCCCATCGAGCAGCACTGCGTTCAGCAACAGCTGCTGCAGCCGCAAAATCGGCGAAAGCCGACGACGACAACAATCAAGGCTACATGCAGGACGACGGTATCGAGGATGACGATCAAATCCCGATTATGCCGCGCCGTCAAAAACGTTCGTTATTTTTCTCGTGGCGGCAACAGCTGGAGAAGGCGGAGGATGCCCATGCTGACAATGCAAGCAAGCAAGCTTCTTACGACGATTGGTCGCTTGAAGACGAGGATTATGCGAGCCAGCAAAGAAACGGCAAAAATCCTCATTGGGCAACGGAATGGGAACAGGAAGAGTGGGATCGAAACGGAGAGCAGGAAACGGTACATAATGACGGCTTGAAAGCTAGAATGGATAATGAATCTGACGAATTGGATCCGTATCCGGCTCCTGAAGCTGCGGTTCCAAATCCTATCGAAACCGGAGCAGAAGACCGATGGGCTGATGAAACCCCATGGCCGCAAGCGGACGCGGATTATCATGGCAATGAAGAATCGCGCTATATTGCCGGCCATTCGGATGTAGAAGCGAATTCGAATCATCATGCAGGCCATCGCGATCCATACGTGCACGAACAAGAGGAAGAGGAGCAAGTCGAGCAAATTACGGCGTTCGATAAACAACTGACTTCCGGGAAGAACAATCCGGCTCCGATAGCTTCACCGCCATCGGAGCCGGTCGTTCCGGTGCAAAAACCGTATATGCTGCCGCCATTCTCGTTGCTTGCAAAGCCCAGCCTGCTGGCGAGAGGCGTTGACGGCAACGATATGGACGCGAAGCGAAAGCTGGAAGCGACACTCGAAAGCTTTGGCGTGCGCGCCAAAGTATTAAACGTTGTACGCGGCCCTGCTGTAACGCGATACGAAGTGCAGCCGGCAACCGGCGTTAAAGTAAGCCGAATTGTCAATCTGACGGACGATATCGCGCTGGCGCTTGCCGCCAAAGATATCCGGATGGAAGCGCCGATCCCCGGGAAGTCGGCCATCGGCATCGAAGTGCCGAATATGGAAGTATCGGTTGTTACGATGCGTGAAGTGATGGAGACGCCGGAATTCCAAAATGCGCCTTCCAAGCTGTCAATTTCATTTGGACGCGATATTTCCGGCCAGCCGATTATCGGCAATTTGGCGCGTATGCCCCATTTGCTTGTAGCAGGCGCGACAGGCTCAGGCAAATCCGTTTGTATAAACGGCATTATTACGAGCATTTTGTACAAAGCGAAGCCGGACGAAGTGAAATTTCTAATGGTCGATCCGAAGATGGTCGAGCTTAACGTATACAACGGCATTCCGCATTTGCTTGCGCCGGTTGTAACCGATCCGCGAAGAGCTTCCCTTGCGCTGAAAAAAATTGTCGTCGAGATGGAAAAACGGTACGAGTTGTTCTCCAAATCGAGCACGCGCAACATTGAAGGCTATAACAACTTGATGATCGACAATCCCAAGGCTGTACTGCCCTACATCGTCGTTATCGTGGATGAGCTTGCAGACTTGATGATGGTTGCGGCAAACGATGTGGAAGATTCCATTGCGCGGCTCGCCCAAATGGCGCGCGCGGCCGGCATCCATCTCATAATTGCGACGCAGCGTCCGTCGGTTGACGTAATTACCGGCGTTATTAAAGCAAACATTCCTTCGCGTATCGCATTTGGCGTATCTTCGCAAGTCGATTCGCGTACGATCCTCGATATGGTTGGCGCCGAGAAACTGCTCGGCCGCGGCGATATGCTGTACTTGCCGGTAGGCATGTCCAAGCCGATCCGCGTACAGGGTGCGTTTCTGTCCGATCAAGAAGTGGAATCGCTCGTTGAATTTTCACGGGGCCAGGCGGAGGCTGAATATAAAGAGGATCTTGTTCCCGAGGTGGAAGAGGAGGATACCTCCAATCCGGAAGAAATTTTGGACGAACTGTATGACCAGGCGGTTACGATCGTAATCGAGGCGAAGCAAGCATCCGTCTCACTGCTGCAGCGCCGGATGCGTATTGGTTATACGCGGGCAGCCCGATTGATCGATCAGATGGAGGCGCGGGGAATTGTCGGCCCTTATGAGGGCAGCAAACCGCGCGAGGTACTTATGACCATGGACCAATTTCAAGCTGGACGAATCCCCTCGTAATCTCGCCGTACCGCAGTTGTCCATGCTGCCATTACTGCCAAACGATGCATAGAAGGTGGGACGCTTTCTCATACTACTGTTAGCAACGCTTCTATTAAGCGGACTAACTTGCATGAGAAAGGCAGATCCCTAGATGAGAAATCGTTTGATTGTAGTGACCGCGTTAATCGTAATGCTCGTATTCGGCACTTTTTCGGTGCAGCATATGATAAACGGAAAAACGGCCGAAACGTTCAGCAACGCTATACTTAAGGTCGGTTCCTCAGGCAAGGATGTATACGAGCTGCAAGGAAGGCTAAAGCACTTAGGCTTTTTCAACGGCAAAATTGACGGCCAATTCGGGACAAGCACAAAAAACGCCGTAACTTGGTTTCAATGGAAGTTCGGCATGAAGTCGGATGGAGTCGTCGGCGCTAAGACGAAGCTGAAACTATGGGAAGCGACGAAAAACTGGAAGCCGACGGCCGAGGATTCGGGCCAAACTACTTCCGGCGGCTCGAGCTCTAGCGGCGGTTCAAATACGACTGAAAAAGCGACATCGCTCGAGAAATCGAATAAGCTCGGCTTGACCGCAGGCGATTTGAAAATTATGGCCAACGCTGTGTACGGCGAGGCGCGCGGCGAGCCTTACGAAGGGCAGGTTGCTGTTGCGGCTGTTATTCTGAACCGGCTGCAATCGCCAAGCTTCCCGAATTCGATATCAGGCGTTATTTTTCAGCCAGGCGCATTTACAGCAGTTGCTGACGGCCAAATCTGGCTGACGCCTAACGAGAAAGCGGCGCAAGCCGTGCAAGATGCAATTGCCGGCTGGGACCCTTCCGGCGGCTGTCTGTACTATTTCAATCCGGAGACAGCAACCTCCAAATGGATTTGGACTAGGCCGCAAGTGAAGACGATCGGCAAACATATATTCTGTATGTAATAGACGAAGAAGCAACCTGAAGCCGCGCGAGGCCAGGTTGCTTCTTCCATTTCGCATCGGTTAGAATGGTATAGGCAATATGCAACTGGAATACATTTACTCCAACAGAACCAAACTGCAGTTTTATTCGAGGAAGGAGCTAACGGAGTGACACTATTTGAGAGAGGGCAGCTTGGCCGTATTCGGCTTCATGTGCTGCCGACGAAACGATTCAAAACGTTTGCAATTTCATTGTTTGCTGGTGTGCCGCTATCGGAGGACTCCGTAACCGAAACGGCGCTTGCTCCTTTTGTCCTTCGCCGAGGCACCGCTTCAACGCCTGAGACGAAGGCATTCCGGGAAAGGCTGGACGATTTGTACGGCGCCGGCTTTGGCTTTGATGTATATAAAAGAGGCGATTCGCAAATCGTTCAATTTCGCATGGATGTCATCAACGACCAATTCGTATCGTCGAACAGTCCGCTGCTTGACGAGTCGTTAAAGCTGCTTGGCGAGGTCATTACCGATCCTTGCACAGAAAACGGCGCGTTCCGGGCTAAATATGTGGAGGCGGAGAAGCAAACGCTGAAAAAACGTCTCGAAGCGATCGTTAATGATAAAATTCGCTACGCGGCAGAACGCTGCCTAGAAGAGATGTGCGAGGGCGAGCCGTATCGTCTTCACCCGCTTGGCAAGCTGGCCGATCTCGACGGCATTACGCCGCAATCGCTGTATGCGGCTTATGAAAATTGGCAAAACACAGCCGCGTTTGATTTATACGTGGTAGGCGATACATCGCTTGCCGAAGTAACGGCGCTCGTTCAGCATTATTTCCGTCCGAAAGCGGGCGTTCCGGCTGTTTACTCGCTTCCTGAATTGACGCGCGAAGACCGTGAAGTCAAGACGGTTGTCGAGCAAATGGACGTTAATCAAGGCAAATTGAATCTGGGCCTTCGCACAGGCATCGGCTACAGTGATGACGACTACGCGGCTTCGCTGATGTATAACGGCATTTTGGGCGGATATCCGCATTCCAAACTGTTTTTAAACGTAAGGGAGAAGGAGAGCTTGGCTTATTATGCCGCATCGCGTTTGGACGGACATAAAGGGCTATGTACGATACAGTCCGGCATCGAAATTGCAAATTACGAACGTGCGGTAACGATTATTAAGGAGCAATTGGAAAGCATGAAACGCGGCGAGCTCTCCGAGCTGGAACTGAATCAGACGAAAGCGATGATTTCCAATCATTTGCGGGAGCTGCAGGACAGCGCCTACGAAATGATCGCCTATGATTTCAACTCGGTGCTTTCCGGCAAAGACCGCAGCGCGCAAGAGCTGCTTGAACAAGTGCAGTCTGTCACGTCTGCCGATATTGTGCGCGTGGCGAACAAAGTGAAGCTCGATACGATCTACTACTTGCGTGACCGGAAGGAGGCTTAACCGCCATGGAGACGCTTGAATATAAAGGGGTGCAGGAAACGCTGTACCGCGAAGTGCTGGACAACGGACTCGAGGTTGTTGTGCTGCCTAAACCGGGATTTCAAAAAACGTATGCCACTTTCGCAACGAAATACGGTTCCGTCGATAATCAGTTTGCAGTAAGCAATGACGAGATATCCAGAGTACCGGACGGCATCGCACATTTTCTCGAGCATAAAATGTTCGAAGAGCCGACTGGCGATATTTTTGCAACGTTTGCATCCCAAGGCGCCTCGGCCAATGCGTTTACCAGCTTCGACCGCACGGTTTACCTATTTTCCGCAACCGAGCAAATTCCGGCCAATTTGGAAACGTTGATCGATTTCGTTCAAAACCCTTATTTCACTGACGAGAATGTAAATAAGGAAAAAGGCATTATCGAACAGGAAATCAATATGTACAAAGACAACCCAGATTGGCGCGTTTATTTCGGCTTGATCGATGCGATGTACCATACGCACCCGGTTCATATTGATATTGCGGGAACGGTGGAATCGATTTATGAGATCGATAAGGAGACGCTGTATCGCTGCTATGAAACGTTTTATCATCCTTCCAACATGCTGCTGTTCGTTGTTGGCGGCGTAGATGCGAAGGAAGTGTTTGACCTCGTCAAAGCGAATCAAGCGCGTAAAAACTTTACGCCGCAGGGCGAAATTCGCCGGTTTTTTGAGGATGAACCTGTCAAAGTAAAAATACCGCGAAAAATTACACATTTGCCGGTTTCACTTCCGAAAGTGATGTTTGGCTTTAAGGAGAAAAAAGTCGGTTTGTCGGGAAAGGCGCTGCTGCAGCAGGAAGTCGTGTCCAAACTGATGCTTGACGCATTATTCGGCGCGAGTTCGGCGCTTTACCAGGAGCTTTATGAGCAAAATTTGATTTCGGATTCATTTGGCTCCGAATTCAATTCAAGCGAGGACTATTGCTTCTCGGTTATTGGAGGAGACAGCCCTAATCCGGAGGAGCTGCTCGCCAAAGTTCGCGTCGCTATTGAGCAGGCGCTCACTTCGGGTATCGATGAGGAATCGTTCGAGAGATCAAAACGGAAAAAAATTGGCGGTTATTTGCGAATGCTTAATTCCCCGGAAGCGATCGCAGGCGAGTTTACGCGCTATCGGTTCCGCAACAGCGATATGTTCGATTTGCTTCAGCTGTATGAGAGCAGTACGCTCGACGATGTAAACGGACGGCTTCGCGAGCATTTCGATTTCGATCAACTGGCGATTTCGATCGTCGAGAAAGCGGGCGAATGACCTTAAACCGTCCATCAACCGTGTTGGTCACCGGGGGAAGCCGCGGTATCGGCGCTGCCATTGCGCAGCGCTTTGCCGCGGAAGGCGCCAACATTATTATTCATTATTTGGAATCGCATGAAGCAGCCAATGAAACAGCTCGCAAATGCATGGCGCTAGGCGCCAACGTCATGACGATCAATGCGGATCTCCGATCGAAGGAGCAGCTTATACGCATGAAGGAAAAGCTGGAGTCGCTTCATTTGATGCCGGATATTCTCGTCAATAACGGCGGCATTTCGCATTACGGCATGCTTATTGACGTAACGGAACAGGAATGGGACGACGTTATGTCCGTTAATTTGAAGGGCATGTTTCTGTGCAGCCAAATTTTCATGCCGCATATGATCGCCAATCGGTTTGGACGCATTATAAACGTTTCCTCGGTTTGGGGAATGGCCGGAGCGTCTTGCGAAGTGCTGTATTCAACGACTAAAGGCGGCATGAACGCTTTTACGAAGGCGCTGGCCAAGGAGCTCGCTCCGACCGGCATTACGGTAAACGCTGTTGCGCCTGGAGCGGTCGATACGATGATGATGAGCGGCTTTGACGATGCGGAGAAGGCAGCGATCGAGCAGGAAATACCGCTCGGCAGATTTGCTCAGCCGGATGAGGTCGCTTCGCTCGTATATTTCTTATCGTTGCCGGAATCTTCGTACATAACGGGACAGATTATTAGCCCTAACGGCGGTTGGCATACTTAGTTGCTTCGTTCTCAAGGCCATGCATAATTCCGAAGCGAAATGGCACAATAATGACTGTTGTTCACTCTTTTCTAAATACGGAGGCGAAGTAACAATGTCAGTGTTAAGCAACTTCGGATCGTTTAAGCAGTTTTTGTCAGAGCGTGTGGATCAAGCGAAAACGATGGGAATGACTGAAGAGACGATTGCGAATTTGGCTTATGAGATCGGTTCTTTTCTCGATGAGAAGGTCGATCCGAAAAATGAGCAGGAGCGCGTATTGAAGGAGCTTTGGGACGCAGGCGACGAGTCCGAGAAAAAAACAATCGCGAATTTGATGGTGAAGCTCGTCGGCCATTCGTAAAAAGCACTTATAGGATATTGCAGAAAAGCCTCCCGAACGGAGGCTTTTCTGCAATGTTCCAATAGGAGTTAAAGGATTGTGGCGAAAATTGTAGAATAACATTTTTAGTAGCATGGCATTTATGGTATTCTTATTAATGGAGCACGGAAGCAAAGAATACAACAGGCTTAGGGCGGTGACTTTTGTTGGAAAGCAAGCAGTATTACATGGAATACAAAATACATAAGAATAGACCCGGGCTATTAGGCGACATCGCTTCGCTGCTCGGCATGCTTGAAGTTAATATTATGACGATCAACGGGGTTGAGGATCGGACGCGGGGAATGCTTTTGCAAACCGACGATGAGGAGAAAATCGTCCTGCTCGGCAAAATGCTGCAAAAGGTCGACAACATTACGGTCAATAAATTGCGGACGCCAACCATTGTCGATATTTTGGCCGTGCGCCATGGACGCTATATTGAACGTGATTCCGATGACCGCAAAACTTTCCGTTTTACACGCGACGAGCTTGGCTTATTGGTCGATTTTCTAGGCGAAGTGTTCAAGCGGGACGGCAATCAGGTTATCGGCCTGCGCGGCATGCCGCGTGTCGGCAAGACAGAATCGATTATTGCGGGAAGCGTGTGCTCGAATAAGCGCTGGACGTTTGTTTCGTCAACCTTGCTGAGGCAGACGGTTCGCAGCCAATTGTCCGAGGATGAGATGAGCGACAACAATATTTTCATCATCGACGGGATTGTCAGCACGATTCGTTCCAATGAAAAGCATTATTCGCTGCTGCAGGAAATTATGGCGATGCCTTCGACGAAGGTGATCGAGCATCCGGATATTTTCATCAAGGAATCCCATTATGATTACAGCCATTTTGATATGATTATCGAGCTTCGCAATACGCCGGATGAAGAAATTACATACGAATCCTTCACCGCCAACTATACAGACGAATTTTAAAGAGAGGAGACGGACAAATGTCAGACTTAGGAGCGCTGCTGCGCAAAGCAAGAGAAGAGCGCGGTTTATCGCTGGAAGATGTTCAAGAATCGACGAAAATTCGCAAACGTTATTTGGAAGCGATCGAGAATGGTGATCACAGCATTTTGCCGGGAACATTTTATTTAAGGGCTTTCGTTAAAAACTATTGCGAAGCCGTTGGCTTGGATGCCGATGAAGTGCTCCGTTTATATCAGCATGAAGTACCTGCGTCCGTCACAGACCAGATCGTTGAGAAGCCGGCAGCTGCCAGAGCGCCCCGCCGCGTGCAGACACAATCATCGGAGCGCATAAGCAAATTGGGCTTTAATGTGCTGATGTGGTCGTTCCTTATTCTTATTGTCGTTGTGGTTTGGGTTTATTTCGTAAATCAACAGGGTAACGACACGAAAGAGATCGATCAGACGAATATTACGGATGAAGCGTCACAAGCGCCGTCGCCTACAACGGATTCATCGAACGGAGCAGGGACGAATAGTCCGTCCGCAACGCCGTCGCCTACGCCGTCTGAACCGACAAGCGTTACGTTTACGGCTAAAAAGGGCAAAGTGGATCATTATGATGTCGCGCCTGCCGGAACTGTGCATAAGCTTGAAATTAAAATTTCCGGCGGTAAAGTATGGATGGAAGTGAGAAAGGGCAGCGATAAAGGCGAACAGCTAATGTCGGGCAATGTGGAGGACGGACAAGTCATTTCCTACGATATCACCGAGCCGTTGTACGTCAATGTGGGACGCGCGGATTTGTCGGTTATTTCTGTAGACGGCATTACAGTAAACGACGGAGATCAAGCACGATCCAAAAAAGTGCTGTTGAACCCTGTTCAAGGTGCAGGAGCGGGAGCAGATGCGAATGCTTCGCCGACACCGTCCGCATCGGCAGACACAACCGCACAATAATTTTACAGGTAGGGGAGAAACGGAATGTCATCGGAAAGTTCATTTGATATCGTATCGAAAATCGATATGCAAGAGCTTAATAATGCGATTCAGCAAGCGGAACGCGAAATTGAAACGCGCTTCGATTTTAAAGGCAGCAAAAGCAGCATCAAGCTGGAAAAGGAAGAGCTTGTCATCGTATCGGACGACGACTTTAAATTGAACAGCGTCATCGACATCTTGCAAGCAAAAATGGTAAAGCGCGGCGTGCCGATTAAAAATATGGATTTCGGTAAAATCGAGTCGGCATCGGCCAACACTGTGCGCCAGCGCATTAAGCTGCGTCAAGGCATCGACCAAGAGCATTCGAAAAAGATCAATACGCTGATTCGCGATTCGAAGCTCAAAGTGAAAAGCCAAATTCAAGGCGATCAAATCCGCGTAACGGGCAAAAGCCGCGACGATTTGCAAGCTGTCATCGCTATGCTTCGTGCGGCCGATTTGAAAGTTGAACTGCAATTTATGAACTACCGTTAATAAGTTGCCGCGTCTGCATAGGCCGCGGCGGCTTTTTTTGACATGCGGATCAGCCGTATATTATACTTGCTATAGTTTTTGGAAACGATCTGGGGGATATACAGATGAAGGTACACGTACAAAAAACAAGCTTTGCGACGATTGACAGGCTTTTTGCCAAGGAGGTTTCCGCATGAATCTGGCCAATAAAATTACGTTAGCCCGAATCGTTTTGGTGCCGATTATTATGGCGTTCCTGCTTGTCAATTTCGAAATTGCGCCGCTCGCTTTCGGCGACTATTCCATTACATACAATCAGATTGTGGCGGCACTTATTTTTATAGTGGCGGCAAGCACCGATGGATTAGACGGATACATTGCGAGGAAAAATAAAATCGTGACGAATCTCGGCAAACTGCTCGATCCGCTCGCGGACAAACTTCTCGTAGCGGCCGTGCTGATCTCGCTTGTACAAATGGACAAGCTCGACGCTTGGATGGCCATTATTATTATAAGCCGTGAGTTTGCCGTTACCGGCTTGCGCCAAGTCGCTTTGCTCGAAGGCAGCGTAATGGCTGCGAGCAAATGGGGCAAATGGAAAACAGCGGTGCAGATCACAATGATTATTTCGCTGCTTCTTAACAACTTCCCGTTCAACTTCATTGATTTTCCGTTCGATGTTGTTTCAAGCTGGGTTGCTGTTGCAATTACCGTCTATTCGGGAATCGATTATTTTGTGAAAAATAAAAAGCTCATACCGGTTCAATAGCATTTGCATTTGATTGGTTTGCAAACGAAAAGCATCTTCCCTAAGGGGAGGGTGCTTTTCCATCTTTCTTTCAAAAGGGGATTGGAATATGAAAGCGGAAATCATCGCTGTGGGCACGGAGCTGCTGCTCGGACAAATCGTAAATACGAATGCCCAGTTTTTATCGCAAGAGCTCGCGGCGCTGGGCATAGATGTATACTTTCAAACGGTTGTAGGCGATAATTCGAATCGGATTAGAGCTGCGATCGAAACCGCGCGGCAACGGGCCGATTTGCTCGTATTTACAGGAGGTCTCGGACCGACGCAGGACGATTTAACGAAAGATGCGCTGGCAGCCTATCTGAACCGCGGCATGACCATTCACGGTCCATCTATGGAGCAAATCGAGGAGCTGTTCAGCTCGCGAGGCATTCATATGGTGGAAAGCAATAAACGGCAAGCGAACACTATAGACGGCGCTGTACCCCTATTTAATGAAGCGGGGCTGGCGGTAGGCAACGGCATTAGCGCAGAAGGGACGCATTATTTGCTGCTGCCGGGACCGCCTAAAGAAATGAAGCCGATGATGGAGGGGCCGGGACGGGAATGGCTTCGTTCGTCTGTGCTTGGCGAAGAGACGCCGCTATACTCACGGCTGCTTAAGTTCGCAGGCATAGGCGAGTCGAGCTTGGAGGCTAAGCTTCTTCATCTGATCGAAGGGCAGACAGATCCAACGATCGCTCCGTACGCGAAGGAGGGCGAAGTGGCCATTCGCGTGTCGACTAAAGCAACGTCTGAGGCGGACGCTGTGCGCAAAATCGACGAGACGGTGGAACGGATCAATGAAATTGTCGGCGAGCATTTATACTCTCATAAGGATATTCCGCTGGAAGAGGCGGTCGTAGCGCTGCTAAGGGAAACTAGACGCAAGCTGGCTAGCGCTGAGAGCGCCAGCGGCGGACTGCTCGCCGAGCTCATTACGAATGTGCCGGGGAGCAGCGGCGAGTTTGCGGGCGGCGTAGTGACGTACACGAACGAAATGAAGCATAAGCTGCTTGGCATCCCGATGTCGCAATTGGAAGGCGAGGGGGCGCCGGGCGCAGTCAGCGAATCGACGGCAGCGATGATGGCCGAAAGGGTTCGCGATTTGGCCGACAGCGATTTTGGCGTGTCGATTACCGGCGTGGCCGGTCCTGCCGAGTCGGAGGGAAAACCGGTAGGTCTTGTTTATTTTGCAATTGCCGAGAAGGGAAAGCCGACAAGCGTCCATACGACGCATCTGAGCGGCAGCCGTTCTATTATACGCGTCCGAGCGGTTAAAGCGGTGCTCTATCGACTGTGGCAAGCGTTGAATGACTAGAAAAAGATTGCGTTTGGCTCGAATATTGACTATAATTGTCATTACGACGGAAGAACCGTGGCGAAGAATACTTTGCTGCGGTTCTTTTTTTGCGTTTATTTAGGGAGGAAAGGAGGGGGGATAAAAAAACCGAATGTATGTTCGAAAAAATACTTGGCAAAGCGCAAGAAAAAAGGTATCATTACATTATAAATAATGAAGGATGTGGGATGGTTGTCAGATCGTAAAGCTGCATTAGAGATGGCACTACGTCAAATCGAGAAACAATTTGGCAAAGGCTCGATTATGAAATTGGGCGAATCGACACATATGCAAGTTGAGACCGTATCCAGCGGTTCGCTTGCTTTAGATATTGCGCTTGGCATTGGCGGTTTGCCAAGAGGCCGTATTATCGAAGTATACGGACCGGAATCTTCCGGTAAGACGACGGTTGCATTGCATGCGATTGCTGAAGTTCAACGCGTGGGCGGACAAGCTGCCTTCATCGACGCGGAGCATGCATTGGATCCGCTTTATGCGAGCAAGTTGGGCGTCAACATCGACGATCTGCTGCTGTCGCAGCCGGATACAGGCGAGCAAGCGCTTGAAATCGCCGAGGCGCTCGTACGCAGCGGTGCAGTAGATATTATCGTTATCGACTCTGTCGCGGCGCTCGTGCCGAAAGCGGAGATTGAAGGCGATATGGGCGATTCGCATGTCGGCTTGCAAGCACGGCTGATGTCGCAGGCGCTGCGGAAGCTGTCCGGGGCTATCAGCAAGTCGAAGACAATCGCAATCTTCATCAACCAGCTTCGCGAGAAGGTCGGCGTTATGTTCGGCAATCCGGAGACGACTCCGGGCGGACGCGCGCTGAAGTTCTACTCCAGCGTACGTCTTGATGTACGTCGCATCGAGACGATTAAGCAAGGCAACGATATGGTCGGCAACCGTACGCGCATCAAAGTCGTGAAGAATAAAGTGGCTCCTCCGTTCAAGCAAGCGGAGATCGATATTATGTATGGCGAAGGCATTTCGAAGGAAGGCAGCCTTGTCGACATCGGTACGGAGATGGACATCGTTCAGAAGAGCGGGGCTTGGTTCTCGTACAATGGCGAACGTCTTGGACAAGGCCGCGAGAATGCGAAGCAGTTTTTGAAGGAACACGCGGAAATCGCTTCCGTTATTGATAAGCAAATTCGCGAAGCAAGCAATTTGTCGGCAACGGCTCATCCGGTTGAATCGTTCTCTCAAGACGATGATGACGATTTCGATGAATCCGAACTCGATTAAGATAACTTCATACGCATGAGCAGACGCCGTTCCTTCCGGGGAACGGCGATGCTGTTATTAGGGTAAGCGAGGGATATTATGCTGGAGATAAAGGCGGTTAAGCAGGATCGCAAGGAACGCAGCCGCTTTCATATATATGGCGAAGACGAAGAAGCCGTATTAACGGTACATGAAGACTTGCTCATTAAATATAGGCTGCTCAAAGGTCGTACGTTAACGGACAGCGAATTGGAGCAAATTCGCGAGGAGGATAACCGTTATCGTACATATGCGCTGGCAGTTGCGTATTTGGGAGCCAGACCGCGGACACGCAAACAGCTGGAGCAATATTTACAGCGGAAAGCGTTCGAGGAGGAGCATATTTCTGCGGCGCTGGAACGTTTAGAAAACGAACATTTTGTGGATGATGATGAATATGCCCGCCAATTTGCGTTGCAGCGTATCAAATATGCGCATAAAGGCAGGCGTTGGATTAAGCAGGAGCTTCAGTTAAGAGGCGTGTCGAAACAAGCTGCGGCAAGCGCAGCCGAAGCTATCGACAAAGGCGCGGAATTGGAAGCGGCGATCATAGCGGCAGGCAAGAAGTGGAGATCGTTGAAGGGCGAAGAAAGAGACCGCAGAATGAAATTAATGGCCTTTCTAATGCGGAGAGGCTTTCCCGGCGATATTGTGAAGGAAGCGGTAAGATCGGTCTTAGAACGCGCTGCAGCTGAAGCAGCCGATGACGATGATGGGCTAATGCTTGACAATTGATTTTGTCAAAAGATAAAATGAAAATGTATTCCTTCTATTTCAAATCAATTTTCCTTCCAAAAGTTGATTTGAAACGATAATTTTCGTCAAATTGTTAGAAGATCAATCGGTTTGAAAGCCGGCTAAAAAACTTAATATCATCCCAAGCTTTGCCTTGGTGCATGCAACGAGGAGGTGAACAAAATGGACACAATCTGGGTTGTGTTGATCTGTCTCGTTGTTGGCGTTATTTTCTTTGGGATTGGTTATTTTATTCGAAAGTCGATTGCCGAAGCTAAAATTTCCAGCGCTGAGCAAGCTGCTGTACAAATCGTAGAAAATGCGAAGAAGGAAGCGGAAGCTCAAAAGAAGGAAACGGTGCTTGAAGCGAAAGACGAAGTCCACAAACTCCGTACGGAAGCTGAAAGAGACATTCGCGAGCGGCGTAATGAAACACAGCGTCAGGAAAGACGTTTGCTCCAGAAAGAGGAGTCGCTGGATAAAAAATTAGAAGCGCTAGAACGCAAAGAAGAGCTCGTTGCCAACAAAGAGAAACGGATCGATGAGACACAAGAACAAATTGATTCCATCTATAAGCAGCAATTGACCGAGCTTGAGCGTATTTCAAGCTTGACGATGGAAGATGCGAAATCGATCATTTTGTCTAATGTGGAGCAGGAAGTGCGTCAGGAAACAGCTCAAATGATTAAAGAGATTGAGCAGCAAGCGAAGGAAGAAGCAGACAAGAAAGCGCGCAACATTATTTCACTCGCTATCCAACGCTGTGCGGCTGATCATGTGGCGGAGACGACAGTATCGGTCGTATCGCTGCCGAACGAAGAAATGAAGGGCCGCATTATTGGACGTGAAGGCCGTAATATCCGCGCGTTGGAAACATTGACCGGTATCGATCTCATTATCGACGATACACCGGAAGCGGTCATTCTGTCTGGATTTGACCCGATTAGGCGGGAAATTGCCCGCACTTCTCTTGAGAAGCTTGTGGCTGACGGACGGATTCACCCTGCACGTATTGAAGAAATGGTTGAAAAATCCCGCAAGGAAGTGGACGAACGCATCCGCGAATACGGTGAACAAGCGACATTCGAGGTTGGCGTACACGGCTTGCATCCGGATTTAATTAAAATTTTGGGCCGTTTGAAGTATCGGACAAGTTATGGCCAGAACGTCTTGAAGCATTCGATGGAGGTCGCTTATTTGACCGGTCTGATGGCTGCCGAGCTCGGCGAAGATGTTACGCTCGCCAAACGTTCGGGTTTGCTGCATGATATCGGTAAAGCGCTCGACCACGAAGTCGAAGGCTCCCACGTTGAGATCGGCGTAGAGCTTGCCAAGAAGTACAAAGAGCATCCGGTCGTTATTAACAGTATCGCATCTCACCACGGCGATGTTGAAGCGACTTCGGTTATCGCAATGCTTGTCGGCGCAGCAGACGCGTTGTCGGCTGCAAGACCGGGAGCGCGGCGCGAAACGCTGGAGACGTACATCAAGCGTCTGGAGAAGCTTGAGGACATTTCGGAATCGTTCGACGGCGTTGAGAAATCGTACGCGATTCAAGCTGGCCGCGAAGTGCGCGTCATGGTAGCGCCAGAGAAAATCGACGATACGGAAGCGTTCCGTCTGGCACGCGATATTACGAAGAAGATCGAAAGCGAGCTTGATTATCCGGGACATATTAAAGTTACGGTTATTCGGGAAACACGCGCGGTTGAATATGCGAAATAGTCGCGATCGTTCAACAAACTCTAAATAGCAAGGTCGGAAAAGTGGCTGCTTGTCAGCCACTTTTCCCGTTTGA
Organism: Paenibacillus sp. NEAU-GSW1; assembly: GCF_009737085.1. Classification (GTDB taxonomy): domain Bacteria; phylum Bacillota; class Bacilli; order Paenibacillales; family Paenibacillaceae; genus Pristimantibacillus. The sequence continues at coordinate 137,304 of NZ_WOVL01000011.1, forward strand.
GAAATGGATTAGGGTTCAGGAAGAGAGTGGGGCAAGAGATGAATGTATTGTTTATCGGAGATATTGTCGGCAGCGTTGGGCGCGCGGCGCTAAAACGAGTGCTGCCGGCGTTAAAAAGCAAATACAACCCGCATATTATTATCGTGAACGGCGAGAATGCGGCTGCAGGCCGCGGCATTACGGCCGCCATTGCCAGAGAGTTTTTTGAGTGGGGCGTTCATGGCATCACGATGGGCAATCATACGTGGGACAATAAAGATATTTTTGAATGGATTGATGACGAACCGCGTATCGTGAGGCCGGCCAATTTCCCGCCCGGAGCGCCGGGACAAGGTTCGGCGATCATTAAAGCAAACGGCAAGCAGCTGGCTATTATAAATTTGCAGGGCAGAACGTTTCTCCCGCCCATCGATTGCCCGTTCCGCAAAGCGGATGAGCTGGTCGAGCAAGCAAGGGAGAAAACGAATAACATATTGGTTGACTTTCATGCGGAGGCGACATCGGAGAAAATTGCGATGGGCTGGCATCTGGACGGCAGAGCATCGGTTGTTCTAGGCACGCATACGCATGTCCAGACGAATGACGACCGCATTTTGCCTGAAGGTACAGGCTATTTGTCTGACGTTGGCATGACGGGGCCGAGAGACGGCGTTCTCGGCATGGAACGCAATGCGGTGCTTCATAAGTTTTTAACGCAGCTTCCGACCCGGTTTATCGTAGACGAAGGGCAGTGGCATTTGCACGGCCTGTCTATTCAGTTGGATGATGCTACAGGCAAGGCGATAAAACTTCAAAAAATTCGTCTGACTGAAGACGAATGGCTGCTCATGTAACCGATACGACATTGGACTCAGGAAGACCGATGCTCGTCATCGGTTTTTCTATTAACATATAAGAATGCAACCAAAAAAGTTAGACAATTCAGAAGAGTGCGTAAAGTCGCGCAATAAAAGCAGGAATTATTTAACCTCTCTCGAATACTATCTAAATAGTGGAATCCATCCATCATTCCCGAGGAGGTACTTTTTCATGGAAGTATTAAAAGTTTCAGCAAAGTCCAATCCAAATTCCGTTGCAGGTGCGCTGGCCGGAGTTTTGCGTGAACGCGGCGCCGCTGAATTGCAAGCCATCGGGGCAGGTGCATTAAACCAAGCGATCAAAGCGGTGGCGATTGCTCGCGGGTTCGTTGCTCCTAGCGGAGTGGATCTCATTTGCGTACCGGCCTTTACAGACATTGTCATCGACGGGGAAGACCGAACTGCGATAAAGCTCATCGTTGAACCCAGGTAGCGGAAGCTTGGATCGGCTGTTTACGGCAATCCGCACTGGGTAGTTGAACCTGTTTACGAAGTAGACAGGTTTTTTGCTTTGTCGTAACATTTACATATGAGGTGAATCTAATTATGAATAATCGAATTGTAGATTTTCATTGCGACGTACTGACTAAGCTTCTTCAAAATCCCGATCTTTCATTTCGCTACAATGAAGGAGAATTGCTGGACGCATCTTACGAGCGATTGAAGCAGGCTGGAACAGTGCTGCAGACATTCGCTATTTATATACCGCAATCATTGAACGGACCGATTGAACCGATTTTGGAAAGCATCTCCCTATTTTATGAGAAAGTGCTGACTTGTCCGGACATACAGCTGGTGAAGACAAAAAGCGATCTGGACAATTGTTTGAAGAGCGGTTCGATAGGGGCGATGCTCTCGCTGGAAGGCATAGACGGCATGCAAGGCAATATTCCGCTGCTCAGAGTCCTCTACGAGCTTGGCATACGCGCTGCAGGACTGACATGGAATCACGCCAATTGGGCGGCAGACGGCGTAATGGAGGAACGAGGCGGCGGATTGACCTCGAAGGGGAAAGCTTTTGTGCGCGAATGCGATCGGCTCGGCATCATTGTCGATGTGTCGCATTTGTCGGAGAGAGCGTTCTGGGACACGGCGGATACTGCATCCAAGACGATCATAGCGTCTCATTCGAACTGCAAACGGTTAATGGGCCATCCGCGCAACTTAACTGACGAACAGATCAAGGCGATTATCGCGCTTCAAGGCATGGTGGGCGTAACGTTCGTTCCTTATTTTGTCGCGGACGGAGAACGAGCCACGATTGATGATGTGCTTCGCCATGTCGAGCATATATGCGAGCTGGGCGGAAGCGATCATTTAATGTTTGGCTCCGATTTTGACGGCATTGATCGTTATGTCGATGGATTGACGCATCCTGGGGAAGTGGACTCGCTGCGCGAAGCGCTGTTGAAACGGTACTCCGCGGCGCATGCGGAAGCCTTTATGTCCGGCAACGCACTTCGGTTTTTATCGCGCGTATTGCCAGATTAATCGCTGCCGAACAATTATCTAACCTTGCTATAGAAGTCATCGAAAATCATTATACTTTAGTTAAGCGTTTACATCTTGCAATTTGTCAAGCTCCCATTTACACTTGGTGTGATTGTTTATTACAATATAATAATGCAGCCAAGCGTATCGACTGTTATATTATGAAAAAATCACTGTTGGATATTGCCATTATACATGATAGGGCTTACGCCATCAAAAAGAGGAGATGGACATTTTGATTAGTCAATTGTCTTGGAAGATCGGGGGACAACAAGGGGAAGGCGTCGAGAGTACGGACCGTATTTTCTCTACGGCGCTTAACCGGCTCGGGTACTATTTGTACGGATACCGGCATTTCTCTTCCCGAATTAAAGGCGGCCATACAAATAATAAAATTCGCATAAGCACAAAGCCGATTCGCGCAATATCGGATGATTTGGATATTTTGGTGGCATTCGATCAGGAAAGTATCGACCTGAATGCAAAAGAGCTTCGTTCCGGCGGTGTTGTCGTTGCCGACGCGAAGTTTAATCCGACGATTCCGGAAGGAATCGACGCTAGATTGTTCGCGGTTCCGATTACGGCTATCGCCGAAGAGCTCGGAACGTCGTTAATGAAAAACATGGTTGCTTCCGGCGCATCCTGGGCATTGCTCGGGTTGCCGCTTGAAGTGTTTAATAAAGCGGTAGAAGAAGAGTTTGGCCGCAAAGGCGCGGCTGTCGTTGAGAAAAATATTGAAGCGGTTAAACGCGGCGCCGAGTTCGTCCTGGAACAAGCAGGCGGTCCGCTCGACGAGTTTAAGCTGGAAGAGGCGGACGGCACGCAGAAGCTGTTCATGATCGGCAACGAAGCGATCGGCCTTGGCTGTATTGCTGCGGGGTGCCGCCTCATGTCGGCTTATCCGATCACGCCGGCTTCGGAAATTATGGAATACTTAATTAAGAAGCTGCCGAAATTTGGCGGAACAGTCGTACAGACGGAAGACGAAATCGCCGCCGTAACGATGGCAATCGGCGCCAACTATGCGGGCGTACGCACAATGACTGCATCGGCAGGCCCCGGCCTGTCACTGATGATGGAAGCGATCGGCCTTGCCGGCATGACCGAAACGCCTCTCGTGATCGTCAATACGCAGCGCGGCGGCCCTTCGACAGGCTTGCCGACGAAGCAAGAGCAGTCTGACTTGAACGCGATGGTCTATGGCACACACGGTGAAATTCCAAAAATCGTCATTGCGCCGGCTTCGATTGAAGATTGCTTCTACGACATGATTGAAGCGTTCAACTTGTCCGAGCAGTATCAAGTTCCGGTTATCGTCATGACAGATCTTCAACTGTCGCTGGGCAAGCAGTCTTGCGAAGTGCTCGATCTGAACAAAATTACGATTGACCGCGGCAAGCTGGTGACGGAAGCGCCTGAGCTGGCGCAGCATGAACTGTTCAAACGTTACGAGTTTACAGAAGACGGCGTTTCTCAGCGTGTTGTTCCCGGCGTGAAGCATGGCATTCACCATGTGACCGGCGTTGAGCATGATGAAACGGGACGTCCTTCCGAGAACGCTGTAAACCGTCAACGCATGATGGATAAGCGTCTGAACAAGCTTAACGGCTTGCAGGTGCGCGACGCGCTTCGCGTCGATGCGAAGCACGACAATCCGGATCTGCTTATTATTGGCATGGGTTCGACTGGCGGCACGATTGATCAAGCTCGTGAATGGCTTGAAGCGGACGGCGTTTCGACTAACCATGTAACGGTCCGTCAAATTCATCCGTTCCCGACCGAGCAATTGTTCCCTTACTTGCAAAGCGCTAAAAAGGTAGTCGTGCTGGAAAACAACGCGACGGCTCAGCTTGCAGGACAAATTAAAATGAACGTTGGCTTTGCAGACAAAATAAACAGCCAATTGAAATATGACGGCAATCCGTTCTTGCCTTCTGAAGTATACAAAGCGTGCAAGGAGCTGAACTAGGATGGCAACATTTAAAGAGTTTCGCAACAATGTAAAACCGAACTGGTGCCCAGGCTGCGGCGACTTCTCGATTCAAGCGGCAATCCAGCGCGCAGCTGCGAATGTCGGTCTTGAACCGGAAGACCTTGCGGTTATTTCCGGCATCGGCTGCTCTGGGCGTATTTCCGGCTATATTAACGCATACGGCTTGCACGGCATTCACGGCCGCGCACTGCCGATCGCTCAAGGCGTTAAGCTTGCGAACCGCGAGCTGACGGTTATCGCATCGGGCGGCGACGGCGACGGCTTTGCAATCGGCATGGGCCATACCGTTCATGCGATTCGCCGCAACTTGAACATTACGTATATTGTCATGGACAACCAAATTTACGGTTTGACGAAAGGCCAAACGTCGCCGCGAAGCGCGGAAGGCTTCAAGACAAAATCGACGCCGGAAGGCTCGATCGAGTCGACGCTTTCTCCGCTTGAAATTGCAATGTCCGCAGGCGCGACTTTCGTTGCGCAATCGTTCTCCAGCGATTTGAAGCAGCTGACCAGTCTGATCGAGCAGGGCATCAAGCACGAAGGGTTTTCGCTGATCAACGTATTCAGCCCGTGCGTGACGTTCAACAAAATTAACACGTACGACTGGTTTAAAGAAAATATCGTCAATCTGGAACAATTCGAAGATTACGATCCTTCAAACCGTTTCGCAGCGATGAATAAAATTATGGAGACGAACGGTTTGCTGACGGGTCTCATCTATCAGAATAAAGAGCGCAAGGCGTACGAGGATCTCGTAACCGGCTTCCGTCCGGATGCGCTCTCGAAGCAAGATTTGACACTTTCGCAAACTGACTTCGATAAGCTTGTAGCAGAATTCAAGTAAATGCTATGATAAGCATACGGCTTTTGCCGTATGCTTATTTTTTTCTATTAGCCAACCGGCATAGAGAGAGGATGAACGATACATGGAACAGAAATTCGTGCCGATTGGCGTTTCGGCCAGACATATTCATTTATCCGCCGAGCATGTCGCTCAGCTGTTTGGAGCGGGCTATGAGCTGACGGAATTTAAACCGCTGTCACAGCCAGGACAGTATGCGGCGAACGAAACGGTCGAGGTCATCGGCCCTAAAGGCGGCTTTGCGAAAGTGCGGATTCTCGGTCCGATTCGCAAAAGCACGCAGCTGGAAGTATCACGCACGGATGCGTTCGCAATTGGCATTAACCCGCCGCTTCGCGAATCCGGCGACATTGCCGGTTCTGCCGGCATCAAGCTGAAAGGGCCGGCTGGAGAAGTAACGATTGAAGAGGGCGTCATTGTAGCGGCACGACATATTCATTTTCATACAAACGACGCGGAGCGTTGGGGCATTGCCGACAAGCAGCTGCTTCGAGTTCGTGTCGGCGGAGAGCGCGGCGTCATATTTGAGAACGTAATTGCGAGAGTTTCGCCGGATTTTGCACTAGATATGCATATCGATACGGACGAAGCGAATGCGGCAGGCGTCGCAAACGGTTCGACCGGTGAAATTATCGACTAATCGAATTGGCCGCTCTTCTGGAAAGGGCGGTTTTTCTCTCTCGATGGAATAGGCAGCGCCAATGTGCTATAATATTAAATTGGTATATGTGAATTTAAAAAAGAAAAATTGCTATAGATATCATTCATGAATGCAGGGGATGTGAACACATTGACGAAGGAGACTCCAAACTCACCGGACTTAAAATCCGGCAAGGGCGAGAAGGACTACTCCAAATATTTTGATTTCTCCGATGCCAAAGTGTTAAGCGAAGAAGACGGCAAAATTACGTATCGGATTAAAGGTCGTAACATTCAAATTAATGCAACTCCCGATCATAAAGCCGAGAAAAAGCGCGGCAAGGAAGATATCGAGGTGCATTACGACTTCGGCATTCCTGAAGAATTGCAAAATCTCGGCAAGGGCAAGTTTTATTTAATTCAGACATACGGATGCCAGATGAACGAGCATGATACCGAAGTGATGAAGGGCATGTTCGAGAAGATGGGTTACGCGCCTACAGAGGATCGCCGCCAGGCTGACGTCGTGCTGCTGAATACTTGCGCAATCCGCGAGAATGCGGAAGATAAAGTATTTGGAGAGCTTGGCCATCTGAAGGTGCTCAAGCAGGAAAAGCCGGATTTGCTGCTCGGCGTTTGCGGCTGCATGTCGCAAGAGGAAGCGGTTGTCGGCCGTATTTTGCAAAAGCATGCGTTCGTCGATATGATATTCGGCACGCACAACATTCACCGGCTGCCGCAGCTGCTCCAAAACGCCTATTTCAGCAAGGAAATGGTCGTTGAGGTATGGTCCAAAGAGGGCGATATTATTGAGAACCTGCCGAAGAAGCGCGAAGGCATGCGAGCATGGGTGAACATCATGTACGGCTGTGATAAGTTTTGCACGTACTGCATCGTTCCTTACACGCGCGGCAAAGAAAGAAGCCGCAGGCCGGAGGATGTAATTGCCGAAGTGCGCGAACTGGCGCGCCAAGGCTTTAAGGAAATTACGCTGCTTGGACAGAACGTGAATGCTTACGGCAAAGACTTTGAAGATATCGAATACCGGTTCGGCGATTTGATGCAGGATATGTCCAAAATCGATATCCCGCGAGTTCGCTTTACGACGAGCCATCCGCGTGATTTTGACGATCATTTGATTGAAGTGCTGGCGACCGGCGGCAATTTGGTTGAGCACATCCATCTTCCTGTTCAATCGGGAAGCACGGAAATATTGAAACGGATGAGCCGCAAATATACGAGAGAATCGTATTTAGAGCTCGTTCGCAAAATTAAGGCGGCTATCCCGAACGCCATGCTGACATCCGACATTATCGTCGGTTTTCCCGGCGAGACGGATGAGCAATTCGAAGATACGCTGTCGCTTGTCCGCGAGGTCGGCTACGATTCGGCCTATACTTTCATTTATTCGCCGCGAGAAGGCACGCCGGCTGCCGAGATGGAGGACAATATTCCGCTTGAAGTGAAGAAGCAGCGGCTGCAGCGGTTGAATGCGCTTATGGCGGAAATGAGCCGGGAAAGCCATGAACGGATGAAAGGCGACGTTGTCGAAGTGTTGATTGAGGGCGAAAGCAAGAATAATCCGGATATTTTGGCTGGCCGTACACGCACGAACAAGCTCGTTCATCTCGAAGGTCCGAAGGAATGGATTGGACAATTTGTACAAGCTAGGGTAACGGACGCCAAAACATGGTATATTAAAGCGGAAGCTATTGAAGCTATCAACCTGGAAGCGGGCCAATCGGCTGTTTCTTGATATAATGAGGGAGAGATTATCCGATGACAGAGCAAGCAGTTAATCATTCGCATGACCACGATCATCACGATCACGAGCATGGAGCGGGATGCGGCGTTCCAAAATTCAATACACGCGATTTGCTTGTACGGGAAGATATTATGGCGAAAGCGCAAGAGCTTGCAAGCTTGATCTATACGTCTGAAGAGGTTCAACATTACCGCCGCGCAGAAAAGCAAATTCAAGGCAATGAACGCGTGCAAGGACTAATTGCGCAAATTAAGAAAAAGCAAAAAGAAGTTGTCGCTTTCGAAACGACGTTTAAAAACGAAACGATGGTTAAAAAAATCGAAGGCGAAATGGAGCAGCTTCAGGATGAGCTTGACGGTATCCCGATCGTATCGGAATTCCAGCAAAGCCAGACGGATATTAACTATTTGCTTCAGCTTGTCGTATCCATTATTCGCGATACAGTATCGGAGAAAATCAATGTCGAATCGGCATCGGTAGAAGCGCCAGACCAATGCGACTAGTTCAAAGCGCGCTTATCCTTAACGGATAGGCGCTTTTTTATACATATAATAGAAACGGAGTGAAGAACAAGATGCGTCCATTTTCCTTTTACAATCCGACTAGACTGTATTTTGGCGCGGGTCAATTGAATCAGCTGTCCGCAGAAGCGGCAAAAAGGGGTAAAAACGTTTTGCTTGTCTACGGCGGCGGCAGCATTAAACGGAACGGGCTGTACGATCAAGTGATCGAAAAGCTGAATGAAGCGGGCAGTACGATTACAGAGCTTGCCGGTGTCGAACCAAATCCGCGCATTACGACTGTACACAGAGGACAACAGCTTTGTAAGGAACACAATATTGACTGGGTACTGGCTGTCGGCGGCGGCAGCACGATCGACTGCGCTAAAGCGATTGTTGCGGCTGCAAAATTCGATGGCGATTTCTGGGATGTCATCATTAATAAAGCGACCGTACAAGATGCGCTGCCGCTTGGCACAGTGCTGACGCTCGCTGCGACGGGATCGGAAATGAACACCAACTCGGTCATTTCAAACGCAGAGACGCTTGAGAAGCATGGCTGGGGCAGTCCATTTGTTTCTCCCGCCTTCTCAATTCTCGATCCGGCGTTTACGGCGAGCGCGCCAAAAGACCATACCGTATACGGCATGGTCGATATGATGGCTCACGTATTCGAGCAATACTTCCATCATGATGCGGCAACACCGGTTCAGGACGGCTTCAGCGAATCGATTATGCGAGCTGTCATCGAGGTCGCTCCTAAGCTTGTTGACGATTTGACCAATCTGCAGTACCGCGAGACGATTTTGTACAGCGGCACTATGGCGTTGAACGGCGTATTGTCAATGGGGATCGTTGGCGACTGGGCCAATCACGATATGGAGCATGCAGTGTCGGCTGTATATGATATTCCGCATGGCGGAGGTCTTGCGATTTTGTTCCCGAACTGGATGAAGTATGTGCTTGACGACAATGTTGCGCGGTTCAAGCAGTTTGCGGTTAATGTATTCGGCGTAAGCGATGACGGCCGCAGCGACCGCGAAATGGCGTTAGAAGGCATCGAGAAGCTGCGGGCGTTCTGGAATTCGATCGGCGCGCCTTCGCGCCTTGCCGATTACGGAATTGACGACAGCAGACTTGAGGAGATGGCGGAGAAGGTAACAGGCAGCGGCACTCGCGGAAATTTCCGCAAGCTCACGAAAGAAGATGTGATTGCGATCTATCGGATGTCGCTGTAAAGCTATTGAAAAAGCAGCAGATCGAAGGGCTTGCTCCTCGAACTGCTGCTTTTTGTTATTGACCGAATTTGATCGTTCCTGAGTTTTGGTTTTGTATGAAGGAAGCTTTCGTCGTTGACGATTGAATTTTCAGGATGTATGGTTTTAGAGAGAAGGTTACAAGTGCGGCAACGACCGATTTTATCGCGTCGCCAAGCAGATACGGATAGCAATAGAGAGTCATCGCTTTACTGAAGCTTATGTTGGCAACATGCGCCAGCCATGGAATTCCCGGCACATAAGCGAAGAAGGAGCTGAACAGCTCGAAGGCGATAAATAAGCCGATGATAGATATGACGCGTTTATTGCTGAGAAGCTTGCTTCTATAAATATAGCGGGCCGCGAACCCGACCAGCATCGCGCAGAACGGGAACGCGAATATAAAGCCGCCGGTAGCCCCGATTATGTAGGACAGGCCGCCTTTGCCGTGCAATAATGGAAGACCTGTCGCCGTTAAAGCGACTACGGCAGCTATGGATAAAAATCCGTTCCGCGGTCCGAGGAAAGCGCCGGCTAGCGCCACGGCCATCGTTTGAAGCGTAAACGGAAGTATTTTTGTGCCAAGTTTAATATCAACGGAACTCATGACAATAAATAAGGCGGCAAATAAAGCGATAAATACGAGACTGCGGATATTGCTGTTGGTGCGCATTACATCTGCTCCTTTAATGATATGATATTTTCTCATTGCTCGTATATATGTCAACCGTATAACATGATAATACGGTTAACATTCCGGATTGTAGCACAGCATCTCGTTTTATGGAAGAGGTCGGGTGATTTTTTTTGCAGAAACTGCTATTTGAATTGAAACAGGTTTCCGTTAAGCCGTTTGATCGGCTAGGATCGACCGATATAGAGGAGCAATCCACAACGTATATGCTCCACAATATAAATCTTTCGATAATGCAGGGAGAGTGGGTAACGCTTATCGGCCGCAATGGCAGCGGCAAGAGCACATTGGCAAAGCTGCTTGCCGGTTTTCAGACCGGTATCGCCAGCGGCGAAATGATGCTTCACCATGTTATCGGAGGGGCAAGCGGCCGTGAGACGCCGATCGTTATGCAGCAGCCGGAAGCGTCAATGGTGGGCTCGACTCCGATGGAGGATCTCATCATTATGCTTGAGCAGCATGGAATCGAGAGCAGCTTAATAAGAAGCAGGGCCGAGCACGCGTTGCAAATAGTCGAGATGAGCGATAAAGCGCACCAGTCCGTAAGCACATTGTCAGGAGGCCAAAAGCAGCGGGTAGCCATTGCCGGCTGTCTTGCAGTCGATGCTCCGTTTCTTATTTTGGATGAGCCGACAGCGATGCTAGATCCGGAAGGCGCGGCACATATTCTGAAGCTTGTAAGATCCTTGCATAGCACGGGCATTACTGTACTTTGGATCACGCAAAAGCTGGATGAGCTGCGTGAGGTGGATCGCGTCATTGCGCTCAATGAAGGTTTGCTTTGCTTTGATGGCGCAGCGCATCAACTGTATCAACGCGGAAAGTCGGGGGAGGCGAGCATCTGCGAGCTGCTCGGTTTTGAAGCGCCTTATGTCGTTCAAACCGTTTGGGAGCTGGAGAAGCTGGGCATTTCGCTGCGGACACCGTCGATGCCGTTGTCCGCAAGCGGGCTTGTAAAGGCGGTGCTGCAATGAGCAACGATTGGCTATTGCAGCAGGTTACGGTTGTTGCTCCCGCAGACGGCGGCAACAAGGAAATCATCCGTCAGCTCAACGCCCGTTTTAAGCAAGGGCGAATTACGCTGCTTGTCGGCGGTAACGGCGCGGGGAAATCCACTCTGCTGGAGACGATCGCCGGATTGCGCAGCTTGGAAGAAGGGACGATCTCGAAAGGCGAACTGCTGCTATGGCAGAAAGGCCGGCGGAAAAAAAGAATAAACCGGTCGGTTTCCCTTGCGACCGGCATTGCACTTCAGCATTCCGAATCGCAATGGTTCGCAGCTACTGTCAAAGCGGAATTTCAATATTCGTTAAAGCCATATAAACCGACCGAGGAAGAGCGAGATATACGGATTGCGGCGGCGATGCAAGCCGTTGGGCTGTCTGAGAGGCTCCTTGCTGCCGATCCATGGACGTTAAGCGGCGGTCAACAGCGCAGGCTGTCACTCGCTTGCCTGTTAGCTTGCAGACCGGAATGGCTGCTGCTGGATGAACCAACCTCCGGACTTGACGGAGAAGGAACGCGCAAGCTGATGGAAGCGCTCAAAGCTCATCGTGATGACGGCGGTGGCGCCATAATTGCGACGCATGACTTGGACGCGCTGCTGCCGCTGGCTGATGACGTCATTGTGCTGGAGAACGGCGCCATCCGCGAAATGTCTACTGCGGCTGAGTGGGCGGCCAAACATGCCAAAGAACCATCGTCTCCCCAAGCTCTGCAGCTATTGACGCTGCTCGGTGAAGCGGGTTTTCATCTGCCTGAGGAGGGCGAAGGAAACAGGATTTGGCCGACACCGGCGGACCTTGCAGCTTCGATTGCGGAGCAAGCTGTACAAATGAAGCATGCTGAGATACAGCCGGCTCTCGTTACTCCGGTTCGGAAGGACGGAGACGACAAGGCATTAAAGCGAAAACTCGAGGCGGATTCGACGGCGTGGAACACGCGCTTCGATCCGCGCGCAATAATTATTTCGTACTTGCTGCTCGCGACAGCTATTCTCGTGCAAGGGAGTTGGATTGGCATTGCCGCCGCAGCTGTCGTGACGATGGCTGTGCTGCTGCCGCTGCGCGCGCAAACAAGGCCATGGAGCGGAGTGATTCGCGGCTACTCGATTATGATCGCCGTTATTTCGCTCGTTTCTGGCTTTGAATGGAATCCGCTCGGCTTCAATCAAGCGAACGCATTAACGACATTGCAGCGCTTTAGCGTTCTTATGTTTGCTATGATGCTCGGTTTGCCGATGCTAGGCTTAGTTACGCCATTGCGAGTTCAGCGAGCGTTCGAGCAAACGTTTGGCTGGCTGGGCCGCATGAAAGTGCCAGTCCGATCGTTTGCATTAATTGTTACGCTCATTTTCCGTTTTATTCCGTTGCTATCGGCGGAGTGGCAGCGGTTCGCGGCGATCGCGCATGCTCGCGGCAAAGCGTCCTCGCCTGCGGGGAAACTGCCGGCTTCCATGCTGCTGTCCGCGCTCGTTCCATACATCCGCTCTTTGCTTCGCATCGCTGATCAATTGGCCGATGCGTTGGAAGCTCGCGGCATCGGCCATCCGCTCAACAAGCCGACTCGCGGCTTGACGCTTCGCTTTAGGGCGGAAGATACTTTGCTCGTGTTAGGAGCCGGGGCAGCGTCGGCGCTCCTCTATATGTTGGACCGAGTGTTGTAAGCGAATGAAGATGGGAAAAGAATATTGCGGAATGGAAACTTTTCGGCGATTATTCGCGTATATTTTTTTGGACCAAGTTGTATGATGAAGTAAATCAATCGAAGAGAAGTCGGGGTGTTTACTCATGGATACTCAACCAGTGAAACGGAGCAATTGGCGGAAAGAGCTGCGAGAATGGGGGATATCGCTGTCGCTGGCTATCATTTTTGCGTTATTATTTCAAAATTATGTGTATGCCCAGTCAGAGGTACATAACATTTCGATGCAAAATACGCTCATAGCCGGACAACGGCTCATCGAGGACAAATGGAGCTACAAATTCAAGAATCCCGAGCATGGCGATATCGTTATTATTAACGGGCCAGAGAGCGACATGCGGCTTGTCAAAAGAGTGATCGGCCTGCCCGGGGACGTTATCGACATTCATGACGGCTCCGTATTTCTCAATGGCGAGCGTATCAATGAGCCTTACACAAAAGGGCTGACGACTTCCGGATCTTTAGTTTTCCCGTACATCGTTGAATCGGACAAAATTTTCGTCATGGGCGACAATCGCGAGCATAGCGAGGACAGTCGAGATTTGGGTCCGATTGCTTTTTCCAGCATCGAAGGAAAGGTTGTGTACCGGATCTGGCCGATTGCCAAATTCGGCGAGGTTCAATAATTCGTATTAAGGAGATTGACATGCCGTTTACATTATCGCATCCCATCCTAGCCGCACCGTTAAAGAAAGCGTTTCCGTCTCTTAGTTTGAGCGGCCTTATATTAGGAAGCATGGCGCCAGATCTTGAATATTTCGTCGCCATGCAATCCTATCGCTCCATCGGGCATTCGGTTCCCGGTTTTGTGTTTCTCGGCTTGCCGCTGTGCATTGCGCTGGCAGTCGCTTTTCATCGCGTTATAAAGCCGGCGCTGCCGGCTTTATTGCCCTCTACAGGGGGCATCAATCGTTTTGTGCTTCGCTTGATCGAGAAAAGCGGTTCAACTGGATCAGCGCCGTCCTCCGGATGGGCGCTGTTTGTGCTTTCCGCTTTTATCGGCTTTTTTACGCATATCTTTTTTGACGGCTGGACGCATCGATACGGCTGGTTTGCTTTGCGCATTCCTTTTTTAATCGAACGCGTCGGGCATTTCGGCGTCTATTATATTTTGCAAATCGGCTTGACGCTCCTTGGCGTTGGACTGCCGGCGCTTTGGCTCCTATACAAATATGTGCAATGGCGCACGGGCCAAAACAAAGCTCGCCTAACAAATGCCAGCATCGAAAGAGACAAGCTGTCATTTGCATTTGTTGTGGTTGGAATTGCGCTCGCAGCGCTGCTGCTTGGCTTCAAGATTGCTTTAGCGCCAGACCCGCTTTTTCTTAACATTTGGGTAGTCGCACCGTTTACAGCAGCCGGCTTTGGATTATTTTGCGCAGCGCAGCTGCACATTGCGAAGGTATACGGAAGGCTTAAGCTTGCGACGGGCAGTTTGGCTTTACTATTGACGGTCATCGGCGGAGGTGTGCTGCTCAGACATCAATATGGCAATGATATCGGTTCATGGGTTCAATATCATTGGCTGCTCGTCAGCGCTTTAATCATTGCGAGTGTCGTTGTGAAGGGGAACAAGCGTCCTGAAAGGATGTAAGAAATTTGTAAGAATTGATTTAACATCTGTTTATATTTGGCGTTTAAGATAAACGCTAGACACATCGAAATAATGAGTAAGGCGTGATTACGTTGTCCATTCGAAGAAAGCTGTATTTGTCTTACATGCTGATGACGGTCGCCCCCTTTATTGCGGTAGTGGGCCTTATGCTGTTCATCATTCATGTGAGCGGCATTGAAGACGTAAGAAACTTTTTTAAGGATGGAGGCAAAATCAATTACGCCCAGTCTTTCGTCGCAGGCGAGATGAATAACGAGCTTCAGAGCGATCCGGGCAGAATCGAGAATGAAGACGCGCGAAAGCAATGGGACGATAAGCTGGCTGAACTGATGGCGGGTTTTGTGCTTTATAAAGACGGTAAGGCAGATTATGTCTCGTCCTATCTGCACCGTTTCTCACCGAATGAAAAATGGGAAAAGTTTTATCGCTCAGATCCGGGGGATATCGCTTTAAATCAGTACAGCTTCCGTATGTTTGCCCTCGATTTCGTCTATGAGGACGGATCAGCGGGCAAATCGGTTATTATGCTCCGAGCTGAAGCGGTGCCTATGTATTGGAAACCAATCTTCACGTTATTTTCGCTCATCATTATCGGACTAACAGGCGTGCTGCTGACCTATTTCGTGTCCCGAAGCATCATTCGGCCGCTGCAATCATTAAAAATTGCGGCCAATTACATGAAAGAAGGCGATTTGTCTCATCCGGTCGAGGCGAAGGCAAAAGGCGAAATTGGGGAGTTAAGCACCGCGTTTGAAGAAATGAGGGTGCGGTTGAAGCAATCAATCGACCAAAGCTTGCAGTACGAGGAAAACCGTAAAATGCTGCTCTCACACATTTCTCATGATTTGAAAACGCCGATATCGGCCATCAAGGGTTATGTTGAAGGGCTTGCGGACGGCATTGCCAATACGGATGAAAAAAGGGAACGCTATATGCGTACGATCTACCGCAAAGCATCCGATATGGATCGTTTGATAGACGAACTGTTCTTGTTCTCCAAGCTCGATCTGCAAAAAGTCGCATTTGATTTCAAAGTGATCGATTTGCGTAAATATTTGCTTCACTTCCTGGAAGAACAGCGGTTTGACGCAGAAAAAGCCGATATTGCATTGCAATCAGACGAAATTGCAGCCGATGCTTCCCCAATCTATATCGCTGCCGATTTGGAAAAACTGGGACGAGCGATCGGCAATATGATGAACAACTGTATGAAGTATATGAGACAGTCGAACGGTCATTCCGAAACGGCATGCAAACGAATCAGCGTGCGACTGAACGCTTATGCTAAGGAAGCGATCATTATTATTGAAGATACTGGACCGGGCATTGAGCCCGCGGATTTGCCGTATATTTTCGACGGCTTTTACAGGGCGGAGCAATCGCGCAACTCAGAAACCGGAGGCAGCGGCCTCGGTCTAGCAATCGTTAAGCAAATCATAGAAGGGCATGGCGGCCGGGTATGGGCGGAAAACGCGAAGCCTTGCGGCTCTCGTTTTTACGTATCGCTGCCCGTTTCATTACAGCCGCTCAAGGCGGTGAAAGACGATGAAAAAAATACTGATCATTGAAGATGAGAAATCGATTGCTGAGCTGGAGCGCGACTATCTGGAGAGCCATGGCTTCGATGTTGATATTGAAGGCAGGGGCGATCTGGGTCTTCAGAAGGCGAGCGAAGGCCAATATGACTTCATTATATTGGATCTTATGCTGCCGAAGATGGACGGCTTCGAAATTTGCCGGCAAATTCGTAAAACGACGGATGTTCCGATATTGATGGTTACCGCGAAAAAAGATGACATAGACAAAATACGGGGATTAGGACTTGGCGCAGACGATTATATGACCAAGCCCTTCAGCCCGAATGAGCTTGTCGCAAGAGTAAAAGCCCACTTATCCAGATATGAACGATTGACTGGCGATCGAGGCCATAAAGGCAATCGCAGCGAACAGATCCAAATTCGCGGACTGGCAATCGACCAGCTCTCTCGCAGGGTAACCATCCATGATGAAGAAGCGATGCTGACAGCTAAAGAATATGATTTGCTGTTGCTTTTCGCCTCAAACCCGAATCGTGTCTTTGAGAAGGAAGAGCTGTTCGAGCGGGTGTGGGGGCTGGATTCTGTCGGCGATATTGCAACCGTAACGGTTCATATTCGCAGGCTGCGCGAGAAAATCGAGCACGATCCGTCCAATCCCCAATATATCGAGACAATTTGGGGCGTTGGCTATCGGTTCAAGATTTAAAGAATAGACGAGAATGATGTTAGGAGTGGAACAAAGTTGAAAAGCATTATTAAATTTTCGCTAAACAATAAGTTTGCGCTATGGATTTTGACTGCAATCGTTATGTTTGCTGGTTTGTATTCCGGTCTTAATATGAAAATGGAAACATTGCCTGATATCACGGTGCCGATCGTTAGCGTTACAACCGTGTATCCAGGCGCGGCGCCAGAAGAAGTAATGGAGAAACTCACTAAGCCAATCGAGCAGCGCACCCGCAATATGGATGGGGTGAAGACGGTAAGCTCTACTTCGTACGAGAACGCTTCTTCAGTCGTTATTGAGTACGATTATGGCATTGATATGGAGAAAGCGGCGGCAGACGTAAAAGAAGCCATACTCGGAATTTCATTCCCTGAAGGCGTTCAAGATCCGAGCGTCTCGCGACTTAGCTTAAATGCATTTCCTGTTCAATCGTTAAGCCTTTCCAACGATAAACTGAGCTTGGAGGAACTGACCAAGCAGGTAGAGGAAACCATCGTACCTGAACTGGAAGGCATCGAGGGCGTTGCCACCATCCAAATTTCCGGTCAAAGCGTAAAGCAGGCGGAACTGGCATTTAAACCTGAGCTTGCAAAATACGGATTGACGGAAGAGACGGTTAAGCAGATTATTCAAGGCAATGCCGTATCCATTCCGCTTGGCGTATTTGAATTTGAAGCTTCTGAAAAAACGGTTCTTGTAGACGGCGGAATTGTATCGGAAGATGATTTGAAAAACCTGCAAATTCCTTATACGCCGCAAGGGGCCGGAGCAGGAGCGGGAGCAGGCTTTGGCGCTGGCGGCGCAGACGCTGCCGGACAAAGCGCAGCATTGCCGCAAGGATCAGCTTTAGACATTAAGTTGCCTACTGTCGCGCTTAGCGAAGTGGCCGATTTGGAAATCGCCGATAAGGTAGAATCGGTATCGCGTACGAATGGCAAAGACGCAATCAGCTTAAGCATTGTCAAAGCGGCGGATGCCAACACGGTTGAAGTTGTTAATGGCGTTAAAGATGTGCTTGAGCAGTTGAAAGCCGACAATGACGGCCTTGAAATTGTTACAACTCTCGACCAAGGCGAGCCGATAGAAGAGTCGGTAAACACGATGCTTAGCAAAGCGGTAATCGGAGCGATTTTCGCAGTCTTTATTATTCTGGTGTTCTTGCGCAATATCCGTTCGACAATAATTGCGGTCGTATCGATCCCTCTGTCGATTCTCATTGCTTTGCTCGTACTGAGCCGCTTCGACGTTACGTTGAATATTATGACGCTCGGTGCGATGACCGTTGCAATCGGACGGGTAATCGACGACTCGATTGTCGTAATTGAAAATATTTACAGACGCATGTCGTTGTCCGGCGAGAAGCTGACAGGCAAAGAGCTTATGCTCGACTCGACAAAGGAAATGTTCGTTCCGATTATGTCCTCGACGATCGTAACGATTGCCGTATTTCTGCCGCTTGCGCTCGTATCGGGCGTGATCGGCGAAATCTTCATGCCGTTTGCCCTTACAATCGTATTCGCGTTGCTGGCATCGCTCCTTGTTGCCATTACAGTCGTACCGATGCTTGCGCATATGATGTTCCGCAATGGCATCAAAGCGGGCAAAGCGCACGAGGAGAAGCCGGGACGCATGGCGGAAGGCTACAAAGGCATTCTTCGCTGGTCGCTGAATCATAAATGGATTACGAGTATCATCGCCGTATTGCTGCTTCTAGGCAGCTGCGGATTGCTTCCGCTTATCGGCTTCAGCTTCTTGCCGGGCGATGAAGAAAAAACGATGATGGTCTCGTACAACCCGGCACCTGGTGAAACGCGCGAGCAAGTTGAGAAAATGGCGTTGGAAGCGGAAAAATTGCTTGAGCCAAACAAACGCGAAGGGGTAGAGGTCGTCCAATACGCAGTTGGCGGCTCCAATCCGTTTAGCCCTGGCGCTTCCAAACAGGCATTGTTCAACATTATGTACAGTGATGATTTCAAAGGCTTTTCAGATGAAAAAGAAAAAGTGATCGAGGTTCTTCAAGGCCTTGGAGGCAAGGGAGAATGGAAGCAGCAGGACTTCTCGGGAGGCTCTCTTGGCGGCTCAAGCGTTTCGATGCTTGTATACGGCCCGGACATGAAGTCGCTGCAGCCGGTAGTTGAAGAGCTGCAAGGCAAACTGAATGAAAATAAGGATCTGACGAACGTCGACACAAGCTTAGCTGCAACCTATGAGCAATACCGCATTGTGACCGATCAACAAAAACTGAGCCAAAACGGTCTTGCAGCCGGTCAAATCGCAATGGCGCTCAGCCCAGTCCGCGAAAATCCGGTATTAACGAGGATCGAGAAGGACGGCAAAGAACTTAACGTTTATGTGAAAGTGGAACAACAAACGTATAAGAACAAAAGCGATCTGGAAAATGTGAAGCTGACTTCGCCGCTAGGCAAAGAAGTCGCTTTGAAGGATGTTGCGGCAATCGAGGAAGGCGAGTCGCCGAACACGATTACACGCAAGGATGATCGGATTTATGCGGAAGTTTCCGCAGATGTTACGGCATCCAACGTTGCCGCTGTATCGACAGCGCTGCAAACGATGATTGACGAGATGGAGCTTCCTGCGGGCGTCGATATCGATATGGGCGGCGTAACGGAGCAAATGAATGAATCGTTTGCCCAGCTTGGACTTGCGATGCTTGCGGCAATTGCCATTGTCTATCTCGTCCTTGTTATTACGTTTGGCGGCGCATTGACGCCGTTTGCGATCTTGTTCTCCTTGCCGTTTACAGTAATCGGCGCATTTGTCGGCCTGTTTATTGCCGGAGAAACATTGAGCATTACCGCAATGATCGGCGCGCTTATGCTGATCGGCATAGTCGTAACGAATGCAATCGTACTCGTCGACCGCGTTATTCATAAAGAACGCGAAGGCTTGACCGTACGCGAAGCGTTGCTTGAAGCAGGCGGCACGCGTCTTCGTCCGATTCTGATGACGGCGATTGCTACGGTTGGCGCATTGCTTCCGCTCGCATTCGGTTTCGAATCCGGCGGCTTGATTTCGAAAGGGATGGCGATTACAGTTATCGGCGGTTTGACGAGCTCGACGCTGTTGACGCTGATTATCGTACCTGTCGTATATGAAGCGCTCCACCGCAAGAAAAGAAAAGCAGAACTAAAATAATTGCAGAGAAGAAAGGCTGTCCCGATTGATCAGGGCAGCCTTTCTTTTTGTTCCATGCGGTGCAACATTAAGGCGACAAGCTGCGTTTCAACACTAGAATCGGGTAAGGGAAAATAGCAGAGGAGGCGAACACGATGGATCTGTTGAAGCATCGGCCGATTAAACGTTCCAAATTAAGATTGAAGGTTGGCAAATGGTGGTTCATGGGAAAAAGATATGCGAAGTGGATGGCTGATACTGGTAACTCCGCCAAGACCCATTCCAGCCTTGGTTTGCCTCATACCGTGTTTAGGCATGAGACGCCTCTTTATCGTCAGCTGCGGAATGTGGACATGTGGCTGCAATCAAATAAGGTTATAAATTTGAAGCTTGCGGCGGAACGATTAAACGGATTGTTGCTGAAACCGGGCGAGAAGTTCTCGTATTGGCGGACGATCGGCAAGCCAAGCAGCCGGAGAGGTTATGTCGATGGAATGATTTTATATTATGGAACTTACGGCGTCGGAGTAGGCGGCGGGTTATGCCAAATGTCCAATTTGATCTATT
The DNA here is from genome assembly GCF_009737085.1 of Paenibacillus sp. NEAU-GSW1. GTDB lineage: Bacteria > Bacillota > Bacilli > Paenibacillales > Paenibacillaceae > Pristimantibacillus. The sequence continues at coordinate 157,646 of NZ_WOVL01000011.1, forward strand.
GGATGACGCTGCATACGCCGCTGACGGTTACGGAGCGCCATAGGCACAGCTATGATGTATTTCCCGACGCCAGCCGCACGCAGCCTTTCGGCAGCGGAGCAACTTGCGCTTACAATTATTTGGATTTACAAATTGTCAACGAAACGACGGACACGTACCAATTGAATGTGCGAGTTGAAGAAGAGATGCTCGTGGGGGAATGGAGATGCAGCGCGCCAAGCAGATACCGATATGATGTCTATGAGAAAGAACATCGGATTGAATTGCGGCCATGGGGCGGATACATAAGAAGCAATCGGATTCACCGGGAAGTTTATGCTGCCTCAGGAGAGATGCTTGAAGATCAATTCGTCGCGTCTAACGAGGCGATCATGATGTATGCCCCTCTGCTTCCTGACGAGCAACCTTGAATAACCAATCCTGTCCTGGGCTATTCTATTCGGAGCGGCTCATTCGACAGGCGGTGATTTTGCAGCATGATGAAGCGATTGACAATTTGGTTGTTGATATGGATTGGACTAAGCTTTAATCTAAGCAACTATTCTGTGGCGGAAGCCAGTAAGAGCACACTGGAACCGGAATACGCCAAATGGGGCAGACTTGCTGTGCAGGAAACGAAAAATAAATACAATGCCGACATTTTGGACTATAAATACGAAGGCCGCTTTCCTATAAGCTCACAGACTGTTGAGGAACGGTTCCGACTATGGATTGTTCAAGGGACAAAGGAATTTGGCGTCAGAGTGCGCATTCATGTAAGACTGGATGACGATTCGGCTGAAGCGATTGAATTTGAAGAGCTGCAATAATATCCGTAAAAAGTGAAACACGGCTGACGTTTACTGCGTAATGAAATGCATGATCCAATCATATCGCTTCAGAAATGAAGCAAGGGGGAATGGAAATGTTGATTACGACAACGCCAACAATCGAGGGGCGTCCCATTATTGAATATTCCGGGGTCGTTACGGGCGAAGCGATTATGGGTGCGAACGTTGTGCGTGACTTTTTTGCATCGATAACCGATATTGTCGGCGGACGATCGGGTGCATATGAGAGCAAGCTTAAGGAAGCCCGAGACGTGGCTATTGAAGAGATGAAACTGCAAGCCTCCAGAATGGGCGCTAACGCAGTCGTTGCTATTGATATCGATTATGAAGTTATTCGCGAAGGCATGCTGATGGTAGCGGTCAGCGGAACAGCGGTACGAATTTAGCGTGTAACGATTATTGATATTTCGAAAACATTCCTGCTGTCTGCGTGATGCGGACGGTACGGGATGTTTTTTTTTCGCCCGGAAGTTGTTTGTTTATTTTAGTGAAAATGCAACATTCCCATGCCAATTTCCGTTATTATGGAAATGACCGATTTAGAAAAGAGAGGGGTTTGTTTGTGATTCGACAACAATCGATGCTGCAACGGTTGATCGCATGGACTTTTATTATCGTTTTGACTGCAGCATTAATGGGAACGGGAAAGGCCGCGTTTGCCGAGGGCTCTGAAGGAATTATGATTCAATCCAGCATCGGCTTTAATGGACAGTATAAAGAAGGCATCTGGACGCCTGTCCAACTGTCGATGACAAACACATCGAAGGATAATTTGAAAGGGGAAGTCGTCGTCTCAGTCAACAGTCCATTCGGCGGGCAGTCAGTTGATTATGTAGTGCCTGCAGAGTTGCCTGCAGATACGGAAGTTGAGATCGAGCTTTCCATCCCAGGCACGCAGCTGCACGAAAAAAACAATAGAATTCGATTTTTTAAAGGCTCATATAAATCTGGCGATGAAGTCAAGTTTATGGGCAACAATTATTTAAGCGGGTCGATGATCGCCAACAATACGATTGGCGTTATTGCCAGCGACCCAGATACACTTAATTTCATGCCTTCTCTAAATTTACAAGGCTATAATATTTATGTGTTGCCATTGACTGAAGACCAGCTTCCGTCGAATCCGAATTTGCTTAATTTCTTTAATGTCCTTGTTCTAAATGATACGGCGACATCAGGATGGGACAATAAGCATATCGAAGCGATTGAAGGCTGGGTCCGAGCTGGAGGAACGCTCATGCTCTCCGGCGGCGCGGGTTACAGCAAAACGGCCCAAGCCTTCCAGGAGATTGCGCCTTTCGAACAAGAAGGTACGGCAAATATTGATACGAAATCGCTTGCCGCAGCCAGCGGTGAAGAATGGAAAGTAAGCGGCTCTTTAACCGTTTCGACCGGTTCGATCACTCAGGGAAATACTGTTCTGTCGGCGGAACAGCTGCCGATCGCGATTCAACGTCAAGTCGGCTTAGGCAAAACGGTATATGTCGCTTTCGACCCTGCGCTTGAGCCCTTCGCGTCATGGAGCGGAAGCGAGGAATTGTACGCCAGATTGCTGCAAGACAATTTGACGCCAGCGTTTCAAGGCAACGTTTCAACAAATTTAAATAACACATATTGGTTTTTCGACAATATCGTAAACCGTTTCCCTTCCATTAAGACGCCCAATTTTATACCGTTGCTGCTGACTTTTGTTATTTATACAGTAGTAGTTGCTCCTTTTCTTTATTTGTTGCTGCGCAAGCTGGACCGCCGCGAATGGACATGGTGGGTTGTGCCGTCGTTGGCTGTCCTGACAGGCATCGCAATCTTCTTCTACGGTTCCGGCGACAGAAGAAACATGGTAGCCCATACGGTATCGATTGCTGAGCTTTCGCAGGATGGCGGCGGGACACGCTCCGGCGTTTTTGCCGTGTATACGCCAACCGGAGGGACGATAAAAGCTGGATTCGATCAGCAGATGTTTTTGACACCGTTGTACAATGACGGCGGCGGTCAATTTAGCGATACGATCAACTTAAACGGGAACAAGCAAGTCATAACGGACGAGAACGGATCGACGATGAAATGGAACGACGTATCTTATTCATCAACCCGCAAAGCATGGTTTGAAGGCATGGTGATTCCTAGCTCGGAAGGCAATTTTAAAATCGTCTACCATGATGAAAACGGCGCGATGATGATTACGGTGACGAACACGACGAAGGCTGACATGTCGCACGTTGCCGTATTAATGAACGGCGACCTTTACCCGGTCGGCAGCCTCAAGCCGAATGAGGAAAGGACCGTTGCCATCGGAACAAGTTCAATTAACAGCGGCTATTATTACGGCTCTTCGCAAAATCTGTTCCCGACTTCAAATGGCAATGACGAATTTAACCGGCATCGCGAACTGCTCGACAATTATTTGAATCAGAACTATGGGCTGGCGGCGCAGCTTCAGCCTCGCGTAATCGGATTCAGCACGGACAATACGGAATGGATTTCGATGAACGGCTCTGCTGTCCAAACGGACAATTTGACTTTATGGGTGCAGAAAATCGGCGAATTGCTGTCGGAAGACAATGGACGATACACAGTGCCGGCAGGCTTGCTCAAGCCGGTTATAGGCAATCATACGATGCAGCGAATGGACAGCTTTGGAGACGGCAACTTTGGTATAAGCTCCGGCGAGCTGGAATTTGAATATCAATTACCGAATGTAAACGGCGTGAAATTTGATCAATTGCTGATTGCAAAAGATGTGCTGAACAATAATACGAATTTGACATGGCAGATCTGGAACGAAGCGAAGCAGCAATGGGACAAAGCGGCCGATCAGATGGATCCAGCCTCGTATATAACAGCCTCCCATTCGATCAGAATGAAGCTAATCGCATCAACAGACACAGATACGCGGCTGCCGTTGATCTCGCTGAAAGGAGTGGCGACACCATAATGAACGAGTCAAACGAAATGGTTGAGACGGTTTCCATGCCGCCTGCAGCATCGCCAATGATCGAAATTAAAGGGTTGACGAAAACGTTCGGACAATTCCAAGCGCTTAAGTCGATCGATTTAACGATTGCCAAAGGAACGGTATTTGGCTTTGTAGGGCCGAACGGAGCGGGAAAGTCGACGACGATGTCGATTTTGGCTACGCTTATGGCGCCGACCTCGGGCATTGCCAAGGTAGACGGCTTTGATGTGACCGAGCATCCGGCAGAGGTGCGAAAGCGGATCGGGTATATGCCGGATTTCTTCGGCGTATACGATCAATTCAAGACGATTGAATATATGCATTTCTACGGAGCGAGCTACGGCATCCCGAAGCATGAACGGGAGCAGCTTATTCCGCAGCTGCTGGAGCTCGTCAATTTGAGCGATAAAAAGGACGCTTACGTCGACACGCTTTCGAGGGGCATGAAGCAGCGGCTTTGCTTGGCACGTTGTCTTGTCCACGATCCCGAACTGCTCATTTTGGATGAACCGGCTTCGGGCTTGGATCCGCGCGCGCGCATTGAGATGCGTGAAATATTGCGGGAGCTTAAAGCTATGGGCAAGACGATTATTATTTCATCTCATATTTTGCCCGAGCTTGCCGAGATGGTTGATGAGATCGGAATTATCGAGCATGGACGCATCATTTCGCAAGGCAACGTGGCGGACATTCAGAACCGGATGCGCGTCAAACGGGTTCTGTTCCTTCGTCTGTCTGACCGCAACGAGGAGGCGGAGCAGTGGCTTCGCGATCAGCCGTTCGTCGGTCGCGTGCTGCGTGACGAACGAGGCATTCATGTTCATTTTGCCGGACATGACGAAGAGCAGGCAGCGCTGTTAAAGGCTCTGTTCACGGCAGGCTTCGCGGTCATATCCTTTAGCGAAGGGCAGACCAATTTGGAAGACGTGTTTTTGGAAATGACGAAGGGAGGCGACGGTCTCGCATGAGAAACGACGGTATGGCGGCAAAAGGATTGAACGGCTGGCGTTCAAAGCTGATCAATCCAGTGCTTGATAAGGAATTTCGGCTGCGCATGCGGTCGGCCCGCTCGATGTGGACGATGTTTGCTTATTTGCTAGCGATTGGTTTGTTCGCTTTTTGCTCTATTTATTTGACGCAAGAGATGAGCGGCAATTCAAATGCGTTTGATCCGGAACGAAGCCGCGTTCTGTTCTATGCGCTCAGCTTTGCCCAGCTTGGACTTATTACGTTCATGGCGCCGGGCTTGACTGCAGGTGTGGTGAGCGGAGAAAGAGAGAAGCAGACGCTCAATTTGCTGCTTACGACGCAGCAGAGCTCGACAACGATTATTTTGAGCAAGCTCGTATCGTCTCTTGGCTTTATGGTGCTGATCGTCGTAAGCACAATTCCGGTGTACGGAATGATGTTTCTATACGGCGGCATTTCTCCGTCGCAGCTGCTGCTCGTCTTTTTATTTTATTTCTTTATGATGATCGTGCTGGGATCGTTCGGCATTCTTTTTTCAACGCTGTTTAAACGGACGATGATTTCCGTTATTGTCACATACGGGCTTACGCTGTTTATCTATGTTGGTACGCTGCTCATATTCTATGTTTTCATGACCATCGAGAACAACATGTATTCGTCCTCCGGACAGCCTCCGGCGTCGATGCAATGGGTCGGACATATTTTGGCGTGGAATCCGGGCGCTGCGTTGTACAGCATTCTGGAACCGTCAATTACACAGGAGCTTTATTCAAGCGTCTCAGGGAATACTGGAGCGAATAAAGGAAAAGGGCTGCAGCTTTGGCAGGAGTTTATGATCATTTATGCGGTATTGTCCGCTGGCGCATTGTGGCTGAGCATTGTAAAGCTTCGTCCAAGGCTGAAGCGCAGATCGAATAAATAAAGCGATAGAAGGATGTGGGCGAGATGACGGAACGGCGAACATTGTTGCAGCTGCTCGCACCGGTGCGCAGCCGGATAACGATGTTTACAGTAAGCCGCAATGCGCTGCTGGGCTTTCTTGCCGGCAGCTTTGCCGGCTTGCTGCTGCTTGCGGTAAGCCGGCTGTTTCCATTGCTGCATGCGCGTTTTTTTGCGTTGTTGTTTGCAGCGGCCGGTCTGTTGGCTGGACTCGCCTACGGCTATTGGAAGCGCGCGACGCTGAGCGATGCGGCGAAGGCGATGGATCGAAGCGGGACGGATGATGCGATTTTGACTGCGCTCGACGGATTATCGCATCCTCTTGATGCAGAGCCGGTAATTGTCAGTTTGCAGCGCGAGGATGCTGTCGTATCTGCTCGCGCTTATACAGAGTCGTTGCGCGAGCGGCTGCCGTGGCCGTCATGGCGAAAATGGCGGCTGCTCGTTTATGCGCTTGGCGCCGTCTGGACTTTGACGGCGCTGCTGCTTTTTTGGCCGAATCCGCTCGATGAGAAGGCGGAGGCGAGAGCGGCAGCAGCGCGAGAGCTGGAGAGGCTCGAAGAGCAGATGGAGGAGCTTAAGCAGGAGCTTGAGGCGGCAAAGCTTCCATCGGAAGCTGCAGAACCGATCAAGGAGACGCTCGAGGAGCTGCGCAACAAGCTGGCGCAAGAAAACGATTCTGCGGCAGCATTAGAGGAGCTTGCAGAAGCGATAAAGAAGCTGGAGCAAACGGCTGATGCCGCGAAGCAAGCTGCAGAGCGCCTCGATGAGGCATCGGAGGCAATGGAATCGGAGCCTGGACTGCGGCAGTTAGGCAATGCGCTGCAAAATCGCAATGCGGCCGAAGCGGCAAAAGCGATAAGCGATATGCGAAATGAGCTGACACGTTTAACCGCGGAGCAGCGTAAGGCGATTGCCGAAGCGCTGGAAAGGATTGCGATGGAGCAGCCTGAGGAAGCCTCAGAGTTGGCGGAAGCATTGAAGAAAGCAGCTGAGCAAGCCCGAAATGGAAACTCAGGCGGATCTGAGGGAAGCGCGAATGATGGTCTAAGCGAGCTGCAGCAAGCATTAGAGCAAGAGCTTTCGCAGGCTCAGCTGGAGGCGATCGCCCGTTCGATGGCAGAGCAGCTCTCGCAGTCGGGGCAAGCGCTGGCGCAAGGAGCGGCAGCTCAAGGAGGCGGTGTTCCATCTTCCTGGAGCGAAGCGACTAGCGGTGCAAGCGGCAGCTCCAGCGGCAGCAATGGGAGCTCTTCCGGCGAACCGGGAGGCGCGGAGAACGGAGCTCAAGGCAATGGCGGCGGAACCGGACAGGGACAGCAAAGCGGAGGCGGATCTGGATCTGGATCGGGCTCGGGTAAAGGAAACGGCGGCAACGGCAATGGAAACGGTACCGGCGGAGGCGTACAGGGCGGCTTAACGGGCGGAACCGGAGTCGGGGGGCGAGGACTTATTACAACTCCCCGCGATTTGCAAGGCTCCGGGAACGTCCAGCAGGACGGCGGTCCGTCGACTGGCGGCCAGACGCAAACTTCAGAGGACCCGTCGCCGATGATTGACGGGATGACTCGGCCTTATGAGGAAGTGTACAGCGAATATGCGGCGGAAGCGAAGGATGCGCTGTCGCGGTCGCAATTGCCGCAAAGCATGCAGGACAAAGTGAAGCAATATTTTGACCAAATACAGCCTAATCGATAAGAGGTGATCCGGATGATTGAGACGAAAGCGCAAGTGGATGAGGCGGCGGAACAAATCGCTGCATTAAAAGCGGAAATAGGCAAAATCATCGTAGGCCAGCAGATGGTCGTCGAACAGCTGCTCTGGTGTTTGTTAGCCGGGGGACATGCGCTTTTGGAAGGAATTCCGGGTTTAGGGAAAACGATGCTGGTGCGGACGGTGGCAGATACGGTCGATTTGCAGTTTTCGCGCATCCAGTTTACACCCGATTTGATGCCGTCAGATATTACAGGTACGACGTTGATTGATTTCGGCGCGCAAGGGGCCGCTGCACAGCGGTTTCAACCGGGGCCGATTTTCGGCAATCTCGTATTGGCGGATGAAATAAACCGGGCTACGCCCAAGACGCAAAGCGCATTGCTGGAAGCGATGCAGGAAGGAACGGTAACCGCAGGCGGAACTACCCATTTGCTGCCGAAACCCTTTTTCGTGCTTGCGACGCAAAATCCGATCGAGCAGGAAGGTACGTATCCGCTGCCTGAAGCGCAGCTGGACCGGTTTTTGCTTAAAATCGGTGTCGACTATCCGACTAGGGAGCAGCTAAAGGAAATCGTGCTTCGGACGACTTCGCCTCGGCAGGAGCGGGCAACGGTCGTTTTGAACGGCGAACGTCTGCAGCAGCTTCAGCAATATGCGAAGCATATTCTAGTTGCTGACGATGTCCTTGATCTGGCTGTTCAGCTTGTTATGATGACGCATCCGGCAGAGGCTGACGCGCCTGAAGAGGTGAAGCGTTACGCAAGATTTGGCGCAGGGCCGCGGGCGCTTCAGGCGATTATAGCGGTAAGCAAAGTAAGGGCGCTTTGCGGAGGCAAGCTGCACGTCGCGTGGAGCGACATTCGCGCCGTTGCGCTGCCAGCGCTGCGTCACCGTATTGTGCTGGGCTATGAAGCGCAGGCAATGGGCATTACAACCGATCGGCTGACGGAATTGATACTTGCGTCGCTGGAGTCCAAGCGATGAGCGAACAGCCGCTGATCGAACAGCATGCAAGCGACTCGCGACAAAATATCAAATTGCTTTTTCCCGACGTTGCGCTGCTTGCCCGCTTGGAACAACTAAGTGTTGCGGCAGGCAGCCGGATAAAAGGGACAATGGCGGGCAAACTCCGCTCGAGCTCGCTTGGCGGCTCGCAAGAGTTTGCCGATTATCGGCCCTACGCCCCCGGCGACGATATTAGACGATTGGACTGGAACGTATACGGCAGAACCGGCCGCGCATATATGCGCCAGTATTGGGACGAGCAAGAACTTAGCGTTAATTTGCTCATTGATGTTTCCCGATCGATGACGTTCGGCGGAACAGACAATAAGCTGCATTACGCCGTTCGGCTTGCAGCTTGCATAGCCTATGCATCGCTGTCGGGCGAGGATCGTATCGCGTTGAAGCTTTATGGCGACAGCAGACTCGAAAACCAGCTAATGCCGGTTAGAGGGAAAGCTTCATTGCCGATCGTATTTTCGATGCTCGCCGAAACGATACGCAAGGAGGAGAAGCTTCGTTCGGCGCTTTCGGACGCTGCATCGGCTCACACGCCGCCATCGCTCTCCATGTCGGAGGCGATAAACGCGGCGGGAGGCAAGCCGTTTAAATCGGGAGTTGCTTTCCTGCTCACTGACGCGATGTATGAAGAAGGCATTGAAGAGGCGTTAACAGCGCTGCTTGCCGCAGGACAAAAAATTGTATTCATTCATTTACTAAGCCCGGATGAGCTGGAGCCGGATTTGTCGGGCGAATTGAAGCTGATCGACAGCGAGTTGGGCACGGGCAAAGATATTGCCGTGTCCGCTCCGTTAATTGACAAATACAAGAGAGCGGTTGACGGCTATCGTCAATATTTGCGGCAGTTGTGCGGCGAGCGCGGCATTGATTATTTGTTTATTGATACGGGCCGTCCGCTGAGTCAGGCTGTACAACGGGATTTATTGCAACGGGGCGTGCTGAGAAGCAAATAGGAGGGCAAGACAAGGATGCAATTTTTATCGCCGATTTCCGCCTTTTTTGCGCTTTCATTACCGGCAATTGTCATTTTGTATTTGTTAAAAAGAACTTATATCGATACTGAAATTTCGAGCCATATGCTTTGGAATCGGGTGTTGCAGGAGCAAGAAGCTAATCGGCCGTGGCAAAAATTGCGAAGACGTCCGTTGCTGCTGCTTCAGCTGCTTGCGGCTGCTCTGCTCGTACTGGCTATTATGGGGCCGTATTGGAAGCAATCGAATGCCCCTCAAGGTCACGCCGTCCTGATCGTCGACCGATCGGCAAGCATGACAGCGAAAGGCGACGACGAACAACCGCTAATGGATCAGATGAAGGCGCAAGCGGCAAGCTGGATTTCGGAGCAGCCGTCTAATCGGCTGCTGACCATAATTGCTACAGGAGAGCAGCCGGAGCTGATTGCTTCCCGCGAGCTTGACCATAACGCAGCGATCGAAGCAATCAGCAGCCTGCACCCAACCTTCGGCGCAGCCGATAATCTGGCTGCGATGTCGCTGGCCGATTCATTGCTGACACAGGAATCTGACGGAGAAATCGTATTGTTTACCGACGGCAGATGGAAGGATGCGGCAGAGGTTAACGAGCTTCAGCTGCATTCGTCGCTTCGCCTCATGCTGGCAAGCGATAGCGTGGACGGCGGAAATGCCGCGATCGTACATTTCGGATTAAAGGATCAGCCTAACAGCGATAACACACGCGAGGCGGTTCTGACGGTTCGCAATGATTCGAATGCTGCCCGTCAGATGACAATAAAGGTTTATGCGGAAGGTTCGAAAAGCGCGATTGCGACTGAGAAAATGAAAGCCGAAGCAAACGGCTGGGCGAGCGTGAAAATAAGCAAGCTCCCGGGTGGAGCAGCCTTCTACAAGGCTGTTCTCGAATATGAAGGCGACCGCTATGAAGCGGATAATATGATGTACCAGTTTCCGGCCGCAGCAGGAGACAAGACGGCGCTGCTAGTCAGCGACGGAAATCTTTTTCTGGAGAAGGCGCTGCTGCTCGCAGGCGTGAGTACGTTGAAAGTAAATGCCGAGCAATACGTTCCTTCGGCCGAAAACGGCAAAGAGCTGGATTGGATTATTATCGACGGCGATGCAGAAAGGCTGCTGAAGGATAAAAATTGGACGAAGCTGCTGCGGGAGAAGCCGGTTTGGTATATCGATCATCCCGATGAAACAGGGGCGGTTCCGGCGAATAGCCGAATCGAAATTGCTGCTCATCCGATTACTTCATATTTATCGCTAGCCGATACGCATATCGGAAGGCTGGATGAGCCTGCCGTTGCATGGGGGGAGCCCATTGTGAAATATGGAGGCATTCCAGCCATTTTTGCCGGGACTGTTGAAGGAAAGCCGCAATTGCGGTTTACGTTCGATCTTCAAGATACGGATCTGCCGCTTCGCCCTGAATTTCCGGTTCTGATCGTACAGGCTGCGGATTGGATGAGCGGGGGGATTAGGAGCGAGTTGGGTTCTTCGATTGCAGATGCGAACGTTGAGGTGTCGGTAGGCAGCGATACGGCGAAAGCAGAGTGGATGCCTGTCGAATTGCTGAAAGGTTATGGACAGAGCAATGCGAATTCACCGATCGTCGCTGCCGACCTTACAAGCGGAGTGATTAATGCGCCCGCGATTCCGGGGTTGTATCGTTTGAAGGAATACGACGGATCCGGCAGAGCGGCGGGAGATCGGATGCTGGCTGTGATGGCGGATCCGGGAGAGAATGAAGCTTTCGGACAGGCAACAGAGCCGATCGCTCCAGTCAGTGCGGCAAAAGCGCCAGACACAAATACGGACAATACAGAACAAATGGATCGTGCCGGTATCGGATTCGGAATGCCGGCAGCAGCTGCATCCGCTGCCGGATGGCTTGCGTTGCTGCTATTCGCGCTTTTGATCGGGGAATGGGAGGTGTATCGTCGTGGGAATGCAGGCTAACTCGCCTTGGCTTCTCCTTCTCCTCATACCGTGGGGCTATTTCGTCTGGCGGATGATTGCCTCGACAGCAAGGCTTCAGGGAAGCCGCAAAGCCGCGGTAATCACTATCCGCGCGATTATTATGCTGCTGCTTATCGCCATTGCTGCGCAATTGCAGCCGTTCTGGACGTTAAGCGAGCGGAACGTTGTTTTTATCGCCGACCGTTCTTCGAGCGTTCAGGCGGACGAAGCGTTAGGGCAATGGATCGCGAAAGCGATGGCAGGCAAGGATGATGAGGACATGGGCGGCATCGTTACAGTCGGGCTGGACGCTGCGGTTGAAAGGGCGTTATCGAAAGACGCTTTGCGCAGTGAAGACAGCTATACGTTCCGAGCTGTCGTTAATGATCAGTTTACTGACCTGTCACAAGGTCTGCGGCTCTCATCCGGCCTGCTTCAGCAAGCTGGCGGCGGTCGAATTGTTTTATTAAGCGACGGAGCGGAAAATGCGGGGAGCATGCTGAGACAGGCTGCCATGCTCAAGAGCGCTGGCATTGAAGTGGATGTCGTGCCGATCACACCGCCGCAAGTGACAGACGCTGCTATCGAATCGTTTGATGTTCCGTCAACGCTTCGTCAGGGGGAGAAGTACAATTTTGAATTCACCATTACAAGCACGACAGCCGGAAGCGGCGAGCTGCGATTATATGGCGACAATATAGAATTGACTCGAAGCGTAATTCAGCTGGAAGCAGGGGAGAACCGTTTCGCGCTGCAAAGCGCAGCGCTTGATCCCGGTTTTCATCAATTCCGCGCTGAGCTGTTTACGGACGGGGATGAACGCGAGCAAAACAATGAGGCTTATGCGTTCAGCAAAGTAAGCGGTCCGCCGGGTGTCCTGATCGTTGAAGGCGAGCCGGGCTCATCCGCCAATATCGAAGCCGCTATGGATGCATCTTTTATCCGGCACGAAACGATAGCTCCGGAACGGCTGTCTGTCGAGCTGGCTTCCTATGCGGCATATGACAGCATCATTCTTCATAACGTTCCCGCAACGCGAATTGCCGAGAAACCGATGGAATGGATCGCCAAAGCGGTCAGCGATTACGGAATTGGACTTGTGATGATTGGCGGCAACGACAGTTTCGGCCTTGGCGGATATTTCAAAACTCCGGTCGAACGAGCTCTGCCGGTCTATATGGATTTGAAAGGAAAACGGCAAATTCCGTCTCTCGGTCTTGTGCTTGTCATCGACCGCTCCGGCAGTATGTCGGACGGCAAGCTGGAGTTGGCGAAAGAAGCGGCGATGCGTACGGTCGAGCTGCTTCGCGAGGAGGATACTGTCGGCGTAGTCGCCTTCGATTCCTCGCCTTGGTGGGTTGTTGAACCGACAAAGCTGACGAATCGCGAGGATGTCATTAGCAAAATTCAAGGTATTCAGCCGGAAGGCGGAACGGAGATTTTTACGGCGGTACAAGAGGCCTATAATGAGTTGCTCGAAATGCAGACGCAGCGTAAACATATCATTTTGCTTACAGACGGACAGTCGGCGTCCAATCCAGGCTATAAAACGCTAACGGACGCCATGGTGGAAAAGCAAATGACGATGTCAACCGTAGCTGTAGGCGACGGCGCGGATCAAACATTGCTGCAGCAGCTCGCAAAGGATGCGAAGGGAAGGTATTATTTTACGAAAGATGAAAGCACGCTGCCGGCAATATTTAGCCGCGAGACCGTTATGATGTCGCGTGCTTATATCGTGGAGCAGACATTTACTCCGCAAATCGGGCAGGCTGGCGACTGGTCTGCGCTGTGGAAAAACGGGATTCCGCAATTGAACGCATACGTCGCCACGACTGCAAAGGAAACGGCAGAAGTTGCGCTGCTTTCGCCGGAAGGCGATCCGATTCTGGCAAGATGGCCATACGGTTCGGGCAGGGCAGTAGCATGGACGAGTGATATGACGGGAAGATGGTCCCGAGAGTGGACTGCCTGGCCGGAAATGCCGAAAATGCTTACGGAATGGATAAAATGGACATTCCCTCAGTTCGAAAGCACGCCTTACTCGGTTCAAGCTGAGCTCGAGGGCCGTAAAGCGGATATTCGAATACGGGCAGAGGGCGGCGAAGGAGATTATTCGACCAAGCTGACTGCAGTCATCAACAATGCAGTCGGCGATACGAAGATATTGGAGCCTGTTCCTGTTGCTCCAGGCGAATATAAGGCAAGCTTGCCGATAAACGAGCCGGGCGTCTATTTGATGCGGATCGGCGGAGGCGAGAATGCGGCGGGCGGCGCCGCTGCCGGAACGACAGCGGGCTTCGTCATTCCGTATTCTCCGGAGTATAGACTTCTTACGCACGATAACGGAGCGGATACGCTGAAGCAGCTTGCCGAAGCGACGGGAGGCAGCGTGCTTGCGTATGATCGTCCGCAAGATGCATTTGGATTTGCGCCTGAACGGATGCGGCAGCGATTCGATTGGTCCCGCCATCTGTTCGTAACCGCACTGTTGCTATTATTGCTCGATATTGCGATGCGCAGATTGTCGCTTCCGTGGACTGCATGGGGGAAATGGCTGCATTCGCATCTAGCGTTCGCGAGGAAACAGAGCAACGAAGCCGCGCAAGCGGCATCGTCAGCATCCGTGCTGTCGGTATCGAGACTTCAGCAGCGGAAAAGCCGCGCCGCATCATTTTTTGAGAACGATAATGACCGACCGGCAGCGTCTGCCAAAGAAAACGTAAAGCGTACACAGGAAGTGATTCATAACGTATCGCAGCAAGAAACGGTTAAACCTCAACCGACGGCGCCTGCTCGACATGAAGAGTCTGACTCATCCGCTGCGCCTAAGCCGGACAGCAACGAGAAAGTGAATCGGCTTTTGGCGGCTAAAAATCGGACTAGGCGATAGAATTCTCACATGGAACAAACGCTTTGCCGGGGCATATTGCTTCTGGCAGAGCGTTGTTTTATTCTGGCTGGACATCGGCATTGCAAGAACGATACAATAGTCCAAGAGAAGGAGCGATGATAGCGGTGGACTGGTTATCTTCTCTTGTTGAGCAGCGAATTCAAGAAGCGATGGCAAAGGGCGAGTTCGACAACTTGCCGGGTAAAGGCAAGCCCTTGGAGCTTGAGGATCTGTCCTTTGTGCCGGAGGACCTTCGCGTCAGCTTCAAGCTATTGAAAAATGCAGGCGTCGTGCCAGAGGAAATGGCGCTCGCCAAAGAAATGGTTACACTTCAGGAATTGCTTGACCTTTGCAAGGATGAGAAGGAACGCAATTCGTTGACGCGCAAGCTAAACGAGAAAAGGCTTCGCTATCGGATGATGATGGAAGCTAGAGGCTGGAGCCAATCTTCGGCTTTTACGCAATATGAAACGCAAATTATAGAGAAAATCGAGAGGACGGATGAAAATGATCGCAACAATTAACCCGGAAGAGGTAGAATCGTTATTAAAGGAAGGAAAGTCGCTTAACTTAATCGATGTCCGCGAACTCGACGAGTGGGAGTCCGGTCATATTAAAGAAGCGCGTTTTCTGCCGCTGTCCGAGCTTGAAGCGCGGCTTGGCGAGCTCGACAAAAACGAGGAATACATTATGGTATGCCGGAGCGGCGGCCGGAGCGGCAGAGCTTGCGAATATATGCAGGCGCTTGGTTACAAAGTAACCAATATGACGGGCGGCATGCTGCAATGGCAAGGCGAAGTTGAATAAGCAACCATGAAAATCAGGGGCTGTCTCAATAGGTGATCATACCTATAAGGCAGCCCCTTTTAATTAGCCTACGCTAGTAATGATCTTATCGATCATTCCGTATGCCAGCGCATCTTCCGCAGTCAAAAAGGTGTCGCGGTCCATATCTTTTTCGACTTTTTCCAGCGGCTGTCCGGTTCGCTCCGATACGATTTGGTTTAGACGCGTACGAGTATCGACAATACGCTTGGCGCTAATCGCAATATCGGATGCTTGCCCTTGCGCGCCGCCGTGCGGCTGATGGATCATCACCTCGCTGTTGGGCAGCGCGTAACGGTGGCCCTTAGCGCCGGAAAGCAGCAAAATGGCCGCAAAGGAGGCGGCCATGCCGACGCAAATGGTATGCACTTGTGGTTTGATGTATTGCATCGTATCATAGATGGCGAAACCGGCAGTTGTGGAGCCGCCAGGGCTGTTGATAAACAGCGAAATGTCTTTATCCGGATCTTCCGCCGCCAAGAAGAGCAGCTGCGCCATAATGCTGTTTGCGGTTTGATCGTCGATCGCGGATCCAAGAAATACAATCCGATCCTTTAGCAATCGGGAATAAATGTCATAGGAACGTTCACCGTTTTTGGTTTGTTCAACAACATAGGGCATATACATACTCACTGCAATCAACCTCCGTTTGTTCGTTTTAGCTTACATATCGGAAAACGAATTGGAGACGTTGCAGGATACGGCAAATTAAGCATTGAAAATAAAATCGTCAACCAGCTCAAAGCGCGTATCTTTTTCTCGATGGCGGACGTTTACTATTGCAAAGGGAGGTAGTGCGAATGAACGGAATCGTTGGGGCAACAAGCGTTCAAACCGATTCACCGCAATTTATAGAGCAACTTGGCAAGCTCGATGCGACTCTTCGAAGGTATTGTCGATCGTTAACGGGCTCCTATATAGAGGGTGAGGATTTAGCGCAGGAGTGTTGGGCGAAAGCATGGAAAAAACTGAATATCGAAGGACACGCCAATGCAGAAGCGCTTCTGTTGCGTATCGCGAAGACGACTTGGATCGATGCGCTGCGCAAAAAATCCCGGCAGTCTCGTTTGCTGCAAGCGGAAACGGAAACCGTTCATCAGCCTGTGGCAGACGCTCTGGAAACCGAACGGCTCGTTCAAGCGTTAATGAATCATTTATCGCCGCAGCAATTGCTCGTTTTTATGCTAAGAGAAGTATGGGGATATTCCATCGAATCAACAGCGAAGATGCTGCGCACTACGCAGGGAGCGGTTAAAGCGGCGCATCATCGCGCTCGCGCCGCACTTCCGGCTGTACGAAAAGCGCTGCTTGATGATGAATTGCCAGAGCCGGCAGAAGCGGACCTAATCGTCATGGTTCGCTCAATTGCCGCAGCTTGTACGCAAGGCGAGGCCGCCTCGCTAATCGCGCTTGTCCAGAATGATCCGATACATGCGGCTGTTGCAGTAGGGTTCGCGCAAACCCGAATGATTCAGCTGAAACAGAGCTGGAACAACGCACGAGTGAGACAGCTTGAGATGCTGCTGCTATTCGCAGCGTAACAGATTAGGCTTTAAAAAGTGTTCAATAGAAAAAGGTCCCATTGTTGTCGTTAAGCTTAAATATTTTCTATTAGCACAATTCCTATTGGGATGGTATGTTATGAGAATCCTAATGTAAGGAGTGATTTTATGAGCAAACCGTTAATCGCAATCGTAGGAGCAGGTGCTGGAGTCAGTTCCGCAGTAGCAAGAAAGTTCGGCGCAAACGGATTCCGCGTCGCGTTGGTCGCGCGCAATACCGCTTCGCTCGAAGTTTACGCAAATGAACTTAAGGAAGATGGAATTGAAGTTTTTACGGCAGCGGCAGACGCTGCTGACAAACCATCGCTTCAAGAGGCTTTCCGGCAAATTCGCGAAAATTTCGGGCAGCCGGATGTGCTGCTCTACAATGCGGCAGCAATCTCGAAGGCGAGCCCTTCCACGCTGGGTGAACAGCAGCTTATCGACGATTTCAAAGTCAACGTCGTTGGCGCATTAACGAGCGTTCAGCAAGTCATTCCCCAATTTATCGAACGCAAGGAAGGGACGATTTTTATTACAGGCGGCGGTTTCGCGTTATCGCCTAGTCCGGATTATGCTTCGCTTTCGATTGGAAAAGCCGGCGTTCGCTCGCTTGCTTATTCGCTGGCCCAGGAGTTGAAGCCGCACCATATTTATGTGGGCACGGTAACAATCGGCGGTTATGTTCATAAGGATACGTTCTACGATCCGGATCTGATCGCCGAAAAATATTGGCATCTGTATCAAAACCGCGATGAAACGGAAATCGTGTTCTCGCAATCGCAGCCTTCCCATTCCGTCACGCAATAGCATTAGCAAAATCGACAATCATGAAAATTAGCGTTGCAGGGATTGCTCTCTGCAACGCTATTTCGTATTATCAGGTCAGCCAGAGATTTCTGGTTGGCCTTTTTTAATGGCCGTTCTATGATGGCGGTAGCTGGGAGAACGTACGCTATTTTGAGGCAGTGACCTCGTCACAAAAACTGTTTTTCCC
>NZ_WOVL01000012.1 GCF_009737085.1 Paenibacillus sp. NEAU-GSW1
CAGTAATTTGGTAACAGTATTTTCAAGTAGATCATTAAATGCATTTTCGGGTATATTAATCATCGAGTAGGGTCCTCCTCTTGGTGATGTCGCAATCCCGAGGATACCCTACTTTTTTATGTTCTGGGAAGACTCCAGATCATGGTACACAGACTATTTTACGTCACCGTAAATCGGAGTCTAACTGCCTATTCTGGAAGAAATAACGCTGCATGACAGTGCTATATCTTCAAAGTCGCTCCTGTGTGATCGAATAACGCTGTGCGGCAGCGTTATTATTCGTAACTCGATGTCCAACTGTCTATTTCGTTGACTTCCTTAAGCCGCAGCGTTAACCGGTTGTTGTTTTCGCAAGGTTGAAGTGTAAAGAGCGATATAACCAAGTCCCGCGAGCAATGCTACGGCAATGTCTGCGGCAATCAGCGTTTGATAGTCGCCGAAATAGTCGAAGGCCAGGCCGCCCAGCAGGGCGCCAAGTATGCCTCCTCCTTGATGGAAGAGCAGCAGGAACCCGGCTTGCTTGCCCCTTCCCTTGCTGTATTCGTTTATGACGAGCAGCCCGCCCGGAATGGCGCTCAAATAGGTGATGCCGAAGGCAGCGGCAAATATGACTGGCGACCACTCGGTATGCATAAAGAGCAGACTGAAGCCAATGACGCGGATGCCATAGAGAAGCGACATGATGACGAGCTTATTGGCGCGGTCTAAGAAATAGCCGAATAAGAGCGAACCTACAATTTCCAACGTGCCTAATACACCCATTGACAGACCGATCATGGCAGGCGTCACGCTGGCGAGCTGGTGGATGGCCACCAAATTCATTTCCACCGTGCCCATATTGAAGCCGCAGGTGAACAAGGCGAAGGCGACGGCAATAAACAGCGGCAGATGGACGCCAATGCCTTTGGATAGGGCGGGACGATTTTCCGCAACAGGCTGCGGTTCAGCTTGGTGCTCGTCGAGATCATCCTTGGCGGTTTCGGCTTTCTGGGCTGCTGACGTTTGGATACCGAACCAAATGGCAGGCAAAGCGACAAGTATGCTTAACACAAACGAAGCGATGAAAGCATCCTTCCAGGTCAGCCAGCTGTTGGAGA
Organism: Paenibacillus sp. NEAU-GSW1; assembly: GCF_009737085.1. Classification (GTDB taxonomy): domain Bacteria; phylum Bacillota; class Bacilli; order Paenibacillales; family Paenibacillaceae; genus Pristimantibacillus. Next base: position 1,098 of record NZ_WOVL01000012.1, read on the forward strand.
CGAAGATTGGCGTGCTGACCGCGAGTCCGACAGATGAAGCGCTCGCTACCAGCGCAGTCGCTTTGGCCCGGTGATGCTTGAACCAATCGAAGATAAGTATATAGGTTGTAGTCGTGCCGATGCCGACGAAACCGGATATAATGCCATAGCCGATAAAGAAGACCGTAGACGATTGATGTCCGAATACGACAGATCCAGTGCCGGCGATGCTAATTACGGAGCTGATCAATATGATTCTTTTCGGCCCGAATCGGTCTACAAGCCATCCGCTGAGAGGCGCGCAGAGCGCCGCAATCAACAGGTTGGTTGACCAAGCTATAGAGATAAAGCTTCGGCTGATCTCAAGATCAATCGATATTTGTACTTGGAAATAAGACATAATAAATCGCGTCAATGCGCTTATAAATCCGATAATCCACAGAGACCCCAGGCCAATCCAGGCCTGCTTGGGCTCATTGAACCAAGTCGAACTTGTGTTTACGCTCAAAGTAGCTCCCCCTTTCATTCCATCACATTAATAAAAAAGATACCGACCGGTATCTTTACTATAGCATAGGAGGAAATCTTTTCAATAGCTCTATTCCATTTGTTATAATTAATTTAATTACATGTGAGCTTAGGGAAATGGGTGACTTCGAGTGTGCAGAGTGACTTTAAGTGTGCTGAGTGACTTTAAGTGTGCTGAGTGACTTTAAGCTCCGCTTAAAGATCCTGATGTGATGCTTAAAGATCCTGATGTAAGGAGAATGGTCATGCAAAAAGGCGAAAAAACCCGCAGGCAGATCATTGCCAAATCGGCGGAACTGTTTAATCAGAAAGGCTATTCGGCTGCGTCGTTGTCCGATATTACGGAGTTGACCGGCATTAAGAAGGGCGGCATCTACCGCCATTTCGCCAACAAAGATGAAATCGCCGTTGAAGCGTTCAGTTACGCAGGGAGTAAAGTAGGCGAGATCATCAAATCAGCGCAAGAGGAGCAGGAAACAGCTTATGGCAAGCTGATCGCTTATTTGCGCGTCTATGAGAATGTAGTCGAGGCACCGCCTTTTATCGGGGGCTGTCCGCTTCTGAATCTCGCGACGGAGTCCGATGACAGCAATCCGCTGCTGCGCGGAAGGGCGATGCAAGGGATGGCTTCGACGTTGGCGAACATGAAAGCGATTATTGCCGAGGGTATCCGAAGCGGTGAATTTAAGCCGGATCTCGATGCCGACGCTTTGGCGACCTTTACGCTGTCCGTTATGGAAGGCGGCATCATGATGAGCAAGCTTGAAGGCGACAACCGCTATGTGCGGATGAATATCGAAAGCCTTTCCCTCTATTTGAAGGAGCTGTGCATTCGAAAAGATTGATGGAGGGGAGAATACTGCTTATGCAGCGGAATTTGAACATTCACCAGCATGCCTTCGCAGAATTGAATCAGTATGTTTCCGATACGTGTAAGGGAGTCGGCGCATCTGCTTCCTCCGTGCTCGTGATCCATAATGGCACGATCGTAAACGAGTGGTATTCCGGATTCCATGAACACGGAAAGGACAGCCGTAAAGTCGACGCCGAGTCGCAGTTTAATGTGGCCTCCGTCCGTAAAACGTATTTGGCCCTAGCAATCAGTCTAGCCTTGTGCGAGAAACGAATCAGCAGCATCGACGACCTCGCCGTCCGCTATTTAAATAATGCTGACATAGATGAGCGCTCTGCTGGCTCGACGACGATACGCCATCTGCTGACGCATACGCATGGCTTGAATAGCGCAGGGGAGACGATATTTGCGGCAGGAACGGACTGGGAATACAACAACGCAGGCGTAAATTTGCTTTTGCGAATCGTCCGCAACGTATTCCATAAGCCGCTAGCTCGAGTCGTGGAGGAGAGGCTGCTGGTCCCTTATGGTTTGGATAGGACCGGTTGGAGGAAAGAAAAATCTCCAGAGCTTGTATGGCCTGGCGAAAGCTACGGCGGCGATACAGGGGAAGAGGCAAACCTATTTGTCAGCACGCGGGAGCTGGCCTATTGGGGATACATAAACTTGATGCAGGGCAGCGTGGATGGCTGTCAGCTGCTGCCGAAAGCTGTTTTTGAACAGGCAACGGCGATTGCTACACCTTCTATGCTAGACGAAAGCCTCCCCCGCAACGGCTTTTTCTGGTGGGTGCAGGATCGTCCGCGGCCGGACTCCGAAATTGGCGAGCAGCTTCCGCTCGGTTCCTATCAGGCGCTTGGCTTGTACGGCAATGCGGTATTAATCATTCCGGAGCATCAAGTTGTTGCTGTTAGAATGCTGAATCAGACCGGGGGAAATCCGCCAGGCTATAATTATATAAAGGACATTCAGCGGTTCGGCAACCTGGTGCTGGAGTGTGTGCTGGACATGAACAGGCAGATGCTGTAGACCACGGATATTCTTCGCGATGCATGACTGCAGCGGCAATGGGGAAAATAGTGCAGGATTACATTCGAAGGGAGTCCTGCAGCTTGTCTGAACTGAACGGAAAAGTAATCATCGTGACAGGAGGCGCTAGCGGCATCGGCAAAGAAACGGTGCTGCAGCTGGCCGCCAAAGGGGCTTCGGTCGTCGTTGCCGATTATAATGAGGAAGCGGCGAACAAAGTCGCGGCCGATGTCGAAGCATCGAACGGCAAAGCGGCGGCTTATAAAGTAGACGTCTCCAAGGGCGACGAAATAAAAGCGCTTATTGATTGGACAGTCGAAAAGTTTGGCACGCTGAACGGCATTTTTAACAATGCGGGGATCGGCTTGGTGAAGCCCTTTCTGGAGATGGACCCAGCGTCCTACCATCGGGTTATTGATGTCGATCAGCATAGTGTTTATTACGGTATGTACTACGCAGCGAGGAAGATGGTAGAACTAAAAGCGCAAGGAACGATCGTGAATACGGCGTCCATCTATGGAACGGCAGCGGCGATCGGCAGCTTTAACTACAATGCGGCAAAAGCGGCCGTGGTGATGATGTCGAAGTCTGGCGCGCTGGAACTTGCCGATTATGGCATTCGGGTCGTTGGCGTTGCGCCGGGCTTCATCGATACGCCGATTCTCGGCAATGACGAAGAGATGAAGAAAGCGCTCGGCGCGCAGCACATGCGCGGGAAGCTGATTCAGCCGGAGAAAGTCGCAAGCGTCGTCGTTTTTCTGTTCAGCGACGGCGCGAGCGCAATCAACGGCCAGACGATTCCGGTCGACGACGGCTTCCTCAGCTTCAAAACGAAATAATGAACTGTAAATAGGCAGGAAAGGACCCGAGCGCTGCGGCGTTAGCGGTCCTTTTTCAAATGCTAAGCCCATTATAAGTTTGACACCTTATAATAGGCTTAGCATTCTCGGAATAAAACGCACCGCGCCGCCAATGGACGGCGGCAGCCGTTCAGGTAAACGGTTTCATTTATTTTGTTTCCGCGCAATTGCTAGAAGGAGTGGAATCGTGACGGAATATACACTATACTTATTAGAAGGACAAGTCACTACACTGTCAGTTATTTTGAGGGAGGATTATTAGAAATGGCATTGGTTTCGATGAAAGAAATGTTGAACAAAGGTTTGGCGGAAGGTTATGCTGTTGGTCAATTCAACATCAACAACCTCGAATGGACGCAAGCGATTCTGGCTGCTGCACAAGAAGAGCAATCCCCAGTTATCCTTGGCGTATCTGAAGGCGCAGCTCGTTATATGGGCGGCTTTACAGTTGTAACGGCAATCGTGAAATCGCTGATCGAAGAAATGAAAATCACGGTTCCAGTTGCGATTCACCTTGACCATGGTTCCAGCTTTGAAAAATGTAAAGCGGCTATCGACGCAGGCTTTACTTCCGTTATGATAGATGCTTCCCACTCGCCGTTCGAAGAGAACGTTAGAATTACGAAAGAAGTTGTTGCTTACGCGCATGAGCGCGGCGTTTCCGTTGAAGCTGAGCTTGGCACAGTTGGCGGCCAAGAAGATGACGTAGTTGCAGAAGGCGTTATCTACGCTGATCCGCAAGAGTGCTTCAAGCTGGTAGAACAAACGGGCATCGACTGTCTGGCTCCTGCTCTTGGTTCCGTTCACGGCCCTTACAAAGGCGAGCCGAAACTGGGCTTCAAAGAAATGGAAGAGATTTGCCAAACAATCAAGCTTCCGCTTGTATTGCATGGCGGCACAGGCATCCCGACTGAGCACATCAAGAAATCGATCTCGCTCGGTACTGCAAAAATCAACGTAAACACAGAGAACCAAATCGCGTTTACGAAAGTGGCTCGTCAAATCCTGACTACAGACTTGGAAGTTTACGATCCGCGTAAATTCCTGACGCCAGGCCGCGATGCAATCAAAGAAACTGTTAAAGGTAAAATTCGCGAGTTCGGTTCTTCGAACAAAGCGTAATCCATATCCTAGCAAAGGACCGGATCGATATGCTTTTTGCATGCGATTCGGTTCTTTTTTTATGGCGAAAACCTCTGTAAAATAATGGTTAAATTAAAGGAAGTTGATTATGATGAAGCTTTCCCGAATGGCCTTGATGATCGCTGCCGCAGCTTGTATGAACGGATTCGCGAGTTGAACGTCGACGCAGAGTGGTCCGAGAGCCCCGGCGGGCATGATATCGGTTATTGGCGCGGACATCTTGAGTCCTATTTGATCTTCTACGGAGGCAAGGCATTGCCTTAGATGACTCAATATACCTCGATATGTTAGTTTTTAGTTAGAAATCAAAAAAATGCTGTTGAAATCTGTATAAAATTGATAATATTTAAATAGTGTCGGCAGCTTTTCTGACATGGGCGAAGCTGCGGAGAAAGCATGTGAATGAGAATGGAGGGAGCAAAGATGCTAAGGGAGCAAATGCGATATTCCCGCCTGGCTAATATAACCAAGTTAATCAACATGAAGCTGGAGCTGCGCGATGTGCTGGAGCAAGTAACGACAGCGATTTCTGAGGAGATTGTTCGATGCGATTCCGTCGGAATCTATTTGCCTCAGGAGGACGGAACCTTTCGCGGCTACGTAGGCAAGCCAGAGGTTATCAATGGCTGGACGCTGGATATGCATGTGATTGACACGGATGTGGATTTGTTGGCTAAGGAAGTTATCGAAACGAGAAGAACGATCTATATTGCGGACACGTCAGCAGACAATCGGCCGGATCCTCGTGCGGTCAAAGGGTTTCAAATCAAATCGCTGCTCGCGCTCCCGATTTCATTCGAGCAAGAGTTGTTCGGACTCGTCTTTTTATTCGATTACGGCATTCCGATGAATTTGACGGAATCGGAGATTCAGACGGTAGAGGCTTATGTGAATATGGCGGCCGTAGCAATACAGAATGCCAAAAACTTAACCTATAAAGAAAATCTGCTTGCCGAGAAGCAGCTGCTGCTGGATATCACGCGCGATTTGGCGATGTGCTCCACGATGCAAGAAAGCTTGGAAAGCTGCTTTTGCTATGTCGGCAAGGTACTTGGAAACACAAATATTGGCGTTCATTTGCTTGACCCGATTACGGAAAGCCGGATTCGGCCGGTCAAGCTAAGCAAGGACAGCGATTGGACCGAAGAGGCTTGGATGGACACGCATCGGAAAATAGCGGTCGACGAACGCAACGATGCGGTATTCCAAGAAGTGATCCGCACGAAAAAAACGGTGTTCATCCCCGATGTCTACGCCGATGAGAGGCCGAATCACGACCTTTGCCGCCATTTCGGAATGAAAGGGTTGCTGATGCTTCCTTTGGTGGCGATGGGCGAGGTGCTTGGCGCAATTGCAGTAGTGGGCCTGGAAGAAAAGCTTGCCTATTCGGAAGCGACCCAGCAATTGGCCCAGTCGATTGTGGACGCAACCGCAGCGACATTATCCAATTTGCTGTACATGGAGAAGCAAGAAATTATTATTCAGGAGCGGACCTCGGAAATTACAGTGAAGAACAACGAGCTCGAACGAGTCATTGCCGAGCTTCGTCAGCTTAGCCGGGAGAAGGAGCTGATCCTCAATTCGGCGGGCGAGGGCATTTTCGGTTTGGATCTCGACCGGAATATTACGTTCTGCAATCCGGCAGGCGTCGCCATGCTTGGATATGCTTCGAGGCGTGAAATCATCGGCCAGCCGTCGCGCATTATTTTTAAAGGAAAGAAGACGGAGAACCGGCCGGACGGGCAGCTGGAATCCGAAGGCAATTGGGATCATTATGCCGAGCATGAACAGTTTTATCGCAAGAACGGAACTAGCTTCCCAGTTGAATTTGTCATCTCAGCGATCAGAGAGAGGGATGAAATAGTCGGCGAAGTCGTCACTTTTAAAGACATTACGCAAAGAAAACAAATGGAGGAGGAAATTAAGTACAGAGCTTATTTTGACAGTTTAACGGATTTGCCTAACCGGCTGATGCTCATCGATCGATTGAACCAGGGGCTCACCTACGCGCAATTGAACGGGCAAAAGCTGGCGGTTCTTTATTTGGATTTGGACCGCTTCAAGTTCATTAACGATTCGCTTGGCCATAGCTACGGCGATATTTTGCTTCGGGATGTGGCAAAACGGCTTATCCACTGCATTCCGAAAGGCGCGACCGTCTCCCGGCAAGGGGGCGACGAATTTACGATTTTGCTTCCTCATATTAAAGGCGAGGACGACGTTCTGCAGGTCGTTAATTTAATTGTGGATGCCTTCAAGGAACCGTTCCAGCTTCAAGGCCACGGCATCTACATGAAAGCGAGCATCGGTATCAGCTTGTTCCCGGATCACGGAGATACGACTGAAAATTTAATTAAGAACGCCGATTCCGCGATGTACAAATCCAAGGAAATATCGGGCAACAGCTATCACTTCTTTAGAGAGAGCATGGATGCAAGAACGTTTGAAAGCATTAAATTGGAAAATGATCTGTATAAATCGCTGGATCAAAACGAGCTAGTCCTCTATTACCAGCCGCAAATCAACTACTTGACGAGACAGATCGTCGGCGTTGAAGCGTTGTTGAGGTGGAACCATCCGACCAGAGGCATGATCGCTCCGGATCAATTCATTCCGATCGCGGAAGAAACGGCGTTGATCGTACCGATTGGCGAATGGGTGCTTAAGCAGGCGTGCAATCAGCTCAAGGAGTGGCAGCGGCAGGGCTACCCGATAACGAGTATTTCCGTCAACCTGTCGGCGCGCCAATTCGAGCAGAGCAATCTGTTTACCGTCGTCAACAGCGTGTTGGAGGAGGTCGGTCTCTTGCCTGAATTTTTGCAGCTGGAGCTTACCGAGAACCTCATTATCAATAACCGGGAGCTTACGCTCAAGACGATGAAGGAGTTAAAGAGTCTCGGCATTAAAATCGCGATTGACGATTTTGGGACAGGCTATTCTTCATTAGGCTATTTGAAAACATTGCCGATCGATACGTTGAAGATCGACAAGTCCTTTTTGCAAGGCATAACAAATGATGATGATAATGCTGCGATTACGAACACGATTATCACACTGGCGCAAAACTTGAATCTAAACGTCATCGCCGAAGGGGTCGAGACGAAGGCTCATGTCCAATACTTGACGGGCAGAGACTGCTACTTGATGCAGGGCTATTATTTCAGTCAGCCTATGAGAGCGGATGAAATTATCGAAAATTTTGTGCTGGGAGGTGTAATTGAATAATGAGAGCGGCGAGAGCGGTACTGGAATTTTTGCAAAAAAGCGGAGTAAAACATATTTTTGGCATTCCGGCTGGCTCGGTCAATGCTTTTTTCGATGAATTGTACGATATGCCGGAGATCGAGCCGGTTGTCACGAAGCATGAAGGGGCGGCTTCCTATATGGCCGCCGCATATGCCAAATATTCTGGTCATTTGAGTGTAAGCATCGGCTGCAGCGGACCGGGTTGCACGAATTTGGTCACGGGCGCGGCCAACGCGATGCGCGAGCATCTGCCCGTCCTCTTTCTTTCCGGAGCTGTGCCGGTCAGCACGATGGGACTTAACGCCTCCCAGGAATTGGGCGCGTCGCCGGTATTTCAGCCGGTTACTAAATACAGCGTGCTTGTAAAGGATGCGAAGGACTTGCTGGGGGAGGTTGTCAAAGCGGTGACAATCGCTTTGTCCGGCGTGCCGGGCCCGGTCCATGTCGCGATACCGATCGACGTTCAGCATGCCGACATTGGGACGCCCGACATTCCGGCGCTTCGTCCGAGAAGTCCGATGGTGCCTGATTTGGCGACGATTGAAACGACGGCGAAAGCTTTGCTCGCGAGACCTGACGGCTGCATTCTCGTCGGACAAGGGGTAAGAGGCTCGGTTGATACCTTGCTGGAGCTGGCGGAGCTGCTTCAATGGCCGATCGTCGTTACGCCGCAAGCGAAGGGCTATATTCCGGAAAATCACCCCCTCTTTACCGGCGTATTCGGTTTCGCGGGACATGAAGCTGCATCGACTTTGATTACGGAGAGGGCGAGCCAAGCAATTCTGATCGTAGGCTCCAGCCTTGGCGAAACGGCTACCAACAACTACAATGCAAGCTTAACTAAAGGACGTTTTACCGTCCAGCTCGATTTCGATCCAACGGTATTTAATCGCAAATATCTAATCGACATACCGGTGCTCGGCGACATCCATATCAGCTTATTGATGCTGCTGGAAGAGTTGAGGGCGCTGGGTTTGTCCAAGGCTAGCGCGCTTGAAGCCTCGGAAGCAAGCGAAGCGGCAGCGGCGCAGGAAATGCGGGCAGACATGCAAATCGAATGGCCTGCGCTAGATGCCTCTTCGGAGTACAATACCAAAAACATTCTTCTCAGCCTTCAGCGGCACTTGCCATCCAATACGCGTTACACCGTAGATATTGGAGAATTTATGTCTTATGTTATTCATCATATGAAGGTGCTCGATACCGATTCGTACGACATCAATGTCCATTTCGGCGCAATGGGAACCGGAATCAGCTCCGCGATCGGCTCCAATCTGGCCGATCCTGACCGCCCGGTTGTGTCGATTACGGGAGACGGCTGCTTCTTTATGCACGGCATGGAAATATTGACGGCGAAAGAGCTCGGCTTGCCGATTTTGTTCGTTGTGATGAACAACGCCCGTTTAGGTATGGTCTATCACGGACATTCTTTGCAATTCAAAAGAACCCATCCTTCCTTCGAGCAGGAGCCGGTTCGAATCGCCGCTATGGGCGAAGCGATGGGCATTCCGAGCTATCGAATCGAAAAGATGGGCGATTTGGAAGAAATGATCGATCGATTAATGGGTACAGCAGGTCCTGCCATTTTGGAAATTGCGCTAACCGACAACAATACGCCGCCAATGGGCGACCGCGTCAAGTTTTTATCCTCGTTCGGCAAGTAATTTTACAGCTCTTGAATGGCTTGCATGACGGCCATCATCGTTTTTCCTTTGAATGCATCGGGAACGGCTTGGCCTTCGGGGTTGGCGTAATAGCAGCCTTGATGGTCGCAGCCGTAGCCCATATGTACGAGTGTTTCGCTTAATCGTTCGGGCAGCGCGGTCGAACCGGTGTGCTCCTCGTAATAGGGCGTTGGGCGAATGCGAACATCGACATCTCCCTCTCCCGTATGGACGGCGAACCAATCGTGCTCATGCCGAAGCATCCAGCGGTTTTTGGAAAATAGCGAAATGCGTTTCCCCTCTAATGCGGACAAAGCATCAAGATTGATGCTGAATCGCTCATTAATCATGGCGCGGGCGCAGGCTCCTGTTACTACCGAGTCCCCGTAACCCTCCAGCCAATGGTCGATATCTGCTTGAGGCAACTCCAATTCCACATGATACGATTCGTTAATAAGCGCAAGCAATTGTGTGCTGCTGATCTTGGTGTCATAGCCGCTCATAAGCCGATCCATCTGTTCCGCTTTGGTCATGTCGCTATTCAGCCCCTAATCTGCAATAATGGCGGCGTTAGATGAAGGTTCGGTTGAACTTTTTCATCAAACTGCCGAATTGTTCACGTTCCTCGTCTGTCCAATCCTTCACTAATGCTTCAATTCTCGCGATCCGCGCTTCCCGGTTCTCAATAAGCTCCTTCGCTCCGAGTTTGGTAATTTGCAGTGAATAGGCCCGTCCGTCCTGAGGATCAGGAATGCGTTCCACATATCCTTTCTGCTCCAGTGCGGCGGCTTGTCTGCTCACAGTGGAAATATCAAGACGGAATTCATCCGACAACGCCTTCACGCCGGCCGATCCGTGCGATGCAATCTGATGAAGCAGAAGATAAGCCGACCGTTCCAAGCTTCCGATTTTTTTTGAGGCGGTAATAGAGGTGATTCGGCGGACGAGAAGCGCCAGTTCAACCTCAATCGTCTCCAATGCTTTTGGGTCCATGCGATGGCAGTCTCCCCTCGGTAAAACATTTCATAATATGCGCATTTATCGTATTGCTGCTAGCGCTATCGTATCATATAGCCGCTGTATTTGAAATTGGATGCAGCAGCCTGGTTGACAACGATTCAACTAGTTGTATAATACAATCATATAGTTTCATCATACAACTATATCGGTTGGGAATCAAACGAGACACTGGAGGAGAAAGAATGGCAACGCAAGCGTCAGCGGCTTTATCGCCGAACCGTTTAAAAAAGGAATCGAGTATATTCAATCAACCGCTGCCCGTATGGGTCGTGTTTTTTGCAAGTGTATTCGCGTTTATGGGGATGGGCTTGGTTAACCCGATTTTACGCGAGCTCTCGGAAAAGCTGCATGCATCGCCGAGTGAAGTCAGCTTGTTGTTTACGAGCTACAATGCGGTGATGGCATGCGCCATGCTGCTTACAGCCAAAGTATCTTCGAAGCTTGGCATCAAAGGGACGCTAATGGCCGGCGTATGCATTATCGCAATCGTATCTTTCTTTGGCGGCCACGCCGGCAGCATCTGGACGCTGGTCGGGTTGCGGGCAGGCTGGGGCCTTGGCAACGCGCTGTTTGTCGCTACCGCGTTGACGGCGTTCGTGTCGCTGTCCAGCAGCGGCTCTGCCAAAGCGATTATTTTGTATGAAGCGGCTGCCGGCATCGGCATGTCGATCGGGCCGCTGCTTGGCGGCACCTTGGGCTCGATTTCTTGGAAAATGCCGTTCTTTGTCGTTTCATCCTTAATGCTTATAACGTGCATCGGACTTGCCGTTTCGATGCCGAGAGCGAAAGTGAAGAACGCGGCGGCGAGCGCAGGGGCAGGAGCAGATGCGAGCTTTAGTACGGGCGCAGGTCCGAACGCTGGGACTAAGCCGAAGCCTAAGGCGAGTCTGCTTGATCCGTTCCGCGCTCTAAAGCAGCACCATTCGCTTCTCGTTTTGGGGATAGTAGCTGCGTTGTACAATATTGGCTTCTTCACCATCATGGCTTTCGCGCCGTTCGTGATGGGCTTAAAGCCGCGGGGAATGGGATATGTATTTTTAGGCTGGGGTATACTGCTGGCTATTACATCCGTATTTATCGCACCAATATTGCAGAAGAAATTTGGCACGCTTAAATCGCTCGTTTGCATGCTCTTCCTATTCGTTGTAGATCTGGCGATAATGGGCATGTTTACATCGACCAGGGAGGTCGTTATTGTGGCCGTTATTATTGCAGGAGCGATTATTGGCAACAGCAATACGCTTATTACAACAGCAGTGATGAACGCCGCGCCGGTGGAGCGTTCCACGGCTTCTGCGGCCTACAGCTTCCTGCGGTTTCTGGGAGCGGCAATTTCGCCTTATATGGCCGGCAAGCTGTCGGAAATATTCAATGCGCATGTGCCGTTTATCGTCGGCGCTGCCTTCGTGCTGCTGTCGATCGTGTACATGTGGGCGAACAGCAAGCACATCCGGCACATCGACCGCGCGCCTGCGTCGCATTAAGCGAGGCGCAGAGACGGACGGCGGTAACGCACGACTGTCTGGGGCTCGCGCCAAATCAGTAAAGTAACGAAAGTGACAGAGCAGCAGAGAACAGCAAAACGGCTTTCGCGAGGCGGTTGGCTGACTGCAGCCATCCTGCGCCAAGAGAAGCAGCGAAGCAGCTTCGTTAAATGGCGGTCTGACTGCAACTGCGATACCGCCAAGAGAAAGAGCGAACCAGCTTCGTTAAATAACGAAGCCAAGTTCGCTGTTTTAGTTTGTTTAGAGGTAACTTCAACTGCGAGCGAACCTAGATTCGCTGTTCGTGAACATGGGTTCGCAAATAGCGAATCTAGGTTCGCTAAAGAGCCGAAGTGTGGCTAAAGGCGCTCAAAAAGCGAAATTAGTTTCGCTAAACAGCGAAGCAGCTTCGTTAAATGGCGGTCTGACTGCAACTGCGATACCGCCAAGAGAACAGCGAACCAGCTTCGTTAAATAACGAAGCCAAGTTCGCTGTTTCAGTTGGTTTAGAGGTAACTTCAACTGCGAGCGAACCTAGATTCGCTGTTCGTGAACATGGGTTCGCTAAAGAGCCGAAGTGTGGCTAAAGGCGCTCAAAAAGCGAAATTAGTTTCGCTAAACAGCGAAGCAGCTTCGTTAAATGGCGGTCTGACTGCAACTGCGATACCGCCAAGAGAAACAGCGAACCAGCTTCGTTAAATAACGAAGCCAAGTTCGCTGTTTCAGTTGGTTTAGAGGTAACTTCAACTGCGAGCGAACCTAGATTCGCTGTTCGTGAACATGGGTTCGCAAATAGCGAATCTAGGTTCGCTAAAGAGCCGAAGTGTGGCTAACAACGCCCCAAAAGCGAAATTAGTTTCGCTAAACAGCGAAGCAGCTTCGTTAAGTGGCGGTCTGACTGCAGCCGCGATACCGCCAAGAGAACAGCGAAGCAGCTTCGTTAATTGGCGGTCTGACTGCAGCCGCGATACCGCCAAGAGAAAGAGCGAACCAGCTTCGCTCAAAGACGTGGGCATGGAGCAACACGTTGGTGCGGGAAACGATTACTTCGCTAAATCGCCCTCCAGCTTCGCTCCATGGTTTGGCATGGAGCGAAGCTAGAGGGGCGAGCGTGCGCGAAGGGTCCCGCTTTTAGGCTGCCGCCCCTATAAGCATTAGAGCGCGGTATCGTCCACACTGTTCAGCCAGCTTTCGATGCTCCCGATGACCGAGGTGACACAGCCGTCCTCGAACGGCGAGATGAGTCCGGCGACCTTTACGAGCTCCGTGAAGGATAGGCTTCCGCCTTGGCGGCACAGGTTCAAATAGTCCGACCATGCGGCGGAACGGTCCTCGTGCATCTTTTTCCAAAATTGAAATGCGCAAATTTGCGCCAGCGTGTAGTCAATATAGTAGAACGGCGAGCGGAAAATATGGCCCTGCTTATGCCAAAAGCCGCCTTGCTCCAAGTACGCGTTGTCCTCGTAATCGCGGTGCGGCAAATATTTGCGCTCGATTGCGCGCCAGGCCTGCTTGCGTTCCTCCGGCGTCGCTTCCGGATTCTCGTATATAAAGTGCTGGAATTCATCGACCGTGACGCCATACGGCAAAAATGTGAGCGCGCTTGCCAAATGGTCGAAGCGGTACTTGTCGGCTTCCTCCTGGAAGAAACGATCCATCCACGGCCAAGTGAAAAACTCCATGCTCATCGAGTGGATTTCGCAAGCCTCATACGTCGGGAAGCTATATTCCGGCACGGCGAAGCCGCGGCTCTCGTACACTTGGAAAGCATGCCCCGCCTCGTGCGTAAGCACGTCGATATCGCCCGATGTCCCGTTGAAGTTGGAGAAAATAAACGGCGCGCCGTATTCGCTAATATAGGTGCAATAGCCGCCGCTTTGCTTGCCCTTCTTGCTCACTAGATCCATCAAGCCGTTATCTTGCATAAAACGGAAAAAGGCGTCGGTCTCCGGCGAAAGCTCGGCATACATTGCCGCGCCGTTGCCGACGATCCAATCGGGATCGCCCTTTGGCGTGGCGTTGCCCGACAGGAAAGCGAGATTTTCATCGTAGTAGTATAGTTGATCGACGCCGATGCGGCTCTGCTGGCGCTCTTTAAGCTTGGAAGCGACGGGTACGATATGCTCCAGCACTTGATTGCGGAAGTTCGCGACCATCTCGCCGTTATAGTCTGTGCGGGACATGCGCGCATAGCCAAGCTCGACGAAGTTGGCGAAGCCGAGCTTTCTGGCGATGGCGGTACGTACTTTGACCAGCTCATCGTAGATCCGGTCGAACTCCGCTTCGTTCTCGGACATAAAGCCCGATGAAGCTTCCGAAGCCCTCTTGCGTACGCTGCGGTCGGTCGACTGCTGGAACGGCGATAGCTGCGAGAGCGTCCGCTCCTCGCCGTCGAACCATATTTTGGCTGAGGCGATCAGCTTCGTATATTCGGTCGTCAGCTTATTTTCCTGCTGCAAATCTTCAATGATTTCCGGGCTGAACGTTTTGAGCGACAGCTCCGCAAGCTGGAAAAGCTGACGGCCCCATTTGCCTTCGAGCTCCGTCCGGAAGCGGGAGCCCACAAGCGCAGCATAATAATCGGTTATGTACTCCTGCACGACAGGTTCGTTTTCATCGAAAAAATCTTGCTCCGCTTTATAAAACTCATCGTTCGTGTCGATCGAGTGGCGGATGCTCGCGAGCTGCTGCATCGTGTCGAATGTGCTGCGAAGCTTGTTAATGGCGGACATCGCCTCGTCTTGCTCCTCATAACTGCTTGCGGAAGCAAATACGCCAAGCAGTCCCTTGAACTGCTGTTCGAAAGCTTGCACATCCGGGCGTTCATATCGATATTCGCTAAATTTCATAGCGTTGCACCTGCTTTCCTTCGAGAATGTATGTTGAAAAAGCTCTGTCCGACAGTCAGATCCTTTAATCAGTGTATTCGATTTCGCCGCGTGCTAATCCTGCCGTGAATCGCTAAGGAGCAACAATCGGCTTAAGCTGATGCTCCCAAATCCAGCTCGGATTATATTGCTGCCTGACGATCGTTTTGCCCTGCAGCGCTTTGTTCTCCTTCATTAAGCGAACGATTTCTCCGGCATGCTCAAGCAAATAGTCCCGTTCGGACGGATGATAGCTCTCCCGCGTATCGAAGCCGAAGTTCCGGGCGTCCCACCGCATAAAATAAGCGCCCAGCCGTTGTCCAAGCTCCTGCAAGGCGGGAACGGCCTCGTTCAGCACGATAAAATTTCCCCGGCTGACCGCTTCGAGCACGATAAGTCCAAACGATTCCGAATAAGAAGAGCAAATAAACAAATTGCTCAGCGCGAAAAGCTCCATAACGCCGCGGTGCGGAAAGCCGTCCGGCCAGCCGAGATCCGAAGTGAACACCATATGCTCATGCGGCAATCCGTATCGCGCTCCCTCGTGAAGGATTCGCTTCTTGTACGTATCCGCCTCGATATCCATGGACGGAAAGTCGCAAAAAACAATTTTGGCCTGCTTGCCAGACACCGTGCCTGCCGCGCCTATCAAGGCTGCCGCCTTTTCCAGCTGTTTCCCGGCCGTTAACCGTCCGGGGTACACCGCCAGAAAGTCGGGAGAGAGCAGATCGGTCAGCTTTCCTAGCTCCCGCACGTCTTCTCCGGCTTCGGCATACGGATTCAGGCTGTTGTAGACGGCGCGGCACTGTGACGCCGGGACGTTATACTGTTGCGCAAGCGCGGCTAAACCCGATTCTGTCGGATACAGGTATGTCGTATTCGGCATTGGCGTAAACCGCGCCGACAACGGCCAGTCCATTCTCAATGGCCTGCTGACGGGGAGCGAGTGGTTCATGGCGGCGAAACGGAGCCTCGGCAAGCGAGTCTGAACCTGCCGGACGGCAATGTTATGGACGAGATGCCAGCCTTGATATAGAATGTCGTGCATCATGCATACGTTCGTATCGGCTAAAGCTTCATACAGGCTGTCGGCAATGACAGTCGCTTCTTCAAGGAAAGTGTCGTGGACGCGTCCGACCGGCTGCGTATAGTCGCGCCAATGGATTTGCCGGCCGCGCAGCCGATTTGTGATTTTGACCCATTGCAGCCGTTCATCTTTATAAATGCCGTACCGGTCGGAATCGGGACAATCCTCGCTGACCAGCAGCTTGACGTTCATGCCGGCGTTCAACAGCATATGAAGATGCTCTTCGACAACGCTCACTAGCGAATACGTTTTAGCCAGTCCGTTAAACATGGTCAGTACGGCGATATTCATAGGAAGCCACCTCGAAAAAATTATACAGCATCCCCAATCTTCTATGCCTTTTATAGGATCAATATGCATACATATCATGAGGTGAAGCCGACGAATTTAGAACAGGGGGAGAGGTGGACGGGATGGCTTGTGGAAATCTTGGCATAGCCAATGATTTCAATATATTTGTGTTTGGGGACCATACGCAGTCCAATGTCGATTCGGAGGGGCGCGTAGCTGTTGGCGGCAACGCGACCTACACCGATTACGGCGTCGGATCTTCGCTGACGCCTATATCAACGGACACAGCGGATTTAATTGTGCAGGGCAATGTAAACATAAACCGCGGCATCAATTTTGCCGGCAATACGGTCGTATATCCGACCAGTCAGGTCATTGCGTATACGATGACCAATAATAACGGCGTACCGGGGCAACCGCTTGTGGGTACGCCTATCGATTTTATTGCCGCAGAGCAAGCATTGGCTTCGCTGTCGCTTAATTTGGCAGCTATAACGACGAACGGCACGATAGCGAACAATTTCGGCCAGATCGTGCTGACCGGAACAGACCCGGAGTTGAATGTGTTTATGTTTAACGGCAACAATGTGGACGGCAACGGATTGCGGCTCGACACGGCCAACGGCATCAATATTATCGCGCCTGCAGGATCGACCATCATTATTAATATAAGCGGAGATCCTGTCGGCTTCGGGAGCTATACGATATTCCGCAATGGCATTACCTCAACACGGGCCGATGCGGCGTTTCTCTTATGGAATTTCTATCAAGCAACGACGGCGTTCAACCAGAATCTCTCCATTACAGGCTCGGTTCTTGCGCCTTACGCCGACTGGGAGGCACGGGGCTTTGGCAACATCAACGGAACGATTGTAGCCAACTCTTTGACGAATGTAGGCGGGACGCTTGAAGCGCATCATGTTCCTTTTACAGGCTGCCTGCCGACCACGCCGACGCCAATGTCGTCGACTTCGACGACCACAACGACCACGTCCACAACAACGACTACAACGACCTCGACCACATCGACGACAACAGCGACCACAACGACCGAATCAACAACAACGACGCCGGTGCCAACCACGACCACGACGACCACACCGGTGCCGACCACAACGACGACAACGACCACACCGGCAGTCGTAACGGGTCCTAATATTATCGCATCTAAAACGGCAAACATCACCACCGCGCAAGTAGGGGATACGATCACTTACATAATTACGGTTACCAATATCGGCGATCAGCCCGGGGAAGCGGTGCTGACTGAACTATTCCCGGACGGAATAATGTTTATTGCGTCGAGTCTGTTTATTAACGGCGGACGATTCAGCGGCGTCGACATTACCGAGCAAGTGACATTAGGGACGCTCAGTCCGGGGCAAGTCGTCACGCTTCAATTTCAAGTATTCGTCGCTGCCATTCCGCCGAACGGCCTCATTACCAACAGAGGGTTTGTTATTACCGTCCCGCCAGGTACGCTCGTGCCTACTTGCAATCCCGGAGAGCCGACTATTGTCGGCATGCAGGGCGTGCCGCCGATTGTCGGGGAGACGCTCCCGGTGCTTCCTGTGTTCAAGCCGGGGGTTACGCCTACGCCGGGTCAAATCGTCGATCTGTCGCCGATCACGACGGCAAGCGGCAAGGTGGTGCTGCCGCGGTCGGTTACCGTTCCGGGCATTACGCTGCCGCCGTTCCTCGGACTGACGATACCGCTTCTGACGGGAACGGTCCAGCCGATTACGCAGTCGAATCCGGTCGCAGTCTCGCCGCCGCCGGTTATTAATTTCCCTAGCCTGCGAGTGACGAAAGCGTTTTTGGACATATCGCTGTTCGTCGGTCAACGCATAACGTACAGTATTTTTGTCGTCAACGAGGGGAATGCAGTATCGGCCGCGACGACGCTCTTCGATACGCTGTCGGCAACCGGATTGTTTATCCCGGGCACAGTGAGAGTGAACGGCGTTATTCGTCTTGGCGCAGATCCGGGCAAAGGCGTCAGTCTGGGCCCGATTCCTCCAGGCGAGGCGGTTGTCGTCCGCTTCGACGTGCTGGTTGCGGGAGCGGGCACACTGACGAACACAGCCCGGGTCACTTCGCAATTTGTGCAGCCAAACAATACGGTATCGACGCAAAGTTTCCAGTCCGCGACGATATCCAACTCGGTCTCTGCGATTCGGGCTGCTTCGTTCGCCAACTTCCTGAAGGCGGCTTCAGTTCAAACGGTAAAAGCGGGCGACAGCTATCAATACAACGTAACGCTGACGAACCTGTCGACCGATATCGTTGCGGGCAACGTTATTTTCTACGATCGGCTTGCCAATCAGCTTGAATTTGTGTCGGGCAGCCTCGTTATCGACGGAGCTCCGCAATTAGATCCGCAAGTGGGCGTATTCCTCGGCACAATTGGACCGGGCGCGACGCGAACATTATCTTTTCGAGTGTGGGTAGCGACGGATGCCGAGAACGATACGATCAACAACCAGGCGGTTGTTTTCTTTGAATTCCGATTTGGCCCTTCCTGCTTTAGAGCCGGCTTGTTGACTAATATTTCGCGCGTCGTGGTAACGGAAGAGGAAGAGGAATAAGGCCCGCTTATCTAGTTGTTCAATAGCGCCGACCATGCCTTCCATAACAATGTGACGCTTCGTTCCATATCCTCCATAGGAATGCCGCCGAACCCCAAATAAACTTTGGGGTTTTCGGCATGCGCCGGGCTTGTCTGCTCAGGCGCAGGCTGAAAGCCGTAGACGCGCATTCCCTCTTTAGCGGCAGATTCGATGAAGTCCTGTGTCCCGCAGCTGCCCGTTTTGAGCGTAACTTCGATGTGAAGGCCGGCGTTTATGCCTGAAATGGCTATGTGATGGCCGAATTGCTCGTGAAGCAGCCGGATGAAGGAGCGCCTCTTTTTGCGGTACAGGCTGCGCATGCGGCGGATATGCCGATGCCAATCGCCCTGCTCCATAAATAAATGCATCGCCAACTGATCGACTCTGGAGGGAGCGCTGAGCAAATGCTTGACCTCTTGAAGCTTGGGCAGCATTTTCAAAGGGAGCACCATGTAGTTCAAGCGCAAGGCCGGCGAGAACACTTTCGAAAATGTGCCGATATAGACGACTGATTCGTTGCGGCCGAGGCTGTGCATCGAGGAGAGCGGTCTGCCCGAGTAAAAAAACTCGCCGTCATAATCGTCCTCGATAATACAGGCGCTGCGGTTATGGCCCCATTGCAGCAGCTGCTGCCTTGCCGCATAAGGCATCGTCACCCCAGTGGGGAATTGATGCGAGGGCGTTACATAAACAATTCCGGCCTCGCTGCGCTCCAATTCGTCGATGGAGATGCCGTATTCATGAACGGGAACGGCCATTGTCGGCAATCCATTATCCAGAAAAGTGTCTTTAACCGGGGGATACCCGGGATCTTCGACAGCGACTAAAGGGTTTCCGTCCAGTAATTTGCACAGCACTTGAATGCTGTACGGAATGCCTGACCCAATTACGATCTGCTCCGGCGTGCAGACGACGCTTCTGGCGTGCTTTAAATAGCGGGACAACGCTGACCTCAGCTCGAATTCGCCTTGCGGGTCGCCATAATGATGGAGCAGCATTGGATTGTTCGTTAACGTCTCGCCAATCGCCTTTTGCCAGCTTCGGGCCGGAAATGCGCTTCCGTCAACGGCAGCGGGGTGGAAGTCGATCATAATCGGGATGGCGCTGCGATCCGGTTCAGCTTGCTGCGTTTTGCAAACCGTTTGAATGCCGGCAGACGCAGCCGAGCTAGACAAAGGGGGAAGCTGGGGGTTCATGACGTAGTAGCCCGATCGGGGCTTGCTGAATATATAGCCTTCGGCCAGCAACTGCTGATAGGCGGTTTCAATCGTAATTTTGCTTATATTGAGCTGAAGGCGCAAGGAACGAACAGAAGGAAGCCTTGCTCCGTCAACTAATTCATGGCTGTGAATAAGCCCGCGGATACGGTGATAGAGCTGCTTGTAGAGCGGTTCATTCGTATTTTCGTGTTCGGGCAGCGTCAGGTCAATCATAAGTTCGCCTCTTCTGACCCTATATAATTAATAAATTCTGACACTTCATTAAGGGTCAAAACCAATATAGCATATGGTGTAGATTTACATCAATGAAAGAGACATCCATAAGAAAGGAGCTGGCGATTATGATCCGGAATGGTAAGGGAGCTATGCTCGGATGGAGCATTCTGACCTTTATAGTGGTAAGCATTGCCGGTACTTTCAGTACAGGGCTGCCAGCCATTGTCGCTCAGAACCGGCTGCTTCCAGAGCAATCGTCCTGGCTCGTCACCGAATATTCCATCGCGATAGCGTTAGCTTCAGCCGTCTATACGCGGCTGGCGAACAGCTGTTTCATGGCGAAGCTGTTAGGTGCGGGATTGTTTATTTGCGGAGCCGCTTCAATAGCGGGCCTGTTCGGGTCCTCGTATTCGGCGCTTGCTGCAATTCGTTTGCTACAAGCGATCGGGGCGGCCTCGGTGCCGGGCTTAAGCTTCGTTTATGTCATGCGCTATATTCCGGCGGAGTCCAGGTCAGTCGCGTTTTTGCAAATCGCCTGCTCGGTTGGGTTGGCGTTTGGTCTCGGGCCATTGCTGGGCGGAGGCATGACGGAGTTTTGGGGCTGGCACTCCTTGTTTGTGCTGCCTTCTTTGCTGCTGCTCCCTTCGCTGGTGCTGCTGCCGGCTTGGGCATCCCGGAAGGAAGATGCGGAACCTGACAAGCGGAGCCGATTCCATTGGCTGGACATACTGCGATGGGGTTGCAGTCTGCTAAAGCTGCTTCGCCTCCCGCTGTACATGTGGCGGTTGGCCTTACAGTTCGTTGTGTTTTTTGTGCAGATGTCGGTTCTGTACCTGCTGTCCATGAAATGCGCAGACCTGTCCTATTCGGCAATTGAAACGGGAGCGCTGCTGACGCCGGGAGCATTATGCTCGGCTTTGCTGATCTGGCGGCTGGGCGGCTGGATTCGCAGGCGAGGGCGGGATGTGCTCGCGTTCAGCTTTGTTATGGCAGCTGCCGGCAGCCTGCTGATTGCATGGGGGAGCAGTATTCCAAGAATGTCTATCATCGTCGGTTATGCGGCAATTGCTGCAGGGACGACAATGGCAAATGCGGGCCTAAACCATCAAGTGTCGACGAAGTTAAACGGCTCTGATCCTGCGGACGGGCTTGCGCTCGCGCAACTGTCGCAGTTTCTTGGAGGGGCTTCCGGCGTTGCGTTAAGCGGACAGGCATTAGGGTTCTATGCTCCGAACAACGCCGGGGCTGTTTACGATGGTTTGTTTCTAAGCATGTCCGGTATAGCGGCGCTGTCGGCATTGTATTATTGCGTGATGAAAAAAAGAGAAAGCAGGCGATTTTGTGCGAAATCAATTGGATAGAAAAATTGAGCGGTGCGTGCAAGAGACGTCGGGGGCGGTACCTTTTAGCGGATCGATTATTGCGGCGAGAGGCAGCGAAATCTTGTTTAAACGCAGCTATGGCTTTGCCAGCCTTGAACATGAAGTGTGCAATACCCCGTCGACTAAATTTCGGATATGGTCGATTACGAAGCTGTTTACGGCAACTGCTATTCTTATGCTGCACGAGGCCGGGAAGCTTGGGCTCGATCAATCGGCTGCTGAGCTGCTGCCGGACGATTGGGCGCTTGATGAGCGAATAACGGTAAGGCATTTGTTGACGCACGCGTCCGGCCTCCATTCGTATACGTCCAGCCAAGACTTTGATTCGAAATGGACGAAACTTAGGCTTGGCACAGAAGGCATTAAGGGCCTCATTCAACAGTACCCGCCGCTTTTTGAACCCGGAGCCGACCGATCCTATAACAACTCTGCTTTTTATTTGCTCGGACTTATCATTGCCCAGCTTTCTGGCGAAGGTTATGAACAGTTTCTGAAGCGAAACATTTTCGAGCCTCTAGGCATGCTTAGTACAGGCTTGGAAAAGAACAGCGCAGTGATTGGCGGTATGGCGAGCGGCTACGCCGTCGAAGGGGATGCGCTTCATAAAAGCGAGTACTTGGATATCGAGAATGCATTTGCCGCGGGCGGGCTTTATTCGACGGTTGAAGATCTGTTTAAGCTGGATCAGGCGTTATATACCGAAAGACTGCTGCCATCGGCTGCGATTGAACGCATGCTGGCGCCGGACGGTTTCGGTTACGGGCTAGGCTGGAAGTCAGATTACCGGCAGGGCAGGCCGGTGGTTGGTCATAGCGGGTCTTATCGCGGTTATCGAGGCGAGTTTGATCGTTATCCCGATGAGCGAGTGTGCGTGATCATGCTGTCGAATGTGGATAAGCCGATTGAGGACTTATGCCGCGCAATAGCTGAAGTTGTGCTTGATGGGGAGAGAAATGCGATAACAGGGAGGCTTTTTGAGAATGAGTCATTACACAATGCCTAAGTGGAACAACTCCGCTCTATTGACCATTGATATGCAAAATGATTTTACGCTGCCGGGAGCACCAGCTGAAATCCCAGGGACAAACGAAGTGCTGCCCGTTATGCGGGAGTTGCTTGCCGCCTATCGGAGGGCGGGTATTCCAATTATCCATGTAGTAAGACTGTATAAGGAAAATGGGAGCAATGTCGATCTATGCCGGAGAGAAATGATCGAGCATGGAGCAAAAATCGTTGCGCCGATGTCTTCGGGAGCTGACTTGGCAGAGGCAATGAAACCGTCTTTAGCAGCAGTACAACTTGATTCAGAAAGGCTGCTGAGCGGTGAATTTCAGTCAATCGGCGCTAACGAATGGATGATGTACAAACCGAGATGGGGCGCGTTCTATCAGACGGATTTAGAGTGTTTCTTGCGAGATAGAGGTATAAATACCGTCGTGTTCAGTGGATGCAACTTTCCGAACTGCCCGCGAACATCGATATATGAGGCGAGCGAACGAGATTTCCGAACTGTACTAGCCGAAGACGCAATATCAGGCCTTTACGAGAAAGGCCTGACAGAAATGAGAAATATTGGCGTCAGCGTCATGAAGGCCGCGGATATCGCCAAGGCGCTGTCCGCAGACGCTAGACATTAACCCTCGAGGCGGGCGAGCTCCTTGCGCACAATCGGCGCAACCTTGGTGCCGAGCAGCTCAATGGCGCGAAGCACCTCTTCGTGAGGCATCGTGCCGACGTTGACGTGCAAGAAGAAGCGGGTAACGCCGAGGTTTTTGCGCAGCAGCAATATTTTCTCCGCGACATATTCCGGATCGCCGACATAGAGCGCGCCGCGCAGACTGCGCGAGAAGTCGTACGTCTCGCGGTCGTATTGTCCGGTCCAGCCTCTTTCGCGGCCGATGACGTTCATTTGCGCCGCCGTCGGGAGATAGAAGGCTTCCGCTGCTTTCTCCGTCGTATCCGCTACAAAGCCGTGGGAGTGAGTCGCGATTTGAAGCTTGCTCACATCATGGCCGGCTTGAGCCGCCGCCCGCTTATAGAGCTCAACCAGCGGCGCGAATTTCTCCGGCATGCCGCCGATGATGGCGAAAGCGACCGGAAGCCCGAGCGCGCCTGCGCGAATGGCGGACTGGGGGTTGCCGCCGGTCGCGATCCATACGGGAAGCGGGCTTTGAACAGAGCGTGGATAGACGCCCAGGTTGTTAATGGCCGGGCGGTGTCCGCCTCTCCACGTTACTTTTTCCGATTCAGTAATTTTCAGCAGCAGCTCCAGCTTCTCGTCGAACAATTCGTTGTAGTCGTCAAGGTTATAGCCGAAGAGCGGGAACGATTCAATAAACGAGCCGCGTCCGGCCATAATTTCCGCGCGTCCGTTCGAGAGGGCGTCCAGCGTTGAGAAGGACTGGTACACGCGAACCGGATCGTCCGAAGACAGCACCGTAACGGCGCTCGTAAGCCGAATGTGCTTCGTCAACGGAGCCGCTGCCGCCAACACGACGGCAGGAGCGGTGCCGGCATAATCCGGCCGATGATGCTCGCCGATGCCGTAGACATCCAGTCCGACTTGGTCGGCCAGCACAATC
Source organism: Paenibacillus sp. NEAU-GSW1 (assembly GCF_009737085.1). Lineage (GTDB taxonomy): Bacteria > Bacillota > Bacilli > Paenibacillales > Paenibacillaceae > Pristimantibacillus. The sequence goes on from NZ_WOVL01000012.1 coordinate 25,158, forward strand.
TCCTCTACTGCCTGCCGCAGCCGCTCGGCGTGGCTAATCACCTCGCCCGTCACCGGATGGGGCGTCGTCTCCAGAAAAGTACTTATTCCGATTTCCATAACTGGCGCTTTATTTTCCAAGCCATTTCGCCTCCTTTTATCATAGTTTTATTTTACTAAATAAAATAAAGCTTCTCAAGTTAAGTTAGATAAATTAGCGAGTTAAGGCGTACCGGTTCTTTTGAAAATTTGCGATGAACGGTTCCATAGTGTGTTGATCGCTCTGATTCGGCTGGTTGAGCGCATAGAGTACGGAAGCAGCAACGGGAGTTAATGGAGGCTCGACGATTGCGAAGCTTTTCCGGTTGCCGTTCGCGAGTAGACTGGCCAGCTTTTGTTTGAAATATGCGCTGCGAACGACGTGATGAGAGGAGCCAACTGGCCGAAACGTTTGTCGCGCTCTCGCCGGTCTGCTTCAAAACCGGTTGCGGCAATCGCATAAAGCTGTTCGAAAGAGCGGGCATTCCAATGGCTGAAAAAGCCTTGCAGCAGTTGTTCATCGCTTTCGTCTGTGTTGCCGGCGAGCGCTTCGTAGACGGCATCGCAGGCAATGAATCTAGCGGCGCTTGCCGCGTAATGATGGAAGGCATAAACGTTATTGTAGATCCCCTGCATCTGATAGATTCTTCCTTCGTGTTGCGTAAATTTTGTTCCTATTATATCAAAAAAGCGCAAATGGCCCATAGAATGGACCCTTTGCGCTTTCTATTCTAAGAAATATGACCATCCGCATGCATGGAGGCATGGTGGAAAAGGATTAGTATCCAAAGATACCGCAGCTGCATGCAACGATCACCAACAGGATGAACAACACAAGAATGGCTGCAGGGCTAGTGAAAGCTCCGCCAACGTAACCGGACATCAAATGCACCTCCTCGCTTGTCGAGTACAGTATAACTTATGTTAGAGGGCATTTATTGGTATGGACGCTTGCCGGGGAGGCAAATGTTCAATTGCTGAAGTCCCGGTCGCGGAGCCGGCAATTGAGGAAGGCACCCAGATGGAATTTGCTAAATAGGGGTAAAAGCCCTTTACGGACACTAATTATTCACAGTACTATTAATTTCTTTTTATATACATTAATATGACTCGCATATGGAAGCGCTTTATCAACCGAAGATAACAGAAAGGGATAAAGAAGGAGGCTCGGTTATTCGATAATACCGTAAGTTGTATTCGCTTTCACGACGATTTTTTTCTAATCATACGTCTTTATAGGGCGGGTTATGGTCGATTTTTCTCCATCCATGCCGTCGCCCAGTCGACAAATGGCCGTTGGGCAAGCAGCCGAACCTCGGCGTCGCCGACCTTATGGACGACTAGGCCCGTCTCGCGTTCATATTCGTCGCCCAGTTGAACGAAGTCGACATCGTCCACCGCTTGGGTCTCGTACGTGACCCATTTGCGGCCTTCGGCGGTTTGAATCGCGCTGCTCTCGTTCGCCCATTTTTTCGAAGCGAACTGGGCCCGCGTTTCCGCCAGATGGAGCGACGTGTTTTTATCGTGCCCGACGCCGACCAGCAGAATATGACCGTCTAATTTGTACAGCTTATCAACCGGCGATCCCTCGCCAAAGATATTGCTCAGACCATGATCTGCCGTCAAATGCTCCGCATGCTTGCCGACAGCGGCGACGGATCTTGCCGGATGGTCGGAGCGATGCGCTCCGGGCCAACTGCGGAGCATTTCCGCGACTACGCCCATGCCGATAGCCGGCGTTACCGCTTTATCATAGGCCGGCCAATGCTCACGGAGAATTGGCCACCATTCCATAGGCTCTTCCCAATGCACGCCGGTCGAAGGATCGAGATTTTTCCACGTTTGCGCAGGCATCATCAGAGTTCCTTCCTCGCCGACAATGTCCAGCAGCGCGCGAATGAACGTCTCCGCGCCTCCGACGACAAAGCCCAGCTTGCTTAGCGAGGTGTGCACGAACAGCGTCTGTCCGGGAGCTACGCCGCAGCTTCTGAATTGATCGACCAAATCCGCTCTCGTAAGAATGGCGCGTTGTTCCTTAACTGTTGACATTGATAACTCCACCTTTTTAGTAAAATAAAAAAACCCCGCTACAAGTAGCGGGGTTGTCTCTAGCAACGCTAGTGAAGCAGGGCCCTTCGGTTCATTTCGATTCATTTCGGTTCATTTGCCCCTATTGTATCAGCAACCCATACTGGAAACAATAGCTATTTTTGCGAGATCAATCGTTGTTCGTGTGTTCCTTGCGATTTTATGTTAGTATTTGACCATTAAAAGTGTGACAAAAAAATACTGATGCAAAGAGGAAGTGAACGGTTTGATTCACATTACAGTACCCGATCCGGACGTTACGATTATAAAGCAGGACAACCCTGAGATGAGCAATATTTACGGTTTTACCGATTTTCATCTCATTCCCCGGGATAAGGGCGGCATTTTTATGTTCTACAACGACAAGGACGAGCTCTTGTTCGTAGGCAAAGCGAGAAAGATCAGGCCGCGAATTAAAAAGCATTTCGAGGATTCTGTATCGATTATGAAATCGAAGCGCGATGAAGTGGCGAAAATCGAGGTTTGCGTCGTTGAGGATGCCGTTGATCGGGAAATTTACGAGACGTTTATCATTAACAGGCGCAGAGCGAGATACAACATGGACAAGGTTTACTACAAGTAAGACCGGTGCGGACCGGTGCATTGCGTGGAAATAACGCTGCGGGACAGCGCTATTTGGCCGGATTAGCATGAGTGGAGCCGAATAACGCTGCAGCGCAGCGTTATTTGTGTTGGATGCGGCGGAAAACGGTTGCTTGCGTGAATATAATGCTAAGAGACGGCGCTATTTTTAGAAAACAGGTTAATAGGAAGGATAAATCAACCAAAAACATAGTTATTTTTATGAATATCATACAAAACAACGATTTATATTTATTCCCAAATTGGATATAATTGGCTCAGTTTATAAAAAGAAATCAATTTCACTAGCGACTAGAAAACTAGAGGGTGGAGTTGAAGGAGGACTGGGCAGATTGCAGGCAGCTTCAAAAGGTTTAATGCTGGTTACGTTTCTACTAGGGATTTTCATGGGGGCGCTCGATCACGGCATTGTCGGACCCGCGCTAAGCTCGATCTTTCAGGCGTTTGACGTCGATTCGTCGTGGGGCGGCTGGAGCATGACGATTTACACGCTGACGTTCGCGGTCAGCATACCGGTTCTCGGCAAATTGTCGGATCGCTTTGGACGAAAAAGAACGTTTATGTTCGGCATTTCCATGTTCGCCTTAGGTTCGATTGTCTGCGCGTTTGCGCCGAATTTCGCCGTGTTTTTGGCTGGCCGGGCTATTCAAGGTATTGGCACTGGGGGCATTTTCCCGATTACAGCCGCGCAAATTGCAGTTTCCTATCCGCCGGAACAGCGAGGCGCCAAGCTTGGTTTGATCGGCGTCGTGTTCGGGACCGGCAGCATTCTCGGGCCGATTGTCGGCGGAGCGATTATTAAGTATTTGGAGTGGGAATGGATTTTCCTTGTGAACATTCCGATCTCTATCGTGATCTTGATTCTTATTTCCCGCATCAAGCTGGAGCAGCAGGTGCAGGTTAAGCCGATCGACTATAAGGGCATTTCACTGCTGGCGGTTGTCATTCTTGCGATCATGTATGGCATTACGAGCGGACAGTGGCTGATTGCCGTTATCGGTCTTGCAGCGATACCGCTCCTCGTTATGGTCGAGAAGCGTCAGGCTGATCCGATCGTGAACTTGTCGTATTTTCAAAGACGCCCGACGCTGCTTCTGCTCATCGTGACCTTTCTTTCCGGCGCGATTATGACGACTTCCTTCTTTATCCCGGTTTTCTCGGAAAAAGTGCTGCAAATGGCAAAAGGCGACTCCGGCTTTACTGTTGCTCCTTTCGCCGTAGCTTCAGCACTTGCCTCTTATTTCGGCGGCGTGCTGGCGGATAAGCTGGGAGCGAGAAGGATCATGGCGATCGGCTTCGTTATTGCCGCTGCAGGAGCGATTGCTCTTGGCATGATAGGGGAAGAGCCGGCCGTGTTCTACGCCGCTACGACAGTGATGGGCTTCGGAGTCGGCATCATTATCGGGGCGCCAATCAATGTGCTCATGCTCCAAGCGGTGGAGCTCAAGGATGCAGGCTCCGCAATCGGCTATTTGAGCCTTCTCCGCTCGATGGGCTCGTCGCTTGGGCCGGTCATCGCAGGCAAGCTGCTTGCCACGTACAGTGACGGCTTCCCGTATGTGTTCGGCTTCAGCAGCGTGCTGGCATTCATCAGCTTGATCCTGCTCTTCATGTCTATCCCGGCGGCGAAAGCGGTCGCTGCGTCGAAGACGGCATAACAACCGAAAAGCCTCTGCGCCAAGCCTAGTTTCGGCTATGGTGCAGGGGATTTTTTTTGTTCTCAACAGGGTACAGGTTTTCGGTCTATAATCGAACATCCTATGTTAGAATATAGATAAAAATCACTTCCAAACTTGGGGAGGCTTGTCGGTGGAATTCGATGCGATCGTAGTAGGAGCGGGTTTGTCGGGTCTTGTCGCGGCGGCGGAAATCGCGGATGCCGGGAAAAAAGCAGCCGTGCTGGATCAAGAGCCGGAAGCGTCGCTTGGCGGCCAAGCTTGGTGGTCGTTCGGCGGCTTGTTTCTGGTAGACTCTCCGGAGCAGCGGCGTTTAGGCATTAAAGATTCGAGAGAGCTGGCGCGGCAAGACTGGATGGGCTCGGCCGGCTTTGACCGCGAGCATGACGAGGACTACTGGGGCCGATTGTGGGCGGAAGCTTATATTGATTTCGCCGCTGGCGAGAAGCGCTCCTGGCTTCATGGCATGGGCATTCGTTTCTTTCCTGTCGTCGGATGGGCGGAGCGGGGCGGCTATTTGGCCGAGGGCCATGGCAATTCGGTGCCGCGCTTCCATATCGTCTGGGGAACAGGACCGGCGATCGTTGCGCCGTTCGAGCGCCGCGTGCGTGAGCATCAGAGCAACGGCCGCATTACACTGCTGAATCGCCATCGCGTCGACAGCCTCATTCAGCACAACGGCGCAATTACTGGTGTAAGCGGTTCCATATTGGAGCCGAGCGAAGCTGTGCGCGGAGAGGCAAGCTCGCGGACCGTTGTCAGCGCATTCGAATATGCGGCGCAAGCAGTCATCGTGACGAGCGGCGGCATCGGCGGCAATCACGACCTGGTGCGGCAAAACTGGCCTAGCCGTCTCGGGCAGCCGCCGAAGCATATGCTGTCGGGCGTCCCGGCGCACGTCGACGGACGGATGCTGGGCATTACGGAGGAAGCGGGCGGACGAATCGTCAACCGGGATCGGATGTGGCACTATACGGAGGGGCTGAAAAACTGGTCGCCGGTATGGAACAATCACGGCATCCGAATTCTTCCCGGCCCGTCTTCGATCTGGCTTGATGCGAAAGGCAACCGGTTTCCGGCGCCGAACTTTCCCGGCTTTGACACGCTCGGCACGCTCGAGGCGATTCAGAAGACCGGCTACGACTATTCGTGGTTTATTTTGACGCAAAAAATAATCGAAAAAGAATTCGCGCTCTCGGGATCGGAGCAAAATCCCGATCTGACCGGCAAAAGCATCCGCAAGGTGCTGTCCCGTGCTTTGCCTGGCGCGCCTACTCCGGTGCAGGCTTTTATGGACAAGGGCGAGGACTTCATTATCGCGAGCAATATTGGAGAGCTCGCAGCGGGCATGAACAAGCTCATTGGCGGAGAGCCGCTGCTCGACGTGGCGGCCATTGAACGGCAGCTTCGGGCGCGCGACCGGGAGATGGACAATGCGTTCACGAAGGATTTGCAAATTACGGCGCTTCGAGGCGCACGGAATTATATCGGAGATAAGCTCATTCGCGTCGCCGCTCCGCACAAGCTGCTCGACCCGAAGAATGGCCCGCTAATCGCGGTACGGCTGCAAATCGTAAGCCGCAAAACGCTCGGCGGCTTGCAGACCGACTTAAGCGGTCGGGTGCTGAACGCTGCCGGCGATCCGATTCCCGGCCTCTATGCGGCGGGCGAAGCGTCCGGCTTCGGCGGGGGCGGGCTGCACGGCTATCGCGCATTGGAAGGCACGTTCCTCGGCGGCTGCCTGTTCTCGGGCAGAACGGCGGGCAGAGCGGCTGGAGCAGAACTGATCTAGCTTTATGCACGGCCGACGACAGAGGGAACGAGTGAATGAAGAGGAGCTGCTGGCTATGGACAAATATGCTTACTATAAACAGGCGTTCGCGGGCTTGCCGATGCCCTACGCCTACGTCGATCTGGATATGCTGGATGCCAACGCGAAGGCAATCGCTCAAGCGGCCGGGAGCAAAAAAGTGCGTCTCGCCAGCAAGTCGATTCGCTGCACAGAGGTGCTTCGCCGCATTTTAGACTCCGATAAGGTTTATCAAGGGATTATGTGCTACACGGCAGAGGAAGCTGCCTTCTTGGCTCGTCACGGCTTTGACGATTTGCTGCTCGGCTATCCGCAGTGGCATCAAGATGCGATTGCCGAACTGGCGGATTGGATCGGGCAAGGCCGTTCCATTGTCTTTATGATCGATTGCTTGGAGCATGCGGCGCATTTGGAGAAAATCGCTAAGGATCGGGGCATTGTGTTTGCGGTCTGTATCGATCTCGATATGTCGACGGATTACCCGGGCTTGCATTTCGGCGTCTGGCGCTCTCCGATACACGGCTGGCAGCAGCTTCAGCCGCTCGCCGAGCATATTCTTCAATCGTCTTGGCTCAAGCTTGAAGGGATTATGGGCTATGAGGCGCAGGTGGCGGGAGTCGGCGATAGAATGCCCGGCAGTCCGGTCAAAAACAAGCTTGTTAGCTGGCTCAAAAAGCAGTCGATCGCGGAGGCGGCCAAACGGCGCAAGGAAGCGGCGGAGAAGCTGGCCGCGATGGGCGCTGAGCTTCGTTTCATCAATGCCGGAGGCACTGGAAGCCTCGACAGCTCCCGTCTGGAGGCTTGCGTAACCGAAATAACGGCTGGCTCCGGGTTTTACGCGCCCGGCTTGTTCGATTACTACGCATCCTTCCGCTATCAGCCGGCAGCCGGGTACGCTGTCGAGGTGGTGCGGCGGCCGAAGGACAATATGGTCACCTGCATGAGCGGCGGCTATACCGCATCCGGCTCGGCGGGGCCGGAGAAGCTGCCGAAGCCGTATTTGCCGGAAGGCGTCATACTGACCAAGCTGGAGGGAGCGGGCGAGGTGCAGACGCCGCTTCTGTGCAAAGAAGGGGTTCGGCTCGAGCTAGGCGATCCTGTATATTTCCGCCACGCCAAGGCGGGCGAGCTTTGCGAGCGGTTCAAGACGCTGCATGCCGTATCGCAAGGGCGAATTGTTGCGGAATATGCGACCTACCGAGGAATGGGGGAATGCTTCGTATGAGTATGACGATAAGCTCCGGAAAAACATGGACCAACTGGTCCGGTTCGGTGCAAGCGACACCAGCCAAAGCGGTGTTCCCGCGTTCGATCGAAGAAGTCGTCAGCATCGTCCGGGAATGTTTGCGCGAGGGAAGAAAACTGCGTGTCGTCGGCTCCGGTCATTCGTTCACGGCGATTGCCGCATCCAACGACATGTTAGTGTCGCTTGACGAGCTGCAAGGCATCGTCAGTGTCGACCCTGAGGGACAAACTGCTGCCGTATGGGCGGGAACGAAGCTGAAGCTGCTTGGGGAGCTGTTGTTCGAGCAGGGGCTGGGGCAGCAAAATATGGGCGACATCGACGTGCAGTCGATCGCCGGCGCGGTCAGCACCGGAACGCACGGCACGGGGCGAGAGCTTGGAAATCTGGCGACGCAGGTTGTCGGTCTGACGGTGGTTACCGGCACGGGCGAGGTTGTGGAATGTACGCCGGAGTCGCATCCGGAATGGTTCAAAGCGATGCAGATTTCGCTCGGCGTGCTTGGCGTTATTGTTCAAGTCAAGCTGAAGCTGCGGAAGGCGTATAAGCTCGAATATAGGAGCAGCCGAATGCCGCTGGCCTCCTGTCTCCAGCAGCTCCCTCGCTTAGCGACAGACAACCGCCATTTTGAATTTTATTGGTTTCCATACGCCGATCCTTGCCAGATCAAGCTGATGAATATAACCGAAAAGCCGGCCTCGGAACGAAAAATGTGGGATCACATTAGCGACGTATGGATCGAGAATACGCTGTTTGGCTTGCTTTCCGAGATTAGCCGCAAAGTGCCGGGAACGAGCAAATGGGTCAGCCGGCTGTCAGCCTCGCAAGTGCCGGTTGGAAGCAAGGTTAATTACAGCCACCGGCTGTTCGCCACACAGAGGCTCGTTCGTTTTAACGAAATGGAATATAATCTGCCGGCGGAGGCGATGAAGCCGGTTATTGAGGAGATGCGCGCGGAGCAGAAACGGGGGCGCTACCGGGTACATTTTCCGATCGAATGCCGTTACGCCAAGGGCGACGATATTTGGCTGAGTCCGGCACATGGCCGGGATTCGGCTTACATCGCGGTTCATATGTACAAAGGGATGCCTCACGAAGACTATTTTGCGGCGATGGAACGCATTTTTCTGCGCCACGGCGGGAGGCCGCATTGGGGCAAAATGCACAGCTTGCAGGCGGAACAGCTCAAGGCGCTGTACCCGAAATGGGAATCGTTCGCCGAAGTTCGCGAGAAGCTGGATCCTGAGCGGATTTTCCTCACGGACTATATGCAGAAGCTGTTTGTATAGCGGGAAAAAGAAGCCTGGAGCCGCGGGCACTGTTCTGTCTGTTAGAGGTTATCTCACAGCTTCGATGATAAATTCCGGCGGCTGCTGGCCGCGCTTACCGCGGTGGCAAGGCAACGAGGAATCGCGATAAGCTGGTTTGCGGAAATTTATGATATATTTTGGTAAAAGCTGTTGCTATTGATAAAGAGACTTTTATGGGAGATGAGGGCTTCAAATTGGAAAAAATGCGATTAGGCGTTGTGGATGAAATAAACCGATTCCCGGTTAAATCGCTGGCGGGCGAAAAGCTGGACAGCTGCAGCGTGGAAAGCTGCGGGTTGAAAGGAGATCGCGTATACGCTTTTTACGACGAAAGCAAAACAGGCTGGGACAGCTTTATAACTGCCCGAGACATACCGGCGATGCTCGCATACGAGGCGAAGCTGTCGAACGAACAGCTTAGCATTACTTCTCCCGACGGGCGAAGTCTTTCTTGGGACCATGCTTTGGCGGAGGAGCTTCAGCCGTTTACGAAGCGGAAAATTTCGATGAGCGCTTACCAAGCGCCTCATCCTGAGGATGCCAAGCTGTTGTCGGTTGATGCGGCCAGCATTCTGATCATCACCGACGATTCCTTGCGGAAGCTGGAGCGGCTTTGGGGCAAGGAGCTTGACCAGCGCAGATTCCGCGCCAATCTTATCGTTACGGTTGACGATAACGGGTTGAAGGAAAGCGAATGGATCGGCAGAACGCTGTCGGTTGGCGACGCTGAATTTCGTGCTGAAGGGTTTTGCGAGCGATGCTCGATGATTACAATCGACCCGGATTCGCTGGAGCGCGATCCTTCTCTGCTGAGGAAGGTGAACGAGGAGCTCGGTTTGAACTTCGGCGTCTACGCCTCTGTCGTGAAACCCGGCCGGATTAGCGTCGGCGACGGCGTATTTATGGAGCGATAAAACGGTTTGCGTAAAAGCCGATGCGTCAGCCGATGCATTGGCTTTTTTTATCATGATTGGAGTAGATCAATCGACAGAGCTAAGCTAGAATAGAGTCAGATTTCTGCTTCATTCGAATTCGATTCATATAAGGGAGTGTGTTTCATGTCTCAAACGGCAATTATTCACTCGGTTATTTTTTCGTTAAAGCACGCGGCCGGATCGGCAGAAGAACAGCGTTTTTTGGCTGACGGCAGAGCGATATTGAGCTCGATCCCGACAGTGAAAGAGTTCCGCGTCCTGCGGCAAGTGAGCCCGAAAAATACATACGATTTCGGATTTTCGATGGTGTTTGACAACAAGGCCGATTACGAGGCATACAACGTGCATCCGCTGCATGTCGATTTCGTTGCAAACCGGTGGGAGAAGGAAGTTGAGAAGTTTTTGGAGATTGATTACAACGAGATTGTGTAAGACCGCGGTTACATAGGTAAAGGGAACGCGCTGGCTATGATAAGTCGTGATGCGCGTTTCTTAGTCTTTTGTGCAAACAATTGCACTAAGGATTGACCGACAAGCATGATGGGAGCTGGACGGAGGGCCTTCCGAGGCTTGGCTGCACGAAAGCGTAAGATGGTTCCGTCTTTTGTCAATGCGGCATTTGGCGCTGTAAGACGGCGTTGTTGAGATACTGGCGTTGCTTAAGGCTGCGGACAGCGAAGTAGTCAAATAAGATGATTTCACCTGCATATGAAAGCCATTCCGCTCGGAATGGCTTTTTTTTCAGTGTGTCAGCCGTAATCGAAAGAGTATATTGAGAGATTATAGCTTGCAACGATAGAAAAAACAGGTATAATACACTTAAATCCTATTAAAATGGTTGGTATTAATCTGTTTATTCTATGGAGATTACGAGGGGAACTGAACATGAAAAAGCTTAAAACGATTTCGGCATTCGGCATTATACTTCTGCTTGCGGCGGCGGCTCTGAGCGCATGCTCCTCCGAGAAGGCGGACACAACGTCGGCAGCAGAGGAGAAAACGATTATTGTAGGCACGCAAAACGACTACCCGCCGTTCGCTTATGTGGACGATAACAACCAGCTTACCGGATACGATGTCGAAGTCATTAGAGAGATCGACAAAAAGCTGGACGGCTACAAATTCGAATTTTCCGCAATGACATGGGACAGCATTTTCTTGTCGCTCGAATCGAATAAAGTACAACTCATTGCCGATGAAGTGGCGAAAAGCGCGGAGCGCGAGGCGAAATACCTGTTCTCGGACGAATCGTATTTCTCGGCGCAGACCGTTATTATCGTAAAGCAAGGCACGACGGGCATCAGCTCGCTCAAGGATCTAGAAGGCAAGAAGGTCGGCGCCGTCGCAGGCGATTCCTATACGGTGCTGCTTGAGGAATACAACAAAACGCACGGCGATAAAATCATTTTGAAATACAGCGACGTCGGCAGCCCGGCGGATATTTTGCAGGATGTTCAGAACGGCCGGCTGGACGCTTATGTCAACGACCCGATCATGACAAAGGCGATCATTAAAGAGCATAACCTGAAGCTCGACGTTATCAAAGAACCGATCCAATCGGACAATATTGCCCTTGTCTTCAACAAGGACGAGCAGGGCGAAGAGCTGAAAGCAAAGATCGATCCGATCCTTAAAGCGCTGAAGGCAGACGGCACGCTGGCGGAATTGTCGAAAAAATGGACCGAGGGCGAGTACATCCCTCAATAACAGCCAAGAGGTACGAACCTATGGAAAAGCTTATTGACTTCAATTATATATGGAAAACGCTCCCGTCCATTCTCGCGCATTTGCCGGTTACCGTATCAATTGCCGTCGGGTCCATGGCTTTGGGGATTATTATCGGGTTGTTCGCAGCCCTCGCACGAATGTACAAGGTGCCCGTCGTCGGGCGCCTTGCTGCCGTTTATGTCTCTTTCGTAAGAGGAACTCCACTGCTGGTGCAGATTTATTTGATCTTTTACGGCATCCCGAAAGTGATTTATTTTTTTCAGACGGAATACGGCTGGTTTCAAGGGTTTGACGCCAATGTGATGGCGCCTGAGCTTTTTGCGCTGCTATCGTTTTCGTTTAATTTGGGCGCGTATTTGTCGGAAACGATTCGCTCGGCGATCCTATCGGTGGATCGGGGACAGTTCGAGGCGGCCAGCGCAATCGGGATGAGCCAGACGCAGACGATGGTCAAAATTATTTTGCCTCAAGCGCTTACGACCGCGCTTCCCAACCTGGGCAATACGTTCATCAGTACAATTAAAGATACGTCGCTCGTATTCGTCATTGGCGTCGTGGATATTATGGGCCAGGCCAAAATTATCGGCGCACGCGGTCTAGCTTATTTCGAGGTCTATATTGCTGTCGCGGCCATTTATTGGATCTTGTGCATCGTCATCGAGAAAGTGCTGGCAAGAGTCGAGAAGCGCATCCGAATCTATGAAAGAAGTGTCGTATCATGATCAGAATCGAGCAGCTCCACAAATATTACGGCAAGCAGCATGTGCTGAAAGGGATCGATCTGACGGTCGATAAAGGGGAAGTCGTCGCGATTCTCGGACCGAGCGGTTCAGGCAAGTCGACGCTGCTGCGCAGCATTAATTTTCTAGAGCAGCCGACCAGCGGCAACATCGAGATCAACGGAATCCGGGTCAGCGCCGGATCGGCCGGCAAGGCGGACATTCATGCGCTTCGGACGGCTACAGGAATGGTGTTCCAACAGTATCATCTGTTTAAAAACCTGCGGGTGCTCCAGAACGTCATGGTCGGACTTACGAGCGTGAAGAAGATGGATGCCGGCAAGGCGAGAGCGATTAGCGAGGTGCTGCTGGAGAAGGTAGGACTTAAAGACCGCATGAACCATTTTCCGTCCCAGCTTTCCGGAGGCCAGCAGCAGCGGGTCGGCATTGCCCGGGCATTGGCGCTTAATCCGGAGGTTTTGCTGTTCGACGAGCCAACGTCTTCGCTTGACCCGGAATTGGTCGATGAAGTGCTGTCGGTCATTAAAACCGTCGCCCGCGAAGGGAATACGATGCTGATCGTAACGCATGAGCTGGGCTTTGCCCGCGAAGTAGCGGACCGGGTCGTTTTTATGGAAAACGGCGCCATCGTCGAGGAAGGGACTGCGGAGCAGATGTTTACTCGGCCTGCGGCAGAACGGACGAGACAGTTTTTGGGCAAGGCAATCAAGAATGAACAAGTTCTTTAGCATTGGACGGTGACACGGGTGAATCCGATCGAACAGATTTTGCAAAACTATCCGGTTCTCATCCTGGACGGCGCGATGGCGACCGAGCTGGAGGGGCACGGCTGCGATTTGAAGGACAGCTTATGGTCGGCCAAAGTGCTGTTGGAAAATCCGGAGCTTATCAAGCGAGTTCATCGTGACTATTTCGAAGCGGGGGCCGACTGTGCGATTACCGCCAGCTATCAGGCGACGGTCGAAGGCTTCTCGAAGCGCGGATTAAGCGAAAAGGAAGCGCTGGCGCTCATCCAAAAATCAGTCCAGCTGGCCATCGAAGCGCGGGACGAATTTTGGGCGAACGCCGGAAGCATCGAAGAGCGGCGGCCAAAGCCGCTTATTGCCGCTTCCGTAGGTCCTTACGGAGCTTCTCTGGCTGACGGCTCCGAATATCGCGGCAACTACTCCTTGACGGAAGAGGAGCTGGCGGACTTCCATCGTATTCGCCTGAAAGCATTAATAGAAGCTGGCGCAGATATTCTCGCTTGTGAAACGATTCCTTGTCTGGCGGAAGCCAAAGCCATCGTCCGATTGCTAGAGGAGGAGTTTCCCGGCGTTTACGCCTGGTTCAGCTTCAGTGCCCGCGACGGGCTGCATATTAGCGACGGAACCCCCGTTGCCGAATGCGCGGCATGGCTGGACGGACATGAGCAAGTTGCGGCGGTTGGGATCAATTGCACGCCTCCGGGGCATATCCCGTCGTTGATCGGTCAAATCCGTCAGCATACCGCGAAGCCGATCGTCGTCTATCCGAATTCGGGCGAATATTTCGATGCGACAGAGAAAACATGGCACGCTGCCGCAGCCGGAGACAGCGGCGGCGGCAGCTCGCAGCGCTGGCATGAAGCGGGCGCTCGATTAATCGGCGGCTGTTGCCGTACCGCGCCTGCCGATATTCGGGCCATTGCCGCTTGGGCGAGAGCCTAAGCAATTAAGCCGAGGAGAACAGCTCCTCGGCTTTTGTTTTATCCGCCATTCGGCGCTCGCGGTCCTTCTTTAACCTGGATATGCGTCAGCTTGTCGGGATTGAGGACGATATAGATGTCTGCGATCCGGTCTTCTTCCACGCGGAAGGAAAGCACGCTGGCCGGCTTCCCGTATTCATAAGTGAGAAGGCCGGGCTCGCCGTTAACCGGAGCAAACCGGAAGGAGAAGCCCGGCGACGCTTTTTTGAGCAGTCCCTCGAAGAAGCGAACGACACGGTCGGCCCCGGTAATCGGGCGAACGGCCGCGGTTACTTTGCCGCCGCCGTCAGAGTAGACGATCGCATCCTGCGAGAGCACGTCCAGAAGACCGTTCAAATTGCCGGTCTGCAGCGACTGGACGAACCGTCCGAGCAGCTCCGCCATCTGGCGGCTTTGTTCGCCGGACGCCGAGCTGCTTGCATCGCCTTCTAAAGGCAAGCTCCCGACGCTTTGTTTGGCGCGGTGGAATATTTGCCGGCAGTTGACGCTGCTTTTGCCGACGATTTCCGCAATTTCATCATATTCGTATTGCAGCCCCTCTCGCAGCAGGAAGACGACTCGTTCGACCCAAGACAGCTGCTGGAGCAGCAGCAAATAGGCGGTCGATAGCGATTCCTTTTGCGCGAAGGCTTGGAAGGGGTCGGGAGCGGCCCCTTCCTCCGAGACGTATGGCTCCGGCAGCCACGGACCGACGTACAGCTCGCGTTTGCTTTGGGCCGAGCGCAGCCGGTCGATGCAGCGGTTGGTCGTTGTTCTGCACAGGTAAGATTTCAAATTGCTGATGGTATCTGTATCTTTAAGCGATAAAAAAGCTTCATGAACGATGTCTTCCGCGTCAGTAACGCTCCCTAGCATTCGGTAAGCAAGCGAGAAGAGAAGCGGTTTGTAGGACGTATATTGCTGCTCCGTAAAAGGAAATTCAGACATTGCGGCCAACCTTCCTTTCTAAACATAAGTGAGCCGTTGCGACGGAGCCGGGGTCTGGCGTCCGCCCGCGTCCGCAAGCTGCTGCACAATAAGTGCGGCGGCTCTTCTGGCGCTGGCTGCAGCCGCATCGACAAGCATTTCTCCATGGCTGGCCCAATCTCCTGCCGTATACAGGCCGAGGATTTCCGCCACGGCGGGACCGGGCCGCTGCTGGCTGCGGCTTGTATGCGCGTAATCGTGAACGACCGTCATCCGCGGCAAGTATTGCTTCTCTATGAGCTGCTGCCGCCAGCCCGGTTGAATCATATCCATCGTTTTTTCCAGTGCCAGCTCATCGGCTCGCGCGTCGCTTTCGCCCGGTAAATTGTATTTAATCAGGTGGACAACCTGCACGCCCGGGTGAATGCTGAGCTTCGATCCGGCAGAATGATTGCTGAAAAAAATCGGCCGGTCGAGCCCGATGGCGAGATTCCGTTCCGGAACAGGCAGCCGTTTCAAAGCCAGATCGAGGCAAGCCGCCATTGCCGGCTGAGCCGATTGCTTCCATTGCAGCAGCGATTCCGGCTGCTTCTCCAGCAAGCGGCATGTATCGTGAGGCGCGAGCGTGCTAATCACGCGTTCAGCCCGCACGAGCTCGCCGTCCTGCAATTGCACGCCGTGAACAGCTGTTCCTGTCTCATCGAGCACGATTTGAGCAGCGCCTTTGCCCGTTGCAATAACAGCGCCGCAGCTTTCTGCAATGCCGCGAAGCTGATCGGCAATCGTTTGCCAGCCTCCGTCCACGTATAGAACGCCATTCGGCTGCAGCGAACGCTTTAATTGCCGGAGAACCGGCCCCGCCAGCTGGCTGTCGATCTCCTTGCTGTACGTTGCGGTCCGGCATAGCCCGTAAAAAATGTGGCGGACCATCGGGTCGGCAAATTGCTTCTCCGCCCATTCGCGCAAGCTCATATTCGGGATGCCGGAAGGATCGAGTTTGCCGAGTCCGGCGACAAAGCGGGCAAGCTCGATTTTGCCGGACCAGCCAAGCAGGCGGGAGCTCAGCAGCTTGAGCGGCTTATCCGGCATAGGCTGCAGCTTATTGTCCCAAATCGCATACGGATTGGCAGCAGGCGAGCCGCCTGTGAGCTTGACGCCAAGCTCCTGCAAGATCGAATAGGTTTCGCCTAACCGATATAAAGCGTGGCCGCCCAAATTGAACAGCGAGCCGTTCTTCTCGACGGTCATCCCCCGGCCGCCAAGCTTTTGGCTTTTCTCCAGCAAAATGACGGTAGCGCCCGCCTTTGCCAGCTCCGCAGCGGCAATCAGTCCCGCGATCCCCCCGCCGATAATCGCCACATCGTATTGTTGTTTCATCATAATAATCGCCTCCTAAATGATCGTTCTGCTAACAAGACGATGCAAGGCCGGAAGCTGTGACAAACTTTCTTACTATTTCTTACTAAAGTTTGCTCACCTTCACATTGATGCGAAACCGCGCCCTAACGGATTCTCGTTCCGTTAGAGAGCCGCAGTCAACTCTATATTTACTTCCTAACGGAACGAGAGGACCTAACACTTGGCGCACACCTTCCATTTCGATGCAAAGCCACTCCCTAACGGATCCTCGTTCCGTTAGAGAGCCGCAGGTAACTCTATATTTACTTCCTAACGGAACGAGAGGACCTAACACTCGGCGCATATCTTCCATTTCGATGCGAAACCACTCCCTAACGGATCCTCGTTCCGTTAGAGAGTCGCAGGTAACTCCATATTTACTTCCTAACGGAACGAGAGGACCTAACACTTGGCGCGCACACCTTCCATTTCGATGCAAAATCGCGCCCTAACGGATTCTCGTTCCGTTAGAGAGCCGCAGGTAACTCCATATTTACTTCCTAACGGAACGAGAGGACCTAACACTTGGCGCACACACCTTCCATTTCGATGCAAAATCGCACTCTAACGGATTTTCGTTCCGTTAGAAAGCCGCAGGCAACTCCATATTTACTTCCTAACGGAACGAGAGGACCTAACACTCGGCGCACACCTTCCATTTCGATGCAGAGCCACTCCCTAACGGATTCTCGTTCCGTTAGAGAGCCGCAGGTAACCTATATTTACTTCCTAACGGAACGAGAGGACCTAACACTCGGCGCATATCTTCCATTTCGATGCGAAACCGCGCCCTAACGGATTCTCGTTCCGTTAGAGAGGCGCAGGCAACTCTATATTTGCTTCCTAACGGAACGAGAGGACCTAACACTTGGCGCACACCTTCCATTTCGATGCAAAGCCACTCCCTAACGGATCCTCGTTCCGTTAGAGAGTCGCAGGCAACTCCATATTTACTTCCTAACGGAACGAGAGGACCTAACACTTGGCGCGCACACCTTCCATTTCGATGCAAAACCGCGCCCTAACGGATTCTCGTTCCGTTAGAGAGCCGCAGTCAACTCCATATTTGCTTCCTAACGGAACGAGAGGACCTAACACTCGGCGCACACCTTCCATTTCGATGCAAAACCGCGCCCTAACGGATTCTCGTTCCGTTAGAAGGTGAACACGTTCCACATTGATGCGAAATAGCAGGAAAGCCCTGCCGGGTCGGACCCGGAGGGCTTTCCTTTTATAAAAGCTGCAATCACTCAGATACGATTAGAACAGAAACTCATCCGGATTCGGGCCAACTCGCTCATCGCGGTTTAGTCCGTCGATGCGGTTCATCTCTTCCTCGCTCAGCTCGAAGTCGAAAATATCGGCGTTCTCGACAATGCGGTTTTCTTTCGTCGATTTCGGAATCGTCACGACGCCGTGCTGCAAATCCCAGCGCAAAATCACTTGCGCGACCGATTTGCCATGCTTCGCGGCGATCTCGCCGAGAACCTCATCATGAAGCAGCTTGCCTTGCATGAGGGGCGACCACGCCTCCAGCTGAATGCCGTTCGCCGTGCAGTAATCGCGCAGCTCCTGCTGCGACAGGCGCGGATGGAATTCGACCTGGTTAATCATCGGTCTAATTTCCGCATCCTTCATCAGCTCTTCCAGATGGTGCACTTGGAAGTTGCTTACGCCGATCGCTTTGACGCGTCCGGCTTTGTACAGCGTTTCTAACGCGCGCCAAGTTTCTTTGTATTTATCTTTCCCTGGCCAGTGAACGAGATACAGATCGAGATACTCGAGCCCGAGCTTATTCAAGCTTGTTTCGTATGCGTCCAGCGTCGTCTCGTAGCCTTGATCGCTGTTCCACACTTTGGAAGTGATGAATAGATCCTCGCGTTTCAATCCTGTTTCCGCGAGCGCTTCTCGGATACCCTGACCGACACCGCTCTCGTTCTGGTAAATCGCCGCCGTATCAATGCTGCGGTAGCCATTGCGGACAGCTGCTTTAATCGCCTCGACCAGCTCCGCTCCTTCTTCCACTTTAAATACGCCAAGGCCGAACCAAGGCATTGCGACTCCGTTATGCAGAGTGGTTGTTGCCTGCAAATGTTGTGCTGTTGTCATCGTAAATGATCTCCTTTGTTGTAGATGTAGATGTAGATGTAGTTGCAAATAATGAATCCGTTTTTTCCAGTCTGCGCAGCCAGCCGGTCAGCGCGACGGCGGCAGCGACCATAAGCGCCCCGGCCCATGCCGTATGCACAACACCGATACCGTCCGCTATTATGCCGCCCAAGTAAGCGCCTAATGCAATGCCAGCGTTAAAGGCGGCAATATTGAACGCCGAAGCGGTGTCGACCGCTTTCGGGGCGAATCGTTCGGCAAGCATGACGACGTAAACCTGCAGCCCGGGCACATTCATAAAAGCGAGCAGACCCATGACCAGAATGGTGATCAGTCCGAGCCATTTAAAAGATGCCGTTGCGAACAGCAGCAGAAGCACCGCCGCTTGCGCAGCGAACATGTAGAACAAAGCTTGAACCGGTTTGCGGTTTGCCAGTTTTCCGCCAATGACATTGCCGATCGCAATCGCAATGCCGTAAAGCAGCAGAATGACGACAATCGCCTGTTCGCTAAAGCCGGTGACGTCATGAAGCAAAGGGGATAAATACGTAAACACGACAAAGGTTCCTCCATAGCCAAGAGCGGTCACCGCATAGGAGAGCAGCAGCCTGCCGCTGCGGATAACCTTGAACTGCTCGCGTACAGGCCTTGCCGAACCGGGGCGCAAGCTTCCGGGAACGAGCAGCGCATTCGCGATAAATGCGACGATGCCGATAATGGCGATCGTAATAAATGCGACACGCCATCCGAGCTGCTGGCCGAGCCAAGTGCCGAACGGCACGCCGGTCACCGTGGCGACGGTAAGGCCTGAGAACATGATCGCTATCGCGCTCGCCCGGCGCTGCTCCGGCACGAGATCGGCTGCAATCGTCGAGCCGATCGACATGAATACCCCATGCGCGAATGCGGACAGGATGCGCGCCGCGAGCAGCAGGCCAATGCCGTCTGCTGCTGCGGCAAGGCTGTTGCCGGCAATAAACACGGCCATGATAATAAGCAGCAGCGTCTTGCGTTTGATTCGCGATGCTGCCGAGGTAAGAATAGGCGCGCCAAGCGTTACGCCTAACGCATAAAGCGTAACGGTCAGCCCGGCAGTGCGAATCGATATATGCAAATCATCGGACAATAGCGGCAAAAGACCGACGCTGATAAACTCTGTTGTGCCAATAGCGAAGGCGCTAATTGCTAAAGCAAGGAGCGCCATGGTGCTTCTTTTTGTATCTAATGCACTCATTTTTCGTTCCTCCAGTATGGTGTTCTCCGGCCGGTAAATGCTATTATGGAGGATGTCTGCGATGATGAACAGTACGCACTTTTCAGTGCTCTAGGCACAAAAAAGTGATATAGGCACTTAAAAGTACCCGCCCGTGGATTTCGATAAAGGAGCTTGCCCAGCGATGAAAAAATACAATATTTCCGTCGAAGCGTCTTTGGAGGTTATCGGAGGCAAATGGAAATGCGTCATTCTATGCCACCTGACGCATGGCAAACGAAGAACGAATGATTTGAAGCGTTTGATGCCCGGCATTACGCAAAAAATGCTGACCCAGCAGCTGCGCGAGCTGGAGCAGGACGGCATCGTCAATCGGATCGTCTACCAGCAGGTGCCGCCTAAGGTGGAGTACGAGCTGACTGAATACGGCGACAGCCTGCGGCCAATTTTGAATGCGCTGTGCGCATGGGGCGACCGCCATATCGAGAAGGAGTACGGGGATAAAAGTCTCGTGCTGGAAAAAAGCTATTTAAACAATTTGGAATGAAAAAGCTGCCCGCACGCGCCGATTGCTCGTGATGGGCAGCTTTTTCGCTCATTTAATTAAAGCCTGGAAAATCGGACAGGTCACTCAAGCGAACAAAGAAAACGATGAAACCGAACAAGCCCAACAGCAAAATCGGCATCGTTTCTTTGAAGGAATCTTTCGCGCGAACATGCGTAAGGACGCCGCCGATTCCCGTAACGCCGATAATAAGCCCGCCGACGGCGCTCCAGCTTGGCTCCCAATAGCCGACGATCAGCGCAGCCGCTCCAATCACTTCCACAAGGCCGGCAACGATGCGGAACCATTGCGGAAGTCCCCATTTGGCAAAGTTGTCTGCATGCATTTTCACTCCGGCCAGCTTGCTGAAGCCCGCCATCAGGAACATCAAGGCAAGCAAGCTCTGCAGTACAATGACTACGATATCCATCCGTCAAACACTCCTTATTTTCCTTAGTGATTGAAATGCAATCGATATAAGCACATTTAATCCAAAAGAAAATTGCAGCCAACGACTAACTGCAATCAACTTAAGCACATTATAATGGATAAAGGAGTATTTGGGAAGTGTAAAAAGGCGGCGACTAGGTTTCGAAATCAGCCTTTCCGCAAAATCCGTTCGGGGATCGACGGCAGCAATCGTTGCAAAATCCCGAGCAGCTTTACTTTGCCGATGGGAACCTCTTGCTTGTCTTTTGTATAATAAGTGAAAAATTCGGCGGCAAGCGCCTCCGGCTTTATTTTGTTTTTGCCTCGCCCGCGTGTCATGTCCGTGTCGACGACCGGCGGAATAATCTCGAATACTTTGATCCGGCTTTCTTCAAGCTGCCAGCGCAATGCTTTGGAGAAAAGATGAAGCGCTGCTTTAGTTGCGCAGTAGACAGGAGCCGACTCCTTCGGCACGAGTCCAAGCCCCGATGAAACATTAACGACAGCGGCTTCCGGCTGCCGTGCCAGGAGCGGCATCAGCTTGGCGGTGAGCTTTACGGGCGACGTTAAGTTTACGGCGATTTCATGCACGACGAGCGCGGCGATTGCTTCAGGCTCCTTTTCCAGAAAAGAATAGTTGTACTGAATGCCGGCATTATTGACTAGTACGCTTAAGCTCGGATGCTCGATGTACAATCGCTCGACGAGCGCATCCTGCTGCGCCGCGTCTGCCAAATCACATGCGTAGGCGATGACGCGAGGGTGCTTCGCTTTTACAAGATCAAGCTTTTGCGTATCGCGGCCGACGATAATCACTTCGTTGTCATACTCCAGAAATTTCTCGGCTAGAGCGAGGCCGATGCCTGCCGCTCCGCCAGTAATGAGCACCGTATGTCCGAAATTTTTCAAATCAAATCTCCCCTCTCGTGAAACGAAACTCCGCCCTTAATGGATGGCGAAGCCGTTTCTTTTGTTCTAACTAAAAATAGAATAGAAAGGGGAGGTTTTCATTAACCTAAGTTTATTTTTCGGCGAATTCGGCTCAAGGCGACAGGAGTGATGCCAAGGTAGGAAGCGATATGGTATTGCTGAATTTGCTGCTCAAGCTGGCCGTAGACGTCGAGGAAGCTGCGGTATCTTTCTTCCGCTGACAACAGGAGCAGCTCGCGCTCGCGGATCTCCTTCTTCACAAACAGCTGCTCCGCCATGAGCCGTCCGAGCCGGTCCCAGCAGCGGTGCCGATTATAGAGTGACTGAAAGTCAGTGTATCGGATCATGAGCAACTCGCTGTCGGCCAGCGCCTGGATGGACATAAACGAAGGCGCGTTTAGAAGCATCGAGCTGTAAGTGGCGATGAATTCATGCGGCTTGCAAAAGCTTTTATTATATTCGCCTCCGTCTGGAGTCGTGTAGTAGAGCCGAAACAATCCGCTGATGCAAATGCCGATCCATTCCGCAGCGTCGCCTTCCCGGATAAAATGGCTGTTCTTTGCGAGCTTGCGGCGCTCCGTCATTGCGCGGAACGCATTCCACTCCTCGCGGGGAATTGGCGCAATTCGCTGCAGCGCCGCATAAAGCGGCTCCTCAGTCTCTTCCATAGCGGCGGCCACTCTCCTTCAAATTAGTAAGTCTATTTGCCCGCTCTTATCTCACTCCATCATACAATCAAGCCGCTGGAAAATAAATTCAGTAAACAAATTTTCGCTGCGCCCAAAAGCTGAATACGAACAACGCTCCCTCGGTCAACAGCTTGGCCGCAAGCAGCGGAAGCCCGAGCTGCTCGTGCGTTATATGCATAAGCGCATAATTAAGCAGCAAAATAACGCCGACTAGCGTGAAATAACGCGGAGCGGAGCGGGCGACTTCCGCCATCTTGCCGACGCCGCGGGCTCGCGAAGAGCGCGAGAATACGTAATTGCGATTCATGGCAAAATTAAATATCGAGCTGCCGACTCTGGCAAAGACGACGGCGAGCAGCAGATTGGAAGTCATCCATTGCAGCAGCATAAGAAGAACAATATCGATTCCCGCCGACAGAAGCGAGGAAGCGCTGAACGCAAATATGGGCATATAGATTTTGAATGAATCCCGCAGCGGGCGAAAATGCGATGAGCGGTTTCCGTCCAAATAAACGGTATCAATCGGCACCTCGTGGATGCCAATGCCTGAAGGGCCGGCCTCCAGCAGCATATTCATCTCGTATTCGAAGCGATCGCCCGGCACTTCGCACAGCCAGTCCAGCATGGAAACGGAATAGCCGCGCAATCCCGTCTGCGTATCTTGAATAGCCGTGCCGGTTGTAAAAGCGAACACTTTGCGTGTCACCGCATTGCCGAACCGGCTTCGCAGCGGCACCTCGCCGGTGAAATGGCGGCTGCCGAGCACGATTTGTCCCGGATAAGCGCTTATCGTATCGGCGATGCGCCGAATATCGGCCGGCAGATGCTGGCCGTCGCTATCGGCACAGACGATGCTGCCGCTCGTGCCGATCTCCTTTAAAAAACGAAAGCCGGTTTTCAACGCCCGGCCTTTGCCCCGATTGACGGCGTGGGTCAATACGACGCATCCGGCTTCCCGCGCGAGCTGAAACATTGGCGCGTAGCCCTCGCCGCTCCCGTCATCGACAATGACAACGGACATATCGTCCATTGCTGTTAATTGTTCTATCAGCATGAGCAGCCGTTCATCCGGTTCATAGGATGGAATGAGACAGATCATGATAGACGCCTCCTTTCAGTTGCGCTTGCGCTATTCCCCGACATAAATAATGTCGCTGACGCCGCGTTCTTTCTGTTTGCCTTGCGGATTGTTGACGACGCGGCCCATAAAGTACATCGTCGATGAACCGCCGCCGTCCAGATTGTAGGCTTCTGTCGCGCCAAGCTCGGCGAACAAGCCGGCAAATTCGTTCAAAGTCAAGCCGCGGCTTGTGCTGCTGCGTCCGTCGACCACGACTAGCACATAATGGTTAGGCTCAATCATGCCGATGCCGGTTCGCGGATTAGAGCCGTCGATCGTGCGGTTGCCGAAGTTCGTATCGATGCTGACGTTGTCCAGACCAGTCACAGCAACCCCGTCATTTACAAGCGTTGGACCGAAAGAGAATGTATCGGTGACGCCTTTTTCAAGAAGCGACGACGAGGAAAGCTCCTGCTCGTCATAGGCCTCTAAAGCGCCGTCCTGGAACAGCGCCAAAGCGTCCCGCGCGGGCTCGTCCCGATACAGCGTGCCGTTGCGGATAATGACACCGTCGCTGCGGAAGCCGTAGTAGTCGCCGTTAATCGCCAGTATGGCGTTGTTAGACTCTGCGATGGTCGACGTATTCTCGATAATATTGCGGCCAAAAGCGCTCTTGGCGAACGCGGTGTCGAGCGTCGCGCCGTTTCGCAGAACGACATCGGCGACGTAATAGGTCGTCGTATCGTTCCCCGAGCCGATTTGATTCTCGCTAATGGCGATCGTGATGTTATCGCTTGCAAAGCTCCAGTAGTCGTATTGCGCTTTACTCGCCAGCTGGTTGCCGGATGCGCTGGCAGCTTCGGAGTTGTCTGCGCCTGCGCTGCCTGTCGCGGAAGCCGGGCTGGCTACTTTCACTTGGACATGTTCTATTAAATAACGGTCTGCCAGTCCGTAGAGGATGGCGCCAATGACGATGACGAAAGCGGCGACGGCGATCGCTGTTTTTTTTCTTTTCGATAAATGAGACTTGCTCATTGGATCACTCACTCCTTACATCAGGATCTTTAAGCGGAGCTTAAAGTCGCTCTGCCTTGCGCGGGCTGTTATTTCCTGTAATGATGAGTATAAGCAGCCTAACTGAGTGTCTCCTTAGTCGAACCTTATAGCAGGATTAGCGCATGCTGAAATTTTGCTGAATGCATAGAGGCAAGGGGGGATTCGCAGTGACCGTGACATTGGAGATTGAAATTCGCAGATTGGATCAAGAGGAAGTGCCGGAGGTGCTGGCGCTAATGGAGGATGTAGCGTCGCGTCTGCCGAATCAAGGCTGGTTTGCGGCGTCGGGAGAGGACTATTTGCGTTCGGTTGCGGGCCGGGACGGCGAGCTTTACGGGGCATACCATAATGGCGTTCTTGTCGCATTTACTACGTTGGCGTTTCCCGGGTTGAGCGAAGACAATTTGGGGCGGGAGTTCGGAGTGCCGGAGGAGGAATTGCATCTGGTAGCTGCGCTTGACGCAACGGTGGTGCATGAAGCGGCTCGCGGTCAGGGGCTGCAGCGCCTTTTCCACCAGCTTCGGGAGGAGCACGCTCGCGAGCTGGGATACCGGTACTTGTTCTCCACCGTTCACCCGGACAATTCATTCAGCTGGCGCAATTTGGAGGCTGCGGGTTTGTCGCTGCAGTTTTCCCGGCCCATGTACGGCGGCCTTCCGCGCCGCTGCTATGCCAAACGGCTGGACGTCTAGGAGCGGGCGACGCGCTGATGGGCTGCTGCTTTATCCGAATAATGCCCGTTACTGCGCCATATGAAAAGGGATGAAGCCGTCTGCGGCTTCATCCCTTTTTCAATTAGCGTGCCTGCACATAATCGAGCAGTATCCGTTTCAGAATCGCAAGCTGCTTGTCGGACTCCAAGTCGGACTCCAGAAGCGGAATGTTCTGCTGCAGCGATAAGTTTTTGGAAAATAAACCGAAGGTGTTCATCACGGTCGTCAGCACATCGCGAACGTCGAGATCGGTCCGGATGGAGCCGTCCCGCATGCCGTCCTGTATAATTCGCGAATACGCGCGCGAAATATCGCGGTGCAGCTCGTTGTAGGCTTGCATGTCCTCCAGCGGCTCCGGAGAGTGAGAGCTGTAGTTTTCGAAATCGGCAAGCACTTTAATATTGATGTCATCGTCGTTTCGGATGAAGGTGTCGAGCAGCGCGTCCAGCCGCTTCAAGCTTGAATGCGGCAGGGCAGCGACGCTTTGAAACCGCTCCAGCATTGGCCCCAGCAGCATCGTGGCGACAGCGACGATAAGCTTCTCTTTTTTTGGAAAATAACGGAACAACGTTGCGATGCCAACGCTCGCTTCCCGGGCAACATCCTGCATCGTCGTTTTTTCAATTCCTTTAACCGCAAAAATGCGCGCAGCGGCTTCCAGCACATTTTGCTGCCGATTTTGCTTGCCGTCTTGCCGCTCCTTCTCGTATCTTTCTCTCGGATCCAATGCGATCGCCAATCCTTTCCGCAATAATGTTCCTGTCGAAAAGCAATAATGAATATTATAGCTATCCGGTTCGTCGGCACACAAGAAGAAGAAGGAAATTGAAATCCTCGCCGCGCAGTGATATAGTTTATATCATAGTGATAGTTAAACTATCATTAACCCAAAATGATCGAAGAGGAGACATGAAAATGACTCGACTGGCAAATAAAACAGCAATCATTACAGGGGCAGGAAGCGGCATGGGACGCGAGGAAGCGCTCTTGTTTGCGAAAGAAGGCGCGAACGTAATCGCGACCGATATTAACGAAGCGGCCGTACAAGCGGTTGTGCAAGAAATCGAAGCGGCTGGCGGCAAGGCAACGGGCCTCGCGCATAATGTCGCATCCGAAGAAGATTGGATTCGCGTCGTGCAAACGGCGGCAGAAACTTACGGCAACATCGATGTGCTGGTCAATAACGCAGGCATTTCGCTCGCGGTTGGGCTGCTGGACACAACGATTGAACAATGGAATAAAGTGATGAGCATCAATTTAACGAGCACATTTCTCGGGATGAAGTATGTGATTCCGGTTATGCAGCAAAATAACGGCGGCTCGATCGTCAACATTTCCTCGATCGCTGGCCTGACTGGCAGCAGCGGCGCGGGCGCATATACAGCATCCAAAGGCGCGGTGCGGATGTTGACCAAAGCGGCTGCGGTTGATTTCGGCAAAGACCATATCCGCGTCAATTCCGTGCATCCGGGCTTTATTGAAACGCCAATGAGCGCGGAGCATATTCAAAATAAGCAAATGCTGCAATGGTTCCTGTCGCAAACGGCGCTGCCGCGCGTTGGACAGGCGTCTGAAGTGGCTCAGGCGGTGCTGTTCCTCGCTTCCGACGAATCGGCTTACGTTACGGGCGTAGAATTGCCGGTCGACGGCGGCGTAACCGCAAAGTAACCGTTATTAGCCATGAAAAAACCAGCCTCCTCGGCCGCTGCTGCGGCTGAGGGGGCTGGTTTTCATTATCCGCCTGAGGACGGCGACAGTCGTTTCTAGCCCGTTTGCGCTAGTGATTGATGTCGCACTTGTTCAGAATGAACGAAATTTGATTTTCCAAGCGGTTGATTGCTTCTTGCGATTCCGTATCCTCCAAGCCGCGTCCGCGCAGAGCGGCGAGCTCGGCCTTAAGTTCATGCAAATCCTCGCTTGCATTGGCGCAATCATAGCTGCTTTCAAGATGATCGAGCATTGCCTTCTCCTCCATCCATATCATAGCCTCGTCTTGCCAAGGCTTCCCTTCTATTATGGAGGATCTCGCTTGAATTATTCAGGCTGCTGTTCGGTTTCGTTATCGTCTGCCGGCGCGTCAGAAGGCAGCGGCGATGCCGATGGAGAAGGCGACGGCAGCGGTGAAGGCGATGGAGATGGAGAAGGGGAAGCTGATGGAGAAGGCGACGGCGTTGGATTCTCCTTCTTCACAATTGTTACTTGCTTCTTCTTCACCCACAGCGGACCGCGCGACGTCTTGATCATA
Source organism: Paenibacillus sp. NEAU-GSW1 (assembly GCF_009737085.1). Classification (GTDB taxonomy): domain Bacteria; phylum Bacillota; class Bacilli; order Paenibacillales; family Paenibacillaceae; genus Pristimantibacillus. The sequence goes on from NZ_WOVL01000012.1 coordinate 52,326, forward strand.
TACCATTCCTTCCAGGCAAGCTGGACGGTCAGCTTCTGATCGGCATATTTGATCGCTGTCGGCTTGCCCGCTAATGGTGACGTGTACACATCCGTAGCTTTGCTGAGCATGACCTTCATGTCGCTTGGCGCTTCTTCAACCTGCTGCAGCGCGTTGCGCTCGCTGATCCATTGGCGTCCGCTTGCAGCCTTGATCTCCAGCCAGTCGCCCTTTACGCGAAGCAGCTCGTAGACGCCTGCTTTATTGGCGTTCAAAATTTTCGAATCGAGGCTTGGCCATTGATAGCCTTTTTCCGTCGCGAGCAAGTAAATGCTGCCGTCCGCCTCTTTCGCTTCCTGCTTGTCCATCCACAGCTTATAGCCTTCGATAGCCAGCATCCAGCCGGTGTAGCGGTGCTGCCCCCAAATGCGGGACCATTCGGATAACGGCACATGCGTGTCGCCTACCGCGCGCCCGATCTCAGGTGTCATGGCCGGCCGTCCGAATTCGGAAATGAACCAGTCGGTGAAGCCGCCGCCAGAAGGGTTAGGCGATGGCGCGACGAGCGAATAGCCGGTCATATTCGCATATTTTGTAGCGAGCGCCCGGTCGCGTGCCAGGTTCTCCGCCTTCGTTTTATAGTTCCAATAAATAATTTCGCCTGACGAATGGTACGACATTGCCAGCTCCGGCTTAAGCTCGCGGGCCAGCTTAGCCATTGCCGCCGCTTCTTTCGCCTGCAGCGGTTGGGAGCCTTTGTAGTTCATATAACTATTGCTCGGAGCGGCATTGCTTATGGTGCTCCAGCCAGCCGGATATTGACGATTCAGGTCCACTCCCTTCGCGTTTGCTTTCCACCGTTTGAAATTACGGCTGCCTTTATTCATGCGGATAAGCGATTCGTGCAGGTTGGACGGAAATGCCGAGAGCCCTTTTTGCTGGAGCGTTACGCCATCCGGGTTAACCATCGGAATGACGACGAACGTCACGCGGTCGAGCAAATCGCGTACGGCTTTTTTCTGATACGTGTCGTTGCTTGCGTAAGCTGCCGCATAGTCTTCAACCATGTACATCAGCAGCGTCGTGGTCATCCACTCCCTGGCATGATGGGAGGCGTTCAGCAAAATAACGGCTGGGCCTTTGCCAAAGTCCATCCGCCACAGCTTGCGGCCGTACTCGCTTTCGCCTATCGTCGACAGCTTAATCAAATCGGGATAAGCGGACGATAACTCCTTTAGATCTTTCACCATCGTTTCATACGTGTAGATTTGCTTCGGATCGACGATGGGGGATGCCGCGGCGTGGGCAGGCATCGCCCGGCCGAGTAAAGAACAGATCATGGCAACAGCCAACAACAACGATAACGCCATTTTTGTGCGGTACTGCAGCTTTAACAATTGCTTTCTCCCCTATGCTGTAAAAGTTCAACTAGGGTTATTCGACAAAAACAGTCATTTTCCTTGTTTTTCCTCGAAATTACTGCATGCGGAGGCAATTTGAGTTTTTTGTGAGATGAATATGATAGAGTGGGACCAAATGGTGCGTTGCAGGGGGGAAATGGATGAGAGCGGCTTCGTTTGCCAAATTAACGGGGATCTTGCTTATTTTTATAATTACGGTTTCGGCCGTTTTTCTGTTCTATAAAAACATGGAATCGGGACATGGAGCGCCGATTGCGAAGGCAGGAAAGCTGGATTTGTCGGGATGGGATTTCGCGCGGGAAGGCGCGGTTTCGCTCAATGGAGAGTGGGAGTTTTATGAAGGACGGTTATTGGAGCCTGACGATTTCCGTAAAGGGAATGCAGCGGGAGCCGAGGCCGGAGAGGCGTCGTATCTGAAGGTTCCGGGAGCCTGGCTTGGCAAAAGCGGCGGAAGCGGCATGAGCGCGAAGGGATACGGCACTTATCGGCTTGTGGTGTCGCTGAAGAAGCCGGATGAAATTATGGCGCTGAAAATAAGCAGCATACGCATGTCGCACCGGCTCTATGTAAACGGCAGGCTGGAGGGCGAGAACGGCAAGCCCGATGCGTTTTTAGCGGAACATCTGCCCGGCAATACGCCTTACAGTACGGCGTTTCTTCTCGATTCGAACGAGATGGAGATCGTCATTCAAACGGCAAATCACGTCTTTGCAAGCGGAGGGATCGCCAGCGCCATTTCATTCGGCAGAGACGGGGATATCGCGACATTGGACGGGCTGAAACAAGGGGCGGATTTCGCGGTCATATTCGTGCTGTTCCTGTTCGGTTCCTATCATTTAAGCATCTCGATGATTCGGATAAGAGAGAAAACGAACCTCTATTCCGGACTTTATATGTGGACGCTTTTTATCAATCTGCTTACATACGGTGAAAAGATCGGCTTGCGGCTCGCTCCGGACTTGCCGTTCGAGTTTGTGTATCGCGTGCAGAACTTGACTGAGTTTCTGAGCATCGTCTGGCTTGTCCTGTTTTTTAATGCGATAGACTCCCGTTTATTGCCGCTGCGCAAACTGATGATTGCAATAGCTCCTGTCCTCGCTTTTATCGCGGCTATTCTGCTTCTTCCGTATGCGGTGTACAGCGCAATAAAAGTATATTTCCTGCTTTATATGTTTGTCGTCGTATTGGCCATTATTGCGCGGCTCGCTATCCAATACGTTAAAAAAGCGGGAGACTCGCATTACCGGAAAGAAATGGTGATGTTTATAGGCGCTGCGGGGTCGCTGCAATTCTATCTTGTAAGCGGGCTGCTGTATGCTGTCAATGCGGTGCAGACCGATTTCGGAATCAAAGCGGGCATCGTGTGCTTTATTATGTTTCTAAATGTGCTGCTCGCCTATCGATATACGGCCGCTTTCGAGAAAACAGAGCTGCTCTCGAATCGTTTGTCGGTCGCCAACGAGCTGAAAAACGAGTTTCTGGCGAACACGTCGCATGAATTGAAAACGCCTCTGCACGGCATTATGAACATGGCTTCGCACTTGCTGGAGGACGGGGAAGGTGCTTTCTCAGCCAAGCAACAGCAGCATTTGTGGCTCATACGCGACACGTCAACCAAAATGTCGCTGTTGATCGAGGATTTAATTGATGTGACCCAGATTAGAAACGGAGAGCTGCGGCTGCAGCCATCGGTCGTCAATGTCCGCATGGTGGCGCAGATCGTTGTTGATGTGCTCCGGTTCGAGCTGACCGGAAAGGCGGTTGCGCTCACAAACGATGTTGACGCCGGCACATGGGTTATTGCCGACGAGAACCGGCTCCGGCAAATCATGTACAATCTCGTGCATAATGCGATCAAACATACAGAGCGGGGAGTCATATCGGTGACATCCGGCACTTCGCAAGACCATGTTTATTTATCGGTAGAGGATACCGGCACCGGGATCGAGAAGGAGCGATTTGAAGCGATTTTTAACGAATATCATTACATGGATGCGGCGAAGCCGCTGCAGCAGGACGGCTACGCGGGCATGGGCATCGGACTTTATATTACTCGCAAGCTGGTGGAGCGAATGGGCGGCACGATCGGCGTAGCATGGTCGCAAATCGGCCAAGGCAGCCGCATGACCTTTACGCTGCCATCCGCTGCTCCGCCGCTAGGCGCCGTGGAAGCGAGCGCGGCCGGGGAACGGCCTGCCGCCGCCGATCTGAGCATCGTCGATCACATCGATAAGCACGCTTATACGATTTTGATCGTGGATGACGATTCTTCCAACATTTATATGCTGCTTGCCATTTTGCATAGAGGGCCTTACAACGTCATTACGGCTTTCTCCGCCGAGGAGGCCATACGCAAATTCGAGGAAATGAGCGACAGCATCGATCTGGTCATTTCCGATGTGATGATGCCGGCCGTTTCCGGATACGATTTGTGCCGGATGCTGCGTCGGCGGCGGTCTGTGCTCGACCTTCCGATCCTGCTTGCAACCGTCCGCAATACGCCGCAAGATATTGCGATGGGCTTTGGAGCGGGGGCCAACGACTATATTACGAAGCCGTTCGACGCCGAGACGCTGCTTGCCCGCGTTCAAACGCTGATCGCCATGAAGCGTTCCATTCAGGAGGCCATTCGCAACGAGCATGCATTCCATCAGGCGCAGATCAAGCCGCATTTCTTATACAACGCGCTCAGCAGCGTTATTTCAATTTGTTATTCCGACGGCGTGAAGGCAGCGCATTTGCTGTCGATGCTGAGCCAATACTTGCGTCACATACTGGATATGGACCATGACAGCCTGCTTGTTCCGCTGCATCATGAGCTGGACTTGATCCATGCGTATGTCGAAATTGAGAAAGCGCGCTTTGACAGCAGGCTGGAGTGGGATTTCTATGTGGATCCAAGCTTGCAGGAGAAGCTGATTCCGTCGCTTTGCATTCAGCCTTTTATCGAGAATGCGATTCGTCACGGGCTATTTGAGAAGGACGGCGACGGCAAAGTGCTGCTTTCGATTGAAGAAGGGGCCGGGTTTTTGAAAATCGTCGTGAGCGATGACGGCGTCGGCATCCCCGACGACTTGCTGTACCGCTTCACAAGCGGCAGCGATATGGGATCGGGCATAGGCATTTCGAATATCCGCAAACGGCTGGCTGCCATTCCGGGATCGTCGCTTACGATCGTATCGGAGCTTGGCAGCGGAACGACCGTTACGATGTACGTTCCGCTCAATCTGACGGTTGGGGCGGGGCAAGGGAAGGGAGTGAAGTTCCATGTTTAAGACAGTTATTGTGGACGACGAGAAGCTTGTTCTTGATTTGATGAAGCATATTGTCGGGATGGACAACCGCTATCAAATTATCGCGACGTTCACTAATCCGCTTGATGCGGCTGAACGTCTTCCCGAGCTGCAGCCGGATGTCTTGTTCCTAGATGTCGAGATGCCGAGGCTGAACGGCATGGAACTGGCCCGAACGGTTGCCTCCAAGCTTCCCGGCACGCGCATTGTATTCACGACCGCTTACAAGCAATATGCGCTCGAAGCGTTCGACGTGCAGGCGCTCGACTATTTATTAAAGCCGGTGACTCCGGCAAGTTTGCAGAGAGTAACGGCGCGCCTGCTGCAAACGGGCCATGCTCGCCCGCCCGAAAAGAAGAGCAGCGAGCATGGCCTCTCCATTAGCTGCTTCGGCGCGTTCGAGGTGCGCGGAGCCGACGGCGAGCTGGTCCATTGGCCGACTCGTAAAACGGAGGAGCTGTTCGCGTATTTGCTGTGCCATCCGAACCGAGAGATCGGTAAATGGGTGCTGCTTGAGCTGCTCTATGCCGACATGGAGGAGGAGCGGGCGTCCCATAATTTATACAATACAGTCTATCGGCTTAAAAAACTGCTCAAAGAGCATGGGATCGGCATGGATATCAAAAAGACGGGCACCGGCTACTTGCTTGATACGGGAGACGCCGCTGCATACGATGTGCTTGCTTATGTGAACCGTGATGACGGGACCGACTGGGACAGGGATCGGCAATTGTTTGCGCTGTATAAAGGTCCGCTGCTGGAGATGAAAGACTTTTTATGGAAGGAGCCTTTGGCTGAGGCTTTCGGCAAACAGTACTATACGATCGCAAGGCGTCTCGTTGAAGAGGAAATGAGAATTCGCGACTGGCAAGGGGCGGAAAATCGTCTGCTGTCCTACTTGACCATCGACCCGACGCGCCTGGAGATGCATGAACTGCTGCTTGACGTCTATGCGTGGAGCGGGCATTCGCATAAAATTGCTGCCCATTTCCGGAAAGCGGAGGCGGTTTATCTCTCTGAGCTTGGAATAGCGCCGCCAGAGCGGCTGCGGCAGAAAGCAGAATCTTTCAGCTAGTCGTATTGCATCGTTCGACAGTATTCCCGATATTGTGAGATTTTTGAGAGATGGCATTGGTACAATCCGGTTATCATCAAAAAAATTGCGCAGAGGGGAAGTAAGACAGCAATGCGAAACCGAAAGTATAACAAGCTGTTGGTGCTCATGTTGGCGGCGGCGCTTCTCGTTCCTTCGTTCTCAGTCTCGGCCGCTTCGGCGTCGGGTGCGAAGAAGGACGGATTGGCTGACGGAGCACAGGCAAGGCAGACGGCGATGAATGTAAGCGGCGATACGCTTCAACTGGGAGGCAACGGCAATCCGATTCAAATTATAATGGATGAATCAGGAAAAATCGCTGCCTATTTGAAACAGGGCGGCGCCTATGTAAATCAGTATTATAGCAGCTATGGATGGGGAACGAATTTGTTCGTTAACATGGGCGGCGAAGACAAGTATTACACTACGCCTTATTACGGCGGTGAATGGGGCGCGTATGAGAGCGTAAAGCGTCCGGACGACAATACGATTGAGATGTCTTGGCTGTTTAATGAGGGCCAGTTGCGGGTTAAGCAGACGATACGATATATTCCCGGCGATTGGTTTTATGAGAAAAGCTGGACGCTGGAAAATACGACCGAGAGCGAAACATTTACCGGCTTGAAGTGGATTCATGGCGGAGACGCGTACTTTGGCGGCATCGACAGCGCCAGGGCGTATTGGAATGACACGCTCGGCATGGTCTATCTGCGCAATGATTCGACGGATGATGTAGGCATTATGGGCTATTACGGCAGCGAGGCGTCCAAAGCCGACGGTTATGCCGGCGGGGACTACAGCGCAGCGTACGATCAAGCCATGAATGGACAATTGAACAATGAGCTTATTAACAATGGAGACTACGGTTATATCGATGCCGGCTATCAGCTTCAATGGAACCATGATTCGCTAGCGCCGGGCGAAGCGTGGAGCATCGTGTCCTATGAGCGCTGGACAGATGCGGGCGGCGTGCAAGTGTTGGCTCCCGAGAATAAAAAGGTATATCCGGGCGAAACGGCAACCTACTCGTTTTTATTGCTGAACCTGCTTGAGCAGTTGGGCGATGGCGATGTTGAAGTGCCAATGGATGCCGAATTCGATGTGTCCGCTGCTTCTGAGAACGGCTGGGACGTTACGATCGACAGCCCTACGCATCTAGCGATTTCAGGAGGGGAAGTAGCCCAGGTGAACGTTACGGTAACGGTGCCGGAAGATACTGACCTGCTGAGCGACAAGCTGACCCTTACAGCAGTGGCGAATACGGAAGAAGCGCCGACGGGCAGCGGCTATGTCAGAACAATCATTCCGAATGACGCGCCGACAGCAAGCGACTTGGCGGCAGCGGGCAAGCTCAGAGTCGGACAAACCTTGACGGCAAGCTATGCCTATGCAGATACCGAGGATGACGAAGAGGGAACAAGCAAGTTTCAATGGTATATCGCTGACAATGCGGAGGGCGATAACCGCATGGCGATAGCGGATGCGACAGGAAAGACGTATAAGCTTCATAAAGCGGATGTCGGCAAATATATCAGCTTTAGCGTCGTTCCGGTTGCGGCCGAGGGAACAGCAGCCGGCGAGCAAAGCGACAGCGAATGGGTAGGTCCTGTTGCGAAGCAACAGACGACGCCGACCGAGTCTGCCGCGCCGACGGAGGAATTGATTGTGATTGATGTCGAGGATGGCGCGGATAAAGACGGAGAGGTCGTATCCAAAGCGTTTATCACGCGTACGACGGACTTGCTCGGCAACAAGAAGGATGAGGTTAAGTTCACGATGGAGCAAGCGGCAGACGCGATCCAGCAGCTTCAGACTGCAGACTCCAAGTCGGCTAAGCTGGTTATTCCCGATCCGAAGGACGAGGTTTCGGAGCTGCTCGTGAACCTTCCGAAGGAATCGCTGGCGTTGCTTGCGGCAAACGGCGTCAGCTTGGAAATCGCTTCGTCGAACGGCAGCATTATTTTATCGGCTGAGGAAATGAAAGGTTTGACTGAGGATGCCTACTTCCGTCTAATTCCGATCAAGAAGGAAAGCGAGCGCAAGGAAGCTCTGAACCGTGCTCGCACGGAGCAATTGGTTCTTGCGCTGGCTGGAACGAATGCGGTGTCGAGTATAGGCCGTCCGTTGGAAATCGAGACGAATGTGCAAAGCCATCGGGTAACGCTAGTGTTCCCGCTTGGCCAAACGGAACTGAGCGAGGATGAGTTGAACGAGCTCGGCGTGTTCGTCGAGCATAGCGACGGAGACAAGGAATTGATCAAAGGCGAGATTGTCGGCTACGGTGCCGAAGGCGCCAAAGGTCTTCAAATTACCGTCAATAAATTCAGCGCCTTTACCATCGTCCATATTCCGGGCTGGGGCGATGAGCATAAGCCGTACATTACCGGCTACGCGGACGGAACGTTTAGACCGGAGCGGAATTTGACTCGCGCGGAGATGGCGGTTATGTTGAGCCGAATTTTCGCGGCGGATGAGGAACAAGACGGAAAACAGGCTGACAGCAATGCGAGCTCGATTGTCGCAGCGGAAGATGCCGGTGAGGGCGGTCTGCTGGCGCCAACGTTTCTCGATGTCGGCGGTAAGCATTGGGCTGCCGCAGCGATCGGCCAGACAGCGGCGCTCGGACTGATGCAAGGTTATGCCGACGGCAGCTTTAAACCGGAGCAGCAAATTACGCGCGCGGAGATGGCCAGCATTGTCGCAAAATGGCTTGCGGAAGCAAGCAGCGGTACGGCGGCGGGCTTTGCCGACAGCGAGCAGCATTGGGCGGCCGAGGCTATTGGCAAAGTGACGGCGGCAGGCATTATGCAAGGCTATGCGGACGGCAGCTTTAAGCCGGATCAAGCGTTGACGCGGGCTGAAGCGGTTACGCTGCTTAATAAAGTGCTTGGCAGAGGGCCGCTGAACGACGGCGATGCGAGATGGAGTGATGTCGCAGAAGGATATTGGGCTTTCGGAGACATTCAGGAGGCTTCGATCGATCACAAATTCGAAGCGGCGGAGAAATAGTCGATTTAACGAAGAGGAGACGTCCGTTCAGGGCGCTCCTCTTTTTTCTGGCAGCGGAGCCCAGCGATGCCCACTTGTTTTCAACAACTATTTTTGGGACAATAGGCAGTAACAGATTGCGAGAAGAGGACTATTTCAATGAGTAAACCATCGATATACGGATTGACGCAGGACCATCTGGCAGCTTGGCTGGAAGAGCGAGGGCATCGCAAGTTTCGGGCGACGCAAGTATGGGAATATTTGTACCGGAAGCGGGTAACGGACTTTGCTGCGATGACGGACGTAAATGCCGATTGTATAGAGCTGCTGGAAGAGAACTTTGTGCTGGAAACGATGAGCGAGCATGTGAAGCAGGAGTCGGTTGACGGCACGGTCAAGTTTCTGTTCAAGCTGCAAGACGGCAACTTGATCGAAACGGTGCTGATGCGCCACAAATTCGGCCTGTCGGTATGCGTGACGACGCAGGTCGGCTGCAATATCGGCTGCAGCTTCTGCGCGAGCGGATTGCTGAAGAAGAGCCGTGATCTGTCGGCAGGCGAGATTGTTGAGCAGATCATGAAGGTTCAGCTTCATTTGGACAGCGCGGGGAATGGCGATAAGGTCAGTCATATTGTCGTCATGGGCATCGGCGAGCCGTTCGACAACATGACGAATCTCGTTAACTTCTTAACCGTTGTAAAGGATCATAAAGGACTGGCGATCGGCGCGCGTCATATTACCGTTTCTACAAGCGGCTTGGCCGACAAAATTTACGAATTTACCGATATGAATACAGGCGTCAACCTGGCGATTTCGCTGCATGCCCCGAACAACGAGCTGCGCACGCGCATCATGGTCATTAACCGCGCTTATCCGCTGGAGAAGCTGATGCCTGCGATCGACTACTATTTGTCGAAGACGAATCGCCGTATTACGCTGGAATACATTTTGCTCAAAGACGTAAACGATGGACGGGAGCAGGCGCTGGAGCTTGTGGAGCTGATTGGAGAGGGCGACCGCAAAGCGCTGGTCAACGTAAATCTCATTCCGTACAATCCGGTCGACGAGCACAGCCAATATCAGCGAAGCGAGCAGGAGACAATCAAGGCGTTCTACGACGTGATGAAAAAGAACGGAATCAGCGTCAGCGTCCGCTTGGAGCACGGCACCGATATTGATGCCGCTTGCGGTCAATTGCGGAGCAAGCAAATGAAGCAGAACGCAGGGTAGAATAGATTGATTTTGAAGACAGCCAGTGCGAGGATACATCGCATTGGCTGTCTTTTTGTGCACAATTGGCATATGGATTGACGGTGCCTCAATGAGTGTTTACAATGATGAAAAACTAGCAAATAAACCCAAAAATAAGGATTAATAGAGGAGCTGTTCGCCAATGACTTATCTTTCGTTGAATACGTGGAGCCTTCATCGCCACCTGGGTCCGCTTCGCTGGACCTACTGGAATGAGGAGCAGCAAACGCATGGGGTACATATCGATCCGCAGCCGGAATTGACGACGCTGCTGGAGCTTCCCGCACTGCTCGCAGCCAAAGGATTTGCTGCGGTCGACATTTGCCATTTTAACTTCCCGCGCACCGATTCGGACTACCTGGACGAGTTGAAACAAGCGCTTGCGGAAGCGAAGGTGGCGTTTCACACGCTGCTGCTCGATTACGGCGACATCTCGTCGGCGGATGTGAAACGGAGCGCCGCCGATATGGCGTTAGCTCGACAATGGATCGATATTGCGGCGCAGACCGGCGCCAAGCGCATCCGCATCGTTGCAGGCGAATCGCCGCCGGAAGACCGGGAAGCGCTGGATCGCGCAGGCGAGCGATTGCTCGAATTGGCGGCCTATGCCAAGCCGCGGAATATCCGCGTCATTACGGAAAATTTCCGGTCGCTCTCTTACACCGCAGCCAACTGCTTGCAATTGGCGAAGAAAGGCGGCGGCGAGATCGGAATGATCGGCGATTTCGGCAATTTTGACCGCAGTGTTCGCTATGAGGAGCTTTCGGCGTTGCTGCCGATTTGCGAGAACGTGCATGCCAAGCCGGAATTAGACGCGAATGGCATACCCGATGAAGCGGAATTCGCAAGGCTGCTCCAATTGCTGAAGGATGTCCGTTATGAAGGCCCGGTCGCAATGATATATGACGGCCCGGGAGATATGTGGGAAGGTATCGAGCGGGTGAAAGCAATTGCCGAGCCTTATGTAGGATAGGCAGTGCCGATCAAGATCAAATCGAATAGGGGAGATAAGAATGGGCAAACAGTTTGAAGCGTTAAAGCCGGAGCATGAGCAGTTTATCGCAAAGCAGCATATTTTTTTCGTAGGCTCGGCGCCATTGTCGGCGGACGGACACGTAAACCTGTCGCCGAAGGGACATGATGTTCTTCGCATTTTATCGCCGAATCGCGCTGCTTATCTCGATTTGACAGGCAGCGGCAACGAGACGAGCGCCCATATTAGAGAGAACGGCCGGCTGACGATTATGTTCTGCGCTTTCGAAGGAGCGCCGAATATTATGCGTTTATATGGCAAGGGCACGGTTGTATTGCCGGAGACGGCGGAGTGGGAGGAGCTGTATCCGCTGTTTCCTCCGCTTCCCGGAGCGCGGCAAATTATCGTCCTTGATTTCGACTTGGTGCAGACGTCTTGCGGCTTTGCCGTTCCGTTTATGAACTATGAGGGAGAACGCGAGACGCTTCAACGCTGGGCGGCGCAGAAGGGCGAAGAGGGTCTGAAACAGTATGTCGAGGAGAAGAATAGGTTCAGCATCGACGGCATGCCGACGCCTCTTGGCGTAAAAATAAGCGGTCAAAATGATCAGTCGGCGGTTGAATAATCCGTAGCATAGCAGGTTCAGTAAAAACCTGTAAAAGTGAAGGAATAGGCCAATTCCGCAGCATAAACGTACAGAACAGATGCACAATAGTCCCGGGCGCCCGCACAGCGAGCGTCTTTTTTTACGCCTTTATGCGCAATCGGGACTTTAGTCCGATTTAATAGATATAGTCTCAAAGTCTCGCCTATCATTTGGATAAATATTCTATAATAAAATCAGCGTCTATGTTCGACATAATCTGACATATTTTTAGCGGGGTGTATGGAAGCGATGATTTTTAAGAAGAAGGAGCCGGTCGCAAGACTATCGGACCATGAGTTCAAAGCGGCTGACGTTGTGTCTGCGGCGCAGGATACAGGGGCTGAAGAAGCAGGGGACAAAGCAGAGGCGGCAGCTGCGGCTGAAGAGACGTTCACCGTGATGAGCAGTTCCAGTAAAGCGAATTTGGACAAAAAATCGCTCGATCTCATTTTTGCCGTCGAGCAAATGATTCAAGCTCGGCAGCATGCCGATCGCAATATCCATGAACTGCAGGACCGGTTAAACCATGCGAATAACCATGTCGACCGATTGAACCGGGACGTTAAAAATTTAAATAAAGTGATCGAAGAGCGCGAGAAAAACATTCTCGAGCTGGAAAACAAGCTGATCGAGAAAAATTTGAAGGTTGATCAGGTTATGGAGGACTACCGCGAGCTTCAAACGGCGATGTCGGCCGAGACCGAGGAGCTTAAAGGCGTTATCGATCTAGAGCAGCAGAAGTACAGCGGTTTGCTGCAAAAGCATAATGAGGCGCAAGCGGAACGCAACAAGCGGATCAATGAGCTGGAGGAAAAAATTAGCCGGCTCGAAGCGGAAGCGATTCATATGCGGCAGAAATACGAGGCGACACGTCAGGAGAAAACGTATCTCGCCAACATGATTCAAGATTTCACCAATCGGATGTCTGTGCCGTTCGGCAACGCGAATTCCGCGAATCATGGACAAGACGGCGGCAGAGATTCGTAAGCATTCTTTTGTGAAGGCAGAAACGGAATAGCGGCGGCAGGGGGAAGTCAAATTGGATAACAAAATACGAATGATCGAGCTGCTGTCGTTGCGGCAGGATTTGGACCTATACCTGCTGGAGCTTCGAGTGACGGCTGGCGAGGCGCACGATGACGTTGTCCTCGAGATCGATGAACATACATATCATCAGCTAAAAGTGGCAGTTCCCCGCCAAGAGGAGCGAAAACGGGTGCGTTTGTCGCTCTATCCGAAACGGGATGCCTATTTAAATGGATATAACAGCAGCCTGACCATCGCGGATTCGACGGGAAGCAGGCAGCTTTTGTTTACTTGCACGGATAATTATGCGCTGCGTCTGGAGCAGCTTTTGCGAGACAAAGCAGAGGCGGCGTTGCTTGCTGTTGTCGGTAATCATACGGCAAGCGGCGACGATGCGGAGAAGGAAAGCAAGCGGAGAGCGAGGGTGCGGCGAATTCGCACGATTGCAGGACGGCTTGCTGTGTTATCGCTTGTTTTCGTCATGGCTTCCATCGGTTTTGACCGGAAGCTGTTTGTCGATGACGACCCGATTAATAATACGGTTGCAGCGGCTAGCTCTGGCGGGCAAGCGAACGATGAACGCGGCAGCGGCGGGACGGCGGACGTCGTGCTTGCAGAAGCCGGACCTAAGGCTGAGAAATTGGCGAATGACCATGTGTCCAGCGCCGATGCCAAAGGGCAGACTCCGGTCGCTGTAACGACAGCTGATGTGAAGCAGCCGGAGCAGCCGGAATCGAGTCCGAAGCCGGACAAGCTTTTTGAAACGGTGCAAGTGGATGCCGATGAGGCGAAATACAGCTTACCGAAAGGCTATGTGGCGCTCACTTTCGACGACGGGCCTTCCGCGTATACGGAGCAAATCGTCGACATTTTGCAGGAGCATGATGTGGCAGCAACTTTTCTGTTTATCGGGGTTAAAGTGAAGCAAAATTCGGACGCGGTGGCCTACGCCAGCGAACGGCAAATGGCGGTCGGCAACCATTCCTGGGATCACAGCGATCTGGCGGCGGTCAAGCCGGACAAGGCGAAGGAAGAATTGGAGCTGACGAACAAGGTGTTGGAGAAAATAACCGGCCGCGCCGTCACTCTTTTTAGACCGCCGTACGGTTCGCTGGACGACCAGCTTCAAGAAAGCGTTAGCGAGCAGAAACTGAACGTGCTCATGTGGAATCGCGATCCCGAGGACTGGAGCGTGAAGAACGCGACGGACATCGTCGATTATTTCCGACAGACAGATCCGTCGGGCGGCATCTACGTGCTGCATGAGAAAAAAATAACGGTTGAGGCATTGCCTGAAATCATTCAATACTTAAAAAAGAAAAAGCTGAAGTTCGCTGTTTTCGAATAGGCGAATAACAGTCGTCCTCCTCTATGCATGAAATAAACGGAATTGCCCACAATATAACGGTCAATTCCATTCATGCCAATAAAGGGGACGATAGAAAATGAGATTTCGCTTTGCTCACGCGCTGGTAGCGATTGGTGTATCGGTTGCATTAACACTGCCGGCGCTTACTGCGCATGCCGCTGATGATCGCGCTGTTGCCGGGCAGCAGGTTGCGATTGATCATTCGCATAGCCATCAGCAATGCTTGAGCCCGAAAGCGGTGCAGCTGCAAAACGAGCTGCGAAAGCTGTGGGCCGAGCATGCGCTCTGGACCAAAAGCTATATCGTAGCTGCGTTGTCGAACTTGGAAAGCAAGAACGATGTGCTGGCAAGACTGCTTCGCAATCAGCAGGACATCGGCAATGCGATCAAGCCTTATTATGGCGAGGCGGCAGGCAATAAGCTGGCGGAGCTGTTCACCGAGCACATCGTGATTGCCGGCAAGCTGATTGATGCGCTGCAAAGCGGCAATCAAGCCGAGGTGCAAAAGCTGAATAAGCAATGGTACGACAATGCGGATGCGATTGCGGCCTTCCTAAGCGGAGCCAATCCGAACTGGTCGCAAAAGCAGCTGAAAGAGATGCTGGATCAGCATCTGCAGCTGGTTACCGCTGAGGTGGCTGCGGGGATGAAAAAGGATTCGGCAGGCGCGATTCAGGCGTTCGACCAGAACCTTAATCATCTGATGACGCTGGCTGACACGCTGGCAGCAGGCATCGTTAAGCAATTCCCGAACCATTTTTAATGAACAAAGGTCGAGTTGACCGGATGCCCATAAGGGGCGATGCCAGTCAGCTCGACCTTTGTTGTTAGATGGCGGCTGCTTTATCCGAGAATATGATAACCCGAGTCAACGTGAATGACTTCGCCCGTTACGCCGCGCGATAATGGGCTAAGCAAGAACATTGTCGCATCGCCAACCTCGTCTTGATCGACGTTGCGGCGGAGCGGCGCTTTCTCTTCCATTGTCGTTACGAGATCGTTGAAGCCGGCTACGCCGCCTTTCGCGGACAGCGTGCGGATCGGGCCGGACGAAATCGCGTTGACGCGAATGTTTTCTTTGCCGAGATCCTCAGCCAAGTAACGTACGCTTGCTTCCAGCGAAGCTTTGGCTACGCCCATAACGTTATAGTTTTTCATCATGCGTTCAGCGCCGAGATAGGTTTGCGTTACGATGCTGCCGCCTTCCGTCATAAGCGGACGGCAAGCTTTCGCCAAGGCAACCAGGGAATATGCGCTCGTGTCATGAGCCAGCAAGAAGCCCTCGCGGGTGGTGTCGATGAATTCGCCCTTCAAATCTTCCTTCTCGGCGAAAGCGACCGAGTGAGCCAGTCCGTGAACAACCGGTGCTTTCTCTTGGATTTGTTGGAATGCCGCTTCGATGCTCGCGTTGTCCGTTACGTCGCACGATACGCACAGCAGCGGATTAATGCCGTTCGCTTCCAGCAGCTGCGTCAGTTTTTGAAAGGAACGTTCCTTCCGGTATGTGAAAATAAGGTTTGCGCCGGCGTTGTGCAACGACTTCGTAATTCCCCACGCAATGCTGCGCTCGTTGGCGACGCCAGTCACGATTATCGTTTTTCCTGTTAGTAATCCACTCATTGTTGTTGGCCTCGTTTCTGTAAATTTCTTGGCTTTCTCTTTCCACTAGTTTAACACAAGATAATAATACCTAGTACTAATTTTCTCGTCGCTGCTGCGGAAGCCTCGTTTCTCCCCGCGATCCTCCAGGCCAACGTGCAAATTGCGACCCGCGGTGGCCTCTCCCAGCGCAAGGCGCGGTGCGGCATCAACCACAGGGAAAACTACCGCGAACGACTCGCCTCCGCAGCTAACACAGCGGGCGATACGCCTGCTCACTGTGCATTGACGCCTCCGCGGGGTGACTACCGCGAACGAGTCGCCTCCGCAGGCGATACACTTGCCAGCTACGCTTTCGCGGCCAACTACCACCCGTGCAGCTACGTTCTTCGCGGCCAACTACCGCCACGCTGTTACGCCTTCGCGGTCAACTACGCGAACGAAGCAGGTTCGCAATTTTGCGAAACGATTTTCGCTATTTTCGCCATCATCACGATCTCTGCTGCCCGCAGCGAAACAAAATGCGCTATTCAGGAACCTAGGTTCCTGAATAGCGCATTTTTGTTCCTTATCGCTCTCACTTGCGTTCTGTTCAGCCGAATTAGCGAATCTAGCTTCGCTAATCAGCGAGTCGGGTTCGCTAAAGGTGCGCTGGTTGCGGTAGGTGCCGCAGAAGTGTGGCCGCCCGGTCCGACCCAGCAGCGGCTGCGATTGGCAACAACAGCGGCGCGCCAGCTGTCCTGGTTGCACCTGCTGGGAGCCGTGTTGTAGCGCCAGCCCATGTATTCGCAGCTTAAGCGGCAAGCCTCCGCGTGCTGCGAGCGATAAGAAATTGGGCGCCGTAATAGGTTGCCATAATATAGATCGAAGAATAAGTGATATCGGAGACAAACATATTCCAGGAAAGCACGGAATCGGAGATGACAAACAGCACGCTGCCCAGTATGGCGAGCTTATTGCCCGTCATGATGGCCGACCAGCACATGAGCATAATGACGACAACATAGACGAGCACCGGAATGATGAGCGCTTGGTCACCGCTGTCTTGGAGTGCCGGAACGAGATTCGAGCACATCCAAGCTCCGTACGCGACCAACGGCACGAGAGCAGAGAGCCGAATCCACGAGAACCGCCATACGCTCAGGAAGGCGAATAAGTAGAATAGGTGGCCGATCAGAAAGGCCGTCAGGCCCACTACGAACCATACGAGGAGACCGTCGCCGAGCATGCAGAAGAACAAGCCGGTCAGCAGCAGCCAGTGAGAACGCTTACTTTCGGCGGGAAATTGCAGGTAGGCATAGCCGATCATTAGCCACATCGGAATGAGCTTGAACAGCAGTTTGACCGCAAACGGATCATTCGGGATAACAAAGATGTACAGCACGCTCATTGCGAGAATGAGCAGAGGAAGGCCGGAATTTTTCAAGCTATCGCTCCTTACATCAGGATCTTTGAACGGAGTTCAAAGTCACTCTTTAGCTACATCAGGATCTTTGAACGGAGTTCAAAGTCACTCTTTAGCTACATCAGGATCTTTGAACGGAGTTCAAAGTCACTCTTTAGCTACATATTAGCTTGCATCTAAGAATATTGCTGAAACTGCGTGGGCGGAAACCAAACATGCCGCAGATCGACCCAGCCCTGCGAATTGAACGTAAGTCCGCGAACGGAAGGCATATAAGCGGTTTGGACCGGACGCTCGTACAAAATGAACAGCTGATGCTCGCGGATAAGCAGCTCCTCCATCCGGGCAAAAAGCGCCGCGCGCTGCTCGCTCTCCGGCTGCCGGGCGACAGCCTGCAGCATCGTTTCGATATCGAGACGGGTATGCGGGTCGATATGCGCCGACATCGTCTGGTACAAATCGAACAGACGCAGCTGCTCATCTTGATCGCGCAGCAGCGAGAATACGATCAGATCGGCCTCCAAACGGATCGGCCCTTTGAACTCCTCGACAGAGGCGGTTTCCACTGTGCAAGCGATGCCGCGCTGCTTTAATCTGCCTGCAACGAGCTCCGCGTCATGCCGATAAGGCTCGATGGTCGCGATGCGGATCGGTTCGTCCGTCTGCGGATCGAGGGACTCGTCGGCATGCGGCGCCGAATGCACGGCAAGCTCGTCCGTCTCCTCGCAAAGACAGGCAAGCAGACGCTCCCGAAAGCGCGGATCGCACATCGTGCCTTTGCTTTTCTGCGTGTTGCAGGTTACGAACTTCCGTACCACGGTCTGCGAATGAATCTGGCTAAGCCTGCCGTTGTCCGCCTCGGAAGGATCATGGATCAAATGAAACGGAGAGGATGGTTCGACGCTATCGCTTGACACGACCCACGGAACGTGAACGATTTCCACCCGATCCAGGTGGGCTCGTCCCTGATAATACGAGGTGAACGCCTCCAGCACGCAGCCGCCGTCATTCATCTCCGTTAATTGAAACGGGCCTGTCCCGATCGGCTTCGTCCCGAAATGGTCGCCGAGTTGATCCAGATCCTTCGGAACGATAGCGGCCCGGCTCGTGCCGAGAAACGGCAAGAAGAGCTCGTTAGGCTCATTCAATTCAATGACGACAACAGTTGGATGAACCGCACGAACGGATTGAATTTGTTTGAAAATATAGCTGTACAACGTTCGGCGCGTCGTCCCGATCAGCCGCTCCAGCGTAAAAACAACGTCGTCAGCGGTCAGCACCTTGCCATTATGGAACAGCACCTCTTTGCGCAAGTAAAATGTCCATCGCTTGCGGCTGGCGTCGACTTCCCAGGCATGCGCGAGACACGGCGCAATTTCACCCGTAGCATGCGACCTTCGAACGAGACCGTCGAAAACATGGCTCGACACGAACGACTCAGCGAGCAAATTCATGCAGAGCGGATCGACCGTATGAAGCTGCTGCCGGAGCGGCAGACGAAGGGCGTCGATTCGCTTGTTGCTTCTGAGCTCCGAGCGATGGCCGAAAAAGCCGAGAAGCCAGCCTTGCAAATGCTGCTCCAGCGCCGACGATTGCATATGTTCTTTAAGCTGCTCGATTGAACGCCCGATAGCGCTCCGGTTCGCCGCCATCGCGTGCAGCATCGATTGTGCCGCAATGTCCTCAGGCGGCGCTTGGAACCGCAGCAGGGAGCGTTTGCCCCTGCCGCGGCGTGAGCTCCATTCGACCCAGCCGTGCTGAACCATGCTGCGAATAATATTGTTCGCGTTGCGATGCGTGCAATTAAGCGCGGCCGCAAGCTCATCCAATGTCAAATCGGCTTCTCCCGAGGCGCCGTATCGGGAATGCAGGCGTAAATATTGACCGTGCAGCTTCATCGTTACGAGTCGCCTCCTTCCTCCCAATACGAACATTGTGAATCGAATTAAAGCTCTTTATTTACCTATTTTAACATTTGCAAGGTGAGGGTTAAATAAATTTTCGCAAAATGGCGTCGACCGTTTGTTTGTTGCTGATGTAGTTTTTTCGCTGGAGCAGCCGTTGGTTTAATGTATTGCGCCGGTGTACGACAACCATATAATTGCGTTTGCCCTTTAGAGTCAGAATCTCGTGCTTATGCTTGACTACTGCGGGATGGCCGCCTTTGATGACATACGTTTTGCCGCTGAAGTAATTGACGCTCTTATAGATCCAAGTATAAAAAGGCGGAGAAGTCCGTTTGACCGGCGAGATCCGGTGCCGCATGCTGTCGTAAATATAGCCGAGCTGATTGACGAGCGCGCGCGTGCCTTCCTTCGGCTTATATTGGTGCAGCTGCTGGATAATCGATTTGCTGTACGTATCATCGCAATCGAGCCGCACGAGGTAGAGCCACTTGGCGTCGCCGACAATTTCTTTTTGCGTTGCGATATAGTCCTCATCGCGGACAAAGCGGATATTGTTCGGCAGCGGTTCGTATTTGGCAAGCGCTTGGCGAATCAGGCCCTCCGTTCTGGAAGCATAGCGGATAAGCGCTGTGAACTGCTGATTGGTTTGCTTTTTCAAGCTCTGGAACGTGTATTTCATAAAGATAGCCATCCGATATTCGATCCATTGCTTCGTCAATCCCACTTTATAAGGCCCGCCTCTTACAGAGCGGTTATTGAACTCGATGCCGACGATTACGACTTTTTTCGCTGCCATATTGACGTTTGGAGCCTCCTCGGTCTGTTTGCATCAGCATATTCATCGTCGTAAAACAGGGTGAGGCCATCGAGTCTAGAGTTAGAGCTAGAGCTGGAGGTAGAGCTAGAGCTGGAGCGACCAAACGCCGGCGCATTCCGCCAGCATGGTTTTTCCGGCTGCTTGAGCCGCCAATTCGTCGCCGAAAAAGATTCGGGTCAACCGTTCTGCTTGCTCGGCATCGTCAAAGCGGTAGTCGGTGCGAAGCCATTGCTGCGAAAAGCCGTAGGTTTCAACTAATGCCTCGTAGTAAGGCTTCAGAAAATCGGGAGCCGCCGGCGTCTCATGGCCTGTGCCAAGCGTCTCAAAAATGATAATCGTCCCTCCGCTGCGCAGTACGCGTTTGAATTCGGCCATAATGACCGCCAAATTTTGCTCCCAATCGGAATGCTCGGTGTTCGCCAAATAGCTGATGCTCCAGCCTGAAACGATGAGATCGGCGCTGCGGTCAGGCAAGGGCAGCTGGCGATTGTCGGCTTTCTTGATTGTCCAATTCGTCAAACCGGCAGCGGCGAGCTTGCTTGCGTTGAATTGCAGCATTGCCTCTGATCCGTCCAGCGCGACGATTGA
Organism: Paenibacillus sp. NEAU-GSW1; assembly: GCF_009737085.1. GTDB lineage: Bacteria > Bacillota > Bacilli > Paenibacillales > Paenibacillaceae > Pristimantibacillus. The sequence continues at coordinate 72,681 of NZ_WOVL01000012.1, forward strand.
ACGGGCTTCCGGTGCGAGCGCGGCGGTCAGTCGGCCGGTTCCGGCGCCGACATCGACAATGTCGAGTCCCTTGAAAGGAACGATAGCCTCAATAACGGGGATGAGGCTCGATTGCTTGGAGACGAGCAGGTCATACGTGTCGGCGGCTTCGTTGTAAATCTTTTCATGATCGGGCATAATGGTCATAACCTCCTAAAATGTTTGCGAAGCAAACATGCTTCGAAAGCATGCGCTTCTCGAGGTCATTGTAAAGTTTAACGTTGCGGCAAGGTCAATAGTTGCCTTAAAGAAATGGGGAAGAACGATAATGAGCGAGCAAACTGTAAATGAGCAGGACTTGATCCGGTATATTGCAGAGGAAACGGAAATTGACGTCCAAAGCATTGAGCGCGTGCTGAAGCACGAGCAAAAATATATGGACAGCGCGAAAACAAACGCAAAAGGCGAAGTGGAGATCGACAGCGATGAGCTGGTAGATTACATTATAAGCCGACCGGACGTAAAGCTGGACGAGCTTAAGGTCGAATCGATTCTTGATGCCGAAATGGACTATTATATGGATAAAGGGCTGGCAGGCTATATCGATTAATGCAATCGGCAGTACATTAAAGATTGAAGCATGGAGCAAACCGGATTGCCGGTTTGCTCTTTTTTGTTGTCGGGGGAATAGCAGCCGAATAATGCAGCATAGAGCTGCTGCATGTAAGCGCGCAATACAGCAGCAGTCCGGCTTTTTGCGCGCGGTTAAAAGATTTTGAATAATTATTTGTAATGAAATTGAAAGGATAGGAAATAGTAAGGCGTGTTGCAAAACGAATACTTAGCCTAGAAAAGGATGGTGTCTGTTCATGAAATGGGATTGGAGTTCCCGCCAGAACAATAAAAAATCAAAATGGGGAAGAGTAATCGGAGTGCTGATGCTTGCATTGGCATTAACAGTCAGCTTTCCGCATACGACCTTAGCTGTCGGCAAAGGCGCGAAGGGGCCGGACGTTTATGTCATCCAAGGGATGCTGAAATCGGTAGGCAGCTATGCGGGTCCGATTAACGGCAAATATGATGCTGTAACGGTACGCGGCGTAAAGAACTATCAGAAAAAACATGGTCTGCCGATAACGGGCAAAGTAGACAGCAAGACGTTTGAATCGATAAATTATGCTTACGGAAAAATGAAGTACCCTGCCTTGTACTCGCAGCAAGGCAAATGGAGAGGACAAGCTAAAGGCATTGGCGGAGGCCGCGGCAAAGGGCCAGGTGTTGGAGGCGGCGGCGCAGGCGGTGGAGTTGGCGGCGGCGCAGGCGGTGGAGTTGGCGGCGGCGCAGGCGGTGGAGTTGGCGGCGGTGCAGGCGGTGGAGCTGGCGGCGGCGCAGGCGGCGGCGCGGAGGGTAAAGGAGGTATTCAATTCAAGGGACGCGGCTTTAGCGAAGGCGGAAAAGGCATTGAAGGCGGCCGACTTGAAGAAGGCAAAGGCGGCGGCCAAGCCGGCAATGAAGGCAAAGGCGGAGTAGGCGGCGGCCAAGCCGGCAATGAAGGCAAAGGTGGAGTAGGCGGCGGCCAAGCCGGCAATGAAGGCAAAGGCGGAGTAGGCGGCGGCCAAGCCGGCAATGAAGGCAAAGGCGGAGTAGGCGGCAGCCAAGCCGGCAATGAAGGCAAAGGCGGCGGAGTAGGCGGCGGCCAAGCCGGCAATGAAGGCAAAGGCGGAGTAGGCGGCAGCCAAACCGGCAATGAAGGCAAAGGCGGAGTAGGCGGCAGCCAAACCGGCAATGAAGGCAAAGGCGGAGTAGGCGGCAGCCAAACCGGCAATGAAGGCAAAGGCGGAATAGGCGGCAGCCAGACAAGCCCGAGCCCTGGCAAGCCAGGCAAAGGCTCGCAATAAGCTTTGATTACGAAAAAGCGGTACAGGAGCAGCACCTGTACCGCTTTTTCTTGCTCTTTTTCCAAGGCGTAAAAATTTGCTATTCTAGTTATAGTTGTCAATGACGAGCGGAAAAGGCGGGCGGTATGGATGGAAAAGCAGATCAATGCAAGCGGACAAGCGCAGGCGGATGCGCATATGGATTTGCAAGGAAGGGGCATTCTATATAAAAGTACAGCGGAAAGTAAATTTCGCATGGCGCGGTATTTGCCGTGCGAGGCGCTGCAGCCGTTTATTCGCCATTACTGGATCGTGGAATGGGATTTGACCGGACAGCCTCCATACAAGCAGGAAGTGCTGCAAAATCCTGTCGTGAACTTCGTTATTGAAAAAGGGCAGACGGCGATTTTCGGCATTGCGGGAGAGAAGTCGCATCATATGCTGGAGGGGCGCGGTCTCGCTTTCGGGGTGCATTTTTTGCCCGGGGGCTTCTATCCGTTCTATGGCCGGCCTGTCAGCGAGCTGACGGATACATCCAAAAGCTTGGAGGAGGTATTTGGCTGCGAAACGGAACGGCTGGAGCGGGACATATTATCGCAGCCGGATCATGCCGGAATGATTGCGGTGCTGGAGCAGTTTTTAACCGCAGAGGAACGGCTGCCTGCGAACGATCCCAATTTGAAATGGATTTGCGATGTTGTCGATCGCATGATTGCTGATTCAAGCATAACGAAGGTCGACCAGGCGCTTGAGGGGCTCGGCATGAGTAAAAGAACGCTGCAGCGCCTCTTCAATCAATATGTCGGAGTATCGCCAAAATGGGTCATTCAGCGCTATCGCATGCTGGAAGCGGCGCAGGCGGCAGCCAACGCCGATACGTCAGAGACTGTCGATTGGCCGGCGTTAGCGGCTGAGCTGGGCTTTTATGATCAGGCGCACTTCAGTAAAGCGTTTAAAGCGCTGGTCGGCGTATCGCCGGAGAGCTATGCGAAATCGCGTGAACAAGCGCAGTAGAGGGCGTTAAACTTTTTTTGCGGCAGTCGCTTGACAAAAGGCTTGTAATGGTTTATCTTAAATTTAAGATAATACAAATTAAGATATTAACCGAAAGGAGCGGACGGCTGACATGACGCAAAACAGAGACGAATCACTTGAGCTGTACATTGCGCTGGCCCGCGCGAGCCAATGGGTGAACGCGCATGCGGATCGCGATATTCGCAAGCATGGTTTAAACCGGACGGAGTTCGGCGTTCTCGAATTGCTTTTTCACAAGGGAGCTCAGCCTTTGCAGCAGATCGGCGGCAAGGTGCTGATGAGCAGCGGCAACATTACGTACGTCGTTGATAAGCTGGAAGGCAAAGGGCTGGTGTGCCGCAGAACGTCAACCGAGGACCGCCGCTTGATATACGCTGAGGTAACCGAGGCAGGCAAGCAATTTATGGAGGACGTTTTCCCGCAGCATGCCGAGGTCATTCAGAACGCTGTTGAAGGGCTGACGGCGGAAGAGAAACGAATGGCAAGCAGCTTGTTAAAGAAGCTAGGCAAATTCGCTCAGAGCAACTACAAATAGCTGCTTGAATTGAACGCATAAAGGCAAGGCGTTATATACAAAACCAAATTAAAAGGAGTGTTTGATTATGACAACGCAAAACGAGCTTCGCACAGCAGGTATTCATCACATTACAGCATTTGTAAGAGACGCTCAGGCTACGGTTGATTTCTACGCAGGTATACTCGGTCTGCGGCTGGTGAAAAAAACGATCAACTTCGACGCGCCGGAAGTATACCATCTGTACTTTGGGGATGAGCAAGGCAGCCCAGGCACGATCATTACATTTTTCCCGTCGGCGGGTTCCCGTCTCGGCCGCGTAGGCGCTGGCCAAGTCGGCATTACAACTTACGTCGTTCCGGAAGGCACACTCGATTTCTGGCGTGAGCGTCTGGCGAAATTCAATGTGGAAGTAAAAGAAACAACAAGATTTGGCGAGACATACCTGCAATTCGGCGATCCTGACAACATGCAGGCAGAGCTGGTCGCCCGTAAAGAAGGAGCGGCAAGCACCTGGTCGCACGGCGGCGTGCCGGCGGACAAAGCAATTAAAGGCTTCGGCGGAGCGGTGCTGTTCAGCCTTGCTCCAAGCCGCACAGCGCAGCTGCTGGAACAAGTAATGGGTCTGGAGAAAGTCGGAGAGGATGCCGGTTACGCCCGGTTCCAATCGTTCGCCGATATCGGCAACATCATCGACGTCAATGTTGAAGAGGTAGAAAGAGGCGCCGGCGGTGCCGGAACCGTTCACCACATCGCATGGCGGGCAAAAGATTTCGCCGAGCATGAGCGCTGGCGCGCACATGTCGAGGGCAGCGGCTACCAGCCGACGCCAATCGTTGACCGGCAATATTTTAACGCGATCTACTTCCGTGAGGAAGGCGGCATACTGTTCGAAATCGCGACTGATCCTCCGGGCTTTGCTCGCGACGAAGAACAAACGCAGCTTGGCGAGAAACTGATGCTGCCGGAATGGTATGAGAAATACCGGGATCAAATCGTGAGAGGGCTGCCGCCAATCGCAGTGCGCGTACTGGAGGAGGATCAAATATGAGCATGAGACATATTTTCAAACAAGGTACAGATCCGGCGGCGCCCGTATTGCTGCTGCTTCACGGAACAGGCGGGACGGAGCATGATTTGCTCTCTCTCGCGGATGCGATTTCGCCGGAATCGTCGGTGCTCAGCGTAAGAGGCAACGTGCTGGAAAACGGCATGCCGCGTTTCTTTCGCAGATTGGCCGAGGGCGTGTTCGATTTGGAAGACTTGGTTTTCCGTACGGAAGAACTGAACACTTTCTTAGACACGGCGGCTGAAGAACGCGGGTTTGACCGTCGAAATATTGTGGCGATCGGTTATTCGAACGGCGCCAACATCGCGGCAAGCCTGTTGTTCCACTACAAAGATGCGTTGCGCGGCGCGATTTTGCATCATCCGATGGTGCCGATTCGCGGCAAGCAGCTGCCTGAGTTGGCTGATGTTCCCGTCTTTATCGGCGCAGGCACGAACGATCCGATCTGCCGTCCGGAAGAGACGGAGGAATTGACCGCGTTGCTTAACGGAGCAGGAGCCAGCGTCAACGTGCATTGGGAACGCTTCGGGCATCAATTGACCGGAACCGAAGTGGCTGCTGCCGCGCAGTGGTATCGCGAGTCCATTCAGTAATTTGTACACTTACGAAGCGGTATAGCTTCGCAAAACGTTTAGGAGGCTGTTCGCCATGGTGATGATCGACCCGTCCGCTATTAGCGCGAGGGACAATTATAAGCTGTTGATCGGGAGCATCATTCCCCGGCCCATTGCCTTCGTGACGACGCTGTCGGCGGACGGCGTGTTGAATGCGGCGCCATTCAGCTTCTTCAACATCGTGAGCTCCAATCCGCCGATGGTATCAGTGTCGGTGCAACGAAGGGATGGCGTCCGCAAGGACACTGCGCGCAATGCGATCGGCAATGGACAATTCGTCGTTCACATTGCGGATGAATCGTACGTCGAGCAGTTGAATGTGACAGCGGGAAGCTTCGCGCCGACCGAGAGTGAGGTCGCTGCAGCCGGCCTGACACCAGTCGCCAGCGAGCGAATCGCTGTTCCGGGCATAGCGGAAGCGCGCATTCGGCTCGAGTGCGAGCTGGAGCATGCGCTTGAGCTTGGCGGCGACGCAGCGGCAGGCGGCGATCCGGCCTGCGATTTGCTCATCGGCCGCGTCGTCTATTACCATATCGACGATGCGCTCTATGATGAGCATGGCCACATCGACCCTAACGCGCTTCAGCCTGTAAGCAGGCTCGCGGGCCACGATTACGCCAAGCTTGGCGAACTGTTCACGCTCGAACGGCCGCTATAAACAGAAAGTGAGAAACTCCCCGGCAATCAATTGCCAGGGAGTTTTTTTTGTTACCCTAATGTGTCCTGGCGATGAACCAAGCAGACATGCGCAACCGCGATAAATTATAGGGTAAAAAACTTTTTTTGTAGGACAGCGCAACATTTTCCATATACGTTTCGTATCAATTGTACCGACATCACGGACAGAAAAGAGATGGATTGTTACGAATTGTATATGGCAAGTCCGTGGGTTAAGGTGTGGCTTTAGGATGCGGAGTGACTTTAAGATGCGGAGTGACTTTAAGATGATGAGTGACTTTAAGCTCCGCTTAAAGATCCTGATGTCATGCTTAAAGATCCTGATGTAGCTAAGGAGTGACTTTAAGATGATGAGTGACTTTAAGCTCCGCTTAAAGGTCCTGATGTCATGCTTAAAGATCCTGATGTAAGGAGGCAGACAAAGTTGAGAAGAAAGTTCGTTTGTTTAAGCCTTATATTGACTTTAACGATCGGCAGCGGCATTTGGCCGGCGGCGGCTCAGGAAGCGCACGCGGCGGAAGGCGACGGAATTGTGTATGTGAAGGCAAGCGCGGCGGGGAGGAATAACGGTACCAGTTGGAGCAATGCATATCGGGATTTAGAGCAGGCGTTATCAAAAACGGAGGTGAATAGCGGGACGGAAATTTGGGTGGCGAAAGGCACCTATTACCCTAGCGCGCATCAAACGGGCAGCGACCGGCGCACGCGGCATTTCGAGATGGAAAATGGCGTCGCTATTCGCGGCGGATTTGCCGGAACGGAGACGTTCGAGAACGGCGTCACGAAGGAAGCGTTGCTTGCCAATCGGAACTTCGCGGTCAACGAGACGATTCTGAGCGCTGATATCAACAAAGATAAGACGGCGAACGGCAACGTTTACAGCGTGTTTAAGAACGACGGCTTGAATAACAGCGCGATTTTGGACGGAGTAACGGTAACCGGCGGCGCGGCTACAAACAGCGACACGTATCACAGCGGCGGCGGTATGGCGAACACGAACAGCAGTCCGGTCATCAGCAACGTTGTATTTTTGAAAAATGAAGCGATTGCCGGGGGCGGCATAGCGAATTGGAAAAGCAGCCCGGTGCTGACCAATGTTACGTTCAACGGCAATCAATCTTCCGGCTCCGGCGGGGCGATATTCAATAACAACGAGAGCCATGTGATTATAACGAACGCGCTGTTCATCGACAATCGCGCTTCCCATGGCGGAGGCGTCTATAATACGGGCAGCAGCCCGGTGTTTACGAACGTCACGCTGACCGGCAATTCGGCGTCGGTGCTGGGCGGAGGCATCGCAAACGACGGCGCGAGCAAGCCTCAGCTGCGCAACGGCATCGTTTGGAACAACCCTGACGGGAACATGAACAGCATTGCCAATAGCAATGGCGGCAATATCGACATTTCCTACAGCATCGTTCAGGACAATCAAGCGGACGGAGCGCTGCACGCCTCTGTGGGCAACAGCGTGGCGGGCAATTCGGACTATAATCCGCAATTTCAGTCGGATGAATCGTTTCCGCGGTTAAAAGCGGAGTCGCCTGCCGTCGACAAAGGCTCGAATGCGGTTTTTGCAGCGGATGCGAGACCTGATCTGTCCCGCATTGCAACGGATCGCGACGGAAGAAGCCGGATCGTGAACGGGAAAGTCGATATCGGCGCATTCGAATATACGGCGGCAAGCCGGTTCGATATTACGCTCTCGAAGGATCAAGAGCAAATCACGAGCGGACCGGTACAAGTAACGGTAACGGCGGCGCTGGAGGGCGCGGGCAACGGCGTTGTCCAGCTGAAATGGGCGCAGGGTGAAAGGGACGCCGCTTATTTTGCAAAATCGGGCAACGATATTACATCCATCGGAAGAGCCTCGATTACTGCGAATGGAACCTATACCTTCTATGCCCGCGATTTACGAGGCAATGAAATCGTGAAGACGATTGCTATTGCAAACATTTATAACGTCAAGCCGGTCATTAACTTGACGCCGAATACGACGCAATCGACGACTGGGCCGGTGCAGGTTACGGCGGCTGTCGACATCCAGGGGGCAGGCAACTCGCTTGCGCAGCTGAAGTGGGAGCAAGGTGACCGCAATGCGGACTATTTTGCAACGCAAGGCGCGGATATATTGGACCCTAAGAAATTTTCGGTCTCCGCTAACGGCGTTTACACGGTTTTTGCCAAGGATAAGGCGGGCAATGCCGCAGTCAAAACGATCACGATATCCAATATCATTACGAAAGACAGACCTTCGATCGCAACGGCGTTAAGCACGAGCTCGTCGACGAACGGACCTGTCGAGGTTACGGTAATCGCAACGGTGAATGCGTCCGGGGCAAGTCTATCCAAGCTGAAATGGGCGTCCGGCGATCGCGATGCCGCGTATTTCAGCAATCGCGGTACGACGGTGACGAACGGCGGCAAGTTTAGCGTGACGACGAACGGCACTTACACGATATACGCAAAGGATTCTTACGGCAATGAGACGGTCAAAACGGTGACGATAAGCAATATACGCAGCGCGCCGCCGGTCATTCAAACGTCCCTCAGCCCGACAAAGACGACTACCGGCAACGTGACCGTGACGATCACAGTCGTGGTGCAAGGTTCCGGCAACAATCTGGATACGCTGAAGTGGCAAAGCGGCCAGCGGAATGAGGACTATTTTGCCTCGAACGGCAAAGATATTACGAATACGAGCAAGTTCACGGTCGGCTCGAACGGGACATATACCGTCTATGCAGAGGATACGGCCGGCAATAAGTCGGTCAAGGTGATTCAAATTTCGAACATTCGCGAGTCGACTCCTCCGCCAAGCGGCAACTGGTGCACATCGATTAATTCGCGGATTCTTGTTGAAGCAGGGCAATCGGCAGTGCTGAACTATACGGATCAAATCTGGGTATCGATCCCGAGCGGCGCGGCAAGCAAAGAGCTTTGCTACACGCTAGAGCGGGCGGATACGCCGGAGAAAACGACCGGCGCGGGCGAGAGTTTGCTGAGCGGCTACTTTAATTGGGGAGCAGATGTGTCAGCGTACTACTCCAAGCCTGCGCAACTGACGATCGCCTTCAATAAATCGCAGTTGAAAAGCAATCAGAAAGCGAGCGTGTACAGCTATGATGCGGCGAGAAAACAGTGGACGGAGCTTGGCGGAACGGTTGACGGCAGCTTCATTCGCGTCGAGATAGGCGGCGTGACGACCGGAACGGTCTATGCGGTATTTGTGAAGACGGTTGTTCCGCAAGTGTACTTCACCGATATAACGGGGCATTGGGCTGCCGGCGGCATCCGATCTGCTGCGGAGAAAGGAATCGTACAGGGCGATTCGAGCGGACGCTTCCGTCCGAACGCTTCGATTACGCGGGCGGAGTTCATCGTTATGGTCATGAACGCGACAGGGCAGACTTCGAATGGATCGACCATTTACTTCAAGGATCAAGCGGATATCGGCAGCTGGGCGAGGGATGCGGTGTCGCAGGCGGTGCGCACCGGCCTTATTAACGGCTATGACGACGGCACCTTCCGTCCGAATGCGCTTATTACGAGAGCCGAAATTGCGGCGATTGTCGGTCGGATGCTTGGCATTCCGTCGTCGAGCTATTCATCGACGGGGTTTGCGGACGACCGCTTAATTCCGAAGTGGGCGAAGAGCGCTGTTGAGACGCTGCGCCGCGAGGATGTTATTGACGGGCGAAGCGGCAACCGTTTTGAGCCGCTGGAGAACGCGACGCGCGCGGAAGCGGTTGTGCTCTTGCTGCGCGCGATGGAGCTGTACTAATCAGAGCAGCATAGCGAAGAGGCTATCCCATACTACAATGGGATAGCCTCTTCATGCATTGCGGGCAAGGGCGATTAATGGCACTCACCGGCTAGCTGTCCAGCTCTGGCGCAGATATTAGGCTCAAACGAGCCTAATATCAATTGATTACAGCATCTGCGTGGCATATTAGGCACATTTGGGACTAAAACGCTCGGTTGGTGGTTTGCGCTGCGACTTCTTCGCTTATTGCTGTCCTTGCTGCTCGAACCGTTTCACGATTTCGATAATGACGTTGACCGCCTTCTCCATATTGTCGATGGATACGTATTCGAACTTGCCGTGATAGTTCTCGCCGCCGGTAAAAATATTCGGTGTCGGCAGTCCCATATACGACAGCTGGGAGCCGTCCGTGCCGCCGCGGATCGGCTTGATCAGCGGCTTGATGCCAAGGCTCTCCATCGCTTCGCGGGCGATGTCGACGATGTGCATAACCGGTGCGATCCGGTCGCCCATGTTGTAGTATTGGTCGGCAAGCTCTAGTGAAATGCGGTTTGCGCCATATTGCGACTGCAGCTCTTTTACGATGCTTGCGATGTGCGTTTTTCGCGCTTCGAACTTCTCTTTGTCATGATCGCGAATAATGTAGCTGAGCTTCGTCTGTTCGACGTCTCCTTGCATAGACAGCAGGTGATAGAAGCCCTCATAGCCTTCCGTATGCTCAGGAGCTTCATCGGTTGGAAGGCGTCGCTGCAGCTCCATTGCGATCTTGATAGAGTTGACCATTTTACCCTTTGCGGTGCCGGGGTGAACGTTCGTACCGTTGATCGTGATTTTGGCCGCCGCCGCGTTAAAGCTTTCATACTCCAGCTCGCCGAGCGGACCGCCGTCCACCGTATACGCATATCGCGCTCCGAAGGCGGCGACATCGAAACGGTGCGGGCCGCGTCCGATTTCTTCGTCCGGGGTAAACGCAACACGGATTTTGCCGTGCTTGACTTCCGGATTGCGAACCAAATAGTCCATCGCCGTCATAATTTCTGCTATACCGGCTTTGTTGTCAGCGCCAAGCAGCGTCGTCCCGTCCGTCGTCATCAGCGTATGTCCTTTGTAACCGGCGAGCTCCGGAAATTCCCGCGGCGATAACGTCACGCCGGCGTCCGCGTTCAGCACGATGTCACCTCCGTCATAGTTGTTGACGAGCTGGGGCTTTACATTTTTGCCGGTAAAATCAGTTGCCGTATCGACATGAGCGAGGAAGCCGATCACAGCGACATCTTTGTCGGTGTTGGAGGGCAGTGTAGCCATCACATAGCCGTTGCTGTCGATCGTGACTTCCTCCATGCCGATTGCTTTAAGCTCTTCGACGAGCTGACTGGCGAGCACCAGCTGGCCCGGCGTCGTCGGGCAGGTGTCGCTGTCGGCATTCGATTGCGTATCTACGATGACGTAAGATGTAAGTCTCCGAATGATCTCATCCTTCATGGCGTATCCATCTCCTTTAACAACTGCAATAGGGCATTGCTCTCTCTATTATAGACCACGCTTTGCCAGAAAACGAAATCCCCCTTTCCGGACGCGTAAGCCGCACACGGCAAAGGGGGATTATTGCGCTTGGGCGCTGTTAGACGGTAGATTTTCGAATCAGGATGTAGGAGACCAGGGTGTAGATGAGAATGACGGGGATTAGCCAAAGAGCAAGCTGGAAAGCGGTATGGTCGACGGCCCATTCAATGAAAGTTAAGCCCCAGCCGTATTTGTTGGCCAGAAACGAGAAGAGGGTGCCAAGAACGATGACGGCGAGCGTCATAACGATCATGCCGACTCCTTTAAATCTGCGATAGATGCTGCCGATCGTTAATCCTCCGAAAAACATCGTCAGTGTCAGAATAAAGAAGATGAACCACTCTTGCGCATAGCTGCCTGCGTTCAAGTAAGGGACGCTGAAAAAGTGAAGATCGACTCCCCAATGGTTTGTTGCTTGCTCTAGTACAGTCATCAGCAGCAGAAAGCAGGAAATGATCGTGCTGGAGATGATGCCATAAAGCGAGGTGCCGGCAAAATAATCGTTGCGCCGTATGCTGAATCCTAAAGCGAAATTAAACGTTTGCGGCAGCACGAGAATGCCCATGACGAACAAATAGATAAAGATCGACATTTGGCCGCCGGTATAGAGCGGCGTTTCGGTCATTAACAAGCCGACGATCCAGTTCACGCTAAAGCTGGAGCCAAGCACCATAAAGGGGACGTAGAACCAGCTTAACTTGTCGCGGTAATGCATCTTCATTACGCTTGGAATGCGGTTCATTAGTTGACAGCCTCCTTGGATTCCAAATTGCCGTTTGTTAAATAAATAACGAGCTGCTGAAGCGGCACCGGGGCGAGCTGCAAGCCCGATGCGTCGGCTTTCTTTCGGTCTTCGGCGGTTAGTTGGCCCATGACAGCGGCGTTCATCAAAGCGCCGAACGGCTGTTTTGCGATGACGTTTTTACCGGAGAGGAACGATTCCACCGTGCTGGCTGTGCCGCCGACGGAATAAGCAGCGCTGCGCAGCTCTTCGGCATCTTCATTGAGAATGATGCTGCCATTGTCGACAACGATGACATGCTCCAGCAAACGGCTTACCTCGTCGATCAGATGCGTAGAGAGAATGACGGTGCGCGGATGCTCCGCGTAGTCTTCCAGCAGCCTGTCGTAGAACAGCGATCGAGCGACAGCGTCGAGTCCGAGGTAAGGCTCGTCGAAGATCGTCAGCGGGGCGCGGCTTGCCAGGCCGACAATAATGCCGACTGAGGAATGCATGCCTCTCGACAGCTTTTTGATGCGGCGCTTCAGCGGCAGCTGAAACTGCTTCAGCAGCGAGTCGGCATACGCTTTATCCCAATTCGGGAACAGTGAAGCGGACAGCTCGAGCACATCCTGGATCGTGTAATTGTCGGGGTACTTTTGGCTTTCTTTAATAAAACAAATCTGGCTAAGCGCGCGATTGTTCTCGTACGGCGCCTCTCCGAAAATGTGAATGTCGCCGCTTGTCGCGAACAACTGTGCCGTCAGCATATGCATAATCGTCGTTTTTCCGGCTCCGTTGCGGCCCAGCAGGCCGTATATTTTGTCAGCCTCCAGGTTGAAGCTGACGCCTTTGACCGCGTTGACGTTACCGTAGGTCTTCGTCAGCTCTTTGACCTCTACTGCGTATGTCATTTCGATGCATCCCCTCTCTGAATCATCGTCATTAGTTGCTCGGCCGTAATGCCAAGCTTTGCCGCTTCCCGCATCATCGTTACGACGTACTGCTCGTAAAAATGCTCCTGCCGTTTGGTTACCAGTACTGCGCGAGCGCCTGTTGCCACGAACATCCCGATCCCTCTTTTCTTATATAAAATTCCTTCGTCTACCAGCAGGTTGACGCCCTTGGCCGCCGTTGCAGGATTGATCTGGTGATAGGCAGCGAATTCATTCTTTGATGGAACCTGTGCTTCTTCGGGCAATCTGCCTTCTATAATGTCGTCTTCGATTTGTTCGGCAATTTGCTGAAAAATCGGCCGGCTGTCGTCAATGCCAAGAACCATAAATGTATGCTCACCTCTTATCTACTGGAGTGGTTGGTTACTCATGTAATCAACTATACATGTAATTGGATAGTTCTGTCAATACACTTAATAAAAAAAGGCTGACCCGGAAGGGACAGCACTGCTTCATTAGTGCAACGGGTCGCGTTGTAAGGCCAATTCCGGCCTTACGCATGCGCTCAATAGATACTATTGCGGTTGTAAGTCCAATTTCGTCCTAACACATACGTCTAGTGAAGCGGATCTCATTACACTGCTGCATGTAAGGCCAATTTCGGCCTTACGCATGCGCTCAATAGATACTATTGCGGTTGTAAGTCCAATTTCGTCCTAACACATACGTCTAGTGAAGCGGATCTCATTACACTGCTGCATGTAAGGCCAATTCCGGCCTTACGCATGCGCTCAATAGATACTATTGCGGTTGTAAGTCCAATTTCGTCCTAACACACACGTCTAGTGAAGCGGATCTCATTACACTGCTGCATGTAAGGCCAATTCCGGCCTTACGCATGCGCTCAATAGATACTATTGCGGTTGTAAGTCCAATTTTCACCTAACAGATGCTGGAGCAATGGTCCTAAATCAGCACTCGAGCAAAAATTAGAAATGGCGGTGCCGGGACAATGTCCTCAGCACCGCCATTATGATTAGATGTTCGAATCCATTCTGGCGATCACGCCGTAAGCTTGATCGCGGAAAACGATAGCTTCTTCCGGAGTCAGATTCAGCTGCTTGAACAGCCGCAAGGGAACTTGATAAGCAAGCTCTTTGAGCTGCATGCCTTTCTCGGTCACTTTGATGACGAGATTGCGCTCATCCACTTTGTCGCGTCCGCGCACAATATGGCCCATCGACTCGAGCTTCTTAAGCAGAGGGGTCAGTGTGCCGGAATCGAGGAGCAGGCGCGAGCCGAGCTCTTTTACCGTAACGGAGTCCTTCTCCCATAGCGCCAGCATTGTAATGTATTGCGTATACGTAAGGCCGATATCGGACAGAATGGGCCGATACAGCTTGGTGATTTCCCGAGAGCAAGCGTATAAAGCAAAACAAACCTGGTTGTCCAGTTTTAACAATTCATCTTTGTCCATCTTTGTGACGCCCCCAATTGCCGATCGAGCGGCAATGTCTTTTTTCTTTACTTTCACTTAAATTGTATGCAATTTATTAAATAATAGCATTAATTCTGAAAAAGTGTCAAAACCGCAGATGGTTGAGAGACGGGTATGCAATTGACAACATTATACAGATTGAATACAATTAAATTGTTATAAATTTAATTGAAAAAGCGAGTAAAGGAGCAAGCGAAATGTCTCTGTACGATATTAAAGTAGGCACGGTCAGCGGGGAGCAGCAGACGTTGGCGCCTTATCATGGCCAAGTGCTTCTCATTGTAAATACAGCTACCAATTGCGGTTTTGCACCGCAGTTTAAAGGACTTCAGAAGCTGCATGACAGCTATCGGAACGAAGGCTTTGCGGTGCTTGGATTTCCGTGCGGACAATTTATGAATCAGGAGCTGGATGATAACGAGGAAATTGCCGAGGCTTGCGAGTTGAATTTCGGCGTTTCATTCCCTTTATATGCGAAGATTGATGTGAACGGCAAAAACGCGCATCCTCTATTTCAATATTTAACGAGCAATGCGCGCGGATTTCTCGGCACGAAATCGATCAAGTGGAACTTCACGAAGTTTCTCGTTGACCGCGATGGCCGCGTCTTGAAACGCTTTGGCTCGAAGGATACGCCGGAGCAGATCGAAGGCGAAATCCGTGCAGCTGTGATGAAGGGGCGCTAGACGCCGCTAGGTCGCAATTTCGCTTAGTACGCTAGGCCGACGCGGCAATGCAGCCATTCGTCGCTGCTCAGCAGCCGGAATGCGAAATCGGCGGTGTCGCCGGTGGAAATTTGCTTGCCGCCCTCAGGCAGGAAATCGCGCTCTGTCCGATAAACGCCTGTGTACTCGCCCTCCGGCAAATAAGTCGGGCAGACGAGCGTCCAGTCGAGCGTCGATTGCTGCAGTATTTGAAGCATCGCGTGATGCTCTTCGGCTGCGCGTGTCAGCGATCGCCGCGACTCGCTGGATTGATAGCGGAGCAGCTCGGGCTCCGCGCGGCTTTGCAGCACGCCGGCCGTTCCAATGGCGATCAGCCGCTTGACGGCATGCTTCTCCATTGCGCGAATGAGCAGCGGAACGCTGTCCGACAGCGTTGTCCCGCCGTCCGTGCTGAGCGCGCTGACGACAGCGTCGGCTCCTTCGACCGCCGTATCCAGCAGCTCGGCGTCCAGTACGCTTCCTTGCAATAGGGTCAGCTTCCCCGCAACAAAGGCATCGTTCTCGCCATCCGTCACCTCTGCAAGCTTTTCAGGTGATCGCACAATCGCCGTTACCGCAAACCCTTCCTGCAATGCGCTGGCCAGTATGAGGCGTCCGACGCGGCCGGTCGCTCCTAGCAGCGTTATTCTCATAAAATCGCCTTCCCTCTCTATTCTCAGTATTTACAATAATAGCACAATCCGCACAGCGATTATAATCTCTATATAGCGCTCCTATTGCCTCTCGGTTATAATAAATGGAAGTTATCCCCGATTAGCATGATGGGGATTATATCCGCTTAAATGACTTGAGGAGCGCTATGGTTAGATTAACCTTGAAACATTCAAATGCCAAAAAACAAGTCTATGATTATATCGCCCGCAACGGGATCGTTTCGAAATCCGAACTAATGGGGCAATTCGAGCTGAAAAGCAACAGCATGACGAGGCTGCTCGAGGAACTGATCGAGGAGAAGTGGCTGCAGGAAAAAGGCCTCGGCGACTCGACAGGCGGACGCCCGCCCATTTTGTATGAGACCAATGCTCATTATGGATACATGTTCGGCTTGGAAATTTCGCGAATTTACTCGTCGATGGGGCTTTATGATTTACATATGAACCGGCTGTCGCTCGTACGCTGGACAATGGATGAAACGATGACGCCGGATGTTTTCATGGATCGCGTGCATGATGCGGTACAATCCTTTTTCGCCGAGCATCAATTGTCAGCGGACCGAATTCTCGGCATGGGCGTTGGCGCGGTCGGGCCGCTCGACCGGGAGCAGGGACTGATCGTCGACCCGCTTTATTTCCCTGCGACAGGATGGCGCAACTTGCCGATATGCAAGCTGCTGGAGCAGCGGCTAGGATTTCCTGTGCTGCTGGACAACGGCGCGAATGCGGCGCTCATTGGCGAGCATTGGGCTTTGCGCAGCGAGCAATATCAGCATATGCTCTATTTGCATGCGGGAGCGGGTTTGCGTTCGGCGGTTATGTCGGGCGGAAAGCTCGTTTACGGCGCAACGGATACCGAAGGGGCAGTCGGTCAGATGATCATTCAGACCGGAAGCGACGCGCGGCTTCGCGACAGCGGCAATTACGGGGCATGGGAAGCGTATGTGTCCGTCCAAGCGTTGGAGAGCCAAGTGAAAGCGCGGGGGAAAATGCTTAGCGGCGACGCGGCTGAAGAGCAGATTCATTTCGAGTCGATGGTCCGCTCGCTTGCCGACGGAGACCCGGATGTGACCGACATTTTTAACCAAGCCGCCTACTATTTAGGCATTGGCCTGGCCAATCTGATCAACGTGCTGCATCCGGAGAAGGTCATCGTGGGCGGCGCGCTGCTGAATGCCCACGAGTCGGTGTATGATACGGCGATTCGCGTAGCTGAGGAGAATACGTATTACTACCCCCGCTATAAACCGCTTTTCTCTAAGGGAGTTCTTAAGGAAGAAGCTGTTGCCGCAGGGGCTGCGGTTATGGTATTGAAGCAGCTGCAGCTGTAAGCGCTAGAAATATTAAATCGAATAAGCAACTTTTTGAAGATGTCCCTCGTTTTAGGAGAGGGGCGAAGTTGCGCCTCCATCAAAGAGAAAATCCATAGGGATAATAAGGGGAATGTACGAAAAATGATACGCAAGCATTCGTTCAATTCAATCGCTCCAATGAAATCAATCGTTCTCCTTCTGCTGATCGGGTTGACGGCGATGTTAGCCGCTGCCTGCTCGCAGACGCCGGCCGCACCGGCAAAAACAACGTTTGTGGTAAACGGCGAGAAGCTGAAGCAGCCGCCTGCAGTTGAGGTGGAGAAGGGCGAGCCGCTGGTATCGGCCGTTTTTCTCGAGGATACGTTCGATGTGAAATTGGAATGGGCGCTGCAGCAGGGCAATGGCAAAGACGGCGACGGCGTTTTTTATTCCGATCAAGTGGCTGTACTTATGTACCATGATATTACCGCTACGCCCGAGAAGGATAAATCGGCTATTACGCCGGATCTTTTCCGCGAGCAGTTGGAGCTGCTGAAGACGAGCGGCTTCCAGGTCATCAGCCTAAAGCAGTATGCCGATTTTATTTTGCGCGACGGTGCAGTGCCTGATAATGCGGTGCTCATTACATTTGACGACGGCTATGAAACGTTCTATACGAATGCATTCCCGATATTGAAGGAATACGGATACCCGGCAGTCAATTTCGTGATCGTGTCCTCGGTTGGCGATACGACCAAAGAAGGTGCGCCGAAAATGACGTGGGATCAAATGCGCGAGATGCAAAAGCAAGGCATGGACTTCTACAATCATACTTACGATTCGCATCGGTACGGTGTCATGCGCGAAGACGGCATGAAGAAGCCGGTACTGACGCGCAAGCAATATTTTGCCGACGAGAAGCGGCTTGAGACGGACGAGGAATATACGGCTCGCGTCACGAATGACCTGGCCGAGGCGGAGAAAATTTTAAAGCAGGAGCTCGGCAATCCGATGGGTGTCCTGGCGTTCCCATATGGGGCTTATAACGAGCAAGTGCTCGACATCTTGGAGAAGACAGGAATCGAGCTTAGCTTTACGGTCAAAGAAGGTATTAACGGCAAAGGGCAGACGAACGGCTTCCGCGTCAATGGCGCCAAAGAAGGAGAATCAGCTAAACAGCTGCTCGAAAAGCTGAAAGGGTTGACGGTTGAAGACGGCGCGGTAACAGTAAGCCTGAATGGCAGCGAAGCGGCTTTTGCAGAGGTACAGCCGGTGAAACGGAAGGAAGGCGTAATGATTCCTTTGCGTGATTTTTGCAAGATGAATAACATGAAGCTGGACTGGAACAGCAACAAAAATCGAGTAGAAATCAGTACGTAAACCATTCTAACAAGCATAACGACGTGAGTAACAGCGGCTAAGCCGCGCGATTGCTCCGTTGTTATGCTTGTTTTTTTGTTGCCCTGTTTCGCCATGACTGGTACCGGGCATGTACAGTCACCGGCATGCGCCGGGTCGCCAGCTCGCCTTAGACCGCGGCAGCGAATCTGCTTCGCTGTTTAGCGAAGCATTTTTCGCAGTTGGCGGTATGAAGCTGGTTTATTGAAGCGTTAGCGAGAACCGATTGGCGCTATTAGGGGAACTAAAGTTCATGAAAAGCGAAAATGGGTTCGTTAACGTCTGCTGGGACCTACTAACTTCATCGAGCAGCGAAGGTGGGTTCCTTATTTAGCGAATGGGATTCGTTAAAAAACTCGCGCCATACTATTTCGGGAATGCGCCGGAATGATGCGGGAAGAGGCAAAAAAGTGGTGCTAAGGTACCGGAATTGCAAGGGCAACTCAGCGCGTTTTCCTTATATTTCAACGCCAAACGGTTGCTATTACCGCCAAAATTACGGGTTTGCCCGTTTGCGTCAGCCACCTTAAGAAAACATACCTGTTACCCTAAGTTCGCACATTGTAAGGGATTTCATATCCGAGCATAATAAACACATCCACAAATAAGGGGGATAAACAAATGACGAATAACATGAAGAACATCCTGAAAGTTGCGGCTGCTGGTACGCTGGCACTGAGCCTTGCAGCATGCGGAGCCAATAACGGCGGCGGCAGCAACACTGGCACAAACGGCAACACAGGCGCTACAAATGAGGGCAAGACGGAAGTTAAGAAAGAGAACATCACGATTACATTCCAAAACATTTACCCGGACCCAACGGATCCGAAAAACGGAATGATGAAGAAAATCGTCGAACAATACGAGAAAGATCATCCAAACGTAAAAATCGAGCTGGACTCGCTGAATACGGACCAACAAAAGCTGAAGCTGAAAACGCAAGCGGCTTCCCGCGAAGTGCCGGACATTACTATTGTGAATCCTGCGGCGCAAATGAAGCCGTTCGTTGAAGCGAAGCTGTTCGCTCCGTTGAACGACATGATCGAGGAAAACGGCCTGAAAGGCACGTTCCAAGAAGGCATTCTTGATTTCTACACATTCGATAACAACATCTACGCATTGCCGGACGGCAACAACATCGGCCTTGTGTACTACAATAAAGAACTGTTTGAAAAAGCTGGCGTGAAAGTGCCTACAACTTTCGAAGAAATGGTCGAAGTTGTAAAAGCATTGAAAGCCAAAGGCATTCAGCCAATGGCAATCGGCGAAAAAGATACGTGGACAGGTTCGTTCCTGTTCATGAACGTACTGCTTCGCACAAACGGCGGCCCTGGCTTCCTTAGCGACGTAGTTGCCGGTACGAAAACATTCGAAGATCCAGCGTTCACGGAAGCGGTTGACGCGTTCCAAAATCTGATTCAAGCAGGCGCGTTCCAAGAAGGCGCAACATCGTTCGACTACAACGCAGGCGAAAACCTGTTCAAAACAGGCCAAGCGGCAATGTACTACATGGGCAGCTGGGCAACTGGCGGTATCGAAACTTCGTCCGTAAACGGCAAAGTAGGCGTGTTCAAATTCCCTACGGTTAACGGCAAAGGCGACCCTAACGAATTCATGCTCGCTCCAGGCAGCGCATTCGCGATCTCGGCTGACAGCAAGCATCTTGAAGAAACGAAAGATTTCTTGAACTACTTCATGCTGAACTTCCCTAAAGAAGCATTTGCCGTTAAAGGCGCAGTTGGTCTGGCACAAACGGTTGACGGCGACTTCAAAGCTGCCGGCTACTCCGACATGGCAATGGACGTACTGGCAATGTTCAAAGACGTTAAAGGCGGCGACATCGCGTTCGACAACACGATGAACCCAGGCACTGCTCAAGGCCACTTGACGAGCATCCAAAACCTGTTCGTTAAAAAGAACGATGCTGCTAACGTAGCGAAAGAGCATCAGTCGGCTTACGAAACAAACAAATAAGCAACAAGACAAAATAGATAAAGAAGCAATTTGCGTGGCGAAGGGCTCCTTGCTGAAAGGGGCGGGAGCCCTCTCGTCGTTCGCTGTTGCTGTCAGTAACTCCAAGGAGGAGCGCGAGATGAATGTACTAAGAGTATCTAAATGGACGATAGCGCTGTTCGTGCTGCCGTGCTTGCTGCTCTATTTCAGCTTTGTATTTGTCCCCATTCTCGTATCCCTGTACAGCGGCTTGCTGGATTGGAACGGAATCGGCGAATCGCAATTTATCGGACTGCAAAATTTTAAACATATGCTTTTTGAAGACACGGTGTTCTGGCCGGCTGTCCGCAGAACGTTGATGTTCGCGGTTGTCTCCATGTGCGTGCAAATTCCGCTCGCATTGTTTGTAGCCATTTTGCTTAACCGTTATGTAAAAAAGCCGAATTTCCTCGTATCAAGCTATTTCCTGCCGGCCATTCTTTCGGTCGTCGTTATCGGCCAATTATGGAAAACCATTTACAATCCGGCTACGCAAGGCGGCATGCTTAACCAGGTGCTTACGACAATAGGCTTGGAATCTTGGACGCATTCTTGGCTGACAGATCCAAGCGTAGCGATGTACAGTTTATATTTTGTTGCTGTGTGGCAATATTTGGGATACCATGCTTTGATCCAGTTTACAGGCATTCAGAACATCCCTTCCGATATTTATGAAGCTGCGAAAATCGACGGCGCTGAAGGGCTTAAAGCAGATTGGCATATTACCTTACCGATGAACATTCCGATCATAAAGATTTCGATCGTTCTTGCATTTATAGGCTCGCTTCAATCGTTTGACCTCATTATGGTTATGACCGGCGGCGGACCGGCGCACGCGACAGACGTGATCTCAACGCATATGTACAACATGTCGTTCCTGTCGATGAAATACGGCTACGGCAGCTCGATTGCAGCATTCCTCGTAGTCGTATGTCTGGTTGCAACATTTGTCATCAATGTGATCTTTAACCGCTTAGAACGGAAATACACGTAATGGAGGGAACCGCCATGAATCATACTGCGAACGCAGGAGCGGTCAAACCGTCCGCGAAAATAAAGCCGCAAAGCAAGTTTAGTATCGTCAAAGGCTTGGTCTATCTATTGCTCGCGGTGCTGTTTGTCACGCAGCTGTATCCGCTCCTTTGGCTGCTTATCTATTCGACGAAAACGAATGAAGAAATATTGTCCGGAAGCTTTTTCTCCTTTCCTGCTGTCCCGCAATGGGTGAACTATCAAACGGCAGTGGAATCGGGCAACTACCTTAAATACCTGTATAACAGCGTATTTGTTACCGCAATTACGATGGTGTGCGTCTTGCTGCTGGCATCGCTCGTATCGTTTGCGATCAGCCGCTTTAAATGGAAGTACGGGCAAGTTGTTCTGCTGATTTTCCTAATCGGGATGATGATTCCGATGCAGGCGACGCTGTTGCCGCTCATGATTATTTTCAAAAACATGCATATCCTCAATACGCATGCTTCGATCATCCTGCCGTATATTGCGTTCCAGACGCCAATCTCGGTATTTATCCTCAGCGGTTTCATGAAGTCGATTCCGCATGAGATCGAAGAATCGGCGATCGTAGACGGAGCGGGCGTTTTCCGGATTTTCTGGAACATCATCCTGCCGGTATCGGTGCCGCCGATGATGACGGTATGTATTTTGACTTTTATCAACATTTGGAACGAGTACATTTTGGCGGCGACCTTTATTTCATCCGAGCGTCTCAAGACGCTTCCGTTTGGCGTAAACAGCTTTGTCGGCCAGTATTCGGTCAACTACGGCGGGATCGGTGCGTATCTCGTTCTAGGCGCATTGCCGGTCTTGGTTATATACTTCCTGCTTGCCGACAAGATTACGAAGGGCATGGTAGCAGGTGCGGTGAAGGGTTAAACCCTTCGCCGTTTTTTCGTTCCTGTTGCTAGGCGGACGTATGCTACAATACTTGGAAAAAGGCGAGATTTGGAGGTTCCGCAAACGATGCTGCGAATATGGAGAAGCCATTCGATTCATAGACGGCTATTTTTATTGTTCCTCATTTCGATGTTAACGCTTCTTCTATTAACGAGCGTTCTTTATTATCAAAAAACGACGCAAATCATTCATACTAAAATTAGCGATATGGCAGAAAAAAATATTTCACAGACGGTCGGCCTGTTCGATCTGATGCTCGAAGGCTACGACAGCGTCACAAAGTCGCTCAACGGCAACTATGAGCTGCTGCGGCTGCTGGAGGAACGCGACGGGGAAGAGGACTCGGTTCTTAGCGTTATTAATGAACGGACGATTACGAATATGATTGGGGCCGTTTATTACTCGCGCGATGACATCATTGGCATACATGTCATTTCGAACAGCGGCAAGGTATACAACTATGAGCGGCGTTTCGCGGGGATCGTCGATATCAACTATAACTCCGCCGACTGGTATCACCGTCTTGTTGATTCCAACGGCCAGATGGTTTGGTACGGTTTGTCCCAGGGCTCGTTGATCAACAGCTTTCTGCGTCAGGACCCTGTGTTCGTATTCGGCCGGCAATTGTATGATTTGACAAACTACAAGCCGATTGGCGTCATTCTGATTGAGACCGACCCAAGACCGATTATGAACGCGCTATCCAACGTTTCGATCAGTCCGAACAGCCGAGTTTATATTGTGGATCGCGAGAACAATATTATCGCTTCGACGGAGCCTGAAGTGGCAGCGGGGGAGGCGCTGCCCGAATCGCCATCGTTCGAGGGGCTGCCGAGGCCGAAAAACAATGAGATCGTAATCGACAACACGACCGATCAGCTCATCGTCGCGGCAAACGCCGCAATGGCGGAATGGACGGTTTTCGGTTTTACGCCGAAGGCGGATATTAATGCCGAGCTTGCGCAGACTAGACTTTATTTGATCGTTGTTATTGCGGCCGTTTTTATTTTGGCGACACTGCTCGCAAGCTTGATCTCTCGGAATATCGCAAAGCCGCTCAAATTGCTCATCCGCGAGATGAAGCAGGTGGAGCTCGGTAATTTCCGCGGCGCCGTTAACGTCAATTCATTTGATGAGATTAATAGCCTCGTCTCTTCTTTTAACCGGATGGTACTGCGAATGGACGAATTGATCGACCGGATTACGCTATCATCAATCAGCGAGAAGAACGCTGAGCTGCAAGCGCTGCAATCGCAGGTGAACCCGCACTTTTTGTACAACACGCTCGATATGATTTATTGGATGCTGGACGAGCGGGAGAACGACAGGCTGGGCAGAGTTATTCTCTCCCTGTCGCATATGTTCCGCTACAGCAGCCATTGGGAGGAAGCTTCAAAGACGACGCTTAGCCAGGAGCTGGATCAAATGAAGCACTATATGAACATTATCGAAAGCAGGCTGGATGGACGCATCCAGACGGAGATAGCGATTGATCCGCGATGGCTGGAGGCGCCAATGCCCAAAATGACGCTGCAGCCGATTATCGAGAATGCAGTGAAGAGCGGAATTGAGCCGCTCGGCCATATGGGCGTATTGCGCGTCTATTCCGAAGTGGATGAGAAAGCGCAGGAGCTTCGCATCGTTATTGCCGATAATGGCATCGGCATGAGCGAGGACACGCTCGCGCAAATTCGAACTTCAATGATGGAGCCCGTATTCGGCAGCGCAGGAGCGCCCGGCAACTCCGTCAACGCTGCGGGCAATGGCGGCGGCCTGATACAGGATCGAGCGTCCGGAGCCGGAGAGCGGTCGCGCCGAGGCATTGGCCTGCCGAATGTGCATCATCGGTTGGCGCTTATGTTCGGCGACAACTACGGGCTTCGCATCGACAGCAAGCATGGCGAAGGCACGACGGTCGTAATCGTCATGCCTATGCCGATAATGCCGCAAACGCCGCCACCGTCGTCACAACAGCTAGGAGGTTAGCCGCATGAACATATTAATGGTTGACGATGAAAAAATCATTCGCGAAGGAATCAAGCGCACACTGGCGAACCGGTTTCCTCAGTATCGCGTTTTTCTGGCCGCGGGTCCGGAAGAAGCAGTCGTTCGGCTGCGCAGTGAACGGATCGATATTGTGCTGACCGATATTTTAATGCCCGGCATGTCCGGGCTTGAGATGATGAATTTGACCGCGGCCAGCTACCCGTGTGTCAAATGGGTCGTTATATCGGCACATTCCGAATTTTCGTACGCTCAGGAAGCGGTGCGGCTTGGCGCCAAAGATTATTTGCTGAAGCCGATCGGCAAAGAGGTGTTGATCGAAATGATCGAGAAGCTTGGCGCGGAAATTGCCCGCGAGAAGGAGCTGACCGAGGAGGCGGAACTTCTGCGAGTCAATCAGAAGTTTTTGCGCGAGGCTGTGTTTCAGCGGTGGGCGTCGGGACTGGATATCGGCCGTATTGATATGAAGCCTTTTATGGACAGCCATCCGTATTTTCATCTCATTATGGTGAAGATGGAGAGCGAGAAAATCGTCCATCTGGAGCATTTTATTATCGAGAACGTGCTTACGGAGCTGATTGGCCGCTACGGAACCGGCTTTGTTGCGATTCAAGACAATAAGAGCCTGCTTGGTCTCGTTACGCTGAATGAAGGAGTCGCTCTTGCTGCGCTGCTCGAGGAATTGCGCGGACATTTGATTAAATATTTGCGCATTCCGTTCCAGATCATGCATTCCGAACGGATTGAGGACAGCAACGCCATTCCGGCGGAGGTGCAGCGAATGCGTCAGGCCTCGTCCACTCAAGTGTATGAGCATTACGCAAGCGGCGGGGATCAGGCGGTCGAAGTTGCTCAGCAATATATTCGCACGCATTACCATGCGGATCTGTCGCTGGAGAAAGTCTCGTCGATCGTTTACTTGAATCCGGTTTATTTCAGCCAGCTGTTTAAACAAAAGACCGGCTCGGGATTTAAGGAATATGTCATCGGTTTGCGCATGGATCAAGCGAAAAAGCTGCTGCTCAATCCGAAGCTGAAGCTTGCAGACATTGCGGAGAGGATCGGTTATCAGGACATTCGTCACTTCTCTCAGCTTTTCCGCAAGAAGTTTGGAGAAACGCCTTCGGAATTTCGGCAAAAGCAGGATAACGGGGTAACAAAGGAGCCGATTTAATCCAAACGGCAAGCTGAACGAAAAAAGAAGTATTTGTTAACATATAATTAGTTGATGCATTTGGGTGAGAACTATGCTACTATACGGGTTGCTTTAGATAGAGAGAGCAACAAGATGGACAGATTAGAGTGGAGAAGGTGTTATTTTGGTAAGTGCAATAGATGAGAAAGAAGCAAAGTCGTTTAAGCTGTTTTATTTGACTTGGCCGATATTTTTAGAAATCTTTTTGTTTATGCTCATGGGCATCGCCGATACGCTGATGCTGAGTGCGATCTCCGACAATGCCGTATCGGGCGTAGGCGCGGCGAATCAATATTTGCACATAGCCATCCTGGTCCTGGAAGTAATCGGAAACGGCGCGTCAATCGTTGTGGCCCAGTATCTTGGCTCACGCAAAATGCTGGAAGCGGCGCGCATTTCAGCGCTCGCGGTGACGATGAACTTGATCGTCGGCCTCGTTATCAGCGGATTTTTCCTGTTATTCTGCAATCAAATCCTGCAAGGGCTTCATTTGCAGGGTGAAATTTTGGAGCATGCAAAGAGCTATCTGTCGTTTGTCGGCGGATTCATCTTCTTGCAGGCTATTATCAATTCTTTGGCGGCGATCATTCGCGTACATGGCTTTACGAAAGAAGCGATGCTCGTCTCGCTGGGGATGAACGTCGTGCATATTATCGGCAACTACGCACTTATTTTCGGCAACTTCGGATTTCCGGAAATGGGCGTCCACGGCGCTGCGATCTCAACGGTTATAAGCCGCGGCATTGCGCTGATCGTATTCTTCTGGCTGCTGTATCGGATTATGGAAATTAAAGTGCAGTTCCGCTATTATTTATCGTTATCCAAAACGTATGTAGGTAAAATATTAAAGATCGGCGTACCGTCCGCTACCGAGCAAGTGATGTATCAGAGCTGCCAAATGGTATTTCTTTATTACGCTACGTTTCTCGGGAACGAATCGATGGCTGCGCGTCAGTATGCGTCCAACATCTCGATGTTTATTTACTTGATGGCATTTGCGATCGGAATCGGTACTTCAATTCTGGTAGGCCGCTTCGTCGGCGCGGACCGCAAGGACGACGCATACAGCCGCGTATGGCAAAGCGTTAAATCTGCGAGTCTATCGACGATTGTGATGGTTGCGCTCGTGATGATATTCCGCGAGCCGTTAATGAGTATTTTCACTGATGACATGAGCATCATTGAGATTGGCGCGCATGTACTGCTGTATAGCGTTATTCTAGAGACTGGAAGAACAATCAACATTATTCTCGTCAATTCGCTGCGCGCTTCGGGTGACGCTCGTTATCCGCTATGGGTCGGCATGGTGACGATGGTGGGCATCAGCTTGCCGCTCGGTTATTTGCTGGTATTTGTAATGGACATGGGACTGCCGGGCATTTGGCTGGCGATTGCCGCCGATGAGTGGCTGCGCGCCGTCATCATGTCGCTGCGCTGGCGTAGCCGCGCTTGGGAGAAGCATGCGCTCGTGAAGCATGACCGCTCGGAGCCGGCGACGGTTGCCCATTAAGCGACGTGCGAATTGAATTTGCAGAGGAGACTGACGCAGATGGCGGATAAAACGGCCGGAGCTGTGGAGGGTGAAGGAGCTGAAGCTGCCGCTGAATTGGTTGGCGGTCAAAGCGGCGGCGATTGGCAGGACGAGCGCAACGTAATGAAAATATGTATGCTGGCGGGCAAAATCATTCTCCAGAACGGCGGGGAAACGTCTCGCGTGGAAGATACGATGATGCGAATTGCCGCCGCATACGGCTATTCCGATTCGCACAGCTACGTGACGCCAACGGGCATACTGTTTGCGATCGACGGAACGGCTCCGTCGACTCGTCTCATCCGAATATCCGAGCGTTCCACCAATTTGCGCAAAGTGTCGCTGGTTAACGATATATCGCGGCGAATCGTCAGCGGCAGACTCGGAGCCGAGGAAGCCTATACGCTGTTACATGAAGTTGAGGCGCAGCCCTTCGCATACGGCGAATGGCTGCAGACTGCGGCCGCGGCTGTTGCCAGCGGCTGCTTTGTCATTATGTTTCAAGGCAGCTGGCATGACGTTCTGCCGGGGGTTCTGGCAGGAGGACTCGGGTTTCTGCTATTCGTCCTGCTTCACCGGCTCGTGCCGGTCAAGTTTTTTGCCGAGTTTATGGCTGCGATCTCTGTCGGGGTCGTGTCGGTTCTGATGGTTCAGTTCGGTTTAGGAGATCAATTGGATAAAATCATAATCGGATCCGTCATGCCGCTAGTACCGGGCCTGCATATTACGAACGCGGTGCGGGATTTGATGGCCGGACATTTAGTGTCCGGTCTGTCCAAAGGGGCGGAGGCGTTTTTGACCGCTTTTGCGATTGGATCAGGAATTGCTGTCGTGTTGTCATTTGCTTGACGGGTATTGCGGCGCTAATGAGCGTGCGTTGCGGCAGGTCTGCCCAACGCAAAGGCTGCTAGCAGGCTGGGGATCATCAATTGCATGGGAGATTGGATTGTATAGCGAGGAGGCGCGAGGGCGATCATGATGTGGTGGTTAGGGCAACTGGCGACGAGCTTTATCGCTTCGGCGATGTTTGGCTTCATATTTAATGCGCCGCAGCGGACGCTCGTGCAATGCGGTGCGGTCGGCATGGCCGGCTGGATGATGTACGTATGCTGCACGAAGCTGCAAGTGCACGCCATACCGTCGACGCTCATTGCGGTCGTTGTCGTAACGGTGATCAGCCAGTTTTTTGCGCGGTGGTATAAAACGCCGGTGACCGTATTTAACGTTTCCGGCATTATCCCGCTCGTCCCTGGCGGCATTGCGTACGACGCGATGCGCAAAGTCGTGGAGAACGACTACAACGCCGCTGTCGAACTGGTCGTCCGCGCCTTCATGTTCTCCGGCACAATTGCTCTTGGCCTCGTACTCTCCGAGGTCGTCAACCAAGTGCTGCGCAAATCCGCAGCAGCCAAACAGCCTCAGTAGCCTCCCGTTGGGGGAGGTGCTGAGGCTGTTTTGTTTGGCGGGCGCTTGGCGTTTCGTCTCGCGTCTTGTATCGTAACGATCAACCATTCGTTAACGAAGCTGTTTCGCTGATTAACGAAGCAAACTTCGCTAAACATGCGCCGAAATGACCTCAAACCCGCTGTAGCGAACCAAATTTCGCACTTCGCGAACCAACCTTCGCAAATAGCGAAGGCTGGTTCGCTATCCCCCTCGCGCACGACCAAACGGAAGCAAATAGCGAAGTTACTTTCTCTAATGAGCGAATGCGGTTCGTTAACTGGAGCAGCCAGCGTCGAGAACATGGATAGCGAAGTTACTTTCCTTAGTTAGCGAATGCGGTTCGTTATATGGTCACCCAATGGTCACCAGCAGCGACACAGTTGCTTTGCAACGTGAACCAAGCTCGACAGCGAAGCTGTTTCGCTAATTAACGAACCAAACTTCGCTAACCATGCGCCGAAATGACCTCAAACCCGCTGTAGCGAACCAAATTTCGCAATTCGCGAACCAACCTTCGCAAATAGCGAAGGCTGGTTCGCTATCCCCCTCGCGCACGACCAAACGGAAGCAAATAGCGAAGTTACTTTCTCTAATGAGCGAATGCGGTTCGTTAACTGGAGCAGCCAGCGTCGAGAGCATGAATAGCGAAGTAACATTCCTTAATCAGCGAATGCGGTTCGTTAAATGGAACAACCAGCGCCGAGAACATGAAATAACGAAGTAACTTTCCTTAGTTAGCGAATGCGGTTCGTTAACTGGAACAACCCGCACCGAGAGCATGATAGCGAGTTGCTTTTCCTTAGTTAGCGCGTGAGATCAACCTGTTCAAAGTG
This sequence comes from Paenibacillus sp. NEAU-GSW1, assembly GCF_009737085.1. GTDB lineage: Bacteria > Bacillota > Bacilli > Paenibacillales > Paenibacillaceae > Pristimantibacillus. The sequence continues at coordinate 101,871 of NZ_WOVL01000012.1, forward strand.
CTCCACCACGGGGAACGGGTCGTAGAAATGGTGCAGCAGCTTTCGCCATTCTTGATATTCCGGCGATTGGCGAAAGCCGGTCATATGGTCGTCGAGCGTTTCCCAGCGGACGAGCAGCAAATACTTGCCCTCCGTCTCCATGCAGCGCTGCAGCTCGTGGCTGATATATCCCTTCATCGAGGAGATGATGCCGGAGGCTATGCGAAAAGCTTCCTCATACTCGGCTTCCATCCCCGGTTTTACTTGCAGCATGACCGCTTCCAAAAGCATAGTTTCTTCCTCCTTTTTCGATTAACTTCGGTCTCTAATCGTATATCGCTCCCGTAAAGTGCAAATCATCTCGCGGATTTGCTCCTCCGAGGGCATATCGAGCGCGGCGGCTGCGCGCCGCATGCCCTCTTCGGTTTGGCCGGCGCGGATGACGCGCTTCACCGCATCGGCGAATGCGATCGCCGCTGCGTCTCCTGCCGCGCCGCCGCCCAATCCGGCCAGCTCTTCGAGGCTGGCCGTGCTTGTGTCCGTAACCGCCGGATAATCGGCGGCGGTTACGGACAAAGCCCCAGCAGCCGCCCGCTCATAAAAGGAGCGGACGAGCTGCGCCCGCTCGCGGCCGGAACCTGCCGCGATGACGAACGCCTGCACGATGTACGCGTGCGTCTGCCGGCGCTGCGCAATGCCGCAAAACTTCAAGCCGCCGATGCTTAGGTCGTAGTCGCCGGGGCAATATGCGCCGGCTATTTCTCCTTTGTCGATCTGGCGGCCGGTATCGGCAAGCGCAGCGCGGATGAGCTCGTACATTCGTTCAAAGTCGCTGTGAAAATGAAAGTCGAGCGTATCCGTTTTCGGCAAAATAAGCGACACGTTCACGACGCCAAGATCGAGCGGCACCGCAGCGCCGCCGGAATGCCGAACGGCGGCGGCCCAGCCGTCGGACTCCAGCCATCGCTGGGCTTCTCCGGCTCCGGGAAGACGGCTGTCGCGAAGCCCCATAATGAAGGCGCGCGGATGGCGCCAAATATGGCATATCGCCGGTCCGCCTCGGCCGGTGCTGCGGCACAGCAGCTCGTCCAAAGCGAACGAATAGAGCGGATCCATGTTCTTATGCATGGACGCCACGTCGCCCATCCGATCTAATACGAGCAGCTCTCTAGCTCCTTCTTCCTTCGTCATCGCTATCGTACCTTTCTTTCCGCTTACTCATGTGGCTCCATCATACCATTATTTTTGCCGGCGCCGCTAATGATTTGGCATTTGACCGGTAGCGCGAGACTTGATTCCGAATATACTAAATTGTAATAGATTGATAGCAAATGAACGCCAAGGAAGTGATAGTAATGGGAATGAATCATCTGTATGCTACCCATCCGCCGCGTTTTTTGAACGGAAATACGTACATCGGTCCCTATACTTATGGCGAACCGCTTGTGCTCGCCTATGGCGTGAGCAATATTGTTGTAATCGGCAAGTTTTGCTCAATTGCAAACGGGGTCACCATTATGCTGGGAGGAAATCACCGGTATGACTGGGGAACCACCTATCCGTTCAGCGCGTTTATGCCCGAGTACAGCTATATCGCGAACGTATCGCGATCGAACGGCAATGTGATCATCGGTAATGACGTGTGGCTCGGCATGGGCGCAACGATTATGTCCGGTGTGACGATCGGAGATGGCGCTTGCATAGCGACGAATGCGCAAGTGACCAAAAATGTGCCGCCATACGCCATCGTAGGCGGGAATCCGGCGAGAGTGATCAAGTATCGTTTTCCGCAGCACATTATTGATCGCATGATGGAGATTAAGTGGTGGGAGTGGGAACCGCAGCAAATTGAGCAGGTCATTCCGCTCTTGATGTCGGAAAATTTCCCTGCCGTCTTCCGGTACGCGAAAATTTTCGGCAAATAGAGGATCTATCCGTCCGTTCTCGGGCGGATTATTTTTTTTTATGTAAAGGGAGTAGAGAGGCTTCCCGTAAAATGATACTGTGAAAGCATCACGATTGCATACGGGAGTGGTTTTAAAAATGACGTTTAAAGAACGGCTGCGCGCCTTAACGGAAGTGGGACTCGTGTCGCTAAAGCTGGGGTTAACGTCCTTTGGCGGGCCGATTGCGCATTTGGGTTATTTTCATAATGAATATATTCGCCGCCGCAAATGGCTGGACGAGCAGAGCTATTCCGACTTGATGGCGCTATGTCAGTTTCTGCCCGGTCCTGCGAGCAGCCAGGTTGGCATCGGCATCGGGATTATTCGGGCGGGTTGGCTCGGCGGCCTGATGGCGTGGATCGGATTTACGCTGCCATCCGTCGTTGCGCTGACGCTATTCGCGTTGCTGCTGCAAGGCTTTGATGTGAGCAGCTCGGGTTGGATTCACGGGCTCAAAATAACTGCGGTCGCAATCGTAGCGCAAGCTGTGCTTGGAATGGGACAAAAGCTCGCTTCGGACAAGATTCGAGCGACAATTGCCATCCTGGCTGCGGCCGTGAGCCTGCTATGGCAGACTGCTGTCAGCCAGATTGCGCTGCTTGCCGCTGCCGGACTGGCTGGCTATTGGCTGTACCGCAAGGCGGCCGTACATGCTGCGCCGCCGTTAGCGGTGCCGATTAGCCGCCGATGGGGCGCGGCATGCCTCGCGCTGTTTGCCGCGCTGCTGCTTGCGCTGCCGCTGCTCCGCGCTTTCTTTGACGCGAACGGAGACAGCGGATTGTGGCTGCCGATGTTCGACAGCTTTTACCGCGCGGGTTCGCTAGTGTTCGGCGGAGGCCATGTTGTACTGCCGCTGCTGGAGCGGGAGACCGTGCCTGCAGGCTGGATCGGCGAGCAGCAGTTTTTGACCGGTTACGGCGCTGCGCAGGCGGTACCTGGTCCGCTTTTCACATTTGCAGCTTATTTGGGTGCGATGGCAGGCGGCATTCCAGGAGCGGTTATTGCCACGCTGGCGATTTTTCTGCCTGCTTTTCTGCTCGTCGCCGGGGCTTTGCCGTTCTGGAGCTCCTTGCGGAACAGTCCGTCGGCCCAAGGGGGGTTAGCTGGCGTGAATGCCGCCGTTGTGGGCATCCTGCTGGCTGCGCTCTACAATCCGTTATGGACGACGGCCATTATGGAACCTGCTGATCTGGCGCTCGCACTCGTCCTGTTTCTGATGCTTGTATTTTGGAAAATGCCGCCTTGGGCTGTTGTGCTCGCGGGCATGCTGGGCGGAACGCTGCTCGCACTCGTTTAGGCGGAATGACTCGAGGCTGCCGGTTTGGCAGCTCCGGAGGAAGCCTCCTAGTCCCGAACTAATTCGTGCTTGCCGCTGCCGCTCCTTGCTGCAGCGGCAATTTGATTTCTACGGTTGTTCCGACGCCAAGCTCGCTGCTGAAGCTTAGGCTGCCTTTATGATTGTCGATAATTTGCTGGCTGACCATAAGCCCCAGGCCGGTGCCTTCATCTTTGCGGGTGAAGAACGGTTCGCATAGACGGGCCATATCCTGCTCGGGGATGCCGCTGCCCTGATCCGCAATCCGAATGAGGATGCTGTCCTCCGAATGGCAGATCAATTCGACGGTCAGATCGCCGCCGTCCTTCATTGCCTCGATGCCGTTCTTCATGACGTTGACGAACACTTGCTTTAATTGATTCGGCTCGGCTTTCAACAGCGGAACGTTATCGTCAAAGCGGGTGATAATGCGAATGTTATAGAAATTTGCTTCCGAATCGAGCAGCATAACGATGTCATTCAACGTCTCGCGAATATCAGTCAGCTGGTAGCGGCTCGCTTGCGGCTTCGCAAAAACGAGAAGCTCGCTGACAATAAAGTTGATGCGGTCAAGCTCGGACAGCATGATATCGAAATAGGCAGGAGCGAGCTTGCCGTCTCTCTTGAGCAATTGGACAAAGCCGCGGAGCGTCGTGAGCGGATTGCGAACCTCATGCGCTACGCCGGCGGCGAGCTGGCCGACGACGGACAGCTTCTCTGAGCGGCGCAATACTTCCTCGGTATGCTTCCGCGCCGTAATGTTCCGCGTAATGGAAGCAACAGCTACAATCGCCTCTTGTTCATCGCGAATAGAAGATACCGTAATACTGACGTCGATCGGGTTGCCGTCTTTGTCATATCGGACGGTTTCATGGTCGGCAATCGAGCCGCCTTCCTTGACAATTGCCAGCAGCTGCCGCTGCTCCTCGATATATTCATCCGGAACATTCGAAATCCGCTTGCCGAGAACTTCCGTTTCGCTCCAGCCGTAAAGCGCCTCGAACGCCTTGTTGACTTGAATGACACTGCCGCTTAGATCAGATACGTGAATCGCATCCGAGGTATGATTGACGAACGATTCCAAATACTGCTTCGTATGCCTCAGTTCCTCGGCGGCGTCCTTGAGCTGCGAGGTGTAGGCTTGCAAGTTATGGCTCATCATGTTGACCCTCGATGCCAGCAAGCCCAGCTCGTCGCTGCTTTCTACCGCCAGCTGAACGCCGAAATGGCCTTTGGAAATATCGCTGACCTTCATTACAATTTGATTCAGCGAGCGGGTAATGAGCCTTGCGAGAATAAAGCTGGCTGCGACAGTAATCAGGATGAGTCCGAGCGAGATCATGGCTTGGACGGTCAATTGGCGGAACAATGTCTTCTGAATAACGCCATGATCAAAGTTGACGCTGATGACGTACGTTTTTTGCCCGGTAATCGGGATAAAGCTTTTTAACACATGGCGCCCGTTAATAATTAGCTTGGTCGTGATGACTTTGCCGCTTTGCGCGGCAAGCCGGATGTTGTCGCTGTCGGCTTGGTCCATATAGGTGTAATCGCCAAAAATGACGCTGCGCACATCCAAATTGCGGATCGGCATCCCTTTTTTCATTTTAATGATCGGTTCCTTGCCGACAAAATCAGGATCGAAGCCTGTCACCTCCAGAATGGAAGGGTTGTCTTTAAGCACTTGAGCTGAGATCGCCTCGCTGCCGTTCAATTGCTCAAACTTTAGAAATACGTCGGCATGAATATACGGATTGATCATGTAATTGGTCGTTCCGTCGTAATAGTTGCCCCACTTATTAATTTCGGAAGGGTTGGAGGATGAGAAGTTGATCGGACCCGACCAGAAGTGTTCGAGCTTTTGCCCCTGCGGGACGGTTACCGGCTTTAAGTCAAACAGCTGATTGAATGCCGTATACCAGTAATCCCACGTTTTTGAGCTCATATTGATTTCATTGGGATCGGATGATTTCTGCACGATAATGTCGTTGTCTGTCCGTTTCCATAGCGTTATATGGTCAACGTCGAGCTCTTCGCTCAACTGAACGAGCTCTTCGTTGCTGACTTTGTCGATGTCGGGGTTGAGCTGCTGCTGAGCGGCAATCGCTGCCGTCCGAAGCTTCTCGCCTAGCGCATCCTCTATCATCTTGCGGGATTTTTGAGAGGCTTCCAGCGTTTGGCCGATTTGCTTGGCGATGACGAGCATCTGCTGCTCGGCGTTCGTTTGCAGCTCCGATTTCGAGGAGAGGTAGTAGATTGATATATTCAACAGCAAAATAACGGTAACCGTTAGCGAAATAAACCAGGCGATTTTAGATTTGATCGACAATGATGTGCCCTCCTGCGGGATTCTAGATGCATATTTATTCATTTGACATGCATAGTGTAAAATCCTTGTTAAAGCGGCGAGGGAATTAGCGGGCGGTTGAGGAAGAGCGTTCGAACCTTTAGTAAACGTAAAAAAGAGTGAGCAACGGATGAATCTTCCCGTCATTGCTCACTCTTTGTTATTTAATCCTCTTTACGGCTTCGGACGATAAGGAGTAACGCACCGCCTGCGACGAATACGATAGCGAGGAACGGACGCATCGCGGATACTTCATTCAAGAACGCGCCGATCGAGAAGACGGCGAAAAATAAAAGCGACAGGACAGTGAGGATGTTGATCGGAATAAGCAGCCATTTGTTGCGGGAGCCGAACCAGTAGAGCTCAAATAGGCCAATTGCGGGTGCGAGAATGAAGCCCGGCCACATATACTCCCAGTTGTTGAACAGCATGGCGATCTGGCATACGATACCTGCAGTAAACAGAACGCCGCCGGGCACAAGCATGCCGACGCCTCTGCGGCCGGTCATTGCGAAGTACATCCAATGAAAAAATAATCCTAGCGGAATGACGAACAAGCTGGGCCAGAAGTAGGCGAAAATATCGCCTGTGCCAAAGCTGGAGCCTTCGTTTAGAAATAAGTAGGCGCCGAATAAAATAAAAACGGGGCCGAGAATTGCCTTTTTGCTCATGAGTTTATCTCCTTTGTTCACAACGTAATCGCCGAGTGATTTGTAAGTTGTTTACAGCATACCATAGCAGGTTCCTCGCTGTCCTCGTCCTTTGGGTAACGGGTGAACTGGACTTAAGTCCAGCTTTTTGATAGGCACTGAATCATAGAAATCCGACTGCTCCCACAACCGGCTAAAATCAATCAAAACTTCTTAGATTACGACATTTTACACCTCTTGTGATCTACTATGAAAGCGCTACAATTAGAAGTAACAAGGACCTAGGAGGTGATAACGATGAGCCATGAAGAAGAAGTAGTACAAGCTGCTGAAGAGGCAGTAGAAGCAGCAGCCGAAGAGGTTGCCGCTGTGGAAGAAGCTGCAGAGGAAGCTGCGGAAGAAGAATCCGCAGAAGAAGCAGCAGAGGAAGAAGAGGAAGCGGCTGAGGCCGAAGCATCTGAGGGAGAAGCGGAATAATGATTGCGGTCATTTTAAATAATTATAATAACCATCCCCTTCGACCTGAAGGGGATTTATTTATATAAAGGGCGATTAGGAATATGTTATCGTAACTGCCGTCATAGGCAAATGTTAGGTTGGTTACATTGATTAATGACATAGGTCATGCACCTCCTTGGACAAAATAAAAAGAGCTGCAAGAAAGATACCTTTCTCGCAGCTCCAAAAGAATACAGCAAACCTACCCCTGGCGGAGGGGTGGATTAGGGTATATTTTGAGAGTGAAAAGAATAAGGTAACCTTCTTGCTGGCCAAAGAATAAAACACAAATAAACGGCTTTATTCTTTAAACGGGGCAGCAAGAAATTTTACATTATTCTCTTCATCTCCAATCGTTAAATGTTAGCGACAGTTTATCGCAACCGTAAGGCGGGTTGCAAGCGGGCTCGTCGCTGATGTATGCTTTTTAGTACACGAACATGAGGAGTAAAGAAGGAGATACAGATGATAACGATCAAGACACCGGCTGAAATTAGCCGTATGCAAGAAGCGGGCAAATTGCTTGCGGAAATTCATCGTCAAATCGCCGGGCTGATTGCGCCAGGCATTACGACGCACGAAATCGACCAGTTTGCTGAAAAGTTCATGAAGCAGCACGGCGCAACGCCGGAGCAAAAAGGGTATAAAGGGTACCCGTACGCAACATGCGCATCGGTTAACGACGTCATCTGCCACGGCTTCCCGAAAAAAGAGAAGCTCAAGGAAGGCGACATCGTTACGATTGATATGGTCGTCAATTTGAATGGCTGGCTCGCGGACTCCGCGTGGTCTTATGCAGTAGGCCAAGTTTCCGAGGAAGCGGATAAGCTGTTGCGCGTAACGAAGGAATCGCTCTACAAAGGGATCGAGCAAGCGGTTGCGGGCAACCGAATCGGCGATGTGTCCCATGCGATTCAAGCATACGCCGAGGCGGAAGGCTTCTCGGTCGTGCGCGACTTCATCGGCCACGGCATCGGCCAAGTGATGCACGAGGACCCGCAGGTGCCGCATTACGGGCCGCCAAACAAAGGGCCTCGTATTAAAGAGGGCATGGTGTTCACCATCGAGCCGATGCTGAACGTCGGCACCTATTTGACGAAAATCGATGCGGACGGCTGGACCGCTCGCACGAGAGACGGCAAGCTGTCGGCGCAGTACGAGCATACGCTGGCGATTACAGCGGACGGACCGCTCATTTTGACCGCCCAATAATCATGAAAATAAGCTGTTGGATGCAGGGGGCGACCCTTAACGTCCAACAGCTTTTTCGTTGCTAAACATTCACCTTATAGTTTAATTGCAGCTCGTCTGCGGGCAAGCCTCGAATTCCCCAATTTTGTTTCGGCGTTTCAAATATCGTGATCTCGAGGTCATTCGGCGCAATGCCGACTATCTCGTCGATTCGCATAAATAGTATAAAATTTTCCAAATCTTCTGTCATCTTCCGGCGTAACTTCGCTCCGGTGCTAAAGGGAGACGTCGAAATCGTTAACGTGAACGCAATGTCCGGAAATTTCAATGATGTTGCCGTTCGTAACGGTGACATGAACGCGGCCGTCCCTTCCGATCTCCTGTCCCTGCTCGACGATCAGCGAAAGCTGATAATCGGTGCGCTGGTAAATGTACCTGTTGTAATAAGCGCCCATCACCCCTGAAGCCGTGCCGGTAACAGGATCTTCCGTCGTGCCGGAGAATGGCGATGAGAAGTGCCGGGCATGCATGTGAGCTGAGGGATCATAGGTTTCTAGACAAAATGGATGGACGGAAGCTCGCGGCATCTCCTCCAGCACGTCCGGAAAACGCTGGCTGGCAGGCTTCATTCGGTTAAATGCTTCGAGCCTTTTGATCGGAACGAGCAGCGTCCACGTGCCCGTGCTTCCATACAGGGTCGGCAGCTGATCATCGATGTCATGCTCTTCAAGTCCGATGCTTTCCGCCAGCTCGCGGAGCGAGCCGTTAAAGGGGCGGAACTCGGGAGCGGCTTGCCGCATGGTAATGAAAAATACGCCGTCGGCTTTATCGATTCGTATCGGCAAAACGCCGGCTTTCGTTTCGATGGTGATGTCTGTTTTGTCGTCCAATAGCCCTTTCGTTGCCAATGCATATACGGTTGCAACAGTGGCATGGCCGCATAGATTGATTTCATGTCCGGGCGTGAAAAAACGAATGCGCAGATCGGCTTTATCGGACGGAAGAGGGAAAGCTGTTTCGTTAAACCCTACTTTATTGGCGATATCGAGCATTTGCTCCTCAGACAATTGTGCTCCATTGAACACGACCCCAGCCGGGTTCCCTTTATGGGGAACAGGGCTGAAGGAGTCATAATGATAGACCTTAACGGATTCCATAATCAAGCCTCCATTTGTTGTTGTTCAGCGCCGCAGCGACATCATGTTGCCTGACGAGTAGCGCCGCAGTCCGCGGTAGAAAAGCAGCGTTCCGCCGGCGGCGAGCAGAAGCGCAACGGCAAGCGCGCCAGCCAGAAAAGGCAGCTCGATCTCGCGCAGCAAGCCGATCGGCAAATAGCTGATGAAGCCTGCGGGAATGACGGAGAACAAGACGAGCTTGCCCCAGCTTTTGAATATGCTCGTCGGATAAGTCGTAAATGCCAGAAGGGCGTTGAACAGCTGAAAGCTGAGACCCTCCGTATTGCCGAGCCAGAACGCCAGGCAGTTGACGATAACGGTGAAGAAAATAAAGATGACGGCGGCGATCGTTAACGCCAGCGCAAACTTGATGATGCCGAGCGCCGATTTGTCACCGAATATGGCAAAGATGAGCAGTGCGAACAGCACGTCGCCGATCGCGCTGACCGACATTCGGCTAATAAGCACATGAAGCAGCACCGGCTTCGGCTGGGCTAAATAGATGTCAAGCTGGCCCGTCGCGATAATATTGGCGATACGCGCGGCGTTGCCGAAAAAGGCGGCCATTAAGCCGAAGCCGCCTGCCGACACGGCCCACATCATCATAACGTCGTGCAGCTCCCAGCCGTTCAGCACTTGAAACCGATTGAAGTACAGTCCCCAGAAAAGAATCCAGACGATGTTGTTGACGATCATCATCCCTGCCGTAAGCAGAAAACTTAGCCTGAATTCCATCGCACCGGCGAGGTTCAGCGTCCAGCTTCGCAGAATGAATACAAGCTGCCGCCGCAGCTTGCCTGGCTGCTCGTGCTCGCTGATGGTATGCCGAGCTGCGGTTGGTTGCGTCCTAGCCTCCGTTGACATTGAGTTTTGTCACTCCTTTCCGGTAAATCCACGCCACGACCGCGCCGATGACGATGATCCATAGCGTCTGCACAGCAAACATTGCTGCGAGCTGGGAGGCGTCAAACGCAACAGCGATTTTGGCCGGAATATACAGAATCGCTTGAAATGGCAGCCAATGGGCGACGGCTTGGAGCGCCTGCGGAAAAAGCTCCAGCGGCATCAGCATGCCGCCGATCGTAAACAAGATTTTGTTGTAAACGAATTCGATGCCCTTCGTTTCTTCTACCCAGAACGCGCAGAGGGCGAGCATCATATTCATCAGGAAATTGACCGTAAAGCCGAATAAGGCGGCGAGCGGCAGCCACAGGTAGCCGAAGCTTAAATCCGGAGGGCCGAGCATAAGCAGTCCGAGCAGGCCGCCGAGCACGATATTAACACTGAAACGGACGACGGTCTCGCCCATATATTCAACATAATGAAACGCGATGAAGTGGATGGGACGAACGAGGCGGTAGCCGACGTCGCCGTTCTTCACTTCTTCCTCGATCTTGGAGCAAAGGCTGGGGCATGCAAGGGTCATCGATTCGGTGATGACCAGATACCACATGATTTGTTTCAGATTGTATCCGGAAATGAATGAACCGCTGCCCTCCCCATGGAATGTCGCCTGCCATAGCTGCAAAAAAATATAAAGGATAAGGAACAGAAACAAGGAGCGGATAAGGAAGTCAACGATGTAGGCCAATTGGTTTCGGAGCGTTATTTTGCCAATGAATGCGTATTTCGCGCTTTTGCGGAGGGCTGTTCCAGCCATTACGAGAGCGCCTCCTCTCCGAAATCACTGTACATGCGCGTAATGATTTCCTCCATCGGCGGATCCTCGACAGTGACGTCTACGATTCGCCAATTGGCCATTACGGTTGTCAGCGCCGCTTCGATGGTTGTGAGCGAAGTGTCTACGGATAGCGTAACCCGCGCGCCGCTGCGTTCCACGATTTCCGCTCCGGGAACGATCATGCTGCCGGGATCGTTAGCAAGAACGAGCTTGATCGTTTTGTGCGTCATATACCGCTGCTTCATCAGTTCGACCCGGTCGTTGAAAACGATACGGCCATAGTTGATGACGATCGCGCGCTCGCACAGCTGCTCGATATCTCCTGCATCGTGGGAGGTAAGGAATACGGTCGTTCCCTCTTGCTCGTTCAGTTCGCGGATCAGCTGGCGGATGCGCTGCTTAACGACGACGTCGAGACCGATTGTCGGTTCGTCCAGGAACAGCACCTGCGGACGATGGAGAAGAGATGCGGCGATTTCGCAGCGCATTCGTTCGCCGAGAGACAGCTTTCGTACCGGCGTTTGCATGTACGGCTCCAGCTCAAACCGCTCGATCAGCGCATCGCGCCGCTGTAAGTAGTCGCTGCGGCGCAGCTCGTAAATACGGCTCATCAGCTCGAACGTATCCATCGGCGGAAGGTGGTACCACAGCTGCGATTTTTGCCCGAATACAGAGCCGATCCGGTATGACAGCTTCGTTCGCTCCGTCCAGGGACAGCAGCCGAGCACTTCGGCGGAGCCGGTGGACGGGTGAAGGATGCCGGTGAGCATTTTGATCGTCGTCGATTTGCCGGCGCCGTTCGGACCGAGAAAAGCGACGGTCTCGCCTTGTTTAGCCGAGAACGTGATGCCGTCGACGGCGGTCTTGTCTTCGTAAATTGGCTTGAACAGCGATTTGACGCTGCCGGCAAAGCCTTCCTGTTTCTTTTTCATGCGGAAAGCCTTGCCTAACTGCTCCACTTGAATGGTTGCCATGGTGATTCCCCTTTTATTTATTTTTGTTGGTGCACAATATGGCGTAGGAGCAAACGGAGAGAATAGATGAGCTGGAGGAGCGTTAGCGTTTACCTTTGTTTTCAGATTTTAACTATAAGGAATCCAATTAGAAAATCTGAAAACAACAGTAACCGGAAGTCCATCTATTTTCGCAGTTGCGGTTAGCCCTCTGTACAAGCACAAAAAAGCCTTCGGACAGTCTCGCCCTATACGGGCGGAACTTTCCGAAGGCCTTTTATTCCTTACGGTGTGGCTTTGGCGTATTGCCGTCGCTGGCATCGCTTGGTTCGCCTCCCTTGCAGGATCGGATCCCTAGATACCCTTCCATGATTTTAGACATACTAACATGGAAGGTGATTCCATGCAATGATTATTTTGCTAGGGAAGGAACAGCGGGAAGTAATGTTCAGATTGATGTCGAAAACAGCAGAAATGAAGGGGATGATGACTGTCGATTAACCTCACATAATGGGGAATAATTTTACAAAAATATTGCGTGACAATTGCGGATATTTGACCTAAACTTAAAAAAATGATGCCATAATTCCCATATTATTCACACATCTATGTCATCGAGTCTAATAATTCGGTTGAAATTAGAAGAGGGATGTGAGATTCGTGAGAGGTAATCAAAAAATGTGGAGAAGCGCGTTATCGGTCGCGGTAACGGCGGGGCTAGTGGCGTTGCCGTTCTCGGCGATCGCCGCTGCGACGGGGAGCGGGACGAAAGTTCAGCTTCGAATTATGGAAACGACGGATTTGCATGTGAACATGGTGAACTATGATTATTTTGCGGACAAGCCGACGGATGAGTATGGCTTCGCGAAGACGGCGACGCTGATCAAGCAGGCGCGTCAGGAAGCGCCGAACAGTCTTCTTTTTGACAATGGCGATCTCATTCAAGGCAATCCGCTCGGCGACTATGTGGCTACGGTCGATCCGCTGAAGAAGGGCGAGACGCATCCGGTGTACAAAGCGCTCAATCTGCTTGATTATGACGCGGGCAATATCGGCAACCATGAGTTCAACTACGGCTTGGAATTCCTGGATAATTCGCTGGCTGGCGCCAATTTTCCTTACGTCAACGCCAACGTCTATATTGACGACGGGGACAAGGACGAGTCGAACGACAAAAATGCGTTCACGCCGTATCTCATCCTTGATAAGGAAGTGAAGGACGAGAGCGGCGCGACGCACAAGTTGAAGGTCGGCGTAATCGGATTCGTGCCTCCGCAAATTATGCAATGGGACAAGGCGAAGCTTGAAGGCAAAGTTATAGCCAAGGATATCGTGAAGACGGCTGAAAAGTTCATTCCGGAAATGAAGTCGAAGGGCGCCGATATCGTTGTGGCGATTCCCCATTCGGGCTTTGAGGATATTCCGCAGGCGGACAACCTGGAAAATTCCGTGCTGTACTTAAGTAAAGTAAAGGATATCAATGCCATTTTGTTTGGGCACGCGCACAAAGTGTTTCCGGACAAATCGTTTGAAGGCAAATCGGGTGTTGATCTGGCTAAAGGAACGATCAACGGGGTGCCTGCCGTAGAGCCCGGTTTCTGGGGCAACAATCTCGGCATTGTCGACTTGACGCTGGAGCAGACGGCTGACGGCAAATGGACGGTTGTCGATTCGGCCACATCCGTGAAGCCGATATTCGATACGGTGAACAAGAAGCCGCTTGTCGATGCGGATCAAGGCGTATTGGACGCGGTGAAGGAGGATCACGAGCATACGCTGGATTACGTGCGCGGTCCGGTCGGCAAGACGACAGCGCCGATCAACAGTTGGTTTGCGCTCGTTCAGGATGACCCTTCAATCCAGATCGTTACTAACGCGCAGAAATGGTATGTTGAGCAGCATTTGAAAGGCACCGAGTACGAAGCGATTCCGGTGTTGTCGGCGGGAGCGCCGTTTAAAGCGGGCGGCAGACAAGGTCCGAACTACTATACCAATATTCCTGCGGGCGACATCGCAATCAAGAACGTTGCGGATTTGTACTTGTACTCCAACACGGTCAATGCGGTGCTCATAACGGGGGCGGAACTGAAAGAATGGCTGGAGTGGTCCGCAGGCCAGTTCAATCAGATCGATCCTTCCTCGACGGCGAAGCAAGAGCTCATTAACTACGACTTCCCGACCTACAACTTCGATGTGATCGACGGCGTCACGTATCAGATCGACGTTTCCAAACCGGCTAAATACGATGCCAAAGGCGTAATCGTTAACCCGGCTTCTAGCCGTATTGTCGATCTGAAATTCGAAGGCAAGGCGATTGACCCGGCGAAAAAGTTCGTTGTTGCGTCGAACAACTACCGCGCTTCATCCAGCAAGCTGGCCAATCCAGACGGCAAGCGGATCATTTTGGCTTCACCGGATGAGAACCGGCAGGTCGTTATCGACTATATCCGCTCGTTCAAGACGATTAACCCGACAGCGGACGGCAACTGGGCGCTTGCGCCGTTGAATGACAAGGTGAGCGTATCGTTCAAAACGTCGCCGGATGCGAAGGCGTTGGACGAATCGCTTGATTGGGTGTCCTATATCGGGGATACGTCGGACGGCTATGCCGAATTTAAGCTGAGCCTAGCGGCTCCGGCAGTGACGGAACCGAAACCGGAGCCAAAACCGGAACCAAAACCGGAACCGAAACCGGAACCGAAGCCGCAGCCTGCTGCGGACATTATCTACATCGTGCAAAAGGGCGATACGCTTTCGCATATTGCGAAGCGCTACGGCACGACATGGCAAAAGCTTGCCGAGTACAACAAGCTTAAAAATCCGAACTTAATCTATGTCGGCCAAAAAATCCGCATTCCAGCGAAGTAAGGCGATATTGGTGAAGTTGGGGAGGGTGCGGCTGCGGTAGAGCAGAAGTTGGACTGTAAGGCCATATTCGGCCTTACAGTCTTTTGTTATGTGCGGGAGCGAAGAATAAGGCCAAAAACGGCCTTATATGGGCGGGGGGAGAGCATCAAACGAGCGGATTGGCGGGATTTAAGGCCAAATACGGCCTTAAAGTGATTGGATTTGTGCGAAGGTGCGGCAATAAGGCCGAAAACGGCCTTATGCGTTCAATTGAGCAGCGAGTTGACGGAAACTGTACTGTTTATGATCTCGATGCGTCTGCTGGCACAATTAACGAACCCCGTTCGCTGTTTAGAGAAAGCAACTTCGTTATTTGATGATTGCGCCGCACGACATTGTCGCTAACGAACCCCGTTCGCTGATTAGAGAAAGTAACTTCTCTGTTTAATGATCACAACGCACGACGTTGTCGATAACGAACCCCATTCGCTGATTAGGGAAAGTAACTTCTCTGTTTAATGATCACAACGCACGACGTTGTCGCTAACGAACCTCATTCGCTGATTAGGGAAAGTAACTTCGCTAAATGATGATCGCGCCGCACGACATTGTCGCTAACGAACCTCATTCGCTGATTAAAGAAAGTAACTTCGCTAAATGATGATCACGCCGCACGACGTTGTCGATAACGAACCCCATTCGCTGATTAGGGAAAGTAACTTCGCTAAATGAGTTGGATTAGTTGGTGTGATGCGGCACAGCGAATTGAATTTCGCTATTTGCGAAGATTAGTTCGCGATTTGCGAAATTCGGTTCGTTGCGGAGGAGTAGAGGCCATTCGGGCGCGTGATTAGCGAAGTTTGGTTCGTTAAACAGCGAATCGGCTTCGCAGTCGAGTATGGTTCAAGCTGGAAAGTAACTGTGTCGCTGCGAGCGCCCATATAACGAACCCCATTCGCTGTTTAGAGAAAGCAACTTCGCTAAATGATGATCGCGCCGCACGACATTGTCGCTAACGAACCTCATTCGCTGATTAGGGAAAGTAACTTCGCTAAATGAGTTGGATTAGTTGGTGTGATGCGGCACAGCGAATTGAATTTCGTTATTTGCGAAGATTAGTTCGCGATTTGCGAAATTCGGTTCGTTGCGGAGGAGTAGAGGTCATTCGGGCGCATGATTAGCGAAGTTTGGTTCGTTAAACAGCGAATCGGCTTCGCAGTCGAGCTTGGTTGAAGTAGAAAAGTAACTGTGTCGCTGCGAGCGCCCATATAACGAACCCCATTCGCTGATTAAGGAAAGTGACTTCGCTATTTTGATGATCGCGCCGCACGACATTGTCGCTAACGAACCCCATTCGCTGATTAAAGAAAGTAACTTCGCTAAATGAGCTGGATTAGTTGGTGTGATGCGGCACAGCGAATTGAATTTCGTTATTTGCGAAGATTAGTTCGCGATTTGCGAAATTCGGTTCGTTGCGGAGGAGTAGAGGTCATTCGGGCGCATGATTAGCGAAGTTTGGTTCGTTAAACAGCGAATCGGCTTCGCAGTCGAGCTTGGTTAAAGTAGAAAAGTAACTGTGTCGCTGCGAGCGCCCATATAACGAACCCCATTCGCTGATTAGAGAAAGTAACTTCGCTAAATGATGATCGCGCCGCACGACATTGTCGCTAACGAACCTCATTCGCTGATTAAAGAAAGTAACTTCGCTAAATGATGATCACGCCGCACGACGTTGTCGATAACGAACCCCATTCGCTGATTAAAGAAAGTAACTTCGCTAAATGAGCTGGATTAGTTGGTGTGATGCGGCACAGCGAATTGAATTTCGTTATTTGCGAAGATTAGTTCGCGATTTGCGAAATTCGGTTCGTTGCGGAGGAGTAAAGGCCATTCGGGCGCATGATTAGCGAAGTTTGGTGCGTTAAACAGCGAATCGGCTTCGCGGAAGCCTTTTTCTGGGCACCGCTACCCTTATGCAATTTTAAAAGACGCCGCAGGACCGAGGGGCTGAGCCCTGGAATCCTGCGGCGCCTTTTATTAAGTGAGTCGATAGAGAGCGAACGGTTCGCCGTTGCGGAATGGACGGCTCAATTGGTCCAGCTCGGCAAGCGTGTCCGCAGAGAGCTCAACGGCAACGCTCTGCATGTTGCTTTCAAGCTGCTCGGCGCTTGTTGCGCCTACAATGGTGGTTGCGACAGCCGGCTGCTGCATGAGCCAAGCGAGCGACAATACGCTCGCTGTGCAGTCCAGTTGCTGCGCTAAGGCGGCAACGCTTCGTCCGAGCGCAAGATTGTGCTCGCCGAAGAAGCGGGTGAAGTTCGGGTTCGTCAACGCCCGCGAGCCTTCCGGCGCTGTGCCGTCGATGCCGTATTTGCCGGTCAGTATGCCGCCTGCCAAAGGGAAGTACGGGATGATGCCGACGCCTTGGTCGAGGCACAGCGGCACAAGCTCGCGCTCCGGTGTCCGATCAGCAAGCGAATAGCTTGTCTGCGTCGACACGTAGCGGTTTAAGTCCAGCCGGTCGCTGATGCCGAGTGCCTTCATTAGCTCCCATGCGGCATAGTTGGATGCGCCGATATAGCGTACCTTGCCGGCGCGAACGAAATCCTCGAGGGCACGAAGCGTTTCCTCGAGCGGCGTGTCGGGGTCGAAGGTATGGATTTGATAGAGATCGACATAGTCGGTTTTCAGCCGTTTCAGGCTGCCCTCCAGCTCTTGCTGGATGTGAAAACGGGACGAGCCTCTCGAGTTTGGCCCCTCGCCGCGCGACAGGCCGGCCTTTGTAGCGAGAACGAATTCGCTGCGCCGCCCGGAAAGCGCCGCGCCGATGATCGTTTCGGATGCTGTGCTGGAGTATATGTTGGCTGTATCAATGAAGTTGATCCCGCGGTCAAGCGCTAAATCGAGAATACGCTTGGATTCAGCTTTGTCAGCGCGGGTGCCGAACGAATTGGTGCCGAGGCCGAGAGCGGACACGCGAAGGCCGCTGTTGCCGAGACGGTTATAACGCATGAGGGAAACACTCCTTTTTCGAAAAAAGTTTTGTTAGAATAAAAGCAAGTATATTAACGGCATTTCTGTAAGTATACCAAATGCGAACCGTCCAACAACAGGTAGTCATAGCGAGTGCTTAAGGAGGAACATGCAGTGAAAAGAGTCATTATGCGAGCACAGCTCCTTGAAGGTCTGGAGTCGGAGGGAGTTTCCGCGTTAAATGATGGGGAACGCGCTTTGCCGTACATTCGCAGCGGACGATGGATGACAGCCGCCGTATTTAAGTGGGAACGGAATCTGTTTCTGTATGTCGAATGCATCGACGAGTCCGAGGAAGGGGCAGTGAATCCTGAAAGCCTGTTCCCGGAGCTTCATTCTCATCTGGCCGATTGGCCGGGACATCAGACGCCGCGCAAGTGGGTTCCGATGATTGATGTTTTTCATTTCAACGCTCCGGCGAACGCCGAGCACTGGCGGCGGAAGGAGAAGGTTGAGCGGCGGGTGGGGCGCGTTGCGCATTTAAAGCCTGAAATGATGTCCAGCTATATTTATTATCACTATCAGCTGCAAGAGGAGCATGCCTTCTTCGGGCCAAAATACGAAATAATCGCCATGAGCGAAAATTTGCTGTTCGGCTATCAGGAGTTTCCAGCTGTCGTCGAAGAGCCCGTATTGCCGCGAAAGCTAGCGACATCGGGCACTCCGGCGAATTGGGGCGATTCGCGAATGGATTTGCATTTTCAGCCGTGGGAGGACGGGCATCTATATTTCAAGCCGGTTGAAACAGTCTTTGCGTATTACGATGAGTAGCTGCTGCTAAGACTGCTGTTGATTTCCGATTTCGACGGCCAGTTGTCTCCTGAGCTCCTCAGTGATCGGAGTAAGCGGCAAACGGATGAAGTCGCTTGCGATTACGCCTTGTTCGGCGAGCAGCCACTTGATCGGCGCCGGATTCGGCTCTTGGAACAGGAGGCGGATGAGCGGCAGCAGCCTTCCGAAAGCCTCGCGGGCATCTGGGAGGTTTCCGGCTTGAAACCGATCATACACCTCGAGAAAAGCATCCGTTCGCACGTTGGCCGAAGCCAGCATGCCGCCCTGCGCCCCGCAGCAGAGCATCGCGAAGAAGCTCTCGTCTTCACCGCACAGCACCGGCTTTGCTGTATGCCGGGCAAGGCGATTCATTAGTTCGACGCCGCCCGAGCTGTCCTTCATGCCGATAACGCCATCCAGCTCGAGGACGGAAAGAGCCGTCTCCGCTGTCATGCGAACCCCGGTGCGAGAAGGGATTTCATAGGCGATAACGGGCGTTCCGGTCTCGGCCGCGAGCCGATAATGCTCGACAATGCCGGCTTGCGAGGGACGGCTGTAATAGGGAGTGACGACTAGGGCGGCATCCGCCCCAAGCTCGCCGGCCAATTGCGTCCGGATGACGGTGGACGCCGTGTCGTTCGTGCCGGTTCCGAGCACGATCGGCACATGCCGCCGCTCGGACCGAACTCGCAGGGCTGCGCTCATCAATGCGCTCATTTCCTCAAGGGAGACGGTTGGCGATTCTCCTGTCGTCCCGTTAATAACAAGGCCGTGAACGCCGCGATTGAGCATTTCGTCGACATAGCGCTCGAAAGCTTCCAGATCTAAACCGCCGGCAGGCAGAAATGGCGTAACAATAGGGACGTAAATGCCGCTTAATTGCCGTTCGTTCCAAATAGACATGTAATCCAGCTCCTTTTTTCGGCGATGGCGGATATGGCGCAGTGCGATAAGGATTCGCCTCTTGGTAGCTCTACTTTAGCATGTTTGATTTATTGCAGTTATCGATACATTTCGATTGATGTCATCAATAATATTGATAATATAGGAGGCGTAATCGATGGATCTGGTCTATTTGCATACCTTTCGCGAGGTGGCGCGAAGGAGAAGCATAACGCGGGCTGCAGATGCGCTGGGCTATGCGCAATCGAGCGTGACGACGCAAATTCAGAAGCTGGAAAAAGAGTACGGCGTTCCCTTGCTCGAACGCTATGGCCGCCATATGCGCCTTACGCCGCCTGGCGAAGCGCTGCTCAAGCTGGCTTCTCAAATGCTTGAGCTGTACGATCAATCCCGCGAGATTGTTGCGGGATACGCGGGCGGAACGCTCGTTATCGGGGCGATCGACTCGCTCGCCGCCTACTTTTTGCCGCCTTATTTGCAAAGGCTGCGCGGGTTGTTTCCAGAGCTGAACATTCAGCTGCATCCGGAGAGCGAATCGGTGCTGTTAAGCAAAGTGAAGGACGGAGAATACGATATCGGCTTGCTGCTCGATGTTAAGCTCGCCGACAGCTCGCTTCGATGCGAGCTGGTGCGCGAGGAGCCGCTCGTGCTCGTCGCGCCGCCAAGCCATCCGCTTGCCGGGCTGCCGGAGGTCGGGCTAGAAGAGTTGAACGGCGCAGAGCTGATTATTTCCGAGGAAAGCTGTATCTACCGGGGGATGTTCGATAAAGTGCTGCAACAGGGCGAGGTGGCGTATACCGGCTTGTTCGAGCTCGGCAACCCCGAGGCTATTAAGCAATGCGTAATTAACGGCCTCGGCATCGCCTTGCTGCCGCAGATGGTCGTTGCCGGAGAGCTCAATGACGGCAAGCTGACGGAGCTGCCTTTTTCGCATCCGGACATTCGCTTCCATTTGCAGTACGCGGTTCATCCGAAGAAATGGATGTCGCAGCCGCTGCAAGCTTTTATCGATATGCTGAATGAATAAGTACGCATGCTGTGAGACCGCTGCGCTACTCCGGATGATTGACTGTGTCGGCCCCAACTTCATAAGGGGATGTGACGCCTTCGTACATGAGATGCATGGACATCCCGGTTGCTGCATGGGTAAGGTTATGGCAGTGATCCATCCACAGGCCGGGATTGTCGGCGACGAAGGCGATCTCGTATACATCTCCCGGCAGAACATCAAGCGTGTCCGACCACCAAGGGCTGCCGGTTGACGGTTCGCCGTTGCGGGAAAGGACGAGCGCATGATGGCCGTGCAGGTGCATCGGATGCTCAACCATGCCGCGATTGATGATCGTCGTTTTGACGAGCTCGCCCTCGCGGACCATAAACATCGGCGTATTCGGGAACAGCTCGCCGTTCAGCGTATATCGAAGACCGAATTGGCCGTTATAGAAGCCCAGCGAATTGTCGAGGATGAGCTTGAATTCCCGGTCGAAGGCGCTGTTGGCATTAAACGCGGTCTCTGCGGGTTTGCCGTAGTGAAGCGGGTCGAACGAAGCGCCTTCGCCCTTTACAATTGGCAGTTCGCCATTCCCGTCGCTGCTCATGAGAATGCCGAGCTTTCCTCCGGCGGCGCCTGGGCCGACGGCCAAATATACCGGAGTTTCCGGCATAACGAACGTCACGTCGAATCGTCCGCCGGTTGTTATCGTTAGGCTGACATCGCGCAAATCGCCAGGCTCGTTCAATGCAGTGCCGTCGATGGCGGACACTTGGAAATCGGCCCCGATCAGCCGATACGTCTGCCGCACCCAATCGTCGGTGTTGATAAGCCGCAGACGAACGGGCGTACCTGGAGCGATTGTCATCCGCTCGATGCCGTCGTTTCTGCCGATTGCCATACCTGCGTTATCCCATATATGCGTCATAACGGCGACGTCCTTCGTTCCTTCAGGCAATCCTTCCGCGGGCTCGACGACCAGCGGGCCGAACAGTCCTTTTTGCACCGCTTCCTTCGATTCCTGATGCGAATGGTACCAGAAGGAGCCGGTCTGTTCGGCGATGAAGCGGTACGTATGGCTTTCGCCCGGCATGACTGCGTTTTGTGTCGCGCCGGCCACGCCGTCCTCGGCATTCGGCACATCCAGGCCATGCCAATGAATGGTGACGCCGCTGTCGATGTTTTTGTTAATAAGCGTAACTTCGACAAGCTGGCCTTGCCGCATGCGCAGCTCCGGGCCAGGCGACTGTCCGTTGTAGGTCCAGGCCTCGACTGTCTTGCCCGAGCTGAGCTGGATCGTTTTTTTCTCTGCAGTCAAAGTATAGGTCACATCGGCCTTTCCCTCTCTAGGTCCGCTTAACTGATCAACCGAGACCGGTGCGGCTGCCGCGCCGGAGGATGCCGTTTGCACGGCTGTTTCGCCATGCGGATGGCTGTGTGAAACCATAGAACTTCCTTTGCCGTAATCCATAGTGCCTTCCGCCATCGAAATCTTATCCGCTAGCAAACTGTTTTTCATTG
Organism: Paenibacillus sp. NEAU-GSW1; assembly: GCF_009737085.1. GTDB lineage: Bacteria > Bacillota > Bacilli > Paenibacillales > Paenibacillaceae > Pristimantibacillus. The sequence goes on from NZ_WOVL01000012.1 coordinate 123,672, forward strand.
CCATATTGAATGGGAGGAAAGCTATAGCGATGGCAGCAACGAGAATGCCTAGACGGTTGAACAGGCGGCGCCAAGGACGGTTGGGCAGTTCTTCTCCAGTCAGGCTAACTCGAGAGCTGCGGTTTAAGTGAACCGTCCATAGAGCGAGAACCGCGATCGCGAGAACGATTAGCGGAATTGCTGTATCGAGCATGGAGAACGGGTGCCTAGATGTCCAGAATAGATAAAATCCAGTCAGCGGGCCTAGAGCGCTGAATTGAAACGGTACGATGAGAGCCGGTTGAGCGGCGCGGCTGCGAAGCCGAACGTCGAGCGGCTTTTGCAGCTTTCGGTTCGTAGCGATGCGAATGCGCCGCAGACGCGGGTGCGCCGCCATCCACAACAGCAACAGTTGTATAGCTGCAATAAGCAGTATTGTCAGCCGATCGGCCCACAGGGCAGCAGTGCCGCTTGCCGTCAAAAGCAGGACAGAGCCAATCACCGCAGCGGCCGGCACAGACAAAATAACCGTCCAACGTAAAAGCTGACGAGCTTTTCGGTTCAGACTTTCCTCGGTTTTGCTGTAAACTATTGCCGAGGCTTTATTCCCGGCTATCCAACCGAGTATAATAGATACTAACAAACTGGCTAATAAGATCGAAATTGCTGTCGTATACAAAGGTAATCCTCCCTGATGCGCGTTAGTTCATAGCTTTACCCATTGTATAACGGACAGTCTGTATCCATAACCGTCCGAGGAATGGCATTTGGCTGGACTAAAGGCGGGGAGTTCAAATTGCTGATGTCAGGAGGTGAGTGCATGTTGGAGCTTCATGATTTATTTCCGTATTTATTCTCGATCAGTGTCATCTGCTCGTTTGCCTATGCGGCCTATTTTACGCATCAAGCGTTGGAATGGAACGCTGATCCGTCCCGATCGAAAGTGGTGCGAATATTGCTTATTCCGCTCGTTCAGCAAGTGGACGGAAGCAATCGGTCGCCTCAATGGCTGATCAGCAAAACAAAACGCAAAGAATCGCCTGACGATGATTCGTCAGACTGTGCAGCCTCGTTATTCGATCATAACCGACCTAATAACGAGGAGGATTTTCACTTATATGAACAACCCAAATGCACTCACCGCTTTTTTCAAACGATTTGCGCTTAGCCCTTACCGAATTGCAGCCGTTATCGCAGTACTGCTCCTGGTGAGCGGCTGCGGTTCGGCGAGCGGGACGATCGATTCGAGCACGCCGGGCTTTTTCAATCATTACGTCGTGTTCCCGTTCTCGTATTTGATTCAGCATATCGCATCATTTCTGAACGACAGCTACGGGCTTGCGATCATTGCGATGACGCTGCTCGTGCGGATCGTGCTGATGCCGCTTATGCTTCGCCAGCACAAAGGTCAAATGGCTATGAAGCAAAAGATGAACATCATCCAGCCGGAGCTGGCCAAGCTGAAAGAAAAGTACAAGGATAAAACGCCGGAGTCGCAAGCGCAGCTGCAAAAAGAAACGTTGGAGCTGTACGGCAAGCATAAGTTCAATCCGCTGGCTGTCGGCTGCTTGCCGATGCTGCTGCAGCTGCCGATACTGACCGGTCTCTACTGGGCGATCAAGATGACGCCTGAGCTGGCCCAGCATTCCTTCCTATGGTTCCAGCTCGGCGCTCCCGATCATGTATTGCCGTTCCTTGCGGGCATTATCTATTATGTGCAGTTCCGCGTCTCGCAACTCGGCGTTGATCCAGTGCAGCAGAAGCAAATGGCGTTTGTCGGCTTTCTGTCGCCGGTCATGATGGCGCTGTTCTCTTTCTCCGCTCCGGCGGCGGTACCGCTTTATTGGGTAATTGGCGGCATATTTATGATTCTGCAGACGCTGCTTGCCAAGCGGATTTATCCGATGCCTTCGCTGCAGGCGCAATCCCCGGCAGTTGAAGCCTCGGCAAAATAACGTTTAAGGATTAGCGATGAAGATTTCAAAAAAATAGCGGTGTAGGGACTATCCCTACATCGCTATTTTTTAATTGACAGGCTTATTAATCTGCTTCCAGCCGATAAGCGGCCCATGCGGAGGGAGCGAGCCTGATCGTATAGATGATGTCCCCGGTTTCCAGTACGGCGGTTTTGACGGCGGCGGGTGATGAGCCGGCCGCTGTCTGCAATGCCGTCCCGGAAGGAATGGCGATCGACCACGTTTGCGGCACCTGCGCGAAGTTTTCTAAGATAAACGCTTCGTTATCGTAGGTGAACAAGCCGACGCTCGCAGGCCCTTCAATCCGGTAACGCAGCAGATTGCCTGCAAACACGGAGCGCAGCCTGTTCAATACCGGCGCAGGCAATTTCCACAGGTCGGCGTAGTTGTCCGGCACGATTAACGAATAAATTTTGCCCTTGCTGTAATTGTCGTACATGAGGATTGGAATATTGTTCTGTCCGTTCATCGCGACGATCGACTGCCATGTTCCGTTCGTGCTGTAATCGAAGATCGGATAGCAGATCGGTTCTTCCGACGATGCGAATTGATCGAATGTGCAGCTGCTCGTCTCAACGGCGAACCGGTTCACAGCCATCGTTTTGCCCGTGCCGCGCAACGTAGTGAATTCTTCGATGCCTTTGCCGGTCATTTGCGCAATAAAGCCGGAGGTCATGATGATTTCCCCGCCTTCCCGCAAATAGGCTTTCATCTTCTGGATCACGCGTTCATCGCGGGCGGCGTTTGCCGTAATGAAGAGCGGGCCTTCCTGTTTTAACGGAAAATGCGGCGTCAGCTCCAGCGGAATGCCGAGCATGCCTGCGTAATCGTAGAGATGATCTTCGCCTTTGGCGTGATGGGGCTCATAGACGAGTGCCCCGACCGGCGATGCGAGCCCGCCCGCAAGCGCGTCTAATTTCTCCAGCTGGAAGCCGAGCGGAGGGAGGTAAACGCTGTCCTTAAGCAAGGAGTAACAAAATAAAGTCAGTTCCTTCGCTTTGCCGAATACAGTTAAATTGGCTTGCTCCAGGTAATAGTCAATATAGGTGCAGTCGAGATTGTCGAACCAGCCTCCGCCGTTTCGTCCCGTCGCGAGCCGTTCCATCCAGCGAAGCAAGGAATACGAGGCGTATCTCGGAATATGCTGCTGGCTAATGGCGGGGTCGCGGGTTTCTGTTCCTGTGTAGACGCCGTCGAACAGCGACGGCTGACTTTCTGTATTGTAACCGGAGGCTTGGTAAGCTTCATTCCAGTTCGGATATTTGATGACAAGCTTGACGTCCGGGTTGATTGCTTTGGCAGGCTTGCGGATGAGGTTCTCGGAAACCTCCGTCATGAGCTCCAGCCGAAACTGCTCCCAGGTTCGCTCGCCCTTGGCGGACAAGCAATCGTCGCAGCCGCAATTCGTAAAGAAGAAGTCGTCAAAAATAATTTCGTCGAATACCGATGCGGCGGTTTCTACCGCTTTCTGAAATTTGGCGCGCGACGGTCTGTCCGTATAGCAAATACCGCCGAACAGCCGATTGTATCCGGGGCGATAAGCGTCGCCAAGCGTTGGCGTAATGCCGCCTGCCGTCTCGATGCCGCGCGATTCATAGAAATGCTTGAGCTCGAGCAATCTATCTCTGTCCAAACTTATGTCGCCGCGATGATTTTCGATATACATCTTGGAGAGCCGAATGTGCTTCTGGAAAAAATCCAATTCTCGCGCGAGCTGCTTCTCATCGCTATCTAGGCAGCCAGCCGTGCAGTAAATTGCGGTTTTGAAATGGTTGTACGCATCTTGGGTGTTCATCTGCAATACCTCCTTTATACCACCGATTATAGATGCTATACTTAAGGGGATGTATTATTCTGACAACTAAAACTATTAAGTTTGAAACTTTTTAAAAAGCCGTTTTGCTGCGTAAAACTTTTTAGGAGCTATCGATTCTATGCAAGTAATCTCATTCAACGCGCTGCCGCTGCCGTACTACATTTACAGCGGCTATTCCCTTGCTGGTCCCGGTCGCAAGCACCCGGAGCGGTATGCGGTAGGCGAATTTGACTTGCTTGTTGTCAAACAAGGCTGTCTTTATATCGGGGAAGAGGATCGGCGCTACGAGCTGTCGGCGGGTCATGCGCTTATTTTACGGCCTGATTTGCATCATTATCCGACAGAGGGATGCCGGGAAACGACCGCCTCCTATTGGCTGCATTTTCAGACGGCAGGCTCGTGGAGCGTGTCGGGCGAAGAGGCTGAGGAGCAGGAGCGCTCGGACGGAATTGCAGAGCATCCATTCCGCAAACGGCAATTTCGGCTCGATATTCCGCAGTTCGCAAGAATCGCCCAGCCGGCAGTGATGTACGGATTGCTGGAGCAAATCGTCTCGAATGAGCGGCACTCGCATCTGGATGCGGTCCGTTGGAAGCAGCAGCTGCTGTTTCAGGAAATATTGCAGCTGCTCGGCGCGTCGCTGGAAGGGGAGGCGCCTAGTCCAGGCGCCGAGGTTGCGGTGAGAGCCGCTTCCTGCCTTCGCTCCCGATATCGGGAGCCGATCACGTCGAAGGAGCTGGGCATCTGCCTCAATTTTCATCCTGTCTATATCGCCAGATGCATGCAGAAGCAATTCGGCTGCTCGCCAATGGAATACTTGCTTCGCTATCGGCTTGAGCAAGCGCGTCAATTGCTGCTGCATACTGATATCTCGATTCATCAAATCGCGGTATCAGTCGGTTTTCAGCAGGCCGCTTACTTTACCGCTTGCTTCGGCAAGCGGGAGGGCATTACGCCCCGCGAATACCGACAGCGGTATGCTGACAGCGGCAGGAAGCCGACTTTTCCGCGCTGAAGTATCCGTTATTCCGAACGGTCGGAACGGCTGTCGCTGCGGGCGGTGCTATTCCGTTCCGTGTACGTCTCGGCTAGCCGCTCGCTTGCATCGGGCAGCTTCCTCTCTTGCAGCTCTTCCGTAAACAAGCCGAATTGGTCGTCGATATCTTTCTCCGTTACCAAGTCTTCAGAATGATTCTTATCCGTCATCATTGTCGCTTAATAACACTCCCTTCTGTAGTTCTATTATAATGACCTAATATGCGAATACTTACGAGCGAACGGGAAAGTTTGGTCACACTACTTTTTCTAGGAGGAATGTCTACGATGATAAAGCATTTTCCGGCACATGAACGCAACTCAGTCGATATGGGATGGCTGCGCAGCGCAAGAAGCTTCTCTTTTGGGGACTATTTTGACCAAGACAATTACGGCTTCGGCATCATGCGCGTGCTTAACGACGATGTTGTCGCTCCGGGCAAAGGCTTTGGCGCCCATCCGCACAGCGATATGGAGATTGTTACGATACCGCTTGCCGGCAGGCTGAAGCATGAAGACAATTTAGGCAATGCTGCGGTAACCGCTGCGGGCCAGGTGCAGAGAATGACGGCCGGAACGGGCATTATTCACGCGGAGTACAACGATTCGGATACGGAAGAGGTGAGCTTCCTGCAGCTTTGGTTCATGCCTGGCGAGAAGGGGCTTGCGCCATCGTATGAAACGGCGAGTTATGACCCGGACAAGCTGACGAACGCGCTGGTGCCCATCGTGACGCCGGACGGTGCCGGCGAGACTGCAAGCATCCATCAGGATATGAAAATTTATCTCACGCGATTGGAGCCGGGGAAAAAGCTGTATCATCATCAGCCGGCAGGCCGCCGCGCTTTCGCAATGGTGCTGGAGGGCAGCGTGAAGCTGAATCATACGCAGATGGGTCCGAAAGATTCGGTGCGAGCCGAGTTCGAACCGGAATTTCTGTTTCGTACAGAGAGCGAGAGCGCATTTGTGTTATTTATCGATTTGCCTTAATAGGAGGTTTGTGAGATGCATGAGCAACTGTTAATCAAGCACGCGGTTGGCGGCCGGACGTTTATTGATTCGGATCGCCAGCCGATTTCGTATACGGCGGAGCCTGAGGCCGAGAGCGGGCGCTGGGCGTTCGCGGTTACAGGAGCCCCGGAGCTGGAAGGCGGCGAGCTGCTGAAATGGAAAAGCGAGCTGAACGTATTTCTGTTTCGCAATTTTGAGGACGGTCAGCCTACGGTGAAAATATGGTTTTACGTGCAGGAGGATACGGTGAAATACGACCGTACGGAGCGGAGGCTCACTTTTGCAGCCAAGTCCAGCATTGCCTATGTGCCCCAGCAATTTGGATACATGTAGCGACGGGCTCGACATTATGATGCAGTCAGGAGAAAGCTATGAAGCCGGGGCAGAAGAAAATCGAATCATTTGCTAACATCGGCACTCAAACAGCCAACATCCGAGAAACTGACGGCGGGATTGGTTAAACCTCTGCATGCGGTGAAAGACAGGCAAATGGGTGAAGTCTTCATTGCTTACAACACTGCATTGTCCCACATTTTATTCGAGGAGTTCGAGAGCGCGGAGCGTGTAATGAGGAAGATTGATTGGGAGCGGAAAATCCCGATGTATCAAGCTGCTGTTTCTTTAAATATTCGAGCTTTCATTCATTATTATCATACCGGAGATTGCCATGAAGGGCTGTCTTTAATGAGAAAAGCAAAGGCTCTGGCAACTGTATCCGGTTCCTTCCCTGGAAGCAAGCAAGCCGAGATGACGTATGAGGCATATATTGCAATTGGCCAACTCTTGACAGGGTTTCGCAATGATGAAGTTGTCGCTGCGCTAGAAAAGAAATTTGATCAACTCCCCATTTTGCCGAAGCTGTTTATTGCGAGCGGGTTGAGAAGTGAATATAAGAGAAGCGGCCAAGTCGACAAGCTTCTGGAGAAAGAGGCGTTTCTGAGAAGCAATGCGCCTTATTGCAAATTACTGTTGAAGTAATTGAAGCGGCGGCGGGGCATTTTTAATTTGCGGAAAAAAAGTTTTTTTGGGATGAATGGAATTTTTTAAAAAAGAAACGATAAAATAGTCAGTCGGGATATAGAGAAAGCGAATCATTGGAAGGAGGCTGTACGCATGTATAACCGTAAAAAGATTCAAGAGGAAATTCCGGAGGTCAGCACAAAAATATGGTCTTGCGAAAACGATGATTGCAACGGTTGGATGCGCGAAAATTTTACGTTTGACTCGTCTCCGACATGCTTGCTGTGCAACTCGCCAATGACGATTGGCGAGCGCATGCTGCCGCAAATCGTGAATACGAATGACATTATGAAGCTGAAAGCTGTAGCGGCGACGGCTGAGTAGAGCGTTCGGCATTCGGAAGGATGTCCCTTGCAAGCAGGGGGACATCCTTTTGTTTTGTCTCAAAATGGCGAACATATGTGTGGTATACTGATCCTGATAGGGAATGATATCGGGGGTAGCTGGTATGGCGGATGCGGGCTCGAACGCGGCAGAGGGCGCTTTACATATTGCGGTGCGGCCGTTAGTGGAATATGTGTATCGATCCGGGAGCATTGAATCGGGCTTTCAGACGGCCGATGCGATGGCGGAAGGGACAAAGATTCATCAGAAGGTGCAGCAAAGCTACAGTGAACGCGATCTGAAGGAAGTATACTTGAAAGCTCGAATCGGCAACGGTGAGCTTGTGTTCGAGATTGACGGCCGCTGTGACGGTTTGCTGATCGGTGAAGACGGCAGCGTGACGATTGATGAGATCAAGTCCACTCGCATGGATTTGGCGAAGCTGTCGGAGGGGCTGCCGGTTCATTGGGGGCAAGCATGTTGTTACGCCTACATGTACGCCTCGGAAAACGGACTGTCTGAGATCGGCGTACAGCTTACGTACGTGTCGGTCGAACGCGACGAGCGCAAGCGGCTGAAGCGATTGATGGCGTTTGAGGAGCTGCAGGCGATGGTCGAGGGCTTTGTGCGCGACTACGCGCCTTACGCGCGGATGCAGCTCCGGCATGCCGCTGAACGCGGCGGCAGCATAACGGAGCTGCCGTTTCCGTTTGCGTCCTATCGGAGCGGGCAAAGGAAGCTGGCTGGCGCCGTATACCGGACGATCGAGGAGGGCGCCAATCTGTTTGCGAAGGCGCCGACCGGCATCGGCAAAACGATCTCGACGACTTTTCCCGCTATTAAGGCGATGGGCACGGGCGCTCTGGACCGCATCTTCTATTTGACGGCGCGTACGACGACGCGTCTGGCAGCCGAAGAAGCGTTTGCGCGGATGGCGGCCAAAGGGCTGCGCATTCATACGGTCACGCTGACGGCGAAAGCGAGCATTTGCTTTCAAGAGGAGGTTCGTTGCGACAAGCGGCTCTGCGAATATGCGGATGGACATTATGACCGTATTAACGGCGCTGTGCTGGATCTCCTCAGCGAAGAGTCGCTCATGACCCGGGAGGTTGTGGAACGGTATGCTCGCAAGCACCGGGTATGCCCATTTGAGCTTTCGCTTGATGCAGCGTATGGTTCAGATATTGTCATATGCGACTATAATTATGTTTTTGATCCGCGAGTTTCGCTCAAGCGGCTGTCCGGCGAGCAGAGGAAGCGGTCGGCGCTGTTGATCGACGAGGCGCACCAGCTGGTCGACCGGTCGAGAGAGATGTTTTCCGCAGAGCTGGAGAAGTTGGATTTTCTGTTGCTGCAGCGACTGTTGAAGCCGTTGTGGCCGGAGGGTTATGCTGCGGCGAAAGCGATAAATGATTATTTTATCGCGTTGCGCAAATCGCTAGACGGGGAACGGGAGCGCGTTGACAAGGAGCTGCCGGAAGCGTTGATTGGCTTGCTGGAGAGGTTTGCCGGACTTGCGGAAGGCTGGCTTGGCGGAAGGCGGCTGCGGACAGAGCTGAGCGGCGGAGGGGTGCCGGGTGCGGGCGGTTCGAATTCAGATGCGGCTGAACATGGTTTGGCTGCGGATGCTGATGCGGGTTCGGAAATGGAATTGGAAGCGCTGCTGCTGGACGTATACTTCGCGTCGCAAGCCTTTCTTCGTTCGGCGAAGCTGTATGATGAGCGGTTTCTGACATATACGGAGGTTAGGGGCAATGACGTTCGGTTAAAGCTGTACTGCCTCGATCCTTCGCATTTGCTGCGGCAAACCGGCAAGAGCTACCGCTCGCAAATTTATTTTTCTGCGACGCTTTCCCCGGGCGCTTACTACATGGACATGCTCGGCGCATTGGAGGAGGACTATACGGTGGCTGTGCCGTCTCCTTTCTCTCGCGAGCAGCTGGACGTTCAGGTTGTGCCGCTCTCTACCCGCTATCGGGACCGGGAACGATCGAAAGCGCCGATCGCCCGGCTGCTTGCGCGGCTTGCGGCGGAACGGGCGGGCAATTATCTCGTCTTTTTTCCGTCCTATGCTTATATGAATGAATGCTATGAGGCGTTGATGGCCGAGCTGAATGGCGGCGGCGACTTACAGCTGGTTGATGTGCAGCTCCAGCTTCCGGAAATGCCGGAAGAGGAGCGGGAGCGGTACCTGGCCGCATTTCAAGCGGGACGCGATCGGTCGCTGATCGGTTTCGCTGTGATGGGCGGTATTTTTTCCGAAGGCATCGATCTGGTTGGCGAACGCCTGACTGGCGTTGTCGTTGTTGGTGTGGGACTGCCGCAAATCGGGGCGGAGCGGGATATCATCAAAAACTATTTTGATGATACGGGGAAGGACGGGTACCGCTATGCGTATGTATACCCGGGTATGAACAAAGTGCTTCAAGCAGGCGGGCGGCTTATTCGCTCCGAGTCGGATCGAGGCGTGCTGGTGCTGGTCGATGATCGGTATTTGCAGATGGAATATTCGCGGTTGCTTCCTGAGGAGTGGCTGCCTTACGAGGTGGTACGCCCTTTCTGATCCTGGCAATCCGATCTCTTGGCGCGCTTTGTCGGGGAGGATATACAGGTATGCGGACGCTCGGCCAGTTGCTCTTTATAATTGTTACAACTTTAGAGCGCGTTTGGGGTGACGAAGATGAAAGTCGTTAATGAGGGGATGAAGGCAGAGGAGAAGTTTGCGCCGGGCGCCCGGTTGTGGATGGCTTTGCTGTTAGGGTGTCTGGCCGCATTCGCGCCATTATCGATTGATATGTATTTGCCTGCTCTGCCGCAACTGGCGGACGACTTCCATGCCGGAGCCTCGTTGTCCCAGTTAAGCTTGACTGCGTGCTTGCTAGGCATTTCCATCGGTCAGCTTGTTATCGGGCCGCTTAGCGATGTTTACGGGCGCAGAAACCCGCTGCTTATCGGCCTTGTGGTGTATGCGGCGGTGTCTGTTTTGTGCGTATTGGCTCCTTCAATTGAAACGTTTGTGCTGCTCCGTTTCATCCAAGGCTTCGGCGGCGCTGCCGGTATCGTTATCTCCCGAGCCATTGTCCGCGATCTGTATGAAGGGGCGGAAATGACGAAGTTTTACTCTTTGCTGATGCTTGTGAACGGTGTAGCTCCAATTGCGGCGCCGATAGCAGGCGGTCAAATACTGGGATGGACGTCATGGCGCGGCGTATTTATCGTGCTTGCAGCCATAGGCGCGCTCATGCTGCTGTCCGTTTGGCTGGGGCTTAAGGAGACGCTTGGCGAGAAAAACCGCTTGAAGGGCGGTCTCGGCAATACGCTGCGGACGTTTCGCGGTCTGCTGAAAGATCGGGTATTTATGGGCTATGCGCTGTCGCAAGGGCTCGTCGTCGCCGGCATGTTTGCTTACATTTCCGGCTCCCCGTTTGTGCTGCAACAGATTTTTGGGCTGTCGGCGCAAATGTACAGCATATGCTTTGCGATTAATGGTCTCGGCATCATTATCGCGAGTCAGTTAGCCGGCCGTTTGGCAGGCAGGGTCAGCGCAACTCGGATGCTGATGACCGGGCTTGGCATGGCGTCGCTTGGCGGCATTGCGTTGCTGGCGTTGACGATTGCCGAGGCGGGCTTGTTCGGCGTGCTCGTTCCGCTCTTCGTTATCGTCTCGAGCGTCGGCGTGGTACAGACTGCAAGCTTCTCGCTCGCCATGCAAAACCAGGGCAATTTGGCCGGCAGCGCCTCGGCGCTAATCGGCCTGCTGTCTTTCGTTTTCGGCGGCTTCATGGCGCCGCTCGTCGGCCTTGGCGGCAGCGGCGCGGCGCTGCCGATGGCGATTGTTATCGCCGCGGTTAACTGCGCGGCGGTGCTCTGCTACGCGCTGCTTGTGCGGCGCGCGGGTTGATGCGGCTGCGTTGCGCCGGGTGGCGGCTCGTTGCAATGCAGCCGCCAGCGGCGCGGAGTTCTAACGGCCTCTGGATCCGTTAGGACTCCGCTATAGCTCGAGCGGAACGCGTGTAACGGCTTGCGGTTCCGTTAGAGAGGATGCTGAGGCTGCGGAGCACTCCAAAAAGCTGCTCTCGCTGGAGTCTAACGGCCTCTGGATCCGTTAGGACTCCGCTACAGCTCGAGCGGAACGCGTGTAACGGCTTGCGATTCCGTTAGAGGGGGTGCTGAGGCTGCGGAGCACTCCAAAAAGCTGCTCTCGCTGGAGTTCTAACGGCCTCTGGATCCGTTAGGACTCCATATAGCTCGAGCGGAACGCGTGTAACGGCTTGCGGTTCCGTTAGAGAGGATGCCGAGATGGCGTCGGTACTGCGATCAACAAGAATAAGACCCTGGGTCTTGTTTGAGTACAACGGGCATGGTCTGGTGCGGATAAGACCTGCCGGAGTCTTATTCCGTCGTGGCACCTGCGCTGCAACTGTCGATCAACATGAATAAGACCCATAGAGGGTCTTATCGCGAACAAATTGCGTCTCACGGTACGAATAGGACCCAGCAAGGGTCTTATTCACCTGTACGACGCAATGTGGCTGCCCGATCAGCGGCCTCGGCCCCTGCGCGCCAACCCCCGCCTCCATAAAAAAAGTCCGCCTTCCTAGTCGGAAAGGCGGGCTCTCATTTATCGCGATACAGGCAATTTCGGGATGCCGGCGTCTTCGCCGAGCATCGCGCCGCGCCATTTGCGGTACAGCTCCCATGGGGCGCCGCTCTCAAGCAGCGATTTGCAAGTGTACAACGCTTCTTCGACCGATGAAGCGCGTTCCGCAAGGCGGAGTCGCACAGCAGCGTTCAGCAGCACTTGGTTTACAAAGCTGAGATGCGCTTCACCGCGAAGCGTTTCCTCGGTTACGCGCATTTGCTCGGCTGCGGTCCACACGATGCCTTCCGGCAGCGGCGTTTCCAGACCGAACGTGTCAGGGTCAATGACATGCAGCCGGGCGTCGCCGTTCTCGACTATATAGGTGCGAGTCGGCCGGTCGATAAATAGGTCTTCCGAACCTTCGGAGCCCTGTACGATTAACGCATTATTGTAGCCAAGCTGCAAGAACAGCTTGCTCATGCGATCGAATACGGTATTGTGATATACGCCAAATACTAAATATGGAGAATGCGAGAAGTCGATCAGCTTCTCTGCCGTATTGAGCACCGTCCGCATATCGAGCTCGACGCGGATTGAGCGAAGTTCTTTCAACGGCGGACACCATTGTTCCGTTGGCACATAGAGCACGCCAGTCTCGGCGGAGATCTGAGCCGCGCGTTCATGTGTCAATGCGTCTCCGTCAATGCCGACAACGGCTAGCATATCGTGCAGCGTGACGCCCCATTTCGGCGGCAGCGGCGACGTGCCGTGGAGCGTGACTGGCAAGCCGGCGGAGGCGAGCAGGAAGGAGGTGGCGAAGGTTGCGAAAAAAGATTTTTTTCGCCCGTCGTAAGGTCCTGCGCAATCAATCCCTTTCTGAATCGGTGCGCGGTAAGCCTTGCTTCGGCATACATTTACGAAAGCCTCGAGCTCCTCGACGCTTTCCATTTTAATCCGTTCCGCAACGAAAAAGGCGCCGATTTGCGCAGGGGTCGCTTTGTTATTGATGATCCAGTCGGCTGCTTCGAGCGCTTCCTCGTAGCTTAAGTCTCTCGCGCCTCGCTTGCCGCGGCCGACTTCTTTTAATAGTTTAGTGAACATTGCGAAGTCCCCCTTATTTTTGCTCTTGAAGAAGCTGATAGACTTTAACGATCGAGGTCGCAACGTCGACCATTCGTTTCCGTTCGTTCATCGCCTGCTTACGCAGCAGGTCGTAGGCTTCCGCTTCGGATACATTTTTTATTTTACATAAAATGCCCTTTGCCATGTCGATCCATTTGCGTTCTTCCAAACGGCTTTCAAGCTGCTTTCTTTCATTAATCCATTGCTGGCGCTCGAACGATTGTTTGGCGCCGAAGTGGAGCGCCCAATGAATTTCTTGCTCGCTCATCGACGGTGTCAGAATGCCGTCTATTAATACATCATCCTCGCAAAAAGCGGCTGACGATCCGGCGGAGGCAGCGCCGCACCACCATAAGAGCGGAACTCGCTTCCATTGCATGAGCGCTTTTCCCCATTGTTTCACTTCGTTTAATGGAAGGTTCAATACGATCGCATCGGCCTCGCCGATTTGCTGTTTGGCGCGCTCTTCAGAAGAAGCCTTCATCATATGATAGCCATTTCCGCTAAGTATAGTTTCGGGGAGCGGCTGCATGGAAGCGGCAGTTTGTTTCGGCCCAGCCGTCAGGTTGGAGATGACTAATAATGAACGCATAATGAAGAGCTCCCTTCCTTTCGCTTTTCCACGGTCAAATGTTGCTTCTATGTCAATATATATAACACAATAACCGTAGTTATGTCGATAACCTGACGTCATCATTTTTTATGTCAATATTATTAACACAGAAATGTTGACATAAAAACTGACATCGGTGTATAGTTACCATACAAGCAAACAGTTTAATTTCTCGAATACAACGATGTGTTCGATTGAAGCGGCAACGAAGCCTGACTTCGCAAGTAATGGACTAGAAATGCGCTCTCTGTGCATCTATGCGTCCATTTTTGCGGGTCAGGCTTTTCTTTTTTTTCAATATATAAAGAAGAAATATAGGCTCCACATCTTATGCGGCTTATATTTCGATGCGAACGCGAATTGCGGCTCTGCTGTTGAAAATGCGACGATGCGTGTTCCTGTTTGGGTTTACAAGGGAGAGGAGAGATAGATGATGACAGAACGCAAAAAACTAGTGCTGGTCGGAAATGGTATGGCGGGTGTAAGGTCAATCGAGCATTTGCTTAAGCTGGCGCCTGATGCGTATGACATTACCATAATAGGATCGGAGCCTCATCCGAACTACAACCGGATTATGTTGTCGCATGTTTTGGCGGGCACAGCGGGCATTGATGATATCGTAATCAATGATTGGAACTGGTACAAAGAAAACAACATTAACTTAATCACTGGTCAAACGGTTACGAAAGTTGACGTAGAGCAGCGCAAAGTAATTACTGACGCAGGCGTGGAAGTCGGCTATGACAATGTTATTTTGGCTATGGGCTCGAACCCGTTTATGCCGCCGATTCCAGGCTCGGATAAAGAAGGCGTCATTGCGTTCCGCAATATCGAAGACTGCGAGACCATGTTTGCCGCAGCGAAATCATATAAAAAAGCTGCCGTAATCGGCGGCGGCCTGCTCGGATTGGAAGCGGCAAGAGGCTTGCTCGATCTCGGCATGGACGTAACGGTTATCCACCGCAACCCGATTCTAATGAACGCTCAGCTCGACGAGCCAGCTGGCCGCATGCTGCAGCGCGAGCTGGAAGCGCAGGGCATGAAGTTTATGCTTTCGGCGCAAACCACCAAAATGGTGGGCGGGGATCGCGTAGAAGGATTGGAGTTCAAAGACGGCAGCGAGCTGCAGACTGACTTGGTCGTTATGGCAGTTGGTATTCGCCCTAACGTCAAGCTTGCGCAAGATTCCGGCATCGAAGCGAATCAAGGCGTCGTCGTAGACGATTTTATGCAAACGAGCGCGCCGGGCGTTTATGCCGTTGGCGAATGTATCGAGCATCGCGGCGTTTCTTACGGCCTTGTAGCTCCGCTGTACGATCAAGGCGCGGTGCTGGCGAAAAGGCTGGCTGGCGTTGAAACGGCGGGCTATACCGGTTCGATTACATCGACGAAGCTGAAGGTTTCCGGCGTTGACGTATTCTCGGCCGGCGTATTCCTTGAGAAGCCTGGCATGAAGGCGCTCCGCATTCAAGACGACCTTGGCGGCACGTACAAAAAAATCGTTATCGAGAACGGCAAGCTGATCGGCGCTGTTCTGTTCGGCGACATTTCCGACGGCACGGAGTTGTTCTCCTATATTAAAAAAGGCGAATCGATCGAGGGCCGAGAGAAAGAGCTTCTGCTCGGCGTTTCGGCAGATGCGCTCGGCGGCAAAGGCAGTTCGACAAGCAAATTCGAATCGATGCCGGATGATGAAATTGTGTGCGGATGTAACGGCGTCACGAAGGCGATGATTACGGACGCGATCAAAAATAAAGGCTGCAATACGCTGTCAGCGATCAAAGGCTGCACGAAAGCGGCAGGCTCCTGCGGCGGCTGTAAATCGGATGTTGAAGGTCTGTTGAAGGTGTACGCCGGAGACGCGCTCGGCGAGCCGGTGAAGGAAGGCATTTGCGGTTGTACGACATTGAGCCGCGACGAGATCGTAGCCGAAGTTTCCCGCATGGGACTGAAAACCGTTAAGGAAGTTATGAACGTGCTGGAATGGAAGGAGCCGGAAGGCTGCTCCAAATGCCGTCCTGCCCTCAACTATTACCTGGGCATGCTGTTCCCTGAAGAGTATGTGGACGAGAAAGAATCGAAAATTACGAACGAACGCTTCCATGCGAACATTCAGAAAGACGGCACGTTCTCTGTCGTACCGCGTATTTACGGCGGCGTGACATCACCGTCCGATCTGAAGAAAATCGCCGAAGTAGCTGAGAAGTTCGAGGTTCCATTGGTGAAATTCACAGGCGGTCAACGGATTGACTTGCTCGGCGTGAAGAAGGAAGATTTGCCGAAAATGTGGGAAGAGCTCGATATGCCTTCCGGTCATGCTTACGGCAAAACGCTGCGTACGGTCAAAACTTGCGTCGGCAATACGTTCTGCCGCTTCGGCACGCAGGATGCAATGGGTATGGGCATCAAGCTGGAGAAAGCGTTCGAGCGGATGACTGCGCCGGCGAAGGTGAAGCTTGCCGTATCCGGATGTCCGCGTAACTGTGCGGAAGCAACGATCAAGGATTTGGGCCTCGTAGCTATCGACGGCGGCTGGGAGCTGCATGTTGGAGGCAACGGCGGCGTCCATGTGCGGGCAACCGATCTGCTCTGCGTCGTCAAAACCGAAGAAGAAGTAATGGAATGGTCCTATGCGTACCTGCAATACTACCGCGAGAACGGCAACTGGAATGAGCGGACTTCGACATGGGTAGAAAGAGTCGGGCTCGATTCGATCAAAGCGGCGCTCGAGAAGCAAGAAGACCGTCTTGCTCTCAAACAAAGATTGGAAACGGCAATCGGCGTGACGGTGGATCCATGGAAAGAAATTATCGAAAAAGACGATCTGCGTAAAAACTTTGAGCAACTGTCCGGCGCACAGCCGGTAAGAGGATAGGGGGCGGCATATATGTCAACGAAAACCAAAACGCTCATTGGCAAAATATCCGATATTGATGTGAAAAGCTCGCGTACCGTAAAGCTGCAGGGCATTGATATCGCAGTCTTCCGCTTGACAGACGGCAGTGTGCTTGCAGTTGAAAATAAATGCCCGCATAAGGGCGGCGTGTTATCCGAAGGTATGGTATGCGGCACCAGTGTTCATTGTCCATTGCATGATTGGAAAATCGACCTTCGCAGCGGCCGTGTGCATGAGCCTGACGAAGGCTGCATAACGACCTTCGAAACGACGGTAGACAGCGAGAGCGGCGAAATATATATAACAATCTAAGAAAGAAAGGTGATCGCCATGACACGAGCTGCGGGAAAGATTTATATTGTCGGAGCGGGACCGGGCGATCCGGAATTGATCACCGTCAAGGCGATGCGCCGAATTCAAGAGGCTGACGTCATTTTGTATGACCGGCTCGTCAATGTGGAGTTGTTGGAATATGCCCGTGAGGATGCCGAACGGGTGTATTGCGGCAAAGCGCCAGGCGCACATGCCATGCGGCAGGACAAAATCAACGAAACGCTTATTGCATATGCGCGTCAAGGCAAGACGGTCGTCCGCTTAAAGGGCGGCGACCCGCTCGTCTTCGGGCGCGGCGGCGAAGAGGCGCTGGAGCTGGCGGCGAGAGATATTCCGTATGAGTTCATACCGGGCGTTACATCGGCGATAGGCGCTTCCGCTGCTGCGGGCATCCCGATCACGCACCGCGGCTATGCCGCATCTTTCGCTTGCGTGACCGGAAGCCGCTGTCACGACGACGGCAAGCCGGTTAGATGGGATCTGCTTGCTCATAGCGTGGATACACTTGCTATCTACATGGGTGTCAGCCAGCTAGGCGAAATTCGCGAGCAGCTGCTCATGCATGGCAAATCACCTTCCACACCAGTTGCTCTGATCGAGAACGGCACGACAAAAGGTCAGCGTGTCATTACCGCTACTTTGGAAGACGTTCATCGAATCGCGGCAGCGATGAAGCTTACGAATCCGGCGCTTATTATTGTCGGAGATGTCGTTCGTGTGCGGGAACAACTGATCCGTGCGCAGCGGCAAGCGTCCGCTTTGAGCATGATCGGGTAGTTATACTCCCCTTGTCACTGCTTTTTACGGCAGGGACAAGGGGTTTCATTTTTTTCCAAAAAACGGGTTGACATATATTTCAACCGATGATAAAGTGACAAATAGATTTCATTAAACGAAAGGAGGATTGCGTTCTATGATTAACTTTACTGAAATGCCAAATGTTGCCGATCTAAATGTGCATACTAATTCTAATTTAATGAACGTAATCCATCCGCGAGTCATTTCTCTTTGAATTTAAGGGTTATCCCATAAATCAAAGGCGCATGGTTACGTATCCGTAATCGTGCGCCTTTTCATTTACCGCGGGAGCAGTGTCTTAATAGGACCTCCTGCGTCGAGTGAAGGAAGCGTATCGTTCATTACGGTACGCTTCCTTTTTTTTGTGGCGAAATGGCGGTTGGATGGATAACGGGAGGTGTAGAAACAAACTTATGTTTATCGTACTTAAGAAGCTTCAATGGTTTTTTGCAATGAACTGGAAACGATATACGTTAGCCGGCGTGCTGCTCATTCTGGCCGGTGTGCTGGATATCATTCCGCCTTGGCTGATCGGATATACGATCGACGGCATCCATCAAGGGCGGCTCGGAACGACCGCGTTTTACGAAGTCGTTTTTGGCTGGCTGGCCGTTACAATTGTCGGGTATTTGATCTCATACGTATGGCATTATCAATTGTTCGGGGGGGCCTTTGTACTGGAGCGGCTAATGCGCTCAAGACTTATGCGTCACTTTTTGCGGATGACGCCTACCTTTTTCGAAAAAAATCGGACGGGTGACCTGATGGCCCGCTCGACCAACGATTTGAACGCAGTCGCGACGACAGCGGGCTTCGGCATTTTGACGCTGATCGATTCGACGCTTTTTATGGTGACCATTTTGATCATGATGGCCGGGATGATTAGCTTAAAGCTGACATTGGCCGCGCTTCTGCCGTTGCCGCTCATGGCGCTTGCCATGACCTATTTCGGAAAGAAGATTCATACGCGTTTCATGGCGTCGCAGGACGCGTTCGGCGAATTGAACGACCAGGTGCTGGAATCGGTATCGGGCGTGCGCGTTACCCGCGCTTTCGTGCAAGAGGAAGCGAGTCAGCAACGGTTTGAGAAGAAAACGGCGGAAGTGTTCGATAAGAGCATTGCCGTTGCGCAGATTGACGCATTATTCGAGCCGACAATGAAGGTTCTGGTCGGCATGAGCTATTTGATCGGCTTATGCTACGGCGGTTATCTCGTATTCCGCAGCGAAATTACGCTCGGCGAGCTCGTCTCGTTCAACGTATATCTCGGGATGCTTATCTGGCCGATGTTCGCAATCGGCGAGTTGATCAACATTATGCAACGGGGCAATGCTTCGCTTGACCGCGTAAATGAAACGCTCGGTTATAAACCGGACGTAACGGACCGCGAAGACGCCGTGAAGGCTGCTCAGCCGGATACGATTGCGTTCCATGACGTCACGTTCCGCTATCCGTCATCCGCGAGCGACAACTTAAGCCGCGTATCCTTTACACTCCGCAAGGGGCAGACGCTCGGTATCGTCGGACGTACGGGCAGCGGCAAAACGACGCTCCTCAAACAGCTGCTTCGCGAATATCCGTTAGGCAAAGGGGATATTTCGGTATCGGGCGTATCGCTCAGCCAATTGGAGATCGATAATCTGCTCGGGTGGATCGGCTACGTTCCGCAGACGCCGATTCTGTTCTCACGGACGATCCGCGAAAATATACTGTTCGGTATGAAGGGCGAAGGTACGGAAGCCGACTTGCAGCGCGCATTGGCGCGGGCGTCGTTTGCCAAAGACATTCAGTTTCTGCCGGACGGTCTTGAGACGATGGTCGGCGAGAAGGGTGTAGCCTTGTCCGGCGGACAGAAGCAGCGGGTCAGCATTGCTCGCGCATTGATCGCCAATCCGGAAATTCTCATGCTCGATGATGCGTTGTCGGCGGTTGACGGACGTACGGAGGCGGAGATCATTGAAGGCATTCGAACCGAGCGCGCCGGCAAAACGACGCTTATCACGACGCACCGGTTGTCTGCCGTGCAGCATGCCGATTGGATAGTCGTCCTTGATGAAGGGCGGATTGTGCAAGAAGGCAAGCATGATCAACTGATTTTGCAAGAAGGCTGGTACAAAGAACAATACGAGCGGCAGCAATTGGAGTCGCTCATCGAATCAGAATAGGATTGGAGGCGATTTGAGCAATGGGTTCAACCGGAAAAAGATTGTTTCAATACGCCATGTTATATAAAAAACCGATCGTTTGGGCGCTGGTGCTGCTCTTGCTTGCTGTAAGCGCTGAGCTTGCGGGGCCGTTTATCGCCAAGCGAATGATTGATCAGAATATTTTGGGCATCGAGAAGAAATGGCACGAGGTATCCGCTCAGGAGGAATTTGCGGTCTCGTATAAAGGCAAGTGGTATAAACGCGAGGATCATTTCGCTCTTAATGAAGCGAAGGGCACAGAGGTGCGCATCCTGCAGGCAGGCAGAAAATTTTACTGGCTGGAGGGGACGCTGCCGATCGAGGACGGCAACCGTTCGGTGAAGGACGGCGTCATGACGGTGAAGAGCAAGGATACGGGCGAACAGGCGGAAGTGCCTGTCGCGCTGATTCCGGCGAAGGAGCTTTATGCGTTCTATAAACCGGAAGTTCCGGCGCTGCTGCTGCTTGCGGGCGTTTATCTAGGTCTGCTGCTGCTTGGCGCGGCGTTTACTTACGGACAGAGGCTGCTGCTGCTCACATCCGCGAACAAAATCGTCCGCAAGATGCGCAACGACGTATTTGCCCACACGCAAAGACTGCCTGTCGGCTATTTCGATACGCTCGCTGCGGGGCAAGTGGTGTCGCGGGTGACGAACGATACAGAGGCGATTCGCGAGCTGTATGTCGCGGTGCTTGCGAACTTTTTCGCGGCGATCGTATACATGACAGCGATTTATGGCGCGCTGTTCCTGCTGGATGCGCGTCTGGCGCTGTTTGCGCTTCCGCTTGTGCCGATTCTCATTGTTTGGATCAAGCTGTATCGCAAAGTGGCTTCTCGCTATAACCGCATCATTCGCTCGAAATTGAGCGAGATTAACGCGATGATCAATGAGTCGATCCAAGGCATGCCAATTATTCAAGCGTTCCGCCGTCAGAAAGAGACGATGAAGGAATTCGACGACTTGAACGAACATTTTTTCAAATATCAGAACAAGCTGCTGAGCTTGAACTCCATTACGTCACACAATCTCGTTAACGTTATCCGGAACTTGATGTTCCTCGTTGTAATCATTATGTTCTGGGGCGACTGGCTGGGCGCTGCTGTCGGCGTCGGCGTGCTGTATGCGTTCGTCGATCTGATGGGCCGGATGTTCCAGCCGATTGTCGGCGTCGTCAATCAGCTTTCCAATCTGGAGACGGCGCGTGTGTCTGCGGAGCGCGTGTTTACGCTGATGGACCAAGAGGGCATTGATGTTGTGCCGGGCGCGATGGAACGCTATCGCGGCGAGGTGCAGTTCGACAACGTCTCGTTTGCATACAAACAGGACGAATTGGTGCTCAAAAATATTTCATTCACCGCGCGCCAAGGTGAAACGGTAGCGCTCGTCGGGCACACCGGCTCGGGCAAAAGCTCGATCTTGAATTTGCTGTTCCGCTTCTACGATTCGAATAGCGGCCGAATATCGATTGACGGCATGGACATTCTCGATATTCCGAAGCAGCATCTGCGCCACCATATGGGCATCGTGCTGCAAGATCCGTTTCTGTTCACCGGAACGATTGCTTCCAACGTCAGCCTCGACAATCCGGCGATCAGCCGCGAGAAGATCGAGAAGGCGCTGCGCGATGTAGGCGCTTACGAGATGTTCGCGTCGCTGCCGGGCGGCATTGACGCTCCGGTTATCGAGAAGGGCAGCACGCTGTCCGCGGGTCAGCGCCAATTGATCTCGTTCGCGCGGGCGCTGGCATACGATCCGGCGATCCTTATTCTTGACGAAGCGACAGCGAGCATTGATACAGAGACAGAGGCGATTATTCAAGCGGCGCTTGATGTGCTGAAAAAAGGGCGCACGACGTTCGTTATCGCGCACCGTCTGTCGACGATCCGCCAAGCGGATCAAATTTTGGTGCTCGACCGCGGCCGGATCGTCGAACGCGGCGACCATGAGCGGCTGATGGAGCATCGCGGCAAGTATTTCGCGATGTATCAGCTGCAGCAAGGCGCGGCGGTTACGGCGTCGTAATGATTTTAATGATGCAACAAGCTTGTGTCTTTACCGGCTCCTGCGGGAGCGGGGGGGACACAGGCTTTTTTTCTTTGCCAGGGATAGCCTGCTGCGAGAAATTAGCGAAATTTATTTCGCTATCGTGTCGCGCGGAGGCCCGGTCTTGCGGAATAGCGAAGCAGCCTCGCTAAATAGTGAAGCCAACTTCGCTGCTGAGCGGTTGGGAGCGCTCGAACGCGCGGATAACGAATCCAGTTACTCTAATAGCGAACGAAGGTGCTCGGATAGCGAAAAACGGTTCGTTAGACGGCGGAGATGGTGCGATTAGGCACGGATTAGCGAAATTAGCTTCGTAATAAAGCGAAGCAGGTTCGTTGTTTCGAGTACCGAAGTGCGGTACGCCTCTCTATTCTCCAAACTCTGCTAATGAACGAATCTGTTTCGCTAAATAGCGAAATGAAATTCGCTATTGGGATGCAGCTGCTTGGCCTAGTCGGAATAGCGAAGCAGCCTCGCTAAATAGCGAAGCCAACTTCGCTGCTGGGCGGTTGGGAGCGCTCGAACGCGCGGATAACGAATCCAGTTACTCTAATAGCGAACGAATGTGCTCGGATAGCGAAAAACGGTTCGTTAGACGGCGGAGATGGTGCGATTAGGCACGGATTAGCGAAATTAGCTTCGCAATAAAGCGAAGCAGGTTCGTTAAACGGTGAAGTGGCGGGGGGGAGCGCCGAGAGGTATGAACAAAGAAAAACCAGCTTCGAATGACGCGAAGCTGGTTCGTATGAGCTAATTACTCCGTCTTGAACTTGCCGATTTCGGCGTTCAAGGCGGCTGCGAGGCTGCGCAGCTGGGTCGAGGAGCCTGCGACCTCCTGCATCGAGGCGAGCTGCTCTTCCGATGCGGCTGCTACGCGCTGCGAATGAATCGAGGAGGACTCGGCGATATGCTCGAGCTGGTCAAGCGAAGCGGCGATTTCTTCGCTGCCCGCCGACATTTGCTCGGAGGCTGCCGATACTTCCTGCACCTGCTCGGATACTTGGCGAATGGATTCCACGATCGCACGGAACGAATCGCCGGCCTGCTGCGATACGGCTGAGCCGTCGCGGGCGCCAATAACCGCTTGCTCCATCGAGCGGACCGCTGTGTTGGTGTGGCTGCTAATACCGTTCAGAATGGTGCCGATCTGTTCGGATGATTCTTTCGAGCGCTCCGCCAGCTTGCGGATTTCATGCGCGACGACGGCGAAGCCGCGGCCATGCTCGCCAGCGCGCGCGGCTTCGATCGAAGCGTTCAGCGCAAGCAGGTTCGTCTGATTTGCCACATCGCCAATCATAGCGAGGATCGAGCTGATTTGTTCGTTCATTTCTTCCAGCTGCTCCAGCGTCACGACCGTCTCGGATAGGCTGCTCTCAATCTTTTGCATTTGCTGCACAGTACGGTCGATGACTTCTCCGCCGGATACGGCAAGCTCAGTCGTATCTGCCGCCATTTCCGATACAGCCGAGGAGGACTCGGCGATCCGCTGAATGCCGATGGTCATTTCCGTCATTGCGCGCTGGCATTCCTGGAAGCTTTGCAGCTGAGTATCCGCTCCGGCTGCCACTTCTTGAATCGCTTCCGCTACTTCCTGTGTCGCTGAAGCGGTTTGCTCGGCGCTCTCCTGCATTGCGCTCGACGAGCTTGCGACTTCATTGGAGGCGATTCGCAAATTTCCTGTTAAGTTTCGCAGACTTAGAATCATTTCATTGAATGCAGTCGAGACTTGACCGATTTCATTATGAGTTGTAACCGTAAGAGTCTCCGTCAAATCGCCTTGCGCTGTGCGTGCCGACAGGACAGCCAGCCGTTTCAGCGGCTGCAATGCCAACCGGACCAGCCAAACGACTAGCAGGAGGGCGATGACGATAAACAGAGCTGCAATGCCGATGCTTTTCCACAGCAATGCTTGAAGCCTGTTTTCTACTTCGCCGTAATCGAAATCAACGCCGAACATTGCGACAATTTTGCCGTCTGCATTCGAGATTGCCGTTAAATAAGTGATCCAAGTGCCGTAATCGTCGGTATATGTATCTAACTGCACGAAGCCGTCGCTTCTTGCGTTGTCGTAGCCTTCCGCGAACTGAGGCGAGAGCTCGTACATCGTTCCGGTCGTGAAGTTGAGGTCAACCATGCTTTTGTTGCTTTGCATGACAGACAAAAACTTTTTATCGTCTTTGACGATGAGGTCGGGCATGAAAAGATAGGTGTTTTTCACCATTTCATTCGTATTCATTGCATCCAGCTGCCTGGCGAGAATACTGAACACTGCAGGATTGTCTTGCTTGCCGGATGTTAACTGCATATTTGCATTTTCGATAAGATCGAGGTTTGCTTGCGTCTGAACGCTGAAGGTGCGAGTGGAGCGTTCCATATCTTCGATATAAGCAGCCTTCTGCGCGCCATAGGA
The DNA here is from genome assembly GCF_009737085.1 of Paenibacillus sp. NEAU-GSW1. Classification (GTDB taxonomy): domain Bacteria; phylum Bacillota; class Bacilli; order Paenibacillales; family Paenibacillaceae; genus Pristimantibacillus. The sequence continues at coordinate 147,818 of NZ_WOVL01000012.1, forward strand.
AATCCATTCCGTGATGCCGATTATCATGATGAACAGGACGGCGAGTACGAGTGAGCTGGTTAGGGCAAGGCTTTGATCTTTAAATTTACGGAACAAATGTAACATGGCAATAACTCCTTGTTTTTGTTTTGGAGCTGTGTTCTCATGCTGTAGTTCTTGATCCACTGTAACAACAATGTATTAGATAAGTTTTCTAATGGATGTTAGGAATGTATTGGGGTTGCTAACGTATTAACGATCGAATTAGAAAAGTGGAACTTTCAGGAAACATTCAGGGAGGGCTCATTCATGACTAAGGCTGTGTTAAGCTTTCGCCGTTAGAATAGAGCATGTACACCGACTAATGCAATGAAAGGCGGGATTTACGTTGAAGAAAAGAACGGCTTGGGTTGCAAGCACATTGGCTGTTTTATTGGCGCTTGGAGGCGGAGTTGGGGCTGGTTATGCGAATGCGGAGACAGCGGCGGCGCCTGATAAAAGCGCGGCTGCAGCGGAGCGAGGTCAGGGCGGCAAGCATCTTAACGACCGAAAAGGCGGCTTCTCGGCTTTTGGCAAGCTGCAGGACGAGATTGCGTCGTATCTTGGTCTTGAGCTGACCGAGCTGCATGCGCAGCTACAGGAAGCGACACTGGCGGAGGTTGCTCTTGCAAACGGCGTCAGTCGTGAAAATATGAGAGCCAAGCTGGTCGAGCTCATTGAGGCGGAGCGGGCCGAGCATGCATCCAAAGCAGCTGCAAACGATGAAGCGACAGATGCGACGGATACAACTGCTACAGGCAGCACAGATAAAAAAATCCAGCCGCTGGACAGCGGGGCGCTGGCCGATAAGCTGCTGGATGCGAAGGGCGGCTTTGCCGGCAAAGGGCTAAATGGAAGCGGAGACGGCCGCCATGGCGGAGGCTTTGGCCATTTCGGCAATAGCGAAGTGTTGACAGAGCTGCTTGGTTTAACGGCAGAAGAGCTCCAAGCCGCGATAAAAGAAGGCAAGACGCTCGCTGCGATTGCCGCGGAACAAGGCGTTGATGTGCAAAAGGTGATCGATTTGCTTGTTAGCGAAGAGACGAAGCGGCTCGATCAGGCGCTGGCTGACGGCAAAATTACGCAAGCCCAGTATGACGAGAAAAAAGCTGCTCTAACCGAGCAGGCGACAAAACGAGTGAATGAAACGAAGCCGGCCGGCGAACCGGGCGGACGCGGCAAGCATGGCGGCTTTGGCGGATGCGCGGATAAATCGGCATCTTCGGAAACTGCTGATTCTGCAGCCGCTGCTGATGCTTAAATTATAGAACCTAATAAAGAAGCCGTTAGGCGGTATCGCGATTGATACTGCCTGACGGCTTCTTTCGTATATGCAAGTTTAAGCTTTCAGAACATCATGATCGACATAGCGCTCGCCGTTCAGCTCGCTAATGATATTGATGGCTGCTTTCGCGCCGTCTCCTGCCGTGATAACGGCATGAACGCTGACGCCGGCAACGGTGCCCGCTGCCCAAACACCTTCTATGCTCGTTCGTCCGGCTGCGTTGACATCGACGATGGTCTTGATGCGCGGCTCCGTGCCCGGTTTCGTCTGCACGCCGATATGCTCGGCGAGATCAGCGAGCGCTCCTGTAGCAAGCAGCACATGCTTCGCTTCATAGATGCCTTGATCGGTTACGACCGATAAGCCGCCTTCGATGCGGGATACGTTTTGCACCGTTTCCTCTTTCATTTCCGCGCCAAGCCGAACGGCTTGCTGTTTGCCTGTATCGACAAGATCGGGACCGCCGATTTCGGTAATGCCGTAGTAGTTTTCAAACCATGCGCGCTTCGTCATCCCTTTGCCGTTATCGAATACGAGCGTTTTCTTGCCTGCTTTTGCGGTGAAAATAGCTGCGCTTGCGCCGGCCGGACCTGCGCCGATAATGACGATATCATACATGCTCCCAAACCTCCATTAATCGAATAGGCGTTTCTATTTCATTATAGTCGGTTTATTCACCATATTTTCACAATTTATACGTTGACGGGAAGGGCTGTCTTCCTATATAGTTCAATAAGTGAATAGTTCATCTATAAAACTAATTGACAGCAAGAACGTAAGCGGTGTGAGTTTGAGCTCCGCTCAAACTCCTGATGCAAGGAGGAAGCAACAATGACAACAATGGACGACCACTGTTTACAGCAGATTATCCAACGCTATGAGAAGGCTAATTTCACGGTTAATCGCAGATTGAATGCGATGATTCGAGATTTGATGCCGGAGGGTTTGACGGTCGACCAATTCGGAACGATACGGTATTTGCGCGGCGCAGGGGTCTGCACGTCTTCGGAGCTTGCGGACATATTTTGCGTTGGCAAAAGCTCGATAACTGCGATTATATCGCGGTTGTTCGATAAACAGCTGATTGAGCGAATCCCGGATGAGAAGGACCGGCGCGTCACCCTGCTGCGGTTGACAGAGGAAGGAGAACGGGTTTCGGATTTGGTCGAGAAAGAGATCGAGAAGATGATCGCCTGCTTCATGAATCATTTCAGCCTAGAAGAATGTATGGCGTTTATCAACACCTTCGAGAAGCTGGCGGAGGTTATGACAGAGCAAGCCAAAGAGACAGACAGGAGCTGAGGAGAGAGTGAAAACCGTACTGAAGTTAAGATGGGTGCTGCTCGTCGCGTGGGTAGCGGTAGCGGCAGGATTGATGTTAAGCGCACCGGATATGCAACAGCTTGTACGCGATAAAGGGCAAATTAATGTGCCAGACGGCTACTCGTCGACGAATGCGAAGGAGCTTCTGCAGCAAATGGGCGGCGAAGAGAACGGCGCTGCCACGGTGTTGGTGTTTCATCGCGACAAGAGTCTGACGGATGAAGATTTAACGGCAATTGAGAAGGGAATACAGACGTTAAAAGATCGCAAGGATGAGCTGCGAATCGTCAGTCTGACGACGCACTTGGATACGGCGGAGCTGAAAAGCCAGATGGTATCCGAGGACGGTTCCACGATGCTTGCGCTCGTAAATGTCGATCTGGACGGAGCGGAGCTTGCGGACGTTAGGGATGGGCTGTACGGCGCGCTTGAGGATGTGTCGGTCGAGCATTATTTTACAGGCAACTGGCTAATTTCCGAGGATGTCGTGCAAAGCTCGCAAGAAGGGCTGGAGAAGACGGAGTTAATTACGGTTATCTTTATCCTCGTTATTCTGTTTCTTGTATTCCGCTCGGCTGTCGCGCCGATTGTGCCGCTGCTTACGGTCGGCTTCACTTACTTGGTGTCGCAGTCGATCGTGGCCTATTTGGTGGAGTACATCGACTTTCCGTTATCGAACTTTACGCAAATTTTTCTCGTCGCGGTGTTGTTCGGGATCGGAACGGACTATTGCATATTGCTGATCAGCCGATTTAAGGAGGAGCTGTCCCATCGCGGCGGCGACATTCAAGAATCGATTCTGGCGACCTACAAAACAGCGGGCAAAACAGTGCTGTTCTCCGGTCTTGCCGTACTCGTCGGCTTTGCGTCGATCGGCTTCTCGACCTTCGTGCTTTATCGCTCGGCTGTTGCGGTTGCGGTTGGTATCGCGGTATTGCTTGTCGCGCTGTTTACGATTGTGCCATTCTTCATGGCAGTGCTCGGCCAGAAGCTGTTCTGGCCTTCGAAGGGCTCGCTTGAGCATAAGCCGAGCGGTCTGTGGGGAGCGGTTGGCAGCTTCTCGCTGAAGCGTCCGCTCTGGGCGCTCGTTATTTTGGCGGTGCTGATCGTACCTTTCCTGACCGCGTATAAAGGCGCCATTTCGTTCAACTCGCTTGATGAAATCGGCGATAAATACGATTCGGTCAAAGCATTCAATCTGATCGCGGACAATTTCGGCCCAGGCGAGTCGCTTCCGTCGACTGTCGTTGTGAAGTCGGATGCCGGCTTCGATACGCCTGAAGGCTTGGCTGCATTGGAGCAAGTAAGCCGCGAGCTGTCGAACGTGGAGGGTGTCAAAAAAGTACGAAGCGCAACCCGCCCGACAGGCGAGGTGCTTGACGACTTCCTCGTAACCGATCAGGTAGGCACGTTGGAAGACGGGATAGGCAAAAGCGGTGACGGACTGGGTGAAATTGGATCCGGATTGTCCGAGGCCAGCGCGGCTCTTAGCGATAACGCGCCTAAGCTGAATGAAGCGGTGGACGGCGTAGATGAACTTGTCGACGGTACGAAACAATTGAAAACCGGCGTCGAGCAGCTTGGAGACGGCTTGAAGCGGATCGAGCAAGGATTGAACGACGGCTCGGCTGGCGCTAAGGAGCTGAGCAAAGGTCTTGGCGAGGCAAAGAAAAGCGCCGAACAGCTGGCTGCTGCGAGTGAGGAGCTGCTGACAGGTTATGAGCAGGCGGCGACAGGTCTCGGACAGTTGAAGCTGGCGTACGGGGCCATTGCCAATGAGCAGAAAAAGCTTGCAGACGGTTTGAAGAGCTTGGGCGACGGACTTGCGGGGCTTGAGAAAAGCCATCCGGAGTTGACAAAGGATGAGGATTATTTGCAAGCTGTCTCCTCGCTGGAGCAGCTTCAGCTGGGAGCAAGCGGGTTGAGCGATCAGCTGGTGCAGTTGAATGGGCAGCTCGGTGGAGTTGCTGACGGTTTGACCAAAGCGAATAGCGGGCTGTCGCAGGCGTCCGACGGCCAGTCGCAGCTGGCGAAAGGGCTGTCGCAGCTGGCGGACGGCATTGGGGAGCTGAAAAAAGGGATCGACCAGGCTGCTGACGGTCAAGGTCAGATCGTTTCAAAGCTTCCGGGCGTGACGCAAGGCTTCGATGAGCTGGCAAGCGGACAAGAACAATTGCGCTCCGGCTTCGCGGACTTGAACAGCCAGCTTAGCGAGCTTACGGGCGGTCTGGATCAAAGCGTTGACGGCTTGACGCAGGTGACGGACGGACTTGCGTCTGCGAAGGGTTACTTGAATGAGCTTTCCTCTGCGTCAAATAAACAAATGACTGGCTGGTTCATTCCGGAGGAAGCGATTGAAGAGCAGGAGTTCCAACAGGCGCTGGACATCTACCTGTCGGAGGACCGGAAAACGGCGAAGTTTGATGTCGTGTTCAGCGACAATCCGTACGAACGGGAGACGATGAAGCGGGTTGACGAATTGGAAGCCGCAGTCGGACGCGCGATTAAAGCTACCTCCTTTGCGGAGGCGACTTATGCGGTTGGCGGCGTATCGAGCATGAACAACGATTTGAGCAATATTTCGAATGCGGATTACAGCCGCACGGTTGTTTTGATGCTGATCGGCATATCGCTTATTCTCATCGTGCTGTTCCGCTCGATTGTAATGCCTTTGTATTTGATTGCGTCGCTGCTCGTGACGTTCTATACGTCGATGGCGATTACGGAAGTGATTTTCGTAAGGCTGCTGGGCCAGACCGGCCTCAGCTGGGCGGTGCCGTTCTTCGGCTTCGTCATGCTGGTGGCGCTGGGCATTGACTACAGTATTTTCTTGATGGACCGGTTTAAGGAGTACCGCCATCTGTCGCCTGCGCAGGCGATACTGGAAGCGATGAAAAACATGGGCACCGTCATTATGTCGGCAGCCGTCATTCTCGGCGGCACCTTTGCCGCAATGCTGCCTTCGGGCGTGATGTCGCTGCTGCAGATCGCAACGATCGTGCTTTGCGGATTGTTCTTGTATGCGCTCGTCATGCTGCCGCTGTTCATTCCGGTCATGGTGCGCATGTTCGGCAAAGCGAACTATTGGCCGTTTATGAGTTCCGACGACGAGCTCGATCCTCCGGCAGTCGGAGGAAAGGTCCGCGCTTATCCGCGCGACACCACAATTTAAAAGCAAGAGGAAGTATGGAAGCCGCCTGTTATGGGCGGCTTCTTTGCGTTGTTTGCGCAGGGGCTTGCTGCACGCGGAAAGCTGACGGAAAGCGGGGCTTGCCGTTAGCGGCTCATTAGCGAAGCAGGTTCGCAGAATAGCGCAGCTAATTTCGCTATTTGTGGGTTTGTGGAGGCGCAGCGAGTAAATAGCGAACCGGATGACGTTAATAGCAAATGATGGTTCTCCACTAACGAAAGTCGGTTCGCTGTTGTGGCAGGCTGCTCGTTTGAGTAACCAAATAGCGAAACTAGCTTCGCAATAAAGCGAAGCTGGTTCGCAGACAGGTTAGTTGGACGGTGGAGCGAAGCTGGTTCGCAGACAGGTTAGTTGGACGATGGAGCGTAGCTGGTTCGCAGACAGGTTAGTTGGACGATGGAGCGAAGCTGGTTCGCAGACAGGTTAGTTTGGGTGGGCGAGCGAGGTTGGATTGAACGGTTGGTTGGTGGGCGGTAAGTGTATTAGCGAAGCAGGTTCGCAGAATAGCGCAGCTAATTTCGTTGTTTGTGGTTTTGTGGGGGCGCAGCGAGTAAATAGCGAACCGGATGACGTTAATAGCGAATGATGGTTCTCCACTAACGAAAGTCGGTTCGCTATTGTGGCAGGCTGCTCGTTTGAGTAACCAAATAGCGAAACTAGCTTCGTAAAAAAGCGAAGTTGGTTCGCAGACAGGTTAGTTGGTCGGTGGAGCGAAGCTGTTTCGCAGACAGGTAGTTGGACGGTGGAGCGAAGCTGGTTCGCAGACAGGTTAGTTGGACGATGGAGCGCAGCTGGTTCGCAGACAGGTTAGTTGGACGGTGGAGCGCAGCTGGTTCGCAGACAGGTTAGTTGGACGGTGGAGCGCAGCTGGTTCGCAGACAGGTTAGTTGGACGGTGGAGCGAAGCTGCTCGTAGGCAGGTTGGTAGGTTGGCGAGGAGTATAGCGGTCTGACGCGGCCCTCTGCGAACATAGTTCGCAGAGGGCCGTCGGACCGCCGAACCGCATTACGCGAATGAATGGGACAGCACGAGTCCGCCATAAGCGAAGGCTGCGCAAATGACGATAGCTGGGTGGATTTTTTTACGCTCCATCGCCCAGTAGGCGACGGCGGCGATGCCAAGCGATTGCCAGATGCCGGATGAGTGGACGGAAATGCTGCCCATTTGCCAGGTCAGCAGCACCATCATGATGGCGACGACCGGCTGAACTAGCAGCGTCATGCCTTTGACGATCGGCGACTGGCGATGCTTCTGCAGCAGCTTGAGCAGGAAGATGAGCGCCACTGCTGAAGGGATGATGGTGGCCGACAATGCAAGCAGCATGCCGAGCAAGCCGTAGGCGGGACCATAGGCGTCACTGAGCACATCGTATCCGACAAATGCGGCGATTTTAGTTGCGATCGGCCCCGGCAGAGCGTTGCCGAGCGCCAGTATGTTCGAAAATTGCGGATCGGTCGTCCAGCCGTAATGCGTGACGATTTCGTTATACATAAGCGGAATCGAGGCGGGGCCCCCGCCGTATCCGAGCACATTGGCGACAAAAAAACCAATGATGAGTTCAAGCCAATCCGGCATATTCATAAGCTACTCCTCGCCTCCGTCCGTTTCGCTTATAGGGCGTTTTTTGTTTTTGCGTTGCTTTAGCCAGCCTATCGCTTTAAAATGAATGGCTCCGTAAGCGAGGAATGAGACGATGACGACAGCGTCTTGAACGTTTACGATCTGCAGCAGCAGAAAGGCAACGGCAAACATAACGATGCCGAACGCGACGCCGAGACCCTTAACGGCTCGGCTTGCGAATTCATACGCCATAACGCCAAGCATGACGGCGATGACGGGGATGACCGCGGCGATCATGCCCTGCACGGCGGCTGAGCCCTTTAAGGCGTCGACCGCTGACAGCAAGGCGATCATCGCAACTGCAGACGGCATGATGTGCGAGAGCACAGCAACAACGGCGCCAAGCCAGCCTTGCTTGCGATAGCCGAGATAGGCCGCCATTTTGGTCGCGATGGGTCCGGGCAGCGCATTGGCTAATGCGAGTATTTCGGCAAAATCATCGTCATTGATCCAGCGGCAGCGGGTGACGGCTTCATAACGGATCAAAGGAATGACGGAAGGACCGCCGCCAAAGCCTAAAATGCCGGTTTTCAGCATCGCCCAGCTAAGCTGCCCATAAGCTTTGCCTGCTCCTTCGCCTTCAGGAAGCGGCAGCGGAGGGTGTGCGCTCATAGCCTCATCCCCATTCTGCTTTTGTAGCGGTTTATGAGCACTTGGCAATCAACGCTCATAATGCCGGGCAGCGTATACAGCTTTTCCCGCATAAACACTTCCATCTCCTGATTGCTCGTGAACAGGCCGTGCATATGCAGCTTGCTCGGGCCGGTCATATGGTACAGGCTGGTGACGGCGGGCTCGGTGGAGAGCTGGTCGGCTACTTCGTGCAAAAATTTCGGTTCGACTTCCACATTGAAAAAGGCCGATACGGTAATGCCGATTTTCTCCGGATTGATTACGGCGGTAAAACGCTCAATCACGCCTTCTTCCATTAAGGCGTTGATTCGCGCTTGTACGGCAACTCGCGATAGCCCGATATCTTTTGCCAGTTCGGTGTAAGAAATTCTGCCATTGGCGTGCAGGGCCAATATAATTTTTCGGTCGATTTCATCAATGTTGGCAGCGGTGAGGGGAGGAGACGGTTTTGGTTGCATAAAAAGAACTCCTTTCGCGTTCTGTGCTTTAGGTTACGAAATGTTTGTAATAATTGCGTCTGGATTACTATACGAATTAATATATAACGATAAATATTCACATTCAACATAAAATACGCAATTTACTTTATAAAATAGGAATTGCCTATACGAAACGCAGCATGTTATTTTAGAAGAAAAGAATGATAGATTTATTGACATTAGCAGTCCATTCCAATCCAATGAAGGCGGAGATAGCATGAGCGAAACAAGCTTGGCGGCAGAATCGGCGTACGGAGCCAAACATATGGTTGTCAGTCCGCATCATTTGGCTTCGGCCGCAGGTGCTGCCATATTGGAGCGCGGGGGCAATGCGTTCGATGCGGCGGTGGCGGTCAGCGCCTGTCTGGCTGTTGTTTACCCTCATATGACCGGTATGGGCGGCGATTCGTTCTGGCTGACCTATCATTCTAGCGATAGCGAAGTGCGCGCCTACAATGCCAGCGGCCGCTCGGGGCGTCTAGCAGCGATCGAAGCGTTTGCAGGCCTGGGCATGGAAGCGATCCCGACGAGGGGGCCGCTAAGCGCAATTACGGTGCCGGGTATGGCGGACGGCTGGTTTGCGGTGCAAACCAAATACGGCAAGCTGGCATTTGCCGAAGTGATGAAGACGGCGATTGCTTATGCCGAGGAAGGGTTCCCGATGTCGCCCGACCAATATGAGAATACGGTAAAACAGGAGCAGACGCTGCGGCGCTTCCCGCATACATCGGCGATCTATTTGCCGGACGGAAAAATCGTTAAGCCTGGCGAACGATTCAAGCAGCGAGAGCTTGCAGCTTCTTTGAGGCTGATTGCCGAACAGGGGCGCGACGCCTTTTACAAAGGGCCGATTGCGGAATCCATAGCAACCGCTCTGCAAGAGCAAGGCGGCTTGCTGACGATGGACGATTTTGCCGAGCATAGCGGGGAATGGGTGAAGCCGATTAAAGGCAGCTACCGAGGATATGATGTGTATCAAGTGCCGCCGAATTCGCAAGGCTTCGTCGCGATTATGGCGCTGCAAATATTGGAGCATTTCGATATACGGGCCATGGGCCATGGATCCTACGATTACTACCATACGATGGTCGAGGCTCTAAAGCTTTCCTTCCGCGACCGGAACCTGTATTTGACCGATCCTGCATTTGCCGACATCCCGTTGGACCGTCTTCTCAGCAAGCCGTACGCGGAACAGCTTGCGGCTGCGATTAAGAGTGGTCAAGCATCGCCAATCGACAGCCGGCCGGTAGGCAGCGATACCGCATACGCCGCTGTTGTCGACAGCGAGGGGAACTCGGTTTCTTTTATCCAAAGCTTGTATTTCGAGTTTGGTTCCGGTTTTACGGCGGGCAATACAGGCATTTTGCTGCAAAACAGAGGCTCCTTTTTCTCGCTTGATTCCAATCATGTCAATTGCTTGCAGCCGCGAAAACGAACGTTCCATACGCTCATGCCCGCGATGGCATGCAAGGGAGGCAAGCCCGCCTATCTGTTCGGCACGCAGGGCGGCGAAGGGCAGCCGCAGACGCAGCTTGCCGTATTTACGAGAATGGTCGATTTCGGCATGAACCCGCAGCAGGCGGTAAGCGAGCCGCGCTTTGTTTGGGGACGGACGTGGGGAGCTCCGACACTGGAGCTGAAAATCGAGGGGCGAATCGGAGGAGAAGTGGCTGATCGGTTGTCCGAGGCAGGGCATCTCGTGCGAGTTATGAATGATGTAGATGGCATTATGGGCCATGCGCATGCTATCGCCATCGCTCCGGACGGCAGCGGATTGAGCGGAGGAGCCGATCCGCGCAGCGACGGCGCAGCAATCGGAGGTTGATTTATCAACGATACGAGCGGCGGAAAAGGAGGGACTGCGGATGAAAGACGCATATAACGGTTATGCCCGTCAGGATGTCGTGCTGGAGCCGACCGGCAAAGGGCCGCTGGATGGGTTGACGTTTGCCGCAAAAGACGTCTTTGCGGTCAAAGGGCATACGAACGGGGCGGGGAATCCGGATTGGCTTCGGACGCACGCGCCGGCTGATGCTACAGCCCCAACGATTGAGAGGCTGCTCGCGAGCGGCGCCCGGCTGTCGGGCATGACGCATACCGATGAGCTCATGTACAGCATTAACGGGCAAAACGTTCATTACGGCACGCCGATCAACCCGAAGGCGCCGGGTCGCATTCCGGGCGGCTCTTCCAGCGGATCGGCGGTCGCAGTGGCGGCGGGCATGGCCGATTTTGCGCTGGGCACCGATACTGGCGGTTCGGTTCGCGTGCCGTCGTCCTATTGCGGCATCTACGGTTTTCGCCCGACGCATGGATGGGTGACGGCTGAAGGTGTCATTCCTTTAGCGCCGAGCTTCGATACGGTCGGATGGATGGCCCGCGACGCCGAAATGCTCCTCCGCGTTGGAGAGGCGCTGCTTGGTGCGGCACTGCCGGCCGGTGAAGGCTCGAAAAAAGGCTTCGGCCGCCTGCTATTCGCCGAAGACGCATGGGGCAAAGCGGAAGCGGAAAGCGCCGCGAAGCTTCTGCGTTTTCGTCAGGAGCTGGAAGCCGCTAATGAATATGCGGTTTCTGTTCAAAGCGTAAATATAGCGCCCGAAGGGCTTGAGGAATGGATTAAGGCTTTCCGCACGGCGCAAGCGCTCGAAATATGGGAGACGCACGGGGAATGGATTGAGAGCGTTAAGCCGGTTTTTGGAGGCAGCATCGGAGAACGGTTCGTCTTCGCGAGCAAGCTGAAACCGGCCGATCACGAGCCGCAGCTGCAGCTTTGGCGAACGGTGAGAGCCCGCATGCGGGAGTTGCTCGGAGAAGACGGGCTTCTCGTCATTCCAACGGTGCCGGGAACGGCGCCTGACCGGGAGGTTAGCGGCGAAGCGGTCGAGCTCGGGCGATTCCATACGATGCAGCTGTGCTGCATCGCGGGTCTGTCCGGCTTGCCGCAGATTACGTTACCTGCGGGGGAGGTCGACGGCGCGCCGATCGGGCTTTCTTTTATCGCGGGGGCAAAGCAGGATTTGAAGCTGTTGAAATGGGCGCGTCAATTTGCCGGGCGAATGGGGGAGCGGTTATGAAGCTGGCAACGCTTCGGGATGGCGAAGGGGAGCGGGCTTTTATCGCCGTGTCCGGCGGCTTCGTTAGCCTCTCGACATTGAACTCGAGCGGCGTTGACGCTTGCTGGCCGACAACGGCATTTGAACTAATCGAATCCGGGCGGTTGCCGGAGCTGACGGCCTGGTATAACGCGGGCGGACGCGAAAAGCTGGAAACGCTGGATGCGGTCCCCGCAGATCAAGCTATGGCGAAGCTGGCGCCGCTTTATCGCCGTCCTCGCAAAATTTGGGGCATCGGCATGAACTACGCAGCCCATCCCGATGAACTGCTGACGCTGCCGGCCGGTGAAGAGCCGGTCAGTTTCATGAAGCCGGATACGGCGATGATCGGCGAGGGCGAAGCGATCGTGCTGCCGCCGCAGTCGGCTAGAGTAACCGCGGAGGCGGAGCTTGCGATCGTTATCGGCAAGGTGTGCCGAAACGTTACGGAAGCCGAAGCGGCTAGCTATGTTGCCGGCTATGCAGCCTCTATTGATACGACGGCCGCCGATATACACGCTAGGCATATGCGTTATTTAACGAGAGCGAAAAGCTTCGATACGTTTTTTACGTTCGGTTCCGAGCTGATTACGCCCGATGATGTTGATGATCTGTTTAAGCTTCAGGTGGAAACGTGGCATAACGGAGCGCTGGCGCATAGAAATGTCATTTCGAATATGCGGTTTAACCCGTGGCATTTAATCGCCTTCCATTCGCAGGTAATGACGCTGCTGCCTGGCGACGTCATTATGACGGGTACGCCGGGATCGGCCGTCCTGCGCGCGGGGGACAGCGTCGAATGCCGGATCGACGGATTTTTGCCTTTGGCAAATACGGTAGAAACGGCGTCTTCAAGCCCGTTGTAAAGTCGCATGTGCTGCGCGGCTGGCGCAGCTCCATAGGCTTGTAACATGAACAGCCTTCCGGCATGCCGGGGGCTGTGCTTTTTTATCGCGGAAATAGTAAAATGAGGATGGACAACGCGCACGATTGGAGACGAGATTATGGCAGCGAAACAGATCGCCGTCCTCTTCACAGGAGGGACGATCGGCAGCAAAAACAATAACGGGAAAATGTCCCCGCAAGCAGGCGGAGCCTATACGTTGATTGAATCCTATACGAACGCTCCCGACCGGAGGGACGTGGTGTTCGATACGGCGCAGCCGTTGAACGTGCTCAGTGAAAATATCGTTCCGGACGATTGGAATACGTTAATGGACGCTCTGGGCGGCCTCGATAAATCGGCATACGACGGCATCATTGTGACGCACGGTTCGGATACGCTCGCCTACTCGGCCGCGATGCTCAGTTACTTATGCTGCGATACGCCGGTGCCGATTGTGCTTGTAGCTGCGAACTATCCGCTTGAAGACGAACGCAGCAACGGTGCGAGCAACTTTGCGGCGGCGATTGATTTTATAGCAGGAGAAAGCTTGCCGGGCGTATTCGTTGTGTACCGGAATGACCGCGGGGAGTCGATTGTTTATTTGGGAACTCGCATTACGCAATGCGAGTCTTTTACCGATCAGTTTGGCAGCCCGTACAGCGTTCCTTACGGCCAAATGGTCGAAGGGCGGTTTGTGCGGAATGAGCATCCGTATAATCCGTTTACAGATGAGCTTCGCGGCAGAGGGGGCGCCTTTAGCTCGCCATGGCAGCAAGGCAAAAGCCGGTTGGAATCGGGATTGCTTTATATCAAACCTTTTAGCGGCATCGATTACTCGTATTATGATTTCAGCGGCGCGAGAAAGCCGAAGGCGGTGCTTCATGACCTGTACCATTCCGGCACGGCCAGCGCCAACGCGCCAGGGAGCCATTCGCTGCTTCGGTTCGCCGAATATTGCGGAACGCATGGCGTCGATCTTTATCTCTGTCCGCTTAAGGACAGTTCCGAGGCGCTTTACGCTTCCTCGGTCAGCTTGATCGAAGCGGGCGTCGCTTTTATCGAAAACATGTCTATCGAGGCGGCGCTGACCAAGCTTACGCTTACGTACTCGCTGCTGCACGCTGATAAAGAGGAGATTCGGGATTTCGTCTTGAATACCTCATTGTTCTATGAGCATATTGTTCCGAAACAAGGAAGGAGCGAGGATAACAAATGAGTGGGCAAGTACAAATCGGCCAACAGGTGCCGGACTTTACGCTGCCGGCATCTACCGGACAAGCGATTTCGTTGAAGGATTATAGAGGGAAAAAGCTCGTCATTTATTTCTATCCGAAAGATATGACGCCGGGCTGCACGGTCGAGTCATGCGATTTCCGCGACTACAACGGCCAGTTTGAAACCAACAATACAGCTGTCATCGGCATTAGCCCTGACGATCTGGCTTCCCATGACGAGTTCATTGCAAAGCATGAACTGCCATTCCCGCTGCTGTCGGATACGACGCATGAGGTTTCCGAGCTGTTTGGCGTATGGAAGCTGCGCAGCTGGAACGGCAATGAATTTATGGGCATCGAGCGCTCGACGTTTCTAATCGACGAGCAGGGCATGCTCGCCGAGGAATGGCGCAGCGTAGATGTTGACGGCCACGTCCAACAGGTGCTCGAGGCGGCGAAGCAGTAGTTGCTTTTGCAGGCTTTAGTCTCGTTTGAACCTAAAACCACTCAAATCCAGCAGCGGTGGCACATTTTAGTCTCAATTGGGACGAATTTGCGCAGGCGGCGGGTAGGCGACAGTTATTTTTGCAGGTATAAGTCTCGTTTGAGCCTAAAACCACTCAAATCCAGCGGCGGTGGCGCATTTTAGTCTTAATTGGGACGAATTTGCTCTGGCGGCGGGAGGAACGCCCAGCGTTACCAGCGAGGAACGGCCTTCTAAGGTACAAATGTACCTTGGAGCCGCCGACGAAGCGCCGAATTATGGATCTAAGGTACAAATGTACCTTAGATCCGGCGAAGCCCAGCGCGAGCGTGCGAGGAACGGCCTTCTAAGGTACAAATGTACCTTGGAGCCGCCGCTGGGGCGCCGAATTATGGATCTAAGGTACAAATGTACCTTAGATCCGGCGAAGCCCAGCGCGAGCGTGCGAGGAACGGCCTTCTAAGGTACAAATGTACCTTGGAGCCACCGACGAAGCACCGAATTATGGATCTAAGGTACAAATGTACCTTAGATCCGGCGAAGCCCGTTCCTCGCTTGCTCGCGCCAACAAAGAAAGAGCCCATCAGTCCCCTGGGGGGACTGATGGGCTCTTTCTTTGTCGCTTTAATCAACGCTGGAAAAACTCGATCCACTCGCGTTCCGGCCCGTAGATGAAGAAGTAACGGTAGCCGTTCGGCAGCGTCGTAATTTCGTTGTCGATGAATTCGGCCTCCGTCGCTTTTAAGCGAGTCCATTCTTGATCCAAGTCCTCGACATGAATTGCAAAATGATGGACAGTTCCTTCCGCCGGAAGCTTGTTGCTGTAATTTTGAATCAGCTCGATTTCCGTCTCGTCGTCGTTGCCAAAGCCGAGAAAGGCAAGCTCGATAACGCCGTTCGTATGCGTCAGGCGTCCCTTCAGCGTCAGACCGACGATTTCGGTGTAAAACCGTACGGAAGCCTCCAAATCTCTAACAGCTACCCCCACATGATCGACTCTTCTTTTCGTCATTACGTACCCCTCCGATTATGGTTGTTATAAAAAAGCTGTTTCGAAAGGGGCGAGATTGCCCTTCTCGAAACAGCCGTTGTCGGTTTTATTCCGCTTTTTGCGACTCGCGGTCTGGCAACTGGCTGACATAGCTGTCGGACAGCTTCAGCAGCTCCAGCGCACGATTGTATTCGTCCTCTGTCGCTTTCGTAGTTGTTTTGCCGTCGCCTGCGAGCGAATAGTGCGTACCGTCTTCAAAGCCGCTGCCGGACATAAACAGCTCTTCGCTGCTTACGAAGGAACCGCTTGGCAAGTAGTAACGCTGCGGAAGCAGGTTGTAAGAGTTGCTGTTAAGCAAATCTTGGCCGAAATGAATTTGGTTCGCCATCGACATGCCAAGCAAATTCGCCGCCGTCGGCACGATATCGACTTGTCCGCCCAGCTGGTCGAACACTTTCGGTTCTTTATCGGTCAAGCCGGCCGAATGGATAATCAACGGAATGTTGATCATATCCGTATAGCCGTACTCATGGCCGTAAATTTCTTTCATCAGCTCTTTGTCGTCGCGATCAAGCGAATAGATCGGCAAGCCGAGGTGGTCGCCGTAGATCATCACCAAGCTGTTTTCCCATAAGCCGCGAGCTTTCAAATCGTCGATAAATTGGCCAAGCGCAAAATCGGCATAGTTTTGCGCGCGAATATAGTCGCCTACAAATGTGCCTTCATAACGTTCAGGAAGCTGCATTTTGTACTTGCGTTCCGGAATCGTGAACGGATGGTGCGATGTCATCGAAATGATTTGCGAGTAGAAAGGACCTTTCTCGCTCATTTTGCTAAGTTCTTCAGCCGTTTTCTTATAAAGCACTTCATCGGAAGCGCCGAAGAAGACGGTATCTTCCTCGCCGAAAAACTTTTTGTCGTGATACTGATCGAAGCCAAGCGCTTTATAGAGCTCGCCGCGATTCCAGAATTCTACGACGTTCGTATGGAACGTAGCCGAGTTGTAGCCATGCTCCTTCACGAGCTTAGGCAAACTAGGAAGCTCCTTGCCCGCATAAACCCCTGTTGCCGCGCCATTCGGCGGGATATAGAACGAAGTGTTTACAATAAACTCAGCGTCGGATGTATTGCCTTGGCCGACTCCTTGGTAGAAGTTGTTGAAGTAATAGTTTCCGTTAGCGAGTTTATTCATGTTTGGCGTAATTTCCTGTCCGTCGATCTTCAGGTTAATCAGGAAATTTTGGAACGATTCCATCTGAATAATAATTAGATTTTTACCTTTTGCCGCTTCCCACAACTGTGGCGACGCAGGCTGCTCGAACTGCTTGAGCTCATTAATTTTAGTTTGCGTAATTTCGGAAGGTTCAACGAAATCCTGCGTTTTTTTCGAAAAAATCGTATACGCTTCGTAGTTTAGAATGCCCATTTGCTCCGCTTTTACAATTTCGTTCATGCTTGCGCGGTTTGGCACGATATTGAACAAGCTAATCGCAAGCGATACGCCGAACAGAGCGGCAACGACGCTTTTGCGGATTTGCTTTTGGCTTTCTTTTTTCCAGGCTTGGGCTTTGTTGCGGCGCATCAAATAATAGCCCATGACGATAATATCGATAAAGACAAGCAAATAATAAGGGTCCATGAGCGAGAATACGCTGTTGCTCACGGCGGTTACCTGGTTTACCTGATGCAAAGCCAGATAGGTGACGATGACGCCATAATACTTATAGTACATAAGCACGGCGAACAAAATAGCTGTCATCAACAGGTTTGCGGTCAAGTAGTAGACCAACTTCCGTTTTGTGGCGAACCATTCAATAAGACAAAACACGATAAGTGCAAACGGAACTTCCTTTAATAGCGTTGTCCACGACGGGCCGCCAAACACAACCATCCAAGTAAGAAAACTCTTTAAGAGAACGATTAGCGAGAAGACTAGAATAGGTGTAGTGCTGAAAAGCCGTTTTGGAGTTAAACCTGACACGATACCGCCTACCTTTCACAACAAAAACAGGCTGGCAGTGAACCATCAGCCCGTCTTGTCTAGTACTCAATATATGAACAATTAATCCCTATTATGCTCCTTTTCATAGTCCAATGTCAAAGGCAAAAGTCACCTCAATGACCATGAAAAAAACCGCGCTAATATGCGAAAAATGTCGAATATAAATGACAAGGCACAGGCGTATCGTTTATAGTAGAACGAGACTCGTTAATCGATTTGCTAGATTCGAAAAAAAACCTGTAAGGAGTGCGGCATGAACCGACAATCGAGAAAACAACAACGAAGAACTAAGTTATGGTTTGCATTGGTATGCGTCATTGCCATCGCCGCGTTTTTGCTCATAAGATACGAGAATTCGATCGCGCAAGCGCCGGAAGAGGCAGCAAATCCGCAAGCTTCAACGGGCGTGACGGCTTCTCCGTCTCAGACACCGCAAAATACGGACGAGCCTGCTGCGGCAACAGAAGCGCCTTCCGATGAACCTGCTGAAACGGACAAACCGGCTGCCACAGCCAAGCCGAAGCCAACTGACGATGAGGACGGCATGGCGGTCATAGCCGAGCCCGATAGCGTAACTGCTTTAGTCAACAAGCAGAATAAACTGCCGGAAAACTATGAACCGGCCGATCTCGTTTATCCGGACGTATTGTTTACGTTCAATGAAAAAATCGATAAGCGCAAAATGCGCAAGGAAGCAGCAACAGCGCTGGAAGAGATGTTCGACGGGGCAAAATCCGACGGCATTCATTTAGCGGGCGTATCGGCGTATCGTTCGCATGCGACGCAAAAGTCGCTGTTCGAGCGCTATGTGAAGAAAGACGGCTTGGAGAAGGCGAAGACGTACAGCGCCTTTCCGGGCACGAGCGAGCATGAAACGGGCTTGGCAATCGACGTATCGGGCAGCGACGGCAAATGTGCCGCATCCGATTGCTTCGGAGGTACGCCGGAAGCGGTATGGCTTGCTGATCATGCCGATGAATACGGCTTTATTATTCGTTATCCGGATGGAAAAGAAGACATTACCGGCTATAAGTACGAACCGTGGCATCTTCGTTATGTAGGCAAAGATATATCGTCGGAAATAGCGGAGCAAGGCATTACGCTGGAGGAATATTTCAACGCGGTGCCGGTCAACAATTAATGCAACCTAACAATAGCGGCGCATAACGTCCGAGTGCAGGGGAAGCCTAATTCCAGCACGTGGCGTATGCGCCGCTTTTTGCTTTGATGTTTTTCGTTTACAGCTTTGATTCGAACGTTTTGCAGTCGGTTTCCTCGGAGTGTTTCGCTTGCTTGTCACGATTGTTTACGACATAGATGGAAGAAGCGTGGCAATGGTTTCCTGCGGCCCAGAACTTGCAAGAATTGACTTCACAAAGTACATCCTTAGCCATGATTGAATCACCTCCTCCGTCTATAGGATAGACAATGGCGGAGGTGATTTATACTTGAGAATCATACTCATTTGCTAGGATTGGCGCGGGTTGCGAGGCATTTAGGGAAGTCGCGATGCTAGTCCATTTCGTAGATCGAACCGGATTTGCTGGCATACAGCTCGGCGTACACTTTTTCCGCATAAGCGTCGGTCATTCCCGATATATAATCGGCAACAAACCGAGGCCAGCTCCAGTTCTGCTTATGCTGCTCATAGCTTGCTACCCAATCGGGCGGCAAAATCAAACGGCCGTATTCCGGCACTTTAAAGCTGTCCCATAACCGCTTGATCATAATTTCGCTCCGTTTTTGCAGCCGCTGTACGCGAAAATCTTTAATTAGCGTCACCCAAGCGAGCTTTTTCAAAATTTCCATCGTGCGAAGCAGCTCCAGATCCTGCTTGCCGTTTTCGATGAACGAAACCTTCTTCCAGCCTTTTGCGGGATCATCGATAATGCCGATTTTGCCTGCAAAAGTGCTGACCCAGCGAGCCTTCATCTCTCTGCGGGTACGGGACGATTCATGGTCATATTGAACGTACAGCTCTTCCCATTGCTGCAAGTAGTCGGTGAGAACTTGCTTGACCATTGCCGGAATATCGACCTGATCCCAGCCGACCTCCATATTGCCTTGGTCATCTACGATCTCTTGGACGAGATTGTCGATCAGACGGCTGTCCTCAAAAAACGTTCGGTTCATTTGAATTTTGCCGGCACGAATCCCGTCTTCAATATCATGCGTCGAATAAGCGATATCATCGCATAAGTCCATTAATTGCGCTTCAAGCGTCGAGCAGCCCAGAGGCATTTGCCAAAGATCGCGAAGATGCTCGATTTCTTGCCATTCCGAAGCGTAAAGCCCTTTAAGTTTGCTCGGTTCGTCAAGCGAATACGGATATTTATTAATGGCCAGAAGGGAGGCGGCGGTTAAATCGAGGCCGCTGCCGCTGCCTGCTCTTTTTTCCAGAAACATTAAGATGCGAAAATTTTGCGCGTTGCCTTCATATTTCAAGCCATGATGCTCCATAAGCAGCTGGTTGAGCACTTCTTCGCCTTTATGGCCGAATGGCGGATGGCCGAGATCATGAGCGAGCGCGGCAATTTCCACTACAGCCGGGTCGAGTATGAGGCCGGGATGCTCTTTTTTGGACAAAAAAGCATACTGCTTTCCGAGCCTGCGGGCAACCTCGCGGGCAATTTGCGAAACTTCGAGCGAATGCGTCAGTCTTGTCCGGTAATAGTCGCCGGAGCCTGCGCCGAATACTTGCGATTTTCCTTGCAGCCGGCGAAAAGCGGGCGATTGAATGAGCCGAGCGTAATCGCGTTCGTATTCATCCCGTTCCTCGCTGAACGTGCCTAGTACGGGCTCGTCGATGCGTAGCTTGCGTAAGTCCATGGCTGTCTCCTCCAATCCGTTCCGCCGCGTCTATGTATGTTGGCAGCGTAAATGCTTGTGAGCATTGTAGCATATTTGAACATGACACGCCCATTTAGTATTATTTATTAGAAGAAAAATTTACAAATTCGTCCCGATCCGGAAGTGTTGGCGCAAGTGAAGTGAGGTGCTTCTATGAATATTGCAGCGAATCTTGTTCAAGATATATTTTCGCTGTTCACGCTGCTTAATATCTTTTTAGCAATAACGGTCATTTTTCTGGAACGCAGAAACGCTTCCTCTACATGGGCATGGCTGATGGTGCTCTATTTTATCCCGGTCATTGGCTTTATTCTTTATTTGATTTTGGGCCAGAAGCTGCGTAAACGGAAGCTGAATAAGCTGCTGCGGGAGAGCCAGCGCATTATTGAAGATACGATTGAGGGGCAGAAGCTGGAGCTGGAGCGCAGTGCCGTTTCGTTTAACGATCCGGCGATGGCCGGGTACAGCGATATGATGTCGATGAATTTAGTGAGCAGCTACGCGTTGTATACGCAAAATAACGGCGTACGGATCTACACCGACGGCAACAGCAAATTCGACGCGCTGCTTCGCGATATTGAGTCCGCACAACATCATATTCATCTTGTCTATTACATTGTGCGTAATGATAAAATCGGCAACTACTTGCTGGAGCTGTTAACCGAGAAGGCCAAACAGGGCGTAGAAATCCGGTTTTTGTACGATCATATTGGCAGCAAGGGACTTCCGCGGCGGTTTTTCTCCAAGCTGTGGGCGGCAGGCGGTAAAACGGCAGCTTTTTTTCCATCCCGTATTCCTTATTTGAATTTAAAGCTGAATTACCGCAATCATCGCAAGCTTGTCATCGTTGACGGTCATACGGGGTACATCGGCGGTTTTAATATCGGAGACGAATATTTGGGGCGGAACAAATATTTCGGCGAATGGCGCGATACGCATTTGCGGGTAAAGGGCAACGCCGTTCAACAGATGCAGGCGCAATTTCTAATGGATTGGAATATGGCCTCTTCGGGAATGATTGACTTGAACGAGCACTATTTTCCGAGAGAAATTAGCGGCGGCGGCACAATCGGCATGCAGGTGGTGGCAAGCGGCCCGGATACCGAATACCAGCAAATAAAGGACGCCTATATCAAAATGATCTATTCAGCGAAAAAAAGCGTCTGCCTGCAAACGCCGTATTTTGTGCCGGATGAAAGCTTGATGACCGCGCTCAAAATCGCAGCGTTGTCCGGCGTTGACGTAAAGGTTATGCTGCCGAGCAAGCCGGATCATTTCTTCGTTTATTGGGCGACGCATTCCTATGTGAGCGAGCTGCTCGTTGGCGGGGCGAAATGCTTCATGTACGAGAAGGGCTTTCTGCACGCCAAAACGCTCGTCATTGACGGACAGGTCGCTTCGGTCGGCACGGCCAATATCGACATTCGCAGCTTCAAGCTGAATTTCGAGATGAACGCCTTCATTTATGACAGCGCGACGTCTGCGGAGCTGCAACGCATTTTTGAAGCGGATTTGGCCTATTGCGAGGAGCTGACGTTGGCGAAGTATAACAATCGTCCGCTTATGAATAAATTTAAAGAGTCGATCAGCCGGCTGCTGTCGCCGATTTTGTAGCGGGGAAGCGAAGCGGGACGGAGCAAGGCGGCGCGTAAGACCGAATATGGCCTTACGGAGCGGCAATTGGAGGCATGTCACTCGAAAGCAGCAGCTGTAAGACCGAAATTGGCTTTACAATCGCGAAAGCGGCTGTTGGTCATGCGCGTAAGACCGAATATGGCCTACGGAGCAGCAATTGGAGGCATGTCACTCGAAAGCAGCAGCTGTAAGACCAAAAATGGCTTTACAATCGCGAAAGCGGCTGTTGGTCATGCGCGTAAGACCGAATATGGCCTTACGGAGCGGCAATTGGAGGCATGTCACTCGAAAGCAGCAGCTGTAAGGCCGAAATTGGCTTTACAATCGCGAAAGCGGCTGTTGGTCATGCGCGTAAGACCGAATATGGCCTTACGGAGCGGCAATTGGAGGCATGTCACTCGAAAGCAGCAGCTGTAAGGCCGAAATTGGCTTTACGATCGCGAAAGCGGCTGTTGGTCATGCGCGTAAGGCCGAATATGGCCTTATCTTTGTTCTAGCGCAAATCAAAAAGGGATTCCGCTTATCGAAGATAACCGGAATCCCTTTAACTTTCATCCTTGCTGCTATTCAATTGAAAAATACACTCCATTCTACAACTTGCGTTGCCATATTTGCACTTGCCTTCAAGTAAGTATTGCCTTTGCCTAGTTTCAGATTGTCTTCCTCATCATCTTCTTCAATTCAAATGGATTCCCGCATGTCTGATGTCACGACCGACGCATCGGCTGACTCCTTTCTTTCGGATTAGACATGCTTCGCTAACTCACTTCATTGGACTATCCCCTCTCGTTTGATGTACCCTCATTATAGCCTATTATTTTAATTTTGTAAATATTCTGAAAATTAATAGAGAGCCTGTTTTGCATAAATCGTTCTAAAGTAGCAGTCTATAGCAGCGACTGTGATTAACGGTCTGTAGAAGGA
Organism: Paenibacillus sp. NEAU-GSW1; assembly: GCF_009737085.1. GTDB lineage: Bacteria > Bacillota > Bacilli > Paenibacillales > Paenibacillaceae > Pristimantibacillus. Next base: position 170,444 of record NZ_WOVL01000012.1, read on the forward strand.
TAGGTATTGCGAATCCAGCGAGTATTTGGAAAGGCTGCACGGGACCGCAATGGTTGACCTTTATTAAATTTAGATTTATACTTAGTCTAAATAAAAAGATGTAACTATAAGCTAATAAGCGACTTTGAGATGCGGTGTCATTTTGAGCTCCGATTCAAAGTTTCTGATGTTACGGCTAAACTCCTGATGTGAGGAATGAACAGACAATGGCCAAAATAAATTTAACTATACAACGAAAAGCGATCCTTGATGTAATCCAGCAATCGCATGACCACCCGACAGCGGCGGACGTTATTGAACGGCTGCGCGGCAACGGTTTCACTTTTGCTTACGGTACCGTCTATAACTCGCTTCGCTATTTGACCGATGCGGGCATGATTCGGGAGCTTAAGCTTGGCGAAGCGGCAAGCCGCTATGACGCAAGGACGGATAATCATGAGCATATTATTTGTACAGTGTGCGGCCGGGTAGAGGAAGTGCTGACCGAAATGCCGGAAGAATGGATAAAGAAAGTCGCCCAGGAGACGAAGTTCAAAGTATCGGAAACACATGTCGTACTTGAGGGGGTTTGCGAATCATGCGCCAGCCAATAACAGCATTGAATAGCGAAGAAATCATACCGTCGGCTGGCATATTGAGCGGTTCATTCGAAACGGCCGGCAGCGAAATGATTTCACGTACCGCATGCTCGTTGACCAAACGCGTGATGGCGGTCAGTCCGTTCCCTGAACGAATGCACAAATTAATGCGGCTGCTTTCTGCAGAATGCTTCGATTTGTTTACGCTGCATGACTGGAACAAAGCGTTCGTCAGCAGCTTGCAGCCGGAGCTTATTATTTTCGATGCGACGCCTCATCCGCAGCTGAATCCCGACGCCGTTGACGCGCTGCGGGCGGGTCTTCTGCAAACCGCTCATTTGCAGGGCGTGCCGCTGTTGTTCCTAGTCGGGGAACAAGCGACTGTCGCTTCGCATTCGCTGCCAAAAGGCGCCGAACTTCTCGTCTGGCCGGGTGATCCGGTAAACGCACTGGACAAAATCAACGGCATATTGGATCAGCGCGCAGCAACTGGAGCAGGCGTAGGCGTGGAGTCTGGCTACACGTTCAAAGATCTGGCTATTGATTTAAAAAAGATGATCGTCTATCGCGGAACTGAACGGATTGATTTAACGAAAACAGAGTATGAGCTGTTGCTCATGTTTATTTCGTCTGACGGCGCGGTGCTTACACGCGAGGCGATGTTCGACGCGGTATGGGGAAGCCAGTATCTTGGCGGAAGCAATGTCGTTGACGTTCATATCAAAACGCTTCGCAAAAAGCTTGGCGACAGCGCAGCCTCACCGACCTATATCGTGACGGTGCGGGGAGCCGGCTATCGGCTAGCCGAATAGCGCGTCAATCGCAGCTTCAACTTCACGGCAGCTTCATTTTATTTTCATCCGATGTTCATGACATAAGCGGTATGTTTTAAGTAAACTTCAAATAAGATTTAGATTAAGTCTAAATATAATTTGGAGGTCGTAATCATGGACAACCGTTTAACTACAAATCAAGGCGCCCCCGTTGGAGATAATCAAAATTCAAGAACAGCAGGACAGCGGGGTTCAGCCCTTATTGAAGATTATCATTTGCTTGAGAAGCTTGCACACTTTGACCGCGAGCGGATTCCAGAGCGCGTCGTGCATGCGCGCGGCGCCGGCGCACGCGGCGTATTCGTTGCCGAGAATAGCATGAAGGCGTATACGAAGGCTCATTTTCTGCAAGAGTCGGGTAAAGAGACACCGGTATTTGCAAGGTTTTCGACGGTCATTCACGGCACCGGCTCGCCTGAGACGGCGCGCGATCCGCGCGGCTTTGCCGTTAAGTTTTATACGGAGGAAGGCAATTTGGATATCGTCGGCAACCATCTGCCGGTCTTCTTCATTCGCGATGCGATGAAATTCCCGGATATGGTTCACTCGCTGAAGCCTTCGCCGGATACAAATGTACAGACACCTGGCCGGTATTGGGATTTCATGACGCTGACACCGGAATCGACCCATATGCTGACTTGGGTGTTCTCCGATGACGGCACGCCTGCAAATTACCGGGAAATGGACGGCTTCGGCGTGCATGCGTTTAAATGGATCAATGCCAAAGGCAAAGCGGTTTATGTAAAATACCGCTGGAAGTCGCAGCAAGGCGTGCGAAATTTCACTGCGGCGGAAGCCTCTGAAGTGCAAGCTCGCGATTTCAATCATGCGACGCGCGATTTGTACGAAAATATTCAGCTCGGCAATCATCCGAAATGGGATTTGCATGTCCAACTGCTGCCTGTGGAGGATGTCGACCGTTACGTGTTCGATCCGCTCGACCCGACGAAGGTGTGGCCGGAGGATCTGTTTCCGCTGCACAAGGTGGGCACGATGACGCTGAACCGCAATCCGATCAGTTATTTTTCCGAGGTGGAGCAGTCCGCTTTCGCGCCTAGCGCGCTTGTGCCGGGAATAGAGCATTCCGAGGATAAGCTGCTGCAAGGACGGCTGTTCGCATATCCGGATACGCAGCGTTACCGTTTAGGCGCTAATTACTTGAACATCCCGGTAAACTGCCCTTATGCGCCGGTTCGCAACCATCAGCGCGACGGCGCCATGACTATGGCGGCTGATCCTTCGCCGGTCAATTACGAGCCGAACAGCGATTCCCGCAGCCCGCAGGAATCACCGGAGTATAAGGACAGCTATGCGCCGGTTCTCGGTTCAGCAGGACGTCAGCCGATCGATAAGACAAATGATTTTACGCAAGCAGGCGAGCGTTACTTGTCGCTGTCGGAAGAGCAGCGCAGCAACCTGGTGAGCAATCTTGCAGCTGACCTGGCTCAGACGAACGAAGACATTCAGCTGCGTGCAGTGTGCAATTTTTTCCGCGCCAATGTTGAGCTCGGAATGCGCCTGTCCGAAGGATTAGGCGTCGATATTCGCAAATATGTGCCGCAAAGGTAAATAAACGAAGAGGCCGTCCCAAAAGTGGTTCGCTCGCTGAAAAAACGGCTCGCATCAGTAATTGAAGAAGCGGTATTCATGAAAATAGTGTTGCAGAGAGCTATCCCTGCAACACTATTTTTCGATTTTGATGCTTTGTGGCTTTCTTCAGCAAATGATGGGCAAGCGAAAGCCACCCGACCTCGAGGCTAACTTTCGGTAAGCCTCGAAGCAGGAATCTGCGAAATCCCCGGTTATTTTTGATTTGGCCAAACACACTTTCCGGTTCGTGCATGCGTCGAACCGACAAGGCATGTCCATCCTCGCTCTTTAATTGCTCCCGAGCTTGTCGTTTGAGGCGAAGATATTCCATGCTAACCTTTATTTCACGATCACCTTGCGCCTTCGTGCATCGCTCCTTCAGTGGACAGCCTTCGCAGGAGAGACTGCGATAATGGCGAGTGGTAATTTCATAGTCACTTTCTGTGGTGCTTCGACTTTCGTAACGGAATAGGAGTTTTTGTCCTGCTGCACATGTCCAGGTATCTTCGCTCTCGTCATACAACCAGTTCTCAAATTTGCTAATGTCTTGCTTCCACGCTTTCGTGTTTTCTTTATGATAGGTATTATATTTCACAAGTGCTCGTTGTTCTTCCGACTCCAAGTAAGCATA
>NZ_WOVL01000013.1 GCF_009737085.1 Paenibacillus sp. NEAU-GSW1
GATTCCGCCGGTTCCTGCTTCGAGGCTTGCCGAAAGTCAGCCTAGAGGTCGGGTGGGCTTTCACTTGCCCATCATTTGCTGAAGAAAGCTGCAAAGGATAAAAATCTAAAAATAGCGTTGCAGGTCCGCAACGCTATTTTTATGAAATTCACTTTTGTAATTTACTGATGCGAGCCATTTCTCTAGCGAGCGAACCTCTTTTGAGACGGCCCCGTCGCGATTTTAACGGACATGAGCGCCCTTGCTTGTCGAAATTTCGGCTTCAAAGAGCCTGGAGTGGTAGTTTACTAATGGAGGCTAGTGTCCTTACCGATATAAAAGATAACGATAAGTTTTGTGATCGAGTTTCTATTGAAGACGAGAATTGCAGAGTAGAGGAGCGGCCGTAGCGTTCTGGAGAAGCGACAGCGTTCGCTTTTGCGCCCGATTGGCCCCAATGGGGACAAGTTCAAGCCAGTCGGGCGTAATGGCGATCGGAAGAATGATACGGATGCGCTGCGCAACACACAATCCCCACGCTTCGCAAAAATAACGCTTACGAAGCAAGTTTTGCTTCGCAAAACTTTTAGGAGGGATGATATGGAAACGACAGAAGACGCACTTTACTTGAAGCAATATGTCAATCAGCATCCCGACAACAAGATGGCGTGGTACTTGCTCGGCAAACAATATTTGATCATGGGCAAAGATGCGAAAGCAAACTATTGCTTCCTGCAATCAGGGGAAGTATATGACGCATACGAGAGAAAAAAGCATCCGCTGGTTGAACAGCCAAAACAGCTGTTGAAGCATTGGAACAAAGCGCAACGGCGAAAAAAGCTGGCTTTGCGGGCCGTTAGTATCGCCGCCTTCCTGCTGTTGTTTTTGCTGTTGGTGCCTGCCCCTAATGACGACGGCTCAACAATGAGCGAAACTCAAATTGACGCCGCTGTTCAGCCTGAAATCGGCGTCGTGCTGGTGAGGCTAGCCGATCGCCAGCCGATCGGAAGCGCATGGAATAGCATATTGGCGTGGCCGGACCAGCCCAATCTTTCGCTCGCAATCCGATTGGAAGAAGAGGATGGCTGGCGCAAATGGACAGGCAATAAGCGTCTGTTAATGTCCGTCGACAAGCTGAAGGGCAGCAAGGAATTTAATGTGGAAATGCTGGACTCAGCCGCATGCAATTGCGAGCCTTCTGAAAGCGAGACGGAAAGAAGGGAGCTTGAGCAATGGATGGCGGTGCAGGAGCAAAGATGGACGCTGGCCAGCGCAATTCATCAATATCGTAAAAAATACGATAGCTGGCCAGAGAAAATAGACCAGTTGACCCGTAATTATCCGAATAATGTGCTTGCGGGGGAAACGCCGGCAATGGCAGCAATGTTTCCGGCGCTGCTGAATGCCGTAAAGGCCGATCAGAACGATCGAGATACAGCGAAGCCAACAGACGACAAGCAAGCGGAGAACGCTGCCATGTCGCCTGAGGAGGCCGCAGAAACGGTGCATCGCCAATGGCGAGAGCCGCTTAGCATTGTGGTGGACAAAGCGACGCATCGTTTGGCGGTTGTGAGTGGGGACATAATCGTGCGCAGCTATCCTGTCGGCTTGGGCGGCGACAATACGCCTGAAGGCAGCTTTTACATTAGCGAGAAAGTGCGGAATCCGAACGGGAAGGACGACGGTCAATTCGGGAGCAGAGGGATGACCCTTTCGAATACGCTGTATGCGATTCATGGAACGGACGAACCGGACAGCATAGGAAAAGATGAATCGCTGGGTTGCATTCGAATGGGGAAGGCAGATGTCGAAGAGTTGTACAATTTAGTTCCGCTTGGCACTCCCGTAACAATTAAAAACGGGACTCTTCCGTCCAAAACAGCGGAACCGGCCGAACGTTTCAGGCTGGAGCCGCGGGCGAACGAAACGAATCCCGCTAAAGTTTATCGTTGGTTAGGTTAAACAAATCGTTAATTGCTAACGATAAGAAGAACAGCTACGGCGATGACAACGACACCGATTGCAGCCCCGATCCATACGATCGCCTTCTTGTTCACTTCTTCCTTTGGTTTGGTTTTAAGCGCAGGCGGCTTCCGTTTCGCTGAACTCATCGACGATCAACCTTTCTTTAAATATATTGATATATTGCATCTATATTGTAATCGTTTTCGTAAAAAGTCGCAATATTGTTGCTTGTCAACTAAGTTGACAGGCTCTTTCTTTTTTCATCTAAAAAAGATAAACTGTCAGATAGGACATACAACTTTGATCGGAGTGAACATACTTGCTTTATTCATCAATACTTAAGCCGATTTTTTTTAAATTGGATCCGGAAACAGCCCATCACTTGATTGTTGACGGCTTCCATACAGCCGGAAAAATTCCGGGAGTAAACAGCATGATGCATGCAATGTACGGCGTGACCGAAGCGCCTGAGCTGGCGGTCGATCTGTTCGGCATTCATTTCCCGCATCCTGTAGGACTTGCAGCCGGTTTGGATAAAAACGCGAAAGCGATCGATACGTTTTCCAGCATTGGCTTCGGATTTGCGGAAGTCGGAACGGTGACGCCGAAAGGACAGTCTGGCAACGAGCAGCCGAGATTGTTTCGTCTTCCGCCTGACGAAGCGCTGATCAATCGGATGGGCTTTAATAATGAAGGCACGGAAGCGATGGCGAGACAGCTGCAGCGCCGCCAGGTGCACCGTATACCGGTCGCCGTAAATATCGGTAAAAATAAAGTGACGGCCAATGAACTTGCGCACGAAGACTATCGTTCTTGCATAAAAGTGTTATATCCGCATGGCGACTTCTTCGTCGTCAATATCAGCTCGCCGAACACGCCGGATTTGCGCGCATTGCAGCATGGCGATGAGCTTCGCACGCTGCTTGGCGAGGTGCTGCTTGAGGTTCAGGCACAGGCTGCGCGAGCAGGCGCTGCTCCAAAGCCTGTACTTGTCAAAATCGCGCCGGACATGACGGACGAGCAGCTTGAGCTGACAGTCGCGACGATAATGGAAAGTGGCGTTTCCGGCATTATCGCCACGAATACGACGGTATCGCGCGAAGGATTAACGCACCGCAACGCATCAGAGACAGGCGGCCTTAGCGGCTTGCCGCTTCGCGAGCGTTCGACGGAAGTTATTCGCGCCGTTTATCGGCAAACGGAAGGCAAGCTTCCAATCATCGGCTCCGGCGGCATTTTTACCGCTTCGGATGCATACGATAAAATTCGCGCGGGCGCATCGCTCGTCGAAATCTATACATCATTGATTTATAAAGGTCCAGGCGTATTGCGCGAATTGACGAATGGTTTGAAGGAACGGCTGCGCAAGGACGGCTACCGCAACATATCGGAGGCAGTAGGCGCAGATCATCGTTAGGAACAGGAGGCGGCCGGATGGACGGAAGAGACTGGAATCTTTTTTTGCAGCCATATGAACAAGCGGTTGAAGAGCTGAAAGTGAAGTTTAAGACGATGCGGGTAGAGCTCAAAATGAGGGAGGCATATGCGCCAATCGAATTCGTCACCGGCCGAGTGAAGAAGATTTCCAGCGTGCTCGAGAAGGCGAAGCGATTAAACGTTCCTGCGGATCAGCTTGAAAAAGGGATCGAGGATATTGCCGGCATTCGCATTATGTGCCAATTCGTTGACGACATTCTTCGCGTGGCGGAACTGATTCGTACACGGAAGGACTTAACGCTCGTCTATGAGAAGGATTATATAACGAATTATAAAGACAGCGGCTACCGCAGCTACCATATGATTGTCGAATATCCGGTGCAAACAGCGCTCGGTCAAAAATTCGTACTCGCCGAAATTCAAATTCGCACATTGGCGATGAATTTCTGGGCAACGATCGAACATTCGCTTAATTATAAGTATAAGGAAAGCTTGCCGGAGGATGTAAAGGCCAGGCTGAAAAAAGCGGCGGAGGCAGCTTTTCAATTAGATACGGAAATGTCGAGCATTCGCCATGAAATATTGGATGCCCAGCGCGGGTTTGAAGAGGGAGCGAACGTCGTTTCTAAAGTGCTGGGCTATATCCAGGATCTATATTTTTACCACAGAGTTCGAGAAGCCGCGCAATTTCAAATGAAATTTAACGAGCTGTGGGAACAGAACGACATGTTCGGACTGAAGCAGCTTGCGACAGATCTGGAAGCGGCAATTGTACGCGCAAAGAAAAACAATCAAAGCCAGTAATAGGCGTTAGTTTGAATAGCCCGCCCGGGACGAGCGATTGGAAACAATTGACGTCTAAGGCGGGCTATTGTTATGGATCAGGGTGATTGACAAAAAAACAGTTACAGCCTAAGCTAATATTAAGTTAACGATAAACATGCGAAAAAAATGGGGAATGCTTATTGTTTCTCGATTTTTGGACATATAAAGAATGAAGAAGTTACAGATGGGGGAAGGTCCGTTTGTCTAATAACATCACAATGAAAGATATTGCGAATCGTTTGGGCGTCAGCAGCGTCACGGTTTCTAAAGCGCTTGGCGATAAAGAGGGCGTAAGCGACGAGCTGAAGCAAAAAATTAAAGAGCTGGCTCAAGAGATGGGGTATCGCTACAATACGCTGGCTAAAGCGATGAAGGACGGCGTATCCTATAACATCGGCGTCATTATTGCTGAGCGTTTTACCGGCATGGCCCAGTCATTTTATTTGCAGTTTTATCAGCATGTCGCCAAATCGCTTGAGGAGTATCAATATTCGGGCATATTGCATATTTTGCACGAAAAAGACGAAGCGCAGCAGGTGCTGCCGCGCATTTATTACGAAAAGAAGGTTGACGGATTTATCGTGTTGGGGCAGTTGGACAAGCACTATATTGAAGCCTTGCAAAATAGCGGATTGCCGCTCGTTCTTCTCGATTTTTATACCGATAAGTCAGATGTGGACTATATCATAACCGACAATTTTTATTGCATGTACGAACTGACGAATTATTTAATAAGCAACGGTCATCGTCATATTGCATTTGTTGGAAGCTTGTATTCCACCAGCAGCATCCAGGATCGTTTTCTTGGCTATTACAAATCGATGCTCGAACATCGGCTGACGATCGGTAACGGTTATGTGATTGAAGATCGCGACGAAAAAGGGCGCTATATTGATTTTGTTTTGCCGGAAAATTTGCCGACCGCTTTTGTATGCAATTGCGATATGGTTGCGTTCAATTTGATTAATGATTTGAAGAAGCGGGGCATTAAAGTGCCGGAAGAATGCTCAGTGGTTGGTTTCGACAATGATATTTATTCTACAATTACAGAACCGCCATTGACGACAGTTGAGGTCAATATGCAGGAAATGGCGCAAACTGCTGTAAAAAAGGTGATTAAAAAAGTGAATAATAAAACGACTAATGCCGGCAGGGTGCTAATTAAAGGGAAGATCGTTTATCGGGACTCCGTCCAAAATATAAATTAAACTAAACGTTAACTTAAAAAATTGAGAAATCACGATGAATTCGGTATCTTATCGAGTTTATCGTGATTTTTTTATGTTTACTTTTAAGAGCGGATTCCATTCGTTTGAAAGCGGAACTGAGGAATATCATTAGAGAAAATCTATATTTTACACGGTTTTCTTACATTTTTTCGTTTAAGTTAAAGGAAGGAATAAAAGTTACGAAAAAGGGTTGACGGGTAAGCGCTATCAAATTACAATAAAAAAGTAACTTAATCGTTTAGCTAACAGGAGGTAACAGATGTGAAAAAAACTTTTGTAGCAACGCTATGACTTTTACATTCTGTTCCTGTATATGCCAGCGCAAAAGCTGCAGGTGCTGTCAACCTCCTTGTATGCTTTCAGAGGGCCTTTCGGATCGCAATGGGAAGTCATTTGCGCGGCGATTATGATCGTTATCATTCCAACTGTCATTATCTTTGTTTCGTTGCAAAAATTCATTTATAACGGCTTTACACAAGGAGCGGTGAAATAATTGACGGAACGTCCGTTTTATAAAGGCTTTACCTGGGGATGGAAAGCGACGCGCGGTGAATATAAAACCGAACAAGCAATTGACTCTATGCGCAAGCTAAAAGAAACGGGAAGCGAATGGATTGCCTTATCTTTTTGGACATGGCAACAAGATATTCATTCCACAAATATTGTGTTCGATTACGGTTATACCGTAACGGACAGCGATGTTGCATTTGCGGTTCGTCAAGCGAAGGAGCTTGGCTTGAAAGTCTGCTTGAAGCCGGTAGTCAATTCAGCTGACGGTATTTGGAGAGCGCATATCGGCTTTCCGGAAGAAGAAGCTGCGCAGCCATACTGGGAACGCTGGTTTGCATCCTATTCCAATTTCATTGCCCACTACGCTGAGCTGGCGGAAGAATTAGGCTGTGAAATGCTTTGTATTGGATGCGAAATGATTAAAACGGAATCGCAAACGGAGAAATGGCGTCAGCTTATCGGCCGTATCCGTTCGATTTATAACGGTCCGTTGATTTATAACGCGAATCATGGCAAAGAAGAAGGCGTTGAATGGTTTGAAGACTTGGATCTAATTGGCACGAGCGCGTATTATCCTGTGGCTTCTGTTCCAGGCGATACCGAAGAAAATATGATGGCCAATTGGCTGCCGGTTCGCAACAAACTTGCGAAGCTTAGCCGCAAGTTCGGCAAACCGATTGTATTTATGGAAGTGGGCTGCCGCAGCGCTTTGGGCTGCGCAACGATGCCGTGGGACTTCACAAGAGAAGAGTTTCCGTTCAGCGAAGAGGAGCAAGCCCGTTTTTACAGCTCTGCGCTTCGAACATTCTGGAACGAGCCTTGGTTTGCAGGGTTTTTCTGGTGGGACTGGAGTCTTCGTCTTTATAAAACGGAAGATGCTAAAAGCGACAAGGGATTTGACATATATGGAAAGAAAGCTGAAGAGATACTAAAAAGCTATTATGTTGAATAACAAAAATTAAAAGCTGTGGGAGAAGGAGATATCAGGATGACGTTACCGTACATTGCAGGTATGACATGGGGCTGGACAGGTGTTAGAGGGACTTGGAAAACGCCGGAAGCGGATTTTTCGATGTCCGAAATGGTTAAGCTTGGAGTGAACTGGACAGCGATCGCGTTCAGCGCGTATCAAGATCATCCGCAAGCAACGGAAGTAAAGTTTCGCGAAGATCCAACCGTTACGGATGAAGAAGTATTGTATTCGATTAAAAAAGCGCAATCGATGGGATTGAAAATCGTGCTTAAGCCAGTCGTCAACTGTACAAATGGCGTATGGCGCGCGCACATTAACTTTTTCGATATGGAAGTTCCAGGCGAACCGAGCTGGGGCGAATGGTTTGCATCGTACCGCGAGTTTATTTTGCATTATGCCAAAATGGCTGAGGAAACCGGCTGCGAAATGTTTTGCGTCGGTTGCGAAATGGTGCAGACGGATCGCCGCGAGCAAGAATGGCGGCAGCTTATTGCCGACGTTCGGAAAGTATATTCAGGCCTGATCACATATAACTGCGACAAATACCAGGAAGATCATGTGAAGTGGTGGGATGCGGTCGATGTGATTTCATCGAGCGGCTACTATCCGGCAGAGGATTGGGAAGAGCAGCTGGATCGAATTGACGCTGCGGTATCTCCTTACAACAAACCTTTCTTTTTCATGGAAGCAGGGTGCCCGAGCCGTGAAGGTTCCGCAAAGCGTCCTAACGACTGGAATTTGGTAGGCGCTCCTTCCGAGAAGGAACAGGACGAATACTATAAAGCGATGTTCGGCGCTTGCGAAAAACGCGACTGGGTAAGAGGCTTTATGCTCTGGGATTGGCCTGCTAAGCTGTACGGCAAGAACGAAGCGGCAGCAAACGACGATTACTGCATGTACGCGAAGCAAGCGGAAGCAACAGTGACTTCCTATTATGTAAGTAAAACAGCGCTACAAGAAGTGGGGGAATAGCGATGGCCATTCGGGTCAGGCTAGGCGACTGGAAAAACGAAATCGAGCAGGAGCTCAAGCAAAATATTTTAAACTTTTGGATGAAGCATGGCATTGATGATGTGCATGGCGGTTTCATAGGCGCTATGAAAAATGATTTGACGATTATTCCTGAGTACGATAAAGGTCTCGTTCTAAACGCGAGACTGCTGTGGACGTTTGCATCTGCTTACCGTATTTATCGCGATCCGGCCTATTTGGAAATTGCGGATCGGGCGTATGCGTATTTGACTGATCATTTCTGGGATCGTGAGAACGGCGGCCTCTATTGGATGCTTAATTTCAAAGGAGAGCCTTCGGAGCGTAAAAAACAAATTTACGGACAAGCGTTTTTCATCTATGCGATCGCCGAGTACGTTCGTGCGAAGCCGAACAAAGAAGCGTTGAATTGGGCAATCCTGACCTTTGAGTTAATTGAGAAATACAGCTACGATCCGGTTTATAAAGGTTATATCGAAGCGCTGGACGGCAACTGGGAAGAAACTTCTGATCTGAGTTTGAGCGGAACGGACTTGAACGAGAAAAAATCGATGAATACGCATCTTCATATTCTGGAGGCGTATACGAATCTGTATCGCGTTTGGCCGGATGCTAGTCTCACAGCGAAGTTGAAAGAATTGATCGAAGTGACAATCGATCATATCGTCGACACAGAATCCGGACATTTCCTGTTGTTCTTCGACGAAGCATGGGGCGTAAAATCGCATGAAATTTCGTACGGCCACGACATCGAGGGCAGCTGGCTGTTAATGGAGGCTGCTGAAACGCTAGGCGACGAGAAGCTGCTGCTGCGCGTCAAGAAAGTGGCGCTTGATATGGCGCAAGCCGTATATGAAGCAGGACTGGACACAGACGGCGCTGTCATTAATGAAGCTGACCAAAGCGGCTGGATTGATACCGACAAGCATTGGTGGCCGCAAGCCGAGGCGGTAGTCGGATTTCTGAATGCCTATCAAATGTCGGGGGAAGAGCATTACTTGCAGGCAGCGTACGGCGCTTGGCGTTTTATCGATGACAAGATTGTTGATAAGGATAACGGCGAATGGTATTGGCTCGTTGATCGCGAAGGGCAGCCAAGCGATGAACGGATGAAAATCGATCCGTGGAAATGTCCGTATCATAACGGACGTATGGGCTTTGAAATTGTAGAGCGGGTACACAAAATGGAGGGGGAAAAGTAAAATGAACTTATTTTTTCATCAGTTAAAGCAATTGAGCGACAACCACAAGGAGCTGCTGGCTACTCCGAACCGTAAAGCAAGCGCTGGAAACGGTATTTATGACCGTTATGTGAATCCGATTGTTACGGCTGCTCATACTCCAATCCATTGGCGCTATGATTTGAATCCGGAAACAAACCCGCATTTGATGGAGCGTCTTGGCGTTAACGTTGCATTCAACCCAGGCGCGATTGAGCTGAACGGCAAGTTCTACCTCGTCGTTCGTGTAGAAGGAAATGACAGAAAGTCGTTCTTCGCCATTGCTGAAAGCGACAACGGCATCGACGGTTTCCGTTTCTGGGATTATCCGATTGTTCTGCCGCAAACTGAAAATCCGGACATCAATGTATACGACATGCGTCTTGTCAAACATGAAGACGGCTGGATTTACGGCCTGTTCTGCTCGGAGCGCAAAGATCCTGATGCTCCAAAAGGCGATACGTCAAGCGCGGTAGCTGCTGCCGGCATTGTCCGTACGAAAGATTTGCGCACTTGGGAGCGTTTGGCGGATTTGCGTACGCCATCTCCGCAGCAACGCAATGTTGTATTGCATCCGGAGTTCGTAAATAGCAAATATGCGTTCTATACTCGTCCACAAGACGGCTTTATTGACGCAGGATCCGGCGGCGGCATCGGCTGGGGCTTGTCCAACAGCATCGAAAACGCGGTTATCGACCATGAAGCGATCGTTGACCAAAAACTGTATCATACCATTAAAGAAGTGAAAAATGGACAAGGCGCAGCTCCGATCAAAACGGAAAAAGGCTGGCTGCATGTCGCGCACGGCGTAAGAAACACAGCTGCCGGTTTGCGTTATGTCATTTACGCATTCATGACGGATCTGCAAGAACCAAACAAAGTGATCTATTCCCCAGGCGGTCATCTGATTGCTCCTGAGGGCGAAGAGCGCGTCGGCGACGTGTCGAACGTTGTGTTTACGAACGGCTTGATCGCGCGCGATAATGGCGATGTGTACATTTATTACGCTTCCTCCGATACACGCTGCCATGTGGCGACGACAACGGTGGAGAAGCTGGTTGATTATGTGACAAACACGCCAGCCGATCCGCTCCGTTCCGATCTTTGCGTGAAACAGCGCAATGAGCTGATTGCCCGCAACTTGGAGCTTCTCGAGCGTCCGGAGTATCAATTTCTGAAATAAATGCTTGGAAAACTGATTAGTGCTACGGTTTGAAAGGTTGGATTCCGGCCGCTGTTGTTTTCTGATTTCTTGGTCATTTCACTTTCAATTGATGAAATCCGAAAACAAAGGCGGACGCTTCGCTCATGCATCTCAACCTTTCCCTCCGTAGCTTCCAGCATTTATTTAGGGGGAGTGACGGAATCTGCCTTTGATCGATATGCCGATAGAAGAGAAGAGTTGTATACATACAACGGCCGAAATCCGCGCCCTGTCGATTTCGACGCTAATTGGGAGCGGGCGCTGAAGGAAATGAGGACGGATTTGCCGGACATTTCCGACTTGACGCTGCAGTTTATGCGCGGTTTGTGATTATGCAGCTTATAGTTGTTACAAAAGAAATGGCGATGCAGGATCAACTGCATCGCCATTTCTTTATATGATTGTCGGCTTCGCTACGTGTGTGCATTTGGGCGCTGACTGGCATTTTCAATAATCGCTGTAATTTCAGCTGCGTATACCTTGACCTCCGCCGGATGGACAGAGGCATCTACTTTCATTCGAAGCATGATAAGACGGTCGAATTCTGCTTTGGACAGAATTACGCGGGACTTGCCTGGAAACGGAATGACGTTCATCTTCAATCCCCCTTCCTTATTTATATGCAAACGCGCTTCAAGTTGCATGCTCCATTTCGCATATTACGATTAGTTTTAGCAACAGAACGGTTTCGCAAACGGGCAGATGCTGCGAATTTTACCGCAACACGGTTAGCGCTACTCGTCTTGTCGTCAAACTGGTAGTATAATGATTTGATAGCCAGTTTGCTGCGCAAAACTAAGCGAACGCTTACGAAGCAAGTTTTGCTGCGCAAAACTTTTAGGAGGAACACATATGGCTGGCTTTTTGCCGCTTGCTTTTACAACTAAAATGGAGAAGCTGCTCGGGGCGGATGAATATGAACGGTTTATACGTTCTTATGACGATCCCCGTCTATACGGGCTGCGGATCAACCGGCTAAAGCTCGATGCGGATCGTTGGAAGGAGCTGTCGCCCTTCGGCGATCAAGTTAAACCTATTCCGTGGGCAGAAGACGGCTTCTATTACGAGGAAGGCGAAAGGCCAGGCAAGCATCCGCATTATCATGCCGGCCTCTACTATATTCAAGAGCCAAGCGCAATGGCGCCGGTTGAGTTGCTGGATGTACAGCCGGGCCATCGCGTTCTTGATTTATGCGCCGCTCCCGGCGGCAAATCGACGCAAATCGCCGGCAAGCTGCAGGGCAGCGGCGTGCTTGTCACCAACGATAATGCGCGTGAGCGCACGAAGGCGCTGGCAAAAAATGTTGAGCTGGCAGGCGTGCGCAACGCGGTTGTGCTTAATGAGGATCCGGCCGCCATGGCGCCTGTCTTCGCACATTGGTTTGATCGGATTCTTGTCGACGCGCCATGTTCCGGGGAAGGGATGTTCCGCAAGGATGAATCAATGATCGCGGAGTGGGAAAAGCATTCGATCGAGCGCTGCTCCGTCATGCAGCGCCACATTTTACGCGATGCGGCGCGTATGCTCGCGCCCGGCGGAAAGCTCGTCTTTTCGACTTGTACTTTCTCGCCGGAGGAGAATGAGGCGCAAATTGCTCAATTTCTGGCTGAGCATTCCGATTTCGAAGTGGTGCAGATCGAGCCGCGCTTCGGGTGGAAAGCGGGACGTCCGGATTGGACGAGCGGCGGAGATTTGATGCCGGAACGACTGGCGTCGATTGCCGGAACGGTGCGTTTGTGGCCGCAGCATGTTGCGGGAGAGGGACATTACGCAGCAGTCCTCCAGCGTAAAGGCGAGAGGATAATTGCAGTGGATGCTTCGCAAGAACAAATCTCCGGCACCGGCAGCGCTCGAAAGAAGGAAGCGAATGCGATCTTGCGTTCTTCCTCCGAGAAGAAAAGCGGAGGCAAGCATGCCAAAGATGCTAGAAAAACAACTAGCCGCGGCCCATTGAATCGAGTTCAGGCCGGAGACGGCGATCCGATTCTCTTATGGAGGGAATTTGCAGCGGCGCATTTGTCTGATGATTTTGCCGAGGAGGGCGTCGTGCAAGCATACGGCTCCCGCGTCTATTTGCAGCCTGCCGGCATGCCGCCGCTTGACGGACTGCGCGTCGTTCGAGCAGGCTGGTTCGTAGGCGAAGCGGGGCGCGGCAAGTTCGAGCCGTCGCAACCGCTCGCACTCGGATTGAAGCGGGAAGAAGCGGCAATTTCGATCGACTGGCGCGCGGACGATTCGAATACGGTTCGCTATCTAAAGGGCGAGACGCTGTTTATCGAGGCTGCGGACATAAAGGCCCGGCATCGAAACGGAAACGGCTCCGGCGGAAGCGAATCCAGCAAGAAGAGCGATACCGAGCTTAAAGGCTATGTGCTGCTTTGCGCCGACGGTTTTCCGCTTGGCTGGGGCAAGCTTTCCGGCGGAGGAATGATTAAGAATGAGCTGCCGGCAGGATGGAGGTTAATTTAGTATGGCAAAGAAAATGAGGCTGGACAAGCTCTTGGCCCATACCGGCCACGGTTCGCGCAGTGAGATCAAAAAGTTGGTGAAGCAAGGCGCAATTAGCGTAGACGGCAAGGTTGCCAAGGACAGCGGACTGATTATTGATCCTGAGCAGCAGCAAGTGACGGTCGATGGCGAGCTCGTGACCTACCGTGAATTTATATACATCATGTTGAACAAACCGCCAGGCGTTATTTCGGCAACGGAAGATCGCCGAGAGCGGACGGTAGTTGACCTGCTGGAACCGGAAGATCAATTGATGGATCCGTTCCCTGTCGGAAGGCTGGATAAGGATACGGTCGGCCTGCTTCTGCTAACCAACGACGGGCAGCTTTCTCATGAGCTTCTCTCGCCGCGCAAGCATGTGCCAAAAACTTATTTTGCGCGCGTAGAGGGAGATGTCGGAGAAGCTGATAAGGCGGCTTTCGCCGAAGGCGTTACGCTGGATGACGGCTATGTTACGATGCCGGCGGAGTTGACTATTACAGATAAGGAACAGACGTCGGAAGGCGTTATTTCCGACATTACGCTGACGATTATGGAAGGCAAATTCCATCAGGTGAAGCGGATGTTCGAATCGGTCGGCAAAAAGGTTGTCTATTTAAAGCGTATTGCCATGGGACCGCTCGCATTGGATGAGGAGCTGGAAGAGGGGACTTATCGCGAACTGACAGACGAGGAGCTTGAGCTGTTGAAAAACCATCGCCGCGGCGGGGACGCTTGATTTCATGCCAAATAACGAAAACCGCCGGAGACTTAGTCCCGGCGGTTTTCGTTATTTGTGACAGCTAGGCGATCAGTGCAAGATCCCTTTGGATATGATGACCAGAAGAATGAAAAGGACCAGGATGACACCTGCCGTCGTGTAGCCTCCATGTACACCAGACATGCAAATTCCTCCCTGTACATAAATTCCGGCGGCTAGCGTTCTCGTCTCGGCTGCTGTTGTCTTGCCGCTCGGTATACAGTATTGTATGTGATTTGCCCTGTGGCGAATGGACGAATGCCATGGTTGCCGAATAATTGGGCATTTGCATGGGGGAATTGCTGCCGGAAACAGGACAGCAAGCTAGCATATATTTGCCTGGGAAAGATATCCGCACGCTATTATGAGAACCGCCGCAACCCCTTAGGCAGGTGATTTTTGAGCTGGCCTCCGCTCGCTTTAGCCCAGCCAAGCGGATAACCGTCAACGGCTACAAGGCCCCAACCGCTCAGTCGCGGCTCAGCGGGTAACGTTTCGCCGCGCAAATAGGCGGCAATTTCAGGAGAGTCAGCCGAGTAGCTTTGCACCCAAGCAGCAGTGTCAGCCTTCACCGCCATGGCCAGCGCATGAGCCGGCTCGAGCCGATTTTTGCGGATATCGCCTAAATGCAAGCCCGCTCTCGCTACTTTAATACCGTCAAGGCTCGCAGCGGAGAATCGTCCCTCTCGATCATGAGGCAGCCAATAGAGGGCATCGCCGAAGCGGAGCGCCTCGCCTGCTTGCAAGTTAAAGCCCGGAAGCGACTGCTTCGCGAAGCTATGAAACAGTTCCATTTCCGCTTGCAGCGAGCTTGCGCGGCTTCCTTTCTTGTCCCGATCGCGGCGTTTGCTCTTGTCTCGGTCAGTGCTTTCTGCAAAGCTGCCGTTAGAAGGCTCGTTCGATTTGAACAGTACGGCGACGAAATGTCCTTCGCCAAGCGCGAGATGGGGCCAAATCCGTTCGGTTCGCTCTACGCTAAATTCCGGGTGGCTGGCAACGAATTGTTCAATCGTCGTTTCGTTCTCTTCGCGGTTAAACGTACAGGTCGAGTAAACGAGTTTGCCGCCCGGTTTTAACATGATGGCAGCATGCTCTAATATATCCGCTTGACGCTGCGCACAGTAATGGACATGCTCTTCCGACCACTCCCCTACTGCGTCAGCATCTTTACGAAACATGCCTTCTCCCGAGCATGGAGCGTCGAGCATAATGCGGTCGAAAAAGGCGATGAATTTAGCTGACAGCTCATGTGGCGCGCAATTGGTTGCGACGGCGTTGCGAATGCCGATCCGTTCCACGTTTTCACTTAATATTTTAGCTCTGGCCGGATGAATTTCATTGGCGATCAGCAGTCCTTGCCCTTGCATGCAACCGGCAATATGAGTCGTTTTGCCTCCTGGGGCAGCAGCAAAGTCTAGAATGGTTTCGCCTGGCTGCGCGTCAAGCAGCTCGGCAGCGGACATGGCTGACGGCTCTTGAATATAATACAGACCCGCAGAATGATAAGGATGCTTGCCGGGGCGTGCTTCTTCATCGTAATAGTAACCTGTGTTGCACCACGGAACCGGCGTCAAATGAAACGGCTGCTCGAGAGCAGCCGCACTTGCCGGAACGGATTCAGTTTTCAGCGGGTTAAATCGCAGCCCGTAAGCGCGAGGGGCTAGAAAACTGTTAAGAAATTGCTGTGCGTCTTCCATGCCGAGGAGCGCTTGCATTTGCCGGATAAAGGCGGCAGGCAGTTGCACTTCAGTCAATGTTCCGGTCTCCTTTATTTTTATTTACCGCGTCTGCCGCGGCTGCCGGAAGGTCCTGCCGGTCGCGTTCCGCGATTGCCGCCGCGCGAGTCGCCGTTTCTGCCGCCGCTGCCGCTGTGGCGTCCGCTGGTGCGTCCGTTTCCTGCGGAGCGCGCTTCGCGCCCCGGGGCTTCTGTCCGGCCGCCCCACGAAGCAGGTCCTTTAGGCGAGCTTGCATTCCGTGCGCCGCGTCCTTTAGGCTCGGCATTGCGGGAGCCTCGGCCGCTTTCGCGATCCTGCGTCCACGGATTCGTGCTTTCGACACCTTCATTGCTTCTCGCCGCTGCGGAGAATTCGCCGCGTTTCTTGCGTCCGCCGGCTTCCGCATTTTGCGTGCCGCGTTCTGTACGTCCGCGACCGCTGCCATTGCCGCCGATATTGCGGTCACTGCGGCCTTTGCCGCCGCCGCTGCGTCCGCGTCCGCCAGCAGCATGATCGCTGCGTGATCCTGCGCCGCCTTTGGCGTCGCGTCCGCGACGTCCGCCGCGTTCTGCTGCAGTGTCGCTTTTACCCGATGTTTTCGCTGTACGCTGCGAGGCATTAGCGACGATTGTACCGTCGGGATCGATTGAACGCCGGTCCAATACGGCGTTTATGTTCCGTTCAATATGCTGAATGGAGCCGCGGTCATACGGTGACACAAGCGTTACCGCAACGCCACGTTGTCCGGCCCGTCCTGTTCTGCCGATACGATGGATATAAATTTCAGAATCCTGCGGCACATCATAGTTGAATACGTGTGTGACGCCTTCGACGTCCAAGCCGCGGGCTGCAACATCGGTTGCGACCAAAATTTGCAGCTTGGCATCGCGGAAACGTTTCATTACCTGTTCGCGTTTTGCTTGCGTCAAATCGCCGTGCAGCTCGTCGGAGGCGAAGCCGTAGTCCTGAAGCGCCTCGTTCAGCTTCTTGGCGCGCACTTTCGTGCGGCAGAACACAACGGCCAAGTAAGGACGATGCTGCTCGATCAGATGAATGAGCGCTTGCTGGCGACCGCGGTCGGTCGTCTCGATGATGTATTGCTTGATGTTGTCGAGCGTTACATTCGCGCTTTTAATACGGATGTCGACAGGCGTTTTCATATAATTTTCGGCAAGCCGCTTAATTGCGTCAGGCATCGTTGCTGAGAAAAGCATCGTTTGGCGCGCTCTTGGCGTTTGATCTACGATGCTCTCAACCTCCGGCAAAAAGCCCATATGAAGCATTTGATCGGCCTCATCGAGCACGAGCATTTTCAGCTTGCCGAGACTGATCGTTTCCCGCTTCATGTGATCGATCAGGCGGCCCGGCGTCGCAACGACGATATGCGGCGCATTGTTCAGCTTGCGGATTTGCGCGACAACATCCTGGCCGCCATATGCAGCCAGCACTTTAGCGCCAACGGCTGGCGCCAGCTTGGCCAATTCGCTCGTAATTTGGATCGCCAGCTCGCGGGTCGGCGTCAAAATAAGCGCCTGAACCTGTTCCTTGGTCACGTCGATTCGTTGCAATATCGGCAAGGCAAACGCTATTGTTTTGCCTGTTCCTGTTTGTGCTTGCGCGATGACGTCCTGCCCTGCAAGCAGAACCGGGATCGCTTTTTGCTGAACCGGCGTCGGGGAGGCAATTCCGTCTTGGTGCAGCCTGTCCGTTAGCTCGGGGATGATGCCCATGGCATTAAATTCGTTTGACATTTGTCTAATTTCCTCATTTCATCTATTTCGTATGATGACTAGTATAACAGTTGCAACCTGGAAGTGCATCTTTCGAATACATATGCTATGCTATTTTTTAAATGTAATAGCAGGAGAAGGAAGGATTTATCATGAACGGAACAATACGGGCCAATGTAAAACCTGGCCTTGAAGTCGATATCGTATTAAAGCAGGACCAGCGGACAGGCAAGCTGACGAGAGGTATCGTTAAAGATTTGCTGACGAACTCGCCGACGCATCCGCATGGCATAAAAGTTAGGCTGACCGACGGCCAGGTCGGCCGCGTCAAGCAGATTTACGGAGCGTAAGCGATGGCATTCGGAATAACGAGAGCCGAGATGAATGCTTGGAAAACAAAAGTCGCGCAAGGCGAAATCGCATTTATTACGCACTATTGGTTGGATCCGCGCTTTCCGTCGATGAAAACCGTTACGAAGGTCGGCTGCTCCGATCTAGCCAAGCTAACCCGCTGGTGCGTCAGCAACGGTTTAAATCCGCAATATATTCATCATCGCTCGGAATATCCGCATTTTGATCTGCTTGGTTCAAAGCAGCGTGAAATATTGCGGAAGGAAAAGCTGTGGGAACAGCTGGAACGGTTTCGGTTGGATGAGCAATGACTCCTTTATAGGAAGGAATTAATCGTATGGTGAATTCAATATGGAATAGGCTGGAGGAGCTTAGCCTGAACAGCTGGCCGGCACTGGAAACCCGTTTGTACGGCGGGTGGCTGCTGCGTTTTGCCGACGGGTATACGAAGCGCTCGAACTGTGTGGTTCCACTGTATAGCGAAGAGCAGTCGACTGAAACAGGCGAGCTGGAGCGGAGGATCGCATATTGCGAACAAATCTATGAAGGCAAGGGACAAGACAGCATCTACAAAGTGTTTTCATTCACGCCTCAGATCGATTTGGCGTTGGAGCAGAACGGCTATGAGAAGGTAGATCCCGTCTGGCTCAAAACGATGGAGCTGTCGAGGCTGCCGCAATTCGCGGATGAAGAACTCCGCTTTGAACTGTTTGAAGCCTATGACGAGCGATGGCTGGAGCAGTATTCGGCAATGAGCGCGCTAGGAGAAACGAGCAAGCTTCCTGCGGCTAAATTGCTTCACGCCATGCCTGACCGCAAATGCTTCTTGACGCTTTATGAAGAAGGAGAGCCTGCGGCATGCGGAGTGGCCGTTCTTGAAGATGGCTGGGTTGCGCTATACGATATTATTACAGATACGCGCTTCAGACAGAGAGGGCTGGCCGAGCGTCTTGTCCGCAAATTGCTGCAATGGGGACGGGAACAAGGAGCGGAGTTCGGATATTTGATGGTGCTTCAGCATAATGTCCCGGCTAACCGATTGTACGATAAAATCGGCTTCGAGCAGCAGTATGACTATTGGTATCGCGTGAAAAAAAGAACGTTTAGCCTGTAACGCTTTGGCTGCGAGGTGAGCGACTTCATGAAATTATTAATACGTGCAGCGGTTGCATTAGCGATGTCTTGCTATACGCTGATGCTTATATATTGGATGTTTGTCGGTTTCGGCAGGGAGCATCGGCCCGACGGCGAATTGCTGTACAACTTGACGCCATTGTCTACTATTAAAAACTATTTTATTTATTTCGATCACTATAAGTTTAATACTTGGCTCGTCAACATTGGCGGCAATATTCTCGTATTTGTGCCGTTTGGCATCAGCTTCCCGATCATATTCCGCTGGCGCTTCGGCAAAACGATGCTGAATTTTATCACGTTCATTTGCGTGCTGGAAGTGATGCAGATGGTGACGAGGCGAGGAAGTCTCGATATTGATGATGTCATTCTGAACAGTATCGGGGCGTTTCTAGGCTATGTCCTGTATAAAATGTTTGCAAGCCCGCTTGGCATCACGGCAGACTCCGGGCGAAAACGGAAAGCTTAGCGTAAACTGCGCTGCGATATTGCTGTCCGATTCCGGGCCTGCCGATTCTAAATTTTAAAGAAAGAAGCCGCTTCGCAATTTCGCAAAGCGGCTTTCACTGTTTAGCTCTATTTACAGGCTCAGGCAGCAAATAAAGAAGCATAATATTGCGAAGCTGCTTCTTTAGCTGCCGTTTCTACAAGCCATTATGTGGTCGAGTTAGCACTCAGTAGAGTGTTATTCCCGTTAAACAATTAAATGAGAAGCTCAAGCCATTCCTCGGGCGTAACCGGCCCGAAATAATAGGCGAGATCGACGCCTTTCAGCACTTTTTTTAATGCGTCAGTGTCATACCGTACGCCAACCAGCTTTGTGGCAAACTCAGCGCTGTCTCCGCGGCCGAAAAAGTCGCCGTACACGGATGCATCGGCAATAACGCCATCCTCCACCTGCAGCCTTACATCGAATGTGCCTGCGGCATTGATCCGCTTCGTCTGGCGGACGTTGAATTTTGGCGAACGGCCATAATTCCATTCCCAGCTCCGGTACCGTTCTTCAGCTAATTGGCGGACGTTAGCCCAGTCCTGCTCCGACAGCTCATAGTAAGGAATTTCTGCTTCTCCTTCGAAGATGGAGGATAGTATGCTTTGCCGGAATTGTTCGATTGTAATCGGCTGCGGTAAAAATTCGGAAATGTTCGCTACGCGGCTGCGGATCGATTTGGTCGACTTCGAGACGTATTTTTCCGCATTTGCTTTAAGCGCCGAAACGACGTTTTCGATTTCCGAGTCGAACAACAGCGTGCCATGGCTGAACATTTTGCCTTTTGTTGAAAACTGGGCGTTGCCGGAAATTTTTCGCTCGCCGACCTGCAGGTCGTTCCGGCCCGTCATTTCAGCGTCGACCCCCAGCTTGCGCAGCGCGCGGACGACGGGCTCGGTAAACTTTTTGAAGTTGTGGAATGATTGGCCGTCATCCTTCATGATGAAGCTGAAGTTCAAGTTGCCGTGATCATGATAAACAGCGCCGCCGCCGGAAAGACGGCGAACGACGTGGATGTTATTATCTTTAACATATTCCGCGTTAATTTCTTCAACCGTATTTTGATTTTTACCGATGATGATCGACGGCTCGTTTATGTAGAACAGCAAATAATCGTCATTGTCCGGCAGCGACCGGAGCACGTATTCCTCTAACGCTAAATTTAAAGTTGGGTCGGTAATGCCGTTGTTGCTAATAAATCGCATGGCGCTCTCTCCTCTGTCCTATATATGTGTGATGATGCGCATTCTCCTTCTAGTATATCTCTCCTTGAGGCGGTTTGCATTTGTTAGACCTGCAACTCTATGCTAATCGTAATCGTCTATCGGTATAATTCATTATGGAGGAGATGGGGTATGGGAGGCAAAAAGAGGCTGCTGCTTATAATCATTTCGATATTAACGATTCTTATCAGCGGAAGCTATTTGAGCCGGGAGGTTTTTGATTTTTCGTTCCTCGGCATTGAAATCGGATCAGAGCTTCAAACGGTGCGGATATGGTCGTACTGGTCGATCGGGATTGCTTGTGTCCCCGCTGCTGCGTACTTTCTTGCAATAAAAATACGAGATGCGCTGCTGCTGTTGTCGCTTGCGCTGCAATTCATTTTGCAGCTGCTCGCTTTCAGCGGCTGGGTTTTCGTAGGCTTATTAGGCGTCTTTTCAGGATGGGTATCCGCTCTGCTTCATGCTGCTCTGCTTGTGCTGATCGCTAGAATCGCGACATTAGGCATGGAGCAGCGACAGGGAGAATCGGATCCTGACGGGCGGTTTATTTAAACATTAGGCTAAAGTCCGGGGGAAAACAGCGCGTCAAAGGCGTGTGCCACATCCAAACCGTCAATAGCTGTCATAGCCCCTTGAAGAAATGGATAGACCGTTTCAACGGTGTTGCAACCAAATATTTGCAACATTATTTGGCTTGGTTCCGTTATATAGACAGCAAGGAATATGAGAAAACGGCATCGAACAAGAAAAATAGGTTGGTTAAATCGTGCCTGTTTATGGTGACCTCCACCAACGCCAAGCTTCAGCATTCTGTTCAACTTTAAAACAATGTAAGGGGGGATCAACTATGAACATTAAACGATTTGGTTTAAGTTTATTTCTATTAGCCTTACTTACCACTTTTATTATTGGTTGTTCCAAAAACCAACAAAAAGATGAGGAGATTATTTTCTTTGCTGAAGGTGAGAATTGGAATGCCCAGTTTACAACAACCACTACTCAGACATCAAAAGAAAATATCGTAATTGATTATTTCTACAAAGGCAATATCTCTGAATTATCATCTTCCAATGAAATTGTATTCTCGTATGGCACGGCAAATGGAAGCATTGCAGAACCACTCCATATTGACAAAATAGATAAAGCTCACTTTTCGATTGAATTTGAAGGCGATTTAATTCACGGTGAAGATAAATTAGTGAATATAGTCGGAAAATCGAATGAGAATATTATGAGTATTATTGAATGGAACGATAAGTCAGAGACATTGCACTTAACTCAATTTGTGAGAAAATAATTAACTTTTACGCTAACATCGTTAAACCAACCACCAACTTGAATGGTGGTTTCTTTTCGGTCTTTATCAACATTCAAATTTAACATAGCCAAACAATAAAATTGTTTTACAAATCGGGAACTTTTTCTGCCAGTCGCAAGACTTCTTATTGGAGGTGGGAAGACTGGAAACGCATTATTTGCAATACTTGGTGGATGGCTACGACAAGGATGCGGCGCTTGAGCAATTAATGAACGAGTACGGAAGCGATCTTTGGCGGTTTGCCTACTTTCTGACCAAAAATGCGCATTCGGCTGACGATATCGTCCAAGAAGCGTTTATGGCTGTTTATGAGCGCATGTATTCGTTTCGCGGAGAAAGCACTATTCGCAGCTGGCTGCTGGCTATAACGAGAAATAAATGCTATTCCCACTTGAAATCCGCTTTTATTCGCAAGGTGACGCTGATGGACCGGATTGACACGGAAAACAAGGCTCCGTCAGCTGAAACGGAGCTATTATTCCGGGAGCAGAGCCGCCAATTATGGGAGGCTGTTCTTTGCTTGCCGCTCAAATTTCGTGAAATCGTTATTTTTGAATATCACTACGGTTTTACAATTAAAGAAATAGCGGCATTACTCCAGCTGTCTGAAGGGACGGTCAAATCAAGAAGCCATCGGGCAAAGAGCAAGCTTTCCCGGCTGCTAGCGGAATAGATGTGACCTTGAGGATGTCATGTTCGGAGATCCTGATGTAAGAGGAGTGACTTTGAACTCCGTTCAAAGATCCTGATGTGAGGAGTGGAGCGGAAATGAGCGGCGATCAATTCAAGAACATGAATTTGGCGAAAATGATGAGGGAATCGCCTTTTCGAGAAGAGCCTTTCAACGATGAGCTGAAAGAGAAAATCCGGCTGCAGACGGCTAAACGGAGAAGCGTTAATGGCAGGGGGATGAAGCGGCGGTTTTCGATAGGCTTGGCAGCTATTGCAGTGCTGGCTATATTTGCTTGGTTCGCTTCTGGAGGACTGCAGCAAGCAGCTTCGCCGAATCGAGCAGCCATTACAGAAGCGCGAACCGTCTATATGGTAAATGGCGTCGTGAAATTTGAAATCTATCCCGAAGGAAACTTTACGGCAGGGGTGCCGCAAGGACTCATTGTTTCGTTTAGGGAGCCATTCGAAACTTACGCTGGAAAAGAGCTTACCGTAAAGGCGGTACATACGGCAAGCGGGGCAGAACAAACGCTGGTCGATCGTCAGAAAATTACGGAGCCGAGCAGCGGTTATTCGACATTGAACCGGTATACGGTTGCGAATGCAGGCTTGCCGCTGTCCGGCTTCTGGCGGATCGTCGTCGAGCTGGACGGCTCAACTTACGGAGATGCCGTCCTGGAAGCGGAGGAGCCGTCTTGGGACGAGAGTCCAACGTTCGTTTCCGGCCCTTATACGATTAGAGGGATGGAGAAGCGGCTCGCCGTATTGGAAAACGGTTTTATTGCCGGTAAAAGCAATAAATATATGTGGTCGCTTTGGGGCGAGGAAAGCGAATTGAACGGCAGCTTCAAGGTTGAAGCGGTCAAACAAGGCGACGTCGAGCTCGTGCCGTTGTTTGAACTCGACCATATGGGCGGTTCATCCGAATATGCCGACCGTTATTTCCCTTCGAGCTTCATGCTGCCTGAGCCGGGGAAATGGCGGATTATGGCTTACGTCGACGGCCGTTTGTTTGGCAGTATCGTCGTGCAAGCGGAACGTCCGGATAAGCCGGGCGAATAAAGGAAAGCGGCTTCTGCTGGCATGTCCAATATCTTGACACGGAGCCTTCGCTTCTTTATAATCGAAACTAATCTTTTGCATAATTTGGCGTTGATAAGGAGCAGTAGGATCGCAATGCAAGGCCTAGAGAGCCGGCGGTTGGTGGAAGCCGGACCTGCAGCGATGTGAACTCGCCTTGGAGCCGCGTGTGATAAGCACGCCGTTTAGCCTGCGTTACGGGCTTTGAGTGAGCGGACGGCAAAGCATGCCCGATGCTAACTAGGGTGGTACCACGGGAGCGATCTCTCGTCCCTAGCGATAATACGCTGGGGGCGGGAGTTTTTTTGTGCTTGGAATTCGCCGTAAGCAAGTCCGATACGGCAAACCTTGCAGCGAAACAATTAATGAGAGGAATGTGCGAGAATGAGTCAGGAACAACAGCAATATTACAGCTATAACCCGCTCGAAGTAGAACCGAAGTGGCAGAAGTTTTGGGATGCCAATAAAACATTCAAAACGACGGAGGATGCCGGCAAGCCGAAGTTTTACGCGCTTGACATGTTTCCATATCCGTCAGGAGCGGGTCTTCATGTAGGTCACCCGGAAGGCTATACGGCTACCGATATCGTATCCCGCTACAAGCGGATGCGCGGATACAACGTCCTTCATCCGATGGGCTGGGACGCATTCGGCTTGCCTGCTGAGCAGTACGCATTGCAAACCGGCCGCCATCCTCGTGAAATAACGGTTGAAAACATCGACAACTTCCGCCGTCAAATCAAGTCGCTGGGCTTCTCCTATGACTGGGACCGCGAATTCAGCACGACAGATCCGGATTATTACAAATGGACACAGTGGATTTTTATCCAGCTGTACAAAAAAGGTCTGGCCTATGTAGCCGAAGTGCCGGTTAACTGGTGCGAAGCGCTCGGGACGGTACTTGCCAATGAAGAAGTTATCGACGGCTTGAGCGAGCGCGGCGGCCATCCGGTCGTTCGCAAGCCGATGCGCCAATGGATGCTCAAAATTACCGAGTATGCGGAGCGCCTGCTTGAGGATTTGGAAGAGCTCGACTGGTCGGAGAGCATTAAAGATATGCAGCGCAACTGGATCGGCAAATCGACCGGCGCGGAAGTGACGTTTGCCATCGACGGCCACGACGCATCGCTTGTCGTCTTCACTACCCGTCCGGATACGCTGTTCGGCGCAACGTATTGCGTACTTGCTCCAGAGCATGAGCTCGTGGCGCAAATTACGTCGGAATCGCAGCGGGAAGAGGTTGTGGCTTATCAAGAAACGGCGGCGCGCAAAAGCGATCTCGAGCGTACCGATCTGGCGAAGCACAAAACAGGCGTATTCACTGGAGCTTATGCCATCAACCCGGCAAACGGCGCAAAAACGCCGATCTGGATTGCCGACTACGTGCTTGCAGGCTATGGCACCGGCGCAATTATGGCAGTTCCGGGCCATGACACCCGCGATTGGGAATTTGCGAAACAATTCGATCTGCCGATCATTGAGGTCGTGCAAGGCGGAGACGTGGAGAAGGAAGCATTCGCAGGCGACGGCCCGCACATCAATTCCGGCTTCCTGGACGGCCTGAACAATGAAGACGCGATTAAGGCGATGATAGAGCATCTTCAAGCGTCCGGCAAAGGCGAAGGCAAAGTGACGTACCGTCTCCGCGACTGGCTGTTCAGCCGTCAGCGCTATTGGGGAGAGCCGATTCCGGTGCTCCACCTCGAGGACGGCACGATGAAGACCGTTCCGGAGGATCAGCTTCCGCTGCTGCTTCCTGATGTTGACGCGATCAAGCCGTCGGGAACGGGCGAGTCGCCGCTTGCCAACGTGACGGATTGGGTGAATACGGTTGATCCGGAAACGGGAATGAAGGCGCGCCGCGAAACGAACACGATGCCGCAATGGGCAGGCAGCTGCTGGTACTACTTGCGTTTTATCGATCCGAAAAATGAGAACGAAATTTGCTCGCCGGAGAAACAAAAGGAATGGCTCCCGGTCGATCTTTACATCGGCGGCGCGGAGCATGCCGTACTTCACTTGCTGTACGCCCGCTTCTGGCATAAAGTGCTCTATGATATCGGCGTAGTCGAAACGAAAGAGCCTTTCCACAAGCTGGTTAACCAAGGGATGATTCTCGGAACGAACAATGAGAAAATGTCCAAATCGCGCGGCAACGTCATCAATCCGGACGATATCGTGAACGAGTTCGGCGCGGATACGCTCCGCATGTATGAAATGTTTATGGGCCCGCTGGAAGCGACGAAGCCTTGGAGTGAAAACGGCGTAGAGGGCACATACCGTTTCTTAAGCCGCGTATGGCGTCTGTTCATCAATGAAGAAAACGGCGGCCTGAATGCGAAGATCGATGCAGGCGAAACGACGGACGCATTCAAACGGGTATGGCACCGCACTATTAAGAAAGTAACCGACGATTTCGAAAATCTGCGTTTCAATACGGCAATCAGCCAATTGATGATTTTCGTCAACGAAGCTTACAAAACGGATGCGCTGCCTAAAAAAGCGATGACAGACTTCGTTCAAATGCTGTCGCCGCTCGCTCCGCACATTTCCGAAGAGCTGTGGGAGAAGCTGGGCGGAACCGGTTCCGTCTCCTATGAAGCATGGCCTGTATTCGACGAAGCTTGGACAGTTGACCAAGAGGTAGAAATCGTCGTGCAAGTAAACGGCAAAATTATCGAGCGCCTGTCGATCGCCGCTGACACGAATGAAGCGGATATGGAGCAGCTGGCGAAAGAAAACGATAAAGTGAAAGAACTGATAGAAGGCAAAACGATCCGCAAGGTCATTGCGGTTAAAGGCAAGCTCGTCAACATCGTAGCGAATTAATAGGACAAAAAAGAAGAGGTGAGCGGTCCAGCAGATTATCTGCTATTGACCGTTCACCTCTTTGCCGTAAAAGGCTGTCGAAACTTTCTCGACATCCTCATCAAATTTCGCGTGCGTCGTTTGAATGAGCCGATTGAATACGCCTTCCGTCTCGCGCCGGAGCAGCCGAAGCGCTTGTGCGGTTATGCCGCCTGGCACGGCAACCTTTGCCTGAACGTCGGCGGGTGTCAGCCCGCCCTCTGTCAGCAGCAAGCCTGTGCCGAGCAGCATCGCTGAGGCGACGCTCGTCGCTTCATCTTTCGATATGCCGGTCTCGTATACCGCAGCATCGATAAACTGTTCCAGCAAGCAAGCGAAGAAGGCCGGGCCGCAGCTGGAAATGTCGGAAACGATTCGAGTATATGATTCCTCGATTTGCAGCGGCTGGCTGATGTGCGACAGGAGCGATTCCAGACGGCTGCGATCCTCATCTTCAACTCTCGATCCGTATATGCAAAGCGTCGCTCCGCTCAAGACGGAATTGGTGACGCTGGGGATAACCTTGGCGATTTTGCACGGCATAAATTCTTCGAGATATTCAATCATGACCGGACTCGTTATGGATACAATGAGCTGTTCAGGTCGAACGACCGGCAGCAGCTCGTCGACTACCTTTTTAAATTCAAGCGGTTTGACGCATAGAAAAACAACGTTGCAGCCAATTGCGCATTCGGCGTTGGCTGTCTTCGCTTGGATACCCGGGTGGCGGTTAGCCACCGTTTGCGCTTTCGAGAAATTGCGGTTGCTGACGTTGATCTGGCTTGGCTCGAGTGCGCCAGACGACACGAATGCTTCGATCAGCAGGCTTCCCATCGTGCCTGTTCCGACGAATCCGACCTTCATGTCCAGCCCTCCTGTGTTCGAATTTACTGATGAGGCGGATGCGGCCACGCCAGCAACTTGTTGACTCTTTTAATCTATTCAGCAAGACTTGCTTCATATGCCACTGCATTCGCCTTTTTTTCCACATTTTTATAAGAGATCAAAATAGGGCTTTATATTTGCATGGATGCATTTATGCCATTCGTTTAAGGAGGGCGATGAGACAATGAAATTTAAAGCTAGAAAAGCGCAGTATATTGAAAGTATTGGCAAAATAACAGTTGTGGTTTTGCTTATTGCGGCAGCCGGTTTGCTCGCGGCTGCCTTCGCATGGCCGAAGAAAGAAGCTCCGCTTGGCTGGGAGCCGTTGAACCGTCAAGTCGAAGCTGCTCTTCTGCTCGAATCTGCGCATGACGCTGGAAACGGAGATAAGGCCGCCGCAAGCAGCAAGGGGGAGTCGGAAGCAGATAATCGAAAGGAAGCGTCTAAAGCAGCTGCGCCTGAATCGTCGAGCAAAGCTTCCGAATCCAATGGCGCTGCCGAAATGCTGGACATAAACCGCGCTACTTCCGAGCAATTGGATCGCTTAAAGGGGATCGGTCCGTCAAAAGCAAAAGCGATTGTCGCCGATCGCGAGCTAAACGGCTTTTTTCAGTCGACGGACGATTTGCTCCGTGTAAAAGGCATAGGACCGAAGCTGCTTGCGGCTTTGAAAGAGAGCATTGTCGCCCGTCCGTAAATATGAGAGAATGAAAGAGTCTGGAGGAAAACAATCCCAGAAAAGCCTGGCAAAACTAAGCGAAGCTTACGAGGCGAGTTTTGCTTCGCGAAACGTAAGCAGACGCTAACGAAGCAAGTTTTGCTTCGCAAAACTTAAGACTCGCTTACGAAGCAAGTTTTGCTTCGCAAAACTTTAAAGAGGAGTTGTTTGTACAAATGCCTGAACAAGAACAACGCAAGCTCTCGCTCGAAACGCTATCCGTCCACGGAGGCCAGGAAATCGATCCGACTACCTTTGCGCGCGCGGTGCCTATTTACCAAACGACGTCTTACGGTTTTCGGGATACCGATCATGCCGCGAACTTATTCTCGCTGCAGGAATTCGGCAATATTTATACTCGTATTATGAACCCGACAACGGACGTATTCGAGAAACGGATTGCAGTTCTGGAAGGAGCGCCGGCGGCGTTAGCTGTCGCATCCGGACAAGCTGCCATTACGTACTCGATCTTGAATATTGCCGGTGCAGGCGATGAGATTGTTTCGGCGGCAAGCCTATATGGCGGAACGTACAATCTATTCTCCACAACGCTGGCTAAGCTTGGCATTAAAGTGCATTTTGTCGACCCGTCGAACCCGGAAAATTTCCGCGCGGCCATTACGGACAAGACAAAGGCGATCTTTGCCGAGACGATCGGCAATCCGAAGGGCGATGTGCTCGACGTTGAAGCTGTCGCCGCAGTCGCTCACGAGAACGGCATTCCGCTTATTGTTGACAGCACGTTCTCCAGCCCTTACTTGCAGCGTCCGCTCGAGCATGGCGCAGATATCGTCGTCCATTCCGCAACCAAATTCATCGGCGGGCACGGCACCTCGATTGGCGGTGTAATTGTCGACGGCGGCAAGTTCGACTGGAAGGCGAGCGGCAAATTCCCGGGCCTGACTGAACCGGATCCAAGCTACCACGGCGTCGTTTATACGGAAGCGGTAGGGCCGATTGCTTACATCATTAAAGCCCGCGTTCAGCTGCTTCGCGACATGGGCGCGGCGCTGTCGCCGTTCAACTCGTTCCTGCTGCTGCAGGGCCTCGAGACGCTTCATTTGCGCATGGAGCGCCACAGCGCGAACGCGCTGGCTGTCGCCAAGCACTTGGAAGCGCATGAAGCAGTTGAATGGGTCAGCTATCCGGGACTGGAAAGCCATCCGTCCTATGATCGGGCGCAAAAGTATTTGCCGAACGGCCAAGGCGCAATTTTGACCTTTGGCATTAAAGGCGGAGCAGAAGCGGGCAAGAAGATCATCAATGCGGTGAAGCTGTTCTCGCATCTTGCCAATGTCGGAGATTCCAAATCGCTAATCATTCATCCGGCCAGCACGACTCACCAGCAGCTGTCTGCTGAAGAGCAGCTATCTGCGGGCGTAACGCCGGGCTTAATCCGGCTGTCGATCGGAACGGAAGGCATCAACGACATTTTGGCCGACCTGGATCAAGCGCTGAGCATTAGCCAACAGAACTAATTTGCAGTTATAATTAGTATAAGAAGTAAGCAGTACTAACGTATTTTGCCAAAGTATCGGCTAATACGGGACAGCAGGAGGAAGACGTACAATGGCAACGGAATTTTCGCAAGAAGCGGAACGCAAAGATTGGGACACGTATTTCATGGATATCGCGTATATGGTTTCGACACGCTCGCGCTGTCCCCGCAGACATGTAGGCGCTCTGCTCATGCAGGGCAAGAAGCTGCTTGGCACTGCCTACAACGGAGCGCCGATGGGCGTGCAGGATTGCTCGGAGGCAGGCTGCATGATCGCGGAGGAATGGGAAGCAAAGCTTATCGACGGCAAAGAGCAAATCGTCAAGAAACAGCGGTGTATCCGCACAATTCACGCGGAGCAAAATTTGCTGCTGTTCACCGACCCGGTTAATCGAGACGGCTCTACTGTATATGTGACGGACCAGCCCTGCTGGACTTGCGCCAATATGCTTGCCAACAGCGGCGTGAAAGAAATCGTGTTTCACCGCGCGTACCCGAAGGACGGCGATAAAGTGACGCTGCTGATGAAACAGAAGGGTATCGTCTTTCGCGGATTAAAGGATTACGAGCCGCCGGCGCAGGCAAAGATGAACGTCGTATCGTAGCGTCTGCAGGTTTCAAAAAATGAGAACCAGAATGAGGAAGAACCTCTGAACTAGCCAAGCCTTTGCTGCGGCTGCTGTTCAGAGGTCTTTTTTTGTACCCGTATATTGAGGAGGAGCATGGATGTTTAATCGAAGGCCGATTGTCTGGTTTGCGGTGTGCTGGGTTTTTGGCAGCGCGGCTGCTGCAAGCCTGGCGCCTGCCGCCCTTGCGCTTGCGGCGGGAGCGCTAACATTAGCTGCGCTGGCGCTCGTGCTTGGCAAGCAAGCGGCGCCGCGGCTAGCCGTCGTTTGCTTGCTCGGCTGCGCCGCCGCCGCAGGAGAACGGTTGTGGGCGGATGCCCGCAACGTGACGGCGCTGCCGGCGCTGCTTGCCGCCGCAGAGGCGGCCGGGCCTGACGCCGCCTTCATGGCGGAGGCGGAAGGCGTTGTTTCGTCCGCGGTCGAGATCGACGGCGACCGCGTGACGTTTCGCGTGACGGCCGAAGCCGTCCGCGTTGAGGGCGAGGCGGCGCCGCGTCGGCTGCGCGAGCGCCTTCTTGTGCATATCCGGCTGGCTGAGCAGCCGGAGCAGGCGGTCGCCGCCGCGTGGCAACGCGGCGACCGCGTGCGCATTGCCGGCGAGCTGGCTCGGCCGGCAGGCGCATCCAACAGCGGCGGCTTCGATTACCGCCGCTATTTGCGGAGCAGCCAGCAAATACACTGGCTGCTCCGCGCCAGCGGCACCGGCGCCGTGGATCGGGCGCCGGGCCCGCCATGGAGCGCGGCCGCAATGCTTGGCCGCGTTGATGCGGCGCGCGGCTGGCTCGGCGCGCGCATGGATGAGCTGTACCCGTCCGATCAGTCCGGGTACATGAAGGGTCTCGTCCTCGGCGTGCGCGAGGATCTCGACCCGGGCCAGTTCCAGCAATTTTCCCGGCTCGGATTGACGCATATTCTTGCGATTTCCGGCCTTCATGTTGCTGTCTTTCTCTATGCGCTCGGCGGCTTGTTCCGCTTGTGCAGGATGACGCGGGAGCGGATGCTCCTCGCGCTGCTGCTCGCCGTGCCGTTTTATGTTCTGCTTGCGGGAGCTTCGCCCTCAGTGGTCCGGGCGGGGCTCATGGCGATGCTTGGATTGCTCGCCGCCCGTCTCGGCCAATTAAAGGACGGCTTGCATTTGCTTGCGGCGTCAGCTGTACTGATGCTTATGTGGAATCCCTATTTAATAAGCGACGTCAGCTTTCAGCTCAGCTATATCGTTACGGCAGGTCTCATCATCGGGGTGCCGCCGCTGCGAAAGGCGCTGCCTGATTGGCGCAAAGGAAAAGCGCTGCTCGATTTGCTCGCGGTTACACTCGTTGCGCAAGCAGCCGCTTTTCCGGTATCAATCTGCTATTTCAACCAGTTTCATTTGCTGTCGCTGCCGGCTAATTTAGCGCTCGTTCCGTTTATTAGCTTTATTGTGATGCCGTTAGGAGCTGCTGCGCTGTTGTTCGGCATGATTTGGCCTCTTGGCGGAAAGCTGCTTGCGGCCGCAGGCGCATATGCGAATGACGCTACCTTTTGGCTGGTCGATAAGCTGGCGGATGCGGACGGCTTGCGAACAATTTGGGCATCGCCGCCTTTATGGTGGATTGCTGCTTGGTATTTGCTGTTTATTGCAGGAAGCCGGCTGCTTTTTTCGATATCGGTCCATCCGAGCGCTATTGCACTGCGTCCAGCATCCGATCAAGAGCCAAGCACGGAGACTATGCCGCTATACGATTGGATTGAGGGTGAGGAGTCGCCGAGGCGAAGAACATCCATATGGAAGTCATCCATGCTGGCCTTAATCGGGCTTGCTGCTGCTGCTCTGCTCGTGTATGCCTATTACCCTGATCGCTTCGACCGCAGCGGAAGCGTTCATGTGCTTGATGTCGGTCAGGGCGACAGCATCTATATTCGAACGCCGAGCGGAAAACGAATTTTGATTGACGGCGGCGGCACGCTCGATTTTCGAAAGTCGGGCGAGGAGTGGAGAAAGCGGAATGATCCGTTTGAAGTCGGGCGGAAGGTTGTCGTACCGCTTCTGATGAAGAGAGGCGTGCATGAGCTTGATCTGCTTGTTGTATCGCACTTGGACAGCGATCATATTCGCGGCTTGCAAGCGGTGCTGGATTCGATACCGGTCAGAGGCATTTTGTGGAACGGCACGATGAAACGGGAGGAGGATGCTGAGGCGTTGCTGAGCCAAGCGACGGCACGCGGCATTCCGCTGTATCGAGCCGAAGCCGGACAGCAATGGAAAATGGATGGCGACTCGCTGCTGTCCGTTCTTTGGCCTCAAGCCCGGGATAAGGCGCCCGTTGCTGCTGAGCTGACGCTGCCCTCCGAAGATGATCAAAATCCGATTAGTGTCGTCATTCTTATGAAGATCTATAAGCGCCAATTTTTGTTCGCGGGAGACATTGACTCGGCGGTTGAAAACGAAATCGTGAAGCTGAGAGCTGTCGGCTCGAAGGATAAGGCTGCGCTTGACGATGTTGGCGTTTGCTGTGAGCCAATCGACGTGCTGAAGGCAGCTCATCACGGCAGCCGCTACTCGACTTCGGAGCAATGGCTTCATTATTGGCAGCCGCTAGCTGCCGCTTTATCAGCCGGATCGTCCAATACGTACGGGCACCCGCATCCCGATGTGCTAACCCGGCTGCATGACGTCGGCGCTTCTATCTATCGAACGGATACGGACGGGGAGATCAGCTATAAAGTTACGGCGGCTAACGATCTTATCGTACGAACGGTAAAGCCATGAGCATTAATTATTAATGGCTGGGTTTGCTGGCAATTACCCTCAGCCGCTTGTAATCGACATACCATGCGCCGTCACGGAACAGTTGGCCGCGCGCGCTTCCGGCGACTTTATCGAACAGCTCTTCTTTTTGTTCCGCAGAAAAGTCGGCGACAAAAGTGTTGGCGAAGCCGTTCAGCCAATGGGCAAGTCCTTTCTCGCCATCTTCCATTTTCGTTGGACGTTCGAACAGCGCAGCATGCAACACGTCGAATCCCTGATTCTCTAGCAGCGACGTATATGAGGCGATGCTAGGGAAATACCAGGGGTTCCGCGCTTCCGCATCGACGCCGTAATCATTGACGAGGTGACGGTAGAGTGCGGATACGACCGTACCGACGTTCCGGTGTCCACCAAATTCGACGACCAGTCTGCCGCCCGGCTTTAAAGCGTTCCACATGCACGCGATCGCCTTTTCAGGTTTTTTTATCCAATGCAGGGCCGCATTAGAGAAGATCGCGTCATAGGCTGTATTCGTTGTGAACTGCTCGGCATCACCCGTTTGAAACTGAATATTTGCATACTTAGCACGCGCTTTCTCGATCATTTCCTCCGACATATCCATTCCGGATACAATCGCTCCGCTTTTTGCTATTTCATTCGTCAGCTCCCCTGTTCCGCAGCCGACATCCAAGATGTGCTCGCCGGGCTGAGCGTTCAACAGCTCGACAACGCCTTTGCCGTAATCGGAAACGAAGCCCAGTTTATTGTCATATAGTTCAGCGTTCCATACTTGACCGTCTGTTTTCATGGAAATCATCCCCTTCGTTATTTGATCCTCATTTTTACATAAATTGATTTATTGTTTAAATATATAATTCCTATTATGTTTATAGTTAAGTCCTATATATGTTCGAAATTCCTCTATACGGACTACTTTTTTTTTGCTATCCTTTATACTGGAGTTTTCTTGTTTTTGCAGTGAAGATTACGCGCTTAGAGATTGTGGATCGCGAGCGAAAGTGGCTTCAACATCAATACTTAATAAAATAAAGTAAATTATTTTATCATTCGTGCAACATTCACTGCAGCCTGCTCGTCAAAGAGGTTGCAAGAGGGGGGAGCCTTCGTGGTGGAGCCTGGCCTCATTAGAGCCGCTCAGTCGGGAGATCGCGACGCTTTAATTTCTCTTTTGCGAGAGATTGAAACACATGTCTATCGGACAGCCTACTATATACTAAACAATGAACAGGATGCGTTGGATGCGGCTCAGGAAGCGCTGATCCGAATTTATACGAAAATCGGTTCCTATGAAGAGAAGGCGCAGTTTAAGACATGGATTCAACGAATAGTAACGAATATCTGTATCGATAAATTTAGAAGAAGCAAGCCAACCGTATCCATTGAGGAGCACGAAATGGTGTTCAGGGAAAAGCAGAACGTAGAGGACGAAGTTATGTCCGCTTACGCGATTCAAGATATACGAGTCGCTATCGAGAAGCTCCCCGATCATCATCGAGCCGTTGTCGTACTAAGGTATTTGCAAGATTTTTCGTACAACGAAATTGCCGAATCGCTCGATCTCCCTTTAAATACGGTCAAATCCTACTTATTCCGAGCAAGGCAACAGCTTCAAACGTTACTTCAAGATTATCAGAAAGGTGGTGTCCGGGGATGAATTGCCAGGAGATGATTGAATATATGCACAGGCAGCTAGACGGTGATCTTGATGAACAAGAGCAACAGCTTTTGCTAAAGCATACTAGGCAATGTCCGGACTGCGCTGCAATGTTTGAACGGCTTAAGAAGCTGTCGTCAGAGCTTGAAAATTTGCCTAAAGTGATGCCAAGCTACAGTCTTGTTGACGCAATTCTTCCGCAGTTGGAGATGCTGGACGGCCCGCGCTTTTCCGACGCGGCTTCGGTTGAGACGGTTCAAGAGCAAGCGCGGGATAAAGGAAACGGCAGCGTTGCTGCAAGGAGAAGAAGATGGCCGGCTTGGATTAGCGGCGTTGCGGCAGCGGGCGCAGTCGCTATGTTCTTCGTAATTTCTTACAGCGGCGGGATGTTTCAGTCGGTATCGAAGGACGAGGCGGCAAGCAGTACAGCAGCTGAAGCTCAGCCTGCGGCCGCATTGCAGCAGAATAGCGCATCAGACGAAGAAAATGTGTTAGAACCCTATTCGTTCGACCTTCAGTACGGCAAAGAAGTGGGAGTGGAATCGATGGACAAAGCTCCTGCCGCCGCGGATGAATCAACCTCTAACAAATTGAAGACAGATTCTTCTGAAGATCAAAAGGCGAAAAGCTTCACTGGCGATGTCATCGATAATGGAGCGGAGACAACGGTTACGGTTAACAAATCGGCCAAATCGGTCGCAGGGGAAACCGACAAGTCGGAGGAGCGAGCGGCAGCAGCCGATACGGTGGCTTCAAGTGACGGCGTTTATGTCGCCTCGGCCAAAGAGCCTGGCAATGCCGTTCAAATTTCAAAGGGCGAGGATATTGTTTTTAAATCGACAGTAAAGAGTGGCAAAGTCACATTGCTGTCTTGGTCTGAAGACAATAGCAAGCTCACGTATGAAGTCCAATTGGACGATAAAAGCGGCGTTGAAACCTATATCGTTGATATCGCAACGCTTGAAGAAAAGAAAGCAGACTAATATGCAGGTTATTCGCACATTTTCCGGTTCCTCGGCGTATAGTGTAGGAACAGGAGAGTCAGCGGCGAAGCCTTGATCGTTGTATGACCATTGGCAGGGCGGTACCATGGACCTGCCTGCCGATGTTTATATAGATGTTCAGGGACAAAGGGATGAAGCCTTAGAGGCTCATCCCTTTGTTGCCGTTGTGTGAAATCGAAGGAGGCGGCATGCGATGGACGCAAAAGAAGCGTTGAAAGAAATAAAAAGCGGCAAATTCCGTCCTGCATATGTTGTATATGGCAGTGACCGCTATCGAATCGAGCAATTCGTCGATACACTCGCCGCGGCTATGTTTACGCCTGATGAGCGGGAGCTTGGCATTGTGAAGCTTGATACGGCGGAAACGCCTATTGAAGAGGCTGCATTGGAAGCGGAGACGCTGCCTTTTTTCGGAGAGCGGAAGCTGGTCATTGTAAAAGACGCGGTCGTGTTTGCTGCGGGGGGCAAGGAAGGCGGTAAGCTGGAGCACAAGACAGACCGCTTGCTTCAATATCTGGACATCCCTTCCGAAACGACGGTGCTGCTCTTTATGATCGGCGCGGAGAAGCTGGATGAGCGCCGCAAGCTGGTCAAGATGCTCAAGGATCGAAACGCGCTGCTTGCGTTTCAGGAGCTTGACGCGGCGGAACTTAAGCGGTGGGCGATCAAGCGGGCGGAAGAGCAAGGCCGGCGGCTTGGCGAGGACGCAGCCGACTTGCTGCTGTCCAGAGTCGGCGCGCATATGCAGCAGCTCGCCATCGAGCTGGACAAGCTGTGTCTGCATGCGGGCGAGGGCGGTCTGATCGGTTTGCCTGAGATTGAGCTGTTAACCGCCTCGACGGTGGAAGAGGATGTGTTTGCTCTTGTGGATGCGATCGCCGAGCTGAATGTCGATCGTGCGCTTCGGTTGTATCGAGCGTTGCTGCTGCGCCGGGAGGAACCGATCAAGATTGCGGCGCTTATTGCCCGGCAGTTGCGCATCATGCTGCAAATCAAAGAGCTGGAGCAGCACCGTTATTCGCCGCAGCAAATGGCGGGACAGCTTGGCTTGCATCCTTACGCAGTCAAACTGGCTGCTGAGAAATGCCGCAAATTTTCGGTACAACGGCTCGGCTCGCTGCTTTCCGCAATAGCAGAGCTGGACTACAGGATGAAAACGGGCGCAGTCGACAAAACGCTCGGCTTAGAGCTTTATCTGCTGGCCCTTGGAACGAAGCAAGGAGCGTAAATTAAAAAGGCTTCACAGCCCGGATATCCGGATTGTGAAGCCTTTTTGTTCGCAGCGATTAAGCTTGTGCCGAAAGGGCGTTCAGCTTTTTAGCAAGACGAGATTTTTTGCGGGAAGCCGCATTTTTATGAATCAGGCCTTTTGTAACCGCTTTGTCCAATTTTTTCGTTGCAGCGATAAGAGCAGCTTTAGCCGCGTCTACATCAGTGCCAGCGATTGCTTGGTCAGCAGACTTAACAGCCGTACGAAGCGCGGATTTTTGGGAAGCGTTCAAAGCGCGGCGTTTTTCGCTCGTTTTAACGCGTTTGATTGCGGATTTAATGTTTGGCATCGAATTTCACCTCCTAAAAAGTTTTGCGTAAGCATACGCTTAAGTTTGCTGTAGCAAACTTGAGCATACGTTAGTTCAATTCTAAGTAAACAACTTAAAATATATTACCATGCGCCCGAACGAAAAGCAAGAGCAGAAGAAAAGGCTTGCAAGTATGAAATAACGCTCGTTGCAAACAATAACAGGAGTTCGATCCGTATTTCCCCGAAGGGAGACTATTATCGTGAGCAATCTTGACTTGCAGCAATACAATGTGCGCACGGATTTGGCGCTTGAAGCTAAGGAAATGGCAGAGCAATCCGGCGTCGCTGGCGGACCTATACCCGGCGTCGTATCGAACACGTTCGAAGACAATGGCATAACGATTACGGAACTTGAGGTGCAGAACGAGCAAGGCTCGAACGCTATCGGCAAAGTGATCGGCAATTATGTAACGCTTGAGGTGCCGGCGCTTCGCAATCAGGATACGGAGCTACAAGATCGAGTAGCAACGCAGTTCGCGAAATATTTCGAAACCTTTCTGCAGCGTGTCGGCGTAGGCAAGACGGCTCGTGTCCTTATCGTCGGTTTGGGCAACTGGAATGTGACCCCGGATGCTCTTGGTCCGCTTGTCGTTGAAAATATAATGGTCACACGGCATTTTTTCGAATTGATGCCCGATCAGGTTTCCCCTGGTTATCGCGCAGTCAGCGCTGTCGCTCCCGGTGTGCTCGGAATAACCGGCATCGAGTCCAGCGAGATCGTCCACGGCATCGTGGAAAAAACGAAGCCCGATGCGATAATTGCGATCGACGCGCTTGCGTCCAGGTCGCTGGAGAGAGTCAATACGACTATCCAAATCGCCGACATCGGCATTCATCCCGGTTCCGGCATCGGCAATAAGCGCAAAGGGCTGACAAAAGAAATATTGGGCATCCCGGTTATCGCGATCGGCGTTCCGACCGTTGTGTACGCTTCAACTATCGTCAACAGCGCGCTTGAACTGATGCGCGGCCATATGGCGGCAAACAAAGCGGATAACAATCAAGTGTTCGGCTTGATGAACCAGATGGATGAATCGGAACGGCTGCAGCTTGTGAAAGAAGTGCTCAATCCGATCGGTCATGATTTGCTCGTCACGCCGAAGGAAATCGATCAATTTATCGAAGATATCGCCAATATAATTGCAAGCGGTCTGAACGCGGCGCTGCATGAAGCGGTCGATACGGATAATGTGGCAGCCTATACGCACTGACATAGGAAAATAAAGAAACGGCGGTTGCAGGGGTGGTTACCTGTGATCGCCGTTTCTTTATTTTTATCGATAACAGCCCATAACCCTTTATTTCGTCGGTTAGACGTCGAAGGAGCTGAATAACGCTGTGCGACAGCGTTATATCGTCGGTAGGACGTTGAATAGGACGGATAACAATGTGCCGCAGCGTTATTTCCACGAAACTAGCCCAAATCAGTGCTGGTCCAGCAGAATAACGCTGTGCGACAGCGTTATTTCGTCGGTTAGACGTCGAAGAGGACAGATAGCGCTGTACCGCAGCGTTATTTCTATTGGGAATAAGCCGATTACTCTTCGAATCTGCTAATTCGACATAGAGTTAATAGTTTCGGTTCTATTAACTGTATCCCGCTCATAGATTAATAGCAGCCAAGCTGTTCAACGAGAATGCAATCAGTGACTTTGAGCTCCATTCAAAGATCCTGATGTAAGGAGGATGTCTATGAAACGGATTATGCTGCTCGATATTGCTAGGGAGAGCCGAAAGATTCGCCAATTGCTTGTAACAGGACGAACTTTTGTAAT
This sequence comes from Paenibacillus sp. NEAU-GSW1, assembly GCF_009737085.1. Classification (GTDB taxonomy): domain Bacteria; phylum Bacillota; class Bacilli; order Paenibacillales; family Paenibacillaceae; genus Pristimantibacillus. The sequence goes on from NZ_WOVL01000013.1 coordinate 38,631, forward strand.
TTTATCGTTATGCTCGATGCTGTTCTTTGTCGCGATCGGAATTGCCGGCATTGCGCATCAGCGTTCTTCTTCGACTCCGATTTCCTCTATGAAAGGGTTCGCGGCGGCTGTTTCAAGCGGACTGTTTGGGGATATGCTAGAAATGGAGATGCCGGCGTTCCAGAGCAAGACGGAGACCGAGGCATTAAACAATAAACAAATCGGCAGTTTTATCATCCGACTGATGACCGATATTAATCCTTCCGATCCGAAAAGCATGCTGGCGGGAGAAATTCCCGGCCTTGACAGCAATAAATCGATTCTTATCCGTAAGGGTGTCGGAACGGATACGGCGGTCGGACCGGAAGACAACGTTCCGATTACGAATGATCCGGCAGACCAGGCGCATGCAGACGAAACGCCGTTCCCGGCGGAGAGCGCGCCTGAACCGACAGAAACGCCGCGGCCAACGGAGAAACCCGGCATAGGCGGCAAGGCTACGACGGAAGGGCGCAAGGTTGCTTTTATCTATCATTCGCATAATCGCGAGTCGTGGTACCCGGAACTAAATAGCACGGCTAAAGATCCGAATTCCGATACGAAAAATATTACGCTGGTCGGCAAAAGGCTGGCGGAACAGCTGGAGGATCTCGGCATCGGCTCCATGCACTCCGATACGGATTATCCGACCGCCATTAAAGATTACCGCTGGGAGCTCTCATACAAATATTCGATGAAAACCGTCAAGGAAGCGTTGGCGAGCAGCGAAGATTTGAAGTTTTTATTCGATATTCATCGCGATTCGCAGAAACGAAAATATACGACCGTCGATATCGGCGGCAAAAGCTACGCGCAGGTTTATTTTATTATCGGCCACAAAAATCCGAATTGGAAAAAGAACGAGAGCTTTGCGACTCGCATTCACGAAAAGCTTGAAAAGAGCTACCCGGGCATATCGAGAGGGATTTTCGGCAAGACGGCCGCTACCGGAAACGGGGAGTACAACCAATCGCTTGCCGAGGACAGCGTGCTGATTGAAATCGGCGGCGTAGACAATACGTTAGCTGAAAGCTACAGGACGGTTGACGTGCTGGCTCAAATAATTGCAGACATCTACTGGGATGCGGAGAAGGTGTCCGCTCCGGAAAGCTAATTTATGGAGGGATCGGCAAATGAAGCGAAGCGCATGGAAATGGACGATATTAGGGGGCGTGCTTGTTTTTATCGTGCTGTATGCAATGGAAATGTCGCAGACCGGCATCGAGCGCATATATGGTCCAATTGAAGGCGGAGAGACTTCAATAACGCTGCCGTCCTCCTCTGCATATAACGGAACGAGCAGCGCGCCGCGCGAACAAGCGGAACAAGATGCGGCCGATACAGGGCTGTCTGACGAGGCGGAGAGAAAAATCGCTTCGCTGGAGCAAGAGCTGGCGGAAGTGCGGGAAATTGCGGAGCGCGGGGCGCGCAAGGAAAGGCTTCCCGGCATTGACGGAGACCCAAGCGAGCCGACCGTTAATAAGCTGGCAGACGGCACGGCAGGATTTCTTCAATCGTTCTCAAGCGGAGGCATCGAGTTTGTCGTGTCGCTGTTTGATAAAGTAACAAACTAGGCTCTGAGCCCGTTAGCAAGGCTGCTCTTGATAGCGCATTGCTGGTATTCCTCCAAGCTGATATAATAGATGGAATATTGGACTGTGTGGGGGTTAGGCATGACTGACGTTCGTGACCGGCAAAAGAAAATTAGAAATTTTTCCATCATCGCTCATATCGACCATGGCAAGTCGACGCTTGCAGACCGCATTCTGGAGTTTACAGGAGCGCTTTCTTCGCGTGAGATGCAGGAGCAAGTACTTGACCAGATGGATTTGGAGAGGGAACGCGGCATTACAATTAAGCTGCAAGCTGTTCGGCTTTCTTATAAAGCGGATGACGGCGAAGTGTATTTGCTCAATTTGATCGACACGCCGGGGCATGTCGACTTTACTTATGAAGTATCCCGAAGCATGGCTGCCTGCGAAGGCGCGCTGCTCGTCGTGGACGCGGCGCAAGGTATCGAGGCGCAAACGCTGGCAAACGTTTATCTGGCGCTCGAGAGCAATCTTGAGATACTGCCTGTCATAAACAAAATCGATCTTCCAAGCGCGGAGCCGGAGCGCGTCAAACAGGAAATCGAGGATGTCATCGGACTTGACGCAAGTGACGCCGTACTGGCTTCCGCTAAAGCGGGCATCGGCATCAAGGAAATTTTGGAGCAGGTCGTACAGAAGGTTCCGGCGCCGACAGGCGACCCGGACGAGCCGCTTAAAGCGCTCATTTTCGATTCGCACTACGATCCGTATAAAGGCGTAATCGTATATGTCCGCGTCATTGACGGCAGCATTAAAGCGGGCAAGAAGATTCGCTTTATGGCTACGGGCGCTGAATTTGAAGTTATCGAGGTCGGCGCATTCAAACCGCGCATGTCAATCGTTGATGAACTTTCGGTCGGTGACGTAGGCTTCGTCGTAGCGGGGATTAAGAACGTAAAGGATACGCGTGTCGGCGATACGGTAACCGAAGCGAAACGGCCTGCGCAGGAAGCGCTGCCGGGCTACCGCAAAATCAATCCGATGGTATTCTGCGGCTTGTACCCGATCGAGACGCAAGATTACAACGATTTGCGTGAAGCGCTCGAGAAGCTCGAGCTGAACGATGCGTCGCTCCGCTACGAGCCGGAAACGTCAACGGCGTTAGGCTTTGGTTTCCGCTGCGGATTCCTCGGACTTCTGCATATGGAAATTATTCAAGAGCGTATCGAACGCGAATTCAACATTCCGCTCATTACGACCGCGCCAAGCGTAATTTACCGCGTGACGCTGACAAACGGCACTGTAATTGATATCGACAACCCGTCGAATTATCCGGAAGCGGGCAAGCTTGAGTACGTCGAAGAGCCGTACGTCAAAGCCTCCATCATCGTGCCTAACGATTTTGTCGGTGCAATCATGGAGCTATGCCAAGGCAAGCGCGGAGAGTTTGTGAACATGGAGTACCTGGACACAAACCGCGTAACGCTCACTTATGAAATTCCGTTATCGGAAATCGTCTACGATTTCTTTGACCAATTGAAGTCGAGCACGAAAGGCTATGCATCCTTCGATTATGAATTGTCGGGCTACCGCCGTTCGAATCTCGTCAAAATGGATATCATGCTGAACAGTGAACAGGTCGATGCCTTGTCGGTTATCGTTCACCGGGATCGCGCATACCAGCGCGGGCGGGTCATTTGCCAGAAGATGAAGGAGCTCATCCCGCGTCAAATGTTCGAGGTGCCTGTGCAAGCTTCGATCGGCACGAAGGTTATTGCTCGCGAGACGGTTAAAGCGATGCGCAAAAACGTCCTTGCCAAATGCTACGGCGGCGACATCAGCCGTAAACGGAAGCTGCTTGACAAGCAGAAGGAAGGCAAGAAGCGGATGAAACAGGTAGGCAGCGTAGAAGTGCCGCAAGAGGCATTCATGGCTGTATTGAAAATCGACGAAGATTAACATGAGTCGGCAGGCTATGGACGGATTGCTGGAGACGGGGAAATCCGGGCTCGGCTTCCTCTGGAGCCTGCTCCTTTTTTTACCGTTGTGAACGGATAAATGATTTTAGGCAAGAGAGGAGGGACGTTATGGCGATCGCAACAATTTCAGCGCCTAGGGCGCTATATATTCACATTCCGTTTTGTACGAACAAATGCCATTATTGCGACTTTACGTCTTATGTATTAAAGGGGCAGCCGGTTGACGAATATTTGGACGCGCTGGAGCGGGAGATGGAGCGTACAACGGCGGAGCTGCCGCCTGTGCAAATCGACACTGTGTTTGTCGGCGGAGGCACGCCGACTGTGCTTACGCCGCCGCAGATGAAACGGTTCCTTGCCGATGTTAAACGGCATTTCCCGTTAGCGGACGATGTAGAGTTTACGATGGAAGCGAATCCGGGTACGACCGATCCGGAAAAGCTTGCTGCGATGTTCGAAGGCGGGGTCAATCGAATCAGCTTTGGCGTACAATCCTTCGACAACGACTTGCTGGAGCGAATCGGCCGCATTCATAATGTAGACGATGTCTACAAAAGCTTGGAAAACGCCCGCGCTGCAGGCTTTACCAATCTATCGATCGATTTGATGTTCGGCTTGCCGGGACAAACGACGGCAACGCTTGAAGACAGCGTAAATAAAGCGTTGGCGCTTAAGCTGCCCCATTATTCGCTTTACAGCTTGAAGGTCGAGGAAAATACGCTGTTCCATAAGCTGTATCAACGCGACGAGCTGCCGCTTCCTTCCGAGGATGAAGAGTTCAATATGTACATTCATTTGATGGATCGGCTCAAGCAGGCGGGCTATACGCATTACGAAATTAGCAATTTTGCGCTGCCGGGCTACGAAAGCCGCCACAATTCCACCTACTGGCGCAACGAGCCTTATTACGGGCTAGGCGCCGGCGCTCACGGCTATGCGGGCAGAGTGCGGCATATTAATGTTAAGGGCGTACAGCCCTTTATTGATTATACGAAGACGAAGCTGCCGCGCCTGGAGGTGAATCCGGTGTCCGAGCAGGAAGCGATGGAAGATTTCATGATGGTCGGCTTACGGCTGTTAGAAGGTGTCAAAGCCTCTAGTTTTGCCCGTCAGTTTGACGGCATGACATTAGAGAGTAAGTTCGGTCCAATTATCGATAAACTGCTGAAGGACGGGCTGCTTGAGCGATTAGAATGGCCAGGGGATCACGGCTACAAGCTGACGGATAAAGGGGTTCTATTCGGAAACGATGTATTTGGCTCGTTTATCGGATTGGATGAAAATAGCGACTCTTAATTTTTCGATAAATCCCTCTTGAAAAAATATTCTATTCGCTGTATATTTATTCAATATTAAATATGCACCGGGTGGAGGCGAAGGTAGCGTGGGAGCGACGGAAAGTTTGCAGGCTGTTTGCAGAATAGCAACAGCAGAGGATGTCGATATTTTATTTGAGTTAATTAAAGGCTATGCGGAGAAAGGGATCATGCTGCCCCGCTCGCGGGAGGTGCTGCTGCGGCAAATTGACACATTCGTTGTGGCGGAAGTCGGGGACGCTGTTGTCGGCTGCGGTTCCCTCACCCGGTTAGGACCGGAACTTGTGGAAATTCGTTCGCTTGGGATGACCGAAGGCTACAAGGGGCTTGGCATTGGCAGCAAGCTCGTTACGAAGCTGATCGAACAAGCTAAAGCGCAAGGCATTCCGAAGATTATGGCGCTTACTTATGCGGACGAGTTTTTTAAGCGGAATGGCTTCTCGGTAGTGGATAAAGAGATTTTCCCGGAGAAAGTCTGGACGGATTGCGTCAATTGCCCGAAACAGCACGCATGTGATGAAATCGCTGTGCTCCGCGTATTGGACTAGTAAGCTCGAATGAAATTCGGGCTCTGTATAAGCGGTTAAAAATACCGAACCGACTTGACAACGCTCAAGCTGGTTTGGTATTTTTGTATTATTGATTAGCACTCAACTTAAATGAGTGCTAACGACAAGAATGAACAGTAGCAATTTGATGTGAGAGGGTGATTTAGAATGTTAACCGATCGGCAGCGAATGATACTGAATGCAATTGTAGACGATTATATCCGTTCGGCGGAACCTGTTGGTTCGCGGAGCATTTCTAAACGGGGCGATGTCGGCTTCAGTCCTGCTACAATCCGCAACGAAATGGCGGATTTGGAGGAACTGGGCTTTTTGGAGCAGCCGCACACATCTGCCGGCCGAATCCCTTCCACTAAAGGCTATCGCTACTACGTCGATCACCTCGTAAAGCTGAATGAAGTCGGCGAGGAGGATTTGACGAAGGTTCGTTCGTTTTTTTCAGAAAAAGTGATTCAAATGGAGCAAGTTATCCAGCATGCAGCAATGATTTTGTCCAGCCTGACCAATTACACCTCGATTCTTCTAGGTCCGGAAACGTTCAGCACGTCGCTGAAGCATTTCAATCTGGTGCCGCTCGACGCAACCTCAGCGGTGGCGATTATCGTCACGAACACAGGCCATGTCGAGAATCGGACGATTCAAATTCCTTCGGGCGTCAGCATGGAGGAAATGGAGAAGGTCGTCAACATTTTGAATACGAAGCTGGTCGGCATTCCGCTTGTTCGCTTGAAGTCGAAGCTTTATGCTGAAATCGGCCAAGAGCTTGAACGTTATATTGATCATTGCGAAGAAGTGCTTGGCGTACTTGATAAGGCGCTGCAAAGCGACGACGAGCAGCGCATCTTTATGAGCGGCACGACAAACATGCTTACGCAGCCGGAATTCAAAGATGTCGACAAGGTGAAGACAATATTGGATTTGCTGGATGAAACTCCTGCTATTATGAAAATGTTTTCCGCGCTCCCTTCGGGTATACAAGTGCGGATCGGTACAGAAAATGACCATGAGGCCATTGCGAATTGCAGCTTGATTACCGCATCGTATTCGGTAGACGGCCACTCGCTTGGCACAATCGGCATTCTTGGACCGACAAGAATGGAGTATGGGAAAGTGATCAGCCTGCTTGATGTCATATCGAAGGATATGGCGATTAAGTTGGGCCGCTGGTATAAATAAGGAGGTGAAATCGGTGAGTAACGAACAAAACGAAACGGTTGAAGAAATCGTTCAAGAGCAAGGAACAGCGCAAGAAACGGAAGCTCAAACGGAATTGCAGGAAGATCCAAAGCTTTCGGAGCTGGCGAAGCTGGCAGAAGAAAATCAGCAGCGTTACTTACGAGCGCAAGCGGATTTTGATAACTTCCGCCGCCGCACGATGAAGGAGAAGGAAGAGCTGGGGCAATATGCATCGATGAAGCTAATCGGACAATTGCTGCCGGTTGTCGATAATTTCGAACGCGCGATTACCGCTTCTGCCGCTGCCGGCGATTATGAATCGCTGGCGAAAGGCGTGGATATGATATTCCGTCAGCTGGAGCAAACGCTGCAGCAAGAAGGTTTGAAAGCTATGGATGCCGTAGGCCAACCGTTTAACCCGGAGTTCCATCAGGCGATTATGACGGTGGAATCCGAGGAACACGAAGAAGGCATTGTTGTAGAAGAAGTACAAAAAGGATACATCCTTAAAGATAAAGTGCTGCGCCCGGCAATGGTGAAGGTAAGCGGCTAAACCCATATACTTAATTTAGGAGGAACAAAACGATGAGTAAAGTAATTGGTATTGACCTTGGCACAACGAACTCTTGCGTTGCTGTAATGGAAGGCGGAGAAGCTGTCGTTATCCCGAATCCGGAAGGCAACCGCACGACGCCGTCCGTAGTCGGCTTCAAGAAAGACGGAGAGCGTATTGTCGGCGAAACGGCGAAACGCCAAGCAATTACAAACCCTGATCGCACAATCAGCTCGATCAAACGCCATATGGGTACAAACCATAAAGAATCGATCGACGGCAAAGATTTTACACCGCAAGAAATTTCGGCCATCATTTTGCAAAAGCTGAAATCCGACGCTGAGGCTTACCTCGGCCAAACGGTAACGCAAGCCGTTATTACGGTTCCGGCTTATTTCAACGACAGCCAGCGCCAAGCGACTAAAGATGCTGGCAAAATTGCCGGCCTGGAAGTTCTTCGTATCGTCAACGAGCCTACTGCTGCTGCGCTTGCATACGGCCTGGAAAAAACAGAAGACCAAACGATTCTCGTATATGACTTGGGCGGCGGTACTTTCGACGTATCGATCCTTGAGCTCGGCGACGGCTTCTTTGAAGTTAAAGCGACTTCCGGCGACAACAAGCTGGGCGGCGACGACTTTGACCAAGTGATCATCGATCATCTCGTTGCGGAATTCAAGAAAGAGCAAGGCATTGACCTGTCAAAGGACAAAGCAGCTGTACAACGTTTGAAGGACGCTGCTGAAAAAGCGAAAAAAGAGCTTTCCGGCGTAATGACTTCGACGATCTCGCTGCCGTTTATTACGATGGTAGACGGCGTGCCTCAGCACTTGGAAACAAACTTGACTCGCGCGAAATTCGAGGAGCTTTCCGCTAACCTCGTTGAACGCACAATGGGACCTGTCCGCCAAGCGCTAAGCGACTCCGGCCTGTCCACTAGCGAAATTCACAAAGTTGTTCTTGTCGGCGGTTCGACTCGTATCCCGGCTGTACAAGAAGCGGTTAAAAAGCTGATCGGCAAAGAGCCGCACAAAGGCGTTAACCCGGACGAAGTGGTTGCCCTTGGCGCAGCTGTTCAAGCCGGCGTATTGACTGGCGACGTCAAAGACGTTGTATTGCTCGACGTTACGCCATTGTCGCTCGGTATCGAGACTGCAGGCGGCGTATTTACGAAAATGATCGATCGCAATACTACGATCCCTACGAGCAAATCGCAAATTTTCTCCACGTATGCTGACAATCAGCCGGGTGTAGAAATTCACGTCTTGCAAGGCGAGCGTCAAATGGCAGCGGGCAACAAAACGCTGGGCCGCTTTACACTGAACGATATTCCTTTGGCGCCGCGCGGCGTGCCGCAAATCGAAGTTACATTCGATATCGACGCAAACGGTATCGTTAACGTATCCGCGCTTGACAAAGGCACAGGCAAAAGCCAAAAAATTACGATCACTTCCTCGAGCGGCTTGAGCGACGAAGAGATCGAAAAAATGATGAAAGATGCCGAGCTTAATGCGGAAGAAGACCGCAAACGCCGCGAGTTGGTTGAAGCGAAAAACGCTGCTGACCAGCTTGTATACTCGGTAGACAAAACGATTAAGGATCTGGGCGATAAAGTTGATCCAGCCGAAATCGAGAAAGCAAATGCAGCAAAAGAAAAAGTGACGGCAGCCGTTGCAACGGATGACATTGAACAAATCAATGCGGCATCGGAAGAGCTGACGCAAATCGTGCAGGCTCTGTCGGTGAAGCTCTACGAGCAAGCGCAAGCGCAGCAAGGCGCTGAAGGCGCAGGCGCTCAAGAGGGTGGCGCTGGTCCGAAAAAAGATAATGTAGTCGACGCTGATTACGAAGTGGTTGACGACAACAAATAATTCGCTTAAACTGCACGAAAGGCGGGTCAAAGGCAGAGCATTTCCTGTCTTTGACCTTCTTCGTGCATGACATCAGGAACTTTGAGGGATCTCAAAGTCACACCTTAATGAGGGGAAATTTAGGGCGGAGGTGAGAGCAAGTTGGCGGACAAACGCGATTATTATGAAGTGCTTGGTTTAGGCAAAAGCGCTTCTGATGATGAAATAAAAAAAGCGTACCGATCTTTGGCGCGCAAATATCATCCGGACGTAAATAAAGAAGCAGATGCGGAATCGAAGTTCAAAGAAGTGAAAGAAGCTTACGACGTGCTTAGCGACGAAGGCAAAAGGTCGACCTACGACCGATTCGGCCATGTTGACCCGAATCAGGGAATGGGCGGAGCCGGCGGCTTCTCCGGCGATTTTGGCGGCGGTTTCGGCGATATTTTCGACATGTTCTTTGGCGGAGGCGGCGGTCGCCGCGATCCGAACGCGCCTCAGCGCGGCAGCGACTTGCAGTATACAATGACAATCGAGTTCAAAGAAGCGGTATTTGGCAAGGAAACCGAAATTACGATTCCGCGCACCGAAACATGCGATACTTGCGTAGGCACAGGGGCAAAGCCGGGAACGAAACCGGAAACTTGTACGGTCTGCAAAGGCAGCGGTCAACAGGAGGTTGCGCAAAATACGCCGTTCGGACGTATTGTCAACCGCCGCGCTTGTTCGAATTGCAGCGGCACGGGCCGCGTAATCAAAGAGAAGTGCGGAACTTGCCATGGCGCCGGCAAAGTAAAAAAACAGCGTAAAATTAATGTGCGCATTCCTGCCGGCGTGGATGACGGCGCTCAAATCCGTCTTTCCGGCGAAGGCGAAGGCGGCTTGCGGGGCGGTCCGTCCGGCGATTTGTATATCGTAATCCGCGTGAAATCGCATGAGTTTTTCGAGCGTGAGAACGATGATATTTATTGCGAGGTTCCGCTTACATTTGTGCAAGCGGCCCTTGGCGACGAGATTGAAATCCCGACGCTGACGGAAAAAGTGAAGCTGAAAATTCCGGCAGGCACGCAAACGGGCACCTATTTCCGCTTAAAGGGAAAAGGCGTGCCTAAGCTTCGCGGCTACGGTCAAGGCGACCAGCATGTTAAAGTGACGGTCGTAACGCCAACGAAGCTGAGTGACGAGCAGAAGGATCTGCTTCGCCAATTCGGCGGCGTTACCGGCGGGGAATTGGCTGAAAGCGGCCATGATCATCATGAATCGATATTTGAACGAATGAAGAAAGCGTTCCGCGGCGAGTAGCCCGGAGCGTTTTTTTTATAGGCAACATTACTTTGCCTGGTTTTTTGCTCCTTGGACAGCAAGGGATATAAAAACGCAACGGCGAATATGAAGAATATGGTTGGCTTAAATTCCGATAGCTTGGAGGAAGGGCAGAATGCCAGATAATAATGACAATTTTTATCGACATCTAGGGGTTTATGGAATTTGTGTGGCAGATAAATGTATTTTAGTTATCCGTAAAATTTTAGGCCCCTACACAGGTAAATATGATTTGCCTGGTGGTCGGTTAGAAAAAATGGAATTTCTGGAGCAAGGAGTCATAAGAGAATTCCGAGAAGAAACGGGATATACAATTCGAAAGCTTAAAAATATTGGTGTCTGTGATTTTTCTGTGAGGTGGACATTACAAGATAATACGGTTGAAAATTTACACCATATTGCAATCTTATATGAAACAGATATTGATTTGGAAGAGACAACAAATTCCATTGAATTGTTTAAAGGACAAGATTCAAACGGAGTTATTTGGATATCCTTTGATGAAGTGACTTCTGCCAATTCATCGCCTCTGGTATTGCAGGCAATTGAATGGATACGCACAGGGACTATTCCTCTTATGAGAGGTGCATTCGATTATACAATCTAACTATGGGAGACGGCATAGTCGTTTATGTATGCGCATAATCGGCAGCTCCGCAGAGCATGCTAATTTAGTTGGCATGAATCTAATAACATGACATTAAAGGAGCTGCTTCGCTATGACGCAAAACGATAAAAATGAGTTGGAAAAAGTGAATTTCGGCGAGCTGCCGATTGGCGAGTACGAGGATGTCGAGTTTTCCGAGGAGCTTGCGGACGAGGCGGATCACAAAGCGGCTGAGCGTGCTGCGCAAGCGGATCAGCGCGCGCGTCAGCATTCGCAGGAATAGCTTTAGATGAACCAGTTTGAGATTCGCGCTAATTTTACGGGCCCAGAAGCAGCGCAAGAAGCGCTTCATAAGCTGCAGGCATTGCGGGCTTTTGAAGTAAACGGATTGTTCGAGAGCGGCTATTTGACGGCAACGGTTGATGAAGCTGTTGTCGACCGCGCCGTTCATTTAATCCGCCAAGTCGGCGGCCATACCGAAACAATCGGATAATCATAATGCAAAAGCGGTACAAGAGATCCCTTCTTGTACCGCTTTTTTGTGTTTCCTGTGAGAACTGTCCTTGAGGCAAACGGAGTAGTTCGAATCATTCTGGAGAAGCGGCAGCATTTGCTTTTGTGAGGGGATTCCGGCTCAAATTCGATTATTCAAAGGAACCCCCGAGCAATGGCAATCGGAAGAACATTCGAAATACAAAGTTAGCCTTGCTAAAGGACAGTCTCTTTTCTTTGTTTAAAACTCCCGTTTAGTGTACAATAGATGTTAGTTTTTCACACTGGAGGGTAATAAAAATGAAATGGCATGAAATTACAATCTCGACGACGGAACAGGCAATCGAGATGATTTCCAACTTTCTGCATGAAATGGACGCGGACGGCGTATCCATTGAAGAATCGGGAACGCTGAACAAACAGCGCGACACTTCGCTCGGACAATGGTACGAACTTCCGCTTAACGATATTCCGGAAGGCCATGCGGTTATTAAAGGCTATTTCCTCGAAGGAACGGATATGGGAGCGGTTGAAGCTTCATTGCGGCCTTCGATTGACCAGCTTAGAGAGTTCGGCATCGAGCCGGGCGATTATGAAATCAGCAGCAAAATCGTCGATGAAGAGGACTGGGCGAACGCTTGGAAGCAATATTTCAAGCCGATCCGCGTCTCAGACCGGCTGACAATCAAGCCGACATGGGAAGATTATGAAGCGGGTGAAGGCGAGAACATCATCGAGCTTGATCCCGGCATGGCATTTGGCACCGGCACGCATCCGACGACCGCGCTCTGCTTGCAGACATTGGAGTCCGTCATTAAGACTGGCGATGAAGTGATCGACGTCGGCACTGGCTCCGGCATTCTTGCAATCGGCGCCGTTAAATTGGGCGCATCCCGCGTGCTTGCGCTGGATCTCGATCCGGTTGCCGTATCGAGCGCAACGGAAAATGTTCGTCTGAACGGGCTGTCGGACACGATCGAAGTCGTGGAAAGCGACCTGCTTGGCGTGCTGGGCGGCAAAGTCGTGCACGCCGTCAACGAAACCGAAGCGCGCCAGACGTCGGTATCGCTGCCGGTCGATTTGGTTGTCGCCAATATTTTAGCCGAAATCATTCTGCTGTTCATTGATGATGTCTATGCGGCGCTCAAACCGGATGGTATTTATATCGCGTCCGGCATTTATAAAAACAAAGAGACGGATGTGGAAGAGGCGCTTATCCGCTCCGGCTTTACGATTGTAGAAAAACGCCGCGACGAGGATTGGATCGCTTTCGTTGCGCGCAAACCGAGGTGAGTGAATGAATTTGGAAAGCTTTCTGGCCTATCCGCTTGAGGACTTGCCGTTTGTTGCGCTTGTCCTCATCATCGCATTTACGGTACATGAATTTGCGCATGCTTACAGCGCCTATAAGTTTGGCGACAACACTGCCTACAATGCCGGTCGCGTAACGCTTAATCCGCGCGTGCATATTGACTTGCTGGGCGCGATTCTCATTCTGATTGCCGGTTTCGGCTGGGCAAAGCCGACGCCGGTCGTTCAGGAACGATTCAAGCATCCCCGTCTCATGGGAATAATTGTGACTGCAGCAGGTCCGCTTAGCAATTTGCTGCTCGGCATTATCGGCATTTTTCTCTATTACATTTGCTTCTCGACAGGGCTGCTGGAAGCTGGTTCAAGAGGCGTAACGCTGGCGATACTTACATTTCTCAATTATTTGATCGGCTTGAATTTTTTACTGTTCGTGTTCAACCTCATTCCGCTTCCGCCGCTTGACGGCTATCGGATTATTTCAAATCTGATGCCGCGTGACCTTCGTGATAAAATGGACCAGCACGTACAGTGGGGCGTATTTTTCTTTCTTTTGATCGTGTTCATCCCACCGCTGAGGAGAGTTACCTTGGATCCGATTTTAAGCTGGGTCGGCCCGCTAACGCGGTTTTTTGATGGAATGATTAGGCAGTTGTTCTAATTCGATTTCATGGATTTTATACGTGAAAACATGCTATGATGAAGGATGGTTAGGTAAACGCGATGCAACGATATTTTGTGTCAGCGGAGCAGTTTGAAGGCCGCGATAGCGTACGATTAACAGAAGATGACGCTTTTCATGCCGTTCGTGTTATGCGAATGAAAGAAGGCGAGAAATTTATCGTCAGCGACGGCGCTTCTCGGGTAGCGCTTGCGGCAGTTGAGGAAGCATCCGCTGCTGAGGTGCGTGCTCGAATTGTCGAAGAGCTTCCGATGGAGAGCGAGCCTGCCTGGTCGGTTACGATCGCGCAGAGCTTGCCTAAAGGCGACAAGATGGAGCTGGTCATTCAGAAGGGGACGGAAATTGGCGCCTATCGTTTCGCGCCGTTCCAATCCGAGCGGATGATTGTCCAATACGACGGAAAAAAAGAAGCGAAGCGTCTGGAACGGTGGGGCAAGATCGCCAAGGAGGCGGCGGAGCAAGCGCACCGCTGTATCGTTCCTCAGGTAGAGGCTGTTCGGTCCTGGCGCGAGCTGACTGATTCGATATCGGATTTTGATTTAGCGTTGTTTTGTTACGAAAGGGAAGGCGACGGGGCTAAAGGCAAGGGCGTGAAGGACGCGCTGCTCGAATGGAAGCGTTCATGCGGGGGCGAATTGCCGGACTCGCCGAAGCTGCTGCTCATCGTCGGTCCCGAAGGCGGCTTTACAGAAGCGGAAGCAAAGGGCGCTGAAGCGGCCGGCGCGATTGTCGTCGGACTTGGCAAACGGATACTGCGTACGGAAACTGCAGGTATCGTCGGCCTTACCTGCTTGCTTTATGAAGCCGGAGAAATGGGAGGAGCGTAAGCGATTATGCCATCGGTAGCATTTTACACCTTGGGGTGCAAAGTTAATTTTTACGACACAGAGGCCATTTGGCAGCTATTTAAAAATGAAGGCTATGAACAGGTGGACTTTGAGTCGACTGCCGACGTCTATCTTATCAACACCTGTACCGTGACGAATACGGGCGATAAGAAAAGCCGGCAAATTATCCGCCGTGCCGTACGCCGCAACCCGGATGCGGTCATTGCCGTAACCGGTTGCTATGCGCAAACGTCGCCTGCGGAAATTATGGCGATTCCGGGCGTCGATCTCGTAATCGGCACACAGGACCGCGAGAAAATTTTATCTTTTGTTGATCAGATTCATGCTGACCGGAAACCGGTCAATGCGGTCCGCAACATTATGAAAACGCGTGAATTCGAAGAGCTGGACGTGCCGGATTTCTCCGAACGGACGCGCGCATTTCTGAAAATTCAAGAAGGCTGCAACAATTTCTGCACCTTCTGTATTATTCCTTGGTCGCGCGGACTGTCGCGCAGCCGTGATCCGAAAAGCGTAATCGAGCAGGCGAAGCAGCTTGTTGCTTCCGGCTATAAAGAAATTGTCCTTACCGGCATTCATACTGGCGGATACGGCGACGATATGGAAAACTACCGTCTAACCGATCTGCTGTGGGATTTGGACAAGGTAGACGGGCTTGAACGCATTCGCATCAGCTCGATCGAAGCAAGCCAGATTGACGATGCGATGATCGACGTGCTTAACCGTTCGACTAAAATGTGCCGCCATCTCCATATTCCGCTGCAAGCGGGCGAAAACTCGGTGCTGAAACGGATGCGCCGCAAGTATACGACTGAAGAGTTTGCGGCGAAGCTGAAACGAATTCGCGAAGCAATGCCTGGCGTAGCGATAACGACCGACGTGATTGTCGGCTTCCCTGGCGAGACGGAAGAAATGTTCGAGCAGGGCTATCGCTTCATGGAGGAAGTCGGCTTCTCTGAAATGCACGTCTTCCCGTATTCGAAGCGTACAGGCACGCCGGCCGCCCGGATGGAAGACCAAGTGGACGAGGAAGTGAAAAACGAGCGCGTTCATAAGCTGATTGATCTGTCCGAGCGCATGCAGCTGCAATACTCGGAGCAGCATGTCGGCGCGGTGCTTGATATTATTCCAGAGCGGGATTATAAAGGAGCTCCGGGAACCGGGCTTGTAATGGGGTATTCCGACAACTATTTGCAAGTCGTCTTCGAAGGCGACGAGTCGCTGGTAGGCAAGCTTTGCCGCGTGAAAATTACGGAAGCCGGCGTTAACGAAAGCCGCGGACAGTTAATTCGCGTTCTTGACGAAACAGGCTTAAGCAATTTTGGACATGCGGAAGCATTGAGAGCTTAACTAACGAATGACAGCGAGGTTTTCAGCCGATCGGATTTCCCGGTTGGACGGAGGCCTCGTTTGTTGCATAGGAATGCTAACGTCTATACAAGCAAGGGGGAAGCGGACATGAAGGAAATTTCAGCAGGAGGCGTTGTTTATCGCCGGAACGAGGCAGGCGAGCTGCAAATTCAGCTCATTCAGGACCGATACGGTAAAGTGTCACTGCCGAAAGGGAAGATGGAAGCCGGCGAGACGGTCGAACAAACGGCGCTGCGAGAAATTGCCGAAGAAACCGGATTAACCGGCGTTATTATCGAACCGATCGATCAGATCAAATATCAGTATCACGACGATGTAAAAGGAACGGTCGATAAAGAGGTTCATTACTATTTGGTAGAAGCGGTTGGCGGTTCGCTGCAAGCGCAGGTTGAAGAAATTCGCGGCGTCGAATGGTTCGAGCCGATGGAAGCCTGGCGCCGTCAGAAGCAATCCGGCTATGACAATAATAACCGGATTGTTGCGGGCGCTCTTCATTTGCTCGGCTTAAAGACGGATTGATCAGGCTGATTGCAGCTTGCGGAATACAGGTAGGTAGCATAGCGGCAAAGCGAGCAGCGAACTGGCGACGTTGAATATGGTCTGCGCGTGCGCAATTTGACTGGCCGGGGAATAGGCCATCCAGCCGGACGCGACGGCCAGCTCTCCGATGAACGGCATGAACAGCAAGGCTCCGCCTGCATTAAGTGCGATATGAGACAGTGCGACGAATTGTCCGCCTTTCGTTCCGCCAATTGAAGCAAGCAGCGCTGTTGCGCATGTACCGATGTTGGCGCCAAGCACGACGGCGACGCCCAGCTCAAGCGGCATGGCTCCGATCGAGGCAAAGCCCATTATGATGCCGATGACGGCTGCACTGCTATGGACAATTGCGGTTAGAATGGCCCCGGCAGCAAGGCCCCACCATAGGCTCGCTCGCGCCCGATCGAGAAACCATCCGAACAGCTCGCTTTGCTGGACATCAGAACCGACGCTTTGCATGATGGTCATGCCGGCGAGCAGTACGCTGAAGCCGCCTAACGCAACACAGCCGGAGCGTATGACGGCGAGCTTGCTAAGCAGCGCGTCGTGAAGCCGGAGCAGATTATATTCATCAAGAAGCGCAGTAACAAGCCATCCGATGGTCGATGCGACGAGCAGCGGGATCGCCAATCGATTTAAATTCAATCCGATTAGCTCGGTGGTAAGACAAGTGCCGATGTTGGAACCGAGTATGATGCCTAATGTTCGGGGAAAGGTCAACAAGCCGGTATTGACGAGCCCGATTGCAATGACGGTGACTGCCGTACTGCTTTGCAGGAACGCGGTCGTGGCCGTACCGACGGCAAGGCCGTGAAGCGGTGTTGCTGTAGAACGGTGCAGCAGCCGGTTCAAATGCGGGCCGGCGAGCTGATGGAGCGCAAGCTCCATCAGTTTCATGCCGATAAGAAAAATCGTAAAACCAAGCGCAATCGGCAACGCAATCGATAAGAACATAAGCGGATCTCCTTTTGGACAAGGGGCATTTCGTATCTATACATATGCTTGAACGCAGACAGGCATGACAAACACAGGGTGCAGCGCGGACTGCGGCAATCGGCAGCAGACGCATAGGGAGGAAGATTAGCTAGTGAGCGACAATAAAGCAAAAATATGGCTGCAGCGCAGTCGGAAAAAACGGCTGGAGCTTGGCCATCCTTGGATTTACGCCAATGAAATAGAGCGAGTGGAAGGTGAAGCGGCGCCTGGCGACATCGTTGATGTCGTATCGCATAAAGGACAATTTCTGGCGTCGGGCTATTACAATCCCAAGTCGCAAATTACGGTGCGAGTCGTATCGCACAAGCCGATAGCGGAGATGGATGTCGCATTTTTCCGCGAACGGCTAAAGCAGTGTGCAGACTACCGCCGCCGGTTCGTTCCTGACCGGGATTGCAGGCTCGTCTATGGCGAAGCCGATTTTTTGCCCGGGTTGACTGTTGACCGCTTCGGTGACGTTCTCGTTATTCAACTGCTGACGCTTGGCATGGATCTGAGAAGAGATGCGTTGATTGAAGCTTTAATCGACGTCTTTCAGCCGAAAGGCATCTATGAGCGGAGCGATGTCGGAGTTAGACAATTGGAAGGCTTGGAGCAGCGTACTGGCGTCCTGTACGGAGAATGTCCGGCAATTATAGAAATTGAAGAAAACGGCTTGAAGCTGGAAGTGGATATTGTAGAGGGGCAGAAAACAGGCTACTTCTTCGATCAACGCGAGAATCGCGCGTCCATTGCTCCGCTGATGACAGGTTGGGGCGAAAGAAGCGGTATTCGGCTGGAGCGTACGACCGGCGAGGACGGCGGCGAGAAGCTGGCGCCGTTTAATGCGAACGGCAAAGAAGTGACGTTCCCCTATTGGGATGGCGCGACCGTGCTGGAATGTTTCGCCCATACCGGCAGCTTTACGCTGCATGCTTGCAAATACGGCGCGAAACGAGTCACTTGTCTTGATGTCTCGGAGCATGCCATCGATACGGCCCGCCGAAATGTAGAGCGCAACGGCTTTACGGACCGCGTCGAATTTGTCGTCGCCGACGCCTTTGACTATTTGCGGAACCAAGTTAAAGGTCTCGAAGAAAAGGCGGAGAGAAGCAAAGCAGGCGCCGATACTTCACAGAAACTGAGCGGCAATGGCCGTACGTGGGATGTCGTTATCCTAGACCCGCCGGCGTTTGCCAAAACGAAAAGCGCAATTCCCGGCGCATGCCGCGGCTACAAAGACATTAACCTTCAGGGGCTCAAGCTCGTTAACGAAGGCGGTTATCTTGTCACCGCAAGCTGCTCCTATCATATGCGCCCGGATTTGTTTCTGGAGACGATCCAGGAAGCGGCTTCTGATGCGGGTAAGCTGCTTAGGCTCGTAGAATGGCGAGCGGCAGGCAAAGATCATCCGCAGCTGCTTGGCGTAAGCGAAGGCCATTATTTGAAATTTGCCGTATTTGAGGTGCGGAGCAAATAGTAGCGAAGTCCGGAACGGCTCGGAAATGCGAGTACGAGCTGTCCCGGGCTTTTTTTAATATTTGGCTGTGTTAAATCATGTTGTTGATATTTGAGAGTTACGAACGTTTGTTCTATAGTTAGGGTAACATCATTATTTCGGAGATGATTTACCCATGGTTTTGAAGGAACTTAAAAGGCTTGCCGATGCCTTGGACGAAAGCGGAAAGCGAGAGCTTATCTACTTTTGCTTGCTAGCTATTAGGCAGGAAATCTAAATTTGTTTAACGAATTGTTTGAACAATTACAAAGTGAAGGGAAGGTTCACCTTGATACCTCAAAGAGTAAGTCTAATCACGATTGGTGCCTGGAATTTACCGATGCTTCGTACGTTTTATAAGAACATGGGATGGACAGAAACGGACTGGAGTTCTGATAATTATTCCGTTTTTAAAACAGCAGGCGGAATGTTATCCATATGGTCAATACATGAAATGACAAAAGACGTTACTATTCCAGTTTCTGATACCCCTGATTATTTCCGTGGTGTTACATTAAGTATTAATGTCGATGCTCCAAGCCAAGTAGACGAAGTTATTGAAAAAGCGAAGGAAGCTGGTGCAAAGATATTAACGGATGCTCATGACGCATTCTGGGGAGGACGAAGCGGTTCATTCTTTGACCCAGAAAATAACTATTGGGAAATTGCGTACAACCCGAATTCAGTTTTTGACGAACGTGGAGCAATGATTGAAATGAATGGATAGCAATATAGTCAGCATTAAACCGCTTTTATTGAGGTGGTTTTCTCTTTGACAAAATCAACATTGAAAATAAACAGAGCCTTATATTTAATAGTGAAGGAAAGCCAACAAAGGAAGTAAGCCTGAGGGGAATTATTGGAATTTCCAAAAAAATTATAATAGCATAAAAAATATAAAAAGTGCAATGTTTTTGGTGAAAAATGGGTTGATATTTATTTGGTTATCGATTAAAGTACTACATGGGGCAACTGGAAAATGTAAGAAAGGAGGCGGTCGGGATGGAAATGATGAGCATGAAGATGATGATGACGATGGGCATGGAAGAAATGATGTGCAAGATGAACTGTATGAAGATGATGATGGACAATATGATGGAAATGAAACAAATGGACATGATGATGGATATGGACATGGACAAAATGATGATGAACATGCAGCAATGCGACGAAATGATGACAGCGATGATGAGCATGATGCGTGACATGAAACAAACCGCTATGTAATGACATCAGGATCTTCGAGTGGAGCTCAAAGTCACTCATTGTCCGGCGTGTAACTTACATAACGGCCTTATTAGAAATGATGATGTCCGGCAGAGCGGTCGACCGCATGCGGGATTTTTTTTATTGCCCAATTTCCTCTTTCAATTGCTTGCTGAGATCAATTCTTTGCAATTTCAGCGCCCAAACTTCCTCTTTCAACGCCTCAATTTCTCGTTCGTCGTTGGACGTTCGCAGTTGGTTGTACAGCTCCAGCATTTTAGAATTGATTCGGTCGAATTGCCGCCATAATTGATCGGCTTTTAACATGAGCGCTAATTGTTTCGTGTGCTGCTCTTTATTTTTCAGCAGCGCAATGATCTCGTTTTGCCATTCGATATCGCCTATTTGCTTTGCATAGTGCAGCAGTTCGAGGTGGTCGTCGATCCACCGTTGTTCAATCGCTGTCGTCGAGATCATAGTACGCAGCTCCTATCCGTTATGTCTTATATACCTAGTATTATACTTGGAATTGACGGAATTACAATAGGGTAAATATTCTTTTTTTCAAAAAATACCTAGAACGTATGTTTGTTTCGTGAGTGAAAATACGACATTGGTATGTTACAATCATAGATTATGAGATTGATTCGGGGAGGAAGCTGCACATGGCATTAAGGTTCGTTCTTGGTCGATCTGGATCCGGCAAGACTTCCTATTGTTTAGACGCCATTCGCGCAAGATTGCGGGAGCAGCCTGACGGCTCGCCGCTCATCATGCTCGTGCCGGAGCAGGCGACGTTCCAAACGGAATATGCGCTGCTTAAAGGGAGCGGTTTGAACGGTTCGATTCGGGCGCAAGCGCTGAGCTTCCGCAGGCTCGCGTTCCGCGTCATGCAGGAGACAGGCGGAACGGCGCTTGTGCCGATCGGCGATAACGGAAAGCATATGCTGCTCTACAAAATCGTTCATCGGTTCGGCAAGCAGCTTGAGCTGTTTCAGAGCGGGGCCGAGCAGCCTGGCTTTATCGAGCGGCTTGGCGAGCTGCTTACGGAGTGGAAGAGATATGGGATCGGTCCGGAACAGTTGGATGCTGTGCTTGAGGGACAAGCTGCGGGCTCAAGCACGTCGCTGCTTGGACGCAAGCTGCATGATTTGAAGCTTGTGTATGGACAGCTGGAGCAGGAACTGTCCGGCTTATATATCGATTCGGAAGATTATTTGGACCGTCTTGCCGCCGGATATGCGCACTCGCCTGCGATGCGCGGAACGGAGCTTTGGATCGACGGCTTCCATGGCTTCACGCCGAAAGAATACGAGGCGCTGGCTGCGTTGATCGCATCATCCGCCCAGGTAACTGTGGCGCTGACGCTTGACCGCGCGTACGAGCGGGATGAAAAGCCGCATGAATTGGAGCTGTTCCACCCTACAGCGGAAACGTATGGCAAACTGGTTGCCCTCGCCGCTGAGGCAGGAGCGGAAGTGCTGGAGCCAATTGTTCTGAACGGCAGGTCTGGGCAAGCGTCAACGCGATTCAGCGCGAGTCCGATGCTCGCGCATTTGGAACGGCATTACGGCGAACGCGTCCCTATGGCGCTGCCTGACAAAAACATGCTTATTGCGGAGAATCCGTCCTGCGGAATTTCCTTGCATGCCGCAGCTAACCGCAGAGCCGAAGTCGAGGCGGTCGCGCGAGACATTGTGAGGCGCGCACGGGAAGAGCGGCTGCGCTGGCGGGATATGGCGGTTATGGTGCGAAACTCGGCCGATTATAACGATTATATCGAATCTATATTTGCCGATTATGAGATTCCTTATTTTCTCGATCAGAAGGCAAGCGCGGTCCATCATCCCCTTGTTGAATTTATCCGCTCCGCGCTGGAGACCGTTCTTCATGGCTGGCGATACGAAGCGGTTTTCCGCTGCATAAAGACAGAGCTTCTTTTCCCGATCGACGGCAGCTTGCCGCGCGAGCGGTTTGATCTTCTGGAAAATTATGTGCTGGCCATCGGCATTGACGGGTGGAAATGGCTTGATCGTAAAAGCTGGCGGCCGTTCGTTACGGCGTCGCTGGAAGATGACGCCGCCGCTGCGGCTGAGCCGAGTGAGCGGGCGCTTCGGGAGCTGAATGCGGTGCTGGAGGCGCGCGAGTCGATAGTGCCGCCGCTGCGCCGTTTCGAACAAGCGTTGAAGAAGGCGCCGGATGTGAAAGCGATGTGCGAGGCGCTGTACCGGCTTCTTGATCGTTCTGATGCGGCTGACAGGCTGGAGCGCTGGAGCATGGCGGACAGCACGGCAGGACGAACGCAGAAAGCGCGGGCGCATCGACAGCTGTGGGACAGCGTCATGAATTTGCTCGACCAGCTGGTCGAAATGGCGGGAGACGAAGCAATGTCTCCGGAAATTTTCGCAGGGATGGTCGAGACCGGTCTGGAAAGCTTGAAGCTTGCCGCCGTGCCGCCAGCATTGGACCAAACGCTCGTTGGCAGCATGGATCGGACACGTTCGGGAGATGTGCAGATTTGTTATGTGCTCGGCGCGAATGACGGCGTAATGCCGAAGCGTATTCAAGAGGACGGCGTTTTAACGGAGCAGGAGAGAGACCGGCTGTCAGAGGAAGGTCTCACAATGGCGCCTAGCGTCAAGCGAAGGCTGCTGGACGAACGCTTTATTATTTATAACGCGCTGACTACGGCTAGCCGCCACTTATGGATTAGCTGGTCAGGCGCTGACGAAGAGGGCAAAAGCCTGCTGCCTTCCGAGGTTGTTCGGCAGGTCAAGCAGCTGTTTCCGGGGCTTGCGGTTTGCAGCGCCGCTGGCGAACCGTCGCCGTCGATGCCGGTCGAAGAGCAGCGGGCATACATTGCACATCCCGAGCGGAGTCTCTCCTATCTGGTAACTGAGCTGCGCTCGTGGCGGCAAGGTGCGGAAATCGCGCCATTCTGGTGGGATCTGTACAATTGGTATGCGATCCGGCCCGAATGGCAGCATAAGCTGGGGCGGTTAACGGCTTCGCTTGATTATGTCAATCAGGAAATGTCTTTATCGATTGATACGGCTAGAGAGCTGTACGGCGAACATTTAAAGGCCAGCGTGTCGCGGATGGAACGGTTCGTTTCTTGTCCGTTCCAGCATTTTGCCATTCACGGCTTAAAGCTTCGTGAACGCCAGCTTTACCGGCTGGAGGCGCCGGACGTTGGCCAGCTGTTTCACGCTGCTTTAAGCAAGCTGGCAGGCGGGCTGGGGCAACGCTTTGGATCGATGCCGCCGGCGGATATTCGCGCTGCTGCAGGCCAAACGGTCGATGAGCTGGCGCCTCGATTGCAATCGCAAATATTGCTAAGCAGCGGAAGATTTCAATATATTGCCCGCAAACTGAAAGAGATTGTCGCGCAAGCCGCCGTCATTCTAGGCGAGCATGCGCGGCGCGCCGATTTCCAGCCAGTCGGGCTGGAGGTTGATTTCGGCCCGGGAGGGACGCTGCCTTCGCTTGTCATACCGCTTGCAGGCGATCGCACAATGGAAATCATCGGGCGGATCGATCGCGTTGACGCTGCAGAGACGGAGAACGGATTGCTGTTAAGAGTGCTCGATTACAAATCGAGCGCTACGCAGCTCCGTTTGGAGGAAGTGGCGCACGGACTTTCGCTGCAGATGCTCACTTATCTGGATGTGCTCGTTACACACGCATCTGAATGGCTCGGCCAGCAAGCGTCACCGGCAGGCGTATTATATTTTCATGTCCATAATCCGCTGCTGGCTGTATCCAACAGCATTACAGGCAAAGAGGCGAACGATAAGCTGCTGAAACGGTTTAAGCTTCGCGGACTTATTACGGCGGAGGCGGAGACGGCACGATTAATGGATAACGAGCTGGAGACCGGCTATTCGGAGCTGCTGCCTGTCGCCTTGAAAAGAGACGGAGGCTTCTACAGCAGCTCTTCGGTCGTTAACGAACAGCAATGGGATACGCTGCGCGGTTCGGTACGCCGCACCATTGCACGAATCGGCAACGATATCGGCTGCGGCAAGGTGTCGATAGAGCCCTATCGTCTCGGAACGAAATCGCCTTGCCAATTTTGCGATTATAAGCCGGTATGCCATTTCGATCCGCTATTCGAGGGCAATGAATATGTAAAACTGGGCAAAGGCTCAGACGAGGAAATTTGGCGGCAGCTTGAAGGGAAGGAGGCGGGGAGCGGTGCAGATGAAGAAGAACGCGGAAATGCCGGCTAAGCCGGAGAACAGCAATTGGACGGATGATCAATGGAAAGCCATCGTGGCCGAAGGCTCTAATATTCTGGTTGCGGCAGCGGCTGGATCGGGCAAAACAGCCGTTCTGGTCGAACGCATCATACGTAAAATATCGTCTTCCGTCGATGTCGACAGACTGCTTGTAGCTACATTTACCAAGGCTGCGGCTGCGGAAATGAAAGACCGCATTCGGATTGCGCTGGAGAAAGAGCTTGAACGCCAGCCGGATTCCGAGCATTTACGCCGGCAGCTGGCGCTAATGAACCGGGCGTCGATAACGACCTTGCACTCCTTCTGTCTTGATGTCATTCGCCGATACTATCCGCTGATCGGCTTGGATCCGGGTTTCCGCATCGCGAATGAGACCGAGAGCGAGTTAATGCGAATTGACGTGCTCGATCAGCTGTTTGAGGAGAAATACGAGAATGCCGGAGACGAAGGCGCTTTCCTGCGTCTTGCCGACCGGTTTGGCGGCGAGCGGGGCGATGAGCCTCTGTATCGTCTCGTTCAGCAGCTATACGACTTTGCGCAAAGCCATCCGTGGCCCGCATATTGGCTGCGGGAAACGGCGGGGCGGTTCAATGTCCCTGATGCCGAAGCGTTAAGCGGAAGCGATTGGATAGCCAGTCTTAGGACGGATATCGAGCTTGCGCTAAACGGTGCGGAAGCATTGCTGCATCAAGCGCTGCAATTGACGAAATTGCCCGCGGGCCCCGCGCCGTATGCCGCAAGCTTTGATGAAGATTTGGCGCTCGTCCATTCGCTTTCCGCAACGGTTCGAACGACAGGCTGGGAGCATTGGTTTGAGCCGTTTCAATCGGCGCAATTCGGCAAGCTAAAGGCGATGCGAGGAGACGAGTACGACAAATCGCTACAAGAGCAGGCCAAAGAATTGAGGGAACAAGTCAAAAAGCTGATCGGATCGTTGTCAAGCGAGCTGTTTGGCCGACCGGCCGAACAATTCGCGGAGGAGCTCCGGGAATTGGCGCCGCTGATGGCGGCGTTAGCCGAGCTGGTCATTGCTTTCGGCGAGCGGTATGAAACGGCAAAACGGGCAAAGGGACTGCTGGATTTCGGCGACTTGGAGCACTATTGCTTGCGGATTTTGCGCGATCCGTCCTCTACGCCGGAGCTGTCGCAGCCTTCTGCCGCAGCGCTTGAATATAGACGGCAATTCGATGAAATATTGCTCGACGAGTATCAGGACACGAACATGGTTCAGGAAGCGATCGTAACGCTGATTGCGAACAACGAGAATGGCAATCGATTTATGGTCGGCGACGTGAAACAGAGCATTTACCGGTTCCGGCTTGCCGAGCCGGGATTGTTCATGCACAAATACCGCACATACGGCACGGACGGGGAAGATGGGCTTCGCATCGACCTGGCGAGAAACTTCCGCAGCCGCCGGGAAGTCGTTGACGGCGTAAACGATGTGTTTCGCGGTATTATGCGCGAGACGGTTGCCGAAATGAACTATGATGAGCGGGCCGAGCTCGTATGCGGAGCGGCTTATCCTGAACCGGGCAAGCTGGCGAACCCTTTTGAGATAGAGCTTGCCGTTATTAATAAGACAGCGGCTTCAGCCGCCGATCTGGAGTCTAATGAGTCGTCGGCTGCCGAAGAAGAAGAGCTTGAAGAAGGCGAGAGCCGCCAAGCCGATTCAGCTGCCGATTTACAGACCGCTCAATTGGAAGCAAGATGGATCGCCCTTCAAATCCGCAAGCTGCTTGATGAAGGGTTTCGGGTCTATGACGGCAAACGGCGGGAAACTAGGCCGATGGAATGGCGGGATATCGTCATTTTGTTGCGGGCGACGCAGGCTTGGGCGCCGATTATTATCGAGGAGCTGCAAGCGAGCGGCATTCCGGCGTATGCAGAGCTAAGCAGCGGTTATTTTGACGCGACGGAGGTCGAGACAGTGCTGTCGCTGCTTCGGGTCATCGACAACCCGTACCAGGATATTCCGCTTGCCGGCACGCTTCGTTCACCGCTATTTGGCCTTGGTGCCGAGGAGCTTGCACGAATACGGATACATGCCTCGAAGGCGACCTACTACGATGCCGTTCAGCAGGCATCTATTAATGTGCTGCTGCCTGAAGAGACGCGGAGAAAGCTCATTTTATTTCTTGATCGTTTGGAGCGGTGGCGCGAGGAGGCGAGGCAAGGCGCGCTCGCTGATTTGATCGGAAGCATTTACAAAACGTCCGGTTATTACGATTTCGTCGGAGGGCTTCCGGGCGGGATGCAGCGTCAAGCAAATTTACGGGCGCTGCACGACCGCGCACGGCAGTATGAAGCGACTTCCTTTCGAGGATTATTTCGATTTCTTCGATTTATTGAACGGATGCGCGACAGCGGAGGCGATTTGGGAACGGCTCGGGCGCTCGGCGAACAAGAGGACGTTGTCCGCATCATGTCGATCCATAAGAGCAAAGGGTTGGAGTTTCCGGTCGTATTCGTTGCAGGACTAGGCAAAGGTTTCAATCAGCAGGACTTGCGGGCTTCCTTTCTTAAACATAAGCAATTGGGCTTCGGGCCGAAATTTATCGATCCCGAAATGCGGATCAGCTATCCGACGCTTCCTTATCTCGCCATCCGCCGCAGAATGAAAATGGAGATGCTGGCGGAGGAAATGCGCATTTTGTATGTGGCGTTAACGCGGCCGAAAGAGAAAATGTTTATGGTCGGCACGGTGCGCGATGCGGAAACCAAGCTGCAGAGATGGAGCTCTTCGGCGGATTGGAATGGCGGGCTTCCCGACTATCGAATCGCATCCGCTTCGACTTTTCTGGATTGGCTCGGTCCTCTGGCGGCAGCAAGGTTCCGCGAGCAACAGGAAGAGCCAATTGCCGACCTGAACGGCGGAGAGGCACAAGCTTTTCGTTGGCGGGCGGGCGTTATGGAGGCCGCTCTGTTCGGGGCCGATGCAGCAGCCGGCCTTGCCGATCCCGGGCTTGAGGATACAAGCCGCTTGCTTCGCTTGCAAGGCGTCCTTGCGCTTGCGCAGCTTGAGGAAGTAGACAGCGACGCTGAGCTTCGCAGCAGGCTGGAATGGACGTATAGCTATGCTTCAGCGTCGCGAATTCCGGCGAAAACCTCCGTAACAGAAATGAAGCGGCTTCATGCTGAAGCTTTCCAAATGGATGATGCGGCTAAAGCGGCTTTTACAGACGAAGCCGCTGACGGTGAAACGTCCAGCAGCACGCAGTCCGGCGAAAACGCGGTACAGCTTGCGCTATTCGATATGCCTGACACGGTGCAACCGTCAGCGGCGGCTAAATCTTCGGCAGGGAATTTTCGACTTCGGCGTCCGCGATTCATGGAGGAACAAAAGCTGACGGCCGCTGAAAAAGGTACTGTAAGCCATCTGCTTATGCAGCATATACCGCTTGACGGCGGCGAGATTGACGAAAGCCGGATTGCAAATACGCTCGCGGCGATGAAAGAACGCAAGCTGCTTACCGAACGGCAGTCCGAGACGATTGATCAAGCGGCGGCCGCATCGTTTTTCAAAAGCGGTATTGGCCGTCGCTTGCTGGCGGCAAGCTGGGTACAGCGAGAGGTGCCCTTTAGCAGCATGGTTCCTGCAGGGCGCGTATATCCTGAAGCGATTGAGGCATTGGACGAGCCGATCCTCATTCAAGGCGTTATCGATTGTTTATTTGAGGATGAGAACGGGATCGTTCTGTTGGATTATAAGACTGACCGGATCTATATGAAGCAATGGGAGAAGGCGGCCGAACGTCATCGGTTTCAGCTGGAGCTGTACGCCGAGGCGATTGAAGCGGTGTTGAAACGGCCAATCGCCGAATGTCATGTATTCTTTTTTGACGGCGGCCAGTCTGTTAGACTTAAATAATGATGAAGATGAAAGGCGTGGAGAAAATGGAGGATCAACAAGCGGGCAAACGTACGCTTACGCTGCCGATAACGCTCGTTTTGCTCGTATTCAGTCTGATTGGAAATGTATTCTTGTTCTCGCAATATTTGCAAGGGAAGCAAGATGAGCAGCTTCGGACAGGGCAGCATATCATCGAGACCGCGCAGCAGGCAGCCGCAAATTATAATGCATTGATTAATGAAGCGGCCGTTATGCTTGAGCTGAATGAGAAAGGCGTATACACCGACAAGCTTCAACAGGCAACAGGGGCAGCCGGACTCGACGGAGCCGGCGCCGCTGCCTTTATAGCGGAAGCGAAGTCGATTAAAGGCGAAGCTGCTGAAAATCATGCAACCGCCTATTTCGCTGAAATACGAAAGACGCTCGATGCGCTGCACGGACGGAAGGAACCGTACACAGAAGCGGATAAGCAAAGTTTGACCGCGCTTCGGCAATCGTTGGAATCGCAAGCCGCCATTATTGCCGAGTTTGATTTTGATGCGGCGGAGAGCAGAAGCTCTACGCTGCAAATCGCAACTGGCATCGGTTGGCTGGAACTGGCTGACCAGCTCGAAACTGAAATGAGCAAGTAAGCGGACTTAGCGAGTTGGAAGTAGCCGAATGACTATTTATGCATACAATATACTAATCACGAGGCTGACGGCCGCGGAGCTTCGAATCCGTTTTGCATTGAGCGTCCAATCTGGCGGCCTGAGGCAGCTAATCCTGCCAATCCAGGCCGCGGCTGTCCGCCGCCGCTTGAAAGCGTGCGGACAAGTCCTTTATAATACAGGAATGGATATGAAATAAGTAACAAAGGAGGAAGCGGCAAATATGGATTGTATTTTTTGTAAAATTATCGAAGGCTCGATTCCTTCGACAAAAGTTTATGAAACGGACAGCGTTCTGGCGTTTAAAGATATTCAGCCCGCGGCTCCCGTACATACTTTGATTATTCCGAAAAAGCACATACCGACGATGAACGACGTAACAGCCGAGGACGGTCCTGTCATAGCAGAACTGTTCGAAGCGGCGCGGGAAATCGCGAAACAAGAAGGCATTGCGGAAGCCGGATATCGTCTGATTAATAACGTTAACAGCGATGGAGGCCAAGTGGTGTACCATCTGCATATCCACCTTTTGGGCGGTGAAAAGCTCGGCGCGCTGCTGCCGAAATAATACTAATGGACCGACTGAATAACGCGAGTTGACCTACACTTTGTTTTCACATATAATGAAGTTTGATAAACCGTGTTTAATGCTCTGGACGGTCTGTTTCGGAGGGAGGGAAAACTGGTGTCTGAAACTAAAGTTCGCAAAAACGAAACTATCGATGCTGCGCTTCGCCGCTTTAAACGTTCCATCGCTAAAGATGGCGTTTTGGCTGAGGTGAAAAAACGCAAGCATTATGAAAAGCCAAGTGTAAAGCGCAAGAAAAAGTCCGAGGCTGCGCGTAAGAGAAAGTTTTAGGAGGATCTATTCACAATGAACCTGAGCGAACGATTGAACGACGATATGAAGCAAGCTATGAAAAATCAGGACAAGTTCAGACTGTCAACGATTCGCATGATTCGTGCGGCTGTTAAAAACTTGGAGATTGATTTGAAGCGTCCTCTCGAGGATAGCGAAGTGCTTGATATTCTGGGTCGTGAAGTCAAACAACGTAAAGATTCCCTCCAAGAATTTAGCAAAGCCGGCCGTGATGATCTGGTTGCAGATCTTACAGCAGAAATTGAAATTATTAGTCAATACCTTCCCGATCAGTTGACCGAAGAAGAGATAAAAGCGATTGTACAGCAGACCATCCAGGAACTCGGTGCTTCTTCCAAAGCCGAGATGGGAAAAGTTATGGGTGCACTTTTGCCGAAAACGAAAGGGCGCGCAGACGGTAAACTAGTAAATCAATATGTACAACAATTTCTGCAATAACATATGTTCGGACGAAAACACCCCAAAATTGGGGTGTTTTTTTTGATTTATCGCTTGTAAAACGATACGCAAACGCCTATGCTTGGCATGTATTGAAACGAAACAGGAATATTGTTCGTATTAGCAACTAATGATGAACAAAGGGGGCTTAGCTTTTGATTTATCAATTAATCAAGCAGCGCAGGCGAGCTTTGCGAGTGATGCCTCTGCTGCTGTTCGCCGCCATTTTGTGCAGTGCAGCAACAGCTTGGATAGCCGGACCAGATCCAGCGCGTGCGGCATCGCCTTCTACAGTCGGCACGGCGGTCTTTGTGGTTCCTGTAAAACAATCCGTGGAGTCAGGTTTGAAAGCGTTTTTGGAGCGGGCGTACAAAGAGGCGGAAGAGGCTAGAGCCGAGCGAGTCATTCTGGTTGTCAATACGTTTGGCGGCCAGGTCACTAGTGCGGAAGAGATCGGCGAGCTCATTCGAGGCAGCAGCGTTCCGACAACCGCATTTGTCGAAAGCAAAGCCGTATCTGCGGGAACCTACATTGCGCTTAGCGCGAATCAAATTGTGATGCAGCCGCACAGCACGATCGGTTCAGCCGCTGTAGTCAACGGATCGGGAGATTTGATTGATAATCCGAAAATCATTTCGCATTGGGTAAGCGCAATGAGCGAAGCGGCTAAAATGAATGGCCGCAATCCAGACATTGCGGCAGCGATGGTTGATGCCAGCATTGCGATCAGTTTGCCGGATATCGGAAGAGAGAAAGCAAAAGGCCAAATTTTGTCCTTATCGGCTGATGAAGCGATTAAGCTCGGTTATGCGGAGCATCAAGCGGCTTCTGTAGAAGAGATATTGCAATGGCTTGGCCTGGAAAACCGCACGATCATCGACTTTAAGCCTTCGCTAGCCGAAAATATTGCAAGATGGCTGGTTAATCCGATCGTTATGACCGCGCTTCTGGTGCTGGGCATCGCTGGCATTGCCATAGAAATGATCATACCGGGTTTTGGCGTTCCCGGCGTTGTCGGCATTGTGTCGTTCGGTTTGTATTTTTTTGGACATTACGTTGCTGGATTTGCCGGAATGGAATCGGTCGTCCTATTCGTGCTGGGCATAGCTTTTCTCATCATCGAATTGTTTGTGCCAAGCTTCGGTATATTGGGCATACTTGGCAGTGCTTCGTTAATCGCAGGAGTGGTTACCGCAGCGCCAGATCCTATGACTGCATTCCTTTCGCTTGTCGTCGCGCTGGTCATTTCGATCATCGTTTTATACTTCGTCGTACGCAAATATAAAACCAGAGGCATATGGAATAAATTTATTTTGCGGGAGAAACTGACGACGGAGGACGGATTCGTATCGGCCGACAGCAAGGACGATTTGCTGGGGCTTAACGGCACCGCGCTAACGACGCTGCGTCCGGCAGGGACGGCACAAATCGGCGATCGGAAAATCGATGTGGTGACTTCTGGAGAATTTATTAGTGCCGGTCGTCCGATTAAAGTAGTAAAAACAGAAGGAACATGGGTTGTTGTCGAAGAATGTAAAGAGTAGGCAGCAAGCCCCACATCACTTTTAGGAGGTTTTATCATCTATGGGATTGGATCCGGTTGTTATGGTTTTAATTATCGCGGTAGCTGCGGTAATCGTACTATCTGTCTTTTTTAGCTTTTTCCCGGTTATGCTGTGGATTTCGGCGCTGGCTTCGGGCGTGCGTATCGGAATTATTACGCTCGTTGCTATGCGTTTGCGGCGCGTCGTTCCAAGCCGCATTGTCAATCCGCTGATTAAAGCGACAAAAGCGGGATTAGGGCTTAATATTAACCAGCTGGAAAGCCACTTCCTGGCGGGCGGCAACGTTGACCGTGTCGTTAACGCTTTGATCGCTGCGCAGCGCGCTAACATTCCGCTCGTGTTCGAACGCGCAGCGGCGATCGATTTGGCAGGCCGCGATGTGCTGCAAGCGGTACAAATGAGCGTTAACCCGCGCGTTATCGAAACGCCGATTGTTGCGGCAGTTGCGAAAGACGGCATTGAAGTAAAAGTTAAAGCGCGCGTTACGGTACGTGCAAATATCGAACGTCTTGTCGGCGGCGCCGGCGAGGAAACGATCATTGCCCGCGTAGGCGAAGGCATTGTAACGACAGTAGGCTCGTCCGGTTCGCATAAAGACGTGCTTGAAAACCCGGATTTGATTTCCCGCACCGTACTTGGCAAAGGTCTGGACGCCGGCACAGCGTTTGAAATCTTATCGATTGACATTGCGGACGTTGACGTTGGCAAGAACATCGGCGCAAATTTGCAGACAGAACAAGCCGAGGCGGACAAACGGATCGCTCAGGCGAAAGCCGAAGAACGCCGGGCAATGGCCGTTGCACAGGAGCAGGAGATGAAAGCGAAAGTCGTCGAAATGCGCGCAAAAGTTGTCGAATCCGAATCGCAAGTGCCTTTGGCGATGGCTGAGGCGCTGAAAAGCGGAAAAATCGGAGTCATGGACTATATGAATTTGAAAAATATCGAAGCGGATACGCAAATGCGCAGCTCGATCGGCAAGCCGGATGCGCCTTCCAATGAGCCGAAAAGCGAAATTTAATACGCAAGGGCGGCAATAACGGAAGGCAAGTGCTCGTTCCAGAGCTGGAGGTGTTAAGCATTTGGAAGATTTAATCGGATTTCTATTGAACAATATTTATTTGGTTGTAATCGTCGGCGGGGTGCTGCTGTCGCTTTATCGGAAAGCGAACGGGAATCGTGCAGCAAATCCGAAGATGCCTAACTTCGGCGGCGGCAGCAATATGCCTAACCAAACGAATGGGCACTGGGATGACGAGGAGGAGCGCGATCACAGGCCGATTGCGTTCCCTGAGCCTCAACAGCAGCATCGGCCCTTGCAAAAACACGGGCATACGCAGCAAAATGCTGACCGGCCAGGTTTCGGCAACGAGCCGGCTCGCAAAAAGGAGTCGGCTGCGAACCGGCAGGCTGCGCAGCGGCGTTTTCCGGCACAGGCTTCTGCAACGGATGCGGGTAAGGACGCAAAGACGACCGCTGCAGGCTCACCGTTGTTTGCAGAAACCGATGAGCTGCGCAAAGCGATCATTTATGCGGAAGTGCTTGGTCCGCCGCGATCGAAGCGGCCGTATAGGAAGTAACAGTACAGTTGTTATAAAGCATCAGCAAGCGCATTTATATGCCTTGCTGATGCTTTTTTTTTGCGCGCATTGCTGTCTGCGCAATTTGCCCTGTTTGCCTCATATTTGCGATAACCGCCGCATACGTTGAAAGGTAAGAGTATGCATTCGCTGCCGCCAAAGGGGGACAGTAGACCGACTATGGGACGAATAAATCGAAAGTTGCGCAAGTGGACCGCTGATGTATTGGATTTGCCCCAGGACGTCGTATACGATTTGCCGCGGCTGACGATGATAGGCGACCGCCAGCTCTACATAGAGAATCATCGCGGCGTCATTCATTTTTCCAGCGACAAACTTAAGCTAGCGCTTAGCAAGGGCGAGCTGGAAGTGACGGGCTCTTCGCTTGTTATACGGACAATATGGACAGAAGAGGTTTTTATTGAAGGGTTAATAAAAAGCATTGAAGTGCGGGAGTAGCGCAAGTTTTGCGAAGCAATTTTGCTTCGCAAAACGAAGCGGGCGCCAATGGCGAGTTAATACTTGCGCAAAACTTTTAGGAGGGATCAAATGGACGGGCAATGGCTGCAGTGGGTAAGGGGAGTTGTAACGGTGCAAGTCCGGGGCGGCGAGCCTGAGCGGCTGGTCAATCGGGCGCTGGAGGGAGGGCTGCAGCTTGCGTCCATTTTATGGACAAGCGGCGGCAAGCTTCAGTTTGAGCTGTCAGTAGACGACTATTTCAAGCTTCGCAAGCATTTAAAAGAGACAGGCTGTCGGGCGCACGTAACGAAGAGGAAAGGCTTGCCGTTCTGGCTTGTCAAAGTTGAAAAGAGAAAGCTGTTCGTCACCGGCATCGCCTTGTTCTTCGCAGGCGTTTATTTGCTGTCCTCTCTTGTCTGGACGATCGAAGTAAAAGGCAATGTGAAATTGACCGAAGAGCAAATTTTTGCGGCGGCAAAGCAAGAGGGCTTATTCCCTATGCAATGGTCGTTCCGGCTTCAGGATGCCGACGTGCTGTCCAAAAAGCTAGTGACCAAGCTGCCTGGCGCGACATGGATCGGCGTTGAGAAGAAAGGGGCTAAAGTCATTATTCAAGTCGTTGAAACGACAGAGCCCGAGCGGGAAAATTTGAACAATCCGCGTCACCTTGTAGCATCCGTCGATGCGGTTGTGACACAAATTTACGCAGAAAAGGGCCGGGCGGTCGTTAAAAAAAATATGAAGGTGAAACAAGGCCAGACGCTAATATCCGGCACGATCGGAGGCGGCGCCTATACGCAGACGGTTGTTGCAAAAGGCGAGGTCAGAGGGCTGGTCTGGTACGAATTCGACATCGCCTCCCCGCTGACGCAGCAAGTAAAGGCATATACCGGGGAGAAGAAGACGAAATGGTATGCGATGATCGGCGGACGCGCGCTTCAGGTTAGCGGCTTCGGCAAAAATCCGTTCGATTCATTCGAGACGGTTGTCTATGAAGAACAAGCGGCTTGGCGGCAATGGAAACTTCCATTCGGTCGTCTGAAAAAAACGACGATGGAGGTTCGGACGGACGAGCGCAATTTGACGGAGGAGGAAGCCAAGAGCGCGGGAATGCAGCGCGCGAAGGCGGATGCGATGCTTCAGGCCGGTCCCGATGCGGTAATCCGCAACGAAATTGTTTTGCATGAAAAGACGGACAATGGTAAAGTTTATATGAAAGTTCTTTTTGAAGTCGAGCAATCGATTGTGAAAGAAATGCCCCTAGTCCAGATGCAAGGAGAATGAGGTTGTTTGCAGAGTGAGACGAGAACAGTCAAAATTCCGCTCCTGAACGCAGCGGAGGGACTGGCCGTATTCGGTCCCCAAGATAAGTATTTGAAGCTTGTGGAGCAGCAAATGGAGGCTTCCATATCGTCCCGCGAAGCGGAGATCGTAATTACCGGCGAGAAGCAAGAGGTGGAATCGCTGGAGCAGCTGTTTAACGTATTGCTGCAGCTTTTCAGAGGCGGCTATAATCCGTCTGAGCGGGACATCGTCTATGCGCTCGATTTGGCCCGCACCATGCAGGCTGAGGAACTGCTGGACCTGTTCAAGGCGGAGATTACGAGCACGTACCGAGGCAAGCCGATTCGGGTCAAAACGATTGGCCAGCGTCATTACGTGAAAACGATTAAAAAGCAAGATGTCGTATTCGGCATCGGGCCTGCAGGCACAGGCAAGACGTACTTGGCTGTTGTGCTTGCCGTTGCGGCGCTTAAGGAAGGCTCCGTTAAACGCATTCTTTTAACTCGTCCGGCCGTTGAGGCTGGGGAGAATCTCGGTTTTTTGCCGGGAGATTTGCAAGAAAAGGTAGACCCTTATTTGCGTCCGCTTTATGATGCGCTTCACGATGTGCTTGGTCCGGATCAAACCGCCAAGGCGTTCGAGCGAGGCACGATCGAAATTGCTCCGCTTGCATATATGCGCGGACGGACGCTCGATGATTCTTTTATTATTTTGGACGAGGCGCAGAACACGACGCCCGAGCAGATGAAAATGTTTTTGACGCGGCTTGGCTTCGGTTCGAAAATGGTCATTACCGGCGACGTGACGCAAATCGATTTGCCTCGCGGCAAAAGCTCCGGTCTGATCGAAGCGCAGCGTATTTTAAGCAATATCGAAGAAATCGGCTTTATCTTTTTCTCCGAGCAAGATGTCGTTCGCCATTCCTTGGTCCAGAAAATCATAGTTGCTTACAACTGGGACGCTGAAAACAAAGCATAGAGAGGAATGTCTGCTCCATGAACCAGAGCCACAATCAGGTCGGTAAACAGGGGAACTTGCAGCCGTTAAAGGCTGCCGGGTGGAAACAGAGCGCAGCAGTTCGCTTCGTGCTCTTGTTTTTGTTTATAGCGCTGTTTTATTTCAGCTTGGCGCCGCATTTGGTACCGGAAACCTATAATATTCAGCAAGGAGCGGCAAGCGAGAAGGATATTGTCGCTCCGTTTCAAATTTCGGACAACAAAGCCACTTTGCAAGCGCAGGAGGAAGCGGCAAACCGCATTGACGCGATTTATTCGAACGTCGTGCTGCGCAGCGAGCAGCTGCTGGATCAAATTTTTGTCCGTATTGAACAGCTCAATTTGGACGATCAAGTGACGGAGCAGAACAAAATTGACATCTATCGCAATGAAATTCCAGGACGCTATGCCGAATTTGTCGACAGCTTCGTTAAGAAAAATGCCGGCAGCGAAACCTATAATGATACGCTGTTGAAGGAAATGTCCGAGGTCATTAAAGAGCAGCAGTACACGATCCCGGAAGAAACGTTCTACAAGATGCCGAAGCTTGGAACCGTCGAGCTCACGGAGATGCGGCAGGTCGGACAAGAGATTGTGCGCAAGCTGATGGGCGATCAGCTGCGCGAGGCGGAAACGGCGAGAGCCCGCGTAGCCGAGCTCGTAAACGCCAGCCAGCTGTCCAGCCGGACAAGCAGGGAAATCGTGCAAGAGCTGGCACGCTTCGCGATTATGCCCAACCGTTTTCTCGACAAGGAGGCAACGGAGGAAGCGAAAATTCAAGCGAAGCAAAACACGCCGACCGTAGTGATCGAAGAAGGCGAAATGATCGTAAAACGGGGAGAAACGATAACGCCCGCCGTATACGAGCTTCTTAAGGATTCCTCGCTGCTGCACGACAAACGCAATTATTGGCCGCAGACGGGGCTGCTGCTGCTTTCGGTGATGCTCATATTAGGCGTATACGCCTTCATGCACCAAGCAGGCGGCAATGACGGTCTGAAGCCGAATTATACGAACGCGCAGCTGCTTATGCTGTGGCTGATCTTTTTGATCAATGTCATCATTATGGGAATCGTCTCGCTTATTCAGACCGATGCGGCTCCATATGTCGGCTATTTGGCTCCGGCGGCGCTGGGCACGATTCTTATTACGCTATTGCTTGACATGCGTTTGGCTATTATAAGCTCGGTTATATTCGCGGTGGCTGGCAGCGTTATTCTGAACACGGAACAAAATCAAATTTTTGATTTCGAATTCGGCTTTGTGTTTATCGTTGTGTCGATTGCTGCCATATTCTCGATTCACCGCGCAAGCCAACGTTCGACGATATTGAAGGCGGGCATTATGGTTAGCTTGTTTGGGTCGCTGTCGGTGCTTTCGCTTATGCTTATTAGCGAAGAGCTTGATCGGATGCAGCTGATCTATTCGCTTGGCTTTGCTTTTGCTAGCGGGCTGCTGACCGCTGTGCTCGTAATCGGACTTATGCCGTTTTTCGAAATCACATTTGGCATATTGTCGGCGCTTAAGCTGGTGGAGCTGTCGAACCCGAACCATCCGCTGCTGCGCAAGCTGTTGACGGAGACGCCAGGCACTTACCATCATAGCGTGATGGTCGGCAATTTATCGGAAGCGGCTGCAGAAGCGATTGGCGCGGACGGGCTGTTGTGCCGGGTCGGCTCGTATTACCATGATATCGGGAAGACGAAACGGCCGAACTATTTTATCGAAAACCAGACCAATATCGAAAATCCGCATGATACGATCGATCCGAAGCTGAGCAAGTCGATTATTGTGGCACATGCCAGAGATGGCGTGGACATGCTCAAAGCGCACAATATTCCGAAGCCGATTCGCGATATTGCGGAGCAGCATCACGGAACGACGTCGCTTAAGTTTTTCTATTACAAAGCAATGAAGCAGGCTGAGGAACAGGGTGTCAAGCCGAATTTTACGGAGGACGATTTCCGATATCCGGGTCCAAAGGCACAATCGAAAGAGGCTGCAGTTGTCGGTATCGCCGATTGCGTCGAAGCTGCGGTAAGAAGCTTGCGCAATCCGACGGTCGAGCAAGTTGAAGCGATGATTCAAAAAATTATAAAAAGCCGGGTAGATGACAATCAATACAATGAATGCGATCTGACGATGAAAGAGCTCGATAAAATTGCGCAATCGCTTAAAGAAAGCGTCATCGGCATTTTTCACTCGCGAATTGAATACCCGGAAGATGTGAAATCAAAGGAGCGTTTGGCATGAGCTTGCAGCTGGATTGGAGCAACGAGCAGCAAAAAATGGATATTCCCGAGCAATGGATCGGCAAGCTGGAAGAGCTGCTGAAATTAGCGGGCGAAGCAGAAGGCATGGATAGCGGCGAAGTAACGCTGACCTTCACCGATAATGAAGGCATACACCAATTGAATCGCGATTATCGCGGTATTGACCGCCCTACGGATGTTCTGTCATTTGCGATGCTTGACGATGGAACGGATGAATTGGACATCAT
This sequence comes from Paenibacillus sp. NEAU-GSW1, assembly GCF_009737085.1. Classification (GTDB taxonomy): domain Bacteria; phylum Bacillota; class Bacilli; order Paenibacillales; family Paenibacillaceae; genus Pristimantibacillus. Next base: position 76,913 of record NZ_WOVL01000013.1, read on the forward strand.
TTTCGAGGTGGAAAGCGAGGATGAAGCGGATCCAATTTCCGGAATGCTCGGCGACATCGTCATTTCGGTTGAAAAAGCGCTCGAGCAAAGCGAGGAATACGGTCATTCACTGGAACGCGAGATCGGATTTTTGTTCGTACACGGCTTTTTGCACTTGATCGGATATGACCACGAAGATGAAGCTGGCGAGGCGGAGATGACGGCGAAGCAAGAGGCTGTGCTGCAAAAAGCAGGCTTAACCCGTTAATGGCCGTAAAATTCATTCGCAGTCTCGGGTATGCGGTTTCCGGCATAGGACATGCCATACGTACACAGCGGCATATGCGCTATCATCTGGTGGCCGCGTTGGCCGTATGTATCGTAAGCGCGTTTCTCTCGCTAACGCTGTTAGAGTGGGCGGTGCTGCTGCTCATGATGGCCGTCGTTATTTCGGCGGAAATGATCAACACGGCAATTGAGCATACCGTAAATCTCGTTACCGGAGAGAAACATCCGCTCGCTAAAGCAGCCAAAGATACGGCTGCAGGAGCCGTTCTGGTTGCCGCTATTATTGCCGTCATCATGGGGCTGCTCATTATTGGGCCGCCCTTATGGCGTTTATTATTCTAGTATTGTTTCAAAGGGGGAGCCAGCGTATGGCGATCGTATTCGAAGGATTGTCGGACAAGTACCAATCGTTATTGAATACAGCAAGGGAAGCGATGACACGCGCTTATGTGCCGTACTCGAACTTTCAAGTCGGCGCGGCGCTGTTAGATTCGGATGGCCGAATTCATTACGGCTGCAACGTTGAGAACGCTGCTTATGGGCCGACCAATTGCGCAGAACGCACTGCGCTGCATCGGGCGATTGCCGACGGCCGCCGCCCCGGCGAGTTCGAAGCGATTGCCGTTATGGGCGATACGGAAGGGCCGATTGCGCCATGCGGCGTTTGCCGGCAGGTGCTCGTGGAGCTATGCTCCCCGGAAATGCCGGTCGTCATGGGCAATTTGCAGGGCAGCTGGGTCATTCGCACCGTTTCAGAGCTTCTTCCCGGCGCCTTTACGCCGGCTTCCTTAGACAGCAAACCGAATACGTAAGCAGAAGCTTTTGAAGTGAAAGGGGTCCATGACCGCATGAATCAATCTACAAAAGGCCAGAACGGCGATAAAACGAAGTTTAAATCGGGCTTTGTCGCCATCATCGGCCGTCCAAACGTCGGCAAATCGACGTTGATGAACCATTTGATCGGACAAAAAATTGCGATTATGTCGGATAAGCCGCAAACGACGAGAAATAAAATTCACGGCGTGTATACGACTAACGATTCGCAAATCGTATTTCTGGATACGCCTGGTATCCATAAGCCGACATCCAAGCTCGGCGACTATATGATGAAAACTGCGGAAAGCGCCCTTAAAGAGGTAGAAGCCGCTCTGTTTCTGGTTGACGTATCCGAAGGGATTGGCGGCGGCGACCGGTTCATTATTGAACAGCTGAAAAAGGTTAATACGCCTGTTTTCCTCGTTATGAACAAAATCGACAAAGTGGAGCCGGAGCAGCTGCTGCCGATCATTATGCAGTATAAAGATTTGTACGATTTCGCTGAAATAGTTCCGATCTCTGCGCTGCAGGGCAACAATGTCGATACGCTCCTTCAGCAGATTACGAAATATTTGCCGGAAGGTCCGCAATATTATCCAGCCGATCAAGTAACGGATCATCCGGAGCAATTTGTCGTAGCCGAGCTTGTGCGCGAAAAAATATTGCATATGACGCGGGAAGAGGTGCCGCATTCGATCGCAGTCGGCATTGAGGATATGCGCGTGCAGGAGAACGGCGTTGTCTATATCGGCGCTGTTATTTTTGTCGAGCGGGATTCGCAAAAAGGGATCATTATTGGTAAAAAAGGCGCTTTGCTAAAGGAAGTCGGCAAGCAAGCGAGAAAAGACATCGAGGCGCTGCTTGGCTCGCGCACCTTTTTGGAGCTGTGGGTTAAGGTGAAGAAGGATTGGCGAAACCAAGAGCGCGTGCTGAAAGACTTTGGCTTCCGGCACGACTAATATTTGTTAAGGATAGCATTCGTCCATTCATCGCATCCTAATAAAAGTCTGGGGCTTCATTTCCGAGGCGGAAAGGGATGAATACGAATGCGAAATTTTTCGTGGAAGTATTTTACGTTGACCGGTGATGTAGAGTCTTACATGCTCTACAAGGAAATGGATCAGCTTGGCATTGCCGAACATCCGAATGATATTGCGGAGGAGGAAGGGGAACTGTCTGCTTCATTCGAGCAGCAAATTGCCCCTTAGCTCAGCCATATTCGTTCAGAGAAGGCAAGGCTGGCTGCAGCGGTTCAAGCATGGGGGAGAGCAAATGCTGTATCGCGTGGAAGGTATCGTCATTCGCAGCATGGACTACGGCGAAGGCAACAAGATTGTGACACTGCTGACGAATACAAACGGCAAAGCAGGCGTATTAATACGCGGCGCGAAAAAAGTGAAGAGCAGGCATGCTTCACTCGCGCAGCCGTTTACATACGGGGAATTCGTTTTTTTCAAAGGCAGCGGTCTTGGCACTCTTAATCATGGAGAAATACTCCAGTCCCATCATCGATTGCGCGAGCAGCTTGATTTGGCCGCATATGCGTCCTATGCTGCGGAATTGACCGATAAGTCGCTGCAGGAGGATGAATCCGGCGCTTTTCTGTTTGAACAATTTAAAGCCTTTCTTCAAGGTTTGGAGGAAGGCAAGGATGCGCAAATTATTTCGCATCTGTATGAAATGCGCATTTTGGAAGCTTCAGGATATGCGCCAGAGCTTGATTACTGCGTAAATTGCGGCAGCGAGCAAGGGCCGATGCGGCTCAGCCCGCTGTCGGGAGGCGCATTATGTGTCCGGTGTGCAGCCCAAGACCCGCATGCGATGAAGCTTGGCGAAGGCGCTTATAAGCTGCTCAGGCTTTTTCGGCGGATGGATTTGCGCCGGCTTGGCGCCATTCAAGTGAAGCCGGAAACGAAGCAGGAGCTTAAAGGCGCGATGCGAAGGTTAATGGATGCGCATATTGGTATTCCGTTAAAATCGCGAGCTTTTTTAGATCAGCTGGATAAATATTCTTTGTAAGATTATGCGTGATTCAGTCTGTAGACTGAGCACGCTTTTTTTATTTTCGGTTATGATTAGCGATGTTGGTTAATTGAAAGTTCAAGAAAAGGCAGGAGGTCAAACACATGTCAGCACAAGCGCAGCAAAGCAAACTTGGCTTCGTCGTCGCCGGGCTTCTTCTCGGCATTCTGGTCGCCGCGATTGATAACACCATCGTATCGACCGCAATGGCAACGATCGTAAGCGACTTGGGCGGCTTGGACAAATTTGTCTGGGTAACGTCCGCATACTTAGTGACGGAAATGGCAGGAATGCCGATTTTCGGTAAGCTGTCGGATATGTACGGCAGGAAAAAGTTTTTTGTTTTCGGCATATCGATGTTTTTACTCGGTTCCGTGCTTTGCGGCACGGCGGAGACAATTACACAGCTTAGCATTTATCGCGCTATCCAAGGGATTGGCGGCGGCGCAATGATGCCGATCGCATTTACGATCGTATTCGATATTTTCCCTGCGGAAAAACGCGGCAAGATGGGCGGCTTATTCGGCGCTGTTTTCGGCACATCGAGCTTGTTCGGTCCGCTTGCCGGAGCTTATTTTACGGACCATATCAATTGGCGCTGGATTTTCTACATCAACATTCCGGTTGGAATCGTTGCACTGCTGTTTATTATTTTGTTCTATAAGGAATCGATGGAGCATTCGAAGCAGCGGATCGATTGGTGGGGAGCGGCGACTTTGGTCGGAGCGATCGTCTGTCTGATGTTCGCGCTGGAGCTTGGCGGCAATGAATACGGTTGGGATTCGGCGCAAATTATCGGTTTGTTCGCCGGTTTCGCGGTTTTGTTTATTTCCTTTCTGCTTGTTGAGAAAAGGGCGGCTGAGCCGATCATTTCATTTAGCATGTTTAGAGACCGGCTGTTTGCGGCTAGTACCGGCGCAGCTTTGTTCTACGGGGCGGCTTTCATTACGGCGGCGCTCTACATTCCAATTTTTGTGCAAGGCGTATTCGGAGGGACGGCGACGAATTCCGGACTTATGCTGCTGCCGATGACGCTCGGTTCGGTATTCGCCGCGCAAGCGGGCGGATTTATGGCCAATAAAATGCCGTACCGCAACGTCATGATTATTTCCGCAATCATCTTCATAAGCGGCGTCGCGCTTCTCGCTACGATTACGCCGGAAACGACGAAGCTCGTATTATCTTTATTCATGCTTATTACCGGATTCGGTATCGGCTTCTCGTTCTCGGTGCTCGGCATGTCGACGATTCACAGCATCGAACCGCGGCAACGCGGATCGGCCAATGCGACGATGGCGTTCATTCGCTCATTGGGCATGACGGTTGGCATTACGATTTTCGGCATCATTCAGCGCAACAGCTTTTCCAACCAGATGGCGGATGCGTTTGGTGAAGGCGGCACGGCAGGCGCAGGCGCGCCAATGACGGATAATGCCCGCCAGCTGCTTGCGCCGGAGACAAGAGCTTCGATTCCGCAAGAGGTAATGGATAAAATCGTCGACGTGCTGTCGTCTTCAATTGCTGTTACTTTCCTTTGGTCAATCGTACCTGCGGCGCTTGCGCTTCTCTGTGTAACTTTAATGGGCAATGCGTCAATGAAAGATATTTTGGCGCCGAGCACGAAGCGGGAAGGCGAGCTGCAGGAAGAAGAGAAGAAAGCTTTGCCTTTGCATTAAATATTCGATCGAAAAGCGAAATCAAAATCATTTGACAACCCGATGCAAATTAATTAATATATATGATTATGAATATCGGACAGTGATGGAGAAAGTAGCGGGAAAAACCGGTTTAAGCGATTCGGGGACAGTGGGAGCCCGGACAGGTTTTCTAGTGAAAAGGCACTCCGGAGTCGCGAAACAACAAAGTGGATTTTTTAGCGCAGCTTGGAATGTTAGCTGTCGTGTAAAGAATCAAGTAGGGTGGAACCGCGGGAGCCAGAGCTCTCGTCCCTATGTCTGAATGCAGGCGTAGAGACGGGAGCTTTTTTTGCGTTTCATGCCTAGCCAAATTTAAAAGGAGCGGGAACGGTCATGAATTTCCAAGGGATGATATTGACGCTGCAGCAATTTTGGGCAGAGCAAAACTGTATACTCGTACAGCCGTACGACGTGGAGAAGGGTGCCGGAACGATGAATCCGATGACATTCTTGCGTTCGATCGGCCCTGAGCCGTGGAACGTCGCTTATGTAGAGCCTTCGCGACGCCCTGCGGACGGACGCTACGGCGAGAATCCGAACCGGCTTTATCAGCATCACCAGTTTCAAGTTATTTTGAAGCCGTCGCCGGACAACATTCAAGAGCTGTATTTGGAAAGCTTGAAGCGGCTTGGCATCGATGCGAAGCATCACGACATCCGGTTTGTTGAAGACAACTGGGAATCGCCGACGCTTGGCGCATGGGGCCTTGGCTGGGAAGTATGGCTGGATGGCATGGAAATTACGCAATTTACTTATTTCCAGCAGGTTGGCGGCATTGACGCAAATCCTGTTGCGGTCGAGATTACGTACGGCATGGAGCGTTTAGCTTCGTATATTCAGGATAAAGAAAACGTATTCGACCTTGAGTGGGTTGAAGGTGTTACGTATGGCGACGTTTTCCTGCAGCCTGAATACGAGCATTCCAAATATACGTTTGAAACGTCGGATTCGGCAATGCTGTTCCAGCTGTTCAATATGTACGAAGAAGAAGCGAAGAAAACAATGGAGCATAAGCTTGTTTTCCCGGCTTACGACTACGTGCTGAAATGCTCGCATACGTTCAACTTGCTTGACGCGCGCGGCGCGATCAGCGTAACGGAGCGTACAGGCTACATTATGCGCGTGCGCAACTTGGCCAGAGCTTGCGCCGCGACTTATTTGGAGGAACGGGAACGGCTCGGATTCCCGCTGCTGAAGAAAGGAGATAAGCAAAATGGCTAAAGACTTATTGCTTGAGATCGGCCTTGAGGAAGTGCCTGCGCGTTTCGTTCGCGGCGCGATGAATCAGCTTCAGGATAAATTGGTTAAATGGCTGGCGGAGTCGCGTATCAGCCATGAAGCAGTAGAGGTATACGGAACGCCGCGTAGACTTGCTATCCTTGTACATGGCGTGCAAGAGAAGCAAGCCGACGTTAATGAGCAAGTGAAAGGACCGTCGCGCAAAATCGCATTGGACGACCAAGGCAACTGGAGCAAAGCGGCTCTAGGCTTTGCAAGAAGCCAAGGCGTTGAGCCGGAGCAATTTTTCTTCCAAGAGCTTGCTGGCGTCGAATATGTTTACGCGAACAAAAGCAGCGTAGGCATTGAAACTGCAGCGGTGCTGTCGGAAGGACTAACGAACTTGATTACTTCGATGTCGTTTCCTAAAAACATGCGCTGGGGCAACTACGAGCTGAAGTTTGTCCGTCCGATCAAATGGATCATCTCCTTGTTCGGAGAAGACATTATTCCGCTTGAAATCGCCGGCGTTCAAAGCGGCAATACGACTCGCGGCCACCGCTTCCTTGGCGGCGATACGGTCGTGAAATTGCCGTCAGAGTATAAAGAAAAGCTTCGCGCGGAACAGGTTATCGTCGATGTCGCGGAGAGAGAACAGCTGATCGTGTCGCAAATTAAGCAGCTTGCCGAGGAGCAAAGCTGGGAAATTGCGATTAAAGACGATTTGCTGGAGGAAGTGTTGTTCCTTGTCGAATACCCGAACGTGCTGTTTGGCAAGTTTGATCCTTCGTTCTTGCGGATTCCGCAAGAAGTGCTCATTACTTCGATGCGCGAGCATCAGCGTTATTTCCCTGTACTGAACGCGGAAGGACAGCTGCAGCCATTTTTCGTTACGGTCCGCAACGGCGATCGCACGTCGATTGAGCAAGTGGCCAAAGGCAATGAAAAAGTGCTGCGGGCACGTTTGTCCGATGCAAAGTTTTTCTATGAAGAAGATCAGAAGCTGGCAATCGGCGATGCGCTTGCAAAGCTGGAAACGATCGTTTATCACGAAGAGCTGGGAACAGTTGCAGATAAAGTAAGACGGATTCGGGCGACTGCAGATCGTATTGCCGGCATTCTTGGCGTCGATAACGATACCGCATCATCGGTAAGCCGTGCGGCCGATATTTGCAAATTCGACCTGGTTACGCAGATGGTATACGAATTTCCAGAGCTTCAAGGCATTATGGGCGAGGATTATGCAGCGAAAGCAGGCGAGAGCGAAGTCGTTGCCAAAGCGATCAATGAACACTATCAGCCGCGCTTTGCCGGCGATCGCGCGCCTAGCTCGTTGACTGGCGCAATTGTAAGCTTAGCCGATAAAATCGATACGATCGTCGGCTGCTTCTCTATCGGCATTATTCCGACAGGCTCGCAAGATCCGTACGCGCTGCGCCGCCAAGCATCCGGCATCGTGCAAATCGTTCTTGCGCAAAATTTGAGTTTGCAGCTTGAAGAGCTGTTCAACGCATCGCTTGCCGTCCATGCTGAGCGCGGAATGAAACGCAGCGAAGCGGAAGTAAGCAAGGAACTGAACGAGTTTTTTGGCCTGCGGGTTAAAAATGTGCTCTCCGAGCAAAACGTGCGTTATGACGTAGTCGATGCGGTCATGGCAGCAGGCTTCAACAATTTGAGCCTTGCGGTTGAACGCGCTTTGCTCATTCAAGGATTAGCATCAGGCGCCGAAAAAGCGGAGTTCAAGCTGACAATTGATGCGTTTAACCGCGTATGCAACCTTGCGGCAAAAGCGGAATCCCGTTCCGTTGATTCGGCGTTGTTCGCAGAAACCGCTGAAGGCGCGCTCTACACAGCTTGGCAAGCAGCGCATCCGGCTGTCGTTAAAGCGATGGCGGATGGCGACGTTGCGGCGGCTCTTGCACAACTTTCCTCGTTGAAAGAAGCAATTAACGGCTACTTTGACGGCGTTATGGTTATGGCTAAAGAAGATGATGTTCGCGCGAATCGTCTTGCAACGCTTGCGCTCATCGCCGACGATATTTCGGGCATTGCCGACTTCTCCAAGCTTGTCTGGTAGTTTCGAGCGCAAAATGGCAAACCTGTAGTTCAGAATCTCAATTTTGAATAACGGAGGTTGATGAACGATGACCAAACCTGCTGATGTAATTATTTATGTCGTTTCCGACGCCGCTGGCGATACAGGCGAGTTAGTTGTGCGCGCTGCGGCGGCGCAATTTCATCCGGTTCATGCGGAAATAAGGCGGGCTCCGTTCGTAACAGACATTCCAACGCTGGAACGTTTCATAATGCTTGCCAAGCAGGCCGGCGCTATTGTGCTGTATACGCTTGTCATTCCGCATTTGCGGGAAGGGCTTAGGAAGCTTGCAGATGAGCAGCAGGTTGTGGCCATCGATCTTCTGGGAACGCTGATCGAAAGCTTGGAGCAGAAAACCGGGCGGCGTTCGCGTCAGGAACCGGGACTGAATCATGTGCTGGATGAAGATTATTTCCGCAAGGTGGAGGCTGTCGAGTTCGCGGTACGTTACGACGATGCAAAGGATCCGTCAGGCGTGCTGAAAGCAGACATTGTGCTCGTCGGCGTCTCGCGAACTTCCAAAACGCCTTTGTCGATGTATTTGGCGCATCAGAAGTTTAAAGTGGCGAACATCCCGCTAATTCCAGAGGTGAAGCCGCCGCAGGAGCTTTTCTTGCTTCCAAAGCACAAAATTATAGGCTTAACGATAGGCGTTCCTTATTTGAACATTATTCGAAAAGAGAGGCTGAAGGCGCTCGGTTTGCCGAACAGCGCTTCCTACGCAGCCGAGGAGCGGATTGAGAAAGAGCTGATGTACGCCGAAACGATTATGAAACAGCTCGAATGCGTCGTCATTGACGTGTCGCATCGCGCAGTAGAAGAGACGGCGAGCTTAATCATGGAGCATGTTCGATCCAGCGTCAAAGGCTAGAAGCTTTCTTTCAAAAGCGAAACGATGCTACGCCTGCAAAGGAAGGCGAAGCCGTTTCGCTTGATACGGAAGGATTTTTTTAGCTGCTTGACGTATATAATAGTACGGGAATATTTTTGAAAGATGCGGTGATTCGAAATGCCTACTGGCAATGCGCATGAGAGGACGATCGTTGTCGACGGCGACGCATGCCCAGTGAAAGCGGAAATTGCGGAAACGGCGCGAATGCATCGCACTCCGGTTATTATGGTTTCCTCGTATGATCACCGGCTCGAGGCTCAGCCCGGCGTACAAGTCGTACAAGTGGACAGCAGCAATCAATCCGTCGATTTGTATATCGTCAATCATATTGCAAAAGGCGACATTGTCATTACCCAGGACTTTGGACTGGCCTGCATTGCGATAGGCAAAGGCGCCGTCGTTTTGTCAAATCGCGGAGAAGCTTATACGGACGACAATATCGATTATTTAATGGAAAGACGTCATGAGTCGGCCAAAAAGAGGCGCAGCGGAGGCAGAACGAAGGGCCCGAAAGCGATGAATCAAAGCGATCGGGAGCGATTTCAACAAAAGTTGACAAAAGTTTTGCTTGGCATGCAGGAGAAAGATGACATTTAGCGAATATTACTAACGTATTACTAGAGGTGATGAACGATGACGACATACGGTAAAATACCGGAGGATGTTATTGAGGCGGTTCGCCGGCATCATGATATCGTCGAAACGGTTGGAAAATACGTTCATCTCTCGAAGCAAGGCAAATATATGAAGGGTCTCTGTCCCTTTCATTCCGAGAAAACGCCCTCTTTCACCGTAACGCCCGAGCTGCAAATTTTTCATTGCTACGGCTGCGGGAAGTCCGGTAACGTTATTCGATTTATCGAGGAACGGGAGGGATACTCGTTCCCGGAAGCGGTTCGGGTGCTGGCCGAAGAAGCAGGCATTCCCGTAACATGGGCTGGCGCAGAAGGCGGCAAAGCGAGCGAGGCTGATTCCGAACGATCGGTTCTGATCGAAGCGCATGAATTGTCGGCAAAGCTTTATCATTATTTGCTGAACAATACGGCGCATGGCAAAGCAGCCAAAGACTATTTGCGCGAACGGGGATTGAGCGATAAGCTGATTGATCATTTTATGATTGGCTATGCGCCGGAACAGTGGGATACGTTAAGCCGGTTTTTGGAGAATCGGAAGTTTGACCCCGTCTTGATGGAGAAAGGCGGCTTGCTGTCAGCTAAGCATGACGGCAGCGGCTATGTCGATCGTTTCCGCAGTCGGATCATCTTCCCGATCTGGGATCGCGACGGCAAAGTGACCGCATTTGCGGGACGCGTCATCGGCGACGGACAGCCGAAGTATTTAAATTCTCCGGAAACGATACTGTTTACGAAGAGCCGGACATTGTACAATCTGCATCATGCGCGCCCCGCAATCCGTAAGCGAAGGCAGGTCGTCTTATTCGAAGGGTATATGGACATTATTAAGTCTTGGAGTGCAGGCGTAAAGAATGGCGTTGCGACAATGGGCACCGCGCTTACTGCGGAGCATTGCGCGATATTGGCCAGGGCAGCGGACGAAGCGGTGCTTTGCTACGACGGCGACGACGCTGGACAAGCTGCCGCGATGAAGTCCATTCCGCTGCTTGAAGGAGCCGGCATGCGAGTCATGGTGTCAATGCTTCCTAAAGGCAAGGATCCCGATGAATTTATATCGGAATACGGTCCGGAAGCCTTTATGCGGGAAACGATTGACGAGCCGGTATCCGTCACAAAATTTAAGCTTATATATTCAAGAAAAAACCATATACTGCTAAAAGAAGAAGGGCGAAAGAATTATCTGCTTGAAGCTGCCGGCATTGTGGCGGAGCTTGATTCTGCTATCGAACGCGAGATTTATTTGCAGGAATTGTCCCGCGAATTTGAAGTTCCCCTTGAGGTATTGAAGCAGGATTGCTTGAACAGGCATCAGGAACTGCAAAAAAAGAAGCCGCAAAGGGATAATAACGACATTTCGTGGAATAATGGTAGGAATGAAAATCGCCGTAAATCGGGGGCGCCGGCCGTATTGCCCGCTTATGTGCATGCAGAGCGACGATTGCTCCATGTCATGATGCGTGACCGCGATATTGCGCAGGCTGTACACGATAAATTGGGCGACGCGTTCAATGTAGAGGATCATGCAGCGCTTGCTGCTTATTTATATGCTTTTTACGCGCAGGGCTATGATCCGGATGCCGGTAGGTTTATCGCTGCCCTCCATGACGAGCGTTTGGAGAGAGCGGCTGCCGCTATTTTATTAATGGACGGCGATTTCCCCTTTAATGATGACATCATGAATGCCGATATACAAGATATCATTAAAGTGCCAAGGCTTCGGGAAATTGAACGTAAGAAAGAAGAAATAGTCCAGGCAGAGCGAGCCGGAGATCACATGCTTGCTGCGCAAATGTCGATTGAGATTATAACCCTAGAAAGACAGCTTAAAGGAAGACAGGACGATCGGTTCTAGGGAGGAGGGAGTCGGAATATGGCGAATGATCAGCATACTGAACTAGAAGCCGAACAAAAACTGGATCATGTCAAGGACCAGTTAATTGAGCAAGGCAAGAAGAGAGCGTCTTTAACGTACAAAGAAATTATGGAGAAACTCTCGCCTTTCGATCAGGACCCGGAGCAAATCGATGAATTTTTCGAGCAGCTCGATGACTTGGGAATCGAGGTGCTGAACGAGAATGACGAAGAACGGGATCATCCGCTGCGCGGAAGCGACGATCAGGAACGTGACGGAGACGATTTTAATTTTGAAGATGACCTGACTTTGCCGCCAGGCATCAAAATTAACGATCCTGTACGGATGTACCTGAAGGAAATCGGTCGTGTTCCGCTCCTATCGGCGGATGACGAGATTGAGTTGGCAAGAAGAATTGAGAACGGGGACGAAGAAGCGAAGCGCAGACTTGCAGAAGCGAACCTGCGTCTGGTTGTCAGCATCGCAAAACGTTACGTTGGCCGCGGCATGCTGTTCCTTGATTTGATTCAAGAGGGCAATATGGGCTTGATCAAAGCGGTAGAGAAATTCGACCATCAGAAGGGCTTTAAATTCAGTACGTACGCGACATGGTGGATTCGCCAAGCGATTACGCGCGCGATTGCAGACCAAGCACGTACGATTCGGATTCCAGTTCATATGGTGGAGACGATCAACAAATTGATCCGTGTTTCCCGTCAATTGCTGCAAGAGCTTGGGCGCGAACCGACGCCGGAAGAAATTGCTGCCGAAATGGAGCTCAGCACGGACAAGGTTCGGGAAATTATGAAAATCGCGCAAGAGCCGGTTTCACTCGAAACGCCAATCGGCGAAGAGGATGATTCGCATCTGGGCGATTTCATTGAGGACCAGGAAGCGCTGGCGCCTGCTGACGCAGCAGCTTACGAGCTGTTGAAAGAACAGCTGGAGGATGTGCTTGACACGCTTACGGAACGTGAAGAAAACGTGCTCCGCCTCCGGTTCGGTCTCGATGACGGACGTACAAGAACGCTTGAGGAAGTGGGCAAAGTGTTCGGCGTTACGCGCGAGCGGATACGTCAGATCGAAGCGAAGGCGCTTCGCAAGCTTCGCCATCCAAGCCGCAGCAAACGGCTTAAAGATTTCTTAGAATAATCATGAATCGTCGACCTTTCTGCTCATGCAGCAAAGGTCTTTTTTCTAACAAAACCGAAAGGAATAATTCGGCTATGAATGAAGAACGGAGACAGATTATCGTTAAGGAAATCGAACATTGGAGCAGGAGCAAGCTCTTGCCTGAGCAATATTGCGATTTTTTGCTTAATTTATACGCGGACCAAGATGAGGAGCGTTCATCGCCTCGATCGAAGCGGGAATCCTCTTATGCTGTTGCAAAAGCTTTCATGGCTGTGCAGCGCGCATCAGGGAAACAGTGGCTCCTTACATTTGGATTTTTTACCTTAATTTCGTTTGTTGTGCTTTATTTTAACGCTTTTCATCCGCTATTGCAAATTGGCGTTTCGCTTGCTGGCGTGGTTGGTTTGCTATGGTTTGGCCAGAAGCTGCGTAAGCGCAATGCCGCAACCGGATTGGCGTTAACAGGCGCAGGAATGCTGCTTTTCCTCGGTTCCGGGCTTTATATGCTCCAATTGCACGGTTATGACGAATGGGGCTGGAAAACGTCGCTGCTCGGACTTTGCGCAATATTTTGGATCGTTTACGGCATAGCCGCGAAGTTGCCGATTTTCCATTTATGCGGATGGGTAGCCTTATTGCTAGTATATGCTTGGCTGTTGTCCAACTATATGGAATCTCCATCTTGGTACGAAACGCAGCTGTATTGGCTGCCTCTTGCCGCTTTGTTCGGATGGAGCTGCTGGTTTGTTCACCGCTGGTCCAAGCAGGTGTCGGCGGTGCTGTTCACCGTCAGCGCGTTGTTATGGTTCATGCCGGAGCTTTATGCAATGTTATTTATCGATGAGCCGATTTTCCTGCAGCTGATGCTGCTTGTGAAAATCGCCGTCGGCGGAGGACTGCTGTTCTCTATGCGAAAACAATGGATAGCGTGGGTTGCTTAATGTTAAAAATATCAAAGCGTCTGCAGACGATTGCAGACTTCGTAACACCTGACGGCCGTGCCGCCGATATAGGTTCAGATCATGCTATGCTGCCGGTTTATTTGCTTCAGACGAGACGGGTTGCATCGGCAATCGCCGGAGAATTGAATCAAGGTCCATATGAGGCGGCCTGCAAGCAAGCTGCAGACGCCGGACTGACGTATAAGCTGTCTGTACGCCGTGGAGACGGTTTATCCGTTCTGCAGCCGGGAGAAACAGACACGATTACGATTGCGGGCATGGGTGGCGCTCTGATGAGCGAGATTTTGGAAGCGGGATTTCAGACGGGGAAGCTCGAAGGCGTCAGCGAGCTCGTGCTGCAGCCCAATGTCGGGGAAGATCTGGTAAGAAGCTGGCTGCTAAAGCGAGGATGGTATTTGCAAGCGGAAGCGATACTTGAAGAGGATGGGAAAATATACGAGGTTTTGCATGCAATTAAGCTAAAGGCCGAGGAAGGCAACGATTCTTTGAAAACGCTGCAGTTGAAGCTTTATGACAGCTCGTTTTTGCCTATATCTCTGAACGCCGATCAAGGAAAAGCGCTGCTTCTTCAAATGGGCCCTCATTTATTGCGACAGCCGTCGGAAGTTTTAGCGGAGAAGTGGAGACTGGAATTGGACAAACTTGAGAAAATTTGCGCGCAGCTTTCGCTTTCCGACCAGCCGCAAGCCGAAGAAAAAAAAGCGGCGTTCCGTGAGCAAATAAACAAAATTGAGGAGGTGCTTCGTTGTTTGCCAATGGACAAACCGTCATTCAATTGATGGAACAACTGGCGCCTAAGCATTATGCGGTTGAAAACGATAAAATCGGATTGCAATTAGGCACTTTAAATAAGCAAATTAAAAAAGTGATCGTTGCGCTTGATGTAACAGATGAAGTGGTTGATGAAGCTATTGCGGCTGGAGCGGAACTTATTATTGCGCATCATGCAATTATTTATCGCCCGTTAGCAAAGCTCGATACGTCGACGCCGGCAGGCAAGCTGTATGAGAAGCTGATCAAAAACGATATTGCCGTCTATATTTCACACACGAATCTGGATGTTGCAGACGGCGGAATTAACGATTGGATGGCTGATCTCGTCGGCATCGAGCCGAAAGGGCGTCAATGTCTGGAGGAGGTACATAACGATAAGCTGTACAAGCTTGTTGTATTTGTGCCGGAGTCCCATCATGAGGCCGTTCGCGCCGCGATATTGAATGCCGGAGCAGGCTCGATCGGCAATTACAGCCATTGCAGCTTCAATATCGAAGGCTTTGGCACGTTCGTTCCTGGCGAGGGCACGACGCCTTTTATAGGCGAGCAGGGGAAAATGGAGCGGGCACAAGAAATTCGCATTGAAACGGTCGTTCCGCACAGTGTTCATCGCCGCGTTATTCAAGCTATGTTAAAAGCTCATCCATACGAAGAGGTCGCATATGATTTGTTTGCGATAGATTTGAAAGGCCGTTCCTTCGGTTTAGGCCGCGCCGGAAAGCTGATCGAGCCAACTACGCTGGGCGTGCTTGCGGAACGCGTCAAAGAAGCGTTTGACGTCCCTGTGCTTCGATTGGTTGGCGATCCTTCGCAGCCTATCCGCAAAGCGGCTGTGCTTGGCGGGTCAGGCGCCCGATATATGCGGCATGCTCTGTTCGCCGGGGCGGACGTGCTCATTACCGGCGACATTGACTATCATACAGCGCATGATGCGCTGGCTGCCGGCTTGTCCATCATTGATCCGGGCCATAATGTCGAGAAGATCATGAAGCAGCGCGTCGCGGATTGGCTAAACAGCGAGCTTGCCGCCCGTAAATATACGACAGCAGTCCAAGCTTCAACGCTGAGTACAGAACCATTCCAATTCGTATGAAAATTGGCAGGGAATAAAGGTTGAGCTTTTGTGCGATACCTTGTATACTTATTCGTGCACCGGAAAGTTTGACAGACAATCGCTGGCGGCCTCGTTGCCGCGAGAGGAAAGTCCGGGCTCCACAAGGCAGGGTGCTGGATAACATCCAGTCAGCGCGAGCTGAAGGATAGTGCCACAGAAATGGACCGCCGATGGCTGGCTTTGCCAGCACAGGCAAGGGTGGAACCGTGGTGTAAGAGACCACGAGGCGTGCAGGTGACTGCAGGCCTGGTAAACCCCATCTGGAGCAAGACCGAGAGAGCGCAGCAGCTTCGAGCTGCAGCCTTAGCCTGAGGCGCGTTCGGGTTGGTTGCTGGAGCCGTACAGTAATGTGCGGCCTAGATAGATGATTGTCGCTTCGTCGTGGGAGGGTCGTTCCCGTTTGGACCACTTGAAGTACAGAACCCGGCTTAAGGCAAACTTTCCGCAACGGACACAAACAAGAACCTCAATGCAACGGCATGTTGCTTGGAGGTTTTTTTGTTTTGCCATTTACGATAAATTTTTGGAATCCACGAGCAATGGCGATCGGAAGAATAATTGAATTCGGAGGTTGCTGTTTCACCTTTCACCTGAAAAAGGGGCTGTCTCATCGTCAATTTAATGACTTTTAAGACAGCCCTTTGAGTCGCCAGTTATTGATTGTGCGTTTGCGCGATAGCGTTAAGCCTCTTTTTAACCTGAGAAGGATAATTTTGCAGCGCAGTGTTGTAATTGGCTGCCGCTTTCAGAGCGCTGTCGACATCGATCAGTCCGTAACCGAAATAATTGTCTTTTCCTTTATCGCCTAAATCGTCAGCCGATTTGCGCATAATTTCCATAACCTCTTTATTCGTAAGATCCGGATTGACGGAACGGATCAACCCGGCTAACGCTGCAACATGAGGGCTGGCCATCGAAGTGCCCGACAATGCGGCATATTGCCCCCCAGGATACGTACTTGCAATGCTGTCCCCGGGAGCGGCAACATCAATATAATTACCGTAGTTGGAGAAGGAAGCCTTCTGCTTTTGCGCGTCCGTTGCGGCTACTGCAAACACTTCCGGGTAGGCTGCCGGATAGCCTGGCCGTTCTGTGTTGTCATTGCCGCTCGCCGCTACAAGCACAACGTCGTGATCGTAAGCATACTTGATCGCATCGTGAAGGAATTCAGCCTGCGCATAGTTGCCAAGGCTCATGTTGATCACTTTTGCGCCATGATCAGTCGCCCAGATAATACCTTGCGCAACGGAATAGGCGGAACCGGCGCCGCTGCTGTCAAGCACTTTAACCGGCATAATTTTGTTGTACCAGGAAAGCCCTGCAACGCCTTCGCCGTTATTCACTGTCGCCCCAATGATACCGGCAACGTGCGTGCCGTGTCCGACATCGTCGCTTGGCGCCGCGTCGCTGTCTACAATATTGTTGCCTTTAATTAGTTTGCCTTTTAAATCCGGATGATCCGTTTGTACGCCGGTATCCAATACGGCGACGATGACTTGATCGTTGCCTTTCGACGTGTCCCAGCCTAATTCCGTTTTTATGGAAGGCAAATTCCATTGGTATTGCGAGTATAAAGCGTCATTAGGCTTCGTTTCGTTCGTCATGTATAAGTAATGAGGTTCTACATATTCGGTTTGCCATGCATTTTTGAAATAATGGATCATTTTATCGGCGTCCATATCTTTTGAACGGAATACATAAGTATCGCCGATGCGTTGAATCGCCGCCGCATTCACTTTCGCTTTAATTTGATTCAATTGTTTGTCTGAAGGCTGGTTCACGAAATGAACGACGACATCGCGCACATGATAGTGACTGGCGTTACTGTTGTCCTCGCCCGTTTCAACCGTTGTCTCTTTTGTCGAGTTCGGCTTCACGGATTCAATGCGATAATTGCCTTCGGAAGGGTATGGAACAAGCCGCAGATTCCGTTGCTGGTGCCGTTCGACCTGCTCGACAATGTCCTGCTTTATAACGCTGACGACAGCGATCCCCTTATGATTCGGATCAGGTACCCCTAGTACGACAAAGCGGCTTCCGTTATCGGCGGTAAAAGCTTTGGAAACGTATCTGTTTCCTTGCTTAACTTGAACGCGAGCTTCCGCTACATATTTGTCGGCTTCATTGCCTGCGCTTGCAGGAATTGAGCCCCGTTCGACGGCGCGGTTGCCGTTCAGCCAGCTAATGTAGGACATGTGCTTATGCATGTCCATCAGATGTTTGATTTTTTCCGGTTTAGCGGAAGGGGAATGGGACATTAATTTATAAAATTCTTTCGAGCATTCGGAAACGCATAACAGCGCTGTCGCTTCCATATCATTGTTGAGCACTTTCAGCTTTTGCGCGTGCTCATACTTAACGGTTTGCTGCTTGACCGATAACGCGGATGATTTGGGCGCTGCCGGCGTTTTATCCGGAATAAACATAGGAGCCGCAGGAATAAGAAGCGTGGCGGCAGCCAATACAGAGAATACGCCTATCCATTTTTTTTTCATTAGGTGGAGCCTCCTGTTCGTTTTAACGCGAATGATTGCTTCTCCCGATAGCTTCCGATGGAACGGAACAAAATATGCGAATGCAAAGTCAGAAACGCCAGTACCATCCGTAAGCAATTTGTGGTACGATGTATGTTGATCTTGAGTTTTGTAATGACTCCGTTAGGAGTTTTTCTCATTGAAGAAAGGGGAACTACTTACGATGCCATCGACGAATATTAAACCGCTTAGCGAATCGACACGCAATAAACTGAAAGACGCAATCACTCAGCTTGAACCGTTTCTAAACCACAATGCGCTTAACCAATTGACTGGTGACGATAACGGCGAAGAAGCACAATCGTTTTACAAAGGTTTATTATCCGACCTAAGACATTTGCTGGTGTTTTCTGAAGTTTCGCTCGAGAAATTGGGCGTATTGCTTAGAAGACCCAATTTCGATAATGAGTTTGCAGAGCGTGCGCTTTATGAGGTTTACCATCAATGCGTAAATGCGTTTTTCTATCCGAAAAACGAATGCTACTCCGAAGACGGCCGTTACGCTTACACAGGCCAGGATGCTATCCGCTTCCGCTTTAAGCCTGTACGCGATGCGCGCGATATCGTCCTCGCGATGTCCAAAATTTTCGAAGAACTGCGCGACGATCTGGCGTACTACGAGAACGACTACATGACGCAGCGCCGCATGCAAGGGCAAAAATAGACAGAATGAATCGCCTCCGATCAGGGAAACTTGAACTCGGAGGTGATTTTTTTTATGCCAAACGGCGTAAATTGCAGCGTATCGAATTGCTCGTTCTGGAAGGAAGGAAATAATTGCGGCGCTGAAGCCATTTCCATCGATATTGACCAGCATGCCGGATTTAAGGAAGAATTCGCTGCGGACGATCTGGGCCTTTATCATCAAGATCATGCGGTACAATCGTCGGCAACTTGCTGCGATACGTTTAAACCGAAGAAGGGGTGACAACAATGACAATGGACCGAAGGGACGAACATGAAAAGGATTTCGCGAATGATCGGCCGGAGAAAACGGATTTCCCAACGTACAATGTTGCCGCTCCAAATGCATTGCCTGATTTAAACAATAGCTATTATAACGATTTAAACGAAGAGATGGCAGCCGACTTCGCAGTCGGGAGCAACGTTTCCTATGTGCCCCGTTCGGAGATCGACGATAATGTGCGGAGAACCAAATCTCGCGGCACGGCGCTTGGCTGGGTCGGACTTATTTTTGCAGTAGCCTCCTGGTTTGTATGGCCGGTAATTATGGGTATTACTTCAGCAGTCATCGGTTTTATCGCTTTTCGTCAAGGAGCGAGAACTCTCGGTTCTTGGGCGATTGCAATCGGCCTAATCGCGATTCTGCTGTCCGCTGTTATCGTTCCGCTTTATTATGCCGTAACCTGACGGTTAAACAAAAAACGGAAGCCCTCTGACGGGCTTCCGTTTTTTATTTGGCGGCAGTAAGCTGCAAGTGGTGGAGCACTTTGTCGTTTATGGACAGCATGCGTTGATCGAGCAAATCAATCATGTCGGCAGACTCTTTTAACTGCTGTTGGATTTCTGCCGGAATTCCCTCATTGAACTTGTAAAAGATTTTATGCTCGAGGCTGGCCCAGAAATCCATTGCACTTGTCCGAATTTGGATTTCGACAAGAACGTTTTCGATGCGATTGGTTAGGAAAACCGGAATTTCAGCAATGAGATGCACGCTTTTGTAGCCGTTCGGCTTCGGATCTTTGACATAGTCCTTGACCTCGATCACCTTCACGTCGGACTGCTCGCTGATCATATTTAAAATTTGATAAATATCGGTAGAAAACGAACAGATGACGCGGACGCCTGCAATATCGCGAATATGCGTTTTAGCATGTTCGATCGATATATCAAGATTTTTACGACGCAACTTCTCCATTACGCTTTCCGGTGTTTTAATCCGTGTTTTTACGTGCTCGATGGGGTTGTAATCATGTATAAATTGAAACTCCTCATTTAATATGTTGAGTTTGGTTTCAACTTCATCCAATGCGAACTTATACGTAAGAAAAAAATGCGCCCATTGCTTAAGCTGTTCCTGTTTCATGATTCCACTTCCTTACATCAGGATCTTTGAACGGAGTTCAAAGTCACTCATTAGCGACATCAGGATCTTTGAACGGAGTTCAAAGTCACTCATTAGCGACATCAGGATCTTTGAACGGAGTTCAAAGTCACTCATTAGCGACATAAGAATTTTTGAACGGAGTTCAAAGTCACTCATTAATCTCAAAGACACTCTTGTCCGCTTCCTTATTGTACCATGATTCAAAACGGATTTCCCCTCGAACGCCAAGTGATTCCCTTGCTTACATTAAAATTGAATTGAACCCCTGTCCGATATTCTCTATAATTTTTAATATGGGAGGGTACGGACATGATCATTGACATAAAACAAGCTAATTGGGAACGAAGCGATACGTCCATATTAAGCGACATTAATTGGCAAGTTCATGAAGGCGAGCATTGGTGCTTGCTAGGTTTGAACGGGTCGGGGAAAACGACGCTGTTAAATATGATTAACGGATATATATGGCCGACAGCCGGTCAAATCTCTGTACTAGACAAAAAGTTTGGCGAATACGATTTGCGCGAGCTGCGCAAGAGCATCGGTTGGGTAAGCACTTCGCTGCAGCAAAAGCTGTATGCCAGCGAAACGGCGCTTCGCATTGTGCTTAGCGGGAAATTCGCCACAATTGGACTGTATGATCGCACAGATGAAAATGACGAGGCGCATGCGCTGTCGTTAATGGAAAACCTCGGCTGTGCCTCGCTTGCGAAACGCATTTACGATACGTTGTCGCAAGGGCAAAGACAGCGCATCTTAATTGCGCGAGCTTTAATGGCCGAGCCGAAGCTGCTTATTCTTGACGAGCCATGCACCGGTCTGGACCTGTTCGCAAGAGAGCAATTGCTCGGAATGATTAACCGCGTCGTTGCGAGGCAGCATGCGCCGACTGTTATCTACGTTACCCATCATGTTGAAGAAATATTGCCTTGTTTCAACAAAACGTTGCTGTTGAAAGACGGACAAGTGTTTGATTCTGGCCGTACGGAAGAAGTGCTGACGTCAGAGAGAATGTCGGCCTTCTTCGATGTGCCGGTAGAGGTCGAAATACGAAACAACCGCAATTGGCTGTTTGTAAAGCAAATGACGGAGCAGCTATGGACATCCAGCTAACCGCCGGGCTAACCAAAGCGAAGAAGCAGCGCTTAGGTGCGTGGATCAAAGGGCGCGTTGCCGCCCGGCTTGAGCATGACAGCTTCATTTGGCGCAGCGGCGCAGTCGGATTGCTCACCATCAGCACGTTTCTTGCGATTGCCATTGCATTCGGCATGCCGACCGGATTTGGCGCAGCCCTCGACACAATCTCATTTGCGCTGGCGAATGGAACAGCCGTTATTATCGCCTCCCAATTGATCGCACTGCTGCTGTCGATGGCGTATGCTCCTGTACCGCGGCAATTCATCGGATTTTTCGCCTACACGTCTATGTTGGCTGCAATTTTGATGTATCAGATTGATTTTACGATTATGGATTCGATATTGTTCGCTTTCGTTATAGCGATCGTTGGAACAGCTATCGGCATTGCTGCAGGTTTAATATGGCGATATAAATGGAAGGCTTTGCTCCAACTGAGTGCTGCTGCTGCAGCCTCCGCTTTAATTGCAGGCGCGATAGCAGTGCCATACGGTAACTTGCAGCTGCCGGTTGTG
This sequence comes from Paenibacillus sp. NEAU-GSW1, assembly GCF_009737085.1. Lineage (GTDB taxonomy): Bacteria > Bacillota > Bacilli > Paenibacillales > Paenibacillaceae > Pristimantibacillus. Next base: position 98,642 of record NZ_WOVL01000013.1, read on the forward strand.
CCCGCTTTTAATGATAGGGGAGACGCCGATAGGGCTGCGGATGGCGCGGATGGCGCGGACGATGCCGATTCGATTGCCGTCAACGCTATTCAAGCGGACGATCCTTCGCTTCAAGGCAATTATTCCTATCGCGAATTTACGTATGGAAGCGGAAAGGATCGCCATCGAAGCTCCTTTGGGGACGAGGCGGAGCTGCTTTCGACATCGGTTGACGCATCCGCTTATATTACGAAATGGAGCTGGCTGAAGCAGTTGTATTGGGGCTTTGACGAACATAACCTGCCGCTGAACGGTACTGTCTGGATGCCGGAAGGCGAAGGTCCGTTTCCGCTATTGCTGATGGTGCATGGCAACCATTTGATGGAGGATTTCTCGGACGGCGGTTACCGTTATTTAGGGGAGCTTATGGCTAGCCGGGGCATTATCGCTGTATCGGTCGATGAGAACTTCTTGAATTACTCGGCGTGGTCGGGTATTCCAAATCATGATTTTGAAGCGCGGACCTGGGTGCTGCTCAAACATTTACAGCAAATCCAAAGCTATAGCGCGATGTCGGACAACCCGTTTTCGAATCGCGTCGATTTTGACCGTGTCTCGCTGCTTGGCCATTCAAGAGGCGGGCAAGCTGTAGCAATGGCGGCAAACGCCGACCGCTGGTTTGCGGCCGATCGGACGCTGGAGAGCATCGATAAGATGCAAATCAAATCGGTAATCGCTCTTGCGCCGACCGATAAAGCGATCGACAGCAAGTCGGCTGCGCTGCGCAATGTCAATTATTTGACGCTCCAAGGCGCTCGAGACGGGGATGTCAACAGCTTCTACGGCGATCGGCAATATTTGAGGACAAGCTTTACTCCCGACTCGGGCTACTTTAAAGCCTCATTGTATATTGAGGAAGCGAACCATAGCAGGTTCAATTCCGATTGGGGTACGATGGATGAGAGCATGCCCGGAGGGCTGCTGCTGGAGCAGGACGGAATGCTGGACGACGATGAACAGCAGCAGATTGCTGCCGTCTATGTCTCCGCTTTTTTAGAATCAACATTGAAAGACAATGCATACCTTCCATTGTTCCAGGATTATCGAACCGGTTCTTCCTGGCTTCCTGGCGATACCCGTTATGTGAGCCGCTACGAGGATTCGACTTTTGCCGCTGCAGCGAGGTTTGACGAGGATTCGAATAAAACGACGATGTTAGATGACGGGGAACTGGAAATGAACGGTTTGAGCGGATGGACCGAAACGGATGTGCTAGACCGCGACGGTAAACGAAAAGGAACGAAAGGCGTTGCGCTTGAATGGGACGATGCCGATGGCGGATCGTTTGCCTTAAAGCTGTCCGACGATTTCAGCGACAAAATTGAACAGCAGAAAAAGCGAATTTTTAGTTTCTCAATGGCTAATATAGGGCTCGATGATGACGAGGTTGAAATTTCAACTTCTCCGGTGGAAATCGCGATTGAACTTGTAACGAAAGACGGCGATTCGATTGAGCTGCCGTTGAATCGATTTATGAAAGTGGAAGAGCCGTTCGAGACTGAATTTCTGACGATTCCTTGGCTGAAAGATCGCATTAAGGATGGCAAGTATAAAGAGGACTCGGAAATGGCTTTTCAAACCTTCCGGCTGCCGCTGACGGAATTTATGGAGGAGGCTGGCGCAGCCGTTGGCGAGCTGAAGATCGGAGAAATAAACTTTCATATAAAAGGCGGTCCCGGCAAGCTCATGCTTGACGACATCGGATTTTCAGCGGAATAAAGAAATGGCGGTTCAGGACGAGTTCCTGAACCGCCTTCCTTTTTTGTTTAGTTAGTAACAAACGAAGTAAGCGAATGAACCCATTATTCCTCTTTGAAAGAGAAGCTTCTTGCCGCATACAGAAACGGAGTTGAACATACGGACACGATAAACTTGATCACGTACGTCGACAGAAAAACAGACAGCCAAACGTCAAATTCGTAGACGCCGGCAAACGCGATCGTACAGAAAATGAGCGTATCGACGAGCTGGCTGACGACGGTGCTGCCGTTGTTGCGTATCCATAACTGGCCTGGTGCAGGAAAGGCGCGCTTCAGCATCGAATAAATGCGGACATCGAGAAATTGGCTGACAAAATAGGCGCAGAGGCTGCCGAGCGCAATTTGCGGCAGCAGGCCGAAAATCGTTTGCATCGCCGCTTGCGATTGCTGCGCAAGCTCGTTGCCTGACGGTTCGAACAGAAGCGCCAGCTGCATGATGGCAGTGGATGCGAGCAGGGTGAAGAATCCGAACCAGACCGCTTTTCTGGCGGCTTTCTCGCCATACTTTTCATTCAGCAGATCGGAAGCCAGATAGATGGTTCCATACATCGTATTGCCAAGCGTAATGACGATGCCGAAGGGCATATCGATCGTCTTGACGACCTGAATGTTGGCAAGTACTGTGGCCATTCCGATCCAAGCGTATACGCCGATGCGTCCGAATAGGCGGTACGCCAACAGAAACAGCGAAAAATGAACGAGCATAAAGAGCCCGCCTAACAACAAATTGTACATACTAAAAAAGCCTCCTAGTTTTGATAACGCGGGAGTTTGCGAACCGCGGCGTGCTGCTGTATGATTGAATTTCTGCCTTAGTCATTATAAGTGTTCATATGGACGCTAGCAATAGCGAGAACGCATCTCTTTCATTAGACATGCAAGCGATGCTACAATGGGTCATTACTTTTTGTTGGTGTAAAGGAGCGAGGGGAACCGATGGAAGACGAACAGATAAAGGATGAACAACAGCGCGTTGACCGCGTCGTTGAATGGGTAAGCAAACAGATTGACCGTTTGCAGGAGCAATCCGGTTCTGTGCGCAAAGATATCGTCGATATTAGACGAGATTTTTGGGACGATGTAACCGTAAACTTTGAGGATTCGTCGGAAGCGGCGGAGACGGCCGCGAGCTTGAAGCAGCAGGCAGAGGTATTGATCGAACGGGAGCATACGCACGGCCGCGCTGAACGTACGCTCAAGCTGCTGCGCAAGCTGGAGCAATCGCCCTATTTCGGAAGAATTGATTTCATTCCGTCTTCCGGCAGCGAGCTAGCGGGGGATGTTGAATCCATTTATTTGGGCGTTGGATCGCTTCTCGATGAGAACGGCTCGAATTACTTGGTTTATGACTGGCGGGCTCCAGTCTCAGGCTTATATTACGACTATTCGCCCGGTCCGGCCGAATACGTTACGCCTGAAGGCAAGATTGAAGGCGAAATGTCGTTGAAGCGGCAATTCGTTATTCGCCGCGGGAAAATATCGGCGATGTTTGATACCGGCGTAACGATCGGCGATGAGCTGCTCCAAGAGGTGCTTGGCAAACAATCGGACGCGCAAATGAAAAGCATCGTCGCGACTATTCAACGAGAGCAAAACCTAATTATCCGAAATGAACGGGCAAAGCTGCTTATCGTGCAAGGCGCGGCAGGAAGCGGGAAAACCTCGGCTGCCCTGCAGCGCGTCGCTTACTTGCTTTACCGCTATCGGGATACGCTTAGCGCCGACCAAATTTTGCTGTTCTCGCCAAACCCGATGTTCAACAGCTACGTGTCCACAGTATTGCCCGAGCTGGGAGAGCAAAATATGCAGCAATCGACCTACCAGCAATACGTCGAGTTTCGGCTGGGCCGTCAGTTCAAGCTGGAGGATCCGTTTGTGCAAATGGAGTATACACTTGGGGCAGTCGGCAATCCGCATTACGACGGACGCATCGCCTCGATTCGGTTTAAATCCACAGTCGCTTTCATGCGATTGATCGAGCGCTATGCGGCTTCCCTTGGCAATGGCGGGCTGCTCTTCAAAGCGATTAAGTTTCGCGGACGCACGCTCGTTTCGGCCGATGAAATGCAACGTCAGTATATGAGAATGAATGGTGCGCATTCAGTGCCAAACCGTTTGCGTTCGCTTGCTGAATGGCTGCTCAAGGAGCTGACCCGATTAAGCCGCGCAGAACGGCGTAAAAAATGGGTCGAGGACGAAATGGAGCTATTGGATAAGGAAGCGTACATTCATGTCTACAATGAGCTGATGCGCAAAAATAAATATTCGTCCGATTCATTTGATGATATGGACAAAGAGAAAGAAATGCTGGCGACTTTGATCGTCCAGGAGCGATTCAAACGATTGCGCAGCCGCGTAAAAAAATTAAACTTTTTCGATATGCCGAGGATGTATCGCGAGCTGTTTCAGGATCGGGAGAATGCGGAACAATTGTACGATGACACACTGCCTGCAGATTGGGATGAGATTTGTTCAATTACGCTCGACAAGCTGGATAACGGCGAGATGCCGTACGAGGATGCTACTCCATTCTTATATTTGAAAGAGCTGCTTGAAGGATTTCACACCAACACGTCGGTGCGCCATTTGTTTATAGACGAGGCGCAGGATTATTCGCCTTTTCAATTCCATTATTTAAAGCAATTGTTCCCTCGCGCCCGAATGACGGTGCTTGGCGACTTGAATCAATCGATATTTGCCCACGCTACGGCGCAAGACAGCTTCGAGCCGTTGTCGAAGTTGTTCAGCGAGGAGGAAACAGAGAAGATTGTACTGACGCGCAGCTATCGATCTACAAAGCAAATTGTCGAGTTTACCAGTCTTATGATTGAGGGCGGGGAGCGTATCATTCCATTTAATCGGAATGGAGAACGTCCGAAAATAACAGAAGCTTCGAATGAAGACGAACTATTTGGCCTTATCGCGGAACGAATAACGGCCTTTAAGCGAGAGGGTGCGCAATCGATTGCAATCATTTGCAAAACGGCGGAAGAAAGCCAGCGCGCATTCGAGACGATAGCAAAGCTTGAGCCGGAAATCCGGCTCATAGAAAAAGAAACCGTCACCTTTGAGCAAGGGACGGTTGTCATTCCTTCATATTTGGCTAAAGGCGTTGAATTTGACGCCGTAATTATATTCAATGCGTCCGGCGCAGTATATAGTCAGGAAAGCGAGAGAAGGCTGTTTTATACCGCGTGCACACGGGCGATGCATGATTTGCACATTTACCATATTGGCGAAATGACGATGTTTCTTGACCGCGCGTTGAGCAAGTTGACCGAATAGCGATGTTTGCTGGAGCGGGAAGGGCGCTTGCTGTGCTCAGCGTCCTTTCCGGACCTCCGGCCAAATCTCGGATACTTCTACTTTTAGTTCGGATGCGATCAATTCAGCCGTCAATCGTTGCGGCATGGCGATTTTGCCGTTTCTAAGCTTGGAAATGGTCTGCAAAGAAATATGAGTGGCTGCCGACAGCTGATTGGCGCTCATATCCCGTTTCGCCATCCATATTTTGAGCCGCATGGCAGAATCGATCGTGTCGTTGACCGGAAGCAGGTCCCATATAACGAAAGCATATTCTTTAATTTTACCGAACCCGTCAAAGATCGGCATAAACGTCAGCGTGACTTCCAGCTCGACTCCGCTTAGCTTGCTGGTCCTCACCTTAATGTCATTCATTTTTTTGAATTTTCCCGATGCTTCAAGCGCCTCGTTAATCCGCTTATATTCCGTTTCCGAAATAAACTGCAGGAAATTCTCATCCTCGAGTCTTTGATCCGGAACAAACAGCATCGGAGCGTAAAAATCTCTCAAAAACCGAATGTGAAAGGTAGAATCGACAATTCCGCTGATAAGCACCTTGTTCCGTTCATATTGTTCCTCAATCCACCGTTTGGCGCTTAGGTCCTCAATGAGCGCCAGCGCAAGCGTCCCTTCTTCTCCACAATCGCTTTGGATTGCTTTATGCTCGATTTGAATAGGCTTTCTGCGTTTCCGTTTTGTATGGAGGAAGGTTTCCCTTATATAATTTCGCGATGCCGAGTTTGCGGAATATTGCTCGATGATGCCGTTTACCGGACGGCCTCTTAAATGCTCGGTCGTGTAGCCAGTCAGTTGACTGAAAGCTTGATTGGCTTCCAAAATCGTTGCGGAATCTCTGATGACTCGAATGACGGCCATAGGCTGATCCAGCAGTGAGAAAATATGTTGATAAAGTGTCAAGTGCGCTGTCCCCCTATGCATACTTTATTACAAATGAAGTATAAGAGAAGTTGCGAGCTTACACAAGTTTCATCAAATTTTTAGCCGCTTTAACAGGAATTTCTAGTTATTTGTTTAATTAATTAAACTTAGGAGCATAAGAGGCATGATGGGGAAGGCTGAATAGCTGTTTTAGGCATAAAGCCGTATAGATTCCCATTCTGCACGCTTTATTTCCTAAGGATATCCTTATATCCTTATATTAAAATATAAGATGGTATAAGTCTCTTCTTATACTGCTTATATAACTAGGTTATTGCAGAAAGAGCAGGGGGGCAGTACATCATGGAATTATGCAGCGTAGATAATTGCAATAAACCGATTAAAGCAAAGCAGCTATGTTCGATGCATCACCAACGATTACTCAGGCACGGCGATCCGATGATCGTTAGACCTAGAAAGGAGCGGAAAATCGAAAATTGCAAGTGGGTTTGCTGCAAGAATACAGCTGAAACGAAGGGCTATTGCTCCAAGCACTATTACATTCAGCGAGTGATGGCGAAAAACAAAGGGATTATGACGTAAGATTATGTGACATGCTTTGAAAATTAGGTGTCATTTTTCAAAGATTGCTGTATACTATAGTCAATCGCATCATAGCAACGTCTGAACCAGCATCTGCGGAACCGAACACACTGCGGAGGTGAACGTCCTATTGATTGAAACGGCGATTTACGGTTTGTCTTTGAACGATTTATATTTGTTTAACGAGGGCAGCGCCTACCACAGCTATCGCTATATGGGCGCGCATCCGATGAAGCATGACGGCGTCCATGGCGTTCGTTTTGCAGTCTGGGCACCTAACGCGGCTATGGTCCGTGTAGTTGGAAGCTTCAATGACTGGAACGGCGCCGGCCATGCGATGGAATCGGTAGGCAGCACGGGCGTTTGGGCCGCTTTTATCCCCGGAATTGGCGAAGGCGATATCTACAAATACGAAATTATCGAGCGGTCCGGCAATCGGTTGTTGAAGGCTGATCCGTACGCCTTTCTGGCGGAACGACGGCCGCTGACAGCCTCAGTAATAACCGAATTGAACGGTTATCCATGGCGCGACGAGCGCTGGATCAAACACAAGAAAGTAAAACCCCCCTATACGAATCCGTTGCTCATTTATGAGGTGCACGCAGGCTCATGGAAAATAAAGGGCAAAGAGATTTTTCTCACCTATGACGAAATGTCGGCAGAGCTCGTTCCTTATGCGGCTGAAATGGGTTATACGCATATTGAAATGATGCCGCTCTCCGAACACCCCTTTGATAAGTCATGGGGTTATCAAATAACTGGTTTTTATGCGCCGACCAGCAGATACGGCCACCCGAAGCAGCTCATGCACTTTATTGACTGCTGTCACGAACGGGGAATTGGCGTCATCCTGGATTGGGTGCCCGGCCATTTCTGCCGCGATGATCACGGCTTGAGGCTGTTCGACGGGACGCCTATTTTTGAAGGGCCGGACGAGAAGCTTGCGGATAAACCGCTTTGGGGAACGCTCGCATTTGATTTCGCTAAGAACGAAGTGGTCAGCTTTCTCATTTCGAATGCCATCTACTGGATGGATATGTACCACTTTGACGGTTTGCGGGTAGATGCTGTGGCAAGCATGATTAATCTGCATATGGATAAACCCCGCGATAAATATACGTGGAACAAACTTGGCGGCATCGATAATTTGGATGCGCTGAAGTTTTTGAAACGATTGAACGAAACGATTTTTCACTATTACCCCGACACACTTATGCTGGCAGAAGATTCTTCCGCTTGGCCCGCAGTTACCTCTCCTACATACCTAGGCGGGCTAGGATTTAATTACAAATGGAATATGGGCTGGATGAATGACACGCTTCGCTATATGTCCTATGATCCGGCTGACCGCAAGCACTACCACCACCTACTAACGTTCTCGCTACTATACGCTTTCTCTGAAAATTATTTGCTCCCGCTTTCGCATGACGAAGTCGTTCACGGCAAACGATCGTTGCTGAACAAAATGCCTGGAAGCTATGAAGAAAAATTTGCCGGGCTTCGCCTATTCTATGGATTCTGGATGTCGCATCCAGGCAAAAAGCTGCTGTTTATGGGCAGCGAATGGGGACAATTCGACGAGTGGAAGGATACGGAGCAGCTCGATTGGATGCTGCTTGACTACGATCTCCACGGCAAAACACAGCATTTTGTCAAAACGTTGAATCATGTTTATTTAAACGAACCGTCTTTGTGGGAAAAAGACAGCGATCCTTCCGGATTTAGATGGATTGATGTTCATAATGCCGAGCAATCCGTCATATCTTTTATTCGCTGCGGAACGAAGGCGTTTACCGTATTTGTCGCTAATTTTTCACGAGAATCGTTCTCGAATTTTCGAATCGGCGTGCCTCAGCAGGGCGGTTATCGCTCGCTTATCAATAGCAATGACGCACGGTTCGGAGGCTATGGCAACAACCAGGATTCGCTATGCATCGTAAGCGAGAATGTAGCTTGGCACGGCTTCAACCAAAGCATATCATTGCATCTTCCCCCTCTTTCCTTCCAATTGCTGACCTATATAACGGGGGAAACACATTAAGAAGGAGTTGGTTCCATGGGCCGTAAAGAAATGATTGCCATGCTATTAGCAGGAGGAGAAGGCAAAAGACTTGGGGTGTTGACGAAGGATCTCGCCAAGCCCGCAGTATATTTCGGCGGAAAGTATCGCATTATTGATTTCACACTGAGCAATTGCGCGCATTCCGGCATTGATACGGTCGGCGTTTTGACGCAATATCAGCCGCTCGAGCTGAATCGATATCTAGGCATCGGCACGCCTTGGGGACTGGACCGCAAGGACGGCGGGATGGCTATATTGCCCCCTTATGTGAAACAAAAGGGCGGCGTTTGGTATACCGGAACTGCCAATGCCATCTATCAAAATATGGCGTTCATCGAAAGGTATAACCCGAACTATGTGCTCGTTATTTCGGGCGACCATATTTATAAAATGGACTATGATCTGATGCTGCAGCATCATAAGCGCAGCGGCGCGGATTTGACTATAGCAGGTATTGAAGTGGACTGGAAAGAAGCGAGCCGATTCGGCGTCATGCATGTAGATGACGAGGATCGCATTACGGCATTTGAAGAAAAACCGAAAACGCCGACGAGCAATATCGCTTCAATGGGCGTTTATATTTTCTCATGGCCGGTACTGCAAAAGTATTTGGTTTATGATGAAGCGAATCGCAGCTCCAATCATGATTTCGGCAAAGACGTTATTCCGGCGATGATGAGAGACGGCCTTCATCTAAACTGCTATTCGTTCCGCGGCTATTGGAAGGATGTCGGCACAATCGAAAGCTTATGGGAAGCGAACATGGATCTGCTTGCCGATGAGCCGTCGCTCGATTTATCCGACTCGAAGTGGCGCATTTACTCGGTTAGTCCGAATCGTCCGGCGCAATATATTGCTCCGGAAGCGGAGCTGAGTGCGTCGATGGTGACGGAGGGCTGCGTCGTTGAAGGCAGCATTAACCGTTCTGTACTGTTCTATGGCGTTCATTCCGGCAAAAACAGTGAAATCAGCGAATCTGTCGTTATGCCGAACGTTAGAATCGGCAAGGGATCTCGGATTTACCGGGCTATTATCGGCGAAGGCGCGGTCATCGAGGACGGCGTCACCATCGGCAATCCGGATGATGATGCGATAACGGTTGTCGCGGTGGGGGAGTTTGTCGGGAATGACCATATGCTGCTGGAGGTGGAGCCATCATGAAGGATCGTGTAATGGGCGTTATAAACTTGATTCACGAAACGGACGAATTAGAAAAGCTAACGCAAAATCGCTGCTTGGCGACGGTGCCTTTCGGCGCCCGTTATCGATTGATCGACTTCGCATTGTCTAGTCTTGTCAACTCCGGTATACATAAAGTGGCGGTATTCGCCCATACCAAATATCGGTCGCTTATGGATCATGTCGGATCGGGAAGCCACTGGGATTTGAACAATCGCCAAAGCGGTTTGTTCCTGCTGCCTCCGGCTACTGATGATATTCAAGAGATGAGCCGCGGCGATCTGTATCATTTCTATCAGCACCGGGACTATTTCAATCGTTCGACGCTGGAATATGTCGTCATCACACGCAGCCACATGGTATCCAACGTAGATTTCAGGCCGATTATCGCCTATCACGAGGAGCGTGAAGCGGACATCACCGTCATCTGCAAGGAGCAGGCGAACCAGCTGCTTGGCAAAGCCCGAAAGGTGAAGATGGATGATGACGGGCGGATTACGGCGATACAAGATCATTACGGCCGCATGCTCAGCAATTTGATTTCGATGGAAATGTACATTATGCGGAAGGATTTTCTGATGGAGCTCGTCGAGACTTCGCTGGCGCAAGGGCAGGATCATTTCGTCCGCCATGCAATCTTCTCTCGAATCGATAAGCTCCGCATTTACGGCTATAAGCACGAGGGCTACTTGAGCGTAGTAAATACAATTGAGAGCTACTTCGAGGCCAACATGAGCCTGCTTCAGCCGGAGGTATGGCGCGAGCTGTTCTTCCAGCCAGGCACTGTGTTTACGAAAGGCAAGGATGAGCCGCCTGCCCGTTACATCGGCAATGCGAAGGTTACGAATTCGCTTGTCGCTAACGGCTGCCGAATCGAGGGAACGGTGGAGAACAGCATCATTTTCCGCGGAGTCCATATTCGCAAAGGAGCGATCGTCCGAAACAGCATTATTATGCAGAACGGCGATATCGGAGAGAACAGCTTGATTCAGAACAGCATTCTCGATAAAGACGTAACGGTTAACAGCGAACGCGACATTCGCGGAACGACGGAAAGTCCTTTTTTGGCGGGAAAAAGAAAAATAATTTAATGGATTTGGAGTGACTTTGAGCTCCGCTCAAAGATCCTGATGTCGCAACGGAGTGACTTTGAGCTCCGCTCAAAGATCCTGATGTAAGGAGGGAACCGATGAATATACTGTTCGCGGCTTCGGAAGCGGTGCCGCTTGCCAAATCGGGAGGATTGGCTGATGTAGTCGGAGCGCTGCCTAAGGCGCTTCGTCAAAATCAAGCCGATACTCGCGTCATATTGCCGAAATACGAGGAAATTCCGTGGGAATATATCGTCCAATTCGAGAGAATTGCCGAGTTTAACGTTTCTTTCAGTTGGAGAAATCAATATTGCGGTCTTCTTCGGGCAGAGATAGACGGTATCGTCTATTATCTGCTCGACAATGAACATTATTTCAAGCGCAGAGGACTTTACGGGTACGGCGATGATGCGGAGCGGTTTGTGTTTTTCTGCTTTGCAGTTATGGAGGCTTCCCGATATATGGATTTCAGGCCTGACGTCGTTCATTGCCATGATTGGCAGACGGGCTTAATTCCGTTTTTATTGCGAACAAGATATGCGTACGATCCGGCGTGGGCCGGCGTACGCTCCGTTTTTACCATTCATAACTTAAAGTATCAAGGCTTGTTCGGCATCGATTTGCTCAAGGATTTGCTTGGCGCGGGAGACGAGCTGTTCGGACCTGACGGCCTTGAATTTCATGGAGCCGCGAGCTGCATGAAGGGCGGGCTCGTCTATGCGGACAAGCTGACAACGGTCAGCGAGACGTACGCGAAGGAAATCCAAGGATGGGAATACGGCGAGCTGCTCGACGAACTGCTGCGTTACCGTTCGGCGGACTTGAGCGGCATTGTAAACGGAATCGACGAGGAGTTGTTCGATCCGATGAACGATTCGGCTCTCCATACCCCATACCGAAATTCGCTAAGCCGCAAACGGAAGAACAAGATCGACTTGCAGCGCGAGATGAACCTGCCGCAATCCGAGGATGTGCCGCTGATTGGCGTCGTTACCCGTCTTGTCGAGCAGAAAGGCTTTGATCTTATCGCGGCTAAACTGGATCTTCTTATGCAAGAAGACGTTCAGCTTGTCGTGCTTGGCTCAGGGGAATATCGCTATGAGCAGCTGATGAATGAAATGGTATGCCGTTATCCGAATAAGGCCGCTGTATGGCTGGGATATAACGATCGTCTGGCACGGAGGATTTATGCGGGCTCCGATATGTATTTGATGCCGTCCCGATTCGAGCCGTGCGGTTTGAGCCAGTTGATTGCGCTTCGCTATCGTTCCGTTCCGATTGTTCGAGAAACTGGCGGGCTGAAGGATACCGTTCATTCGTACAATGAATATACTGGAGAAGGAAACGGTTTCAGCTTTACGTATTACAATGCGGAAGATTATTGGTACACCGTCAAGAGAGCGTTGTCCTTCTACCGGAATGAGGAGGCTTGGAAGCATATTGTCGCAAATGCAGCCAAAGAGGACTACAGCTGGAATCGTTCGGCCAAAGCATACAAGGTTCTTTATGAACAACTTCTAGCGGATCGAAAGGGGAAAGAGCTATGGCCCGTCACCTCGTAATCGGAAACGGCAAACTGCTGCTTAATTTGGACCAGCACTGTTTCGTTCGGGACATCTATTATCCTTACGTCGGACAACTGAACCATGTTGGCGGACATTACTGCCGATTCGGCATTTGGATCGGAGGGCAGTTTTCTTGGCTGAATGAGCCGGAATGGAGTTTTGAGCTTGATTATATTGAAGATTCGCTTGTAACGAACATTATTGCCCGCCATGAAGGATTGGATGTTGAGCTTCATATGAACGATGGCATTCACCAGCGGGAATGTATCTATATTAAGCGGGTTGTTGTCCGGAATCGGAGAGGCGAGCCCCGTGAGGCTCGGCTGTTTTTTCATCAGGATTTGATGATTGAAGGATCGGAAGTCGGCGATACGGCAGCCTATTATCCAGAGAACAACACGCTGTTTCACTATAAGCGTTCTAACTATTTTATGTTCAGCGGCTCTTCCGACGAAGGCGGCATCATGCAGTATTCCACGGGCATCAAACGGTTCCATTCCGCCGAAGGCACGTGGCGCGACGCCGAGGATGGCGTGCTGATGGGCAATACAATCGCCCAAGGCTCCGTAGACAGCACGATCAGCTTCCGATCGACCGTTCCAGCAAATGGAGAGAAAACGTTCTATTACTGGATGTCGATCGGCAAAAACCTGGAGGAAGTGAAGGGGCTAAACCAGTACGTACTGGATAATCATCCGGAAAAGCTGTTAAGCCGAATGGTTATTTATTGGAAGCACTGGCTGCGCCGCGCTGAAACTGAAATGGGTGATTTGCCTAAAGCGGTTGTTCGCAACTTCAAGCACAGCTTGCTGCTGGTACGGACGCAGGTAGATGAGAGAGGCGCGATTCTTGCAGCGAACGACACCGATATTTTGCAATACAATCGCGACCACTACAGCTATATGTGGCCGCGTGACGGCGCCCTCATTGCCGAAGCGATGTCGCTTGCCGGCTATCAGAGCGTAATTGCGCCATTTTTTACGTTTTGTGCGCAGGCGTTGTCTCCGGAAGGCTACCTGTACCATAAATATAATCCGGACGGAACGGTCGGTTCCAGCTGGCATCCGTATATCGTACAGGGCAGCAGACGCTTGCCGATCCAGGAGGACGAAACGGCGCTCGTCTTGTTTGCGCTCTGGCAGGACTATTCGCGCAATCAAGTTATAGAACTGCCGCAGTCGCTATACAGCAATTTGATCCGAAAGTCAGCTTCGTTCCTTAGCGAGTATATTGACCCCACGCTGTCGCTGCCTAAACCGAGCTACGATCTATGGGAGGAACGGTACGGCATTTGGACGTATACGGCCGCATCGGTTTATGCCGGCCTAATGGCCTCCGCATTTTTCACCGAGCTGTTCGGCGATTATGAACGGAGCGACCATTATAAGAATACCGCCAATATGATTAAGCAAGGGATATTGACGCATTTGTGGGACGAAGAGTCAGGTCGTTTCGCACGCGGTCTCATTCAGAAGGATAACCGCTGGGTGAAGGATATGACACTGGAGAGCAGCTTGTTCGGCATTTGGGAATTTGGCGTCTTATCCGTGCATGACGATAAGGTAATCCGGACTATGAATGCGATCAGGGAAGGACTGCAGGTTCGGACACATATCGGAGGCATAGCCCGTTATACGAATGACTACTATTTCCAGCAATCAGGCGAAATCGATAAAGTGCCTGGCAATCCGTGGATTATATGCACGCTTTGGATTGCCAACTTTGACATCGAATCCGCGCTGACGCTCGCCGATCTTGAAGGGCCGAAGCGGACGCTGCAATGGGTGGTTGACCATGCGCTGCAAAGCGGCCTGCTGCCGGAGCAGTTAAATCCGCATGACGGCTCGCCGTTATCGGTCGCGCCGCTCACATGGTCGCACGCGACGTTCGTTCAGAGCGTGAGCAAATATGCGGCGAAGTACAAAGAGCTTCAAGAGGAAGCAAGCAATAGAGCGGAATAGTTACATTGAATTGCAGCTGAGGCTGTCCTTCCGGTCAAGTACCGGATGGACGGTCTCTTCTTTTGTGAGAATTTTGAGAGAACCCCGAGGTAGAATAGGCCTTGCGTGTATGAGGAACTACATACCTTGAGGAGGAACTGGAATGACCGTTTATACTAGGATGCGAATAAAGGCAAAAAAGCTGACAACGTCTGTGCTCTGTTTCTTGATGGTCGCGGTATTGCTTCCCGATCTATCCGGGGATCAAGCATACGCCGCTAGCAGCACATTGATCCATACTGTGGCTGGCACAGGTTCAGCGGGCTACTCGGGGGACGCTGGGGCAGCAACGCTGGCCCAAATCAATACTCCTAAGGGAGTTGCTGTCGACAGCAGCGGAAATCTTTATATAGCGGACAGTTCAAACCATCGGATTCGAAAGGTGGATTCATTCGGGAATATCAGCACGGTGGCGGGAACGGGTGAAGCCGGCTATTCGGGTGACGGAGGGGCTGCAACGTCGGCCAAATTGAGTTATCCGAGTGGAGTTGCTGTCGACAGCAGCGGGAATTTATATATTACGGACACAGGCAACTCTCGGATTCGAATGGTAGATACAGCCGGGAATATTAGCAAGGTAGCGGGTACAGGAGGTTTTGGCTATTCGGGAGACGGAGGATTGGCAACATCAGCCACGTTAGGCAACGTGCAAGGAATCGCTGTCGACAGCAGCGGAAATGTGTTTTTTTCGGATGTCGCTTACCCCAGGATTCGGAAGATAGATACTTCCGGAAATATCAGCACGGTGGCAGGTACAGGAACCACAGACTATTCTGGTGACGGAGGACTGGCGACATCAGCCCATTTGAATCATCCGTATGGAGTAGCTGTGGACAATAGCGGAAATTTATATATCGCGGATTATGGCAATAACCGGATTCGGAAAGTAGATACAGCCGGTAACATCAGCACGGTGGCAGGAACAGGTGTTGCGAATATTTCGGGAGACGGAGGGTTGGCGACATCGGCCGCAGTTATACAACCGCTTGGAGTTGCAGTAGATAACAGCGGAAATGTATATATTTCGACTTATCAGCAGATTCGGAAAATAGATGCTGATGGGATTATCAGTACAGCAGCGGGCAGCGGTGCGCCTGGCTACTCGGGTGATGGAGTCGAGCCAACGTCGGCCAGTTTGTATTATCCGTATGGAGTTGCCGTGGACAGCAACGGCGATATGTATATTCCAGACACGAACAATTCGCGGATACGAAAAGTTGGACCAGCTTCCAGCAATGCATATTTGAGCAGCCTGACCTTGTCGGACGGGGTACTTAGCCCTGCGTTTGCGTCTGGAGTGACAGAATATACAGCAGTTGCAGATGACGATACATTCACAGTAACGCCGATTGCCAGCGATAACTATGCGACTGTAACTGTGAACGAAACACCTGTAACTAGAGGCGAAACGTCAGAAGATATCGGTTTTAGCGGCGGAAGCAGCACGGTGACAATTAAGGTGACGGCGCAGGACGGAACGACGTCGGAGACATATACCGTAATTGTAACGCGCGAGGAATATACGGTGACGTATATCGGCAATGGCAGTACCGGAGGAAGCGTTCCGACTGACAGCAACTCCTATTTGGGAGGAACGGCAGTTACCGTTCAGAATAATACAGGCAGCTTGACGAAGGAGGGCTATACGTTCTCAGGTTGGAATACGCAAGCAGACGGCAAGGGGACGTCATATGCCGAGGGTGATAATTTCAGCATGGGAACCGGCAATGTGAGGTTGTATGCACAGTGGAACTGGCTTGCGCACTCGGCTCCGTTTACGCTTTCTGCGGAAGGCGGAAATGAACACATTGATTTGGACTGGAGTGCTGTTGCGGGGGCGACAAGCTATGACATTTATCAAAGTACGGAAAGCGGCGTCTACGGCAGCATTCTAGACTATACGGTGACAGGCGAAACATTCGACTATAGTGTTGCGGATTTGGAGAACGGCACGACGTACTACTTCGTGGTGAAAGCAATTGATGTCTTTGGGGATGTCGTGTCTTCCACAGAGGCAAGCGCTACACCGCAATCGGGCGTTTTGCCGGTACTTAACACAGTGCATATTGCAAGCAGCAACACAAAACCGACGGTTGCAAGGACTGGGGATACGGTGACGCTGACCTTTACGGCGAATAAGGAGCTCAAGGGTCTGCCGGCTGCGACGATTGCGGGACAAGCGGCAAACGTGATATCGCTAGGTGAGAACAGCTACTCGGCAGACTACACCTTTACTGGCGAAGAAGTTGAAGGTAAGGTTGCCTTCACTATCGATTTCAGCGATATGGAAAACTATATTGGCGCACAAGTAACCGCAACGACAGACGGAAGCAGCGTGAGTTATAAAAAGAAGAGCATGCCATCTGATTCAAGCACCGGCTCTTCACAGACCCAGATCATTACGGTGAATGTGGAGCAAGGCGGCAATGCCGGAGCGGTCGTAGCAACCGCTGAGATAGTCCGCACGACGGATGTGAATGGGCGGGTTGAAGATGCAGTGACATTCGGTTCTGAGCAGGCGGAGCGGACGATTCAGCAGCTTGCGGCTGCTGGATCCAATCGGGCAACCATTGTTATTCCGGATCCGAAAGACGAAGTGTCGGAGCTAAATGTTATCATTCCGAAAGCTTCGGCGCGGTTGCTTGCAGAAGGCGGCGTAAGCCTGGAAATTAATACAGCGAATGCAAAAATTATTATTCCGAACGATTCGCTGCAAGGATTGACGGAAGATATCTATTTCCGCGTCGTGCCGGTTAAAGAGAAGTCGAAACAGGAAGAAATCGAATTGCGCGCACAGACGGAGCAAGTCGTTCGGGAAGCGTTTGATGACAATGCTGAACATATCAACATTATCGGTCGGCCGATGACGATTGAGACGAATATGCAAAGTCGTCAGGTCACGTTAGTGCTGCCGCTCGAAGAACGTTCCTATAGCGAAGCGGAGCTTTTGGATATGGGCGTATACATCGAGCACAGCGATGGGGAGATCGAGCTGGCCAAAGGCGAAGTTGTTGCATATGACCGTTCCGGAAAGCTAAGCATTCAGTTTACGATCAACAAGTTCAGCACGTTTACAATTGTGCACATGGAAGGCTGGTCACAGCTGCTTAACGGAGAGAGCGATCTGCATGAAGCATACATCCATGGCTATCCGGATGGCAGCTTCGGACCTGAACGCAGCATTACTCGCGCGGAAATGGCGGCGATGCTCGTACGCGTTATTGGCAAAGGCGGCAGAGCGGACGGCATTGCCTATTTAGACGTAGCTCAAACGCATTGGGCGAAAAATGAGATTGGCGAAGCGACAATGCTCGGACTGATGACAGGTTATCCGGACGGCAGCTTTAAGCCGGATCAACAGATTAGCCGCGCAGAGATGGCGGCAATAATTGCACGGATTACGAATGCGAGCGACAGCGTAACGGACGGCAGTTTCATGGATATAAGCGGACATTGGGCGCAGGGGGCAATAGTTGAAGCACAGTCGGCGGGAATAATGAGCGGATATTCGGACGGTACCTTCCGGCCGGATCAGCCGCTGACCCGAGCAGAGGCGGTTGTCACCATCAACCGTCTGCTTGACCGAGGTCCGTTGTCTGGAGCACCGTCCAAATGGAGCGATGTTTCGGAGCAGCACTGGGCGTATGCGCATATACAGGAAGCTTCGATTAGTCACAATTTCGAAGCCCTAATAGGCGGAGGAGAGAAATACGCAGCGGCTCCGTAATAAGCTGTCAATAATGGCGTCACAGGGATTATCCTGTGGCGCCATTATTATTGAGTGTATTTATCTCACGATCCCGCCATTGTAATGCAATTCATATACCTTTTGGCCTTCAAGAGAAATAATTTCTTTCCCATAAAAGCATTCAAGAGCTCCTTCGTGTTCGTTATCGAAAACAAAAGTAATCGCCATTGCGGTATTCCAGCTGTTTCGAACCGTTTAATAATGGCTGTACCGATGCATCGTCACCCTGGGATGCGTAAGTTTTTCTCTTTGCCTCTACTAGAAAGTTTGTGAGCTGATCATAGCGATTAAGCAAATAACCCCCTCCGTTGTTCATTTAAACCTTATTCATTAATCTAACTCCCACTAAAATCGAACATATGTTCCAAGAGGTGAAGTCGGTTTTTCAATTATCGATAAACAGCAGGTTGGCGACTATTGTTCACTAGTTAAATGAGACTTTTGTTTTCAAGTATGAAAACGGTTTCCTGGAGGGGTGAATTTTGTTCGATAGATGTAAACGGTTTCCGCAACGATGGAGACGGCTATCCCTCTCGTATTACCAAAGAAAGCGTTTACTATATAATCCATAGAAAGCTAGACGTAAACGTTTGCAAAGGTCAGAGCTTAGCAAGCAAAACTTATTTACTCGGGGGGATATCATGAAAACGGTCCATCATACGCAAGGATCGCTGGCAAGACAAAGAGGCAGCCTCATCCCGGATCGCTATCGGTTGTTTTTGTTCGCGCTTCCATTTTTGATTCTGATTTTGGTGTTTAGTTATTTTCCGCTTTATGGATGGGTTTACTCGTTCTACAATTACCGCCCGGGCTTCTCGCTTGGCGAGACAGAGTTTGTAGGCCTCCAATGGTTCAAATCGATTATCTCAAGCCCAACGCAAACACAAGAAGTGCTTCGCGTTATGAGGAATACGTTTGCGATGAGCGCTCTGGGCATTATCACTTCAATTTTTCCTGTTATATTTGCCGTCTTGCTGACGGAGATCAAATCGGTCTGGTACAAAAAGCTGGTGCAAGTGCTGACGACGCTTCCGAACTTCATTAGCTGGGTGCTTGTCTATTCGATCGCATTCATGATGTTTAATACCGACAGCGGTATTATCAATAAATTGATGATTAATCTTGGCTTACAAGATGCACCGATCAATTACCTGGCATCAGACAATCATACTTGGCTTTCGATGACGCTATGGGGCATTTGGAAGGGGCTAGGCTGGGGCGCAATTTTGTATATGGCAGCGATTTCTTCTATTGATCAAGAATTGTATGACGCAGCAAAGGTTGACGGTGCAGGACGCTTCCGGATGATCTGGCATATTACCGTTCCAGGCATTATGCCAACGTTCTTTGTCTTACTGCTCTTGTCCATCGCTAACTTTATCAATAACGGTTTGGAACAGTTTTTCGTCTTCCAGAATCCGATCAATAAAGACCATATCGAAGTGCTTGATTTGTATGTGTACAATACCGGCTTGCTTGGCTTTAACTTCTCGTTCGCGACAGCCATCAGCATGTTGAAATCACTTGTTAGTATTATGCTTCTGTTCTTCGCCAATTCGATGTCCAAACTCGTCCGCGGCGAATCGATTATTTGATAAAGGAGGATATCCATGCGCTTGAAACGATCACTTGGCGATTGGCTGTTTCATTCGGTTAACTATACGGTCTTCGGTTTATTTACGCTCTTGTGCGTATTCCCGTTCTACTATTTGTTCATTAACACGATCAGCAGCAACGATCTCAGTTCCAGAGGGCTTGTCACGTTCTATCCGAAGGTCATTCATTTTACGAACTATATGGAAGTGCTCAAGCTGAAAGGACTTGCTGACGCAGCGCTCGTTTCCGTCGGCAGAACAGTTATCGGCACACTGCTCACTGTACTCGCATCGGCGTTTCTCGGCTATCTATTTACGAAAAACAAAATGTGGGGACGCAAATACTGGTATCGATTTACGATCATTACGATGTACTTCAACGCAGGCATCATTCCTTGGTACATCATTATGATGAATTTGAACATGACGAACAATTACCTCGCTTACATTTTGCCTGCGATTGTATCGCCATTCAATATTATTCTGGTCAAAACATTTATCGAGTCCATCCCCGAGGTGCTTCAGGAATCGGCGGAAATTGACGGTGCAGGGTACTTAACGATTTTCTCGAAAATCATACTTCCGCTAACGATGCCGATTTTGGCGACGATCGCGATATTCTCAGCTGTATCGCAATGGAACTCGTTCACGGATACGCTCTTCCTGATGACCGAAAACAAATACTATACGCTGCAATTCGTGCTGTACAAATATTTGAACGAATCGACGTCGCTGGCGGCCATTATCCGCAACTCGCAAGGGGCGCTGAGCGGTCTTGATTTAACGAATAAGCAGACGCCTACATCTATTCGTTCTACCGTTTCGATGATCGTCGTGCTGCCAATTCTGTTCGTTTATCCGTTCTTCCAGCGTTACTTTGTAAAAGGCATGATGATCGGCGCAGTAAAAGGCTAATGAGATGATTTGCTATAAGCAGGCAATTTGAAGGGAGGTGAAGGGAACCGAACGGAATTGCAGCTGGAACAGGCATAACACAACAAATCGTCCATTTATAAAAAGGGAGGCAAACCGCGTGACCTCAATTCGCAAAAGTATAATGATTGCATTATCGCTAATTATCGTCTTTACGATGGCAGCCGCGTGTTCGAAAAACAATAACGGAGGGAGCAACACGCCGTCGGAAAAACCGACTGCGTCGGATACGGCTTCGACGGAGCCGACAGAAGCGCCGCGCGAGGAAATTACACTTGACGTATTCTCGATGCTTTCGAACTTCTCCGGCGAGCAAACAGGCTGGTTCGCGAAAGTCATTAAAGACAAATTCAATATTAACTTGAACATTATCGCGTCCAACCTTGAAGGCGGCGGCGACGTGAAATTCGCTGCAATGATGGCTTCCGGCGACCTCGGCGACCTTGTCGTATTCGGCGATGACGGCCAAAAATATTTGGACGCCATTAAAGCCGGCATGATCGTTGACTGGACGAAAGACGGCTTGCTCGACAACTACGGTAAAAACATTTTGCAATATGCGCCTAAAGCAATCGAAAAAAATAAAGCCAACTTCGGCGGCGGCTCGAGCGTTTACGGCATCGGCTTCGATGTCGGCGAAGACAAACCGGGTCCGTCTGAAGCAAAAGAGCTGACGTACCATCCAAACCTTCGTTGGGACCTGTACGAAAAATTGGGACGTCCGACGATTACAAAAATGGAAGATTACCTGCCGGTTCTGAAGCAAATGCAAGAGCTGGAGCCTAAATCCGATTCCGGACGTCCGACTTACGCGTTCTCGATGTGGGCGGATTGGGACGGCAACATGATGATGAATACGAAAGCATGGGCTGGCTTGCACGGCTATGATGAAGGCGACGGCTTCAACCCTGGCGGCTTCTCGCTGATCTCCGCTGACACGGACGACGTACAAGGCGTCCTGGACGAAGACGGCTACTACCTGCGCGCTCTGAAATTGTACTTTGACGCGAATCAAATGGGCCTCGTTGACCCGGATTCACCTACGCAAAAATTCGACGACTT
Source organism: Paenibacillus sp. NEAU-GSW1 (assembly GCF_009737085.1). Taxonomy (GTDB): domain Bacteria; phylum Bacillota; class Bacilli; order Paenibacillales; family Paenibacillaceae; genus Pristimantibacillus. The sequence goes on from NZ_WOVL01000013.1 coordinate 120,461, forward strand.
CATAAACAAAATGAAAGATGGCCAAATTCTCTTCACTTGGTTCCCATGGTCGGATGACAGCTTCGACACGCCAGAGCACAGAGAAGCAGGCAAAGGCTTCGCAATTGTTCCATTCGAAGAAGAGCGCACATTCTCGTACGGCTTCGACCCATACGGCGGCAACCGTGTATATGCAATCGGTTCGAAAGCGAAACATCCGGAGCGCGTAATGGAATTCCTCGACTGGCTGTACAGCCCGGAAGGTTTCATGATCGCGAACAACGGTCCTGAAGGTCTGGCTTGGGAGCTGAAAGACGGCAAACCGGCGTTGACGGAGTTCGGTCTCAAAGCAATGCCTGCAAACGAAGAAGCGGTACCTGCAGAGTTCGGCGGCGGCACTTGGAAAGACGGCCGTAACCAAATCAACAACACTACCTTCAAAACAACTACAGTCAATCCTTTGACTGGCGAACCGTATGACTATCAATTGTGGACGTCGACGCTCGAAAGAGAACCGACGAAAGTGGAAGAAAGCTGGAGAAGCGCAATGGGCGCTCTGACGGCGAAAGAATGGCTGGAGAAAAACAACAAGCTGGCTGTTATGAAGCCGCTCTTCACTGGTACTCCGCCAGAAGTTATCGCTCCTGAACTGGAGCAAAAGAAAGGTCAAGTCGCTCAAGTAATTCGTCAGTTCTCTTGGAAAATGGTATTCGCGAAAAACGAAGCCGAATTCGAGAAGCTGAAAAAAGAAATGATCGAAAAAGCAAAAGGCCTTGGCTATGACGAGGTTCTGGCTTGGAACATCGAGCAAAACAAAAAAGTGTTCGAATACCGTAAAAAGTAATATGGAAGTAAAATGCAGTTGTACAAAGCCCGCCTCGAGCGGGCTTTTGTATCCTGTCGGTATAGATGGATTCGACTATCGGTTGTATAATGAAAATTCCGACTGTAAGATAAATAATTATTAAATCTATTTGCCATCGTTTATTATGAAATCGCTATCAATGATATGAATATACATGAATGCTGACCGAAGGAGGATGGCCATGATTAAAGCGGTAGTAGTCGACGATGAAAGGCTCGTGCGTAAAGGATTTATCTCATTGATCGACTGGTCCTCATTCGGCATCGTTATCGTTGGGGATGCGGCAGACGGGAAGTCTGCGTTGGAGCTGCTTGAGCAAGCGGAGCCGGATTTGCTGTTTACCGACATTACGATGCCGGGTATGTCCGGATTTGATTTGATTAAACAAGTGAGAGTCCGCTTTCCCCGTATACGGTCCGTTGTACTAACCTGCCATCATGAATTTGATTACGTGCAAGAGGCGCTGCGCCTCGGAGCGATTGATTATATTGTGAAGACATTGCTGGAACCCGATACAGCAGATGAAGTGATCGGCAGAATCGTCGATCGGATCGGCTGGGAAGCCAATAGCAGAAGCGGTTTCGCGCAGGAAGAGCAGGAGGAGCGTGTGCCAACGAAAACGGCATTGCTGCTTTCTCCGGCTGTTCCGGATGCGAATGCAAACGAGCTGTTCCAATTGCAGGCTGTTCGCCGTAATTCGCTTGTCCAAACAGGCGATTTGTGGATGATTCCCCTTATCCATCCGACACCGGAACAGGAGCTTGTACGTGATTTAGGCATAACGTTGAACAAACGATGGCATTTCGCAATGGTTACTGACCTGGCTGATCAGCCGCTGGAGGAAGTAAAAGGCGTCTTTAGCGATAAGCTGGCGAATGAATTGTTCTATATGCCATGTTCCGATCGATTGCTTCAACTGTCGTATACAGAGCTGCGGCTTCGTCCCGACGTCAGACAGATGCCAATCGACGAGCTGCAAACTGAAGGCTTCGATTTGAAATGGACGCTCAGTGTGCCGGATTTTGAAGCCTTTATACGCAAGGTTGAGCAAGGCCGTCCGGAGGCGAAGCACTTGGTCGGCTTTGGCGAAGCCATTTGCCGCATATGGAGCGGATTGTTGATGAAGCCGCCTGAGGCGGAGCTGCTTTCCGCCGAAATAGCGGCAAACCGTTCATGGAAGGATTGGAAAATATGGCTAAGGCGTTTCTCCGATCATGCACAGCGTCGGATGTTTGAGCTTTCCTTCTCCAAAGAAGTGATGTATTGCTTAATACGCGCAGTAAGGTATATGCGAAATCAATCGAACGGCAAACTGACGCAAACCGATGTCGCCGACTATGTCAAAATGAGCCGCAGTTACTTCAGTCAATGCTTCTCCCGATTTGCGGGCGAACCTTTCGGCGTGATGCTGCGCGCCATGCGTATCGAAAAAGCGAAAACGCTTCTTGCTGAGACCGATACGCCGGTTTACGAAATTGCCTTTATTGTCGGATTCGAGGATGAGAAATATTTCAGCAAGCTGTTTCGCGATATTGTCGGTGTGCTGCCTACTGAATTTCGATCCAATGCTTTCGCGGCAAAAGCTTGAACCAATAGAAGCGTCGGCTTCGCCGGCTATTTGATAAAAAAGGCTGACCTTATTAAAAGGCCAGCCTTTTTCATTCCTATTTGGCTGCACTGGCTGCCGCTTCTAAGCATTAGCAGAAGCAAGAGCGCAGAATGATAACAAGCAAGATGAAAAGAACGAGAACAACGCCTGTACTCGTCCAGAGACCGCCTACATTACCGCAACCAACGTTAGCGCCTGCTACAGGGTATCCCACAGTTCATACCTCCTAAAATTATTGAGAGTGTGAAGCTCAAGCTCACATAAACAATGTATGAAGGAGGCGCGCATTTGACTTGGACGTTTGTACGGGTATATTCGCATTTCAACAAATGCCCATCCTGAATTGCGTTAAAATGCGGTTTGCGCAGCTTAGCATATGCCGGGCGTCATTTTCGTTTTTTTATACTGGCGGATATGCTTGATTCGGGACACCGCCATAGTGCGCATGGCGTTGCCTGCTTGCAAGCTTGCGCTTGAGCCGACAGCCGTTATGATGATACAGCCGACGCTTATTCGCGGCGTACTGTTGCTTCTTGCAATCGATACCGATTCGTAAGTGTCGAATGCGGGATCCTGCAGCACAGGCAACGGCCGGCTGAAAATCGAATACGATTCAAAGTAAACTTGACCGGCCGTCGCATGGCTTTCTTCACGCTGCACGGCAAGGGCAGTAAGCGTCGGCGTATATTCGCCCCGATCGCCAAACTGGATAATCGCTGCCGAAGAGACGCTTACTATGTTAACAAACCCGATTTCGGCTGTGCGCACCGGAAAGTCCCGATCCAAAACCGTTTCCTGCGAATCGCATTTCGGTTGCATGACTTAATCGACATCCTCTTCTTCCAATGATTCGCCGAGCGCTTCGCCTGCGCCCTCCGGCGCCGGAAATGGAGCAAGCGGCCCGACGATAAGCGATTCCGGAGGCGTATCGAACATCGAATAGAGCGTCACAAAGTTCGTATCGCCTATTTGCAGAGAAGCGGCGCTAGAGACGCCTAGCAGTTCAATTGAGCCTACAGTTAAAGCATGATTATGGACTGTGAAATGAATCATTTGAAAAGTCCTCCTAAATTAACCGTATAGGAATGAGATCGCTATGAATTTTGAAGCTGCCGCAAATATTGCAGCATAGCGGCGTCGGCGTCTTTGGCTGTTTTGGCAAACAGAACGGTTTTCATATCCTCTTCGGTCAGATCCGAGAAATCGCTTTTGGTTTTTTCCATATAGTATTGAATCCGCGTCGGAAGCTGCTTGCGGATGTCGTTTATGATCATCCGCCGATGGTAAGGATCAAGCGGGAGCCCGACTTCCTTTTCGTATTGCATCAGCTTTTGCGGCGCGTCGGCCTCCAGGTAACGATCCAGCTTTGCGCGAACCTCGGCGAATGGAGCATCCGGCGGCGTTATGCTGGAATCTGCTTTCGGATAGGCATTCACATTCGGTACGGCCAACTGCTCGATGTCATCGTGAAGCGAGTTGTCTCCTGGCGGCGTCATGCCGATATTTAGCGTGCCCTCCAGCTTTTCCACCTTTAATTGATCGAAATGATATTGCAAATTTTCGATGTTATATGTCGGCTTGTTTTCCAGTTGTTTCAGCTGCTCGCACACTGCGGCCAGCCGTTGCTCAAGCGACAGTATTTGCGCTTCTTGCCGCTGAAGCTTTAGCTGTACCTCATGCGACCATGCTTGCCATGGGGAGAAGCCGTTCGGCTGCTGCTGCATGAACGATAACCTCCTGTTTACGAAGGAATTGGCAAGGGAACGAGAGAAAGCGGGTCTTCCTCGCCAAGCTGAGCGGCGGGGCCAGTAAACCCGCCTGTATTGTATAGCTGCGATAAAGAACGGATCGAGCCTGCGCTTCCGACTTGCAGTACGGAGCTGTTCGAGACGCTATCGACGCGCAGCTGCCCTATCGTAATGGTCTGATGAACCGTCCAGTTCATATGAGGTTCACTCCGTTGCCGATTTCATTTTGCGTTGCGTCCTGCACGTCAGGGTCCAGCGTATTTGTCGCACTGACGGCATTATTCGAGTTGGCGAGACTGCCGGTTAGGAAAGAGCCTGATCCGGCGTAAGTTTTAGAAATGCTGGAAGGCGACAACTGCACGGAATCGCCAAACTGCACGATGGAGCTGGAACCGATACTGACGAATTTTACAAATCCGACTACTGCTGGCATGCGGGATCACCTCTTGGACTTTTCGAGAAAATTGTTTTGCATTTATCGTACATCGTATGCGGCATTCGCCCAGAGGTTCCGCTGACATTTCACTGCTCTCGAGCCGTCTCGGCTGGATGTAGCGTCTGCGCCTAGAGCGGCATATGCTACAACGGGAGGTGCGGGCTATGGCTTCAAAATGGGATGATTTGGAGCGATGGATGGAAGGTCAGAAGCTGCCGAAAGGGTTCGAAGTATTGAAGGAGCCGGATTGGGTCGAGCAATTTGTTCGCAAAATGATGACAAAAGCGCTGCCCGAAGCTGCTCAAGCGATGAACGGGATCGCGGAGGAAGCGACCACCTTTGAAACGCATCATTTTATACTTGTCAAATTTCCATTGCCGGCAGGCACGAAACGAGACGATTTGAAATTGTTCGTTCGGGAGGATCGGATCAAGGTGGAAGGCTTGCCGGACAACAGGACGGAGACGATTAAGCTGCCAAGGCCGGTAAAGCCGCGCATATGCAGGGCACTCGTCAAAAACGGAATTTTGCAGGTGAAGCTGCGCAAGCGGCCAGGCACACGCACCTATTATGAAACGACCATTCGCTGGTAGCGGGCTCGGTAAGCCGGCAGAAGGCAATGGTCGTTTTTGTCACGAAATCGACCGGGTTTACAGCTGGATTATAGCCGCTCTATCCCTTATAATGCTATATAGCAAGCGGAACGGAAAATTAAGGAGAGTGTAAGTCGTGTCATTGGTCGATGTCAGCAGCGTCTCGGCGGTACTATTCATACTCGGAGTCGTTTTTTTATTGCTCATTTTCGGATTGTTAAGCTTCGGGATTTTGAGAATGTTTCAGCAGCGCTTTAAAGCGGGCTGGATCAGCTTTGGCGGCGCAATTGTCAGCTTTATCGTGTTTATGCTTATATTAAACAAGTGGTTCCTGTAGGAGGACTTACATATGCAGTGGACTGCAATCTGGTTTTTAATCAATATATTATTTGTCGTTTCGATTATCGTATTTTTGTTTTTGCAGCGTTCGGTTAAGGAACAGTCGGCGGGAGCCGATCAAGACAAGCTGCAGCGCGCCAAGCGGGGACGCAATGCGACAGCGGCCATTTCGGTTTTGCTCTTTCTCGCAATGTGCGCCAGCTTTTTGATCAATATGCGCTTGAACGGCTAGATTAAACAACAAATATGCAACAGTGGCAGAGAAAGGGCTCTCATTGACGAGAGTCTTTTTTTTCGGCATTATGGAAGTAGAAGATTGATGAACCGGAGGTTTCATACCTTGCATACTTATGAGGAAATCGTTCAGAAGATGGCAAGCCAGGGCTTGCGAATAACCGATCAACGTAAAACGCTGGCGAAGCTGTTCGCTGAATCGCCGGGCTATTTGGCGCCAAAAGCCGTTTATGAATATATGGGGAAATCGTATGCCGGTCTGAGCTTTGATACGGTATACCGCAATTTGCGCGTCATGGAAGAGCTTGGCGTGCTGGAGCAAGTCGTTTTCGAGGAAGGCGTGAAGTTCAAGCTGCATTGCCGCGAGCATGATCACCATCACCATCTCATTTGCTTGCAATGCGGGAAAACCTATCCGATTACCTATTGTCCGATGGAGCAGACGAGCGCACCCGATGATTTCAAAATCGTCAAGCATAAGTTTGAGGTGTTCGGCTACTGCAAAGATTGCCAATCCGAAGAAACAACCGGCGGAGAAGGCTAATGGGCGGAAGGGGTACCGCAAAGATTGTATTGCAAGGTCCAATCCATTTTTATCGAAAAGTCATTTCGCCGCTAAAGCCGCCTTCGTGCCGGTTTTACCCGACGTGTTCGGCGTATGCGCTGGAAGCGATCGAGAAGCATGGAGCAGCCAGAGGCGCTTGGCTTGCTGCGAAACGAATTGCGCGTTGCCATCCGTTCCATCCGGGCGGTTTTGATCCCGTTCCGCCTGCTCAGGAAGTGTCGGAAGAGGCGGATTGTTGACAGAGGGGCGCCGTTTTGAGTATATTTTGAATATAGTGCATATATGCTTCCAATGAACGGATAAGTACGATGAATGCGAAACGCCGTCCTATGACAGAGAGCCGGGCAAAGCGGTGCAAGCCGGTATGGGACAACATCGGAATATGGTCCTGGAGGAACTGCTTTCGAGCCAGCAATGGTAAGGGAGCGGCGCAAAGCCGGCGTTATCGGCTTGCCGTCAATAAAGACGGCCACGAAGCGATCATGCCTGCTCGATTGATTGGAGCGGCAAGATCGGAATTTGGGTGGTACCGCGTGAGTGTCAACTCTCGTCCCATGATGGACGGGAGTTTTTTGCGTTTTCACAATTTAACAAGATTTTTAGGAGGAATTCAGATGACAGCAAACAAATCGTTCTATATTACGACGCCAATTTATTATCCGAGCGACAAGCTGCATATCGGACACGCATACACGACGGTAGCAGGCGATGCGATGGCTAGATATAAACGTCTGCGCGGCTACGAGGTTTGGTATTTGACCGGAACTGACGAACATGGGCAAAAAATTGAACGCAAGGCCGAGGAGAAAGGCAAGACGCCGCAGCAATTTGTGGACGATATCGTTGTCGGCATTAAAGAGCTGTGGACCAAGCTGGAAATATCGAATGATGATTTTATTCGTACGACAGAGCCCCGGCATAAAGCGGTTGTTGAACGCATTTTCGACCAATTGCTCAAGCAAGACGATATTTACAAAGGCGAATATGAGGGCTGGTATTGCACGCCTTGCGAATCGTTCTTTCTGGAACGGCAGCTTGTAGGCGGCAATTGTCCGGATTGCGGTCGCCCTGTGGAGCTTGTGAAGGAAGAGAGCTATTTTTTCCGGATGAGCAAATATGCGGATCGTCTGCTCAAGCTTTATGAGGAAAACCCGGGTTTCATTCAGCCGGAGTCCCGCAAGAATGAAATGATTAACAACTTTATTAAGCCGGGTTTGGAAGATTTGGCTGTATCGCGCACGACCTTCGAGTGGGGCGTTAAAGTGCCTGGCGATCCGAAGCATGTCATTTATGTATGGATCGACGCGCTTTCCAATTATATTACGGCGCTTGGCTACGGTCTTGACGGCGAGGAAGGCGCCAAATTCGAAAAGTTCTGGCCTGCTGACGTACATCTCGTCGGCAAGGAGATCGTTCGTTTCCATACGATTTACTGGCCGATCATGCTGATGGCGCTTGGCTTGCCGGTGCCGAAAAAGGTGTTTGCGCACGGCTGGCTGCTCATGAAAGACGGCAAAATGTCCAAATCAAAGGGCAATGTCGTTGACCCTGTTACGCTCATCGACCGTTACGGCCTTGATGCGGTGCGCTACTACTTGCTGCGCGAAGTGCCGTTCGGAGCGGACGGCACGTTTACGCCGGAAAACTTTGTCGATCGGATCAATTTCGATCTGGCAAACGACCTTGGCAATTTGCTGAACCGTACCGTTGCGATGATCGACAAATATTTCGAGGGCAGCATTCCGGCATTTGCCGGCAAGGTGACGGCATTCGACGAGCATTTGCAGCAGCTTTCCGTGCAAACGATCGATCAAGTTGAGACGGCTATGGAAAACATGGAGTTTTCGGTGGCGCTCGCTGCGATCTGGCAGTTTGTGAGCCGCACGAACAAATATATCGACGAAACTCAGCCTTGGGCGCTTGCGAAAGACGAGAGCAAACGCGATGAGCTGGCGTCGGTCATGCATCATTTGGCCGAGTCGCTGCGCATCGCATCGATTTTGCTGCAGCCGTTCTTGACGCATGCGCCGCGCGAGCTGTGGAAGCAGCTTGGCATTGAAGAAGGCGAGCTGACCGCTTGGGATAGCGCTAAGCAGTTCGGCGAGCTGCCTGGCGGCACGCGTGTAAGCAAAGGCGCGCCGATCTTCCCTCGCTTGGAAGCGGCGGAAGAAGTCGCCTACATTGCCGCGGCTATGGGAGGCGGCGCTGCTGCTGCCGCACAGCCGGAAGCGCAGGCAGCGCCGGAAGCGGGTGCTGCTGCTTCGGCCGCTGAACCGGTTGCGGCTGAGCCGAAGGAGGAAATCAACATTGAAGACTTCGGCAAGGTTGAGCTGCGCGTTGCGCAAGTCATCGCGGCCGAGCCGGTGAAAAAAGCGGATAAGCTGCTTAAGCTGCAGCTTGATCTTGGCTATGAGCAGCGCCAGGTCGTTTCGGGCATTGCGAAGTTTTATACGCCGGAGCAGATGGTTGGCCGCAAAGTCATTTGCGTGACGAACCTGAAGCCGGTCAAACTGCGCGGCGAACTGTCGCAAGGCATGATTCTAGCCGCGTCGCATGGCGACCAGTTGACGCTGGCAACCGTCCCGGACGAAATGCCGAACGGTGCAATCGTGAAATAATGAACGGAATGAAAACCGCCGAATTTTAATTTTTTCGGCGGTTTTTTGTTGCTCGGGAGGCGAATCCAAGGTACAAATGTACCTTAGCGCGTGTTGAATCAGCTGCTGATGGTGGTCTAAGGTACAACTGTACCTAAGACTGGCCAATCCAGCTGTCGCGCACGCGCAGGAGGCGGATCCGAAGTACAAATATACCTTCCGCTGCGATGCATAGCTTGGAGCCAACAATTGAGAGAATAATGGTGTTGACAGTCAGAACTCTCCTTCGTATAATTTAAATCGTAATAGTAACGATTACTAACAAGCACATAGGAATGGAGACTTGCGATATGAATACTTTTATACGAATGAGACGATTGAGCGCATTTGCGCTATTGATTATTTTAGCGGCAACGGCAGCGGCGTGCGGCAGCAACTCCAGTAAGCTTGTCGAGAATAAGACAAATGTGGTTACCAGCTTTTATCCGCTTTATTATTTGGCATCGGAAATCGGCGGCGATTATACAAATGTCATTAATTTAATTCCAACCGGCGTTGAGCCGCATGACTGGACGCCGAAGAGCAAAGATCTCGATATCGCATCGAAAGCGCAATTATTTTTATACAATGGCGCCGGATTGGAAGGCTGGACGGAAGATTTCTTGGAAGGCTTGTCGAAGGACAGCAAGCTGATAACGGCGGAAATGAGCAAAGGCATTACGCTTATCCAAGGCAACCCAGAGAGCGAAGAAGAGCACGATGCGCACGAAGGCCATGAAGATAGCGAGGCTCATGACGAGCATAATGCTGACAGTGACGGTGATGAGCATGCTCTTGATGTCGATCCGCATGTGTGGGTTAGCCCGAAATCGATGCTCATCATGGCGGAAAACGTGAAAAGCAGCCTTGTTCAAGTCGATCCGTCCCACAAGGACAATTATGAAAACAACTACGAGGCGCTTCGAGACAAGCTGGAAGCTCTGGATGCGAAGTATACCGAAGCATTGTCGAATACGGCTAGAAAAGATATCGTCGTATCACACCAAGCGTTTGGTTACTTAGCGAGAGATTACGGACTGAAGCAAACAGCGGTCATGGGCTTGTCGCCTGACGCGGAGCCAAGAGCGCAGGACTTGCTGCGAATTGCAAAGTTCGTCAAAGAGAATGATATTCCATATATCTTTTTTGAAGAACTGGTTTCTCCGGAACTGGCGAATACGCTGGCTAGCGAGGCGGATGTCGAGACGCTGGTGCTTAACCCGGTGGAAGGTCTGACGCCTGAGCAAGAAAAAAACGGAGACAACCTTATTACAGTGATGGAAGCCAATTTGCAAAATTTGCTTAAGGCTTTACAATAGGGAGATAGGACGAACTCGGACCGAGGGCCGGGTTTCTCTTTTTGTCTATAGATAAGTTTTCCGTTTACGTTTGGGAAAGAAGAGGTGCAAGATGCTAACGAAACATGTACAAACGGGCGGCGCCGAGGCGGCTGCTTGTCATCAAGATATAATTACGCTCGAGAAAGTAACCTTCTCCTACCAGCAGCAGCGTGTCATTACCGATCTCGATTTTTCCGTAAAAGAACGTGATTTCATCGGGCTGATCGGTTCGAACGGCGCTGGGAAAACGACGCTGCTTCGAATGATTGTAGGTCTGCTCAAGCCAGAGAGCGGCGTTATTCGCCTGTTCGGCGAGCCGGTGTCGCAATTCAAGGCCTGGGAGCGTATCGGTTATGTGCCGCAAAAAAATTCCTTTAATCCGTTGTTCCCCGCTACCGTAAAGGAAGTAGTTTTATCCGGCCTGTACGGGCGCAGTAAAATTTTCCGCCGCATAACAAAAAGCGATCAAATCAAATGCGAAGATGCGCTTCATGCGATGAACATTGAAGATTTGGCGGCAAAACGAATCGGACAGCTTTCGGGCGGCCAGCAGCAGCGCGTGTTTCTTGCAAGAGCGCTCATTAATAATCCATCCCTGCTTATCCTTGATGAACCGACGGTCGGTATCGATATTGAAACGCAGGAAGGTTTCTTCCATATGATCAAGCATATGCATCAGCATCATAACATTACGTTTTTAATGGTGTCGCATGATATGGAAATGATTCGTTCCTACTTGGGTGAACAACCGGCGGCGGAGAGCGGCAAATTGAAATTTTACAAGAAGCATTCCCATGATTTGCAAAATTGTGTCGTAAATGATTTGACGCATAGCCTTAAAGGTTTGCGTCAGCAAATGGAGAGCAGGAAAGAGGTTGTTGCAGTTGGAGATCATCACTACTGAATTTTTTCAGCGCGCGCTGCTAGGAGGCATGATTATCGGGATAACAGCCCCGTTGATCGGCATTTTTCTGGTGCTGCGGCGGCTGTCTATGATTGGCGATACGCTGTCGCATGTGTCGATCGCGGGCGTTGCGCTTGGCTTTCTCATTGGCGTTTATCCGGTAGCAATCGGGTTGCTGTTTGCTATCGCCGCATCATTTGCGATCGAGAAGCTGCGCAAGGCTTATAAGACGTATGCCGAGCTGTCGATTGCGATTATAATGTCGGGCGGCGTAGCGCTCGCGTCAATCCTTTTTACTGTGGGAAAAGGCTTTAATATTAATGTAAACGGCTATCTGTTCGGCAGTATCCTTACGCTTGGTTCAGCCGACTTGATTACGATCGCCGTTGTAACGGTTGTTGTTCTCGTTGCAGTGTGGACACAGCTGAAAGAGCTGTTTTTGCTGACGTTTGACGAGGATGCGGCTGCTGTCAGCGGCTTGCCCGTCCGATTCTATAATGTTATGATTAGTGTGCTTACCGCACTTGTAATAAGCGCATCTATAAAAATTGTCGGCGCACTGCTCGTATCGGCTTTGCTTACGATCCCAGCGGCATGCAGCCTGATCATTGCCCGGAGCTTTCGCCAAAGCATCATTACGGTCGTCGTTATCGGCGAGCTTGCCGTTGTTGCCGGTTTATTGATTGCCGGAGTGTGGAACCTTGCGCCAGGCGGAACGATTGTATTGCTGCTCATCGTGATATTGCTCGCGCTCATGCTGTTGAAACGCGGAATGCGGACGGGCAATTAAATAAGAGGCATTGTTTGCGGTGCGACAATAGACAGTGCCATACCATGCAATAGAGGTGTGTTTCAGTGACAGACATTAACATTTGGCTGGCGTTCGGCGCCGGCTTTGCTTCATTTATTTCACCCTGCTGCCTGCCATTATATCCGTCCTATTTATCTTACATAACCGGTATTTCCGTAAGCGATTTAAGACAGAATCAACATTCGGGCAAAATGAGGCTTCGTACGATGACTCATACGCTTTTTTTTATTCTCGGCTTTTGCACCGTTTATTACACGCTGGGCTACGGCTCAAACGTGTTCGCCGAGTTTTTCAGCGAGTATGCGGCCATCATTCGCCAGCTTTCCGCTATTTTGATCGTGCTGATGGGGCTTTTCCTCGTTGGCATTTTTCAGCCGCAAGTGCTGATGAAGGAACGTCGTTTTCGAATCGATCCGACGAAGAAATCGGGCTTTATCGGCTCGTTTATTTTTGGCATCGGCTTCTCGGCAGGCTGGACGCCTTGCATCGGTCCTGCGCTCACAGCGATTCTTGCGCTTGCAGCATCCGAGCCGGGCACATGGTTCCAACTGACGACCGCTTACGCGCTAGGCTTCGCTATCCCGTTCTTTGCGCTCGCCTTTTTCCTCGGTTCGGCTCGTTGGCTGCTCAAATATTCGTCGCTCGTCATGAAGATCGGCGGAGGCATTATGATTCTGATGGGCGTTTTACTGTTCACCGACCGTATGACAGCCATTACGATCTGGCTTAATCAGATTACGCCGGAGTGGCTGAAATTTTAATTCGGCTTTTGAAGTTGCAGTGCCGTTCGAATACAGTGTATGATACTAGAAGCAACGCCGAGGAGACAAGGTGTAAGAAGCTTAGTTAGGGGGTTCTTCATTGCCGACTCCGAGCATGGAAGACTATTTGGAACGAATTTATAAGCTCATTGATGAGAAGGGATACGCTCGCGTATCGGATATTGCGGAAGGATTGGAAGTGCATCCGTCTTCCGTTACGAAGATGATTCAGAAGCTGGATAAAGACAATTATTTGATCTATGAGAAATACCGCGGGCTTGTTCTTACGAATAAGGGAAAGAAGATGGGGAAAAGGCTTGTCGACCGCCATCAACTGCTCGAATCGTTTCTGACGCTGATCGGCGTGCAGGAAGAGAACATTTATCGCGATGTTGAAGGCATTGAGCATCACTTGAGCTGGGATTCAATTACGTGCATTGAGACGCTTGTGGAATATTTCCGCCGTGATTCCGTTCGCATGGACGAGTTAAGAAGCATCCGCGACGAATTGGATAATTCGGAATAGCCCATATGAGAAAGAAAAAAGCCTGCCGGCGCGGCAGGCTTTTTTGAATTGGTTAATGGTACTTCGGCGTATCGTCATCATCCTTGCCGCCGTCGATCACTCGAAAAGGAACGGTGCGCGACTTCGGCTTCTGACGAGGCTGCGTACGATTCTGTTTGACATAAGGCTGTTTTGAACGGGCATTCGATCCCCATTTGTTCGGCGGATATTTATAAAGCAGGAAGATCGCGCCTAAAACAATAAGGGGGATTAGAAACCCGCTCGGGTTTAACGAGAATCCGTAGAGCAGTCCGATGATGAACAAGACGATGACAACTACGGTTGAAGCATTCCATCCTCGCGGCCATTTGCCCATTATGCCCACCCACCTAAATTAAGATTTACTGAGCTGCTGATCCAATTCGCGCATCCGGTTAAAGGAAGCGATCGATACAGCGACTTGATCGTCTTTCGGTTCTTTCGTTGTAAGCAGCTGAAGCCACAAGCCCGGGTAGCCGAGATAACGAAGCACCGGCACATCGCGAAGCGCATTCGTCCAGCGAAGCACCTCATATGAAAGGCCGAGAACAATCGGGAGAAGCAAAATGCGAATATAAACGCGTTCCCAAATCGTTTCCCAATCAAAAATCGGCAGCGAGTAAATAATGACGCCTACGATAACTGTGAAAATAATGAAGCTGCTGCCGCAGCGATAATGAAGCCTGCTGTGCTTTTGCACGTTGCTGACCGTCAGTTCGTCGCCGGCTTCATAAGCGGTAATCACTTTGTGCTCCGCCCCGTGATATTGAAACAGCCGTTTAATGATTGGCGTCATCGACATGAAATAGAGATAAGCCAGAAGGAGAATAATTTTAATAAGTCCCTCTAAAAGGTTATGCCCGACTTTATTCTCAAATACATGCTCGAACAGCACACTTTCAATCGCGGCGGGAGCTGCGGTGAAAATTAATTTGCCGAAAATAAACGACAGAACCCCGGCAACCGCAACGCCGAATATCATGCTCAAGCTCCATCCGGACTTTTCCTTCTTTGTTTCTTCAGCAATCGCAGCTGCTTCTTTCGGATTTTTAGCGGCCTCCTCGGCTGCTTCATCTTCCGCATACGTTTCCATAGAGAAGTTCAAATGCTGCGAGCCTTTGGCACTGGACTCAATAATGCCGACAACACCGCGCACCAACGGAATCTTCTTTAGCTTTTGAACCCAATTGATCGTCGTTCTGGGCACTTCAAGATAAACGATTTCGTCGTTTTTACGTCTTACCGCTGTTACATTTACATGCTTTCCAGCAAACATGACGCCTTCAATTACCGCTTGTCCGCCATAAATGCTTTTGGAGTTTTGAGACAAGAGACCCGTCACCATCCTTAAGTTGCTTGCGCCGTCCTGGCAAACGCCGAACGCCGCTGTCTATGCTTTGTTTCTATTGTACTTGATATATGGTGTAAAAGCCACTGGACGCAGCGACGCGAAAGATAGCGGCAGCGTGAAACGAAGATTCCAGATATGGCGGTTAGGTGAGTCTGGTTTTTCGCATAATAGAACCATTACACGAATGAAGCGAGGTTTAATCGATGGCACAAAAAAGCACGGCGAATAACAGCAAAGGACCGCAAGTTAAAAAAAGGCGAGGCGATTATGACGATCCGGCAAACCATCATACGAACCCGTGGCTGTTTGAGCTGACGATCGGATTGTTTGCCGGATTATTCTGGGGCGTTGTACGGTGGCTTCTCTATGAAATCAATTTTACGGTCGAGCTTCCCGGGTTTCTGGTTGAGCCTTTTTTCCGCAACAGCTTTTTGAAGTCGCCTTGGGGCATCACAATCGGAATCAGCGGCTTTATTGTGTTTTCGATTATAGCCGCGCTGATTTACTATTTCTTGTTCGCCAAGCTTCGCGGACCATGGCCAGGCGTGCTTTACGGCTTATTATGGTGGGCCATTCTGTTTGTGTTTACCGGACCGATGCTGCAAATGACAAAGCCGATCACGGAAGCGGGATGGAATACGTTGACGACCGAACTGTGCATTTTTATGCTGTGGGGGCTGTTTATCGGTTATTCGACCGCATTCGAATATACGGACGAGGCTTCTCGCGAGCCGATTGGCGCGCGTTAAACAAGTTCGGCTTCTCAAGCGGCGGGCATTTGTGGTAAAATGTCTTGTGATCTTTGGCATTACGGCATAGTGTGCCGACTGGGAGGTGCGAATTTGCTGAAAATCGTTGTGTTGAACGGACCGAATTTGAATATGCTTGGCGTCCGCGAGCCTGGCGTGTACGGAACGGAAACGCTCCCTCAGATTGAAGAGAGGCTTCGGCATCAAGCTGCGGAGCTGGGTGTGGAGCTGGAGTTTTTCCAATCGAACCACGAAGGCGCGTTAATTGACCGGATACATAGCGCTTACGGAATAGCGGATGGCTTTCTCATCAACCCGGGAGCATTGACTCATTACAGCTACGCGCTTCGCGATGCGTTTAGTACGGTCGCATTGCCGGTTGTCGAGGTGCATTTGTCGAATATTCATAAACGGGAAGCGTTCAGACATGTGTCGGTTATTGCCCCGGTTGCAGTCGGGCAAATTGCCGGCTTCGGCGGGCAAAGCTATGAGCTTGGACTGAGTGCGCTCGTCAGCAAGCTGAAGCAACAATCTGTTTAAAGAAGGTTTGTTTCGCAAAGCTAAACGATGCTTTTAAAGTAAGTTTGCATGGCAAGCTTTTAAGCGTATGCTTCGAAGCAAGTTTTGCGCAGTAAACTTTTTAGAAGGGAGTTATGCGTATGGCCAATGCAAGAGTGGAACGGCTGCGGAAAGCGCTGGCTGATCAAGGCTTGGAAGCCATCATTATCGGAAGCGAGCATAATCGGGCTTATTTGAGCGGTTTTACGGGATCCTCGGGTATAGTTGTCATTACGCTGCAAGACAGCATTCTGCTGACCGATTTCCGGTATATGACGCAAGCTCCGCAGCAAGCGATCGGATTCCAGGTCGTTGAGCATGGGCCCAAAGCGATCGACAGCGTTCGAGATCTGTTGGCGTCGAAGGGCATTCGAGAGGCGGCTTTTGAACAGGAACAGGTATCCTACGGCGAATTTGCCGCTTGGACAGCTGCGCTTGGCGGGATCAAGCTTAAACCGACATCGGGTCTCGTCGAAAATCTGCGTATGATCAAGGATGAGCAAGAACTTGCCGTCATGCAAGAAGCGGCCGATTTGGCGGACGCAGCTTTCTGGCATGTGCTGCCGCTGCTGCAACCCGGCACGGCGGAGAGAGACATCGCTCTGGAGCTTGAACTGTTTATGCGCAAGGGCGGCGCTGCTTCATCATCGTTCGATACGATTGTCGCATCGGGTGAACGTTCCGCATTGCCGCATGGCGTTGCCAGCGACAAACGGATCGGATACGGCGAGTTTGTCACGCTTGATTTTGGCGCTTATTACAAAGGATATTGCTCCGATCTGACCCGTACAGTCATCGTCGGCGAGCCGTCAGACAAGCATCGGGAAATTTATGGCATTGTGCTGGAAGCGCAGCTGAACGGACTGGCGCAAATAAAGCCGGGCATGACCGGCAAGCAAGCCGACGCGCTTTGCAGAGACATTATCGCAAAGTACGGTTACGGCGATCAATTCGGACACAGCACCGGACACGGATTGGGAATGGAAGTTCATGAACAGCCTCGCTTGTCCAAATTAAGCGATACGATTTTAACCCCTGGAATGACGGTAACGGTAGAGCCTGGCATCTATATCCCCGGCTTTGGCGGCGTACGGATCGAAGACGATATCGTTATAACGGATTCCGGTATTAAAATATTAACCTCATCCCCGAAAGAGCTTCTTACTGTGGGTTAAGGACTATTCCAAGCGAACGATATCAGGAGGGAATTTGCAGTGACTATTTCTGTAAACGATTTTAAAACAGGCTTGACCGTCGAAGTGGACGGCGATATTTTCTCGGTAACGGATTTCCAACACGTTAAACCGGGCAAAGGCGCGGCATTCGTGCGCTCCAAATTGAAAAACCTGCGCAACGGCAACGTTGTAGAGAAAACATTCCGTGCTGGCGAGAACATCGGCCGTGCGATCATCGAAAACCGCGCAGTGCAATACCTGTACAACTCCGGCGACGAGTATACATTCATGGATAACGAAACTTACGACCAATTTGCTCTTAACTACAAACAGCTGGAATGGGAATTGAATTTCCTGAAAGAAAACATGACAGTTAATATTTCCAGCTATCAAGGTGAAATTATCGGTATTCAAATGCCGAACAGCGTTGATCTGAAAGTTGTTGAAACAGAGCCGGGCGTAAAAGGCAACACGGCTCAAGGCGCAACGAAAAACGCGAAGGTTGAAACGGGCCTGAACGTACAAGTTCCGCTGTTCATCAATGAAGGCGACGTTCTTCTGATCGATACTCGCGAAGGCAAATACATTTCCCGCGCTTAGCAGGAAACAAAAAAACCGTCCTATGGGCGGTTTTTTTGCGTACGCATATACCCAGACATGCAGATGTTGTGCTATAATATTGTCTTGTATGTATATGTCAAGGTTGGGGAGTGAATCAGCTTTGTCGTTGATTGTGATGAAGTTTGGCGGAAGCTCGGTAGGTACGCCTGAGCGGATGCAGCGTGTAGCAAAGCGGATTATCGAAAGCCATAAAGCGGGCAATCGCGTAGCTGTCGTCGTTTCCGCAATGGGAGATACAACGGATGATTTAATTGATCAGTCGAAGCTGCTTAATCCGAACCCGCCGGCGCGTGAGATGGATATGCTTCTTACGACAGGCGAACAAATATCGGTAGCGCTTTTGGCGATGACGATTCATCAGATGGGTCATCAAGCGGTGTCTCTTACCGGCTGGCAGGCGGGCATCCGTACGGAAGCGGTACACAGTAAAGCGAAGATTACGGACATTCGTCCGGATCGTTTATTCAAGGAATTTGATGCAGGCAATATCGTAATCGTAGCCGGCTTCCAAGGCATGACGGAGGATGGAGACATTACGACGCTTGGCCGCGGCGGATCGGATACGACAGCCGTAGCGCTGGCAGCCGCAGTTAAGGCGGATGTGTGCGAGATTTATACCGACGTAGACGGCGTTTATTCGACAGACCCGCGTGTCGTCAAATGCGCACGCAAGCTCAATGAAATTTCGTATGACGAAATGCTGGAGCTTGCACATCTCGGAGCAGCGGTGCTGCATCCGCGCGCAGTAGAGTACGCAAAGCACAACAATGTAAAACTTGTCGTTCGTTCCAGCTTTACGCAAAACGAAGGCACAAGTGTGAAGGAGGAAGCGGTTATGGAGCAGGGAGTAGTCGTTCGCGGCATCGCGTTTGACAAAAACGTAGCAAGAATCAGCATTCTTGGCGTTCAAGACGTACCGGGCGTCCTTGCGAATGTGTTCGGCGCGCTCGCAAACAACGGAATCGATGTAGACATTATCGTTCAAAGCGGTGTGCAGGACGGCAAAGCCGATTTCTCCTTTACATTGTCCCGTGACGATAAAGAGAAGGCTGTATCGGTAATTAAAAGTGTACGCGAGCAAGTGCCTTTCGAAGAAGTGACTTCGGAAGACAATCTCGTGAAAGTGTCGATCGTTGGCGCAGGCATGGTCAGCAACCCTGGAGTAGCTGCAACGATGTTCGCAGCCATTTCGGAAATCGGCGTAAGCATCAAAATGGTAAGCACTTCGGAAATTAAAGTGTCTTGCATTATTGCGGCTGAACCGTTGCAGGACGTTGTCCGCGCGCTTCACACAGCATACGGCCTGGATACGGCTGAGCAAGTGTTCGTCGGCGGCCCTCAAGACCGCAGATAGTAAGTTATTGGTGCAATAGGAAAAGGTTAACCCGCTGTCATCGTAGATGAGGACTGGTTAGCCTTTTTTTGTTTCTGAGTGGGTGAGATCGAATAACGCTGTGTCAAAGCGTTAAACGGTCGCGCAGGGGCTTAGTTGTGGAAATAACGCTGTCTGGCAGCATTATCGGGCAACAGGAGTGCGGGCAGCAGTTATCCGGGTTCATGCGCTGCCCGTGTTTTAGTCTTCTTTTACGATCCGCCATACTTTATTTGAATACAGCAGCCAAATCTGATAATGATTTATTTCTTCTCTTAAGTTGTAAACTTGATCCATGTCCGTCCAATGACCGATCGCTGTCATTGGAATTTTTAATTGAGTTCTGCTTTTTATAACGTTGGAAAGGTCAATGAATAAACCGTCTTTGGCGCAAGTGACAAGCTTCGAGGCAATCGCAGACGGGATGCCGTTAACTTTCCTTCCGGTCAAACGTCTTAGTTTCATAGGAATAACGTTTGCTAAAAGGTTTTCATAATCTTGATGCTCCGTAATATACAGCTTGTTAAACCAACCGTCATCATGTGCAAAATAGGCGAATCGATTCATCGGTATTTTGTGGAGCGGTCTGGCGAGATGGCCAAAAAACAAAAGTTGCGCAATTTGATCGCTGCTTAAAGCGTCCAGCTCCTCTTCGTCAATGAAGTCAACCCAGCAAAAATCCCCGTAACCATAAACATCATCTTCAATCAGTTTATTTATTTCCTGCTTTGTTACATATTCAAATCCTGTATGCCGATTCATAAGCGCTTCTTCAAAATTGTGTTTAATCAGTAAAAGGTTGTCCGGCCTATCAGGTATGCAGCTCATAAATTCATGAAATTCAATGCCATAGGAGTAAAAACAGTTTGTATGATCCTCTTTGCTGACATAGATTAAATCCCTTGTTTTTCCGATTTTGTTCAAAAGCATACCTCCCGGCTAAGACGAAATAGGACTGCTGCTCGCTTCTTGATTCGACATGGATGTCCGCATTCCTTGAGCTCATCGTACAAACATACGCCAATAATGCAATAAAAAACCGTCGGGTACCCGGGGAATCGGCCCGGAACCAGACGGTTTTCCATCAAGCGTTGATCAACATATCGCCGAATAAGCGCGGTACTTCGTTGTAGCGATCAATGATCGCGCAGCTTTCCAAGTCGCGGCGCAAACCGAGCTTTAGCAGCTTTTTGCCGGTCATGCCGTGTTGGAGCGTCTCTCGAATCGATTGGGCCCGGTCGCAATAGAGCGACAGCATGGCATGGCCGAAGTCGTCCAGCTCCAGAGCGCTGCCGGCCAACGCTTGAAAACGGTCTAGCAGCAGTCCGGCGCACAGCCCGTCTTCAACAGCGAATTCATCGTTGCTCCCTGCGCAAAGGATGACTACATCTCTTCTCAGATCAACGGCGGCTTTCGCGCATGCTGTAGCGTTAAGCAATGCGCCGGTCAATACATAATCGGCTCTTGACGATTTATGGATGGCCCGCGTTCCGTTCGTGGTCGTAAAAATAATTCTTCTATTTTTTACAGCCGGACTGCAATATTCTTCCGGTGAATTGCCGAGATCAAACCCGGGAATTTTTCGGCTAAATCGTTCTCCCCCGAGCAAGTCGCCCTCTTGCCGCGCAGCGCGCGCCTCCATCACTGTCTCAACCGGTACGATGCCCGATGACCCTGATGCCAACGCGGAGACGATTGTGCTCGTGGCGCACAGCACATCGACGATAATCGCCGTTTTATGATGGAACCGCGCCGAGCTTGCTTCGTTTACGCTCGAAATGACTTGCACCCGCATTCGAATGAGCCTTCCTTCTCTTAAACTTCTTTCTCCCATGCATTCGCGATCACAGCGAATCATGCAAGCAATATATGCAAAGGAGGCTGGGCGTGTGCCCGACTGTCTGCGGAATGATTGCGCCCTGAGTGGAATAGATAGGAGACAAGCCTGCATAGAGTAATAGAGAAACGCAAGCTTCATTTATAGCTGCGGCTTCGCATTATGAATTAGGAGGTTTGCGCAGGTGTTGAATAAAATCGTGCTCAGCATGGCTTCGCTTCGCCTGACGTCGGGGATGATAGAGATTTGCGCGGCGCTGCTTATGCTTAGGTTGAATCAAATCGATAAAGCGCTTCTTGTAAACTCCTCACTCGCGCTTGTCGGACCGCTTATTCTGATTGCAACGACGACGATTGGGCTGGTCGGCTTATCGGATAAGCTTTCTTTTGCAAAGATCGCTTGGATTGCGCTCGGAATTGGCTGTTTGTTCATCGGCATATTGAAAAAATAATAGATTCTATTAAATATGCAGACTTGGACATATTATCGATGTCCAAGCATACAATGGGTACTACGAAGGACAAACATCAGGGGGTGATGAAAGCATGCTGAACCGAGTGGCGCACTTGCTGCCGGTAGAGCTGAAAGCGGTGCTGGAGCGTTTGCCAGAATCGATGCTAGAGCAGCTGGAAGAAATTCGCGTTCGTGAAGGCAGGCCGCTGGAGCTTGGCTTTCGCGGACAATCGCGATTTGCCGCAACCGACGGCACACTTCGGATGTCGGCGGACGGCGCTTTCAAGCCAACGGGAGATTTATGCCGCAAACTGCTGGAGAAAATTACGAATTATTCGCTTTATGCAATGGAAGAAGAGCTTAAGAGAGGTTTTATAACAGTCGCGGGAGGCCATCGGATTGGACTAGCCGGCCGAACCATACTAGACGGCGGCAACGTCCGGGGCATTCGCGATATCGGGGCGTTTAATATCCGGATCGCCCGCGAGGTTGTGGGATCAGCTAATCATTTGCTGCCGAAGCTGCTTGATCGAAGCCGAAAGAGCATCCATTCAACGCTCATTCTCGCGCCTCCGCAACAAGGGAAAACGACATTGATTCGTGATATCGCTCGTTCCGTCAGCTATGGCTTATGGGGGCATGGCGAGATCGCCGGATGGCAAGGGAGGAAAGTTGGCATCGTCGATGAGCGATCCGAAATCGCAGCATGCGTGCGCGGTATCCCGACCTTCGACATAGGGCCGCGCACCGATGTGATGGATGCTTGTCCGAAAGCGGAAGGCATGATGATGCTGCTTCGTTCCATGTCGCCCGAAGTGATCGTCGCCGATGAAATCGGACGCGACGAGGATGGCGAGGCGATACGCGAGGCGAGCCATGCCGGCGTTAGCGTGATCGCTACGGCACACGCCTATGACGTGCCGGACGCGTTAGGCAGACCGGTGCTGCGGCGTCTTCTGGAGGAAGGGGCTTTCTCGCAAATCGTCGAATTGCGCCGATCGCCTTCTGGTTTTATGCACCGTATCGTTAATGCGGAATCGTCGTTCCGAGGACCGGCCGCGCGAGAGCCTACACTAACGGCTGCCGCAAGCGGAGCGGGAGCTGCAGCACGGAGCTTCGAACGGCCGTCGTTCGCGAATGGGCTGCAAAGAGGCGGTGCCGGTTGATTAAGCTGCTTGGCGCTGTGCTCATTCTGACGGCAGGAACGTTGATCGGCTTTCAGCAGGCAGCCCGATTTGCGGCAAGGCCCCGCCAGCTGCGCCAGCTGGCGCATGCGCTGCAGCGGCTCGAGACCGAAATCGGCTACGGCCATACGCCGTTGCCCGAGGCGCTCTACCGTGTTGCGCACAGTATCCCGCCTCCGGTGGCCGATATGTTTCGGCTTGCGGCTGAAGGGGTGACTGGCCAAACGGATATCTCTTTCCGTGAAAGCTGGGAAAACGCTGTGAGACAAGGCTGGGAAGCAACGGCCATGCGGGCGGGCGAGCAGGCGGTGCTGATCCGGCTTGGCTCCGCGCTGGGCATTAGCGACAAGGACGATCAATTGAAGCATATTAAGCTGGCGCTGCTTCAATTGAAGGCTGAGGAAGATGCGGCCAAGGACGATCAAGGGCGTTACGAGAAAATGTGGAAAAGCCTTGGCATCCTGATCGCTGTGCTCGTTGTCATTTTGATGGTTTAGTGGGGTGCCGCGGAAATGAACATGGATGTGAGCGCCATTTTCCAAATTGCAGGTATCGGCATCATTATCGCAATGATTCATACCGTGCTGAAGCAAATGGGGAAAGAAGATATGGCGCATTGGGTAACGGTTATCGGGTTTGTAGTTGTGTTGTTTATGGTCGTTCGGCTATTGAATGACTTGTTTCAAGAAATCAAAACGATTTTTTTGTTTCAATAGTCAATAGACTTTATCGAAAGCCGCGAGTAGGTGAACGAAGTGGAAATCATTCAAATCGTCGGATTAGCGCTTATTGCCACCGTCCTTATCCTTGTCGTACGAGAGCAAAAGCCGATGTTCGCTTTCCTGCTTGCGGCATTTACCGGCATTTTTATTTTCTTGTACCTGATCGGCAAAATCGACGCGGTTATATCCGTTCTGGAAGATTTGGCAGACAGATCCGGCATCCCGTCGATTTATTTGAAGACGATATTGAAAATAATCGGTATCGCCTATATCGCCGAGTTCGGCGCGCAGATTGTAAGAGACGCGGGTCAGGAAAGCATCGCTTCCAAGGTGGAATTTGCAGGCAAAGTACTTATTCTCGTCATGGCCGTTCCGATCATCAGCGTTATTGTCGAAACCGTTATCGGCCTTTTGCCGGCAGGGGGGTGATCGGAACTGGAAAGGAATCGGATGGCGGTCGGAGCGTGGCGGCTCATGTTTGCGATTATGGCCGTATGGCTGCTATGGACGGCAGTTCCGGCAAGCGGCCAAGCTTTAGTTGGACAAGAGGAGGCACGGTCTGATCCGCAACAAGATTCGGCGGCAGACGGGCTTATGGACAACGAGATGAGCGGGATCGATACGGAAGCCGTAGAATCGTTCTGGAACAAATTAAAGGATGAGTACGGCGGCTACTTTCCAGATCAGCAGATGCCGAGCTTCATGGAGATGATTATGCCGGGCGGCGAAGGGCTAAAGCTCGAAACGGTGTTGAAAGGCTTGCTTGGCTACTTTTTGCATGAAGTGCTCTACAACGGCAAGCTTCTTGTCACGATCGTCATGCTGACGGTATTCAGTATGGTGCTGGAGACGCTGCAAAACGCTTTCGAGCGGAATACGGTCAGCAAAGTCGCTTACGCCATCGCTTATATGGTGCTTGTCATTATTGCGGTAAACAGCTTTCATGTAGCGATCGGTTATGCGAAGAACGCAATCGGCGGCATGATTCAGTTCATGCTGGCCATGATTCCGCTGCTGCTGACGCTGCTCGCTTCGATGGGCAATGTTGTCTCCGTATCGGTGCTTCACCCGCTCATTATTTTTATGATTCACGCAGTCGGAACGCTGATCTACACGATTGTTTTTCCGCTGCTGTTCTTCTCTGCGGTCCTTCATATCGTGAGCGCGCTAACGGAAAAGTTCAAGGTCACGCAGCTGGCAAACCTTTTGCGCAACATCGGCGTAGGCATTCTAGGCACGCTCGTCACGGTCTTTCTTGGCGTTATTTCGGTACAAGGCGCGACCAGTGCAGTTACTGACGGCATTACGATGCGAACGGCCAAGTTCGTTACCGGCAACTTTGTACCGGTCGTTGGCCGAATGTTCTCGGACGCAGCCGATACGGTCATCTCCGCTTCGATGCTCGCGAAAAATGCGATCGGTATCGCTGGAGTTATTATTCTGTTGTTCCTGTGCGCTTTTCCCGCTTTGAAAATATTGACGCTGGCGCTCATCTACAATGTAGCAGCAGCTGTCATGCAGCCGCTTGGCAATTCGCCGATCGTCGGATGCCTGCAAACGATCGGGAAAACGATGCTATACGTGTTTGCCGCTCTGGCAGCCGTAAGTTTTATGTTTTTTCTGGCCGTAACGATCATCCTGACAGCGGGGAACGCGGCAATAATGGCCAAATAACGGCATCGGGCACGGAAGGAGACGGCAGGATGATAGAGTGGCTGAGCGATTGGCTCCGAAACATAATAGCCGTAATTATGCTTGCCGTTCTAATGGAGCTGCTGCTTCCCAACAAGGCGATGCAGCGCTATGCGAGACTTGTTGTCGGTCTTCTTATCTTGCTGACGATCCTTTCTCCGCTGCTGCGCGTGCTGCAAGGCGACTTTGACGCCAAGCTTCAGGAAGGCATTGGGCTTTGGGAGCGCGGCTCGCAAACGAATAATGTGCAAATGCCGAGCCTAGCCGATATTCAGAAAAATGCGGAGAAGTTGAGCGACCGGCGCAATGACGAGGCGGCGGCGTTGATGGAGCAAACGCTGGAGAAGGCGATGGAGGCTGCCGTTGAGGAGCGGACAAAGGCAAAGGTTGAGCAGATTGACGTCGCATTGAAATGGATCGCGCATCAAGGGCAGCGAAATCCATACTTGGGCAGCGTGCTGGTGACGATGGCCGCCGAGGAAAAGAAACAAGCGGCGGCAAGCTCGGCGTCAGAGCTGCCGGATGTCGAGGTGGAGGAAGTGCTCCCTGTCGATGTGGCGGTTTCAGTGACCGTTGAAAACGGAGAAGGCAATAGGCTGGATGACGCCGCAGAGCAAGAGGCCGGCGAGGACAGTGAAAGTGCTTGGACGCGCGTGACCCCGGCATTAGCGGAGAAAATCAGCGATACGTTAGCCAAAGGCTGGGGGATAAGTCCGGAAATCGTGCAAATTCGCCAAGAAGCGGCAGGATAACGGATCCGTAATTTTCGGAAGGAGGCATAAGGCGTTGGCCAAATGGTTGAAAGGACTGGAGTCCATCGTAGACGGAGGCGGGCCGGGAGGGCCGAAACGAATAAAAACGTTGCATATTCTACTCATCATCGGCTTAGTGGGCGCCTCGCTAATGGTCTTAAACTCCTTCCTCACCTTCGATAAGGTCGAGCCTTCGGCTATGGATCCGAATCCGTCGCCCGCAAACGATGAGGCTGCATGGAGCGGAGGAGCCGTTGACGGGACGCGGTTTGATGCGATCGAGCAGCCGTTGGAGCAGCGCTTGAAGGAGATTTTGGAGAAGATCGTCGGCGTCGGCTCGGTTGATGTTCTCGTGACCGTTGATTCAACCGAGGAGATTGTCGTTGAGCAGAATGAGGAAGAAACCCAGTCGATTACGGATGAGAATGATCGCAACGGAGGACGAAGACATATTACTTCGATTACAAAAAAAGGGCAAATCGTCATTTCCGAGGTGTCCGGCGATCAAAAGCCGATCGTCACCAAAACGATCAATCCGCGTATTCGCGGCGTGCTCGTCGTCGCCAATGGCGCGGAGAACGCGACCGTAAGGCGCTTGATTATAGACGCGGTGGAAAAAGGCGTAAATGTGCCGGCAAATCGGATTTCAGTTGCGCCAAGCAAGCAATGATCGAATGAATTCCAAAAAAACGAATGGAAATGGGGAGGGTGTTCACATGAACACGAAAAGACAAACGATTTGGCTCGTATCGATGCTTAGCTTGATGGTGGTTCTCTCGGCTTATTACCTGTTTACGCAAGACAGCAAATCTCCGGATCTCGTTTCGGACGGCACGCAAACCGAGCAAAAAGCCGGTAAGGATGCAACGGCAGCCGCAACTGGTAACGACCAGCTTGTAGTCGACCAGGTTGATCATGCAAGCGGCGGGGACAAACCGACGGACAAGGATGTGCTGGAGCAGGTGGAAGCGGAAGGCGGAGTTGCCCTCAGCGTATTTGCGCAAACGCAAGAGAAACGAAAAGCGCAATACGATGAGGAGTCGAATAAATACTATGCAATCATTGCTGATGTGAAGAAGTCAGCAGAAGAGGTGCAAGAGGCATCTAAAGCGCTTGAGCTTCTCGAAGATAAATTTGCGAAAATGACGGATATCGAAACGGAGCTCATGAAGGAGTTCCATACGGCAATTATCGACCGGGAGGATGACGGCTATAAAGTCGTTGTCGAGAGCGAAAAGCTTGAAAAAACGCAAGCCGCAAGCATCATCGGTCTCGTCATTAAAACGCTCGACGTGCGCGCAGATCAAGTTACCGTAACTTACGTGCCGTAATGAGCGGCAACCTTCGCGCAATTTGCGCGGTTCATGCGGCTGTCCCATTGGGGCGGCCGCTTTGCTTTCGAAAAATAAAAAATTGATTCGTGTTCTGAACGGTTTATGATATAATGTTAAACGTTATGTGAAAGAATTGGTTACAATGGGCAAATAGCGCATACCGCGAAGCGCTTGCCGGTAAAGCTGCGCTTGCCGCGACTAACGCAAAATTTTAAGGAGTTGACACAATTCATGTTCAAATTGAGCGAGATTAAAGAATTGATCAAGCTGGTCGATCAAACTTCCGTTCATGAGCTGGAGATTGAAAACGAAGGGGTACGCCTGCTTATCCGCAAACCGGGCAAAACAGAAGTGGTGAATGTACAAGCAGCCCCAATCACGCATACATATTCGCCGGCGCCGATTCCGGTTGCCGCGCCTCAAGCTGCCGCACCGGCAGCTGCGCCGACGACGGCCGCTCCAGAAGCGCCTGCGGCACGTCCAAATACGGACAACCTGCATCAAATTACTTCGCCGATGGTCGGCACTTTCTACAGCTCGCCGTCTCCTGACGCAGCGGCTTTCGTAAAGGTCGGCGACCGCGTAAACGAGAAAAGCGTCGTTTGCATTCTCGAAGCGATGAAGCTGATGAACGAGCTCGAAGCGGAAGTGCGCGGCGAAATCGTCGAAATTCTTGTAACGAACGGCCAGTTAGTTGAATACGGCCAACCGCTGTTTCTCGTTAAACCGGAATAGCATCCTTTCTCCTGATAGAAGTTCGAGAAGCTAGGAGAAACTGTCACTTGAAAGGAGTATTCACCGTGAAATTTCAAAAGATTCTAATCGCCAATCGCGGCGAAATTGCCGTTCGGATTATACGGGCATGCCGCGAGCTGGGCATCTCGACAGTTGCGGTCTACTCGGAAGCGGACCGCGATTCCCTTCATGTCCGTCTGGCTGACGAAGCTTACTGCATCGGCCCGACGGCGTCGAAGGACAGCTATTTGAACTATACAAATCTGATGAGCGTTGCGACGATTACGGAATGCGACGCCGTTCATCCCGGCTACGGTTTTCTTGCGGAAAATGCCGATTTCGCCGAAATCAGCGAATCCTGCAACGTGACGTTTATCGGTCCGTCGTCTGAAGCGATCAGCAAAATGGGGGACAAAGCGGTTGCGAAGAAAACGATGCAGTTGGCTGACGTGCCGGTTATTCCAGGCTCTGACGGCTTGATTGAAGACATGGATGAAGCGGTTACGATAGCGCGCAGCATCGGTTATCCGGTCATCATTAAAGCAACTGCCGGCGGCGGCGGCAAAGGGATCCGCATTGCGGAAGACGAAGAGTCGCTCGTGCAGCAAATTACAACAGCGCAGCAAGAAGCGCAAAAAGCGTTCGGCAACGCCGGCGTATACTTGGAAAAATATTTGACGGGCATGAAGCACGTTGAAATTCAAATTATGGCGGACAAACACGGCAATGCCGTTCATTTATTTGAACGTGATTGCTCCGTGCAGCGCCGCCGCCAGAAGCTTGTCGAAGAGGCGCCGTGCCCAGTGCTGGAGCCAGAGCTTCGCGAGCGGATGGGGCAAGCGGCAGTACGCGCCGCACTTGCCGTTAATTATTCCGGTGCGGGCACGCTGGAGTTTTTGCTCGGTCCGGACGGCAATTTCTACTTCATGGAGATGAACACGCGAATTCAGGTTGAGCATCCGGTAACGGAGATGATTACGAGCGTTGACCTGATTAAAGAAATGATCTCCGTAGCGGAGGGCAATCCGTTGTCCTTCAAGCAAGATGATTTGAAAATTAACGGCTGGGCGATCGAATGCCGCGTCAATGCGGAAGATTCCGAACGCAACTTTATGCCGTCGGCGGGTCACATTCCGTTCTATCTGCCTCCGGGCGGTACTGGCGTACGAGTGGACAGCGCGGTATATCCGGGCTATACGATTTCACCGCATTACGATTCGATGATCGCCAAGCTCATCGTTTGGGGCAGAACGCGCGAGGAAGCGATTGCGCGCATGAAGCGCGCGCTATCCGAATTCGCGATCGAAGGCATCAAAACGACGATCCCGTTCCATTTGAAGCTTCTAAATCATCCTAAGTTTGTCGAGGGCGATTTTGACATCAAGTTTTTGGAAGAGTACGAAGTGTAGGCGGGACAACTGTTTGTCATAATTCGCGTCGAATGTTATAGTATAGAAATAAGATGCGGTAGACAACACCCGGTAACGAAAAGCCGGGACGCGCAATTTAGGGAGGTGTAATTCATCATGAATACGATTGCTGCAGATTATGAGAAGACGGACATTGGCACCATTCAGATCGCGCCTGAAGTTATTGAAGTGATAGCCGGATTGGCAGCCGTAGAAGTAAACGGCGTAGCGGGCATGAGCGGAGGACTGGCAGGGGGAATCGCAGAACTGCTTGGACGGAAAAACTTGTCCAAAGGTGTTAAGGTTGAAGTCGGCCAGCGCGAAGCTGCGGTCGATGTTTCGATTATCGTGGAGTACGGCAACCGAATTCCGGAAATCGCCTCGGAAATTCAACGCAATGTGAAGCGTTCGATTGAAATGATGACCGGTCTGAATGTCATTGAAGTGAATGTACATATTCACGATGTGCATTTCAAGGCAGCTGAAAAGCCGGAAGAGGACGAAAGTCATCTGCGCGTGAAATAGAAATTAGAAATGACTTTGATAAAAAGGTGTGACTTTGAGTATAAAGAGAGACTTTGAGCTCCGCTCAAAGATTCTGATGTCATGCTCAAAGTCCTGATGTATAATGAGTGACATTGAGCTCCGCTCAATGTCCTGATGTCACCCCCTCGTGATGGGCATGCCGCATTCGCGCAAGGGGGTTTTCATTCGCTCAGACGGAGGAGGCAATTCTTTGATCAGAATCGTGGACAAGCTGCTTTTGTTTCTATACAGCCTCGTCGTAGGTGCTTTGTCCGTCTTTATTGCTTGCATCGGATTTCGCTGGATTTCCTTGAGCGACATTAACGAGCTAGCAGACGAATTGTACGCAACAAGCTCATTCCAAATTACGTTCATCGTTATCGGCATTGTGCTTTTTCTTATGAGCTTGCGCTTCTTTTTTGTATCGTTGCACCGTGGAGGCGCAGCATCCGCGCCGTCGATCGATCAGCGTACAGATTATGGCGATATTCGCATTTCGCTTGATACGATTGAGAATCTCGCACTTAAAGCAGCTTCGAAAAACCGTGGCGTTAAAGATCTCAAGGTGCGCATTCGCGCGACGGATTCCGGTATGGATATCGTTCTTCGCGCCGTTGTGGACGGAGAAGGTTCGATCCCCGCTTTGACGGAAGATATCCAACGCAGCGTCAAGGAGCATGTAGAGGAGATCGCCGGGATTCCCGTTACGAGCGTAGCCGTTTTCGTAGCCAACGTCATTCAGACCGGAACGGTGAAGAGCCGCGTAGAATAGAGGTGAATTGACCGATGTGGAGAGAATTCTGGGCAGCTTACGGGAAACGTACGGTCGGCGCAATCGCTGGACTTTTTTTCGGATTTGTTTATTTGTTTGCCGGTTTTTGGGACATGCTGTTCTTCATACTGCTCGTATCAATCGGTTATTGGATTGGCAAGAAAAAGGACTTGGGGAACGATCCTGTTTTTCCATGGCAACGGATTTGGAATTGGTTAATGGAAAGATACAGACCGTTTAGATGATCCTGTGGTCTCCTCCGTACTCCGGAAGCCGGAATACCGCCAGTTTTCGGGCAGGGAGGAGATCATAGGTTTTTTTTGAAAATATAAGGCGCAGCCAATGCCGCGGAGGTATTATGAAACGAAGATTAGCACGAGAAATTGCAGTATCCAGCTTATATCAAATGGAAATGAATGATGTAACAGCAGCAGAAGCAGTCGATATGCTTATGGAGGAAGCGCGTTCGGAGAACGAGATTGGCGCTGAGTTTGTTGAGAGCGATAACACGGATCGTTATGTGCGTGAGCTTGTTAATGGGGTTGCCGAGCGTAAAGCGGCTATTGACGATATGCTTCAGCAGCATTTAACAGGCTGGCAAATAGATCGCTTGTCTCGCGTGGATCGTCAAGTGCTTCGCCTTGCGTGTTACGAGATGGTGTTCCGTGACGACGTGCCGCCTAAAGCATCCATTAATGAGGCGATTGAGCTTGCGAAACATTTCGGAACCGAAGAATCAGGCAAGTTTGTAAACGGCGTTCTCGGCAAGCTGCTGCAAAGCATTGATCCAGACGGAACGAAGACGAACTCGGAAACGACGGCTGAATAATCATCCGGGTCGATTTATAAATCAGACAACCAACAGGGGGAGAAACGAATGAGCGCACAAATTATTGAAGGCAAAAAAATTTCCGATTTGATCCGTGAAGAAATTAAATTAGAAACAGCTGCATTGAAAGAGCAAGGCGTAGTACCAGGACTGGCCGTCGTACTTGTTGGAGAGGACCCAGCTTCCAAGGTTTATGTCGGCTCGAAGGAAAAAGCTTGTCAGCAGCTCGGTTTCTACTCCGAGGTGCATCGTCTGCCTGCAGACACGTCTGAAGCGGATCTGCTTGCGCTTATTGACAAGCTGAACAACCAAGCTACAATTAACGGAATTTTGGTGCAACTGCCGTTGCCTAAGCATATTAATGAAAAAGCGGTTATCGATGCGATTGACGCGGGCAAAGACGTCGACGGCTTCCACCCGGAAAGCGTCGGCAACCTGGTAATCGGCGACGACAGCCTGCTGCCATGTACGCCTGCCGGCTGTATTGAGCTGATTAAACGCAGCGGCGTTGACATCTCGGGCAAGCATGCTGTTGTTATCGGCCGCAGCAACATTGTCGGCAAACCGGTAGCCATGCTGCTGTTGCGCGAGAACGCAACGGTTACGATTTGCCATTCGCGCACTGCGAATATGGAAGAAATCGCAAAGCAAGCTGACATTCTAGTTGTTGCCATCGGCAAAGCGAAAGCAATCGACAGCAAATATGTGAAGCCGGGCGCAATCGTAATTGACGTGGGCATTAACCGTTTGCCGGACGGCAAGCTTGCAGGCGACGTTGATTATGAAGATTGCTTGGAAACCGCCGGTTATATTACGCCAGTTCCGGGCGGCGTTGGTCCAATGACGATTACGATGCTGATGTCCAATACGATTAAGGCGGCAAAAAAAGCCCATAAAATCGGAGTGTGACGATTTCTATGGCGAATCAGCCTCGCATTTACACGATTAAAGAAATTAATCGTTATATCGGTATGAAGCTGGAGTCGGATTCGCTGCTCGGAGACGTGTGGCTGCGGGGTGAAATTTCGAATTTCACCCATCACTCCAGCGGCCACATGTATTTTACGCTAAAGGATAAAGACAGCCGGCTAAAATGCATTATGTTCGCCTCGCATAATCAGCGGCTTCCTTTTCTACCTCGCGAAGGCACGAAAGTGATGGCAAGAGGAAATGTCTCGGTTTATGAGCGGGACGGCAACTATCAATTTTACGTTACGACGATGCAGCCTGACGGAATCGGGAGCTTGTATCTTGCTTACGAGCAGTTGAAACAAAAGCTTGAATCGGAAGGCTTGTTTGCCGAAACGCGCAAACGGCCCATTCCGCGTTTTCCGAAAGCAATTGGCGTAATCACCTCCCCTACAGGGGCGGCGGTGCGCGATATTGTTATAACGTTGCAACGTCGGCATCCATCGGTGCCAGTATACATATTGCCGGTTCTTGTGCAAGGCGCACAGGCTGCGCCTTCTATTGCGAAAGCCATTGAATCGATGAACCGTTTTGCCGAAGTTGACGTATTAATTGTAGGAAGAGGCGGCGGTTCGCTTGAAGAGCTTTGGGCATTCAACGAAGAGGCGGTTGCCAGAAGTATAGCTGCATCGCTAATTCCGATCATTAGTGCCGTCGGACATGAAACCGATTTTACAATCGCTGATTTTGTCGCCGATCTTAGAGCGGCTACGCCAACAGCGGCGGCTGAGCTTGCGGTACCTCATGCAGCGGAGCTTCGCCAGCAGTTAGACAGGCAGCGGCAGCGTTTGGAGCAGGCGCTTCGCATGATGCTTCAAGGACGCAAAGAAAGGCTGCAGCGTGCTCGCCGTTCTCCGTTTTTCGTGCACCCGCGCAAATATTTGCTTGATCAAGCCCAGCGGCTGGACCGCTTGCGCGAACGGCTCGCGCAGCGGACAGAGCGGACGGCAGAGAGAGGCAGAGCGCGTTTGCTGCAATTGAACAGCGCGCTTATGGGGCATCATCCGGGAGAGCAAGCCGCATTTGCGGCTAATCGGCTGAATGCGGGCGTCAAACGATTAGAGCAGGCGATGCAAGGAGCTGTGAAGGTTAGAAGGCTTCAGCTGCACGGAACGATGCGTCAGCTTGACGCGTTAAGTCCGCTTAAAGTGATGTCTCGAGGATATAGCCTCGTTTATGACGAGGAGGAAAAGCGTTTAATTAAATCGATTGCGCAGGTACAGCCTGGCGATGTGATCAAAATCATGGTAGCGGACGGTCAGCTTGATTGTCATGTCTGGTCGATGAAAGGAGACGGAAGCGATGGAGACGACGGAGGAGCTAAGCTTTGAAGCTGCGATGGAGCAGCTGGAACAAATCGTGGAGCAGCTTGAGAGCGGTGACGTTCCTTTAGAGAAGGCAATTGATTTGTTTCAGCAAGGGATGAAGCTGTCGCAGCTTTGCGGCGGCAAGCTTGAGCAGGTTGAACGTAAAATCGAGCTGCTGATTGAAACGGAGCAAGGTTTTCAGAAAAAACCGTTTGCAGCGGCGAACGATGACAGAGGAGAATCATTTTGAGCGACGGGATTGAAATCAAGTCTTATTTGCAACAATGCGCTGCAATAGTAGAGCAATCGCTTGCTAATGTGCTTCCCGCGGAATGGGACGTTCCGGGCAAACTTCGGGAGTCAATGATGTACTCTTTGGAAGCTGGCGGCAAACGAATTCGACCTGCGCTTGTATTGGCTGCGGCTGAAGCTATTCAGGGCAAAAGCAGCGCTGCTGAAAATGCGCTTCCGGTTGCCTGTTCAATCGAATGCATACACACCTACTCGCTGATTCATGATGATTTGCCGGCTATGGATGATGACGATTACCGCAGAGGGAAGCTGACGAATCACAAAGTATTCGGCGAAGCGATGGCGATTCTTGCAGGCGACGCACTGCTAACGCACGCGTTTCATCTGATCCCGCAAGCGGCTCGCAAAGGCGGCATTGACGCTCAAGCGGCTTTGGATATCGTCGAAGATCTTGCTATGTTAGCGGGAGCGCGGGGAATGGTTGGCGGTCAGGTAGCCGATGTGCTTGGCGAGCAAGGCGTAACGTCGATTGAAGAGCTGGAATATATCCATTTGCATAAAACAAGCGATTTGATCGTGTTCTCTGTCACTGCAGGAGCAAGAATCGGCGGGGCGTCACCGGCGCAGCTGGAATTGCTCGAGCAATACGGACGCAATATCGGCTTGGCTTTCCAAATTCAAGACGATATTCTCGATTTAATTGGCGATGAGGCAAAGCTAGGCAAAAAAACGAACAGCGACGTCGCTCAGCAAAAGGTTACGTATCCGTATTTGATCGGAATTGACGAGAGCAAGTCGCAAGTGAAGCGTTTAACGCGCGAAGCGAAAGCTGCTGTACTCGAAGCGGAGCTTGCGATGCCGAAGCGTTTGCTTGAAATAGCCGATTATTTGGTGCAACGGGAATATTAATTGATTTCCCAGAGCGGCGAATGTTGTCGATTGGGAAAAAAATATGCAATATGCTATACTTATAGCAATATTCTTTCGTCTTCGGACAGTGGAACGCATACAGCGTTTTTAGAAAGCGAGGAAGCAACGTGCTGCTTGACCATATAAACGGACCTCAGGATTTGAAAAGCTTATCGGTCCCCGAGCTGGAACAGCTGGCGGGGGAAATTCGTCAATTTCTAATCGAAAAGCTCTCCGTTACGGGCGGCCATCTTGCGCCTAACCTGGGGGTAGTGGAGCTGACTTTAGTGCTTCATTACTTATTTGACAGCCCGACGGATAAGTTTATTTTTGATGTGGGCCATCAATCATACGTTCATAAAATTTTAACCGGACGCAAAGACCGGTTTGATTCTTTACGCAAATATAAGGGCTTAAGCGGTTTTGTCAAACGTTCCGAAAGCGAGCATGACGTTTGGGAAGCCGGCCACAGCAGCACATCGTTGTCCGCTGCGATGGGGATGGCGCTGGCTCGCGATTTGAAGGGCGAGAGCAACCGCGTAGTAGCTGTTATCGGAGACGGCGCTTTAACTGGCGGTATGGCGTTAGAGGCGCTCAACCATATCGGCGACGAGAAGAAAAACTTAATCGTCGTGCTCAACGACAATGAAATGTCTATCGCGCCAAATGTCGGCGCGATGCACCATTATTTAAGCAAAATCCGGACGGACCGCCATTATCAGAAGGCCAAGGATGAGCTTCAGCATTTTCTGAACAAAATCCCTGCGATTGGCGGCAAACTGGCCAAAACAGCGGAGCGTTTCAAAGACAGCTTGAAGTATTTGCTTGTCAGCGGCATTCTATTCGAGCAATTTGGTTTTACGTACTTGGGACCGGTAGACGGTCACGATATCGAGCAATTGGCCGAATTGATGAAGCAAGCCGACTCGATTGAAGGACCAGTGCTAGTCCATGTCATTACGGTAAAAGGCAAAGGCTACTCGCCAGCGGAAGCGGATTCGTTCAAGTGGCACGGCGCTACGTCCTACAAAATCGAATCGGGCCAAATGCTGAAAGCTGTAGGGCCTCCAATGTATACAGAAGTATTCGGCAGTACGCTTATCGAGCTGGCGGAAAAGGACGAACGGATCGTTGCGATTACGCCGGCGATGCCCGGCGGCTCCGGCTTGCTCAAGTTTGCTGAGAAGTTTCCGGATCGCATGATCGATGTCGGCATAGCGGAACAGCATGCGGCAACGTTATCCGCTGCAATGGCAATGGAAGGCTTGAAACCGGTATATGCCGTTTATTCGACTTTCCTGCAGCGCGCGTATGACCAAGTTGTCCACGATATTTGCCGTCATAACGCTAATGTGGTGTTTGCAATCGACCGCGCGGGCTTCGTAGGTCCGGACGGCGATACGCATCAAGGCATATACGATATCGCCTTTTTGCGCCATGTGCCAAATTTGGCCATTATGATGCCTAAGGACGAAAATGAGCTGCGCCGTATGATGAAAACGGCAATCGACTATAACGACGGACCGATTGCTATTCGCTATCCGCGGATTAATGGCCTCGGCGTCGAGATGGAAACGGACATTAAGCCGCTGCCTTTTGGCAAATGGGAGACCATTCGCGAAGGCGAATCGGGCGTTATTTTGGCAATCGGACCAATGCTTCAAGTTGCTCATGAAGCTGCTGAGCTGTTGAAGCGCGACGGCTTGAACATTCGAATTGTAAACGCAAGATTTATTAAACCGCTTGATGAACAGCTGTTGCTCGGCCTTGCTGAGGAAGGCAAGCCGATTGTCGTGCTTGAGGAAGGGACGGAGCTTGGCGGTTTCGGCAGCTCTGTGCTTGAATTTTACTCGCTGCGCAATATTTATGGTTTATCGATTCGAATTATTGGCATACCGGATGAATTTATCGAGCACGGCTCCATTAGAGAGCAGCAGATCGAAGTCGGCTTAACAGCCGAACGCGTATCAACGGAATTTAAAACTATGCTGCCTGCCCGTAAAATGAAAGCATCAAGTCAGCATTAAGCTAGTCTATACGTTCTATATGTACGTTGTTTAAGGAGAAAAATGACCAATACACCAAAGGAAAGAATCGATGTGCTGCTGGTCGAGCGCGGCTTTTATCCAAGCAGAGAAAAAGCAAAAGCCGCGCTAATGGCCGGTCTTGTGCTCGTCGACAATGTGCCGATTGATAAAAGCGGAATGAAAGTTCCCCGTACAGCCGACATAAGAGTAAGGGGAGCTGTACACCCTTATGTAAGCCGCGGAGGATTGAAGCTGGAGAAGGCAATTCGTCAGTTTGGCATCGATATGAATAGCCGTGTGATGCTTGATATCGGAGCTTCAACAGGCGGCTTTACCGATTGCGCGCTGCAAAACGGCGCCTCATATGTTTATGCGATTGATGTTGGTTACAATCAATTGGATTGGTCGCTCAGGCAGGACGAGCGCGTCAATGTGATGGAGCGAATGAATTTTCGTTACATGACGTCACAGGATTTGACCGGTCCTGCGCCTAATTTTGCATCGATTGACGTTTCATTTATTTCGCTAAAACTGATCTTGCCTGCACTCGGACAGCTTGTCAGCGAAGGCTCCGGCGTTGTCGCGCTTATTAAGCCGCAGTTTGAGGCGGGACGCGAGCAAGTCGGGAAGTCTGGCGTCGTGCGCGAGCCGTCTGTTCATGCTGAAGTGCTGCGGAGCGTGCTTGGAGCGGCTGCGGAAATCGGTTTTGATTTGAATCAATTAACGTTCTCGCCGATTACGGGCGGTGAAGGAAACATTGAGTTTCTTGCTTACTGGGTTTGGACGGGGCGCGCCAATCAAGCTGTTCCGGACGATTCCGTTATTCTATCGGTGGTGCGGGAAGCGAGCGATACGTTTACGGTCAAAAAGAAATAGCTATAAAAGGCTACAGAGTCTGCGTCATCTTGGCGGCAAGACTCTTTTTTTGCGTCTTCGCACTTTACAGAAGGGCGGTCTATTTGATAAACTAAAAACACCAAACATGCGTTCGCTTCTTCTGTTGCCAATCCGAACAGGGAAAATTATCCTTCATCTCGAAATGTTATAGAAGCGATTATGATCGAGATTGTGAGAGGGAGGCATACATGTGGGGAGCTTTATTGAATGGTTTGTAATGCTGATTGCCGGCTCGCTGCTGGCGATATGGATCTATCGCTCATTTTACCGTTGGCTGCACACGCCTTATACTGTCAATCGCATAAAGCTTGGGAAAGGCGGACAGCTTGACGATAACGATGAGAACATTGCTTTTTTGGAACAGGCAGGCTTTGAGGTTGTTTCAGGCAAGCATCGGGTGCCGGTAGGCATCGAGCTTGATGGGGAACCGCTTGCAAGCCGATTGTATATCGATTATATTGCCGAGCAAGACGGCACAATGTATATAGTAAAGACTGCGCGTGATCGGATGCCGATGGATTGGACAGGCAGCGGAGTGAGAGACAGGCTCCTCATTTATTCGCTGATCGCACCGGAATGCGCAGGGGTTTTGTTCGTAGATGTGAAGGAACAGGCTATTCGAACCATTCGTTTTCATGTCGGAGAATAATTATTCCATACGAATCGAGGGATTTTATGAAAGGAATTCGGCAGTACAGAATTAAAGAATTAGTTACCAATCAAGTGATCGAGACTCAAGAGGAATTGGTCGAAGCGTTGAGGGAAACCGGTTTGCAGGTTACTCAAGCTACGGTGTCTCGCGATATGAAGGAATTAATGCTCATTAAGATCCCGGTCGGCGACGGCCGGTACAAATATTCTCTTCCTCAGGATCAGCAGCGGCACAACCCCATAAATAAATTGAAGAGGGCGCTGCTGGATCATTTCGTACATATTGATTACACGGACAATCTGGTCGTCATGAAATGCTCGCCGGGAACTGCGAATGCAATCGGGGCACTCATTGACAATATGGAATGGACTGAAGTTATGGGAACGATTTGCGGAGATGACACTATCCTCATTATTTGCAGAAATAAAGAAATGAGCTCGGATCTTGTTGAGAAGCTGCTGGAGCTGTTGAATTAGAACTGGCGGAATTAAGCGCATTTCACATGTTTATACAATGAAGAACAATATAGGAGGTATTTGCGCCATGCTGCGTGAGATGTCCATTCGAAATTTAGCGGTTATTGAAGAGGTAAACGTTTCGTTTCACCATGGATTCCATGTGTTGACGGGAGAGACGGGAGCGGGTAAATCCATCATAATCGATGCGCTCAGCTTGATCGTCGGTGGACGCGGCTCAGCAGATATGGTCAGATACGGCTGCGATAAAGCGGAGATGGAAGCGATGTTTGATCTTCATCGCAATCATCCGGTTTGGCGCGTACTGGACAAGCTTGGCGTTCATGCTTCAGCCGATGAGATGCTCGTTATTCGCCGGGAATTAACGTCTCAAGGCAAGAGCAGCAGCCGCGTGAACGGACAACTGGTTACGATGACGATGCTGCGAGAAATCGGCGAATGCCTCGTCAATATTCATGGCCAGCACGAGCATCAATCATTGCTGCGGACAGAACAGCACTTGGAATGGCTGGATATGTTCGCGGGCGATTTGTTGATCGAGCGGAAACAGGCATATCGTGCCGTATTTCACGAGCTTCAGAAAACAAGATCAAGTCTTCGCGAGCTCGAGGAATCGACAAGGCAAAATGTGCAAATGCTTGATCTATATCGGTTTCAAATTGAAGAAATTACGAATGCTCAGCTAAAGCCTGGTGAAGATGAGAAGCTCGCGGAAGAGAAGAGAAAGCTTCAATATGCAGGCAAACGAATGGACAGCGTATCCGACGCTTACAGCTATCTGACCGGCGGCAAAGGAATAGATGCTTTGAATAAGGCAATTACAAAGCTGATGGACATACAGACGTTTGATCCCGGACGAATATCGCCATTGCTGGAGCAACTGCAATCCGCTTATTATCAGGCAGAAGACGCGGCATTTCAGCTAAGGGATTATCGCGACAGCATTGATTCGGATCCGGAGCAGTTGGCTTTTATAGATGATCGTCTTGATTTGATCAACAGCTTAAAGCGCAAATATGGAGAGACCATTCCCGATATACTTGCTTATTTGAAGAGAACCTCGCTCGAGCGCGATAAAATTGAAAATCGCGATGACTATTTAGACAAGCTGCGAAAAGAAGAACGTGTATTGTATGAGCGTGCGGTTGAGCTTGCTGCAGAGCTTTCGCAGCTTCGAACGCATGCAGCGAAACGATTATCGGAGTCGATTGAATCAGAGCTCGTTCAATTACAAATGAATAAAGCAATCTTTTGTGTACAATTGGATCGAATCGGTCAACATGAAAGCGTTGAGGAGGCGAAAATCAGCCTGAACGGCAACGGAATGGATGAGGCCGTTTTTATGATGTCGACGAATCCAGGCGAACCGTTAAAGCCGCTCAGCAAAATTGCTTCTGGCGGTGAAATGTCGCGCATTATGCTTGCCTTGAAATCAATTTTTGCAGAGATTGATCAAATTCCCGTACTTATATTCGATGAGGTCGATACAGGCGTTAGCGGACGTGCAGCGCAAGCGATCGCGGAGAAAATGTCGCAGCTGTCCATGCGGTGCCAGATTTTCTCGATTACGCATTTGCCGCAAGTGGCTTGCATGGCGGATCATCATTATGAAATAAGCAAACAAGTGGTTGGACAGCGGACTTGCACTTCAGTCACTAAGCTTAGTTTGCAGACAAGAATCGAGGAGCTTGCGCGAATGCTTGGCGGTGTCGAAGTAACGGAAAAAACACGTCATCATGCACAAGAAATGCTTGATTTGGCGAATCGGCAGAAGGGAGCCTAATGGAAGGTATTCAGGGAATGTTTTTGCGGTCATAAAACAAACGGTGCAGGGTACCTTATAGGTACGCCAATGGCGATGATGCCTTTCTCGTCATGCGATGGAATAACAGGGAGCGTGAAATCATTGAACTCCAGCCCAAGGAAGAGATGGTTTGGCCTGGTTCTCGTTTTCTTCGTTTGCATAGGCGGGCTCTCCGCACCGTTTCAACATTTTGCCGCATTCCCAAATGAAATCCGTTTGTTTTCCGGCCAATTGAAACGACTGCATTATGGGGTTCCCGTACATGCCGAAGTAACTGTAGATCCTCAAATGCTTCAAATTAACGGTTCACCGAAGCAATCGTTGTCCGTTAATTTAAACGACACTTTGTCACTGCAGCCTTATCATAGCGGCCAGACAAGCATGAAAGTGAAATTATTTGGTAAAATTCCTTTCAAGACCGTTAAAGTGAATGTCGTTCCAGATTTAAAGGTAATTCCAGGCGGTCAGACAATTGGCGTTAAGGTGAAATCAGCTGGTATTCTTGTGGTTGGTCATCATCAAGTTGCAGACAACAACGGAATCAAGAAATCTCCAGGTGAAGAAGCAGGTTTAAAGTTAGGCGATCTCATCGTTAAAATCGACGGTAAAGTCATTAATGAAGTACGTAAGGTAGCCGAAATCGTTGAACAAGCCGGTATTGCGAAGAAACCGCTGGCTATTACTTACAAACGCAACGGTACATTAGCGGAAACGCGTTTAAGCCCGGTACTTGACGCACAAGAGCGAAATTGGCGGCTTGGACTTTATATTCGCGATTCCGCTGCAGGTGTCGGCACTTTGACGTTCTATGCGCCGGATCAAGGGGTTTATGGTGCGCTTGGTCATGTAATTACCGACATGGACACGCAAACGCCAATCGAAGTTGGTGACGGTCAAATATTGCAATCAAGCGTAACTTCCATAAACAAGAGCCAAAATGGCGATCCGGGCGAGAAACGAGCCCATTTTGTCAAAGAAGGCAAAGTGCTTGGGAATATTGAACGCAATACGCCATTTGGCATCTTCGGTAAAATGAACGAGAATCCGAACCACAGTTATAGTGAAAAGTCGATTCCCGTTGCTTTTGCCGAAGAAGTAAAGGAAGGTCCTGCGCAAATATTGACCGTCGTAAACGGTCAACGCGTCGAACGCTTCGATATTGAAATTTCCCATGTAACCAAACAGCCTGCCCCTGCAACAAAAGGAATGGTTATCAAGATTACAGACAAGAGACTCCTTGATAAAACAGGCGGAATTGTACAAGGGATGTCAGGCAGTCCAATTATTCAAAATGGCAAGCTTGTCGGGGCTGTAACTCATGTATTTGTTAATGATCCATCTTCTGGATACGGATGTTTTATTGAATGGATGTTGCAGGATGCCGGTGTTTTGATGCGTTCGGACAAGTCCGGTCATAAACCATCTAATATCGGAACAGCAGCTTAACGTATCAATAAAGAAACCGCTGATGGCTAACGTGACCTCGTTGCCGGCAGCGGTTTTTTGCTTCATAGATTAAACGACAGGACGATGCTGAAACTGTCGAAATAAAACGAACAAAATCACTAAATGTAATAAATTATTAATTATAACGAAAATCTGAAAAAAAATAAAGATAAATAATTTTCGACAGGAGGAATTTGGTTGGCCATGTCGAAACCATTAAGCAAGACAACTATGGGAAGGTAATCATAATCGAATAAACAAACAATTTAAGGGAGGACCATACCTTGCACAAGATCGAAGTTTTGTTGGCAGATGACAACCGTGAATTTACTAACCTGTTATCGGAGTACATATCGGAACAAAGTGATATGAGCGTATGCGGAATCGCGTACAACGGAGAAGAAGTATTGGCCCACCTTGAAGAAACGGGAAAAATTCCGGATGTGCTTATTCTCGATATAATTATGCCCCATTTGGACGGACTTGGCGTGTTGGAGCGACTGAAAGAAATGAACTTGTCTCCAATGCCGAAAATTATTATGCTGACTGCTTTCGGCCAAGAAAACATTACGCAAAAAGCAGTACAATTGGGCGCATCGTATTATATTTTGAAGCCATTTGATATGGAAATTTTGGCAAATCGGATTCGCCAGCTAGTCGGCAATAGCGCATTTGCTTCCACTTCTACTTACAGCTCGACGACGACAACGGTTAAATCCAATGTTGTGCCGCTTGCTAAGGGTAAAAACTTGGATGCGAATATTACGAGCATCATACATGAAATCGGCGTACCTGCACATATTAAAGGATATCAA
Source organism: Paenibacillus sp. NEAU-GSW1 (assembly GCF_009737085.1). Classification (GTDB taxonomy): domain Bacteria; phylum Bacillota; class Bacilli; order Paenibacillales; family Paenibacillaceae; genus Pristimantibacillus. Next base: position 163,449 of record NZ_WOVL01000013.1, read on the forward strand.
TATTTGCGCGAAGCGATCACAATGGTGTATAACAACATTGAAATTCTTGGCGCAATTACAAAAACGCTGTATCCAGCAATCGCCGAAAAATTCAAAACAACGCCTTCCCGCGTTGAACGTGCGATCCGCCACGCGATTGAAGTCGCTTGGACTCGCGGCAACATCGACAGCATCAGCCACCTGTTTGGCTATACGATCAACATCAGCAAATCAAAGCCTACCAACTCGGAATTCATCGCGATGGTCGCTGACAAGCTGCGGATCGAGCATAAGGTGAGCTAGCAACTTAAACCGCCATTTATCGGATTCGACGCATCCGATAATGGCGGTTTTCTTTTTGGGATTCGAAAGATTAGACGATTAGAGAAAAGACAATATTTTAACCACATCTTTATTGGGATCGCACTGGCCCACTAATGGAGTGGTTTTTTATTGCAATTTATGAAACGCTGGAAATATAATGAATCCAACATCTTTTGGGTGGGAAATAATTATAAGAAGAGGCGGCGAATAGATGCATCTTATCAGAAACATTACGGAAAGTGATTTATACGGCGGCGAAGCTAGATTCATGGATGAAGTATCCCGTGATGCTTCAAGAGGCATTTTACTAAATGAACAAGGGCAAATTGCAATTATGAAATTGTCTGCTACTCATCTGTATAAGCTGCCTGGCGGAGGTATAGAGGATGGAGAAAAAGCAGAGGTGGCATTCCTGCGAGAAATTAAAGAAGAAACAGGCTATGATGCCGTCATCAAACTTTATTTGGGCTACATAGATGAACACAAAGTGAAAAATCGATTTTTGCAAAGGTCACATTGCTATATAGCAGTAGTTGCGAGCGTACAGGGAACTATTGATTTAACCGAGGAAGAGTTGGTTCTAGGAATGCAAATGGAGTGGATGAGGGTAGCGTCAAGTAGTTTGTGTAGTAAGATTATCCATCGGAACGTTGGATAAAGAATATGATGCTTGTTCGGTTGGAGGGCGTAGCCCAAGCGCAGGCGCGGGAGATTAAAGGTCTTAGTCTGCCCCTCTCGCATATCGCTCGTTGTACATCTGCTCAAACGCGACCTTCGTATCAGGATCGACAAAGCCGCGAATGGCTCTGCCACACCACTTTTCGTTGTAATCTAGTGCTTGCAGGTAAATGATCTTTTCTGCCGCTTCAATATTAGTAAGGCTATTCATCGGCTTTAATCGTTTGCGTAGTTCTTTGTTCATACGCTCGATCGGATTTGTTGTGT
>NZ_WOVL01000014.1 GCF_009737085.1 Paenibacillus sp. NEAU-GSW1
CCTCCGCGCTGGCTTACTTCGACAGCTACCGTTCGGAGCGTCTGCCGGCAAACCTGCTGCAAGCGCAGCGCGACTACTTCGGCGCTCATACGTTCAAACGTCTGGACAAAGAAGGCACGTTCCACTACAACTGGATGCAAAACTAGTCGCCGATACGTCGTTGACCGCCTAATTTGGGCGGTTGCGATGTAAGGCCGAATGCGGCTTCGGATAGCCAGCCTCGCAAACGGCTTGCTTCCTGCGCGGAACAATGCCTGCGATGGACGAGCGACATCGCCGCCTCGGCGAAGCAGTGAAAGCTTTTTAATAATCGTGGCTGCGAAAGTTCCGCCAAGGCGGGATCTTCGTCAGCCACCTTTTTTTTAATATATTCGAGCATCCAAACGACATCTTCACGGCATAACGGATGGTTAGTATCAAGAATGCGGTGAATTCGGGAATCCGTTAGGTGATTAGGGGGCAAATCGCGGCCACTGGTCATGCCATTGTCACTTCCTTACATCAGGATCTTTGAACGAAGTTCAAAGTCACTCATTGGCTACATCGGGATATTGTTAAGTCACGGCTTCTGTATTAAAGCATCATTATCATCCATACGGCATATGCAAGTTTTTTATACCCTATACCTTATAAAAAATGTTATGATGTTGTGGAAAATGGTAATCTGCGTGTTAAAGTGAATGAACAAAAGTGGGGCGTTTGGCATTGATTGAACGAGCAAACAACAAAATTGTGCTGGTTGGCTTTATGGGCACGGGCAAATCGACGGTCAGCAGATTGCTTGCGGACAAGCTCGGCTGGCTGCGTTTCGATTCGGATGAAGAGATCGAACGAAGCGAAGGCCGGAAAATCTCAAGCATTTTTCAGTCGGAAGGCGAGCAAGCGTTTCGTCAGATTGAAAGCTCTGTCCTTGCAAAACTATTAGATGCAGACAACAATGCGGTCATTGCGACCGGCGGCGGAGCTGTTCTGCTTGAGCGCAATCGCGATGCCATGCTGTCACACAGTTCCGTCATTGCTCTAATGGCGGATGCAGAGCATATTATCGAAAGAGTGAAGTCCGACACGTCGCGACCGCTTCTTAAAGGAGACGTTGCTGCCAATGTGCGCCGAATATTGGATGAGCGCAAGCACGCATACGATTTCGCTCATTTGAAGCTGGATACGAACGCATTATCTGCAGTCGAAGCGGCTGAAGCCATCATTCGTTTTGTGGAAAACCGCAATTCGTAACAAATGTTTGCAACACGGGCTAGCAGCCCGCATATTATATGGACAAGGGAGAATTGCTGCAAAATGGACGTTATTGTAACCCCTACGCCCAGCCTGAAGGGCGAGATTCAAGCGCTTTCCTCGAAAAACTATACAACCCGCTACCTGCTCGTGGCAGCGCTTGCCGAAGGCACGAGCACGATCTACTTCCCGGCACACAGCGAAGACAGCGATGCGATGCGCCGTTGCATTCGCGATTTGGGCGCTATTGTGGAAGAAGATGATGAGAAAATCGTCATTACCGGCTTTGGCCGCAATCCGAAAGCGGTTGATCAGCTTGATGTGGGCAATGCCGGCGCTGTTCTTCGTTTTCTGATGGCGATTGCTGCGCTTTGCCCGGACGTTACGTTTATTAACCGCTATCCGGATTCGCTCGGCAAGCGTCCGCATAACGATCTGATTGACGCGCTCGGTCAAATCGGCGTTTCAGTTGAACATAATGAGGGCAAGCTGCCGATCCGAATTCAAGGCGGCAAGGCAAAAGGCGGCAAAATTCAAGTGTCGGGCAACGTCAGCTCGCAGTTTTTGAGCGCGCTGCTGTTCCTTACTCCGCTTCTGGAAGAGGACAGCGAGATCGAAGTGCTGCATGATTTGAAATCGAAGGTCGTAGTCGGCCAGACGCTTGAAGTGCTTGAGCAAGCGGGAATCGTCATTCACGCCAGCGAAGATTTGATGCATTACCGCGTGCCGGGCAATCAGCGTTATGCGGCAAAAACGTACTCCGTTCAAGGCGACTACCCGGGCTCGGCAGCTATTCTGGCAGCCGCTGCTGTAACGCAATCCGACGTTATTGTTCATCGCCTGGAAGAGAAAAGCAAGCAAGGAGAGCGCGCCGTCGTTGACGTGCTTCGAATGATGGAGGTTCCGATGACGCATGAGAACGGCATCGTCCATGTTAAAGGCAACGGCAAGCTGAAAGCGGTCGAGTTCAATGGCGACAAAGCAACCGATGCGGTTCTTGCGATGGTTGCTGCAGCCGTATTTGCCGAAGGCACTTCGCGTTTCTACGACGTCGAAAACTTGCGCTACAAAGAATGCGACCGGATTACCGATTATTTGAACGAGCTCCGCAAAGCAGGCGCTAACGTGGAAGAACGCCGCGACGAAATTATCGTTCATGGTCGTCCTGAAGGCGTGGAGGGCGGCGTTGAAATCAATGCCCATTATGATCATCGCGTCATTATGGCGCTGACGATTGTCGGCTTGCGCTCGAAGCAGCCGCTTCGCATTCGCGACGCTCACCATGTAGCGAAGTCTTATCCGATCTATTTTGACCATCTTAAAGCGTTAGGCGCTAACGTAGAGTGGGTAGAATAACAACTGCAGGCGATTTTTGTGAAGCTATGCTTTGAGGAGGGTTAATATGACATTCGAAAATCCGTCCAGGGAACAAATCAAAGTGCTGTTGCAGGGCAGCGAGACGATTGCGGTCGTCGGACTGTCCGAGAAGCCGGACCGCGTATCTTACATGGTGTCGGAAGCGATGCAGGCGAAAGGATACCGGATCATTCCGGTTAATCCGAATGCGGAAACGATTTTAGGCGAGAAGAGCTACAGTTCGCTCGCCGATATTCCGGAGAAGGTGGATATCGTCAACGTATTCCGCCGTCCGGAGCATACGCCTCCTGTTGCCGTGGAAGCGGTGGCGATTGGCGCAAAGACGCTTTGGCTCCAGCTCGGCATTGCAAACGACGAGACGGCGCGCATCGCGTCGGAAGGCGGGTTGAATGTCATTATGGACCGCTGCATTAAAGTAGAGGATTCCATCCTGCTCCCGCAAGGCAAACAAAAATAACAACTGCGTCACATTTTTAACCGAAATAAGACCCTGCGAGGGTCTTATTTCTTCTTTATAAGCTGATTTTCGTTAAATAAGACCTTCGCAGGGTCTTATTTCATCCATTCATGGCTTGTTGGAAAATAAAGCAACGATCAGCTGCTATGGAGAAAAAATGAGCTGACTCCGTCTTTGACAAAAACAACATGAACCCTTACCATCGGTAATAGATAATGCAGGGGATTAGGAGTGGCTTTGAGCAATAATGAGCAAGGAGGTGCAAGCTTGAATTTCTTGGGAAGCTTTCAGCAGCTTGGCAGAGCGTTTATGCTGCCGATGATCGTGCTTCCGGGAGCTGCGATTTTTTTATTTTTAGGCCAGCTTCCTTGGGGATATGTAGGATTGCCTGCGATGTCTCAGTATTTGCAGGCGGCAAGCGAAGCGATATTTACATATTTGCCGTATTTTTTCGCCTTAGGCGTCTCGCTAGGTTTAACCGGGAATGCGCTCGCGGCGGGAATGGCGGCGCTTGTCGGCATGTTTATTTATGTCGGCATAACCGGAGAGGTAGATGCCCGGATCGAGCCAACCGTATTTATCGGTTCAGTTATCGGGATGATTTCGGGGCTCAGCTATGAACGGTTTAAAAACTTGCGATTGCCGGAATATATTCAGTTTTTCGGCGGACCAAGATTTGTTCCTCTATTCGTAAGCGCTGTATCGGTGCTGTTCTCCATCGCGATGATCGGGATTGCCCCGTTTATCGAGAAGCTGCTTATCGAGCTTGGAGAGATTGTCGCATCCGGCGGGGGGTTTGGCGTATTTCTGTACGGCTTCGTTCACCGCATACTTGTCGTTTTCGGTCTGCATCATCTTGTGAGCCACGTTTTCTGGTTTCAGATCGGCGGCTATGAGACAGCGGACGGCTCGATGGTATTCGGGGATTTGCCGCGTTTCTTCGCCGGCGATCCGACGGCAGGGTATTTTATGGGCGGCATGTATCCGACGATGATGTTCGCGTTGCCGGCCATCGCGTTTGCTATTATTCATGAGGCGCGCGAAGACTTAAAGCCGAAAATTCGCAAAACGTTTCTTTCGGCAGCTTTAGCTTCCTTTCTGACGGGGGTAACCGAGCCTGTCGAGTTTGCCTTTTTGTTCGTCGCGCCATACTTGTTTGTCGTGCATGCCTTGCTTTCCGGCGTTATTATGTGGATTACGTACGAGCTCGGCATACGGCATGGCTTCTCGTTCTCGGGCGGGGCCATCGATTTTCTCATTAACGAGCATCTGGCTACGCGCGGCTGGCTGCTCATTCCGATCGGCATCGTTGTCGGCATCGTCTATTACGTGCTGTTTCGATGGGCAATCAACCGGTTCCGCATTCCGACGCCGGGCCGGGAGGAAGGCTCGCAGCTCGATGAGTGGGCTGGCGATATTCCTTATCGCGCGCCGCTTATTTTGCAAGCGATTGGCGGCAAGGACAACATTATTCAGATGGAATCGTGCATTACGCGTCTGCGTCTGAAAGTAAATAACGAGCGACTGCTCGATATTAACGCTTTGCGCAATTTGGGCGCCGCCGGCGTCATTCGCCTTGGCGGGGGGAATGTGCAAGTTGTATTCGGCACCTATTCTGAATTAATTCGCGGCGAAATGATTAAATCGATTCAGCGCGATCAGGAGCAAGTGCTGTTCAGTTCTCCAATGCAAGGCCGAATGATCCCGCTTGAAGAAGTGCCTGATCCGATTTTCTCGGGCAAGCTTGTCGGTGAAGGCGTTGCATTCATGCCGGAGAAAGGCGAGCTCGTCTCGCCGGTTAAAGGCGTTATCGTCCATCTATATCCGACAATGCATGCGGTTGGCATTCGAACGCCTGAAGGGCTCGATGTGCTGCTTCATATCGGCATCGACACCTCGCAGCTCGGCGGCAAAGGCTACTTCAATGCCGTTGTAAAGGAAGGCGACGAAGTGCTTCCAGGCGCGCTGCTTGTTCGTTTCGATTTAAATCGCATTCGGAAGGAAAGCAAATCGATCGCGACGCCAATGGTCATTACGAATTCCGATCTTGTGCGCTCTTGGCGATTCGCGCCTTTTAAAGCGGTTAAAAAAGGACAGTCTTCGGTCATGTCTGTTGTACTTAAAGAGAGAAACAGTGGAGGGGAAAGACCATGATTCAAGGGATTGGAGCGTCGGCCGGCATTGCGATTGGCAAGTCCTTTGTTTTGCCAAGCTGGGAGTGGGAGCTTCCGGAGCAGCGCGTTGACGTCGCTGATTTTGCCCGCGAATTCGAGCGGGTGTATGAAGGCATCCGTACGTCTAAGCATGAAATCGAGCTGATGAAGGACGAGCTGCGAGACGTTGTCGGATCGGAAGAGACGCATATTTTCGATGCGCATATCGCCATTTTGGATGATCCGGTTTTTATGAATGAGATTCAAGGCATTATTCAGCGACAATATAAAGCAGCCGAAGTTGCAGTTAAAGAAGCGATCGACCATTTCGTGACGATGTTCGATCTGCTGGACGACGACTATATGAAAGAGCGGGCGCTCGACATTAAAGATGTCGGCAATCGTCTGCTCAAGCATTTGCTCGGCGCGCCGGAAATTACGCTGCCTTCGGATACGCTTCCTTTCATTCTAATCGCCAAAGAGCTTTCTCCTTCACAGCTTGCGCATATTAATCCGCAAAATGTGCTGGGCATCGTGACGCTTGTCGGCAGCGCGACTTCTCATTCCGCCATTATGGCGCGAGCGCTGGGCATTCCGCTTGTTGTCGGCGTCGAGGCTAAGCTGGAGGAGCCGATTCAAACGGGCCAGACGATTATTATCGACGGCTCGGACGGCTCGCTCTATTTGGATCCGGGTCAGCATCTTATAGCGAGATATGCCGATTTGCAAAAGGTCCAGACGGAAGCCCTTCATCAACTGCATAGCATCGCCGGGCACCGGCCGGTGACGCCGGACGGCAAAATGCTGGAGCTTGCGGCAAACATCAGCTCCTATAAAGAGCTTGAAGTCGCTTTGTCTAGCGGCGCTCATGGCGTTGGTTTGTTCCGCACTGAATTTCTTTATATGGATCGAAATCGTTTTCCGCGGGAAGAGGAGCAGTTTGAGGTGTACCGCAGCGTAGCGGAGCGTCTGGAAGGCGAGCCGCTCATTATACGCACGCTGGATATCGGCGGCGACAAGCAGCTCGATTATTTCAATCTCGCGGAGGAAGATAATCCGTTTCTCGGCTACCGTGCGATACGGATATCGCTGGATCATAAGGAGCTGTTCAAAACGCAGCTTCGCGCAATTCTTCGCGCAAGCCGCTTCGGTCAGGTGAAGCTGATGTATCCGCTCATCTCATCGGTTGAGGAGGTTCGCGCCGCCAATGCGATTTTGGCCGAGGCCAAGCTCGAGCTGGAGCAGGAGGGACTGGAGTTCGATCCGGAAATGAAAGTCGGCATTATGATTGAAGTTCCCGCTGCGGTTATGATAGCCGATTTGCTGGCGCAAGAGGTTGATTTTTTCAGCATTGGAACGAATGATTTGGTGCAATTTACGCTGGCTGTCGACCGGATGAATGAAGAAATATCGCATTTGTATGAGCCGTTGCATCCTGCAATATTGAGAATGCTTACCTTGACTGTGGATGCGGCGAAACGAAACGGCATAAAAATAGGGGTATGCGGTGAGCTTGCGGGGGATTTGAACGCGCTGCCGATCTGGCTGGCGCTTGATGTAGATGAGCTTAGCATGTCTTCCCATTCGATTTTGCAGGTGAAGGAGCGGCTGCTCTGCACGAAGCAGGAGGACAGCCGCGCGCTGCTGCCGAAGCTTCTGGAATGCCGCACAAGCAGCGACATATACAATCTGCTGCGGCAATTTGCGGACAGCGTTCCAACAGACGGAAAGGCTACCGCTCAGTAACTTTCGTTAGGAGCGCTCCTCTAACGCTTCGACGAATGCTTTTGCATAGGGCGGCAAGTCCGGCGGACGCCGTGCGGAAACGATATTGCGGTCTACGACGACAGCTTCATCGAACCATTCGGCTCCGGCGTTCTCCATATCGTCGCGAATGCCGGGCGTCGAGGTGACTTTGCGGCCTTGCAATATTTTGGCGGACACGAGCACCCAGCCGGCATGGCAAATTTGGCCGATTGGCTTGTCAGCCGCATCGAGCTCCTGAACGAGCTGCAGCACTTTCGGGTAGCGGCGCAGCTTGTCCGGCGCCCAGCCGCCCGGCACAAGCAATCCGGCGATTTCACTGCTGACCATTTCATCGAAGCTCATATCGGCGACTGCAGGGACGCCGTATTTGCCGATGTGCTTCTTTCCTTTTTCTGGTCCAGCAAACAGCACCGTCGCTCCGGCTTCACGGACACGATAAACCGGGTACCATAGCTCGAGATCTTCGAACTCGTCATCGAGCAAGCAAATGACGGTTTGGTTATGCAATGACATAATATACCCTCCCAGAAACTAGGCGATTCATTCGCCGTTTCATTCCGATTTCATTCTCATTGTAACGAAGGAGTTCAGATGAAGCAATCCAATACAATTAAGCTCAGCAGCGTGTTGCGCTTTATTCCGGCAGCTGTTTGGATGGCAGTTATTTACTCGCTGTCTTCGCAAACGGGCGACGAGGTAAGCACGCTGCTTCCTTTTTTTCAACGGTTTTTCCCTGCGATGACCAGTTTCGATTGGGGCCATTATGTGTCATACTTTATTTTGGCAGCTGCGCTAGACTTCGGGTTGGGGCGCAAAGCCGACAAGCTCGGATGGAAAATCGGTATCGTGCTGATATGCGGATTATATGGCGTAACGGACGAATATCATCAATCGTTTGTCGGGGGCAGAATGACAGATTGGCATGATATCCGCAACGATATGATCGGTTCGGCCGTATGGACGGCGTTTATTGCGATTCCGCCGCTTCGCCGCAAATGGCGAAAACTCGGATAGTAAAAATTACATAGGAAAAGCAGCAGGAATTTTTGCGAAAAAGGTCGAATAATTTTACGCATCTCATTATGCAATTTACGGATCGTGAGGAATGGCGGGAACATCGCCAGCGTGAAGGAGTGGACTAATTTGCAAAAGCGGTGTCATTGCGGTGACATCATGAAGATGAAGCTTCGAACGGTAATTTACTCGGGTAAAGTCGAAATTGACAACGTTCCGATCTATTCCTGTTCGACGTGCAACCGCAGCGAAGTTTTTCCTGAAGTAAAACCGGATCTTACCGGACTAATCGCTCAACTCGGAGCGCAGCCGATTAAACAAACCTTTTTGTTTAACGAGCGCAACGAATGGGCTAATTTGCTCGTGGAAGCGAGCGCAGAAAATAAACAACCGGATACAAATGCGGTAGAGAAGCTTATACAGGAGCGAATCAATTCGCTGCTTGATTTGCTGCTGCTCGCTCAGTCGCTTGACGATCAAGAGTGGACGGCTGACATAACGAAAAGACTCGGGCAAATAAGCCGTCGCCATTAGTTGCTGCTTACATAATAATGCGCCGACCATTGTCATTTTACTTGCCATGATTGCTGCAGAACAGGTGCGAACATTGCGAAAAGCAGTATTTTGTCGTATGATTACCTTAATATGCCGTGAACGAATTACAAATATTGGTTCAAGTAAAAATTTGAGATAATGGAGAGAAGCACCGTGACGGTAACCATTTATGATGTAGCAAGAGAAGCAGGAGTATCGATGGCTACAGTTTCCCGGGTTGTGAACAATAACCCGAATGTGAAGCCGGCAACCCGCAAGAAGGTGTTCGAAGCTATTGAACGGCTCGGATATCGTCCTAATGCGGTAGCGAGAGGGCTTGCAAGCAAGAAAACAACTACAGTCGGCGTCGTGATTCCTGACATTTCTAATGCGATCTTCGCAGAAGTGGCTCGAGGCATCGAGGACATTGCAAATATGTATCATTATAATATTATTTTGTGCAATGCCGATAAACGAAAAGATAAAGAGATTCGCGTAATCAATACATTGCTCGAGAAGCAGGTAGACGGGCTTTTGTTTATGGGCGGCGCCGTAACGGACGAGCATATGCAAGCGTTTAAGACGGCGAACGTTCCAATCGTGCTTTGCGCAACGACAGACGAGAACGGAGAAATTCCGTCCGTTGATATTAATCATGAAAATGCAGCTTACGATGCAGTTCGCAAGCTGATTGATCTTGGCCATAAGCGCATTGCGATGATCAGCGGCACGCTGCAAGATCCGGCGAACGGCTATGCCCGTTTCCAAGGCTACAAACGCGCGCTTGAAGAAGCGGGAATCGGTCATAACGAATCGCTCGTTCGCGTTGGCAACTATCGTTATGAATCCGGAGCGGACGCGATGAAATATTTCCTCGAATTGTCCGAGCGTCCGACTGCCGTATTCGCGGCAACCGATGAGATGGCCATTGGCGCCATTCATTCCATTCAAGACAACGGTTTGAAAGTGCCGGAAGATTTCTCGGTTATTAGCGTTGACAACAGCCGCATGGCTTCCATGGTTCGTCCGCAGCTGACAACGGTTGCGCAGCCAATGTATGACATCGGCGCCGTTTCGATGCGTTTGCTGACGAAGCTGATGAAGAAAGAGACAGTCGATCAATCAAAGGTTATTTTGCCGCATGAAATTATTGTGCGTCAATCGGTTGGAGGTTTGTAAGTATAATGGGTTTTAGCAAGATTGGCATTATCGGAGCGATGGTTGAAGAAATTGAGCTGCTCCATCAGCATGTTGAATTATCGCAGAAGTCCGTAAAGGCAGGCATTACGTATTACGAAGGCAATTTGCACGGCAAGCCGGTCATTTATTGCAAATCGGGCGTTGGCAAAGTGAACGCTGCGGTTTGCACGCAAGTGTTGCTTGACCTGGGCGCTGACTGCGTATTGTTTACCGGAGTAGCAGGTGCTGTCGATCCGCAATTGAACATTGGCGATATCGTCGTTTCGTCCAGCTGCTTGCAGCATGACATGGATTGCTCGCCGCTTGGCTTTGCGCGCGGTGTTATTCCGTTCAATGCGCGTTCCGAGTTTACGGCGGATGAGCGTCTAGTCCGTTTGGCTTCCGATGCGGCTTCCAAGCTGTTTGAGGGCCGCAGCCTGACTGGCAAAGTGTTGTCCGGCGATCAGTTCATCGCCAGCCGCGAAGCGGTTAAAGAGCTTTATGAGCAGTTCCAGGGCGCTTGCGCGGAAATGGAAGGCGCTTCGGTCGCACAAGTATGCGACATGAACGACACTCCGTTTGTTATTATCCGCTCGATGTCGGACAAGGCAGACGGCTCGGCGCATGTGAACTTTGCTGAATTTACAGTTACAGCGTCGAATAATTCTTATCAAATTATTGACGAGATGCTGAAGCAAATGTAATGAAAATAAAAGAGGCTGTATGCGGTATGTTTGAGTTTAATCGACTCGAACCTTTCGCAGCAGCCTCTTTTTTAGTTCGGCCGTCAAACCAAATCTTGAACGGCAATTTGTTGAATGGCACGATTTTTTGCTTCTATATCCTGACGCCGCGGGATAGGTGGGATAAGCGTCAAATCGTCGAGCCACCATGCAGGCAGCGCTGCCGGGCTATCCTTCGACCATTTGTTCAGCCATTGCTCGGGCAAGCGCTCGTTCCGTCCGCCGTCTTCTGTCAGCGCAGCGGCAATCGGGTGATCAATCATGGTCAGCCAGACGAGCGACCAAGCTCGCGGAACGACTCGCCACAGGTCGTAGCCTCCGCCGCCAAGGGCGACCCATCGGCCATCCGTAAAGCGGTGCGCGAGCCTGTGAATGATAGCCGGCATTTCGCTGTAAATCCGCATGCTGCAATGAATATGCGAGAGCGGATCGTAAGCATGCGCATCGCAGCCATGCTGGCTGATGATGATGTCGGGCTTAAACGCAGCAGCCACTTTCTCGATGGAGGCTTGAAAGCATTCCAGCCAGGAATCGTCCTCCGTATATGGCTCTAACGGCACATTAAAGCATGATCCAAACCCGGCGTCCATGCCTTTTTCCTGTACAAACCCGGTGCCGGGAAACAAAAACTTGCCAGTCTCATGAATGGAATAAGTGCAAACGTTAGGATCGTCGTAGAATGTCCATTGGACCCCGTCGCCGTGGTGGACGTCGGTATCGATATAGAGAACGCGAGCGCCGTATTTTTGACTTATGTAGCGTATTGCGACCGCAGCGTCATTATAGACGCAGAAGCCGGCGCCGCGTTCCGGGAAGGCATGATGCAAACCGCCGGCCATATGATAAGCGTGGAGCGTCTTGCCGCTCATGACTTGATCGGCTGCTTCAATAGAGCCGGCTACGATCGCTGCCGCTGCTTGATGCATGCCGGGGAAATACGGTGTGTCTTCCGTATCGAGCCCGTATGTGCCGGCGTTGCTGCAATCGGCCGCTAAAGGCCGATCGGCGCTTAGCCGTTTGACGGCTTCTACGTAGTCAGGGCGATGAACGAGTGTAAGCTGTTTATTGTCAGCGGAGCCGGCAGGGGCAATAATATCTTCGATTCGAAGCGCGTTAGTTGCCATAAGCAACTCCATTGATAAAGTTAGCCGGATCGGATTGAACGGGTGGTCTTCACCGAAATTATAGGATGCCGATTCTGGATGATGAACAAATACAGCATTCGAAGACATAGTCTTCCGAGTCCTCCCTTAGCGTTCTGAGCGGAATATGGACCGCATTCGCATGAATTGGCTGTCAGTACATGAAACGTTGGCGGAATCGCACCCGGTCGAACTGTTCAACGGATTGCAACGGCACCTCTTTGCCGATTCGCACCATTAGACAGTTTGCGGGATGAGAGCATATTTCCGGATCGTCTGTAGCAAACCAGACCATCCCGACCGATTTCATCAGTTTCTCCATCATGTTGCGATACTCCCAGACGTTTAATTTAGTGCCTTCCAGATCCCAGTGCCAATAATATTCGGTCGTATATACAATCACATTCTCAAGCTGCTCCATCGAGAAAGCCAGCTCGATCATTTTCTTGCCTAAGCTTGCACCGCGATAAGCGTCGGCGACCTCTATTGCGCCAAGCTCGATTAAATCGATCATACCGCCTTCCGACCATCGCTCAAGCTCGTCCGGATAGTGGAACGTCACATAGCCGACGATGGTATCGCCTTCTCTTGCGGCTATAATTCTTCCTTCTTCGAGCTCAGCAATTTCGATGAGCGCCAAATGCTGATCCTTCGGCCTGCGGAAGGCATCCAAGTCGGGATGCATCGTTAACTGGCGCAGTTCCTCCGGCGCCATTGGTCCTGCAACGAGCAGTTCCCGATTGTCAGGCAATGCGATTCGCGTTTGCTGCGCTATTTTTCGGTGCTCCAAGGCATGTTCTCCTTTCTCGCTGCGAATCCAGCAGAGCAAGTAGCTCTAGAATGGTTATAGCAAAGTTTTGCGATATTGAAAAGCGTAGTCGAACAGAAAGCGGTTATGCTATAATTGTTGTGGCGGTTGAGGAGCCCTAGAATCGCATATGATGTTGCCGGCTTGTTTGCCTGCATGTTCGGCTGAGTTTGTAAGCGTATTCTTTAGGGTTCGTATTTTAAGAGATTTGATGGGAGAGTGATCTTGCATGACAAACTTGCACCAAGAACGCGTTCCAGCAGTGGCATTGAATTCAAACCTCGTTAATTATGAAGAGGCGGCCGCCTCATTTAAATGGGAAGACATTGAGCGCCAATTCAGCTGGTATGAGACCGGCAAAGTGAATATGGCGTATGAAGCGATCGAGCGTCATGTGGAGTCTGGCAAAGGCTCAAAGATCGCTTTGCATTACAGCGACAATACGCGAGACGAATCTTACACCTATGAACAATTAAGCATACAGTCAAACCGATTCGCAAACGTTTTGCGCAGCCGCGGCATCACGAAGGGCGAACGGGTATTTATATTTATGCCTCGGACGCCAGAGCTTTATTTCAGTGTGCTTGGCGCATTTAAAGTGGGGGCAGTTGTCGGGCCGCTATTCGAAGCATTCATGGAAACGGCGGTCAAAGACCGGCTGCTGGACAGCGAAGCGACCGCTATCGTGACGACTCCGGCATTGCTTCCGCGTATTAAACGCGATGAGCTGCCGGGATTGAAACATATTTTCGTATTCGGCGATGATGTGCAGCAGGATGATGTCATCGTAGATTTCTCCGCTGCGATGGCGAATGCGTCCGAGGTAGCGGCTATCGAATGGCTTGATCGCGAGGATGGATTGATCTTGCATTACACATCGGGATCGACCGGCAAGCCGAAGGGCGTCCTCCATGTACAAAATGCAATGATTCAGCATTACTACACAGGCAAGATCGTTCTGGATTTGAAAGAGAACGATATTTACTGGTGTACAGCCGATCCGGGCTGGGTTACCGGCACATCCTACGGCATTTTTGCGCCATGGCTGAACGGCGCTACAAACGTCATTCGCGGCGGCCGCTTTAGCCCTGGCGACTGGTACAGCACCGTGCAGAAATACGGTGTAACAGTTTGGTACAGCGCGCCTACCGCTTTCCGCATGCTGATGGGGGCGGGCGACGAGGTTGTGAAGCAATATGATTTATCGAGCCTTCGTCATGTGCTCAGCGTTGGTGAACCATTAAATCCAGAGGTCGTGCGTTGGGGCTTAAAGGTTTATAATCAACGCATTCACGATACGTGGTGGATGACGGAAACCGGCGGACAGCTCATTTGCAATTATCCGTCTATGGACATTAAGCCCGGCTCGATGGGCAAACCGATTCCCGGCGTAAAAGCCGCGATTATTGACGATCAGGGCAATGTATTGCCGCCATATCGCATGGGCAATCTGGCTGTGCAGACGCCTTGGCCTTCAATGATGCGTAAGATATGGAATAATCCAGCGAAATACGAAGAGTATTTCCGACTGGAAGGCTGGTATGTATCGGGCGATTCCGCGTACATGGACGAGGACGGCTATTTCTGGTTTCAAGGCCGTATCGACGACGTCATTAATACAGCAGGCGAGCGGGTTGGACCGTTCGAAGTCGAGAGCAAGCTAGTCGAGCATCCGGCTGTAGCGGAAGCCGGCGTTATCGGCAAGCCTGATCCGATGCGCGGCGAAATAATTAAAGCGTTCATCGCCTTGCGCGAGGGCTACGAAGCATCCGACGAGCTGAAACAAGAAATCGCTCAGTTCGTTAAAGTCGGATTGTCTGCCCACGCCGCGCCGCGTGAAATTGAATTCAAAGACAAACTTCCGAAAACGCGCAGCGGTAAAATTATGCGCCGCGTGCTGAAGGCTTGGGAATTAAATCTGCCAACCGGCGATTTGTCCACGATTGAAGACTAACTAAACGTATGGTTTCTCTAGCAGCATAACGTAAAAGCCCCCGGGCCAGCCGATGATCGTTCATCGTCTTACCCGGGGGCTTATTTGTTGTTTGAATAAACTATTCGACTTTAAATGTACTGGAAGGCATAGAGCTGCCGGTATCATTCTCCGCCGTTACATAGAAGGTGCCCGATACGATCGTAACCGGATATTCGAAGCTAGTGTCCGATGTCATTCCGATTTCTACAAAGTTCGAATCGTTGTTCGCGCTATAAAAGACATGATAGGTAAATACCTGATCAGAGACCGCATTTGGCGCCCAGGATAGCACTACGCTAAGGTCGGTCCGCTCCCCGCTCAAGCCTGTTGGAGACGCAGGAGGCGGCAATTCAGGCGATGGAGACGGAGACGGAGAAGATGGAGATGGACTCGGACTAGGCGACGTAATTCCGCCGTCTGTTTCGCCTCCTTCTTCGCCAGGCATTCCTGGGATGACATCAATGATATTGCCGAAAGTAACGTGTAAGCTTGGAGCGGATTCCTTGCCTGCCACGTCGACCGCCGTAACGTAGAAGCTGTAGCCTTGACCGCTGGCAAGTTGCAGCTTCATTTTCAGCTCTTCGCCGGTAAGGATGGAATCGCCAACCTTTTCGTATTTAATTCCATCAAGCGATTGGTAAACCCGATAGCCGACAACATCCTTCTCGCTGTTTGGAGTAAACGTGACCATGACAACGCCTGACGCGACCGATTGCAGTCTGACATTTGACGGAGCTGCAGGCGCTTTGCCGTCATCGACGCGCGGATCGGTTTTCGACGGAGCGTCATTTCCTGCATCAGCAGGCAAATAGTAAGAGATCGATCTTCTGCTTGAAGCAGGCAGCTTCGCCTGCGCTTTCGCAATCTCGTCCATAAGCGCGTCCAGCGGACGTTTACGCTTAATGACGATTTTCTCTTGCAGCATATCTGCAGGCGTTTCCGGATGCGGCACGTAGTTGACGCCATCGTAGGAGATGAAGGCCATTTTCACAAGCGCATCATCAAGTTCCTTAGGCAAAAACTTTTTGTTAAACCAATCCGTGACGAGCATTCCGGCTTCTTTGGTCAATTGGCTTGGAAGCTTGCCGCTCGCGCTTGACACGGTCGCTTTCACAATGCCGTCAGGCCTTGCAAATTCCTTGGTCGGGAAAAGCTCCGGCTTTTTCTCTGTAACTTCGTTCATAATGAGCGCCCATATCGAACGAGCGCGTTTTTTTCCGTCATTCGAAAGGGTATAAGCCTGCTTCTCATAACCGGCCCATACGCCAAGCGTAATATCCGGGGAGAAGCCCATGAACCATACGTCGCCGTAACTTTGCGTCGATCCGGTTTTGCCGGCAATCGGAATTTTGCCGTAGTTTTTAAATTGCGACGTAAGCGCATGAGCGGTACCGCCGCTGCTTGAAATGACCGTTTTCAGCATATCTGTGACGAGAAACGCGGTTTGTTCCGAGAACACTTGCTTAGGCGCCGCTTTATGCTCATAGACCGCTTTGCCGTTCGCATCTGTAATTTTGGCTATCATGTATGCGTCGTTGAATTCGCCGTTGTTCGGAATTGCGCCGTAAGCGTTCGTCAGTTCCTCAACGGATACGCCGATGCTCAGGCCGCCAATTACGCCGGTTTGCGCAGTGTCGTCAGCCGGCTGCAACGTTGTAATGCCCAAGTTGCGAGCGAATTCCCACGCGTTTTTAATTTGAACATCCTCAAGAAATACCTTCAGGGCCGGCAAGTTAAGCGAGCGGTTAAGCGCTTCGCGCGCCGTTACAAGACCGGAATATTTGTTGTTCGCATTTTTCGGAATATGGAATCCCTTTTGTCCGTCCTTCAGCACCATAGGCGCATCGTCCAAAATGCTGGCCGGCTGTACGAGGCCTTTGTCGATAGCTGGCAAATAGGCCGCAATCGTCTTCATCGTCGAACCAGGCTGACGCGTCATTTGCGTAGCAAAGTTCATTTGCTCTTCGTAAAAGTCGCGTCCCTCGAGCATGCCGAGAATCGCTCCTGTTTTATGGTCGATCATGACCGCGGCCGTTTGTTCGAGGCCTTTGGTTTTGCTGAATGGCGTAAAGTTTTTCTCATTGGTGCCAATCTCGCGCATGATCTGATAGACGTCTTTGTCGATCGTCGTGTAAACATGGTAGCCGCCGCGAAGCAATTGGGCGCGCGCGTCCTCGATGAGGGCGGCGTTCTCCTTCTTGCGGAGGTCGGCCTTTGTCAAATTCGGATCCTGCATCATGAGCAGAACCTCAGCCGCTTGACGCTCGGCTTCAAGCATTAAATACGGGTAGGTCGAATATGCTTTTTCACTAGGCGGCGCAAGCGACTTTTTAATGTCGAAAGCTTTCGCTTCATCGTATTGCTGCTGGGTAATGCGTCCGGTTTCAAGCATCCGCATCAGAACGTTCGCTTGCCGTTCCATCGAAAGGTCAAAGCCGTCTTGGTCGAACTCACCTTTGCCGTTGAAAGCGCGATAAGCGGAAGGACGCTGCGGCAAACCGGCCAAATAAGCCGATTGCGCAATATTCAAATCATTCAATTCGGTAACGTTAAAAATGCCTTTGGCCGCCGCTTTAATACCGTACAAATTGTACCCGCTTGAACCGTTGCCGAAAGGCACTTTGTTCAAGTAAGCGGCTAATATTTCCTCTTTCGTCAAATAGCGTTCCATGCGCAGCGAAAGGAATATCTCTTTTATTTTGCGGCTGTCTGTTTTGTCTAAGCTCAGAAACACACGCCTTGCAAGCTGCTGTGTGAGCGTGCTTCCGCCAGTCTGTGTTTCTTCATTTAACAGCTTCTGTTTGACGGCGCGACCGAGTCCGTTAATATCAACGCCGTAGTGCGTAAAGAAGTTGTTGTCTTCAATCGCGAGCACGGCATTAATGACTTGATCCGGCAAGTCGTCATATTCAACCAGAATACGGTCTTCTTCCGTGCGCAGCTGTCCGACGAGCGACTCGTCATTGAAATAGACAAAGCCGGTAATCGAGTTTTCGCTTACTTTTTCTTCGATTAGCGTTCTCGGTCGTACTTCTTCTCCCTTTACGAGAGCGGACACATATCCGGTTACAGCTCCCCCCGCTAACAACCCGATAAAAATGGCGAAGTAAATCATCCATTTGATTGTCAAAAAAGTTACGATTCCGAAGGTGCGCCAGCCGCTATGGGATGACGTTTCTTTGCGGTCTTCCTGCATATAAATAGACTCCTCCTCCAAATAACCAAACACTATTATAACATAAAACACCAGCAGAGGAAGCACGAGAGGACAATAGATAAAGAATAGACGCATATTTAGACAAAAATGTTTTGCCGTTCGTCATTTTGCGGCGTTGAAGGGCGAAGCGCAAGAACTGCTGGAAGGCCATTTGCGGTCTCTTCTCGGCTCGAGTATCCTCTGCCGAAAAGGACGGATCAGAGACGAGGTAAGTGGCTCACAGACGAAAAAAAACGCCAAACCCGTAAGGGCTTGGCGTTTTTTTGCAGCTGTTAAGCTACTATTAACGGCTGTAGAACTCGACGATTTGTTTTTCGTCGATATCTTGGGAAAGTTCAGCGCGCTCTGGCAGGCGAACGTATTTGCCTTCCAGTGCTTGATCGTTGAATTCCAAGTAGTTAGGCAGGTGGTTACGGCCTTCGAGTGCTTCTTTGATCGTTTTCAGGCCGCGGCTGCGCTCGCGCAAACCGATAACGTCGCCTGTCGATACAGTGTAGGAAGCGATGTCGACTTTTTTGCCGTTAACCGTAACGTGTCCGTGAGCAACCAGCTGACGAGCGCCAGCACGGGAGTTCGAAAGACCAAGACGGTAAACGAGGTTGTCCAGACGGCTTTCAAGAAGGATCATGAAGTTTTCGCCGGAAATACCTTTCAGTTTAGCCGCTTTGTCGAACAAGTTGCGGAATTGTTTTTCGTTCAAGCCGTACATGTGGCGGAGCTTTTGTTTCTCAGCCAATTGGATGCCGTATCCGCTCATTTTTTTGCGTTGGTTCGGGCCGTGTTGACCTGGAGGGAATGGGCGTTTTGCAAGTTCTTTGCCAGTTCCGCTCAGGGAAATGCCAAGGCGGCGGCTCAATTTAAATTTAGGACCAGTATAACGTGACATGTGTCGTGTTAACTCCTTCATCAAATGGGATTTTTGAGTATGGGGTTGTGTTTCGCCGAATACGCTCTATGCCCGATCGAGTCCGGAGCCTGATAATCAGTTCAGCCGCTGGAATATCAGCGAACGTATTTCTGAGGGTGACACAAAACCGTACGCCCATGCATTCAACAATAAATATTAAATGAAAACCATCTCTCTTGTCAAGATTACGAGCCGATCAGAAAGCTCACGGCGCTCAGAGTGTCTAAAGGCCTACAAAATATTGGATTGACTAGTGCAATATTCTTAAAAATAAAGTATGATAATTATATTCATTTTAATAGACAGTTGGATGCTCATCTCCTTGTAATATGTACGGAAGGGCTGGGTGTTGCTTATGGCAGATTTTCGTAATAAAAGTCAATTGAAAGATGAGTCTGCTGCGGCGGCTCATCTGGCGGACAAATCAAACGAGTTAATTTGGTTCGAGAATGAGGATATGACAAACGCCGACGGGCCGTATCTGTCTCCATTGCTGCTCGACAGCTTTGTGCTGTGGCAAAACGAACTGGACAAGCAGTCGTTCGCAAACGGCTGGTTTGCTCTCTACGATTTGAGCTTGAATTTTATAGTGTCTTCCGATCATTTACATATGGAGCAGCATGCTGATGTCCGGGCAATTTCGGATCATTTGGCTGCGGCAGTCGAGAAGTCTGGCAGAGCTGAGGCGTATTCCTACGGTTCGCTTTACGGGAATGCGCTTCCTGTAATGAAGCGTTCGGAAGAGCGTCCATTTTGTGTTTTTATTTATATTGCCGCAGAAGAAGCGCAAGGCCAAACGATAGCCCAATTATGCTCGCATCATTTCCGCAGCTGTTTTTATAAACGGTTTGAGCAGTTATTTATAAAGGATATGATTAGTCAACAGCAGCAAATCGAGAAAGAGCTTGTCCGCCGGGATGCGCTTTTTCAAGCAGCGAAAAGGCTGTATGACCAAATCGACGTATCGTCCGTATTGTCTGAAATGTTAGCGAGTCTGGAGAAGCTTTATCCGACTTCTGAAGTTCATCTTTATTTGACTCAGGATCACTTGAACGGCGATCCGCGCGTTAAGCCGCTTGTATTTAAAAATACGGCTCATGATCTGGTTGCCAAAGCGTTTCTTGAGGGGCGGCCGGTAAATGAGCAGGATCGCAACGGGATGATGCGCATTGCGATGCCGATGACCGGCAAGCAGGCTGCCTACGGCGTACTTTGTATCAAGATGGGTTCGGAACGTTGGGACGCTTCCGATTTGCCAGCATTTTTGCTGTTGGCCGATACGGCAGGTTCGGCATTCGAGAATGCGAAGCTGTATGAGCAGTCTAATTTGTTAATAAACGAGCTCAGGCTCATTAACGAACTCGCGAAGCGGCTGAACCAATCGCTTAGATTGAAAGAGATTTTTCAGTTTGTGACGATGGAACTGCTTAACATATTTGAAGCGGATCATTGCTGCGTGTTGCAGCTCAATAAAGAAAAAAATCAATTTATCGTCATGTCGAGCAACATTCCGACTATGTCGAGCGAGCATTTTTCGCCCGAATACGGTTTTTGCGGAATTGTGCATCGGACGAAAGAGCCGCTAATCATTTCGGATTACTGGAACACGCGAGTCGTTACGTCCAAGCTGATGGATAATACCGGTTCGCGCTCGCTGATTGCTTCGCCGATTTTGGTAGACGGCGAAGTGGCGGGCGTTATTCTCGTTACTCATAAGTCGCCTAACTTTTTCAGTTATGATAATTATAAGCTGCTGCAAGTCATGTCAACGCATATCGGGCTTGCCATTAAGAACGCTTCGCTGCATGCGGAAGTTCGCCGGATGGTCATTACGGACAATTTGACCGGACTTCACGCCCGCCATTATTTAAATGAACAAATTCAGAATCGGCAGCGGAAAGATCCGCTTGGAGCGCTCATTCTCGTCGATATTGACCATTTCAAACGGATTAATGACACATTCGGTCATCAAGTCGGCGATCGGATTTTGGTTCAAGTAAGCAATATTATACGGGCGGCGATTCGGCAAGGCGATATTGCCGCAAGATGGGGCGGAGAAGAGCTGGCTGTTTACTTGCCGGGCATTCAAGCAGAGCAGGCTTATCGCATAGCCGAGCGTATTCGCTCGCATGTTGAAAAGGAGACCGACCCTGTCGTAACCGTATCCTGCGGAGTTTCGGAATGGACATTCGAGAATGAGAAAATAAGCGTCGAATCTTTATTTTATCGGGCGGATATGGCGCTTTACGAAGCGAAGCACAACGGACGAAACCGAATCTTTGTCGGGCAAGCGAATTAACAGCTGATTTTGGAGGACAGCAGCGCAGCGGCGCATTGCTGTCCTTTTTCGTATGCGCCGAATAAGGAATGACCGGCAAAGGAGACGATAGTACTAAATGAAAAATAAAGAGGAGGCAACGCTTGATGGGAAGACGGGGATATCGATTGGCTTTGGCGTTTGGATTGCTGATGACGGCAACGCTTTTGGCCGGATGCGCAAGCCTAGCTCCGAATCGTACGCCTGAAGAGTGGTTGAAGTTGTCCATTGCCGGATTGACGGCGACAGACAATTTTATATATAAGGGGCAAACGACGGTTTCGACAGCAGACGGCTGGTCGTATGCGCCAAGCAGCTTTGAAGGCAAAATAGTCGGCCATGAACAGCTCAAGGCGCAATTCAGTGACGACAGCTTCGATTGGAGTCCGGTTAAACAGCTGGAGGACTTTCAAAACGGCAAAAAGCATATTCAATTTGCCAATGACATTGGAAATTCGGATGCAGATGCAAAAACGCCGGGTGTTCAAATTATGCTTCATATTCTAGAGGATGGAACGGAGGCCAAAGAGCGTTGGAGCCGCCGATTGAAAGAGGAGCTGGAAGCTCTAAAGACGGATGCGCCCGCTGGCGATACTGCCATTCGAAAGGAGTGGCTGCAACAATTGGAGCATTCGCAAAAACAGCTTAAGCGCTGGCTTGACACGCTGCAAGTGAGCTCGAATTACGATCTCATAATCGATCAAAGCAAATTGATTCCGCTTTCGATGAAGGAGCATACTGTCTTTACGTATCGGAATGGACAGAAGGAAAGGAAGGAGTCAAGAAATACGATTGTCGAGTTCAGTTCATTCGACGGTTCAGCCAGCATGAGCGATGTTCGATAGACGAGTCCGGACTTTGCGTGATACCATGTAAGTTACGCAAACCTAAAGGAGGTATTCTTATGCGTGATCCAAGATTGCAGAAGCTGGCTGCAAATTTGGCAGGATATTCGATTGATGTTCAACCGGGAGACAATGTCCTTATTGATATGATCGGCTCCGAGAAAGAACTGGCTAAATGTTTGATTGAAGAAGTAACGAAGCGCGGAGGCCGCCCTTTCGTTGAATTGAGCGACCGTTCGGTGCTTCGGACGATGCTCAAAAATGCAACCAAGGAGCAGCTTGAGCTGTGGGCGGAGCGGGATCTCGCGCGGATGAAGCAAATGCAAGGCTACATTGCGGTTCGTTCGGGCGACAACGCCAACGAGCTTTCCGATGTGCCGGACGATAAAATGAAGCTGTATGATCAAATTTACATGAATCCGGTACATATGGAGGAACGGGTAAAAAGGACGAAATGGGTTGTGCTTCGTTATCCGACGCCATCCATGGCGCAGCTTGCCCAAATGAGCACGGAATCGTTCGAAAACTTCTACTTCGATGTTTGCAATTTGGATTATGCCAAGATGGATCGCGCTATGGATTCGCTGCACGCGTTGATGAAACGCACCGATCGGGTGCGTATCGTTTCGCCTGGAACAGACTTGACGTTTTCGATTCAAAATATCGGCGCCAAAAAATGTTCAGGCCACCGCAATATTCCGGACGGGGAAGTGTATTCTGCTCCGGTTCGCGATTCCGTTCAAGGGAAGATTACTTATAATGCGCCTAGCGTCTATTCGGGAGTCAGCTTCCAGAACATATCCTTTACGTTCGAGAACGGGAAAATCGTGGAGGCGACAAGCAACAATACGCAGCGTTTGAATGAAATACTCGATGCGGACGAAGGCGCGCGTTATGTCGGCGAATTTGCGATCGGCTTCAACCCGTATATCTTGCATCCGATGAACGATATTTTGTTTGATGAGAAAATTGCCGGCAGCTTGCATTTTACGCCCGGGCAAGCGTATGAGGATACCGACAACGGCAATCGCTCGTCGATCCACTGGGATCTTGTGCTCATTCAACGGCCGGAATATGGCGGCGGCGAAATTTATTTCGACGATGTGCTTATCCGTAAAGACGGAATTTTCGTTTTGCCGGAGCTTGAAGCGTTAAATCCCGAAAATTTGAAATAAATGAAATAGAAGCGTTTTTTATATTTCCTCTTGATGGATACGATATTTCGGGTTATCATGAGTTCAAAGGTAAGCTTTACTAAATTTTTTGGAGGGATTCCCCATGTCCAACAACGCAGCTATCGTAGAAATTTCACAAGCGGCAAGCCAATTCCGCTCGTCAATCGTCTTGCAAGCCGACAACAAATATATCGACGTAAAAAGCATTCTTGGACTGTTTACAACGCTCATAGGCGGACATTCGTATGAGCTTCATGTACATGGCCCGGACGCTGAAGAAGCTAAAGCAGCGATGTCTGCTGTATTTGCTAAACATAACTTGAATGTAAATGTTGTTTCGGAATAATGAAATAGGTGACTTTGAGTGAAACTCAAAGTCACCCATTTTCCAAGCGGAGCGCTTTTTCAAATTGAAAAAGCGCTTTTCTGTTTTGTCCTTGTGTATTGGCTCTTTTTCGTCTAATATAAAAGAAAGGTATAGACGACGGCGGGTACACGCACAGGGGGGAAAACGATGTCTTCACCGGAAGTCACGATTCAATTGCATGAGAAGGCGCTGCGTCTCCTTACGGAGGATGCCAGCAAAATCGAGAAACTGATCGAAGTTCAGATGGAGAACTTGACGACCCGTCAATGTCCGCTGTACGAGGAAGTTTTGGACACGCAGATGTACGGATTCTCGCGTGAAATTGATTTTGCAGTGCGTGCGGGACTCATTGTCGAGCAAAGCGGAAAAGAAATGCTGAGCAGACTGGAGCGCAACCTGGCTCAACTGTATGAGGCGTTGAATAGAAAAGAGTAGGCTCCTTTCGGAAGCCTACTCCTTTTTTTTGCTCATTTATTTGCTGAAACGCACTATACAAGGTAGAAAGCAAAACCGAGAATAATGTATACCATCAGCAGCAGAACGCCTTCATACCAGTTCGTATTGCCGTCGCGCGATACCGATTTGGCAATAAATACGGATACGCCGATTGCCGTCAATTCGATAGGCGTAAAGATGATATCCATCGTATTGCCAAACAGTGTGCTTACGAGGATAAGCACCGGAGCGACAAACAACGCGATCTGCAAGCTGCTTCCGATTGCGATTTCGACGGCCGCGCCGATTTTGTTCTTCATCGCGAGCATAATTGCCGCGCTGTGCTCTGCCGCGTTGCCGACAATCGCGATGACGAATGCGCCGATGAACAGCTCGGAGAGGCCAAATTTTTCGGAGAAGCTATCCAACGTGTGAACGAGCCATTCACTGACGAACGCGACCATTACGGTTGCGACGATAAGCATAATAATCGAAACGCCCTTCGACCAAGCCGGTTCCTCGCCGTGATCGGCGATCATCTCTTTATCTGCAAGCATATCTTTGTGCGTAATCATGGAGAACACAAGCCAGAGCAAATAAGACACGATCAAGATGCAGGCGACCGTAATGCTCAAGAAATGGTCTTTAGCAACAGAGAAGTGCTGCGAACCGACGAATACTGCAGGGACGAATAAGCCGATAACAGCCATAACCATCAGCGTCGAATTATGCTCTGCCAGCTGATTGTTGAACTTCTGCTGTTTATATCTCAAGCCGCCGGCGAATAAGCTCAAACCGAGCACGAGCAGCAGATTGCCGATAATCGAGCCGGTAATGCTCGCTTTAACCATATCGAACAATCCTTCTTTAACGAGAAAAATCGCAATGATCAGCTCAGCTGCATTGCCGAATGTTGCGTTCAGAAAACCGCCAAGCCGCTGTCCCGCATAATGGGCGACGCTCTCGGTAGCCTTGCCGAGAAAACCGGCTACAAATACGATTGCTATCGCAGAGAGGATGAATTGAAGCGTCATGTCCCAGTGCAGGAAATGGCCGATCGCGCTGAGCGCAAACATGACGATCAATCCGCCGAAAAATATTTTCTGTCTCACAAAAAAGCCACCTTTTCATATTTGTGCTGAAACCTGTATTTACTATATCTGAAATTGACATTCATGTAAACTTTTCCATGCCGGAAAATGGGATTTGAACTGACAATTGTTGCTTCCGCGCTTGCCTTCCAGTACAATAAATATATATGGCAAATTGAGGAGTGAGTGACATGACCGAGGACCTTCAAACCGGCATTATCCGTATTTCAGACGATGTAGTTGCAACGATTGCGGGACTCGCCGCGCTAGAGACTCCAGGCATTGCCGCAATGTCGGGCGGGATTTCCGAAGGATTGGCCAAACGGCTTAGCGGGAAAAATGTGCAAAAAGGCGTATCGGTGGAGGTTGGCCAGCTTGAAGCTGCAATTGACCTGCGCATTATCGTACATTACGGTATCCCGATTCAAGAGGTTTGCCGCCAGTTGCAATTAAATGTGCGTGAATCCGTTGAAAATATGACAGGACTCCATGTGGTTGAAGTGAATGTGAAAGTCGAAGGCGTTGCCTTCAAGGAAGATGAGCCGGCAGAAGAGGCGCAACGGCTGAAATAAACTAGCGCGGTAGGAAAAAAGGTACTCCCAATTATGAATTGGAAGTACCTTTTTTGTTGCTATGTTCGCCGTTTGCCTCGGTCTTGCTTGTTCGATTCGCGCGATATGCTGAGCAATACGCCAATGCTCATTAAGCAGACGAGAAGCGAAGTGCCTCCGGCGCTAATGAACGGTAGCGTAACCCCGGTTAACGGAATAGTGCCGGTAACGCCGCCGATGTTAATAAAGGCTTGCAAGCCGATTATACCGACGATGCCGACGCCAACGATCGTTCCGTACTGATCTGGACAGCGCAATGCGACGATCAGGCCTCTCCATAGAAACAGCAAGTAAATAAATAAAAAGAGTCCGGCGCCCAAGAAGCCAAACTCCTCGGCGATAATGGAAAATATAAAATCATTGTACGGATAAGTTAAGTAGTGCAGCTTCTGTACGCTTTCTCCGAAGCCTGCTCCAGTCAAGCCGCCGTGCCCAAGCGCCTGCAAGGAGGACACGAGCTGCAGCCCGCTGTTTTCCTTATCGGCAAGCGGGTCGCTGTAAGAAGTGAACCTGGCAATCCGATAACCCCAAGCGTCAGGATCAAAAGCCATTGAGAGACTTACGATGACAACCAATATGACGCCTAATATAGAGCCGGCCATCATAATATGCTTTAGGTTTGCGCCGCCGACAACGATCATAATGGCCGCTGCTGTAGCGATAACCATACAGGAGCCAAGATCCGGCTGCGCCATGATGAGTCCGCAGACGACGCCAACGATGATCAGAACGGGCAGCAGCCCTTTTTTGAAATCTCGGAACTTCTCGTCTTTCTTCGCGATCAGCGAGCCGAGGTATAGGATGAGTCCTAACTTGGCCAGCTCAGTTGGCTGTACTTGAAGCGGCCCGACAGGAAGCCAGCTGCTTGCGCCGTTAATCGGCTCGGTGAACGGTACGATGATCAGCATGATCAGTACCGGAATGAAATAAAAAACGAAGCCCTTCTTATAAAACTTATATGGCAGATTCATCAGAAACAGCATCGCAACAAGGCCGATAACAGCCCATTGAAGCTGCTTCTTCAAAAAGTAGAAGGCGTCGTAATTAAATTTCTCCGTGACGAGCGCGACGTTGGAGCTCGCGCTGAACACCATCACGAGCCCAAAGCCGACGAGCAGCAGCGTTAGAAGGAGCAGCAGAAAATCCGGTCGTCCGCGACTTCCGTTCTGCGGCGTTCCCATACTAAGCCAACAACTGTTTCAGCTGTTCGAGTTTTTGATTAGCAATGCTCATAATCGGTTGAGGAACCGGAGATTCGTATTCCATGCCGTGCGGGAAAGTAGCTCTTCCGATGTAGACGGCTTCAATCGCCAAAATCGCATGAGCGGATTCCAGCTTGCCTTCCACAGCGCGCGTATTGATGCGCAGGAAGTATTCCGAATTAGTTGTTTGATCTACAAGCTTCAAATCGTATGTAGCGCGGTAATATTCCCATTGCCAGCGGACAAAACCAAGCTGCTCAGCGGAATCGTCCAGATGAGCGAGATCGCTTTGCATTCCGTTCAGGCCTGTATTTTCAATAATCATTGTTTTCAGTTCCTCCTTAAATTTCGTAAGCTAGGTGTTTGACGTACCGATTGCTTGTACATTCTTTTCCCATGATAGTATGTTTCCCCAGTCTGCGCAACCCTTACTCCACCCTATATTCCACAACATTCGTGACAGAATAACGAAATGTGAGAAGGGATGCATCGACAGCAATGACGCGTTCTCTTTTAGTCTTAATTCTGTTAAAATGATAAGAAAAACCCGGTATCGAAGCGTTATCGCTTCGACAGCCTTAAGTCAGGAGGTATGCAACAATGAAGACAAGCGGCGAAACAATCGAACTGCTGCAGCGTCTTTATCCGGACATGGTCCGGTGGCGCAGATATCTCCATCAATACCCGGAGTTATCCTTTAAAGAATCGGAAACCTCCAAATGGATTGCCAAACAGCTGCGAGCGATGGGCTGCAAAGTACGTGAAGGCGTCGGCGGCTACGGCATAATTGCTGCGATAACAGGCGAATTGCCAGGTCCCGTCATAGCGCTTCGCGCAGATATAGATGCGCTGCCTATACAAGATGAGAAGCAGTGCGAATACGCTTCTTCCGTTCCCGGCGTCATGCACGCATGCGGACATGACGGACATACGGCTGCCCTGTTGGCGGCGGCAAGCTATTATATGCAAAACAAAGGAAGCTTGGCCGGCGAACGCAGGCTGTTGTTCCAGCCGGCAGAGGAGGTCACGCCTGGCGGCGCGCTTCAAATGATAAGAGACGGCGCGCTTGAAGGCGTGGATGCGATATACGGCGTTCATCTATGGTCTCCGCTTCCTTATGGACAAGTATCAACCAAGCCTGGAGCGTTCATGGCGTCAGCCGACGAGTTTACGCTCGATATTATCGGCGTCGGAGGACACGGCGGCTTGCCGCATCATACTGTCGATACCATTGTGGTCGGTTCCGCGCTCGTTCAAGCGCTTCAATCGATCGTGAGCCGCAGCGTCAATCCGCTGGAGCCGGCAGTGCTCACAATCGGCTCGTTCCAGGCGGGCTCGGCAAATAACGTTATTGCCGAACGCTGCCAGCTTAAGGGTACGGTTCGCGCCTTTGACGAAGCGACCAGAAAGCTCGTTCAGGATCGAATGACGGCCATTATCCATTCCGTCTGTGAAATGTACGGCGCGAAATACGACTTTGATTTTCGGCTCGGCTATCCGCCTGTTGTCAACGATGAGCATGAGGCGGAACGTTTTAACGAAGTCGCTGCAGCTTTATTCGGAGCTGAGGCAGTCGTTGCCGCGAACCCGGTTATGGCGGCGGAGGACTTTGCTTATTATTTGAAGGAAAGACCGGGCTGCTTTATGTTTGTCGGCGCTCGCAACGAGGAAGCCGGCGCGGCCTATGCGCATCATCATCCCAAGTTCGATATTGATGAACGGGCTATGCTTCATTCTGCGAGGCTGCTTATCGGCATGGCGGAAAGTTTTGCCGCGCAATGGAAAGCTTAAGCTTGGCAATGCTATAAAGCGTAAAATGCTTTTTAGGAGGGGACCGAGCTTGAGCAATAGAACCGTTAGGCAAATTATGTCCACTGACTGCGTCACCGCAACGTTGAAAGACAATATTTATGAGCTTGCTGTACTGATGAAGAAGCATGATATCGGTTTTATTCCGATTGTTGAAGGGACAAAGCTAATCGGCGTCGTGACGGACAGAGATTTGGTCGTGAGAGGTTATGCGGAGAAGCATTCCGGCTCGACATCAGTAGAAACGGTTATGACCAGCGATGTCGAGACGATTAGTCCGGATGCATCGGCAGACGAGGCCGTTAAACGAATGGCCTCTCATCAGATCCGCCGCCTTGTCGTTGTCGAGAACGGGCATTTGGCGGGCGTGCTGGCGATCGGCGATTTGGCAGTCCGCAATGTGCTGGTCCAAGAAGCCGGCGAAGCGCTGAGCCACATCTCGGAATCAGCATTCGCGGAGCAGCCTGTAACACATCATTAATATTTACCCATATAATAACGAAGCAAGAGCATTCCGAACACGTTCGTCGGGATGCTCTTGTTTTTTTATTGCCCAAAGAGCATAAAACGGGCCGTAAAACTTCATACTGAGAAGTGGAACAATACTGGGGGGAAACGGGGGGATAGCATTGCTGGAAAGTCAGGATGGACCGCTTATTATCCAATCGGATATGACGATATTGCTGGATAACGATCACCCGTTATCGGAGGCGGCGAGGGGGCAGCTGTCCCTGTTTGCCGAAATGATGAAAAGACCGGGCAATTGGCATACGTATCGACTGACGCCGTTGACGTTATGGAATGCGGCGGCGGGAGGGGTGACCTCCAGCTCGATTATTGAAAATTTGGTCAAATACGCAAGGTACGGCTTGCCGTCCTTTGTTGAATCAACGGTTCGCCGGCTTATGGATCGTTACGGAAAATTGAGCCTTGCGTATCGGGAAGGACGGCTCTTGCTCAGAAGCGAATCAGCCGAGCTTTTGAGCGAGCTTCGACAATCGGAGGCGATTCGCGAAGCTTTGGAGGATGCCGAAGCCGCTGCCGAGACGGAAATCGCGATTCGCCCGGAATATCGCGGCATGTTGAAACAAGAACTGACGCGGCTTGGCTATCCAGTCGTCGATCTGGCAGGCTACCATGCCGGCGAGTCGTTAAATATGGAGCTTCGCGATACGATGCTTCAAGGGAAACCGTTCGTGCTTCGGGATTATCAGCGCGAAGCGGTTGAACGATTTTATCGAGAAGGCACTGTACAAGGAGGGAGCGGCGTTATTGTGCTTCCCTGCGGATCAGGTAAAACGATTGTTGGCCTGGCTGCGCTCGTCAAACATGGAAGCGCAGCGCTTATTTTGACCTCCAACGCAACGTCAGTCAAGCAATGGAAGTCCGAGCTTCTGGACAAAACGACGCTGGAGCCGTCAGAAGTCGGAGAATATACAGGGACGACGAAGCAAGTTCGCCCGATTACGATCGCTACCTATCAAATTTTGACGCATCGCAAAGCGAAGGACGAGCCGTTCCGGCATATGAAGCTGTTCTCGGAGCGCGACTGGGGCCTCATTATATACGACGAAGTGCATTTGCTGCCGGCTCCGGTATTTCGGATGACGGCAGAACTTCAGGCAACAAGGCGGCTGGGTTTAACCGCCACGCTGATCCGAGAGGACGGCTGTGCAGAAGATGTATTCTCGCTCGTTGGTCCCAAGCAATATGATCTGTTATGGAAAACGGTAGAGGCTGACGGACATATCGCAACTGTTACTTGCACGGAAATTCGAGTGCCGCTGGATCAAGGCATATCCGAGCTGTACCATAGCGCTGAAAATAAAGCGAAGCTAAGGCTTGCCGCTGAAAACCCAAGCAAGCTGGATATCGTCAAGCGGCTGCTTCAGCGGCATACGGGTACGCCGACGCTTATTATCGGCCAATATTTGCAACAGCTGCATCAGCTTGCCGATTCGCTGCAGGTTCCTGTCATTACCGGAGAGCTGCCGAATCAAGATCGCCAGCGGCTGTATGATCGTTTTAAATCGGGCGAAGTGCCCGTGCTAGCCGTCTCTAAAGTAGCCAATTTTGCGGTGGATTTGCCCGATGCGGCGGTTGCCATTCAAATATCCGGCAGCTATGGCTCCAGGCAAGAGGAGGCGCAGCGTATTGGCCGGATTTTGAGGCCGAAGCAGGGGAAGAACGAAGCCTGGTTCTATACGATTGTAAGCGACGGGACGAATGAGACGGAGTTTGCTGCGAGAAGACAGCTGTTTATGGTCGAGCAAGGCTATCATTATGAGCTCGAAAAAGGGTAAAAAACAGGAAGGGGAACGAACTGGTGGAAGTCAAGCAGTTGGCGCAATTACTATCGGAAAGCAAACAGCAGAAATTTGCGTCTTCTCCTATATGGCGCCAAGCGGCGGCGGAGCAGCTTTCCTGGCTGGAGGCTGCTCTAAGCCTGTGTCATGTGAAAGCCGCTTTCAGCCTGATGGGAAACTGCGGCAAATCAGTGCTGCAGGCTATGCTTTCCCGCTTCGGTTACGCGCCGGTTTCTGAGGAAAAGCTGCTGCGGAATGGGCCGCCGGATGTGATGCTTTCAGGAGCCGAATTTCGGGGCGGCATGAACGAGCTTCTGGAAGCGGGCATATTGTTCGCCGCCCGCAGAGGATGGGGGGAGCGTTATTATTTTGTAGCGAAGGACACGTTTCCGTTATGGCATCGCCAGCTTTTCTCCTTCTCGGAAGCTGGGATTGCGGACGAGCGCTTGCCCGGGCAGACGGATCGGTCAATAGTCCAAGCGTCCGTTCCGCCGCTGGGAAGTCAATTGCTTGCCGCTTGGGCCGAGCTGTCGAGAAGCGGCGGGCTTTCGTTTACTGCCAAAGGGAAGCTGCCTAAAAAAGCGGCGAACAAAGCGGAAGCCATGCTTGCCGCAGTTGGAAAAGGGCTGCATTCGCTCGGGGTATTGCCAGCCGATCAAGAACAGACGCCGGGCCTTGCTTTCGCGCTTGAGTTGGCGCTTCGGCTTGGTTTAATGGAACGGCGGCAGGAGCGGTTTAAATGGAATGAAACCGCGCTGTCGGAATGGCTTGCGCTTCCTGCGCAGCTGCGGGAAGCGCAGCTCTATCAATGGTGCAGGCTGCAATTGCTTAGCGGGATGCCGAGCGTTGCGCACGCTGCCATACTTGCCGAGCAAATAGCGCCTGGCGGATGGACTGAAGAGCGACGGGTTGCTGCATATGTAGAGCAGATAGGCGCGAACGGAATTGATGGCAGGGGAGAACGGGCTGCTGCTATACTCGAATGGTTCCGATTTCTGCAAGCCTGCGGCTGGCTTGAGCTGGCAGATTCGTCTTCGGGCGTATTGCTGCGCTGGCGAATCGATCCGAAGCGGCACGACTTTAACGCGTATGCTGCGCGGCGAATAGAGCCGATTGTTGTTGAGCCGAACGGCGAGCTGATCGCTTTTCCGAATGCCGATTATCGAATGCTTTGGGAGCTGGAGCTGATTGCTGACCGCATATCCGCAGATCGAATGACCGTATATCGCCTAA
Source organism: Paenibacillus sp. NEAU-GSW1 (assembly GCF_009737085.1). Classification (GTDB taxonomy): domain Bacteria; phylum Bacillota; class Bacilli; order Paenibacillales; family Paenibacillaceae; genus Pristimantibacillus. Next base: position 31,898 of record NZ_WOVL01000014.1, read on the forward strand.
ACGCGGCATCGATTGCTCGAGCTGTTAAGCATGGCCGCACGGCAGCCGGTATGGCAGCGTTTTTGAAGCAGGCCTCCGGCATGCCGCTTTCCGCGCTTGTAGTGACTTTAGTGGATGATTGGTCCGCGCAAGCGGATCGGCTTGATTTAAAGGAATTGCCGGATTCGGCCAAACATCCGCTGCTGGCCATTGCTGGCACCGGCTCGATAGCGTTGCCGTTCAGCGATACGATCCCTTTGTCGCCGCCAGCCGGAATGTTGAGCGTTGATGACTGGGAACAGCGGCTTGAGCTGCTTCAGGAGGACAGGGCGGCGCAGCAGAGTGTTTTTCCCGAGATGGAAACTGTTCCTGTCAGTTGGATGCGTCAGCTTCGCGCCTACCATTACACCACAAGGCGAGAGATGATAGAGAGGGCATTGAAATGGCAATCGCCGGTTCAACTGCAAATGGAAGCGGGAATTGTAGCTTTTGTACCGGCCTTGCTTGAAGCAGACGGCGACGGATGGGCGGTGAGAGGCGTGCTGCGCGAGTCGGGCGAATGCCGGCAGGTGCGGCTGACGCCTGGCATGTGGGAAGAAATGCGTCTCGTTATGCCCGGTATGAACGGTGATCGGTAAAATGGAAAGCCTGTCTCTAAAATGGTATCTATTCATTCAGGTAGTATGCTATGATAGTAATGAAGTATGCGTTAAGGAGATGAGATGAACGAATGCCTACTGCTGTAAACGTTTCTGCGCATGCGCTGGAACATTCGTACGATGCAAGCGGCGTTTCTTCGCTCGATATGTCGTCGCTGCTGCTTTGTGCTTACGAGCTGGGTGACTGGATCAATCAATCGGCGGAGGTAGCCGACTATTTATATTGGAAAGAAGCGGTCAAGCAAGACGAACAGGTGCAGCAAATGATGAAAGGCTTTGCGAAGGCAAAGGAGCTGTTCGAGGAATGCCAGCGGTTTGGAAGGTATCATCCCGATTATCACGCCGCTAAGGATAAGGTGAGAAGCCTCCAGCGCGAGCTTGACGGCTTGGAGCCGGTAGCAAAATTCAAGGCAGCGGAGCAAAAAGTCGATACGATGCTGTATGAAGTATCGCGAGTTATTGCCGAATCGGTGTCGGAGACGATTAAGGTGCCGAGCAATGAAGGAACTGCTGCAGGCGGCTGCGGAAGCGGCGGTTCTTGCGGCTGCGGAAGCGGCGGCTGCGGTTAATCAGCCCATATGGCGCACGGGGGGAAGAGATGTTGTTACCGGAACGAACAGGATATATTATTTGGGTCAGCGATTTAAAAGCGGCTAGAAATTTAGATAAATACGGTACGGTTCACTACATGTCCCGCAAAATGCATTATGTCGTCATGTACATGAATGCGGATCGTGCCGAAGAGGCAGTGCGGACCATCGGACGATTGCCTTTTGTGCGAAAGATAGAACGGTCCTATCGCAATGAATTAAAGACGGAATACAGCAAGGATAATGAAGATAAGACAAGAGCATACAGTATGTAATAATCTGTAATAAAATTGATGAAGGCGGTTTGCAGGAGATAAATTACCGGCAAGCCGCCTTCAATTTTTTAATTATTTAACATAAATTTACATTTATGGAGTGTGTTTAATTTAATGTTGAAAAATCGGACAGCCATGGTAAAATAATGAGTACATAGTAAATAAGGCCTGGTTCCTAGGGAAGGGGTGTGGTTTGTGATGAAGGACAAAGTGACTAAGAGATGGAGCACTTACGAAACATTTTATATCGATTTGGGCGATAAAAAAGTAGCGGACATCGTCATAACGAACCACGCAAGGAGCCGCTGGTCGGATCGTGTCGAAAGCGAGAAGACCGGTTTTGAGGATATTGCAGCATTTTTATGGGAATGTTTAAAGCAAAATCGGGTAAAGTCTTATTACCGCAATGAGCAGGACGTCTATTTGATTGATGACGACCTGGTGTTTGTCGCTGAGTTCAACGTATCGGAGCATGACACCGATCTGCTCGGCAATCCGTTACATAAGATGATTGTTGTTACGTTTTTGGGACGTATGTCAGAAACCATCGAGCTGCGGGACCTTAAGTCCTACTACTCATGGCTGCGCCATTCCAGGCGGATGACGCTCGTTAAAAACAGCAGAAAACGTAAATAGTTGCATGATCGAAAGCGCTGTCCGCTCTACGGGCCGCGCTTTTTTGTTACGAATATGTTTTACGATGTAGTATAATAACGATCAGAAGAAAGGGTGGTCGGACAGATGGCGTTAAATTTTCATCAGCTGCATATTTTTTATACGGTTGCGGAGAGAGGCAGCTTTTCGGCTGCCGCGGGAGCGCTTCACATGACACAGCCAGCGGTTACGATGCAGGTTCAGTCGCTTGAGGACTACTTTGGCACGAAACTGCTGCAGCGTTCGACGAAGCGGATTGAGCTGACTGAAGCGGGCAGGGCGCTTATGCCTTACGCACGGCGCAGTATCGAGCTGATTCGCGATACGGACCAAGCGATGTCTACATTCACCCAGCAGCTTAAAGGCAGATTGCAGCTTGGCGCAAGCTTAACGATAGGCGAATATATATTGCCGCGGCTGCTTGGACCTTTTGGCAAAGAGTTTCCACACATTTCCATCAGCATGAAAGTCATTAATACTGCGCAAATATTAGAGGATATTCTCAATCATCAGCTCAATTTCGGCCTCGTGGAAGCGCCGATCAGCCATCCCGATACGCATACGGAGGCTGTCATGAGTGACGAGCTTAAGCTGATCGTGCCGAAAGATCATCCGCTCGCCAGCCGTGAGGAAGTTACGCTGGATGAGGTGGCGGAGTACCCGTTCGTGCTGCGAGAGCAAGGGTCGGGGACACGGCTTGTTATGGAAGAGGAGCTGAGACGGAAAGATATCGATCCGAGCCGATTGAAAATCGTAATGGAGCTAGGCAGCACCGGCGCCGTCAAATCGGCGGTTGAAGCGGGACTCGGCATTTCGTTTTTATCGTCTTCCTCGGTTAAGCATGAAGTGGCGCTCGGGCTGCTTCACATTGCGCCGATCGAAGGCGTGCGGTTCAAACGCCAGTTTTATTCGGTTTATTTGAAATCGTCTGTGCTGCCGATTTCAGCTGTGACGTTTTTGTCGTTTTTGAGAGAGAGGGATTTGCAGCAATGGCTGTAGGAAATGGTGCCGGAAACGGCAAGGCGGATCTGCATACTCACACGACAGCTTCTGACGGAACCAATTGTCCGGCAGTAAATGTGCGGCTTGCGAAAGCGGCGGGCCTGTCCGCCGTTGCGATAACCGACCACGATACGATGGCCGGAGTCGAGGAAGCGATTGCCGAAGGGGAGAAGCTGGGCATTGAAGTTGTGCCGGGAGTTGAGCTTAGCACGTCGGCGGAAGGCAGCGACATTCATATTCTTGCTTACTATCCGGATTGGCGCAATGCGTTGTGGCAGCAAAGACTGGCGAGCCAGCGAACGATCCGGGACCGGCGCAATGCGATGATCGTAGAACAGCTTGTACGTTTAGGCGTTCCGATTACGCTGGACGAAGTCGTTGCTGTCGCAATGGAGAAAGCGGGCGCTGAGAGCAAGGGCGATAAGACGGTAGGCCGGCCGCATATTGCAGAGCTTCTCATTCGGAAGGGCGTCGTTGCGACGATGAAGGAAGCTTTCGATCGCTACCTTGCCGAAGGAGGAGCAGCATATATGAATCCGCCTCGGCTGCATCCCTTTGAGGCGATAGAGTGGATAAAGGAAGCGGGCGGAACGAGCGTGCTGGCGCATCCGGGGCTGTACGGCAATGACGAGCTCGCGGAAGCTATTATCCGCCGCGGCATTCAGGGCATCGAAGTGTATCACTCCGACCACGGGACAGACGAGGAAGAGCGCTATTTAGCGATGGCTCATAAGTATGAGCTGATCGTGACCGGCGGCTCCGACTATCACGGAGAACGGCAAGGCAAAGTGTTCCACGGCGCAATCGGCAGCCGGACGGTGGACGTTTCGGTGCTTGCGCGGCTGAGGCAATTCGTTTAGACATGGCGGAGAGGTGAAAACATGGTCGATTATGACAAGGTAATGGATACCATTTTGAGCCGCTATGTTCACAACCGACTCATCCTCGGGATTGACGGGCTGAGTCGTTCTGGAAAGACTACATTTGTAGCGGAATTGATGAAAAGGTTGATTCAATACCAAAAACCTGTTTGCATCTTCCACATTGATGACCACATTGTGGAACGCAAGAAAAGATACGACACTGAATATGAGCAATGGTACGAGTATTACAACCTTCAATGGGATGTTGGACTGTTGCGGAAACAGTTATTTTCAAAGTTAAACCATGCAGAAGTCATAAGCCTTCCCTTCTACAACTCCGCTTTAGATAAGTTAGAAATAAAGACCGTTGCTATACCCGGTAACTGCATTCTGATTGTTGAAGGTGTGTTTCTTCAACGACCAGAGTGGCGGGATTTTTTTGACTTCATCGTGTATTTGGATTGCCCAAGAGATAAACGATTCGAACGTGAATCTGCATCTGCAAAGGACAATATTGAAAAATTCAAGTCAAGGTATTGGAAAGCGGAAGACTTCTATTTGGATTCGGTAGCTCCGTTAGCCAACGCCGGTATGATTATTAGTTCCTGAAGAATGTCTAAATGATCCAGCAATTGCGGTCAATAGCAACAATCTTTACGAAAAAAGCCTATAAGTAAATAGGGATTCCTGTGTCCGTTAGAATAAGGGGGATAATTCGACATGGAGTTTGAATTGGAAAAGCTGAAATATCCAATCGGTAAATTTGAGTCTCCTGATCAAATTACGGCGGAGCAAAGAGTGCAATGGATTGCCCAAGTCGCCTCGCTCCCTCGTCGGTTGGCTGAAGCGGCAAACGGACTTTCGAACGAGCAGCTGGACACGCCTTATCGGGAAGGCGGCTGGACAGTACGGCAGGTCGTACATCATGTGGCGGACAGCCATATGAACAGCGTGTTCCGGTTCAGGCTTGCGCTGACCGAAGATCATCCGACGATACGCCCTTATGACGAAGTGAGTTGGGCCGAGTTGTCGGATGCGAAAACGAGCGCAATTGGCAACTCGCTCTCGCTGCTGGCATCGCTGCATGAGAGATGGGTGGAGCTGCTCACGTCGATGACGGAAGAGCAGTACAGCCGTACCTTTTTCCATCCTGGCTCACAGCAGACAGTGCGCCTCGATACAAATTTGGGACTCTACGCTTGGCACGGCAATCATCATCTGGCTCACGTCACGATGCTCAAAGAGCGAATGGGCTGGTAAATCGCAGTTGCACTAATGAAAAAAGGCTGTCCAGTGCTCTCGGGGACAGCCTTTTTTCATTAGTGCAACACGTAAATCACCGTCCAAACGGCCAATCTGAAGAAATAACGCTACGAGACAGCGTTATTTCTTCAAGTATGGGCAGGCGATGAATAGATTGCTTTTGTCACTTAGTTCACGCTTCGGGAAGGCAGCTGTTTCAGGCGGTCATCATCCGGTGTGATGAATAGTGTTTTTTGGTGGTCGTAGATGACGAACCCCGGTTTGGCGCCGCTTGGCTTGCGGACATGCCGGATATACGTATAGTCGACCGGAACGAGGCTTGACGATCTCGCCTGGCTGTAGTGCGCCGACAGCATCGCGGCTTCCTCCAGCGTCGCATCGCCGAAATCACCGCCTCGAATGACGACGTGGGAGCCGGGAATGTCTTTTGTATGCAGCCAAGTGTCCGAAGGCGCGGCAAGTCGGTTGGTCAAATATTCGTTTTGCGTATTGTTTTTGCCCACGTAAATTTGCACGCCTTCCGAGGACGTGTAGCAAAGCAGCGTCGGACGGGAAGCCTTCTTCCGTTTCGGTCCCCGTTTGGCGCGGTCGCGAAGATAGCCTTGCTCGACAAGCTCCTCGCGAATCTCCTCAATGTCTGACAGCGAAGCGTTGTCCAGCTGTTGAAGCAGCGACTCCAGGTAGCCGATCTCGGCTTCCGCAAGCTCCATCTGTTCGCCGACGATTGCGATACTGTTCTTATGCTTCGTGTACCGGCGGAAATAACGCTGCGCGTTATCGGACGGTGTGAGCTGCGGATCCAACTCGATCCGCACAGACGCTTGCTCTTCGTCGTAGAAGTTAATGAGCTCGATCGATTTGTCGCCGCGCTCTATTTGATGCATATAAGCGGTCAACAGCTCGCCGAGTACGCGGAATTTATCGGCGTCCTTCGCTTCTTCCAGCGTTTCTTGCAGCTTCTCGATTTTTTTCGCATTTTTTGATTTCTCGTTCTGTACAAAACGGATCAGATCGGCGGCCCGCTGCTTGACCGTATCCCGCTCGGCCTTGTCGCCGTAATAGGCTTCCAGACATTCGCTAATCGAATCGAAGCTCTCCGATTTTCCGTCAATATGCGTTAAATTCAAAACAGAGAAAAAGGGCTTGCCTTTCGCATCGGTGACGATGTTCGGCTCGAAGCTGCCGGAACGAACCTGCTCAGTAAAACGGTTAAAGCTGCTCCATAAGCTTCCGCCGTTCGAGTCGGCGCGGTGGACAATCTCTTTCGCAAGCAGCGGGCTTAAACCGCTGAACGCTTGAACAAGCCGCTGATGCGGCGCGGCTTCCTTGACGGTTCCTTCTTCGGATCCCTCACGGTCATTAGCGTTGTAAGCTTCCCAGAATGCCTCTTCCGATGCAATCTCAAGCGGGTCGCGCTTGCCCTGGTCAGGCGGCGCTGTGTATCGGCTTCCCGGCATAACAATTCGGTAGCTGCTTATTGCCGGCGTTACATGATGGATGCCGTCATGGATCGTGCCCGTCGACGAATCAAGCAAAATGATATTGCTGTGACGTCCCATAATTTCAATGACGATTGTCTTGGAAGACACATCGCCAAGCTCGTCCCGGTGGCGAACGTCAATGTGGATGATCCGCTCGCGGCCGACTTGACGGACTGCTTCAATGACCGCACCTTCGCAATGCTTCCGCATCAGCATGCAGAACATCGGCGCCTCCAGCGGATTCATGTACGAGGCGTTTGTCCAATGAACACGCGGATAGGTCGGGTTGGCGGAAAGCAGAAGCTTGCCTTGCGCGCCGGAGCCGCGGATGCTAAAAACAAGATCATTGTCGGTAGGCTGGTGAATTTTATGAATGCGTGCGCCGACACAGCGCTCCAGTTCTTTTACAATTGCGTGTACTACAATACCGTCTAAAGCCATTGGTTATGTAAACTCCTTACATCAAGGTTTTAAGAGAAGCTCAATATCACTCACGATCAAAAGTTTGCTGCATATCAAAACAGGTTCCCCCTCCTATCATGCCATAGTTGCGCCAAAAACTTAAGTCCTGTTGGGATATTTCACGGGCTGTCCGAATACATTTAGGCTTGAGAGGCTGTCCGAGGGCGCTCGGCAATAACGGGAGGGAGTCAGGATGGAACAAAAGAAATGGCATCAATTAGGGAAGAGCGAGCTTGCGGAAACGCTGGGCAGCTCGCCCGAGCAGGGATTGTCTGCGGCGGAAGCGGCGGATCGGCTTGCCAACCACGGGAGGAATGAGCTCGCCGAAGGCAAGCGGGTATCGCCGATCATTCTATTTTTAAACCAATTCAAAGATTTCATGGTGCTGGTGCTGATGGGAGCTACCCTCATATCGGGGTTGCTGGGCGAATACTTGGATGCCATTACGATTGTAGCGATCATCGTCATTAATGCGGTGCTCGGGTTCGTTCAAGAGTTTCGCGCCGAGAAATCGCTCCATGCGCTGAAAGAGTTGTCTGCTCCTCTCGCAAAGGTGCTGCGCGGAGGAGAGCTGCTGTCGATTGCGGCCAAGGATCTCGTTGCCGGCGACGTCATTTTGCTGGAAAGCGGCGACCGGATTCCGGCCGATATTCGGCTCTTGGAAGCGAATAGCTGCTATATTGAAGAATCGGCGCTGACGGGAGAATCGGTTCCGGTCGGGAAGCACGCGGCGGTTATTAACGACGAAGAGCTTCCGCTTGGCGACCAGCGAAATCTCGGGTTCATGGGCACAATGGTGACGCGCGGGACGGCGAAAGGGATTGTCGTACGGACGGGCATGAATACGGAAATGGGCAAAATTGCAGGACTCATCCAACAGACGGAGACGATGGAAACGCCGCTTCAGCACCGTCTGGAGCAGCTGGGAAAAATCCTCATAGCCGTAGCCGTCGGTTTGACGATCATGGTTGTCGTTGCAGGCATTTTGCACGGCCAGCCAGCTTACGGCATGTTCCTCGCGGGAGTCAGCCTTGCGGTTGCAGCAATTCCGGAAGGCTTGCCGGCTATCGTTACGATTGCGCTCGCACTTGGCGTCCAGCGGATGATCAAGCGAAAAGCGATCGTGCGCAAGCTGCCTTCGGTTGAGACGTTAGGCTGCGCATCGGTCATTTGCTCGGATAAGACAGGCACGCTGACCCAAAACAAAATGACCGTCACCCACATTTGGATGGGCGGACGGAACTTGAATGTTACGGGTGAAGGGTATGACATCTCGGGCGGCATTTTTGAAGGCGGCGCGCCTGTTGACATTAAACATGATACATCGTTAAGGCGGTTGCTGCACATTTCCGCGCTTTGCAACAATGCGGTGCTGTCGCGAGAGGAAATCGAAGAGGATTCGGGCGGCAAACGAAAAAACCGCAAAGAGCCTAAAGAGGAATGGGTACTCAAGGGCGATCCTACAGAGGGCGCGCTCGCGGTGCTCTCCGCTAAGCTGGGCCAAGCGGCGAAGTCGCTGGAAGGCCTCTATAAGCGGGAAAGAGAGTTTCCTTTCGATTCGGAGCGTAAAAGAATGTCGGTCATCGTCTCGCATCAAGGCGGCAGGCTTATTTATACGAAGGGCGCCTCCGACGTGCTGATGGATCATTGCAGCTACGTGCTGTGGGACGGCAAAGTAGTGCCGTTCACGGCGACGCTGAAGCGCAAATGCGCCGAAGCGGCGGAAGAGATGGCGCAATCCGCGCTTCGCGTGCTCGGCCTTGCATACCGAGATTTGCGGAGCGGCGATGCTTGCGAAAGCGAATCCGATGCGGAAAATCAACTCATTTTCGTCGGTTTGACGGGCATGATCGATCCTCCGCGCAAGGAAGCGCGCGACGCGATCGCAACCTGCCGCCGCGCCGGCATTAAGACGGTAATGATTACCGGCGACCATCAACTGACCGCCGAAGCAATTGCAGGACAGCTTGGCATTATGCCGCGAGGCGGCATCGCGCTGACCGGGCGGCAGCTCGAGGCAATGACCGATGATCAATTGGACCGCCAGGTCGACAATGTTTATGTTTACGCGCGAGTATCGCCAGAGCACAAGCTGCGTATCGTCAAGTCGCTGCAGCGGCAAGGCCACGTCGTTGCAATGACTGGAGACGGCGTCAATGACGCTCCGGCAATTAAAGCGGCCGATATCGGCATTGCGATGGGCATTACCGGCACCGACGTGTCGAAAGAAGCCTCGGCGCTCGTGCTGAGCGACGACAATTTCTCGACCATCGTCTCGGCGATTGAGGAAGGGCGCAGCATCTACGAAAATATTCGCAAATTCATCCGGTATTTGCTCGCTTCGAACGTCGGCGAAATTTTAACGATGTTCCTTGCGATGATGGCAGGTTTGCCGCTGCCGCTCGTGCCGATTCAAATTTTATGGGTCAACCTCGTGACCGACGGCTTGCCGGCGATGGCGCTTGGCGTTGACCAGGCCGAAAAGGACTTGATGCAGCAAAAGCCCCGTTCGGCCAGGGAGAGCATTTTCGCAAGAAGGCTTGGCTGGAAAATCATTAGCCGCGGCCTGCTGATCGGCATTTGCACGCTAGGCGCATTCTGGATTACGCTGCACGAAGCTCCGGACAGCGCGCAGCAATTGGTGAAGGCGCAGACGGTCGCATTCGCGACGCTCGTGCTTGCGCAGCTGATCCATGTGTTCGACTGCCGCAGCTCGCGCTCCATCTTCCACCGCAATCCGCTGCAAAACAAATATCTCGTGCTTGCGGTGCTGTCCTCGCTCGTACTCATGCTGGGGGTTGTCTATATCGAAGCGCTGCAGCCGATTTTCAAAACTGTACCGCTCGGCTTCCGCGAATGGTGCCTGGTGTTCGTCGCTGCAGGAATTCCGACGTTCTTGATGGGTATTGGCAGCGTGCTCGGCACAAGCAAGCCGAAGAACAAGGGAGCAAAGATGTCGCTTAAACCGAATTCTCCGCTCCGATAATCAAACAAATACAAATGATGATGTAAATTGTGAATAGCGTTTCTCCCTGCTTTGCGGTATGCTAATAGGAAAAAATGATAGCTTTCCACAAGCAGAAACAGCTTCGCCGTCTATTGGCGGCGGAGCTAAGTTTCGCGCTGAAATATAAGCGAAGTATCATGCTGAAACTTATACTTTCTTATATTTCAATGAAAGCCGCAATTAAGGGAGTGCAATTTCATATGAAATTTACTAAAATGCATGGCCTGGGTAATGATTTTATCGTAGTTGCCGGTGAACAGCAGCTTCCGGAAAATGTCGATCAGCTTGCAATCGACCTGTGCAACCGGTTTTTCGGCATCGGCGCAGACGGCCTCGTATATATTTTGCCATCGGAAATCGCTGATTTCAAAATGCGCATTATTAACTCCGACGGTTCGGAGGCCGAACAATGCGGCAACGCGATCCGTTGCGTCGCGAAATACGTGTTTGACAACGGCATGACCGATAAAGAAGAAATTACGATCGAAACGATCGGCGCGGGCGCGCAAAAGGTGCAGCTGACCGTTGAAGGCGGTAAAGTGAAAACCGTCCGCGTCGACATGGGCCAGCCGATTCTGAACGGCCTTCAAGTGCCGACAACGATCGACGCTGAGCAAGTGGTCGAGCATCCGATTACGGTTGACGGACGCGAGTTCCGTTTCACGGCTGTGTCGATGGGCAACCCGCATTGCGTCATTTACGTCGACGATGCTGTAAACTTTGATCTTGCAGCTTGGGGACCAAAGCTTGAAACGCATCCGCTTTTCCCTCGTAAAATCAATGTCGAGTTCGTAACGGTCAACTCCCGCGCGCACACCGACATGCGCGTTTGGGAGCGCGGCGCAGGCCCGACGCTTGCTTGCGGCACAGGCGCTTGCGCAACGGTCGTTTCTTCCGTTCTTAACGGCTTGACTGACCGTACGGCTACGGTATCGCTCAAAGGCGGAGACCTTCTGATCGAGTGGAATGAAGCCGATAACCATGTCTATATGACAGGGCCTGCTGCGGAAGTATTCCGCGGCTCGCTGTAAGGCGGCAGCGGCTATGAGCAATGCGACGGAAAAGCTTAGCTTAAAAGAAGCGCTTGGCCAGCGCATATTGACCGGAGACGGCGCGATGGGAACCTATCTGTATCAGATGGGGTTCCCTGTCGGCGTTTCTTACGAAGAATTTAACTTGCTTCGCCCGGATGTTATCGAAAATGTACATCGCCGTTATTATGAAGCGGGAGCGCGTGTCATCGAAACGAACACATTCTCGGCGAACCTTGAGAAGCTTGCGATTTATGGACTGGATGCGGAAATGGAAGCGATCAACCGCGCAGGCGTTAGAATCGCAAGAGCAGCCGCCGGCTCTGATGCTTATGTTGTCGGGGCTGTCGGTTCGATCCGGGCGGGAAAACTGAAAAATATTCGTACGGCGAAAGTAAGCGAAGCTTATGAGCGTCAGATGGAAGCGATGTTAAGCGAAGGCGTAGACGGCTTGCTGCTTGAAACGTTTTACGATTTCGATGAAATGATGCTTGCCTTGCGCATCGCGCGCAAGCTGACGCCTGACGTGCCCGTCATCTGCCAATTCGCTGCGGAAGACGTTGGCCGCACGCAGGACGGCACCGCATTGAAAGACGCGTTCGACCAGCTTCAGCTTGTCGGAGCGGATGTTGTCGGCTTCAACTGCCGAAGCGGCCCTAACGGCATTTTACGTGCGATTGACGCGATAGACGGTCCGGTAGCATTGCCGCTTTCGGTATTCCCGAATGCCGGCATCCCGGATTATGTGGACGGCAAATATTCGTACTCGGCAGGCCCGGACTATTTCGCTGAAACCGCGCGGCGGTTCGCTGACCGCGGAGCGCGCATTATCGGCGGCTGCTGCGGAACGACGCCTGAGCATGTAAAGGCGATGGCCGAGGCGCTGAAGGATTACGTACCGGCTGTGCAGAATGGCCAAGCAGTTGCAGTAGCAGCGTCTGCTGCGCCGAAATCGGAGACGATTACAGTCGCAGGGAAGCCGGAAGTGGCTGTTGTATCAACCGTTGCAGACAGAGGCGCAAACGACGCTGCAAACGGACAGCCGGTTGATCCGAATATTGTCGATTTGGTTAAACAGCGCCATACCGTTATCGTTGAGCTTGACCCGCCGCGCGATCTCGATATCCGCAAGTTTATGGACGGCGCTGCCGCGCTGAAGGCTTGCGGTGCAGACGCGATTACGATGGCCGACAACTCGCTGGCCGTAACGCGGATGAGCAACCTGGCGCTTGGCGCCCTTGTGCAGGAAAAAATCGGACTTCGTCCGCTTGTGCACATCGCCTGCCGCGACCGCAATTTGATCGGTACGCAATCGCATATGATGGGACTCGATGCGCTCGGCATTGATCACGTTCTTGCCGTAACGGGCGACCCGGCTCGTTTCGGAGATCTGCCGGATTCCAGCTCCGTTTACGATCTGACTTCGTTTGAGATGATCAAAATGATCAAGCAATTGAACGAAGGCATTGCTTTCTCCGGCAAGCCGCTGAAGCAGAAAGCGAAGTTCGTTGTTGGCGCGGCATTCAACCCGAACGTTAAGCATTTGGATAAAGCTGTACAACGGCTGGAGCGCAAAATCAAGTCGGGCGCCGACTACATTATGACTCAGCCGGTGTACGATCCCGCTTTGATCGAGCAAATTGCGGTAGCGACGAAGCATTTGGACGTGCCGGTATTTATCGGCATTATGCCCCTTGCAAGCGGTCGTAACGCGGAATATTTGCATAACGAGGTTCCGGGCATCCAGCTTTCCGATTCCGTTCGCCAGCGTATGGCGGGACTTGAAGGCGAAGCGGGCAGAGCGGAAGGCGTCCGTATTTCCCAAGAGCTGCTCGACGTGGCGATTAAGCATTTCAAAGGCATTTATTTCATGACGCCGTTTATGTTCTATGATATGGCGGTTCAACTGACCGAGTATGTATGGGCAAAAACAGGAGTTGGCAAATAACGGCTCACTAGAGCTGCGAGCGGGAGAAAATAGCCATTTTTCGCGGGTTTGCGCTTTTTCTCTTGTTCGCAGCTCTAAAATCAATTAAAATAGTTACCAATGGACGGCTGTCGGCTGCGCTTTTGGGAACAAATGCCGCTTTTAGCCGCGGTTCGGATTCGGCATGCGCGGCTAGCGTTGCCGGGAGCGTATGCTCCGGACTTTTTTCGTCAACAATAGTGCAATGGTTCTGTCTTATATTGGCAGAAGATTCGGCTTCATCGTCCAAACCGATGTTCATCTTAATCTTATTCGAGAAGTTGTACGAGGAAGACCGGAGGAGGACCTTACTTGGCTATAAAACTAATTAATATCGGCTTTGGCAATATTGTCTCAGCTAATCGAATTATTTCAATTGTGAGTCCGGAATCGGCTCCAATTAAACGAATCATTCAAGAGGCGCGCGACCGTCATATGTTGATTGACGCAACATACGGCAGACGCACTCGCGCTGTCATCATTACGGACAGCGATCACGTCATCTTGTCGGCGGTGCAGCCGGAGACGGTAGCGCATCGTTTGTCGACCAAGGATGACGATAACGACGAATAATACGGGGAGTCATATGGAAAAGGGATTGTTAATTGTACTGTCGGGACCTTCCGGCGTAGGCAAAGGAACAGTATGCTCTGTTTTGCGGGGCAAAATGCCTGAGCTCGTTTACTCGGTGTCTGCTACGACGCGGACGCCAAGACAGGGAGAGGTAGACGGGGTCAATTATTTCTTTAAAACGAAAGAGCAGTTTCAGGACATGATTGCGCGTGACGCTTTGCTTGAGCATGCGGAATATGTAGGCAACTGTTACGGCACGCCGCGTGATTTTGTCGAGCGCACAATTGCGAGCGGCAAGGACGTTATTCTTGAAATTGAAGTACAAGGCGCGCTAAAGGTGAAGGAGAAGTTTCCGGAGGGCGTATTCGTATTTCTGATGCCGCCGTCGCTTGACGAGCTTAAGCAGCGCATTACCGGCAGAGGGACGGAGACGCAGGATACGATCAATCACCGGATGACGGTTGCGGTGGAAGAGATTAACCTGCTCAGCCATTATGATTATGCGGTCGTGAATGATGAAATCGAAGCCGCTTGTCATCGGATTCAAAGTATTATTACAGCCGAGCATTGCCGCAAGGACCGTTTCTTGTCCAATTTGGCGGAGCTTCCGACTGCAATTGAAAAAGCTTGAGCGAGGTGAAAGTTAATGTTATATCCATCTATTGATGAAATGGTTAAAAAAGTTGACAGCAAATATTCGCTGGTTGTCGCTGCTTCGAGACGCGCGCGCATGCTGCGCAATGGCGATAAGTCGGAGCTTCGCAGCCCGAAATCGCGTAAATTCGTAGGCGTAGCGCTGGAAGAGATTTTTCACGATATCGTACAGGTTGAGTCGAACGGCGACAAACAATAACGGTAATGAGCGATCGGAAGAATGCCCGAAGAGGGCATTCTTTTTTTTTGCGCTTCGTCCCCCAATATTTGTAATCGCTTTCAAAAAACAGGTCTTTTATTGTAAGCAAACGGCATATGATTTAGTACAATAGACAGCTTAATAGGGGTGGCGGGATGGAGGTGAGGTAATGAGCGTGAATGAAGCGTTAATGCTAATGATTTCGTTCGCCACCTTGGTTGTTTCAATGCTGGCTTTTCGTCATAAGAAATAGACCCCGCTCTTTCCGTTAGCACCGGTCTATTTTCTTGTTAATCGAGCAACCGCCCTTAATGGCTGGCTGTTGGAATAAAGGGAAGGAGTCGGCGGCCACCGGCTCCTTATTTTCGCGCCGCCGGGCTGAACGACTTACACAAAAGAATCATATTCGCCCGTGACCTTATTTATTACCGTAACATTAGCATCTGCAGCAGCTAACTAATGCGGGCGCCTTCGAAGCGGGTATTTATGCCGCTAAGCGCGGTCAGATTTTTATCGATCGCGGTTGCAAATACTTCTACGATGTCGCGGGCCTCCAGATCGATAATGCCGCCGGCGTCAATAATGCCCCCCGTATTGAAGTAATCCTCTTGATCGGTAATTCGCGGGACGCCGTTAACGCGAATCTGCAAATTTAAGCTGAAGTTGGTAACGGTTGTCGAGGTGAAGAACACGCTTGCGAAGAGGGCGTAAACGCCGCTTTTTTTAGGGCGGAATGTCGAGGTTGCGGGGTTGTATTCATTGTTCAGGTCCAATTCTTGTACTTGATAATCGACTTGCGTAAGCTCGCTGTCGGGCAATTGCTGGTTCATGCCGGATACGGCTCTAAATGCGGATCTCGTTTTTGCGGTTGGTTTGCAGAGCGCTTTTTTGAAAACCCGTTTTTTTACGATGGTTGTTTTGCAAATGCGCTTTTTGATGACGGTTTGCCGGCAGACGCTTTTTTTAGCTGTGCTGCAGACGCTTTTTTTGTTGACCAGCTTTCGGGATACGGGCTTTTTGGCGCTGCATCTTTTCACCGTCGCTTTTTTGTTGTTCATCCATGTTCCACCTTTCATGTATGAGGCTTGTATAATCTATGAAAAGTGAAATTTAATAGAGACGGTACGAGCCCGCACAAGCTTAATTAGGCTTGCTTTCCTATGGTTTTCGTATTTTTTAAAGCGGCTTTTAGCAATTTTTTATTGTTCAAAAGGTTCGGATCATTAGGCGCGTACGACAACGCGGTCTCGTTATGCGCATAGGCTTCTTTTAACCGCCCGAGTTTGCCGTAACATGCTGCGAGCTGCAAATGGGGGAACCAGGTCCAGGCCATTTGATTGACGCCCAATAAACGTTTTTCCGGTTTTTCCAGCTTGATCGCCAGCTGATACCAGTTGACCGCTTTTTCATAATCGCCATTTTCTTGAAAATAGTATGCGATCCGGCACACGTAGTCGGCGCGCGGAACATCGCAGCTGAACGTCATGAGCAAAGCGTGCAGCTCCTGTTCTTTGCGGCCAAGCTCGCGGTGACAATGGGCCATCCGGTCGCAGCATTCCAGCTTAAGTTCAAAATAGGCTGTCGGATCGTCAATGATCGTTTGATAAGCTGCAATCGCTTTTTCTAAATTGCCGTTTGTCGTCAGTTCCGTTGCATATTGGAACAATTGCCGTCCCGAGAGTACGGCACCTCTCTCCAGCAGACCTTCATAAATGCGCAAATTGCGGCCCGTGCCGGCATGCGTACGGCCGTGGCACACCGCTATATCTGACAATAAAACCTCTCCGTTCACTTCAATACTTTCATGTACAGGATCAATCCATTGAAAATTGCGGGCACGCTTAACCAGCCGGTTTCGTTTGTACACGGAGGTTGGCTGACCGAGAGTGTCGAATGCGACATAGTAGTCCATACATACGGAATCGACCTTCGGGTCCAGTGTTTCTTTTAACCGTTTGAATTTTTGGACATCACGCTCTTGAAGCCAGTCGTCGGCATCCAGCCACAAAATGTAATCGCAGGCGGCATAGGAAAAGGAAACGTTCCGGGCGGCGGAAAAATCGTCGATCCAATCGAAATGAAAAATCCGATCGGTGTATTTGGCCGCTACCGCCTTTGTGTTGTCGGTCGATCCGGTATCGACGATGATGACCTCATCGACTAACGCTTTAACGGAGTTTAAGCATCTGTCCAGCACTTGCTCCTCGTTTTTGACAATCATGCATAGGCTGATTGTGATCATAAGATTTCTACCTCCGAAACAAGCTCCGAGTATGTTTGCGCCGCTGCAAGAAAGGTTGGCTTTCGGTCGCTGTTGTTTTCTGTTTTCTTGGATTCAATTGAATTCGTTGAAGAAAACCGAAAACAAAGGCGAACGCTAACGTTCCTACAGCTCCACCTTTCTCACCGCGGCTCCTTACTCGGATATGTCATCTCAAAACTTATATTTCAGTATATGGAAGCTTGTATGGCGCTGTTTGGACACTAAAACCACGAAATCAAATGTCCGTTTATTTTTGAAATACATATATTCAAACATAAACAACTGTGATAAACTACAATCAAGCAAAAACAAACAAAAGAAATGATAGATTCAATCAAACAGAAACGGCAGCGCCGTCCTTTGGCGGCAAGTTCTGTTTCGCGCAGAAATGTAGGCGTAGTATAAAAATAAACTTATACTTTCCTATATTTTAAAATCAAACATGAAACCGGAGGACTAATAAACATGGTACAAAGTTTGTGGGAACAATCAAAAGCATCGCAGCTTGACGCAGGACTCGAGCAGCTCGTATATCGCTCCAACATCATCGGCGCGGATCGCCGCGTTTGCAACTGGGGCGGCGGCAACACTTCCAGCAAAGTCGTAGTGAAAGATTTCCGCGGCCGCGACGTAGAAGTGATGTATGTGAAAGGCAGCGGTTCCGACCTTGCCTCGATGAAAGCGGGCAATTTTACCGGTCTTCGCATGGATGATATTCGCCCGCTGTTCGAGCGTTCGGAAATGCCTGACGAAGAGATGGTTGCTTATCTCGTAAACTGTATGATCGATTCCAAGCATCCGCGCGCTTCCATCGAAACGCTGCTGCATGCGTTCCTGCCGTTCAAGCATGTGGATCACACGCATCCGGACTCGATCATCAGCCTTTGCTGCGCAGATAACGGCAAAGCAGTTGCACGTGAAATTTTCGGCGACCGTTTCGTATGGGTGCCATATGTACGCCCTGGCTTCACGCTTTCCAAAATGATCGCTGAAGGCGTACTGGCTAACCCGAATGCAGAACTCGTGCTGATGGAGAAACACGGCCTGGTTACTTGGGGCGAAACGCAAGAAGAGTGCTATGCAAAAACGATTCAAATCATCAGCGAAGCGGAAGCTTATATCGAAGCCCGCGTTGATGAAGCGAAGCTGTTCGGCGGCGTGAAGCACGAAGCTCTTCCAGCGGACGTGCGCAGAAGCATCGCAGCGCAAGTCATGCCAACGATTCGCGGCGCAGTAAGCGACGCTAAGAAAATGATTCTTACGTTTGACGATGAAGCGGATGTACTGCAATTTGTCGGAGGCAGCAAATCGCCAGAGCTGTCCCAAGTCGGAGCGGCTTGCCCGGACCATCTTGTGCATACAAAAGTCGTTCCTTTGTTCATCGATTGGACGCCTAACGTTGATGACGTTGAAGGCTTGAAAGCGAAGCTGAAAACAGCCGTCGAAGCATATAAAGAGCAATACCAAGCCTACTTTGAGCGCAACAAGAACGAAGGAGACGTGATGTTCGAAGCGGCTCCGCGCGTTATTCTCATTCCAGGCGTCGGCATGATCAATACCGGCAAAAACTGGGCGATGTCGAAAGTGAGCGGCGCGCTTTACCATCGTGCGATTGCAGTGATGAAAGGCGCAACAGCGCTGGGCGATTTCGTATCGCTTTCCGAGAACGAATCGTACAACGTTGAATATTGGCCGCTCGAGCTTTACAAGCTGAGCCTTGCGCCGGCTGAAGCGGAATTCTCCCGCAAAGTCGCGTTTATTACGGGCGGAGCGGGCGGCATCGGCAGCGAAACGGCACGCCGTCTCGTATCCGAGGGCGCGCATGTCGTGCTTGCGGACCTCAATCTTGAGGGGGCGCAAAAGGTCGCTGCGGAAATTAATGAGAAATACGGTGAAAACCGTGCGATTGCGGTTAAAATGGACGTAACGAGCGAAGAGCAGGTAACAGCCGCTTATGCGGAAACGGCGCTTGCTTACGGCGGTGTTGACATTATCGTCAACAACGCAGGTCTCGCAACATCGAGCCCATTCGATGAAACGTCGCTGAAAGAATGGAACCTGAACATGAACGTGCTTGGCACAGGTTATTTCCTCGTTGCCCGCGAAGCGTTCAAGCTGATGAAAACGCAAGGCATCGGCGGCAACATGGTGTTCATCGGCTCCAAAAACTCGGTATACGCCGGCAAGAACGCAACCGCGTATAGCGCAGCTAAAGCGCTGGAAGCGCATCTTGCGCGCTGTATCGCGGCTGAAGGCGGCGAGTTCGGCATTCGCGTCAACACGATTTTGCCGGATGCGATCCTGCAAGGCTCCGCGATCTGGAACGGCAGCTGGCGTAACGAGCGGGCAGCCGCTTACGGCATCGAGCCTGACCAATTGGAAGAATACTATCGCAAACGGACGACGCTGCTCGTGAACATTTACCCGAAAGACATTGCTGAGGGCATTGCGTTCTTCGCATCGTCCAAATCGGATAAAACGACGGGCTGCATGCTGACGATCGACGGCGGCGTACCGGCTGCGTTTACGCGATAATTCAATAATTTGTGACTTTGAACTTGCATTCAAAGATCCTGATGTCAGAAATGAGGTGCGGATATGTACAAAGCACGCGGAGAGAAGCATTGGGTCATTCCGGACGGCTACATTCCGGAGACGAGCTCGGGAGCGTTGCTCAGCCATGAATCGGTATGCGTCCTGAACACATCGTCCGAAGAGGCGCTCCTGAAGTTCTCGATCTTCTTTGAGGATCGCGACCCGATCGAAGATATATTGGTTGTCATTCCCGCAAGACGCACGAAACATGTCCGCACGAGCTCGCTGTCTAAAGACGGGGTGTCGATTCCGATCGGCGTCCCCTACGCCATCGAGGTAAGCAGCGACATTCCGATTGTTGTGCAATACAGCCGCCTGGATTCGACGCAAGCGGAAAACGCGCTCATGTCGACGATGGCTTTTCCAGTGAAATAATGTTTGAAATAGAAAGGGTGTTGACCGTGACGGACCGCGCATACGCACTGTTCGAGGAGCAGCAGCAAGCAAGAGGCATTAACTTGGAGCAAGTGAAGCAGCAATTGAAAGCGCTCAAAATCGAGACACCGTCCTGGGGCTACGGCGATTCCGGCACTCGGTTCAAAACATTCCAAAAGGTAGGCGTCCCGCGCAACCCGTTCGAAAAATTCGACGACGCGGCGCAGGTGCATAAGCTGACCGGCCTTGCTCCGTCAGTTGCAATCCATATTCCTTGGGATAAAGTTGAAGATTACGGCAAGCTGAGAGGCCATGCGGAAAGCCTTGGCCTGGCAATTGGCGCAGTCAATCCGAATCTGTTCCAAGAGGAAGACTATATGCTTGGCAGCGTGACGAACGCAAACGCGGCGATTCGCCGCAAAGCGACGGATCATTTGCTCGAGTGCGTTGATATTGCCAAAGAAACGGGATCGAAGGACATTAGCCTTTGGTTCGCGGACGGCACGAACTATCCGGGCCAAGGCGATATCCGCAGCCGCAAACGCTGGATGCAGGAAGCGCTGACCGAAATGTACAACGCAATGACGCCGCAAATGCGCATGCTTATTGAGTACAAATGCTTTGAGCCGGCGTTCTACCATACGGATCTGGCGGATTGGGGCATGGCGTTCAACCTGGCGCAAAAGCTTGGTCCTCAAGCGGAGGTGCTCGTCGATACCGGCCACCATTTGCCGGGCGCGAACATCGAGCATATCGTCGCTTACTTGATCGACGAGCAGCGTCTCGGCGGCTTCCATTTCAATAGCCGCAAATATGCGGATGACGATTTGATCGTCGGCTCGATTAACCCTTATGAGCTGTACCTGATCTTCTATCAAATTTTGCTCGCCGGCAAAGATTCGGACGCTGGCGTTCGCAACACGGTCAACAATATCGCATACATGATCGACCAATCGCACAACATCGAGCAAAAAATTCCGGCGATGCTCCGTTCCGTGCTGAACGTGCAAACGCAATTTGCGAAGGCGCTGCTTATCAATCATGAAGAAGTTGCCGAAGCGCAAGCGCAAGGCGACGTGCTGGGCGCGGAAGACGCCGTGCGCCGCGCGTTCGAATTCGACGTAACGCCGCTTCTGCATGCGATCCGCGAGGAGCAAGGGCTGCCGGTTGATCCGATGAAAACGTATTTGACAAGCGGCTATGCCAAAGAAATTGCAGTGCGCGGCAAGGGCGGTGCCAGCTGGTGACCATTCTCGCGTATGATTTAGGCGCGAGCAGCGGCAGAGCGCTGCTCGGCCGCTTAACCGGCGGGAAAATCGAAGTGGAGGAAATCCACCGATTTTCCAACGATCCGGTACAGATCGGGGAACGTCTCCATTGGGACGTTCTTCGCCTGTATCATGAGCTGAAGCAAGGACTGCTCAAGGCGAAGCATCAGGGCGCTCGACCGCAAAGCATCGGCATCGATACCTGGGCGGTCGATTTTGGCCTTTTGACTGCGAAGGGCGAGCTGCTGGGCAACCCGTACCATTACCGCGACCGGCATACGGAAGGGATGATGGAGAAGGTTTTCGCTTCCGTTCCGCAGTCTTATATTTTTGAACGCACCGGCATTCAGTTTTTGCCGTTTAATACGATTTATCAGCTCGCGGCATTGAAGGAGGCCGGTTCGCCGTTTCTGAGCGGCGCAGAACGGTTTCTGATGATTCCGGATTTGCTCCGCTATTATTTGACGGGCGAGATGCTCAACGAATTTTCCAACGCAACGACGACTCAGCTGTACAATCCGATCACCGAGGGCTGGGACTCGGAGCTGATCGCGAAGCTTGGGCTGCCGGCATCCATGTTCGGTACGGTCGTACAGCCAGGCGCGCAGGCTGGCCGCCTTCGCGCATCCGTCAGCTCGGAGCTTGGCGTCGATTCGATTTCGGTTATTGCCGTAGCCGAGCATGACACCGGATCTGCCGTTGCGGCGGTACCGGCGCTGGATCGCCAGTTCGCCTATTTAAGCTGCGGGACCTGGTCGTTGATGGGGACGGAAGTTGATCGTCCCGTCATTAACGAGAAGGCGTTCGAGCTTAATTTTACGAACGAGGGCGGCGTAGACGGTACGTTCCGGCTGCTCAAAAACATTATGGGCCTATGGATTTTGCAGGAGCTTAAACGTGAATGGGATCGCGCAGGTGAGGATTACACCTTCTCTGAGCTCGTTGCATTGGCTGGCGAGGCAGCGCCTAACGCCGCATTTATCGACCCGGATGACGAGCTGTTCCTCGCTCCCGGCGAGATGAGCGTCCGCATCCGCAGCTATTGCGAGCGCACGGGACAGAAGGCGCCGGAGAGTCCGGGCGCAATTGTCCGTTGTATATTGGAGAGCTTGGCATTAAAATATCGGTATGTATTGGAAATGACCGAGCAGCTGTCCGGTCAGCTATTCGGCGGATTGCACATGGTCGGCGGCGGCATTCAAAACAAGCTGCTTTGCCAGTGGACGGCGAATGCGATCGGCAAGCCGGTATGGGCGGGACCTACAGAGGGAAGCGCGATCGGCAATATGGCCGTGCAGTGGATTGCAAACGGCGAGCTTGCGGATATTTGGGAAGCGCGCAAAGTGATTCGCGAATCCTTCCTGATCGAGACATACGAGCCCGAGGAGAAAGCGGCTTGGGAAGAGGCGTATGGACGATTCGTCGCGACAGCCGGTTTAGAGCTTTAATATATAGGTGATGGAGTGACTTTGCGATGCTGGTAGCGGAGCGTTACGAAAAAATTGTTCAACTGGTCAATGAGAGAGGCAGCATACGGGTCTCCGAGCTTAGCGAGCTATGCGGAGTGACAGAGGAAACGATCAGGCGCGATCTTGACCGTCTGGAGCAAACGGGTAAGCTTCGCCGCTCGCATGGCGGAGCCGTCAGCGTGAAAGAGCAGCAGCAGCCGGAAACGCCTTATGCCGAGCGTGAGATTACGCATGCGGATGAGAAAAAGCGGATTGCGCAGGAAGCAATCAAGCTCATTCAGCCGAATGACCGCATTTTGCTTGACGCGAGCTCGACCGCTTGGTATATGGCCTCGAACCTGCCGGATATTCCATTAACTGTGCTGACCAACTCGATTAAAGTAGCTGTCGAGCTGAGCGGCAAGGAAAAAATTCAAGTGATTTCAACCGGAGGCTTGCTGGCTTCCCGCTCGCTATCCTATGTCGGTCCGCTCGCCGAGCGGTCGCTGGACGCCTATTACGTCAACAAACTGTTTCTTTCCTGCAAAGGCGTTCATCTGGACAAAGGGATCAGCGAGTCGAACGAGCTGCAAGCGCGGATTAAGCATAAAATGATCGGCATAGCCGATCAAGTGATTTTGCTGGCCGATGCGAGCAAATTCGGCGTTCAAGCGTTTACGCATGTCGCGGATCTGACCGATGTGAATGCGATCATTACCGATCGGCGCATTCCGAAGGCGGTCGCTGACCAGCTTGCGGAGCGGGACATTTCGGTGACGGCGGTTTAACGGGCTTACTTCAATCATATAAAATAGCATTCATGATTAACGGGCAGTTCGGCTTGTTTGCGAGTAATTGCAGCGGCAGGGCTGCTCCATTCTTATAGCTCAACTTGTCTGATAACCTGATAATAATGCGAGGTGCATAGAGGTGAAGGTATCGTTGTTTATCACCTGTCTCAGTGATGCGATCTATCCGAAAGTCGGCGAAGCGATGGTCAGATTGCTGGCGCGCTACGGCGTGCAGCTTGACTTTCCGAACGTGCAAACCTGCTGCGGACAGCCGGCCTTCAACAGCGGCTATTGGAAGGAAGCGCGGGCGACGGCGGCGACGATTCTCGATGCGTTCGAGGACAGCGATTTTGTCATTTCGCCATCCGGTTCTTGTACGGGGATGATCCATCACTATCCGAAGCTGTTCGAGGATGACCCTGTCATGTTAGCCCGCGCCGAGAAGCTGCAGCGGAAATCGTATGAGTTCACGCAATTTCTCGTGCAAGTGCTTGGCGTAACGGATGTCGGAGCGAAGTTCCCACATAAAGTGACCTACCATCCTTCCTGTCACGGCACAAGGCTGCTGGGGGTTAAGGAGGAACCGATGGAGCTGATGCGCAACGTGAAGGGCCTTGAGTTCGTTCCGCTGCCTTATGCGGAAGACTGCTGCGGCTTCGGGGGCACCTTTGCCGTGAAGATGGCCGACATTTCCGGAGCGATGGTGACGGAGAAGGTCGACCATGTGCTTGAGACGGAAGCGGAAGTGCTCGTCGGTCTCGATATGGCTTGCATGATGAACATCGCAGGCAATTTGCGCTACCGCAACGAGCCGGTACGAGTCATGCATCTTGCTGAGCTTTTATACGAAGGGGTGACGCAGTCATGAGCACGGCCGGTACGAATCTGAAGACGGTGAAGGAGCGCGCGAATTTGGCGCTGAATGACGAATTTCTAATTAAAGCGGTCAAGTTCACGACAGAGCGGCTGCGCAACGGTAAAAAAGCGGCGACAGCGGAGCACGGCAATTGGGAGGAATGGCGCGAGCGCGGCAGGCAGATCCGTCTGCATACGATCGCCCATCTCGATTATTATTTGAACTTGTTTGCCGACAACGCGCGTGCGAACGGCGTTCATGTCCATTTTGCCTCGTCGTCCGCCGATGCGGTCAAAGTGGCGCTTGAAATCGCCCAGCATAAGCAAGCGAAAACGGTCGTTAAATCGAAATCGATGGTGACCGAAGAGCTGCATTTGAATCAGAAGCTGGAAGAGATCGGCGTCGAAGCCATTGAGACAGACCTTGGCGAATATATTATTCAGCTTGCCGGAGAAGCGCCTTCGCATATTATTATTCCGGCTATTCATAAAAACCGGTTTCAAATTGCCGATTTGCTGTCGAAGGAAGCGGGCGAGGCGCTCGAGCCGGAGACGTCGGTGCTGGCGGGCTTTGTCCGTAAAAAGCTGCGTGAAAAGTTTCTGGAAGCCGATATCGGCATGACCGGCTGCAACTTTGCGATAGCCGAGACGGGCTCAATGGTGCTGTTCGAAAATGAAGGCAATGCGCGTATGGTTACGACTGTGCCAAAAACGCAAATTACGCTCATGGGCATGGAGCGGATTATTCCTTCCTGGGCTGATCTTGAAGTCATGGCGACGCTGCTGCCGCGTTCGGCAACGGGACAAAAGCTGACCGCCTATATGTCGGGCATTACAGGACCGCGGCGCGATGCGGACGCAGACGGCCCGGACGAAATGCACATCATTATCGTCGACAACGGCCGCTCCAATCAGTTGGGCGATCCGGAATTTCAGGAGCTGCTCAACTGCATCCGCTGCGGCGCTTGCTTGAACGCATGTCCGGTATACCGCCATATTGGCGGTCATGCTTACGGCGGAACGTACAGCGGTCCGATCGGCGCTGTTCTGACGCCGGCATTGAAGAGCAATGTCGCGGAATGGGACGATATCGCGAACGCTTCGAGCTTGTGCGGCGCATGCTATGAGGCTTGTCCGGTCAAAATTCCGCTGCATGATATGCTCGTTTACTTGCGCAGACGCAAACAAGAGGGCGGACAAGGCAATGCGGTTGAATCGGCGGGGATGAAGGGCTTTGCTGCTGCGCTTGGCGATTCGAAGCGGTTCAGAGGACTGTTGCGCATCGGTCAGCTCGGCCAGAAGCTCGTCGTCCGCAATGGAGAGATTCGGACGAAGCTGGGTCCGCTGAAAGGCTGGAACAGCTATCGCGTAACGCCAAGCTTGCCGAAGCAGACTTTCCGTCAGAGCTGGAAGACGCTTGAAGAAGAGCTGAGACACGGACTGCGCGAGATCGATCCGGCCGCGAAGGCGCGGATGGAAGCGATCGTTGAGCAGCGCAATAAAGGAAACGGAGGCGGTCACGGTCATGGCTGAAACCTATGAAGCTTGGTTAAAGCAGATGGAAGCGCAGTCGCGCGCAAAGCAAAATGACTTCATGAACGATATCGCGAACAAGCTGAAGCGTCCTCGCGTGACGGAAGCGCCTAAGCATCCTTTCCGCGGCGCCCCCGATTTCTGGAAAGCGTACGAGCTGACGGAGGAAGAGCGCGTCGAACGGTTTACGGCCAATTTCAAGGCGGCCAGCGGCTTCGTCGAGCGGCTTTCGGATATGGAGGCAGCCAAACGATTCATTGCCGATAAGGCGGCGGAGTTGAGCGCGCATTACATGATCCGGCAAAATCAGCCGGAACTGAATGAGATGGCGCTTGAGCAGGCCCTGCCAGATGCCAAGGTATCGGTGTGGAACAGCGATTCGGAAGAGCATTGGAAAGCGCGCGCTGCGGAAGCGGATTTCGGCATCGTTATTGCCGACCATGCGGCAGCTTATACTGGCTCTGTAACGGTGCTGTCTTCCAAGGATAAAGGCAGATCGGTCAGCCTGCTGCCTACCGTGCTGTTTGTCGTCATTCCGCTGGAGCGGCTGAAAACGAGGCTCGGCGAAATTTTGCTCGGCTTCGACGAAGCAGGCAGAGAGCAGCTTCCAGCAGGCATTCACTTTATTTCCGGGCCTAGCCGCTCGTCCGATATCGAGAACGCGCTTACGATCGGCGTTCACGGTCCGGGCGTTGTGTATGCGCTCATTGTCGGATAGGCGGTGGCGGCACGATGCAAGTATCCAAGCTGACGAAGCGGAATCACTATGAAGAAATTACGGAGCAGATAAAGCAGCTAATTGCGGAGGGCAATTTGCGCATTGGCGATAAGCTGCCCTCCACGAAAGAGATGTCCGAACGCTTCGGCGTCGGACGCTCGACGACCAGGGAAGCTTTAAGCGCGCTGAAAGCGATGGGACTTATTGAAATCAAGCAAGGCGGCGGGTGTACGGTCATCAGCGCCGTCGCCTCCGAGATCGGACTGCCGGAGCTGGATTCGCTGCGGATGAATCGGAAGACGCTGCTGGAATTGCTGGAGGCGAGACAATCGTTCGAGGTATCGAACGCTTCAATTGCCGCCGTGAAGCGGACTGAGGAGGATTTGTCGCAGCTGCGAGATACTGTGACCGAAATGAAAAACTCGATCGGCGATGACGTCGAAGGCGAGCGCACCGATTTTCTGTTCCATGCAGCGCTCGCGAAAGCGACGCAAAATTCCATTATGATCCGATTGTTCGATTCCATTACAAGCCAGATGGAGACAGCGATCCACGAAATCCGCCGCGTCGAGCTGTACGCCAACCGTTCCGTTGCGGAGCGGCTGTACGAGGAGCATTTGGCGATCTTCGAAGCCGTTTCCGCCGGTGATGCGGACGCAGCTGCGCTATGCATGAAACGGCATTTGCATCATGTGGAGAGCATCTTGATGAAATATGTATAATGCGGATGCAGACCAACTGCCGGACGATCCGTGTGGTTGGTCGTCCAATTGTCACGCCAAACCTGCTAAAATTGCAGTTTTTCATTGTGTTCAAAAAAAACGTGCCCCGGCGATAAGCTTCTCAAATAGGCATGCTGACCACGATTTTATAAAATTGCAAAGGGCAAAGCTGTAACTTGCAGCTTTGCCCTTACTTTTTTTACCGCTTATTTGGCTGCAAGAAATTCCTCGATATACTTGAGCGCTTTGTCGGTGTTCTCGCTTGTGACGCGAATGCCGATGATGTAATTGTCTTTCGCGACAACCGGCAGCTTGCCGATCAGCGCGCTTTCGCTTACTTCTACGCCGTATACATGCTCCGTCGGATCATCTTCGGTTTTTTGCTTGTAGCCGACTCCGCTATCGATCGCTTCCTTCACTTTTCCCGTAGCCAAATCATCCAGGCTCATAAAGATGCCTTGCGGCGCGATCCAGTTGAACGTCGCCTTGTCAACAATATAAACGTCCGGCTTCTCGGTCGCCAGCACGACCATCGCTTTTTGCTGGGAGGCCATGTCCATTTGATCCTTGGGATCTTGCGGAACATAGATCAATTTGACTTTGAAACGCTTCCAATCGGGCAATTGAGCGAGCATCGCGGCTTCCAACTGCTCTTCGGTACCGTTGCCGCCATTGCCGTCATTAATAAAATATTCGCCAAGATACATGACGGACAGGTCGATCGGCGGCAGCTTGGCGAGACGGGCTTGCTCTGCGCGGTGATCCGTATACGCATTAATGCCGTAAATAATCAGCGCGAGCAAAACAATGCCGCCAAATACGTGGAGCTTATAATAGCGCCAGAAGTGGTCGGCTTTGGCAGCCGTACCGGCCATTTTTTTATATTTGCCGTATTCCTGCTCGTTGAATTGCTCCGCTGCCAGCTTATCCTCATACTCCAAAATATACCGGTACGCTTTCGTTACCGCTTCAAAATCGTTGCCTTCGCTGACCGTTTCGCTTCCGGAGCTTTGCTGCATCCGCCGGGAGCGAGATTGCCGCATCAGCGTCGTATAGCGCTTTTCAACTTCCTCTCTGGGAGCTTGATCGGGAAGGCCTAAAGTTTGGTACGCTTGCTGCAACTCGTTCAAGAAAGTTTCACCTCAGTCTATGTTTGAGAAGATCAATCATGTCTATCCTCTAGTATACAAATTTAAATGAGAGATTTCCAATCCTCGCGCGGAAGTTATAATTTGCATGGCGCAGACTGCGTGCAGGCTCCAAAACAATTGCTCGTATGGTATGATAGGAAAAAGCGCGAATGGGCTGGCAACAATCAGTCAATACATAGATTAACAGCTTAATAACGGGGGAAATTTATTATGTTAAAAGGCAAATCGATCGTGTTAGGCATCACCGGCGGAATCGCAGCCTACAAAGGGGCGGCGTTATGCAGCAAGCTCGTTCAGGCGGGCGCGGACGTTAAGGTCATTATGACGGAATCGGCCGCCAAGTTTATTGCGCCGTTGACGCTGCAGACGCTTTCGCGGCACCCGGTTTACATAGATACGTTTGAGGAGCGTGACCCTTCGGTCGTCGCGCACATCAATCTGGCGGACCAGGCCGATTTGATCGTCATAGCCCCGGCGACGGCCAATACGATCGGGAAGATCGCAAACGGCCTTGCCGACGATATGCTCAGCACGACGATGCTGGCGGCGACGTGTCCGGTGCTGATCGCTCCGGCGATGAACGTTCATATGTACGAGCATCCGGCCGTTGTCCGCAACCTGGAGCTGCTCGCGGAGCGGGGCGCAATGTTCGTAGAACCGGGAACCGGACAATTGGCATGCGGTTACGTTGCGAAGGGGCGGCTTGCGGAACCCGAGGATATTGTTCTTGCGGTGGAAGCTTTTTTTGCACAGGGCGATCTGCTGGCCGGCAAAAAAGTGCTGGTCACAGCGGGCGGGACGATCGAACGTCTCGACCCGGTTCGTTATTTGACGAATGATTCTTCGGGCAAAATGGGCTTCGCCATTGCGGAGGCGGCAAGAGCGATGGGCGCCCAGGTGACGCTGATCGCGGGACGCACCGCAGCGCAGCCGCCGGCTGGCGTCGAATTGGTCCGGGTCGAATCGGCCGAGCAAATGCTCGAGGCGGTAACGTCACGCTTCGATGCGGTCGATATTGTTGTCAAAGCGGCAGCCGTCGCCGATTACCGGCCGGTCAAGCAGCATGACAAGAAGCTGAAGAAAAACGGCGAAAGTTTAACGCTTGAGCTGGAGCGGACGACGGATATTTTGCAGACGCTTGGCCAGCGGAAAAAGGGCCAGCTGCTTATTGGCTTTGCGGCCGAGACGGAGCAGGTGGAGCATTACGCGATGGACAAGCTGAAGCGCAAAAACTGCGATTTAGTCGTAGCGAACGACGTAAGCGCGGAAGGCGCCGGCTTTAACGGCGATACGAATATCGTTCAGCTATTCGGTCCGGAAGGACTGATCGAATCGCTTCCGATGCTGTCGAAGCGAGAGGTCGGCCGGCGGATTATGGAAATTGCGTCTGATCGGCTGAAAAGCGCTTGCGCTCGGGGGCGGGGCGAATGATTGCCAAAGTGATCGTTGACGTTCCGAGCCGTCAGACGGATCGGCCGTTTGATTACAGCGTTCCTGCCGATATGGAGGATTGGATTGAGGTCGGCAGCCGGGTCGGCGTTCCGTTCGGCGGCCGCGTGCTGCAAGGCTTCGTCATTGCCTTGGCGGATACAGCCGATATCGACGCGAAGCGGCTGAAGCCGGTTGCCGAGCTGCTTGATCCGGTCCCGCCGCTGTTGCCGGATTTGATCGAGCTGGCGCAATGGATTAGCGATAAATATTGCTGCTCGTGGACGACGGCGCTGCAGGCGATGATTCCTGCGGCGTTGAAAGGGAAGGCGGAAAGGGTCATCAGCTTAAACCCGGAATATGAACGTGAAGGAACGGAAGGATTGGTCTCGTCGCTTCCGCCTGAATTTGCGGAATGGCTCGGCAAGCAGCAGCAAGCGAAGCTGGAGACGGTTCAGCAGCGTTTTCCGCTCTACTCGACGGCAATAAAAGCGGCGCTGCGCGAAGGCGCACTGCTGGAGCAGTCGTCGATCCGCGACCGGCTTGCGGTTCGCAAGGTGCTGACCGTATTTCCGCCGGAGCCGGAGGACCGCATCGCTGCGGAAGAAGCGCTGGCGGCTTTTCCGGCCCGGGCGGCGAAGCAGCGCGAGCTGCTGGCGTTCATGCTGGAGCGGGGCGAACCGATGCCGCTGGCCGCGATGCTGGCAGAGGCGGGAGGCTCGCCGGCGAGCGTGCGCGCGCTTGCGGACAAGGGGCTGCTCGGACTACATGAGGTCGAGCAGCAGCGCGATCCGTACGCCGGCCGCGATTTCAAGCGCACGGAGCCGCTGCCGCTGATGGAAGGGCAGCGGGCCGTATATGAGCGCATCGCCGCCACGGTAAGCCGCGGCGAGCCGCAAGTGATGCTGCTCCACGGCGTGACGGGAAGCGGCAAGACGGAAGTGTACCTGCAGTCGATCCAGCATTGTCTGGAGCTGGGCAAGCAGGCCATTGTGCTTGTGCCGGAAATTTCGCTGACGCCGCAAATGGTAGAACGGTTCAAAGGACGTTTCGGCGACGCGGTTGCCGTCATGCACAGCCGGCTGTCAAATGGCGAACGCTATGATGAATGGCGTAAAATTCGCAGCCGCAACGTGCAGGTCGCAATAGGCGCGCGTTCGGCCATTTTCGCACCTTTTGAGCAGATTGGGCTTATCATAATTGATGAAGAGCATGAATCCTCTTATAAGCAGGAGGAAAGCCCGAAATATCATGCCCGCGACGTAGCGGTCAAACGCGCCCGCCAGCATGGAGCGGCTGTTGTGCTCGGCTCGGCGACGCCGTCGCTGGAATCGTTCGCGGCGGCGAGCCGCCCGCCTGCTCCCGGCAAGGAGTCCGGGCTGCTGCCGATGCCTGGCCGGGTCGGCGGACGGCCGTTGCCGCCGGTCGACGTCATCGACATGCGCGCCGAGCTGCAGGAGGGCAACCGCTCGATGTTCAGCCGCCGCTTGCATGCGGCGCTGGCCGAGCGGCTGGAGCGCGGCGAGCAATCGGTGCTGCTTTTGAACCGGCGCGGGTATTCGACGTTCGTTATGTGCCGCTCCTGCGGTTACACCGCCGCTTGTCCGCATTGCGACATTTCGCTTACGTATCATCAGAAAACGCGGGCGCTGCGCTGCCATTATTGCGGCCATGCGGAGCAGGCGCCAAAAGCTTGCCCGTCGTGCGAAAGCGAGCATATCCGCTACTTCGGGACAGGGACGCAGCGCGTTGAGGAAGAGCTGGCGAAGCTGTTTCCCGGCATTCGCGTCATCCGGATGGATGTCGATACGACGTCTGAGAAAAACGCCCATGAAAAGCTGCTCGGGCAGTTCGGCGAGCGGAAAGCCGATGTGCTGCTGGGCACGCAGATGGTAGCCAAAGGGCTTGATTTCCCTTACGTGACGCTTGTTGGCGTTATTGCGGCGGACACATCGCTTAATTTGCCGGACTTTCGCTCTGCCGAGCGGACGTTCCAGCTGCTGACGCAGGTGGCCGGACGAGCCGGACGGCATCAGCTGCCTGGCGAGGTCGTCGTGCAGACGTACACCCCGGAGCATTATGCGATCGTGACGGCGCAGCATCATGATTACGACGCCTTCGTACGCGAGGAGCTGAAGCATCGGAGCGTTATGGGATATCCGCCGTTTTGCCGGCTGGCGCTTGTGACGCTGTCGCATGAGCAGCTGCCGCTTCTTGCTTCGGTCAGCGAGCAATTCGCTGCGAGGCTGCGGGATCTGGCCGCTGCGGAAGGCGTGCTTGGCCCGCTCGAGGGCGGATCGGCGCGTTCGCTTGACGTGCTGGGACCGGTCTCTTCGCCGATCTCAAGAATGAAAGATCGCTACCGTTTTCAAGTTGTGTTAAAATATCGTGGAAACATTGATGTTCCTGCGCTTCTCCGCGAAGCAATCGCTCCGTTTACGGAAGGTCCGCAGCAGAAGCAAGCGCAGTTCAGCGTCGATATCGACCCGCAGGTTATTTTATAAGCACGTTGCGCGATTTGCAGCGGAGGTAATGACAGATTGGCCTGTAAATGCAAACGGCAACGGCAAGGATTGCCCTATTATCAATAACGCTTTCGCGAAGCGTTATTTCGCCACATTCTTCCGTTGAGGGCTGAATAGAGCTGCGGAGCCGCGTTATATCACGACATGCAGCGTGTTTTTCGGTTTAATCGGTCTCATAACGCTGTGTCGACGTGCTATTACTGCTTATTTTGCAGATTTCGTAAAAATAACACTTTCGCGAAGCGTTATTTTCTCTAGAACTACTAAGCTAACAAACACCAAATACCCGTGAGGTAATAAAGGAAGGGAACTATATTATGGCTATTCGACTGATTGTAAAAGATCCGGATCCGGTATTGCGCGAGCCGGCAAAAGAGGTAACTAAATTTAATGCCAACCTCGCTAAGCTGCTCAAAGATATGGCGGAAACGATGTATGACGCAGAAGGCGTCGGCCTCGCTGCGCCTCAGGTTGGCATTTCGAAGCGGGTAATCGTTGTCGATATCGGCGATGAGACCGGCTTGATCGAGATGGTCAATCCTGTCATTGTCGAGCAGGACGGAGAGCAGTTCGGTCCGGAAGGCTGCCTCAGCATTCCGAATTTGAACGGCGATGTACGCCGCGCCGACCGTGTTGTCGTAAGCGGCCAACGTGCGGACGGAACGCCTTTTACGGTAGAAGCGAAAGGCTTTATGGCGCGCGCTTTCCAGCATGAAGTCGACCATTTGAACGGCATTCTGTTTACCGACCTGGCCGAAAGCGTCTATGACATTTCGGAGAGAACACGTAAAGGCGGCGAATAACGAAATGCGTATCGTATTTATGGGGACGCCGGAATTTGCCGTGCCGTCCCTGCATTTGCTGCTCGAGCAAGGTTATGAAATCGCCGCAGTCGTCTCGCAGCCGGACCGGCCGAAAGGCCGCAAGCGGACGTTGACGCCGCCGCCTGTGAAGGAAGCGGCGCTTGCGCTCGGACTGCCGGTGCTGCAGCCGGAACGGATGCGCAGTCCGGAAGCGGTTGCCGCTATTGCCGAGCTTCAGCCAGATTTGATCGTTACTGCCGCCTACGGCCAAATATTGCCGAAGGCGGTGCTTGAGCTGCCGCGGCTCGGCTGCATTAACGTGCACGGCTCGCTGTTGCCGAAATATCGCGGCGGCGCGCCGATTCAGCGATCGATTATGAACGGCGAGAAGGTGACGGGCGTCACCATTATGTATATGGCGGAAGGTCTCGACACCGGCGATATGATCAGCAAGGTAGAAGTGTCGATCACAGACGAGGATACTTCGGGCACGCTGTTTGAGAAGCTTAGCGCAGCGGGCGCCGAGCTGCTCGGCAGAACGCTGCCTGCGCTTATCGCCGGGGAGATTACGGCGGTGCCGCAAGCGGACGAGCAGGCGACTTACGCGCCTAACTTGACCCGCGACGACGAACGGATCGACTGGAGCCGGTCGGCGCGTCAAATTTACGACCAGGTGCGCGGATTGTCTCCGATGGCGGGCGCTTTCACGACACTCCAGGGCGAAGTGTTTAAAATATGGAAATGCGAAAATCCGAATGCCGGATCTGCGGCTGGTTCATCCGCTGCAACTCCAGGAACGGTGCTTGAAGCAAGCGCGCGCGGCATTGCGGTGCAAACCGGAGACGGCGTGCTGACGCTGCTCGACATTCAGCCGTCCGGCAAGCGTATGATGACTGCGGCGGAATGGCTCGCGGGGTCGAAGCTTCCTGCCGGAACGATGCTTGGGAGCGAACCGCAATGAGTGAGCAGATAAACGGTAAAGCAAACAAAACCGCGGCCCGCAACGGCGGAAACAACAGCCAAGCCCGCAAAGGCGGGGGTAACGGCGGACAAGCCAAAGGCGGACGCGCTTCCGGCGCGCCTAGCCAAGCGCCGCGCGCGAAACGGGCGTTGACGCCGCGAGAGCTTGCGCTCGACACGCTAGTCCGAGTGGCGGAGACGGGCGCTTACAGCAACTTGCAGCTTAACCGCGCCTTGCAGGACGCGCAGCTTCAGCGGGCGGACGCGGCCCTTGCTACTGAACTTGTATACGGCACGATTCAGCGGCAGCTCACGCTCGACCATTGGCTTGGCAAATTTGCCGCCAAAGGATTGCGCAAGCTGGAGCCGTGGGTGCATCAGCTGCTGCGCATGAGCGCGTATCAGCTGCTGTACCTCGACCGGATACCGGCCCATGCGGCGGTGAATGAAGCGGTGACGATCGCCAAACGGCGCGGCCATCAAGGCATCTCGGGAATGGTCAACGGCATTCTGCGCAGCATCGACCGCAATCGCGCCGAGCTGACCGTTAAGGCAATAAACGATAACGATCCGGTCGCGAGAATCGCGCTTCGCCACTCTTATCCCGAATGGCTCGTGAAGCGCTGGATTGACGCTTACGGCGAACAAACGGCCGAAGCGATGTGCGCGGCGGGCAATGAGCCGCCGCATGCGAGCATTCGCGTCAATCCATTGCGAGAATCGCGGGAAGAGGCGCTTCGCCAGTTGGCGGAACAGGGCATCGACGCGGCGCCTTCCCCGCTCGCTCCAGCGGGTATCGCCGTTCGGCGCGGCGGCAATCTTGCCGATACCGAAGGCTTCCGCGAAGGCCGCTGGACCGTCCAGGACGAGAGCTCGATGCTCGTCGCCGAAGTCGCTTCGCCGCAGCCGGGTATGGCGGTGCTCGATTGCTGCGCAGCGCCGGGCGGCAAGTCGACCCATCTGGCCGAATTGATGGGCGGCAAAGGAAAGGTGTGGGCAAACGACCTGCATCCGCACAAGCGTCAGCTTATTGAATCCCAGGCCGATCGGCTTGGACTTGCCAATATCGAAGCTATAACCGGCGACGCTTCGGCGCTCGGCGAGCGATTTGCAGCAGAGTCGTTGGACGTCGTCCTGCTGGATGCGCCTTGCTCCGGCTTTGGCGTTATTCGCCGCAAGCCGGAAATCAAATGGACGAAGACGGCGGGCGATGTCACTGAAATCGCAGCGATCCAGCGCAAGCTGCTGCAATCCGCAGCCGGCTTGGTTAAGCCGGGCGGCGTGCTCGTTTACAGCACCTGTACGATCGAGAAGGCGGAGAACGAGCAGCAGGTCGCTGCCTTTCTAGCCGATCATCCGGAGTTTCAGCTCGACGCCGAATGGCCGGAAGCGGTGCTTCAGCCGCTGCGGCAAGCGGGCGTGCTGGACGAGCGGTTTGACGGCCAAGCGCAGCTGCTCCCGCATCATTTTGACAGCGACGGCTTCTTCATCGCGCGCATGCGCAAACGCCCGTAGCCAGCTTGTAGCTGTGCATGGGCGTTTGTGGTAAAATAAATCATCAGCGGAGCGAAAGTCCGCGCTATATTAGAGTCAGGTGTGATAAAAAACGATGAAACCTATTATTTATGACTATACGCTTGAACAGCTTCAGGATTGGATGAAGGAGAACGGCGAGCCGGCGTTTCGCGGCGGCCAGCTGTTCGACTGGCTGTACGTTAAGCGCGTGAAAAGCTTCGAGGATATGTCGAACTTGCCGAAAGCGCTGCGCGACAAGCTGGAGGATCATTTCCAATTCGTGACGCTGACGGAAATTACGAAGTTTGAATCGAAGGACGGAACCGTGAAGTTTCTGTTCGGCCTGCATGACAACCATGCGATCGAGACCGTTATTATGCGCCACGATTACGGCAACAGCATTTGCGTTACGACGCAGGTCGGCTGCCGGATCGGCTGCACGTTCTGCGCATCGACGCTTGGCGGCTTGAAGCGGAACCTGACGGCCGGCGAGATCGTCGCTCAGGTCGTAACCGCGCAGCAGATGCTCGACGCCACTAACGAGCGCGTATCCAGCATCGTTATTATGGGCTCGGGCGAGCCATTCGAAAATTATGACGCGACGATGGCGTTCCTTCGCATTATGATTCACGAGAAGGGCTTGAATATCGGCCAGCGCCATATTACCGTCTCGACAAGCGGCATCGTGCCGAGCATGTATAAATTTACGGAAGAAAATACGCAGATCAACCTCGCGATTTCGATTCACGCGCCGAACGACAAGCTTCGTTCCAAGCTGATGCCGGTCAACCGCCGCTTCCCGTTCGAGGACGTTATGGCGGCTTGCCGCAACCATATCGCGAAGACCGGCCGCCGCATTACGTTCGAATACGCTTTGATCGGCGGCGTCAACGACCGTCCCGAGCATGCGCAAGAGCTTGCTGACGTATTGAAGGGGATGCTGTGCCACGTCAATCTGATTCCGGTCAACCATGTGCCGGAACGCAATTACGTGCGCACGCCGCGCGAGGATATCTTTGAATTCCAGCGCATTCTGGAACGCAACAAAATCAACGCGACGATTCGCAGGGAGCAAGGCCACGACATTGCAGCCGCTTGCGGCCAATTGAGGGCGAAACATATGGAGTCCACTACGAGGTGATGACGGTTGATAACGGCAAGCCGAAGTGACATTGGACGAATTCGTCAAATAAATGAAGACCGCCACTGGGCGGGAACGCTTGAGAACGGCGCGACGCTAGCCATCGTTGCCGACGGTATGGGCGGTCATCAGGCGGGAGACGTCGCGAGCCAAATCGCGGTCAATACGTTCCGCGACCGGATGGAGAAGTCTGCAGCAAAAGCCGGATTGACGGTCGAAGAGGGAAAAATGCTCATTCGACAGGCGATCGTCGGAGCGAATGACGTCGTTTACGACATGGCTTCCCGCAACGAGCAATATTACAATATGGGAACGACGATCGTCGCTGCGCTGCTATTGGATGAGCGGGCGATTATCGGCCATATCGGAGACAGCCGGGTTTATCAGATTGCGGAGAACGGCATCGTGCAGCTCACCGAGGATCATACCCTTGTCAATGAGCTCGTCAAATCCGGCCAAGTGAGCGCGGAGGAGGCGGCTCACCATCCGCGCCGCAACGTCATTACCCGCGCGGTGGGAACCGACGCTCAAGTGACGGTCGATATTTTGACGACGGATCTTGCGGCAGGCGACGTGCTGCTGCTCTGCAGCGACGGCTTGACGAATATGGTTAGCGACGAGCAGCTGCTGCGCACCGTTCAAGAGGATGGGCCGAAGCTTAGCGACAAAGCGGAGCATTTGATCCAGCTGGCGCTTCATGCCGGAGGGGACGACAATATAACGGTCGTGCTTATTCAAGCGGATAATAACGTCACAACCGAGGGGGTGACAACAGATGATCGGACATGATCTTGGCGGACGTTATGAGATTTTAACACGCATTGGCGGGGGCGGCATGGCTCTCGTTTACAAAGCGCATGATATTTTGCTTAACAGGAACGTTGCAGTCAAAGTGCTGCGCCAGCAATTTGTTCACGATGAGGAGTTTATTCGCCGTTTCCGGCGCGAAGCGCAGTCGGCGGCATCGCTCTCTCATCCCAATGTCGTGAGCATCTATGATGTCGGGCAAGAGGACGATACGCATTATATCGTCATGGAATATATCGAAGGCAATAATTTAAATGAAATTATACAAGAACGGGCGCCGCTGCAGACCGATGAGGCGGTGCGTATCGCCGTGCAAATTTGCGATGCGCTTGATCACGCGCATCATAACCATATTATTCACCGCGACATTAAGCCGCACAATATTTTGATCGGGAAGAACGGCAGAGTCAAAGTAACCGACTTCGGCATTGCCCGCGCGGTTACTTCTTCGACGATTACGCAGACGGGCTCTGTCGTCGGTTCCGTGCATTATTTTTCGCCGGAGCATGCGAAGGGCGTAAGCATGGGGGAGAAATCCGACCTGTATTCGCTTGGCATCGTTATTTATCAGATGCTGACGGGCAAGCTGCCGTTTCTCGGCGAAAGCCCGATCAGCGTAGCGCTCAAGCATTTGCAAGAGGAGTTTGAGGCGCCTAGACTCGTGAATCCGCATATTCCGCAAAGCGTCGAAAATATTATTTTAAAAGCAACGCGAAAAAACCAGTCGGAGCGTTACGATTCCGCGCACGAGATGCTGATTGATCTCGACAGTTGCCTTAAGCCGGAACGATTGAACGAGCCGAAAGCGACGTTTGTCAGCGACAGCGATATGGATGAGACGCGCGTTATGCCGGCAATCCGGGGCGATTTCCGTCCGGTATCGCCGGCTGTGCCGCCGCCTCCTGTGGAACGGCTGGAGCGGGAACGCTCGTCCTCTTCCCAGAAGAACGACGTTCAATGGAAGGAAGAAGGGCTGGCTGAGCAAAAGCAAAAGGGCTGGAAGCGCCCGACGACGATTGTGCTCGTTACGCTGGTTGCGCTCGCTTTGCTTGTTTGGGGTTTTTCCGCTGTGCTGAAGAAGCTTGACGTTCCCGAAGTGGACGTGCCTTATGTCGTAGGCATGCAGGAATCGGATGCCCGCGCCGCGATTGAAGCGAAGGGGCTGAAGGTCGAAGATCCCGTGACTCGCGAATTTATGGGCGATATACCGGCCGGTGAGGTCTATGAGCAGACGAAAGCGAATATGCGGGTGAAGCAAGGTTCGTTTATTCATTTGTCGGTGAGCGACGGCGCTGTGCTTGAGAAGCTCGCCAATTATAAAGGCAAGATGCTGCAGGCGGCGAAGGACGAATTATCCGCGCTTGGCGTCAATGTGGACGATTCGCTCGTTTTTGAAGTGGAAGAGGTATTCAGCGAGGAAGAGCCGGGCACGATCATTTCGCAATCGCCAGACGCCGGCACGGAATTCGATCCGAAAGCGGTCGAGCTGAAGTTTATGGTCAGCAAAGGTCGGGAAAAGATCGAAATGCCGAATTTGATCGGCAAGACAGTCGCCGAGGCGAAGGATGAGCTGAAGGCGCACGAGCTGGTGCTGAACGAGGATGATATTTTGTACGAACCAAGCTATGTTGTGAAAAAAGGGATTGTCATCGAGTCCGATCCTTATGAGCCTAAAGATCCGGTGTCGAAGGGAGCGAAGGTGTCGATTCGCGTTAGCTCCGGTCCGCCGGAGGATGCGAGGGAGCATCAGTTCAATATCTCGATATCCCCTGCCGAAGCCGGCAAGACGAGCGAAGTGAGAATTGTTTACACCGATGCGCGAGGCGACAATATCGAGTGGGGCAAAAGGCAGATTCAAGAGATGCAGACGTTCCCTGTAAAAGTCATTTTGTCGCCGGATACCGAAGCAAGGGTGACGGTATACCGCGACGGGCAATTTGTCGATTCGAAGACGATCACCTATGAAGAAATCGTGCAGGGCGCAGGCTCCTCAACACTGTCGATACCTGGCACGGAAATAGCGACTCCGCCTCCTTCTCCGAAAGAAGAGGCGGAGCCTGCCACAACGGAACCTGATCAGGAAGGACAGACAGATGGCGACGGAGAGACAACAGATGTCCAGCAATAATGAGCTAAAGGGACGGATCGTGAAGGCGCTTAGCGGTTATTATTATGTGCTGCCGGACGCCGATGCGGGGGATTCCGAGAACGAGGGGCAAGCAACTGTGCAATGCCGCGCGCGCGGCGTGTTTAAGAAGCGGGGCATTACGCCGCTTGTCGGCGACGATGTGGTATACAGCTTGACGGAGAACGGAGAAGGAACGGTGGAGCAAATACTGCCCCGTTCCTCCGAGCTTATCCGTCCGCCTGTTGCCAATATCGATCTGGCAATTCTTGTGTTCTCCGTAACGGAGCCGACCTTGAATTTGCAGCTGCTGGACAAGTTTCTCGTTCATATCGAGCATTCCGGAATCGAGGCTGTGCTTTGTCTCAGCAAGCAGGACTTGGAACGGGACGGCGAATGGACCGAGGAAGCTTCCGAAGCGGCTGCTGCGGTCAACCGGATCTATCGGGCTATCGGCTACGAAGTATACGGAACGAGCTCGCGGCGCGGAGAAGGAATCGAATCGTTTCACGAGCGGCTTAAGGGCCATACTGCTGTTTTCGCCGGCCAGTCGGGCGTAGGCAAATCGTCATTGTTAAATGCGATCGTGCCGGGCTTGACGCTGGAGACGAACGAGATCAGCAACAGGCTGGGCCGCGGCAAGCATACGACGCGCCATGTTGAATTGATCGAGATTGGCGGCGCTTATGTTGCCGATACGCCTGGCTTCAGCCAGCTTGATTTTGCCGAGCTGGGCATTGAGGATCTCGGCTATTGCTTCCGCGAAATGCGGGAGCTGTCGCCAGACTGCAAATTCCGCGCCTGCACCCATGTGCATGAGCCGGGCTGCGCCGTGCTGAAAGCGGTCGAGGATGGCTCGATCGCAAGCAGCAGACATCAGCATTATGTTGCCTTTTTAACCGAAATGAAAGAGAAAAAGCGGAGGTACTGACTGTAATGGCTATTATCGCACCATCGATTTTATCGGCGGATTTCGCCAAGCTTGGAGAAGAAATTAAAGAGGCGGACCGTGCCGGAGCGGATTGGATTCATGTCGACGTCATGGACGGGCAATTCGTGCCGAATCTGACTTTCGGACCGCCTGTCATCGGCGCGGTACGTTCGGCGACAAAGCTGCCGTTTGACGTGCATTTGATGATCGAGCGCCCTGAGCTTTCGATCGCCAGCTATGCGGCTGCGGGAGCGGACCGGATTACAGTTCACGCGGAAGCATGCCTTCACCTGCACCGGACGGTTCATCAGATTAAAGAGCTGGGCCTGCCGGCGGGGGTCGCGCTTAATCCGGCAACTCCGTTATCGGCGATCGAGAACATTGTAGACGATCTGGATCTCGTTCTTATTATGACGGTTAACCCCGGCTTTGGCGGACAATCGTTTATCCGGCAATCGCTGGAGAAGCTTCGTCAGCTTCGTCAAATGCTAAATGTTCGCGGCCTTGGCCATGTGCATGTGCAAGTGGACGGCGGCATTAACAGCGAAACAGCCAAGCTCGTCGTTGAAGCTGGCGCGAACGTGCTCGTTGCCGGCAATGCCGTGTTCGGGGAGAAAGATCGCGCAGCGGCAATCGCCGCGCTCCGATAGGAGGGACGTCCTTTGGCTATGAAGGACCCGTCAGAGCAATTCGAAGAGCCGAAATGGAAGACGGCGATATGGGTCATTTTGTATGCGGCTGCTTCCGGCGTGCTGCTTGGCCTGTTTTCGATCTTGACTGCGGTTGTGAAGTTTATTTTCTCGCTGCTGGCGCTGTTCCTCGTTCTCCGCTTTTTCAAACGGTATGAGCGATGGGGCGCAAGGGGAGCATTCATTGCAACCGCGCTGGTGTTCTTTTTTATTTTTCTTGTTTGTTACTCTGCCTACTTCTACATGACAACAAATGATCCAAGCGTCGCTTCTCCATCCGTATAACCGCGGTTTTGTGGGCGTTTGCAATGGAATAGGACGACTATATGGCGCATAGGATGGTTACATGAACGAAGGTTCGTGTAGCCATTTTTTTTTACACCGCTAATGGAAGGCGTTAGCCGCTGGCGTGTGACGATCGCGAGGATGGCCGCGACATTCAAAAGGATTAGATCAACGTACGACGAGTTGTCTGGGGAGGGATGGGGCATGAAATTTTACACGATCAAGCTGCCGAAATTTTTGGGCGGGTTCGTCAAAGCTATATTGAATACGTTCCAAAAAAATTAGGACTGCAGCAGCCTTCGGCAAAGATCGTGGTTTATACGAAAAAAAAGCACCTGAAGGCTCAGGTGCTTTTTTACGTTGGCCGCTCGCCGCCGGATTGCTCCAGGGGAAGGCCATAAAAATTATACGCGAGTAACTTTGCCGGATTTCAGCGCGCGAGTGCTGACGTAAACGCGTTTCGGTTTGCCGTCAACCAAGATGCGAACCTTCTGCACGTTTACACCCCAAGAACGACGGTTTTTGTTGTTAGCGTGGGATACGTGGTTGCCTGTACCAGGCGATTTGCCAGTAATGAAACATTTGCGGGACATGTGTACACCTCCTTCAAAAGCCTACTTCGTTAGCATGCGCTTTAAGTTTTGCGTCTCGGAGCTGCGCTTCAGCCGAAGCGGCTCCAGCGCAAAACGGCATGGTTGCATGAGCGATAAAGTTTGTGCGTGCTGCATTCAATTTCGAAAAGAACTTTAAGAAAGCAACCATGGCTTGTATGAACCGAGAGAAAAGCCTGCACATAAACACACTTGAATATCGTATCACAATTGTCTCGGTACAGCAACTTAAAAAGTGCCGGAGACCGGAACATTTTCAGATAGGCGAATAAACGTTTTTGCAGGCGCACTTCTCTATAAGCAAGGTTTATAGTACAATGGTATATAGTCCATAATATACACAATAAGGAGTGACTTTGAGTTCCACTCAAAGATCCTGATGTAAGGAGTGTTATCTTCCATGCCACTGCAATTAAGCACTGAACTTGGACAAATTTTCGTAACCGATAATTGCATTGCCGTCATAGCAGGCTCCGCAGCCATGGATTGTTATGGATTGGTCGGGATGGCGTCCCGCAAGCAGCTGAAGGACGGCATTGCCGAGCTGCTTGGAAGAGATAATATGTCCAGGGGCGTTGAAGTGCGAAGAGAAAATGACAAGCTGCAAATTGATTTGCACATCATCGTTAGCTACGGAACGAAAATTTCCGAAGTCGCTCATAACATTCAGTCAAAAGTGAAGTATGTGCTTAACGAAGTCATTGGCCTGCAAGTCGATCAGGTTCATATATTTGTTCAAGACGTAAGGGTATCATAGTCATAGTAGCAGGAAGGGGAATTGTCGTTGAGTAAGCGCTCCATTAACGGATCTGATTTTACCGCCATGGCACTGCTCGGTGCGGATTATTTACAACGAAATGTAGACCGGGTGAATGCATTGAATGTGTTCCCGGTGCCTGACGGAGATACGGGAACGAATATGAATCTTACGATTGTATCGGGGGTTCGCGAGCTTCGGAGCAAGCCTTCGGCGCATCTTGGCAAGGCGACT
This sequence comes from Paenibacillus sp. NEAU-GSW1, assembly GCF_009737085.1. Taxonomy (GTDB): domain Bacteria; phylum Bacillota; class Bacilli; order Paenibacillales; family Paenibacillaceae; genus Pristimantibacillus. Next base: position 75,086 of record NZ_WOVL01000014.1, read on the forward strand.
GAAGCTTTGTCCAAAGGATTGCTGATGGGTGCAAGAGGCAATTCCGGCGTTATTTTGTCCCAGCTGTTCCGGGGCTTCTCCAAAGCGCTGGCTGCTCATGAAGAAGCCGGACCGGTTCAAATTGCCGCAGCGCTTCAGAATGGTGTCGATATGGCCTACAAGGCAGTCGTCAAGCCGGTTGAAGGGACTATACTTACCGTTGCAAAAGAAGCGGCCAAGCATGCGGTGCAATTCGCCCGCCGCACGAACGACGTCGTCGAATTGATGCGCGAGGTGCATGCGAAGGCGAACGAAGCGCTGCAACGCACGCCAGAGCAGCTTCCGATCTTGAAACAAGTCGGAGTTGTCGATTCGGGCGGCCAAGGGCTGGTCTTCATTTATGAAGGCTTTGTCCATAGCTTGAACGAAGCTGAGAACGGAATGCTGCAAGATGCTTATCCGATTCAATCGGAGGCGGCGGCTCCTGAGGAAGTGGCAGTTGCCCAACCGATTGTAGAGCCGAGGCTGACAGCGTCGCCAACTTCTGCGCAATCGCGCCTGTCGACGGAAGCGATTGAGTTTTTATACGATATGGAGTTCTTCATCAACCGCAAATTAGGCGGGAAAGCTGTGCCGTTTTTTGATGAATCCGCTTTCAAAAAAGCGTTGGAAAAGGACGGCGATTCCATTCTCGTCATAGTGGATGACGATATTATCAAAGTGCATGTCCATTCCCGCCGTCCCGGCGATGTGCTTAACTTGGCGCTGCCGTACGGCGAGTTGACGGATATGCATATATTGAACATGCGCGAGCAGCATCGCGATCTGCTGGAACACGAGCCTTCTGCTGAGCCGTTTGCTCCTGTTGCCGAATACGCGCTGACTGGCGATATTTCGTCGGCTGAGCTGCTGGCAGGCTCGTCTGCGCAAGGCGTTCCGCCGGAGCAGGTTCATGAGTGGGCGCCGTTTGGCATCATCGCGGTAGCGATGGGCGAGGGCATTTCGAACATTTTCCTCGGCAACGAGGTTGATATTGTGCTCTCCGGCGGTCAAACGATGAATCCGAGCACGGAAGATTTCGTGAAGGCGATTGAGTCGCTTCCTGCGGAGCATATTTACTTGCTCCCGAACAACGGCAACATTATTCTTGCAGCTGAACAAGCTGCGGAGCTCAGCGAGCGCAACGTAACCGTCATTCCAACGAAGACGATTCCGCAGGGGCTTGCGGCATTGCTTGCTTTCAAGGAAGACGAGAGCGCCGAGCGCAACGCCGCATGGATGAAAAATGCGGCCGAGCAGGTGCTGTCTGGACAAGTAACGCACGCGGTGCGCGATACGTCGATTGACGGCATCGATATTCGCGAAGGCGACTATATCGGCATTAAGGAGAAAGCGATCGTTGCTTCATCGAAGGAGCTGCAGGACGCTTGCCGTCTGCTGCTTGCCAGCATGCTGGAGTCTGGCGGCGACCTGGTAACGGTTCTGACCGGAGAAGACGCGGAGGATGGCGAGACGGAAGCGCTGTGCGCATGGGTTGCCGAGACGTATCCGGATGCGGAGCTTGAGGTGCATGACGGCGGACAGCCGCTTTACCCTTATTTGTTTGCAGTCGAGTAACGATTGCGGGTTTGGAATGATGTGGGGGAGGTAGAACGTATGGGGAAGGTTCGAGTAGTCGTCGACAGCACTAGCGATATTCCGGCTAACGTACGCGCAGAGCTAGGCATCGAGATGGTATCCCTTAAGGTGCTGTTTGGCGAAGAAACGTATATGGACGCCGTGACGATCAGCTCCGAGCAGTTTTACGAGAAGCTGGCGGTCTCACCGGTTATGCCGACGACTTCGCAGCCTACGCCTTCCGAATTTCAGGAAGCGTATGAGCGGGTGTTAGAGCAGGATCCAGGCGCGTCTATTATCGTAATTACGCTGTCGGGAGCGGTTAGCGGCACGTACCAATCGGCATTGATCGGAAAGTCGATGTTGGAGGAAGAGGCCGATATTACGGTCATCGACAGCAAGTCGGCTTCGTACGGCGCGGGCATGCGGGCAGTTGCTGCGGCTCGAATGGCGGCGGAAGGCCGTTCGAAAGCAGACATACTGGCGGAAATTGCGCGGATGTCAACAGATACGGAGCTTTTCTTTCTGGTAGATACGCTGGAATATTTGCAGAAGGGCGGCCGTATCGGCAGAGCTTCGGCGCTGATTGGCTCTATTCTTAATATTAAGCCGATCTTGTCCTTAGACAAGGAAGGCACGGTGTATTCGGTCGATAAGCAGCGCGGCACGAAAAAAGCGATGGCCCGCATTTTAGAGATGCTGGATCAGGCGTTCGGCAACGATCCTGTAAACGTAACGATCGCATGGACCCATGGCGATGCAATCGCTATGGAGCTGTGCGAGCAGGTGAAGAGCCGGTTCAACGTGCAGTCGGTCGATTTTACAACCATCGGAGCGGTCGTAGGTGTGCATGTCGGCCCTGGCACATCCGCCGTGTTTATGAGCAGAGTGTGAGGTAGATTACGATGAAGCTGGATGAAATTTCGGTCCGGCAAATTAAAGGCGTGAGCGCTCAGAAGGAACAGGAGCTTCACGCCTTTGGCGTTCAGACGGTCGCCGATTTGCTGGACTATTTTCCATATCGATATGAGGATTATCGGATTCGCGAGCTTGGCGAGGCCAAGGATGGCGAGAAAATAACGGTGCAGGGCATTATACGCGGCAACGGCATTCTGCAGCGTTACGGTAAAGGCAAGTCACGGCTTACGTGCAAAATTGAAGTGGAACACGCACTGGTGACGGGCGTATGGTTCAATCGGCCTTTTTTGCAAAGCCATATGGTTCCGGGCCGGGAAATTATGATTACGGGCAAGTGGGAGCAGCATCGGCTGCAGATGACGGTCTCGGAATCGGAATTTCTCGATAAAGAGGGAACCGGGAAGGCTTCCAAATCAGGAACGCTGCAGCCGATTTATTCGGTCGGAGGCAGCATTACGCAGTCATGGATGCGCAAGACGATCGGACAAGCGCTGGCGCAATTCGGAGCGATGCTCGAGGAAGCGCTGCCGCATGAGCTGACGGAGCGGCACCGGTTAATGCCGCGGCGGGACGCTGTGCTGCAGATTCACCAGCCTGGCGATATTCGCGAGGGGCAAGAGGCGCGGCGGCGCATGGTCTACGAGGAGCTGTTTCTGTTTCAGGTGAAGCTGCAGGCGTACCGGGCGCTCAATCGCAAGCGGGGAGACGGCATTGTACATAAAGTAAACGGCGAGACGATTCGGCAGTTTGCCGCTACGCTTCCTTTCGAGCTGACGGATGCGCAGAAGAAGGTCGTCAATGAAATTATGACCGATATGCGCCATCCTGCGGCGATGAACCGGCTGCTGCAGGGCGATGTCGGCTCGGGCAAGACGGTTGTAGCTGCCATCGCGTTGTACTGCACCGTTAAAGCGGGGCATCAGGGAGCGCTTATGGTGCCGACGGAAATTTTGGCGGAGCAGCATTTGCGCTCGCTGCAGAAGCTGTTCGACGGCACCGGCATCGAGGTTGGGCTGCTGACTGGCAGCCTGACGGAGCGGAAGCGCCGGGATTTGCTTGCCGGGCTGCAAATGGGGATGATTGATATCGTCGTCGGCACGCATGCGCTTATTCAAGACGACGTGTTTTTTCGCAGCCTAGGTCTTGTCGTAACGGACGAGCAGCATCGCTTTGGCGTCAATCAGCGAAGCGTGCTGCGCCGCAAAGGGCTTAATCCCGACGTGCTGACGATGACGGCGACGCCGATTCCGCGCACGCTTGCGATTACGGCGTTTGGCGATATGGACGTATCGACGATTCGCGAGCGGCCGCATGGGCGCAAGCCGATCAAGACATATTGGGTGAAGCACGGGATGATGGACCGCGTGCTTGGCTTTATTCGCCGCGAGGTCGACGAGGGAAGGCAGGCATACGTCATTTGTCCGCTGATCGAGGAATCGGACAAGCTGGATGTGCAAAACGCGATTGACCTGTTCGTGCAAATGCAGCAGGCTTTTCCCGATTTGAAGGTCGGCTTGCTGCACGGCCGGCTGTCCGCGGCGGAGAAGGATGCGGTGATGAGCAGCTTCGGCGCGAATGAAACGCAGCTGCTCATTGCGACGACGGTCGTCGAGGTTGGCGTTGATGTGCCGAATGCGACGCTCATGATTATTATGGACGCGGAACGATTCGGCTTGTCGCAGCTTCATCAGCTGCGCGGACGCGTCGGACGCGGCGCGCACCAGTCGCATTGTATTCTCGTCGCCGATCCGAAGTCGGAGACAGGGCGCGAGCGGATGAAGGTGATGACGGAGACCGACGACGGCTTCGAGGTCGCGCGGCGGGATTTGGAGCTGCGCGGGCCGGGCGACTTTTTCGGTACGAAGCAGAGCGGTCTGCCGGAGTTTCGGATCGCCGACATGGCGTCGGATTTCGAGGAGCTGGAGATGGCTCGCGACGATGCCGCGGAGCTGTGCGCTCTGGACGATTTTTGGACGAATCCCGCTTATGCGCGTGTCCGGGCCTATTTGCAGAAGGATCAAATTTTTCAGGGCGAGCAGCTGGATTAAGCAACATCTTCTCCTTTACGGCATATAGTTTAACGATTAGGAATGCCGGATGGAGGTGTGTGCCCGCCCATGAGTTATCAAAAGTACGGCATTCGGCCGCAACTGGTCGAACGCGTCAAGCTCAAAATGAAAAATCCGGTCATAAAGGACCGGATGCGGCTGCTGCTGGGCAACGTAACAAAGTATGATTTGCAGGATCGCTCGAAGGTGAAGAAGCTGGTCAAATCGGCAGCTTCGATTTTGTCGGAGCAGCTGACGGATACGCAGGAAGATCAGATCATTACTTTTATATTGGCGCAAAAAATAGATCCGAACAATACGTTCCATCTGCTGAAGCTATGGAGCATGTTCCGATAGCTTAAACGGCGAGCCCGATTTCGGGCTCGCCGTTTGTTTAGTTGAATTGGCGGTTAAGCGGTGCTGGGAGGGGCGAATTAGCGAAGCTGATTCGCGGTATAGCGAAACGAGGTTCGTTATGCGGTGTGGTATCCGGATTAGCGAACCTGATTCGCAGTATAGCGAAACGAGGTTCGTTATGCGGTGTGGTATCCGGATTAGCGAAGCTGATTCGCAGTATAGCGAAACGAGGTTCGTTATGCGGTGTGGTATCCGGATTAGCGAAGCTGATTCGCAGTATAGCGAAACGAGGTTCGTTATTGGGCAGTTTATTGGAGCTCGTGAGCCAATAGCGAACGATATTTCGCTATTAGCGAAAGTTGTTTCACCAATAGCGTAACTGGGTTCGTTGTCCGTAGAAATCTGCGCCAAAGTAATCTCAACAGCGAACTTGGCTTCGCAATACAGCGAAGCGGGTTCGCTGTTCGCTCTTCATGAGACCGAGGCGGCAAAGTCGCCGCCAATACTACAAAAACGAGCAGTCCAGGTTACCATAACCCGAGCTGCTCGTTTTCGTCAGGATCTGTTGCTGTCAGTGTGATAGGCTCGATGCAGTCGGGCTCGTCATAGCGGACGCTGCCGACCGATGAGGTTACCGGGTAAGCTTCGAGCTCTTCCGAGGCGTAAGGGCGCAGCAGTCTCTCTAGCGCCGACGGTTCCTGCACGGATCGGTCAAGCCAGAAGGGCTCGTCCTCCGGTCGGAGTATGACCGGCATTCGGTCGTGGATGGGAGCCATAAGCGAATTGGGAGCCGTCGTCATAATGGTGCAGCTGTTAATCGTCGTGCCGTCGGCCGCTTTCCACGTTTCGTAAAGGCCAGCCATGCTGAAAATCGAGCGATCCTTGCGGACGATGCGCATCGGCTGCTTCGTTTTGCCGCCGGCTTCCTTCTTCCACTCGTAAAAGCCGTCGGCAGGGATGAGGCAGCGCTTGCGCCGCAGCGGCGTTAGGAAAGCCGGCTTTGCAGCCGCAGTCTCGGCACGGGCGTTCAGCATCATATTGCCGACCTTCGGGCTGTCCGCCCAAGGCGGGATAAGTCCCCATTTGAGCTCGCCAAGGCGATTCTGTTCACCGTCGTTGACGACGGCGAGCACCATTTGTCCGGGCGCGACATTATATTTCGGCCTATGATAGGGGACCGAGACGGCTCCAATCATGTAGCGGAGCATCAGCTCCTCAAGCGAGACAGTAATTGTATATCTTCCGCACATGGAATGCGCTCCTTTCCGGGCGGCTGCTAAGCTGTTTACATGATGTGATCCCCATGGAGACGGACAGCCACTCCGTGTAATTATTATCTTGCAAAGCATGCACAATTACTTTCCTGTCGCCAGCTATATACAAATTAATTCGAAAATTAATCATAAGCATTGTCCTCTCGCTTAACGAGCTTGTCATTTCTTTGCTCTAGTTTTCCTATTCGACGCCCTGCTGTACATTCCTTGCGCAACATTGGATATCCTATGCAGAAGAGGCTGGACGACTGGACGACAGGAGGGGCGGGATATGGGGTAAGCATGAAGAGGCGCCTGCCGATCGCTGTGCGAAAAAGCGGCGTTTGGCTGCTGCGGCTGCTGCAATGGCCAATCGCCGCCATCCGCTTGGCGGCAAGCAGGAGGCGGGAGCTTGCGCTTTCGCGAAAAATGGCTGCCGAAGCTTTCGCCGCGCCGCATCGGCAGCTCGGGCTTCGGCTTATGCCGGAAGCGGTTTCTTCGCTGTCCGCCGCCTGGCGGCAGCTTCCGCAGACTTCGCCGCAGCAGCATGCCGAATTAAGCGGGGAGGAGCTCGCTCTCATTGAGCGAATTCAGAGTGAAACTTCCAGCTTGAACCGGAACAATGTGACGCGCGCCGAAGCTTACCGGCTCCTGTTTAACCGTTATCCGGAGCTGGAGTGGGCGATGCTGGCCCATTTCGTCTCGCGCAACGGCGGCTGGAATATGACGGACATTCAAGGCGATTGGCTGCCGCGCTTGTTGAATGAACAACAACGGCGCGATTTGTTTCATTTTTTAGAGCGGTCGAACGCTTTAATTTTCCACGATGCCTATCCGCAGCTGCTCTTGTATGAGCATAGCTTGAAGCAACAGCAGCCGCTGTTTCATCTGCTGCCGGCGTTTGGGGTTTCGCGCTTTATGGCTCCGGTGTGGACCGCCTTCTGGCGTGAGAGGGACCCTGTGCCGTTAACGGTTGCGCTCATCGTCAACGAGCAAAATTACATTGAGAAGCGGGTCGTGCAGCAGCCGTATTTCCGCAAGCGGGTCATCGACACGCTCTTTTTTAATGTGCTGCCATGGCTTCAACTGAACGCCGTTCTGCTTCCTTATCAGTATTGCGGAGAGACCCGCCTGGCCGGCCTCGTCATCGAGCGGTTTCAAAGCCTTCACGAGCGGATTGAATTCGGCAAAAGGCTGTATGCAGTGCTATTCGGCGTTCCCCGCGTTGCGGAAGGCGCGCTTGCTTTCGCGGGCGCTATCCCGCATAGCGGCTCGCGCTCGGATTATTTGCCGGATTTGTTCAGTACGCTCCGGCAACCGGAACAGCAGCCTTATTCCGAGCGGCTCGCCGGCGCGCAGCTTCGCCCCGGCGCTCCGGCTATTTATAGCCCTGAGCTTGCCGATGCGTGGCCGGATCAGCCGTTTGCGCCTTCCGAGCCGGGCGATTGGTTCGAGCGGGCTGAGGATGTCGAGCCGTATTTTTGCGAGCTGCCGCTTCCTCCGTCCTTCGAATTGACAAGCGAGTACAGCCTGCTGTTAAAGCGGATCGAGCTGACCGTCCTTCTGAACGGAGGGAAGGAGCGGCAGCCGTAGAGGCTACCGAAACATCCTCGCAATATATTTCGCGATGCGCACGCTGATCTCCGCGCGCGCCGCGTCGCGGATCATCGAGAAGCGGTCTTCGTAGCCGCGGCATACGAAGCGGTAATGAATCGCGCCGCCTTCGCTTTCCATTTCGTCCTGAAACACGCGAATATTCCGTTCCTTCAGCTGTCTGCGAACTGAAGCCAAGTCGGTTTCGATTCGATTCATCAGCACCTGGGAGGCTTTCATATACAACGCCTTCATGGAATAGAAGGATAACTCGATGTCCCTGCAGTTTTTGTCTACGATGTTCAGCATCATCGGCAGCAGCACGAAGTCGCGAATGAGTTCCAGTTCCTCTTTGACGGGAACCGGGACGGGCTTGGCGACCTTCGGCTCGCGCTGATGCAAATATTGCTCCCGATGTTCAGGCAGCATCATGCGGCTGGATTCCCAGCGGCCGTTTCCTTCTAATTTTTTGCTCATTTATAATGCCCTCCAATTTTAATGCTGCGCTCGCGGGCTTGCGCGGCATCCAGCAGTGAAGAAGCTCGTAAAATCGAGGTCGTTCCGAATTTATTGCGGATGGCGTCGGTTGTTCGCTCCAATCGCCGTTCTCTCTCTCGGTTGCCGAACAGCGTAAGCTGGTACTGATCGTCCGGAACAAGCTTCGAGAGCGTGACGCCGAGCTTGCGGACGGGCAGCCGATCCCAATGCGCGTAAAAAAGCGACTTGGCGGCGGCGAATACTTCTCTTGCAATGTTCGTCGGATCGGGCACTGTCATCTGGCGGAAAAAGCCGGTAGGCCGGTCGAAGTCGGCGCCTTGCGCGCCGGCTGCAACGACTTGCCCCATGTAGCCTTTGGCCCGGCAGCGGCGGCACACTTCTTCGCTTAGCTCCAGCAGGATGACATCGATCTCATGCGGCTCGGCGTAGTCGCGCGGCAGCGTCATCTGATGCCCGACCGCTTGCTGAGCGTCGTGCGTGTCGGGCTTCACGGGGCTCGGATCGATGCCGTTGGCCGTTTGCCAGTACAGCTCGGCTTGAATGTCGCTGTTCCGGCCCATGCGGGCGTGCATCCGGCGCTTCAGCTCAGCGAGCGGCATGCTGCCGATATCGCCGATCGTATGGATGCCCATCCGCTGGAAGTGGGCGGTCATGCGCGAGCCGACGCCGAACATTTTGTTCACTGGCAGCGGCCACAGCAGCCGCTCAATATCCGGCTTCGGCAGCGTAAAAATGCCTTCGGCGTTCTTTTTCGCCCAAATATCTGTTGCCATTTTGGCCAAAATTTTGTTCGGGCCGATGCCGACCCGCGACCAAACGCCGGTATACAGCATGATTTTCGTCTGAATCTGGACCGCGATCTGCTCCGGCGTGCCGAAGTAGGCGGCAGAACCGGTGACGTCAAGAAACTGCTCGTCGATCGAGAAGGGCTCGACCAAATCGGTGTAGCCTTTGAAAATGCCGGTAATCATAAGAGAAACATCGATGTACAATTGCATGCGCGGTTTAATGACGACGAGGTTCGGACATTTGGCCAGCGCCTGACCGAGCGTCTCGGCCGTCACGACGCCGTAGTTCTTGGCAATCGGGCAAGCGGCCAAAATAATGCCGGATCGGCGGGTCGGATCCCCGGCTACGACAACCGGATCGTTCAGATGCTCCGGGTGCGCCGCCTTCTCAACCGACGCGTAAAAGGACTGGCAGTCGATCAGCATAATGGTTCGTTCCACTATTCCCACCTTCGATACGAATGTATGTTCTTGTTTATTATATACCGAATGTATGTTCGGTATGCAATAGGGGGATGAAGGGAATTTTAGACAGGGGAGAGTGTGGCAGAGAAGACTATTTGTATGATCGCGATCAAGGTGAAGATTTAAAAATAAGATCCGTGGAACGTCAAAAAACCAAAAGCTCCTGACCACTTCGGTCAGGAGCTTTTGTTTCACATTCAACCCATTGATGTTAGCAGTATCACGAATCCAATTCCTACTAACAAACTGATCGGTAATACGGCTGGACAGCATGTACTATGAAACGAAAAGGGATTTTATAGGTTGTTGTCGAATATACAGATTAAACCAACTAGGAGGTAATCAATATGAGTCAAGAACTTTGCCCTAACTGCCAAAACAAATACGACATTCAAAAACCAGGCCGCTGTATCGGCTGCGGTAAAATTTATTGTCTTGCGTGCAGTAAGATTGAAAATAAATGCTGTCCTCATTGTGGGACATGCGGTGTTATGAGTGTATAACCTTCATCTTGTATAGCAATTAGCAAATAACTAGTTCATGACCGCATAATTTTGCGGTCCCGTTTGAAGAGGTACCGTTTTATAGCGGGGGAGCAGTACAGACCGGGAGCGGGAACTGCCGCTATATCTAGCCTTCATGATATGGAACAAGCTGACTTCTGTATAAAGGAAGTCAGCTTTTTATTGTTTGATAGCATCATCATTGCATCGATTTGATGACAATAGTCTTGTTATTCTTTTCCCAAGTGACGTTTGCTCCGAAGACCTCGCTAATAAAGCGAACAGGGACAAGCGTATAGTTGTTTTCGATCGTCGGAGGTGTATCCAAAACGACGTTCTTTCCATTCACGATCGCAATGGAATCGCCAATAACCAGTACGGCAGAAATATCGCCTTTCGCAGCCTTGATGGTCGAGGTTGCCGAGTTCCATTGAACATCCGCTCCCAATGCTTCGAAAATCGTTCTTAGCGGCACTAATGTCCGATTATTGCGCGCGATGGGCGGTTGTTCGAATTGCAAAATCGTTCCGTCAACTTCAACGAATATAGGATCCTTTTCAATGATTTGGTTAATGAAACTTGGAACTGCAACCGGAGTTCGTCGATTCACAGTTGTTCCGTCGCCTGTGTATCCTTTACCCCATGACCATAAAATCCCATCCGATCGAATAGCCATCGAACGATATCCGATCCCGTGAGCTGCAATTCGATTGATTTTTTTCAATCCAATTACCTGAACAAGTATATCGCTTGAATCATAAGTGCCGTTACCCAATTGCCCGGCTGCATTGACACCGCTCGCCCACACGGTCCCATCTTTTTTAAGCAGCAGAGGTCCGCCAGCCGACGCTTGAACGGAAACGACATCTGTGACGCCTTGAAGAGATTGGGGATCAGATGCATTAGCTGTGGAGACCCCATTAATACGAGAAAAGGTATCGCCATTCGATCCCCAAAACCAGACGGTCCCGTCGGTTTTCAAACCGTAAGTATACTCGGCTCCTACAGCGATTTGTACGATATCTTTCACCCCAGCTACTTGGGTTGCTTTATCGGATAAATACCAAACGGTTCCATCCGACATTAGAGCCATGAAACTTCCGTAACCGGCGGAAATATAAACAATGTTTTCGAAACCTATTAACTGTGCAGGGGTATCGGTAAATTCACCCCATCCCCATACGGTTCCGTCTTTCTTGACTGCGTAGCTTCGAGTCCAATCCGCTTCGATGGAAACGACGTCCGTTAAGCCGCTCACCTTTTGAGGAGTAGTTCGGCTGACCGTAGTTCCATCACCTAATTGGCCGGAGTGATTGCCGCCCCATGTCCAAACGGTTCCGTCTCTTTCAAGCGCTAAAGAGTGTACCTGCCCGCCAGCTACTTGAACGATATCAGTTAAACCAGGTGCTTTTTCAGGGATGAGGGCAGATAAATTGGTTTCTGAACCTGCAGATCCACGGTAGGTTGTCGTATCTCCCCACTGCCACACGGTTCCGTCATTTTTAATGCCCAGACTGTGGGTAACACCTACGGCAATTTCTTTCCAACCCCAAGAGTTGGCGGCAGCCGATTGCGCTTGAACGCTAGGGGATCCAAGAATGATAGTCACGAATGAAACTAAGATACATATTTTCAAAAAGCAAACGGAGCTAGATTTCATAAATGATTCACCTACATATTTAAAATGAGAATACGTCTTTATTGTATCATGGGATTATTGGTAATGTTATCCTTATTCCTGAAAATAACCCGCTGCACTTCCTCTTTATATTTATTATATGTTTTGGTACAATTTACAATCATATTTAAGGAGAGTCAGAGATGAGAAAATTATTAAGCAGTACGATTGTTTTAGCTGTTTTAATCACAATTATGTTGCCATTCGGAGTATCTGCACATTCTGGCAGAACAGATGGCAGTGGAGGACATAATTGTTCTGCGAAATCGGTAAGCAAAGGCTTATGTTCGGGGTACCATTATCATAATGGCGGTGGATCTAGCAGCTCGAGCTCAGATAGCAGCAGTTCATCTTCCTCTTCGGTCACAAAAGAAAAAGTCATTTATAACGAGAGCGCACCTTATCCGTATTGTAAAAAGGTAAAAGATGTATACCAATCCAGTGACGAGTATTACATCTACTATGAACGAGTATGGGATTGCACAAGATACACAGAGAGCGGTTCGGTTTATACTGAGCTTGATTTGAGCTTGTATGTTAATGATACCTATCAAAGCCTTCAACAAAATTTCATCAGCATTAAGAACTCGAGCTATATTTACATTCGAGATCTAAAAAAAGCATTCGATTATGAGTTGGAAATCGATGACTCTAAAAATGTAATTTTAAAATCTACCGATCATACCATTAAGATCTATGCAGAAAGTAGAAAAATTTATTTGGACGGGAAATATACAGGATTTAATGCCGTCAAAGTTGATGGTAATTATTACCTTCCGTTCCGGGCATCGGTTAAATGGGCTGAAGGTAAAATACAGTCGATCGACAACACTGCTGTATATATAACAAATTAAAAGAAGCTTTAATAAAAGGTCAGGCCTGCTAATAGGTCTGACCTTTTATTGTTGGCAGTATCCGTTTTTCTTAGAGACTAGCATACAGTTGTGAATTGGTAAGGAAATTGTTTTATAAATGTACAATAGGGGCTGTCCTAAAGGGCGGCCCTATTTCATTAGTGCATCGCTGTACGGCAGCGCTATTTAGCGTAAAACGCCCCGTCTTCACTGCTTTTTTCGAGAAATAACGCTGTGAGACAGCGCTATTTAGCATAAATCACTGCCTCAACTAGCCGGCGGTGAAAAATATTTTTTCAAATATGGTATTTCAACATGCACATTACCTTGACTGTCACAGTAATATATCGTATGATGCTGATGTGGGGGTGATAAAATGAGCGAAAACAAAATCACATCAGACCTGCTTCGCGGACATACAGATACGATGATACTAAGGCTCTTATCCGAAGCTGACCGCTACGGCTACGAAATCGTCAAGCTAATTGCCGAGCGCTCGGGCGGCGAATATGAACTGAAGGAAGCGACGATGTATTCCAGCTTCCGGCGGCTCGAAGCAGACGGCGATATCGAATGGTATTGGGGTGATGAATCGCAGGGTGGTCGGCGTAAGTATTTTAAGATCACCGAAAAAGGCAAGGATACGTACGCCCGCAACAAAAGCAACTGGGAGTATGCCAAACGAGTGCTTGAAAACTTACTATAAGGAGATGTGAAATGATGAATCAGAAATTGACGAACTATGTGAACGGCGTTTTTACACCATATGAGGGAGTAAAAAGCGTCAACGAATTAAAGGCTGACCTGCTTTCCGATTTGCAGGAACGGTACAGTGAGCTCAAAGCCGAGGGCAAAGATGAGGAAACAGCGTTTAAGTTGACGGTTGAGAGCATCGGCGACATTGAGCAAACGATATTGGAGGTTGCCAATCTTTCCCGCTCGCTGGAACGGCAAGTACTGACAAACTTTAACGCAAGCAATCTGGCGCAAAGCGACTTTGCAGGCGTAACGGCCCGTAAAGGTCAGTTTAAAGGCAGCGCGCTGCACGGTTCCGACTTTTCGGGCGCGGATTTGACCGGCAGTTCGTTCAAGAGCAGCGACGTACGCGAAGCTAATTTTGACGGCGCGAATTTGACAGACTGCAGCTTTCAGGCGCTTGACCTGACCAATGCAAGCTTTAATAAGTCGATTCTTGTACGAACCAATTTCAGCAAATCGGGGCTCGACGGCGTTCATTTCACAGGCGTAAGGTTGACCGATGTCACGTTGACGCTGACCGATCTTCGAAAAACGAATTTTGAAGGCTGTACATTTGAAGGGGTTGACTTCAAGTACTCCGATCTGAGCGGGAAGCGTTTTGACGGACAGACGTTTATCGGCGTTAAATTTGAAAAAGCGGCGTTAACAGAAGCTTCGTTCAAGGGCGCTACATTGAATAATGTTTCTTTCCACCCTGGGTTTACTTTAACGAAGAAGTACTATCGGATGATCAAAACCGTCTGCTTTGACGGCGCAACGATGGATAAACTGACCTATGCATTGCTCAAAGGCATGGAAGCCAATTTGTCGAAAGTGACAGTTATTTAATTTTTAAGGGAGGGAATCCGATGCAAAGCGTGCAAACCAAACCCATTCAAGTTAAAGGACTGCATAAATCCTACAGGCAGCTTCAAGTGCTGAAGGGCGTGGATTTTGAAGTGGAGAAGGGGAGCATTTTCGCTCTCCTAGGTTCCAACGGGGCGGGCAAAACGACGCTGGTCAAAATCCTCACCACGCTGCTCAGGCCTGACAGCGGAACCGCCATCGTAAACGGATTTGATGTTGCTGCAAAACCCGACCATGTGCGGCAAGCGATCAGTCTGACCGGACAATTTGCCGCGGTGGACGAAATATTGACCGGCCGGGAAAATCTGATCATGATTGCCAAGCTGCGTTATCTCAAAAACCCGAGTCAGGTAGCAGACGATTTGCTTAAACGATTCGGCCTTACAGAAGCGGCTGACCGCAGGGCGTCCACGTACTCGGGAGGAATGCGCCGCAGGCTGGACATCGCCTTAAGCCTTGTCGGCAATCCGCAAATTCTATTCCTCGACGAGCCGACCACGGGTTTGGATCCTGAGGCGCGCATCGAAGTATGGAAGGTAGTTAAAGAGCTTGCCGACACGGGGATGACCGTTGTGTTAACCACGCAATATTTGGAAGAAGCAGAGCAGCTTGCCGACCGGATTGCCATTTTGCATGAAGGCAGAATTATTGCGAGCGGTACACTTTCGGAGCTGAAAAAGCTGCTCCCGTCCGCAAAGGTGGAGTATGTTGAAAAACAGCCGACATTAGAGGAAATCTTCCTCGCCATCGTTGGCAAAAAGGAGGAACGGAAATGAACACGGTAAAAAAACATTTTTTCATTGACGTCAGCGTGATGCTGGGACGCTCCATGCGTCATATTTTCCGCAGTATGGACACGATCATTACGGTGACCATCATGCCGATCGCGATGATGCTGCTGTTCGTCTATGTGTTCGGTGGCGCAATCCAGTCCGGAACGGATAACTATGTCAATTACCTGCTGCCCGGCATCCTGCTCATGGCCATTGCCAGCGGCATTTCTTACACGGCTTACCGCCTTTTTACCGATGTGCAACGGGGCATTTTTGAACGTTTTCACACGATGCCGATTTCCCGTTCCGCTTTGCTTTGGGGGCATGTACTGACTTCGCTTGTATCCAACGCCATATCGGTGTTCATCATCATTCTTGTAGCGTTAATTATGGGCTTTCGTTCGTCCGCAGGTATACTGTCATGGCTTGCAGTGGCCGGTATACTCGCGCTGTTTACGCTGGCATTGACTTGGGTTGCAGCAATTGCCGGACTGTCCGCAAAAACGGTTGATGGCGCCAGCGCGTTTTCTTACCCGATTATTTTCCTGCCATTTATCAGCTCGGCATTTGTTCCGACCGAGTCGATGCCGACGGCCGTTCGCGTCTTTGCCGAAAACCAGCCGGTGACCTCGATCGTCGAAGCCGTTCGCGCGCTGCTGTCCGGCCAGCCGTTAGGTCATGAGATATGGATCGCGCTTGCCTGGTGCGCAGGCATTATGCTAGTGGCATATTTCTTTGCGATGAGAGCGTATAAAAGGCGGGGTTGATGTGATTCACCATACAGAAGGTATCATTATGAAATTACGAAAAGTCCCGAAGGGGGCTTTTTTTTTCTTCGTTCCATTCGCGCATTGGCGATCCTGGACATATTGCTGACGATACCCAAACCGCTTTTCCGACGAAATAACGCTGCGGGGCAGCGCTATTTCCTCGATTGTGCGCCTGTGCGATCAAATAGCGCTGTGGGACAGCGTTATTCTCGAGAATCTCCGCCCAAACTGGTTTTCCGACGAAATAACGCTGCGGGACAGTGCTATTTCCTCGATTGTGCGCCTGTACGGTCAAATAACGCTGCGGGGCAGCGCTATTTTTTCGGATGCGAGACAGCAGCAGGTCGCTGCGATGGACAAAAGGGGGAAGGACTGTTAGGACTGCCCAACCGCCCCCCCCCCCGTCTGATTTCCCCAAATAATAAGAAGAAAGTAGGATATTTGTTGGACGGTGTCGAAATCACGTTACCAATGAAATAATCGAAGAAGTCTAGGAGTGAGTTGCTTGGAGCTGCGCTTAACCAGTCATCCTCATATTAATGCCATGATTCGTTTGTTCGAACAGGAAAAACAGCCGTTTAGAAAAATTCACCGCATGATCGATTTGTTCGAAACGATCATCAAGACGCATACCGCTGTGCTTATAGGCAACTATTTTCACTATGCGCATATTTCGGATGCGATAAAAGGCTATCTCGCCAATGGTCTGCGCACCCCGTCATTAGGGCTGTGGCAGGATTTCAGCAGAACCGTTGCCGATGAATTGGCGCTCAATTATATAACCGAAGAACAATGGGAATCTTTATTTGGAGCATTGCCGCATAAGGAGCAAAAGGAAAAGTTCAAACGCGTCTACCTAAAGCTTGATGAACGATATGTGATTCCAGCCTCGGATCTGTCTTGGATGAGGAAGATTTACTCGCAATTGGAACACGGCAATTATGCTGCCAACGACCGGTTCTTCATTCGCCATTTTTATAGCTATTTTAGAGAATGGGATAATCAAGAGGTAGACAAGGTGATTTCAACCCGCAACCACTATGCCCATGGAGCGACCCCCGGAGATCATGTGTGCGAGCAAAATGTACAATCGCTGTTGCCTATTTTGAGAAAATGGCTGGATGCGGAGTGGCTAAAGGAAACGACGATCGCCGTATTTGCGAATAACGGCACATGTATAGAAGCGGTACCGCTTGAGGGGAATTCCGCGGAGAACAGCTTCAAGCTCCCAGTATGGGACAATTTATCGGCTGGCGATACGCCAATCGTGGAGGGAGTTCCATATCTAGTCAAGGCGACTGGAGAAGTCTTGAACTTGTTTCCGATTATGGTTGCGAAACGGCTGGAAGGCGACACGATGCAGTCGATTTCGTTCTTTAATGATTTGAAGAAGAAGCATGAGGTCGCCTTTCTTAACTATCCTAGCGCCAGACATCATAAAGATAAGGCTATTTATCCGATATTTCAAAGCTATTTTCAGATTGAAGCTTGGCGGAGCAAGGTGACGGAGGAGTTTAAAGAAAGAATCGATCAGTTAACGGAAACGTTTAAAGGGAGAAAGGCCGAGATCGACAGCCTGTTATCCTATCTTGCGAATAAAACCGCGGGATATGTTGCAATCGTTGGCAATCCCGGTTTTGGCAAATCCGCGATTCTGGCGCGCGCAACGCAATTAGCGGATCCCGAACAGTATTACATTGTGAAGTATTTCATTCGCCGTGGAACGCAGTCCAAAATCTCATATTTGTTAGATTATCTTCATGCCGCGTTAGAACGGATTTGCCCTCTATCGTGGCCGGCTGCTGTTTCGATAGAGGAAAAGCAGGAGCAATTGCATAAGCGGCTTTTGCATGTATCCGAGCAGCTGAAAGAAAAGAAGCTGGCCATTTTCATAGACGGTCTGGATGAATTAGACGGGTTAGGGGGGCTATTAACGTCCGCCTACCCCAATGTCATTGTTGTATACGCTTCGAGATACACAGCCGAGTTTCAGAAGTTTTACAGCCTATTGCCGATCGAACACAAATGGAAAGAAGAAATTGGAGGGCTGAATCAGGAGGATATTAGGGCTCTCCTCTATGAAGTGACCAATAAATATGAAATCCGCCAGCAATACATCGATACCATAGCAGTCAAATCCGCAGGCAATCCGCTGTTTCTCAAACTATTGTGCGATGCGGTTTCCAGCGGGCATCTGAAGCTGAACCAAATCGACAGCCTGCCGCAAAAAATCGAAGATTTTTATCAAGATATTTTGGATCGGATCGGTATGAAAGAGCACGGAGCCGCCATTCTTGACGCCTTGTATGTGATTGCCGCGGCGAATGACAACTTATCGCCAACCCATATGGAACGGATCTTGGGCATGGACACCGTGCTATCTGCCACTGTGTTCAATGTCCTGCAAGAGATTCTAACCGAGCATGCGGAACGGAAATATTATTACCAGCTATTCCACGAAAGCTTAAGAGACTTTCTTAAACAATATCGGCCGCAAAAGCTGGTTTGGGCCCAATTGCAGCTTGTCAATTATTGCGCCAATTGGGACGCCTTTGAAGCTTATGAGGAAGAGCTGCTGCGCTATCCGCTGCTTCATTATTCAACTCATTTGCTTCAGTTGAACAAGAAGTCCGACTTGTATGAGATCGCAACAAATCGGCAGTACATCAACAAGCAAATTCAAGTGACCAAGCGGTATGATCATAGCTTCCAACTGCTGCGGCAAGCTTTGCAAGCGACGATGGAGGATGAAGGCAGAGAAATTGCTAAAGCGATCCGTCTGTTGTCGGAACTGGGAACCTTGCATGTGGCGCTTTCCAATCGGATCGGTATGCTGTTGGATCGAATCGACAGGCCGGGATTCGAAGACATAGACGTCATTTTGCAGCAAATCAAAAATTACGAGGATCACGAGCAAACGGTTCTTTATTTGCAGCTGATGGCTTCCGTTGTGTCTAATCAATCAGACGATCAGAAACGGAAAATGCTGGACAAGATACTGGGTCAGGTTGAGGAGACGCGAGCGAAGGCTGCCGAAAATTTAGGCTGGTCCCTATATAGTTCGCTTGCCATGCTGGTGCCAATCCTGGAGGGCATTCTTGCAGCCGGCAGCGATCCGAGTCCATTTGTTCAAGGAATCAGGCTCGATCATTACGAGGGGAGCGAAGCAGAGGCGTTGCTGAACAGCGTTCTGACGGAGCATCCGCATTTGAAGCAAGCCATAAGCGGCTTATGGAATGCAAATGATGGCAGCCCTCGACCTCGACGGAGAGGTGATGCATATACGAACGGCGTCGATGAAGAGGAACAAGAAGACAGCCTGTATGCAGAGGCGAACCGAAAAATAAAGGATGGCGACATTTCCGGAGCAATGCTGACGATCAAGCAAATTCCCAATGACTGGGATAAGCATCAGACAATCGCCTACCGGTGGGCCGGAGCGCTCTGCGGGCTTCAGAGATGGAACGAAGCTATTGAAATCGTATCTTGGATACCAAATGAAGTTCCGGAAAACGAGCTAATCGTAGTCGGCCTAATCCATATCGCAGGCTCCTTGATTCATCACGGCCAGTACGAGAAAGCAATTCAATTGGCCAACGGCATGGACGAATTGAACCTCTCGCGATCGGAACTGGTCAGGGGGATTGCGCTTCATTTGGCGGATGCAGGCGAATTCGATTCGTGCTTGAGCATGATTGATCAAATCCCGGATATCCGCTTCCGTATCCCGCCTCTAACCAGAACGATTGTCCAGATGATCAAGCTTGGATTGAATGAGCGGGCAGAAGCTGTTCTAAGTGAAACTATATCCAGGCTCGATTGGATGAAGGATAAAGGAAAACGGAAAGACGAGCTCCGTCTTATGATCCGCACGGTGTCCGAAGCGTATGCCAATCTGGGGAAAAATAAAGAGGCATTAACGGTGCTAAGTTCATCTATCCGTAAGGACAATAAGCTGTCGGATAATAAATCGTTTTTGTTGCGTCTATTGGAGACGGCACACAGTTTTGTAAGTCAGAGCAAGGGTGCGGAAGCTAAGGAAGCGATTGCGGTCGCTGCCGAATATTTAGAAACGATGAGCGATCATTGGCAGAGGGATGACTTTTACGTGAAGTTTTCGAATCTGTTGTGGAGCATTGGCGAGCCTTCCGAGTCTAACGCTATGGCGCTTCGCGTTAAAGACCATTACAAGCAGATCGATACGGTAGCACCGCTGCTAAGCAAACCGATGAAGGCAGAACACATTCCGTCGTTGACGGAACGCATTTCTTATTTGCAGGATGTGAACCAACGATCCAGATATCAATTTATGTTTGTTGAAAAACTGATCCGGAACGGGCGCATGGAGCAAGCGTCAGAGGTGACGGAAACAATCGCTGATCTGGAGTGCCGCAACAAAGCTCGCAGCACGATAGAGACAGGCAATGCTCCGGCTGGCAGCAAAAAGTTCATCCCGTCAGTTGAGCTCGAAAGCGAGTTTGACGCGAACGAGGAGATGAGCAGCGCGGCAGCGCTCATTGACGTAGATCAAAGCATTGAGCGGGCGCTTGCCATTCCAGACTTTAATCACAAGGCAGGCGCGCTTCTGGATCTCTCAGCCGTTTTATATCGGAAGGGTCATAAAGAACGGGCATTTGATTTGGTTAAGCTGTCTGCTCCGCTGCTTCAATTGCATGAGCATGATGCAGAAGACTACTTGTACAAAAGGCATTTTACAGTCCAATGGATTGAGCAACTGGCGCAAGCGAAGAGATGGGATGAATTGATTTGGTTTATTCAAACGGAGCATTTGACGCTTGGTCCGGGACAGCTAATCGATTGCATATTCAAATATATGCAAAAGGGAACCGTCTTGGAATTTTTGCAAAACGTTGCGCAATCCGGGATGTCAGGCAGCTTAAGTTGGAAAATTTACAGTTCCTCATTAGAAAGAGCTTATGATCCAGAAGTTGACTCCTTGGAATTTCTGCTTACGCTGGCGCCGATCGTTTCTCATTACCGCGACTTGTTAACGGAGATGCTCATTATGATTGTGTATTACACTCGTTTTGCCAATGAAGGGCGATTGGATTACAGAGAAATCATTGAAACGATCGAAGCGTCGTTGACGATTCCAGCTCCTTTAACGAAAACGATCGGGCCGCAGCATACCTTGCATAATTTGGCGGAATGGCTGCCGGCAATAGCGGACGAGGATGATCGCAGTGAAATCGAAATTTGGGCACGGAGAACAGCGAATGGGAAAATGACGACGGAACAGTTCAACCAGTCAATTGCCCCTTACGTCAAGTTGCTCAACAAATAAGAGTTCAATAAAATAGCGGTGTTGGGGCTATCCCAGCACCGCTATTTCCTTACTGCATCCATTCAAGGAATCTACGAGCAATGGCGATCGGAAGAACATTCGAATTCGGAGGCTGCTGTTTCACCTGAATAAAAAAGAGGCCGTCTCATCATCAATTTAATGACGATTGAGACAGCCCCGGTTCGGCTGATCATATTAAGCTCTTTTCGGGACAGGCTGTTTCAATTCGGCCGCGGCCGGCGCCTCGGACGGTTGTTTGACACGTTTGAGGAAGAACGTGAGCACCAAGCCGATGACACCGATTCCGACAATAACGAAATAGGCGTCGTTGATTCCCTGTATGCTTGCTTCCGCGATCAATTGCTCCTTCGTAGCGCCCGCTATTCCGCCGGACGCCATGATATCCTGCATATGCGTTTTCGTCCGGTCGGTCATCACGGTTACGAGCAGCGAGGTGCCCACAGCGCCGGCAACTTGCCGGATCGTATTCGAGATGGCTGTGCCATGCGCGCTCAGTTGTTTCGGCAATTGATTCAAGCCTAAGGTTTGAATCGGCATCAGAAGCAACGCCATGCCAATACGGCGCGCAGTGGACATGAGCAGCAAGTAGGTGAAGCTGGTCGAATCGGTTAAGTCAACAAAGCCAAGCGTTGTAACGATCGTAATAAGCATGCCAATGACGGACAGCCACTTGGCGCCAAAGCGATCGAACAGTTTGCCGGTAACCGGCATCAGAAAACCCATGACAAGCGCGCCTGGCAGCATCAGCAAACCGGACTCTAAAGCGGTATAACCGCGAGCGCTTTGCAAGTAAAGCGGCAGCAGCATCATATCCGCATACATGACCATCGTTACCGCAATGTTGATGACCGTCGTCAAGGAGAACATATTATATTTGAATGCCCGCAGATCCAGCAATGGATTGCTGGAAATCAACTGACGCCATGCAAACAAGATGAGGGCTGCGATGCCGACAATAATGGAAACAATAACTTCAGTGTTTGACCAGCCCAAGCTCCCCGCCCGGCTAAATCCATATAACAGTGTGCCGAAACCAATCGTTGAAAGAACGACGCTAAGGGTATCGAATTTCGTTGGAACCCGTTCCGATACATTTCTCAAAAAAATGAAGCCGCAAGCAATGACGATGAGGGCGAGCGGAATCATGCCATAAAACATCGTCTCCCATGCGTAGTTTTCCAGAATGTAACCGGCAAGCGTCGGGCCTATCGCAGGGGCGAAAATAATGGCAAGTCCCATCATCCCCATGGCGGCGCCTCTTTTTTCCGGAGGGAACAGCGCCAATATGACATTAGTGAGCAGCGGCATAATAATGCCGGCGCCGGCTGCTTGAATCAATCGTCCGGTTAACAAAACGGGGAAATCCGCAGCAAGAGCCGAAACAATCGTGCCGACAAGAAAAATAATCATGGAAGCCTGGAATAGCTGTCTTGTGCTGAAGCGCTGCATGAAATAAGCGGTAATCGGAATGAGCACGCCGTTTACCAGCATATAGCCTGTAGTCAGCCATTGGGCGGTTGTGGCTAAAATGTCAAAGTCCTTCATTAACTCAGGGGTCGCAACGCTCATGATCGTCTGATTCAACGTCGCAAGAAAGGCGCCCAAAATCATAACAAGCAGTATGGGTCCTCTTTTAATTGAATTGCTGTTATTGCTCAATTTTCTCATCCTCTCCATCTCTCTCTAGACTTAATTTACAATGTGTTAGATAATTAACACTGTATAAAATAGATTACATGAAGAAAGTTGTATGTTACAAGCGACGATAAAAGTGGATATGTAAATTAGTAAACTAACGGCGTATGATTTGTCGTTTAAGTGCAACATATTAGACAAAAACGTTGGAATTGTAAATTTGGGAGTTGAAAGGACATGAATAAGGATAAGCCTCGCATCGACCCGAGAATCATTCGCACACGCCAATTGCTGAAGGATGCTTTTGTTGAGCTGTTGCAGGAGATGGATATTGAGAAAATAACGGTTAATCGTATCGCAGAACGGGCAACCGTTAATCGGGTAACCTTCTATCTGCATTATCGGGATATTCCGGATATGCTGGAGAAGCTGGCGGATGAGATGAGCGAGGAGATCCGCACTGCATTGGACAGCAGCATGATGCAGCCAAACGCGACGGAAAGAGTCGATTATCGGATTATGGTCGGCATTCTTGAACACATTGCGCAAAACGCCAAATTTTATAAAGTGGTGTTAGGCTCGAGACGGACGCCAATTTTTACGGAGCGTTTGCTCAAAATGATGTCGGAAACCATTTTGCAAAAACTTGAGCATGAAAAAGAAACCTCGATCTCAAGAGCAGGCATTCAGAAAGACATTTTTATATGGTACAGTTCTGCAGCATTGATTGGCACGATTGTGTCTTGGCTCCGGCACGACATGCCCTACACGCCTGAATACTTAGCGCAACAATTTTCACTATTGCGATCGCACCAGGTATGAGCGTATGCCATCTTCTGTCCTTGTAAAAAAAAGCGGTTCCCCTTGAACGATCTGGGAAACCGCTTTTGCTATTTACAGCACCTGCTCGAGGAAGCGCGCGGCGCGCTCGCTCTGCGGGCTGGCGAAGAAGGCTTCCGGAGCAGCGCGCTCGATCAAGCGGCCGCCGTCCAGGAAATAGATTGTGTCCGCTGCTTCGCGGGCGAACTTCATCTCGTGCGTCACAATCAGCATCGTCATGCCGGAGGAGGCGAGGTCACGGATAACCGCGAGCACCTCTTTAACCATCTCCGGGTCAAGCGCCGATGTAGGCTCGTCGAACAGCATAATCTCCGGGTCCATAGCAAGCGACCGTGCAATGGCGACACGCTGTTTCTGGCCGCCGGACAGCTTGGACGGATACACATCGGCTTTCGCCGCAAGGCCGACACGCTCAAGCAGCTGCAAGCCTTTGGCGCGCGCCGCTTCCTTGGAGAGGCCTTTCACCTGCATCGGAGCAAACGTAATGTTGTCGATGACCGTCATATGCGGGAACAGGTGAAAATGCTGGAACACCATGCCTATCCGCTGGCGGACCTGCATCATATCCGTCTTCGGATGAGTCAGCTCCGTGCCGTCGATTGTAATCGTGCCGCTCGTCGGCACCTCCAGCAGGTTGAGGCAGCGCAGGAAGGTGGACTTCCCGGAGCCCGATGGACCGATAATCGCGACAACCTCGCCGCGCTCGACCGTTGTCGATATGTCATGCAAAACGTCCAGCTTGCCGAATGATTTGTTTAAGTGTTCAACTTTAATCACTGCGACGCATCCTCCTTTCGAGCAGTCCAGCCAGCGAGGTCAGCAGCAGAACAAGCACATAGTAGATGGCGCCGACAATGAGCAGCGCCTCGAACGCTTTGAACGTGTTCGCTTGGACAACGCTTGCCCGGCGCATCAGATCGGCGACGCCGATGACCGATACGAGCGAGGATTCCTTCACGAGCGCTACGCATTCGTTGACGAGGGCAGGCAGAATGTTCTTGATCGCTTGCGGCAGGATGATGCGGATCATCATCGTTTTGTACGGAATGCCTAGCGACAAGGCAGCTTCACGCTGGCCTTTGTCGACAGCCATAATGCCGCCGCGGATCGTCTCGGACAAGTAGGCGGCCGAGTTCAAGCCGAAGGCAAGGCCTGCTGCGAGCAGCGCCGGGATATCATAGTTGAACAGCTGCGGCGTAGCGTAATAAATCAAGAGCAGCTGCAGCAGGAGCGGCGTACCGCGGAACACCGAGGTGTAGACGGTCGCGAACCAGCGCAGCGGCGCGATGTTTGAAATTTTAAACAGGGACAGAATGCCGCCCCAGATAAAGCCGAATAAAGCCGATACGAGCGTGAACAGCAGCGTCACGAAGATGCCGCGGAAGATATAGCCCATATAGCCATCCAGCACGCTAAAATCAAGACCGGACTTCGACCGGCCGCTATCCGCTCCGCCGCCGGTAGACATAGCGCCGAACCATTTGTCGATGATCGCTTGCAGCTCGCCGCTTTCCTTCATCTTCTGCAGCTCGGCATTGAACTGTTCGGTCAGCTCGGAGCCTTTCGGGAAGGCAATGCCTAACCCTTGATCGTCGGGACTCGCTTCGAGGAGCGTGAATTGCAGATCCGGATTGGCGTCCGTATAGCCCCAAGCGACGGCATCCTCGACGATTGCAGCGTCCATGCGGCCCGATTTGATCTCTTGAATAAGATTCGGAATTTTGTCGAGCTTCGTAATCTTGGAGCTGCTTTGCAGCCCTTCGACCGCTGCCTCTTGTGTGGAGCCCAACTGAACGCCGACATGCTTGCCTTCAAGCTGCTCCATCGTCTCAAGGCCGCTGTCTTTCTTGGCTACGATCGTATTGCGGGCTGCATAATAAGGCTCTGTGAAATCGATGCTTTGCTTGCGCTCATCGGTAATCGACATCGACGACATGACGAAATCGACCCGTTGTGTCTGCAAGGCGGCAACCAAGCCGTTAAAATCCATGCCTGATATCTCCAGCTTATAGCCGAGCTTATCCGCTATGGCTCGTGCGATATCGATGTCAATCCCGACGATCTTTCCGCCGTTCTTCGCATCCGTATTTTCATAAGGGGGGTAGTCGGGCGATGTCCCCATCACAATCGTCTTCCCGCCGCCTATTGATTCTGCGCCGCCTTCGCCAGCAGCAATTGCGATACCGGTCTGACCGGTCCAGGCTGAAAGCAGGCTTGTGCCTGTTCCATTCGCAATGCCAAGCAGGATCAGGAGCGCAGCGAGCGACGAGAGCGCCCATTTGAACCATTTGTGCATCTCTAGTTGTCCTCTTCCTTATAAAGTGTAAAATATGCGCATCTTAGCATACCCAAATCCAACCGATTTCTCAATGGGGAAATGTTTCCTTCTGCGGATAATGCTTTTGTCCTATGTTATACTAAAGGATATATTTTCCTTATTACGAGCGAACTAGGCAGAAGCAAAAGGAGGTTATTATCGTTGTTAAAAAACATCATCCAAACAGGAAATTCTATTGAAGGTGAATTTTATTTTGAATTGTTCAAAAGGGATATACGATTTACGGTGGAAGATAATGTAGGAATCAGTTATGTCGAGCAATGTGTTACATATATAAATTCGTTGAGTGAGTCAGTCATTGTAAAACTTTGCGAAGCCTCCATTCGATATTGCAATGAATTTCTTGAGGAGGTAGGGGAGGAGCAACTCGTTTTTCTCAAACCAATGGATGTCCTTTCTAAAATAGAGCCTATTATGTTGTGTGTTCCAGATCCAGAAGGAAGGGATATTCCCGTGCTTGATTTGGAATTAAATTGTGAGTGGGAAATCGAACATGGCATGGAGTGGATTGTAAGAGAAAATGAAGTGTTATATGTTGGTCCGTACTATGGAGAAAATCCTTGGGGCGATTATGCGGTAAAGAAGAATTGGAATTATGCGTAAAATAAATAAGAACATTCATAGGGGTAAGCTATTGAAAACGGGTCATATTCATATTAATCAAATGATTGCTTTATATGAGAGCGAATCGGAGCCGTTCCGCAAGGTTCACCGGCTTATTGACTTGCTTGAGACGATCATTAAGACGCACACGGTCGTTTTGGTTTCGAATTTTTTGCATCGCAAAGCACTATCGGACGATATTAAAAGTTTAATAGCGGGCTGCCTGCGAACCCCTTCTCTTGGACATTGGCATGAATTTAGCCGGGTCATTGCGGATGATCTCCTGTTTAACTTTTTAACGGAGCAGCAGTACGAGCATTTGATGCAAGCAGCTTTAAGCGCGGATCAGAAGCAGGGACTAGCCGATATTTACGAAAAGCATGAGCAGTATTATGTCATTCGGAAGGGGACGGCACGCAAAAAACTGCATGGCTTTTTGAAGACCTTGATGGTCAAGCAAATAAAAGAGGGGCATCCGTTGTTCCTGAATCCCTATATCGTGCCATCGTTCCTCGATACTTTTATTGAATGGGAAAATACGGTTCAAGCGGTCATCGGCACCCGAAATCAATATGCGCACGGGGCTACGCCAAATGATGAAGAGTGTTTAAAGGATATTGCGAAGCTTGAGCAAATTTTAACAAGCTGGTTGGAAGAACAATGGCTCCATGAAACGAAAATTGCAGCGGCCGATGCAGAAGGCAATGCGATATTTGGCGCGGAAGCGAACCCAATGGATATGACGTTGATTCCGTATCATCCGTATATTGCGACGAAAGAGGGCGGGGCTTACTCGCTTTTCCCGCTGCTCTATACGAAGCAGAAGCAGGATGAGCCGGAGTATCATCTCATCTTTTTCAATGATTTGAAGAAGTATCACGAATCCAAAATATCGTACCTAAACTACCCTTATGCCGAACATATCCATACGGACTCGATCTATCATGATTTCCTGTCGGTCATTGACTATGACAACTGGAAGAGGTTTAAGAGCTCGATTTTTAATGAACGAATTCAAGAGCTAACGTCAAACTTTCATGGACGGAAAGAAGAGCTCGAAGAGCTCTATGCCTATATTGAGAACCATAATAACGGTTTTTATTATGTGACGGGAATTGCGGGAATCGGAAAGTCGGCGTTGCTGGCAGCTGCTTCCGTTAGGCTGAGCAAGGAAGAGTCTCTTTATTGCATTCCTTACTTTGTGCGAAGCGGAACGCGCCTCGCCGACTACAGCTGCTTCGTCCATCAGCTGAATGCTCAAATCGAGGAAATTTTCCATACCAAAATAAACGCCGGCCCTACGTTAGGGGAGCAAGTCCAGCTGCTGCAAACGAGGCTGTTGTTCGTTTCGGCGTCGCTTGCGAAGCAGCAGAAAAAATGCGTCATCATTATCGACGGCATCGATGAATTTGAAGAGATCCATCTTCATAACAATCTGGGCGATCTATTGTTTGCGGAAACGATCGCCAATATTATTTTTGTATATGGAGCCCGCCAGAGCATTGCGTCTCAGTCGTTTTATTACGCACTGGAAATTACGAAGCGAAAGCTGTTGAAGCTGGAAGGCTTAAACAAGGCTTACTTGCGTTCGATGCTGTACGGAACGATCAACAAATATGAGCTTAGCCGTGAAGATCCGCTTATCGATCGAATCATGGACAAGTCGGAGGGCAATCCGCTATATATCAAACTGTTTTGCTTGACGCTTGAGGAAAAGCCGTGGGACGAGCAGACGGTTGAACAGCTGCCGAAGAAGAAGATCGAGGAATTTTACGAGGGCATTGTCAGCCAGTTGTCATTGGAAGCGAAAGAGCTGCCGCTAGTTGACAGTTTGATTCTGATTGCGAGTTTGAAGGATGTTGTCAGCCCGGAAATGCTTCATCCTATGCTGGAGATTTCCTATGAATCGGCGCAGCAGTGTATCCGGCGCTTAAGCGCGTATCTGGTGGAAAGCGATGAATATGCCGGACATTTTCAATTGTTCCACGACTCCTTCCGCACCTATATGAAGGCGACTTATTCGAACCGCTGTCTGGAAATGCAGCTGCGAATCATAGCGGTTTGTAAACAGTGGCACAACTTCACGCGTTATGAAGGACCGCTTGCGACTTATGCGTTTCGCTATGCGCATTTGCATTTATACGAATTAACGGATGCAGAAACGCTGAAAGCATTCATTCAAGACAAATCTTTCAGCAATGAACAAATCGATAAGGTATCTATCAAGTATAGCCTGGAAATGATCCGGACGTATCTGCTAATGGATGAGGCTGCAGCGCTTGATATGGCATTTCATGTACTCGCGCTGCATGAACGCGTTGAGGGGAAAATTGAGGATATTCTCGCATCCCTTCCGCTGTCCGAGCGAGTTCTGGCGGATACGGTAAATGGACTGTCGGTTGCCAGCCGGATTCAGGTGTACATGGAAGCGATTCGGAGAGCGCTTGCTTCGCCGGAGGAGGCTTCCGAGCTGATCATCGCTTTGGACAGGCAAATTCCCCGAGGCACGGAAGTGAATCTGCTGGACTTCTATGACTTAGCCGATTTGAGCCAATTCGTGTTTGCGCTGGAGGAGAGCGGAGCAGACAGCGGTCCGCTGCTATCGCGCATTCTTGTCCCTGAGCCGCAATGCGCGGCAATGATGGAGCAAACGACCGTATGGACCGTAAGCGCTCGAAAACAATTTGCCGCGCTGTTGCGGAACTTGCGTTATGACGGAGCGCGTTATGAATATTTATGCGACATCATAGCGGATTTGTTGATGCAAGGCTGCACGGAGACGGCCAAGCTGGCTTATTCGTTTGCAATGAATGCGAAGCCGTCCGTACCGGTCATTACGGCATTTTTGCGCGGAATAATGGAATTGCTTCATGAACGGCAGGTCGAAGGCAGTCTGATTAAAAATCTGTTGGATGAAGCGTTTTATTGGGCGGATCGTCTGCCCAATATGTATTTATCGCAAGACAAGAGCCACGTCTTTTTTGTCGGCACATCCAGCGGTTCTGTGAGCTATGAGATTGCACGCCCGTATTATTTGAATCGGATCGCGCAGTTGGCCTATGGGCGCCAGTATTTTTCCTTATGCAGAGCGGCAAGCAGCAGAGCGCATGAGGAAATCAGAAAGGTGCCGAACCATTTCTTGAGGATACTAAAGTACCGGCTGTCGCGAGATTTAATCGCGCCTCCAGACCTTTCCTTGGAAGACAATGTGGAAGAAGAGGTATTTCTGCAAACGCCGTCCGCGACAGGAAAGGCTGTTGCGCTTCTGAATTATCAAGACATTAACGATGATACATTGGAAGCTTTTCAGGCGAAGGCAAGAGGCGGAATGGACGACCTGTCCAAGCTTCCTGCGTTTGCCGATTCATTGGCGCCATATCTTGATATACAGAGCGACATCGTGCCTAATGAAAAAATTGAAATGGCGGAGGCCGTTCCGGTTACGGAGAAGGAAGCTCGGGAACAGGTCAGCGCTTTGAGCAGTCAATCGAAGGATCCCATTTCCCAAATCTCTCAATATGGATACCAGCTGTTTTTACAAGGAAATATCGAATTGGGATTAAGCGTTATCCGAAATTCAACGAAGGTGCTGAAAGTGTTCCAGTATAGAGAAAGCTATGACGATAGCCGTCTGAACACTGCGGAGTTGCACGCTTTAGAAATGCGGATGAAATATTTGTACAAAATTGTGCAGTACTTTATCCAATCGGGAGACCTGGAGCGGGCAAGGGCGCTTGCCGTTCGATTGTCGCTTTCGGATTATAAAGCGGCCGCGATCTATCTTGTGGCGAAAGCCTATTTAATCCAATTTGAAGTTTCTGCCGCACAAAAGCTTATCGCTGCTCTAAGAGGCAATAAATTTAACCGAAGCGGCTCAACGCTGCGGTTTGCTCTGGCGGATCAATTGGAATCGGAAATGGTGCTCGCCTA
Source organism: Paenibacillus sp. NEAU-GSW1 (assembly GCF_009737085.1). Taxonomy (GTDB): domain Bacteria; phylum Bacillota; class Bacilli; order Paenibacillales; family Paenibacillaceae; genus Pristimantibacillus. The sequence goes on from NZ_WOVL01000014.1 coordinate 105,457, forward strand.
TTTTCAGCAAGGCGATCTGGGAGCTAGCTTACGGTATGCGACAGCGTGTAATCAACCGCAGGAAGCGATCGCAAAAATTCAGTTTGAAATGTTAAAAGAGGGAGAAACAACGGTAACGCGTCATATTGAAAATGCACGGCTGCGTCAGGGCATTTTTTATGCCTATGGTCAGCATATCGTTAACCGATTCACCTATGAACAATGGATGGAGAAGGTTCGCGCGTTTTCAGGGAAATCGGAGTTTCGCTTCCTGCTTTTTGGCGTATGGGAAACGATTGAGCCGGCGGCTCGCCTCGCCTTTCTGCAAGCGCTGGAACCGCTGCTAGCCTATCACGCCGATCATCGAAAGTTTTACATGAGAATCGTTGCCGAAATGCCGGATACAATGCTAATTAAGCAGATTCTAAAAGCGGTTATGGGCGATAAAATGCTGCTTCAATATACGCTTGCAATCTTTGCTCATCTGGAAGACGGCGAACGGGGAGGAACGGAGCAGATCGGCATGCTTATCAGCTCGATAAAGCCGGCTCAACAGTCCAGGTATGACCAATTTGAACAATGGATTGCTTCCATTGACGATGAAGATGACAAGGAATATTTGCTGCTGTTGAAGCGCCAGGTAGAGAAGCAAAAATTATCACGTGAAGAATTTGAACAAATTGCAGCGCGATATTAAATGTCAGGCAGCCAGAAAGGGTCCGCAGATCGGTTATCACCATCTGCGGACCCTTCTGCTTTGTTTATCGGGCCTGTTCGATCCGTCCGGCCTTTACATGCTTGAGCTGAGCGACAATAATGACGCTAATGATGACCAGAAGAAACCATGAGCTGATCTTGCTGAAGCCAACCAGCTGCCAGGCCTGATGCTGGTCTGGATATTTCCAGGCGTTGAAAAACGTAGCTATATTTTCGGCCAGCCATATAAAAAAACCGACAATGAAAAAAGCAAGCGTCAAAGGCATTCGATAAGTAGTACCCCGAACCCGATAGATGATCCACGTTCTCCAGAAGACGATAAGCACAAGCGCTTTCAGCCACCAGCGAAAATCAGGAATGAAGTGGTGGGTGAAGAAGTTCAAATAAATGGCGCCTCCCAGCAGCCCCGCAGGAACAAGCCCCGGCCAGCCTGTCATATCCATCCGCAGCCTTCGCCATATTTGGCACATAAAGCTCGCTACGCTTGCGTACATAAATCCGCTGTACAGCGGGACGCCGAGCACCTTCGTATAACCGGGCTCCGGGTATGCCCATGAGCCCATGCTGACTTTATAAATTTCCAGCAGCAAGCCGATGATATGAAACACGCAGATGACTTTAATTTCATCGATCGTCTCTAACCCGCATCGGTACATGAGGTACTGTACGGCAAGCAGGATGAGCAGAATGGCGTCATACCGGTAAATGAACGGTATTTCAATTGCGCTTGAAAGAGCTAAAGTGCCAAAGATGGCGACAGGAAAGATGCAGCTCATCGCCTGATGATAGCCGAAGTGAAGCAGTTGAATGACGGATTTCATTATTGCGGACCGTCTTCGTCCAGCTTGTATTCCAGAATATCTCCGGGCTGGCAATCTAAAGCTTTGCAAATCGCATCTAAAGTCGATAGACGGACGGCTTTCGCCTTTCCGTTTTTCAATATGGATAGATTAGCCATCGTTATGCCAACCTTCTCCGTCAGCTCGGTAACGCTCATTTTCCGCTTAGCCAGCATGACGTCAATATTAATAATAATCGCCATATCATTCACCTCAGACCGTTAAGTCATTTTCTGTTTTAATTTCTATGGCTTGTTTCAATAGCCTTTGGAGCACAGCAGCAAAGAAGGCAATGACCATAGAAGCAAAAACAATAACCAGTACGATTGCTAAAAGACCCGGGGCATCGTCATTCTCCGCCATGATGTAGAAGACCGGTGAGCACGCCGCAAATAAAGCGCTGATTGTAATCGCGCAAAGCTTGATCTTCTTTAAAGCGCTGACGGAGAGATCCGAGAAGGCGATATTGTTATCGATGTAGCTTAGCAGTTTCCACGATTGATACAAAGCGATGAAATAGGGGATCGCTGATGCATACAGGCATATCAAAGCCGGATAAAACAAATAGCCCGAAAAGTATGCTGCGCCTTCTTTGGCAATCGAAGGCAGCCCAATTACGCATAATGCCACAACCGGGATCGCCATCAGAATGACAGTCAGCTTTAGAAAGAGTGTTGTTCCGCGTTCCATTGAAGCACCTCACTTCGTTAGTGTCAATATGAATTTATCATATGATTTATCGTTTTGCAATAAATTTTAATTGTTTTAAGATCAATATAGATTGTTTTGAAAGATAGTGTAAATAGTTGTAAGCCAGGCTGGCAATGCTTTTAAGCAGCTAGATACCCAAATTTTCTAAGAAGTTTTTGATATCTTTTTGAAGCTCGAACAGTTTCTGCCGATCGCTTAGTTTTGGCTTTAATTCGACTTGATGTTCTTTATGCGGGTTGGCCTCATGTTTGTAATATGTATCAGTTAAGAGGCCTTGTGTTTTAGAGATAAACATTAATAACTGTTTGTACACATTATAATCCGCGTCATTGAAAGATTGATTTTCGTTATATCTGCTTATGAGCTTGTCTGATGCCGTTATAAAATCATCAGTAATTGATTCTGCAAAATTAGTGTCAGTTGCCTGATCGATAATATCCGAATACGATTTTGCCTTTATAAGTTCATAACGCAAGGGCAAGTTAGGACAACGATAATTAGAATGGGTCTGAAATATTTGTTCATTTTCAATTCCCGCCTTAGTAATCAATTGAAATTCTTCAAAATAGACGGAAGTGATGTCTCAAAGGTTACACGCGTAATTTATTTTGACCCTTCAACTGAACCTTGATAAAATGAGCCTAACACAACACTGCAAATTTACTTCTACCTTACAATAGATCAGGTGAATTCAATGGGAAAACATAATGGAAATGAGCTGCTGGAGCTATGGCTGTCCTTGACCCATATCCAGTCGAGAATAAACGACGAGCTGGAGCGGATATATGCATGCGCATGCAATTTAAATGCACGAGTTGCGCATGCAATAAATTTTTAAAATCGAAAGGAGTCTTTCTGCATGAAAGATCTGTTTAGCCCTTTTAAAATAAAAGGTTTGGAACTGAAAAACCGGATCGTGATGTCTCCGATGTGCCAATACTCGGTTGCAAATCAGGACGGCATAGCTGCCGATTGGCATTATTTGCATTACGTTAGCCGCGCAATCGGCGGGACTGGATTTATTATTATCGAAATGACGGACGTAGAGCCGGACGGACGCATATCCAACTTCGATCTTGGCTTATGGTCGGATGAGCAAATTGCTCCATTGAAAAAAATTGTAGACGCCTGCCATAGCTATGGCGCAAAAGTAGGCATTCAAATTGCCCATGCCGGACGCAAGGCGGAGGATGCAGAAGTGCCTGTGGCTCCATCGTCCATCGCCTTTAGCAATCAATACAAGCAGCCAAGAGCGCTTTCAACGGAAGAAGTAAAAAGTCTGGTTGAAAAATTCCGCAGCGCAGCGGCGCGAGCTGTCAAAGCGGGGTTTGATGCGATTGAACTTCATGGCGCCCATGGATACTTGCTTCATCAATTCCATTCGCCGCTAACCAACAAAAGGGAAGATGAGTACGGAAAGGACCTCACCAAATTTGGCCGGGAGGTTATTGAAGCGGTGAAAGCGGAAATGCCTGAGGATATGCCGCTAATGATGCGCATTTCCGCGAAAGAATACGTTGAAGGCGGCTATGGAATTGAAGAAAGCTTAGTCTTCGCTAGACAATATCAGCAAGCAGGCGTGGATCTGTTTGATGTTTCTTCGGGCGGCGAAGGACATTTTCCGGCAGACGGCGGACCAGGAAGTCATGCTGGGTATCAGGTGCCGCTCGCTCGCGAAATCAAGCAAGCGCTTGATGTTCCGGTCATAGCCGTAGGCAGACTCGAAGATCCAGTTTTAGCAAATGCTGTGATCGGCAACGAGGATGCGGATCTTGCAGCAATCGGAAGAGAGCTGTTAAGAAATCCATATTGGGCGCTGGATGCCGCAGTGAAGCTGAAGAAAGAAACGGCGATTCCTAAACCATATTCGAGAGCGTTTTAAGCGGAACAGACAAGCAACGATTTGCGTATATAATTTCGATTGACAATAAAAAGAAACTAATGGTAATATATGCAATCAGAAGCAAGTGATAGCAATATCCGGCGATCGCATCGATTTATGCGTGCGGTCCCGGCTATACAAGTTCGCCGGAACACCGGAGACTTCTAATCTTTCGATAAGATTGGAGGTCTCTTTTTTATTAGGCGGATTTTCTCTTCCCCATTCCTCGTTTCATGAAGTATTCCTCTAGATACGAAATTCGTATAGCTCCCTTTTAAATCGATGTTGGAAGCGTTTGTATTGAAAACACTATATACTTATAAAATTTATCTATTATGGAAGTAATTGACTGAAAGTAAAACAGATGCTAAAGTAAACTCAATTCTTAATCCTAACTTAACCGCTAGGAATTATGAGTTTAATAGTGAACAAACGGAGGTCTTGATTAATTTGAACAAAAAAATGAGTATTGCATCTATTTTTATTTTAACGCTCCTCGTTACTGCTTGCGGCAACGGAGGGGAGAAGGAAGCTTCGACAGGGGCGAATGGAGCATCCAGCAAGGATGTTAAGAAAGTGATCGTAGGTACAGGCAGCGATTTCGAGCAAGTCGCGTTCCTGGATAAGGACGGAAAGCTGACAGGCTACGACGTTGAGGTCATCCGCGAGATTGACAGGCGCTTGGAAGAGTATGAATTCGAGTTCCAAACATTTGACTTCTCGAATATTTTGCTCAGTCTGGAAGCGGGAAAAATCGATCTTGCCGCACACCTGTTCGAGAAAAATCCGGAGAGAGAGCAAAAGTTTTATTTTAACCAAGAGCCTTACGCTTACTGGAGAAATAAAATTATTGTCGCTTCGTCCAACAATGACCCGATTAAGTCACTGGATGATTTGAAAGGGAAAAAGGTGCTGATCGGACCGACAAGCGCACAAGCACAAATTCTTGAAAACTATAATAAGGATCATAATGACGCCATCAAAATCGTGTACCAGCAGGATGACGCAAACGACGAAGTGCAGCAAGTTTCTTCGGGCCGCGTAGACGCAACGCTAGGCGCGGATTTCCTGCTTCCGATTAAAGATCCGCAAGGGAAGCTGAAGACGGTCGGCGATGCGCTGAACGAAGGCCATATTCAGTATGTATTCCGCAAGGACGATCCGGAATCGAAAAAGCTGGCGGATGCGGTGGACCAAACGATTAAAGAACTGAAGGCGGACGGCACGCTTAAAAAGTTGAGTGAAGAATGGCTCGGACTGGATTTTTCCAAATAGACGCTAGAAGCAGCCGGTCGAATGGCTGCCGGAATGGAAACGAAAAACGGGAGGAGCGGAGCAATTAATGGGGCAACAAGCGTTTGATCCTACCGCCATATTCGGTTATATCATACAACTGCTTCCGTTCCTTCGAATGACTTTGCTGATCGTTGGCGGTTCCATTCTAATCGGATTGTTCATCGGACTCATTGTCGCCTTGCCGCGGCTCTATCGCATTCCATTGCTCAAGCAGCTGTCGCAAATCTATGTATCCTTTTTCAGAGGCACGCCGATTCTCATTCAGCTTTTTCTATTCTATTATGGCGTGCCTGAGTTTTTAAAACTGTTTCAGATTGACGCCTCGCGGACATCAGCCATTTATTTCGTTATTTTAACGTATGCTCTGCACAGCGGAGCCTACATCTCGGAAGTAATCAGAGGCGCGGTGGAGGCTGTCGACCGCGGGCAAGTGGAAGCGGCGTATGCGATCGGGATGAACAGCTATCAGGCTTTTGTCCGGATCGTGCTGCCTCAGGCGCTGGCGATCTCTATCCCAGTCTTTGCCAATGTTGTTACCGGCAATCTAAAGGATACTTCCTTAGCGTTCTCGGTCGGCATTATGGATATTACGGGCAAAGCTCGGACAGTCGGCGCTCTCACACAGCAGTTCGTGGAAATTTATATCGCGCTTACACTTATTTATTTCTTGTTGAGCTACGGGCTTCAAAAGCTGTTTGCCTTCATTGAACGAAGACTGATGTGGGGAGAGTCGGTAACAACAGCGGTCCGTAAAGCTCCGCGCAGGCGTGCGTCGAAATTCCGCCTTGACGCGGCGATTCGAAAGGAGGAGACGGGGCAATGAGGCTCGATCCGACCTTTATATGGACTGCGCTGACGATGCTGCTGTCCGCTATCCCGACAACGCTAGCGATTACCGCTGTATCTATGCTTTGCGGTTTGGTTATCGGAACGGCTGTCGCGTTAATCCGAATTTACAAGGTGCCGGTGCTGCACAGAGCGGCTAATGCTTATGTCACCTTCATTCGAGGCACGCCGATGCTTACCCATTTGCTGCTTATCTACTTCGGCCTATCATTCGTGCTCGACAGTTTATCTTCACGATACGGGTGGTCATTCAACTCGGTGTCCATTCCGATGATTGGCTTTGCTTATACGGCGTTCTCCATTACAGCCGGCGCTTATTTGTCGGAAGTGGTTCGGGCAGGCTTGCTGGCGGTAAACAAGGGGCAACTGGAGGCGGCGTACTCGATCGGGATGACGACGAGGCAAGCGATGCTCAGAATCGTATTCCCGCAAGCATTCGCTATCGTTTTGCCGAATTTATCGAACAGTACGATCAGCATGCTGCACGGATCGACGCTGGCATTCACCGTATCGGTAGTCGATATGAATGCCAAGTCTCAGATCGTAGCTTCAGCGAATTGGAAGTTTCTTGAATCCTACATAGCGGCTGCGATTTTGTATTGGGGACTTACGATCGTAATCGAACGGCTGGCTTCCGTGATGGAGAAACGGATGCAAGTGCATAGCCGAGGCGGCGTCTCTTAAGAGACCGCGGCGAACAGGAAGCGGGTGAACGAGTGGGATCGTTGTTGGAAATCGAAAGACTGCGAATTGCCTTTCGGAGCGGCGGAAACGGGCTGATCGCGGTAGACGATGTAAGCTTTAAAATCGATTCCGGGCGCACGGTCGCGATTGTAGGAGAGTCGGGCTGCGGAAAAAGCGTAACCTCCCTGTCCATTATAGGATTGCTAGGAGCGAACGGGGCTGTCACGCATGGACAAATCCGATTTGAGGAAACCGTGTTGAGCGAGCTTTCCGAGGAACAGCTTCGAAAGCTGAGAGGCAGCGAGATCGCGATGATTTTTCAAGAGCCGATGACTTCGCTGAATCCGGTCCTGCCGATCGGCGAGCAGATCGAAGAAGCGATTCGGCTGCATTTGGGAAAGACACGCAAGGAAGCGAGAGAGCTAACGGTCGGCATGCTGAAGAAAGCGGGCATCCCTCGGCCGGAAGCGATCGTTAAAGAATATCCGCATGCTTTGTCGGGAGGCATGCGCCAGCGGGTCATGATCGCGATGGCGCTGGCTTGCGGCCCAAAACTGCTCATTGCAGATGAGCCTACGACGGCTCTTGATGTGACGATACAGGCGCAAATTTTGGACCTGATGAAGGAGTTGCAGGCGGAGAGCGGAGCTGCGATTTTGCTTGTCACTCATGATTTGGGAGTTGTCGCCCAAATGGCGGATCAAGTGCTTGTTATGTATGCGGGGCAAGTTGTAGAGGAAGGCGACGTATTCGCGTTATTCCGAGCGCCGAAGCACCCCTATACGCAAGGATTGTTGAAATCCGTTCCGCTTCTTGACGAATGGAAGCGCGAGCGATTGCCTGCCATTCCAGGAGCGGTGCCCTCGCCGCATGAAATGCCTGCAGGCTGCCGCTTTCACCCCCGCTGCACGTATGCGGTGGATCGGTGCAGGAAAGAGCAGCCGGAACTGGAAGCTGCAGGAGACGGCCAACGGGTTCGATGTTGGCTGGCCGGCGATATTGGCGCTTCCATAGCGGTCCGTAAGGAGGAGGTTAGCGTATGACGCAGCAGCCTTTGCTTCGGGTTGAACGGCTTAAAACTTACTATCCGACGCGAAGCGGTATTTTCTCGCGGTCATCGGGAAGTGTTAAGGCCGTGGACGGCGTCAGCTTCACGCTTCATGAAGGAGAAACCGTCGGGCTGGTCGGCGAGTCGGGCTGCGGCAAATCAACGATTGGCCGGACGATTCTAAGGCTGGAGAAAGCGCAAGAGGGACGCATTCTGTTTCAGGATGAGGACATTACAGACCACTCCCAGCGAAAGCTTCGGCGAGTACGGTCTAACATGCAAATCATTTTTCAAGATCCATATGCCTCTTTGAACCCGAAGCTTCGCATTTACGACGCGCTGGCGGAACCGCTTATCGTACATAAACGTGTCAGTCGCAGCGAGGTTCAGCGCGAGGTTGAACGACTGCTTCATTTGGTCGGGCTGCCGCGTTCGGCCGGCCAGCGGCTGCCGCATGAATTTTCCGGAGGACAGCGGCAGCGAATCGGCATCGCCAGGGCGATCGCTTTCCGGCCGAAGCTGATCGTATGCGATGAGCCTGTATCTGCGCTCGACGTATCAATACAAGCGCAAATTATCGGTCTGCTTCAGGACCTTCAGGATGAGCTGAAGCTGACTTATTTGTTCATTTCACACGGCATGGGAGCGGTCAAGCAGATCAGCAGCCGCATTGCAGTTATGTATTTAGGCAAAATCGTGGAGATTGCGCCTTCCGAAGCATTGCTGCGCAAACCGAAGCATCCGTATACGAGGCTGCTGCTGAACGCATATCCTCCGCCTGATCCGACGCTTCGCGCAGAGAAAAAGCTCATCGTTCACGGCGATGTGCCAAGTCCCGCCAATCCGCCGGACGGCTGCCGCTTTCATACGAGGTGTCCTTTTGCTCAGGAAAGATGCCGCAAGGAAGAGCCTCAATTAACGGAAGGCTTGCATGCAGCCGCATGTCATTATCCGCTGGATTAAAAGCGGGAAAAGGAGGGTTTCATGAGCCGCTTCATTTTACGGAGGCTGATTATCGCGATTCCGGTCTTTTTCGGCATTACGGTATTGAGCTTTCTCCTGATGAACATGGCCCCGGGCAACCCGGTCGATATGATGATCAATCCGAATATCCCGAAAGAAATGCTGGATCTGAGAAAGGAACTGCTGGGACTTAACGATCCGCTGTATATCCAGTATGGAAAGTGGCTGCTTGGTCTGCTGCAGGGGGACCTCGGCTATTCCTACAGCACCTATGCTCCCGTCGCTCATATGATCGGCGAACGAATCGGGCCGACGCTGCTGCTTGCCTCGCTGGCGCTTGCGGTCGGATTGCTGATCGCTATTCCAGCCGGGGTTATTAGCGCGATTCATCAGAACTCGAAGCTGGATTATGCGCTGACGGGGCTTTCTTTTCTCGGTACGTCGATTCCGCCGTTTTTTCTCGGTCTCGGCTTGATTTACATTGCCGGCATCGAGTTGAAATGGCTGCCTACCGGAGGCATGTCCACGCTAGGCGGAAACGGAGGAGCAGCAGACGTTATCCGGCATCTCATTCTTCCGGTGACGGTGCTAGGCGTAACGATTGCGGGCAAGAAGGTGAGGTATGTTCGGGCGAGCATGCTGGATGTGCTGCAGCATGATTATTTGCGGACGGCCAGGGCTAAGGGGCTAAAACGACATGTTGTCACGTATAAGCATGCGCTGCGCAATGCGTTAATCCCGATTATTACGATTGTCGGGACGGAGATCCCGCTTCTGCTGGGCGGAAGCATCATTATCGAGCAAGTGTTTCAATGGCCGGGAATCGGGCAATTGACGATGGAAGCGATACTGGCGAGGGACTATCCGACCTTAATGGGCTTGAATCTGGTTGCCGCTTGCGTCGTTCTGATGACCACTATGCTCATGGATATTCTCTATGCGGCGGCGGACCCGCGTATTAAATACAGTGCATAGGAGGGGAGAGCATGCCCCAGGCAGATACGATCATTGGGCAAGAGACTTACGTCCAAGGCGGTGAATGGGAGCAAGGGCAGCCGCAAGCGAAAATCGAGAGCCATGCCAAGCAAATCTGGCGTAAATTCGCCCGCCGCAAGCTGCCGTTATGGGCTCTAGCGACGACGCTGCTGCTGCTCGCCGCAGGATTAATCGCTCCGTGGCTTGCGCCCTATGCTCCGAATGAGGTTACCGACGTATTCGGCGCTGCACCATCAGCTTCACTTTGGCTAGGGACGGATCAGGTCGGCAGGGATGTGCTGAGCAGAGTCATTCATGGTACGCGAATTTCGTTAATTATCGGCTTTTCGACAGTGGCGATTTATGTTGCATTTGGCGCTCTAGTCGGCATGCTCGCCGGTTACTACGGGAAATGGATTGATATGCTGCTGATGAGGATCACCGATATCTTTCTAAGTTTTCCGTACATGATGATCGTGCTCATCATCGTCAGCCTGCTGGGCGCAAACGTAACGACGATTGTGCTTGTGCTCGCCTTGTTCAAGTGGCCGACTGTCGCCTTGCTGATCCGGGGAAGCGTGCTGTCGATCAAAGAAATGGATTACGCGAAAGCTGCCATTGCGCTCGGCTACAGTACCCCCCGCATATTAGCGAAGCACATTGTTCCGAACGCGCTCGGACCGATTATCGTCAATGCGACGTTCGGCGTAGCCGGTACCATTTTGAGTGAAGCGGGGCTAAGCTTCCTGGGCATGGGAGTAGCATCGCCGCAAGCAAGCCTTGGCAATATGCTGCATGACGCCCAGTCGCTGACCGTATTGACCGATCAGCCTTGGCTATGGCTGCCGGCCGGCGCCGTTATTTTGCTGATCGTACTGGCGATTAATTTTGTAGGCGATGGGCTTCGCGATGCTTTTGACGCCAAGCATTGAACTTGAGCAGGCATTGACTGAAAGGATACCTGCTAAATTTATTATTCAAGGGAGCGAATGCAAATGAATCGAAATAAACGGAAAATAACGTTTGGCTTTATTCTGCTTATCTTTACATTAATGCTGTCTGCATGCAGCGATGCCGGCAACAAGCAGGCCGCCGCGCCATCCGCAGATCCGACAGAGCAGCCGAAAGCAACGCAGGAGGCTTCCGCAGCGCCGGCTCCATCTCCCAAAACGCTGACGATCGGCATCGTCAATGCGCCCGTAACGCTGAATCAAATCAATACGCAAGGCAGCTCGGCTTCCCTAGCTCCTATTAATCTGTTAAATGACGCTCTTCTGGACGTTACGGAATCGGCGCAATTTGTGCCGAAGCTGGCTGAATCGATTGAGACGACGGATAAGCAGACGTATAAGATTAAGCTTAAGCCTAGCGCCAAGTGGAACGACGGCACGCCGTTTACAACTGCAGATGTCGCGTTCACGTTGAAGCTGGCGCTTCATCCGAAGGTGGAGACCTCTTTCCAGCTCAATTTCATTGAAGGATTAAACGATTTCGGCAAGCTGGATGAAGGGGTAACCGAAATTTCCGGTCTTCACATTATCGACGCCAATACGTTCGAGATTAAAACGAAGACGCCGATCGACCCCCTTGTATTCAATGAACGGTTTGGCGTAAAGGTTAACTTTGTGCCGGAGCATATTTTGAAAGGGCTGGACCCGGCCGAGGCATCTACGAATAAATATTTCCAAGAGCCAACCGTAACGATCGGCGCTTACAAATATAAAAAATTCGAGCAAGGCCAATACGTGGAAGTTGTAAAAAACGAAAATTACTATTTGCCTGTGCCGAAGATCGATACGATTTTTATTAAAGTGCTTCCGGCAGCCAATTTGGTCGCCCAGCTTCAAACCGGCGAAGTGCATTTGAATTCGTTGCCGGTCGGACTCGTGCCGATTACCGATTATGACAAAGTGAAAGGGTTTGACAACGTTACGGTTTCTTCAGCATCGGCTTCGGAGCCGGCTGAACTGTTCTTCAATATCGAGAAGCTGCCGGATAAAAGAGTCCGTCAAGCGATCGCGCACGCGTTGAACCGCCCGCTTATTGTGGAGCAGCTGCTCAAAGGGCAGGCCGAAATTATCGACGGCGGCGTGCCGAGCTCGCATCCGTACTTTAATAAGGATATCGAGCCTTATGCGTACGATCCGGAGCTGTCGAAGCAATTGCTGAAGGAAGCGGGCTGGGATGCTGGCCGCAAAGTGACGTTTATTATTCCGGTAGGCAACAAAGTGCGCGAGCAGGCTGCTGACATTCTCGTACAAAACCTGGAAGCCGTAGGCATCAAGGTGGATGTGCAAAAATACGATTTCCCGACTCTGATCGATAAAGTGGAAAAAGGCGAGCATGACATTACGATTTTTACAAGGGACTACTATATCGAGCCAAGCCTTTACTTCACGTCTTACAAGAGCGACGACCCGGAAAGCGTTACGCGGTACAACAATCCGCGCGTTGACGAGCTGATCAAACAAGGCGAACAGGAAATTGACGAAGCGAAGCGCCACGAAATTTACAATGAGCTGCAGGCGATTTTGCATGACGAGGTTCCAACTCTGGCGGTCTATTCGGAGAAAAGGCTGCAGGTCGTTTCGAAGGACGTTCTCGTAGGCAAGCCGCTTAATCTCGGCACGTTTAATAACGTGAACGAATGGGATTTGGTCGTGAAGTAGGCTTGAACTTTTAATAAAGGATGCAGGAGGCAGGAGGCGGAGGCGGTCTAGCCTCTTGTATTCATTCTCAATAATTAAACTATGAGGCGGCGATGGTATGGGGATTGCAGTAATACACGGAAGCTCCCGCAAAAACGGAAACACCGATCAATTAGCCCAATTGCTAGTAGAAGGGTTCGAGACCGATCATATTTATTTGGCTGATTATCGGATTGAGCCGATTGTCGACTATCGGCATTCCGAGAAGCGGCCGTACCCGAACGATGACTATCGTACGGTGCTGGAGCGGGTGTTGGCTCAGGACGTACTCGTATTTACGACGCCGATCTATTGGTATGGGCCGTCCGGCTTGACGAAAAATTTCATTGACCGGTGGTCGCAATCGCTGCGTGAAAATAAGGAGCCGTTTCTTGCTAACCTTGCGGCGAAGACTGCTTGGGTGCTGGCTGTCGGCGACGATGAGCCTCACTTGAAAGGGCTGCCGTTGGTTCAACAGTTTCAGTATATATTTGAATATACCGGAACCGCATATGCGGGCTACATTATCGGAAAAGGCAACAAGCCGGGTGACATTTTGCAGGATACCGTTGCTTTGGCTGCGGTGGAAGCCGTTCGGCAGCAATGGGGTATCGAGAGTCGTACGCTTTCTTGATGCAGTCTAAGCATTTAAAGGAGACAGTATAAAAAGCTTACCGTTGATCGTGACGGTAAGCTTTTTATACTTGATAGGACTGTACAATTTTGTGATTTACGCTGCGGCCTAGCGTTAATCGAGCTCCAGAGCGCATTTTCATCACAATAACGCTGCGGCACAGCGTTATTTCAACCCACGTGCGCTTTGCCGCCGCATAAGCTTTAGCTATCGGTTAACAATTGTTCAAAATAAGCATCATCGGGATATACATAGGCGGACTCAGGCGCGGGAATCGTTTCGATATGTTGAACACTAAGCTCCATAATTTTATTGTCGCGGTACATCGTTTCGCCCAAAACGCCAGTAACTCGCACCCATGTATCCTCGGCAAGCGCCGTCCCGTCATTCGTAACGGCGAGAATACCGTAGGGTTCCGTATCTGCGGAGCAGCATTGCATCGCTAGACGGGATACGATGAATTGTCCGGGCTTCATATCTTCCTCCTGATAGACGAATCCGCTGATTTGAATCGTTTTTCCGATGAAATTGTTGCGATAAATGTCTAGCGTCGTTAACGTTTCCATAAAGCCGATGTCGTTCACGGCAATTATATTTTGTGAATATAGTTTTTTTCCAAGCTTTGCGTGCAATTCGGTATATTCATCGTGAGGAAAAAGGGCGGAAAGCGGATCTGTATCCGTTGCTGCCTCAGCTTCTTCCGGCTCTTCCGAGTTCTTCTGAGCAGAAGGCGGCTTGCTGTCAATCGTAATCGTAATCGGAACCGAGGGGCTTGTATTGCCGCCAATGTTTAAGTTAACGCCTTTCAAAGCGCTAATGTTGCTGCCAAGCAAGGTGTCGGGCGTGAAGAAGCCGAGAAGAAGCGGGAATACAAACAAGCTGTATAAGAGAATGCTTTTTCCTATGGAAGAGGGAGGGGGATGCTTGCATCCGCAGGCCGCTGCTTGGCTGTAAACATTTTGAATCGCGATGTAGGCCAGACAAACGGCAAGAAAAAACAATCCTAGCGCTGCCAGCTTCACGTAAAGCTCTGTGCGCGGAGCAATGTAATAGGAAAGCCGGCCTTGTTGAACCAGCCCTACAATGAAAAAGGATAGGCATGCCAGAATAGCGGAACGAAACAAGTAATGGAACAGCACGGCTTTATTTTGCATCGGTATGACCCTCCTCTTACAGCGTCTTGATATAATGGCCAACAACGAATGCGCCTGTAAAAACGGCTGCGAAAATCATAAGAGACAATTGAAGTACGAATCGTTTCTTGAAAACAGACAGCAGCATGAGCGTGCTTTTAAAGTCCAGCATCGGACCGAATACGAGAAAAGCGAGCAAGGAGCTGGCCGGGAACAACGAAGCGAACGACGAGGCAACGAAAGCGTCGGACGTTGAGCAGATAGACAGGATGTAGGCGAAGCCCATCATAAAGAGACTGGAACTGATTTCGGTTTGCGCAATATCCGTCAGGCTGCTTCTTGGCATTAGCGATTGGATGGCTGCTGTCAATACGGACCCGATCATCACGTATTTCCCCATATCGAAAAATTCATTGCCCGCATGCTCTGCAAAGGCAACGAACTTTCCCGCTCCGTCATGACGATGGTCATGGTTATGCTGATGACCGGAATGAGGGAAGGAATCGCCGTCCTGTGAAGCAGGTTTGAGCACGTCTTCTTTGATGAAAAAATAGACGAGAAGTCCAATTGTCACTCCGACAAGCAAGGCCAGTCCCATTCTGGAGTAGATTAGCTCCGGACGGCTGCGGAACGCGGTGTAGGTTGCAGCCAGTACGACGGGATTGACGATCGGCCCGACCAAAATAAATATGATCCCGATATAGAGAGGCATGCCTTTTGCAAGTAAACGCCTGACGATCGGAATAAGTCCGCATTCGCATACCGGAAATAAAAATCCGAGCAGGCAAGCGAACGGTACTCCGAGGAGCGGATGCCGGGGAATGATTTTGCGTATAAAAGACTCTGACACGAACAATTGCATCGCCGATGATACGACGACTCCAAGCAGCAGAAAGGGTAACGTTTCGAGCAGAATGCCGAGAAATATCGTTTTGAAAGCGGCAAAGGATTGAAATGCAGGCCATGAAAGGCCGATAAGCTGTTTTATGGATTCTGGATAAAATACGATGAGCAGCGCAGAGGCAAAGAGGAACACGAACATGGCATTTAATCCGTGGCGATAAAGAAAGGAACGCAGCATCGAATCCTCCCGGTCAATGAAATTTGGGTAATGCTGTATAATCGTAATGATTACATATAAACATCATATACACCGGTAAAGGAATCTGTCAATGCTTGGATGCGTTGGCTCAAAAACAAATGTTGCTGCTGCTGGTATCTATTTTTATAATGCTAACAAAATGTAAAGATGAAGCGTTTACAATAACGTACTCTGATAACAGAATACTACTAATCATCTGGTCGTATTGCTAATTTTATCCAGAAGAGTTACAATCACTTGTGATAAAAGCAAGCGAGGAGGGGACTAACCCCAATGTCAACGATTTCGAGAGAAGAAAGTTTTAAGCCAGCAGCATCAATTCGTGAGCTGATCGGTCCGCTAATCGCCATTATTGTCGCTTTATTCATGGTCATCCTTGACACAACCGCAGTAAACGTTGCTCTTCCCGTTCTAGTTAAAGATTTCGGCAAATCGCTGTCCGTCGTTCAATGGACAATTACCGGGTACACTTTAGCCCAAGCTGCGGTCATTCCGCTTGCGGGATGGTTGTCAGACAAATACGGGGCGAAGCCGGTTCTGAATATTTCACTCATTTTATTTATTTTCGGGTCAATATTATGCGCGCTTTCGGCATCGGTAGAACAATTAATAGCCTTCCGCGTGCTGCAAGGGTTGGGTGGGGGAATGGTCGTTCCAATCGCATTTGCGATGACATTTCGCTTAAGCCCTCCGGAAAAAGCAGGAAGCATTATTGGCATGATGGGCATACCGATTTTGCTTGCGCCGGCTTTTGGTCCGATTGTAGCCGGGTATTTGGTTGACTATGTCAACTGGCAATGGATCTTTCTGATTAATTTGCCAATCGGAGTCATTGGAGTTGTACTATGCTGGCTTCTTCTGCCGCGTTTTCCAAAGAAATCATCCGTTTCACTTGATTTTTGGGGGATTGTACTCGGCCCAATCGCCTTTGCGGGATTGTCGTACGGCATTACAGAAGGAGGCGAAAGCTGGACTTCTGCTCGGACCGTAATCGGATTGACAGCGGGAGCTGTTGCCCTGATCTTGTTTGTCATTGTTGAGCTTACAAGGAAGAAAGAGCCGCTGCTGGAGCTCAGAGTGTTTAAATCAATGCCTTTCACAAGAGGAATCTTTGTGCAATGGGTGCTTCAATTTGTTATGTTCGGACTTATTTTCATGATTCCGTACTTTATGCAGAAACTGATGGGGATGAGCGCCTTCGAAGCCGGTTTATGGACGCTGCCTCACGCACTCGCCGCCGCTACGTTTATGCCGATTGGCGGCAGGCTTTATGACCGTATCGGAGCCAGGCCGCTCGTTATCATTGGCCTTTCTCTCGTAGCCGCAGGAGCATTTCTTGTTTCGCGAATAGATGCGACGGACAACATCTGGATGTTCTTCCTGCCTCGCGTTCTAATCGGATCGGGAATGGGCTTGTCTTATTTGCCGATCAATACGTTTCTAGTCCAGTCTGCTCCAGCAAACTTGGTGAGCAGAGTGACGTCTCTTACGAGCGCAGCGCAGCAAGTAATTATTTCATTATCAGTAGCCGGTCTGACAACCATAATCGCCAATCGGACATCGAATCATATCGCGGACGGTATGAATCCTATGCCTGAGGCCATGACTGCCGCTTTTCACGATACGTATCTCGTATTATCTGTTGTTGCATTAGCGGGTCTGATTCTGGGCATGACACTGCGCCGCGTGAAAGTGCATTCCGCTGGAGCTGATGAGGCAAGTCAACAAGCGAAAAGCGAGAGCGCTATGCTCGGTTAACAGAGCGCAGCAATTTGAATTGCAACAGCCTGTTGCCGCGCAACATGGCGCACAATTGAGGGAATAGCGCTGCCAGACAGCGTTATTGGACCGAATGGGGACAGAATGAAGGAAATAGCGCTGTCATACAGTTTTATTACATCAGAATAAGCAGTGAAAGTGCCGCTTCTCGAATAATAACGCTGTCTCACCGTGTTATTTGATCGTATGAGCGCATAGTTGATGAAATAACGCTGTCACGCAGCGTTATTTCATCGGAGAAACCAGGGTAGGGGGGGCTGTTCCAAAAGTCATTAAGGACTTTTGGGCGCCCCTTTTTATTTTGGACATTCAAATGGAAGCGAAGTTTGCCAAGGCTCCCTTGTTGGATGACATCATTTACGCAGAACGGCAATGCGGCAATTAGTCGGATTCAGGATCGGACTTGAGCTTTTGCAGCAAATAGACAAGCTGGTCGGCTTCGTCAGAAGTTAAGTTCTGCGTCAGTTCGCGGTTTGAATCAGTTAGAATTTGTGACAGTATCGGATGAAAGTGCGTCGCCTTGGCAGTCGGATACAGCAGATGCGAGCGGCCGTCATCAGGATCGGGACGGCGATGGATATAACCGTTTTGCTCAAGCAGTTTGATAGAGCGCGCAGTCGTGGCTTTATCGAATTTGAGTTCATGGGTCAAGTAGTCTTGCGTGATTCCAGGGTTAAGCAAAATGGTGATCAGAAAGCTATGTTGTCCTCCGCTACCGATGCCGTAAGGAGCGAACGCTTTCGTAAGCCGTTTCAAATTTTGTCTGTGTATATAGGAAATCAGCTTTCCAACTGGTTCTTTCTTCACAAATAAAGCACTCCTTCGACAATGAAGTTGCAAATTAAGGGAGATGATACTGGTTGTAAAATATCGTATCGCAAACTTGTTGCATACGCAACTAAATTGCAGTACACTAACTGTACAATTTAGTTGCGTATGCAACTAGATGCAGAATATAACAGCTCGGAGGGGACTTATGAACGCTAATCCCGCATTTCGCACTTATCAAGAGGATACAGCGATCCAGAAGCAACGCTGGATCATCCTTATCGTTCTAAATCTATTTACGTTTATGGCGACACTGGACGGCAGTATCGTCAATATTGCGCTGCCGGTGCTCGCGAAGGAGCTTGGCGTGCCTGTTGCGCAAATTCAGTGGGTTACAACAAGCTATCTGATGGCCATTTGCGCGGCAATACTGCTCTTCGGCAAGCTCGGCGACATTGTCGGCAAAATCCGGATATTTAAGCTCGGAACTGTCATATTTATTATCGGTTCGCTGTTGTGCGGATTAATGAGCGATTCGCTTCCTTACCTAATCGCGTTCCGGGTCATTCAAGCGATTGGCGCTTCGATGACGATGGCGAACAGCCAAGGCATTGTAACCGATATTTTTCCGGCATATGAACGAGGCAAGGCGATTGGCCTTGTCGGAACATTCGTATCGCTAGGCAGCATTGCGGGACCGAGCATCGGCGGATTGATTTTGTCGACGCTAGGTTGGAAATATATTTTTTGGGCAAACGTGCCAATCGGCATTATCGCTGTCATTCTCGGGTGGAAGGTGTTGCCGAAGGATCTCGTACGAGTGAAAAAGGGGATTGACATGCCTGGCACATCGCTGTTTGCGATATTTATCGTTACGTTATTCGCGGGCTTGCTGCTCGGCCAGCAAGCAGGGTACGACAACAGCTGGATTATTGTTTCACTTGCTGCGGCTGCACTATCCTTTATGCTGTTTCTGTTTGTGGAAGCAAAAGGGAAGGAACCGCTCATCCAGCTTAGCCTGTTTAAAAATCCTTTGTTCTCTATTAGTATTATAACTGCGTTCCTGTTCTTCACAGCGAACTTCAGCTTCAATATTATCGCGCCTTTCTATGCGCAGAACGTGCTGAATCTTTCGCCGTTCGCATCGGGCTTCCTGTTAATGATGTTTCCGATCTGTATGGTCGTTGTTGCACCGATCAGCGGCGCGCTTTCGGATAAAATCGGTTCGGAATCGCTGACTTTGTCGGGTTTGAGCGTTATGGTTGTTGCCCAGTTTGGCTTAAGCCAATTGCATGAAGGCAGCGGCGCAATCTTGGCAAGTCTATGGATTGCGCTGCTTGGCATCGGAAGCGGCCTGTTCTCTTCGCCAAACAACTCGCTCATTATGTCGCAAGTGCCGCGAACGCAGCTGGGCTCTGCAGGGAGTGTCAGCTCGCTGATCCGAAATGTAGGCATGGTGTTTGGCATAACGGCAGCTACAACGATACTGTTTCAAGTGATGAGCAGAGAGGCGGGGTATCGGGTTACGAGCTTGATTCCAGGACGGCCGGAACTATTCCTGTCGGGAATGCATGCCGTTTTTCTCACTTCAGCGTTCATTTGTCTGGCAGCGGCCCTGTTGACGGGATGGCGCATGGTACAAGGAAAAAATATGAAGCGTTCAGCTTCGGAGGTATAATCATTAGAAGTTAACATGAGTTGAAAGCAGAGGAGATTCGAAGCGATGGCAGAACCTTTGAAAGATATGTATCATGAACCGTTTATGCGTGAATTTGCTGCAAAGGTGCATCGCGTTTATCCGGCATTTGACGAGGCGGCTTTTGTGTCGGCAACGATGGACAGCACCTGGGAGGGGCTGACTTTAAAAGAGCGAATTCGTAAAATTGCGGTTGCGTTAGGTTCTTATTTGCCTTCCCGCTATGGGGATGCGCTGCATGTGTTATATGCCATAGACGAAGTGTGCGTTGGCTTTCCGTATTTGTTTTTCCCTGATTTCGTCGAGGTGCATGGACAAGCCGATGAGCATTGGGAACAGTCGATGACAGCGCTGGAACGGTTTACTTCGAAGTCTTCGGCAGAATTTGCGGTAAGAGCGTTCCTGCTTCGCGAGCCTGAGAAGATGATGCGGAGGATGGAGGAATGGGCTGAACATCCGAATGAGCATGTGCGGCGTCTTGCCAGCGAAGGCTGTCGGCCGCGTCTGCCTTGGGGACAATCGCTGCCGATGTTTAAACGCGATCCGGCGCCGATTTTGCCAGTGCTTGAAAAACTGAAAGCAGACCCTTCGCTATATGTGCGCAAAAGCGTCGCGAACAATTTAAATGATATCGCGAAGGATCATCCTCAGCTCGTTCTGGAAACAGCGAAAATTTGGAGCGGCAAGCATGAATATACGGATTGGATCATTCGGCACGGCTGCCGCAATCTGGTCCGCAAGGCAGACCCTGACGCGCTGTCGCTATTCGGATATTCGCAGCTTGACGAAACGGAAGGAAAGCTATTCGTTTCGGCATCCATAAGCGCAGCACCAAACGTGCTGCATATCGGTGAAAGCTGCGAGCTGACCTATGAATTAGTCATGCGGGAAGGCGATCCGCTGCGTATTCGTATCGAATATGCAGTGGACTTTGTCAAATCGAACGGTCAAACCTCGCGCAAGCTGTTTCTGCTTTCTGACAAGACGGTAAATGGCGGTGTCCGCCTGCGCGCGAACCGCATGCATCGGTTCGCCGATTTGTCGACGCGCCGCCATTACCCGGGCGAGCATCGAATTGCGCTCACGGTGAATGGCGTGGAAGCTGCGCATACGATTGTCGTCGTAAAGGAATCGTTGTCAACACGCCGTACATATTGAACAGGCACAGCCGCATAACATGAATCGTATTGACTAGATGCAGGGTGCGGGGAGGCTCGTTCAAATGAGCGAAAAACGGCACGATAACGGGGGCGGGCAGCCGATTCCGCAGCCGATTCGCAGCGATGGAGCGGGAGGTCCCGATTTCGGTCCGCGCGATGTGATGAGGGACAGGGAGAATCCGGACATGCTCGTGCCTCCTGCGACGGACGCGGGTTTGATACCTAATATGAAAATGTCCTTCTCGGATACGCATATGCAGCTTAATCACGGCGGATGGTCGCGCGAGATTACCGTTCGCGACCTGCCGATTGCCACAACGCTTGCCGGCGTTAATATGAGCTTGCGCCCCGGAGGCGTCCGAGAGCTTCATTGGCATCAGCAGGCGGAATGGGCCTATATGATTTGGGGCAGCGCGCGGATTACATCGGTCGATTCGTATGGCCGTAATTTTATAGCGGATGTCGGGCCGGGCGACCTGTGGTATTTTCCGGCAGGACTTCCGCATTCGATTCAAGGGCTCGAGGACGGCTGTGAGTTTCTGCTTGTGTTTGACGACGGCAGCTTCTCCGATCTGAACACGCTGTCGATTTCGGATTGGTTTGCCCATACGCCAAAAGAAGTTTTGTCCGCTAATTTTGGCGTTCCCGTCGAAGCATTCAATACCATACCGCGCGATCAGCTCTATATTTACCCGGATCAGGTTCCGGGATCGTTGGAAAGTCAAGAGGTACACTCGCCATACGGCAAAATTCCGGTTAGTTTCAAGCATCGCCTGCTTGCTCAGCCGCCGATCAAAACGCCGGGCGGCAGCGTGCGAATTGCCGATTCCAGCAATTTTCCGGCATCGAAAACGATTGCCGCGGCGCTTGTAGAAATTCAGCCTGGAGCGATGCGGGAGCTGCACTGGCATCCCAATAACGACGAATGGCAGTATTATCTTTGCGGGCAAGCGCGAATGACAGTGTTCGGCGGCAACGGCGCCGCTCGAACGTTTGATTATCGGGCGGGAGACGTAGGCTACGTGCCTTTTGCTTACGGTCACTACATTCAAAACACCGGTACGGAAACGGTTTGGTTTCTGGAAATGTTCAAAAGCGACCGGTTCGTCGACATATCCTTAAACCAATGGATGGCATTAACGCCCCGCGAGCTTGTCGCAAGCAATTTGCAAGTCGGGCCGGAGCTGTTGGATGCATTGCGCAAAGAGAAATGGCCGGTTGTCAAATATCCGGGGTTTTAAAGGGAAGGCCAATTCCAAGCCTTGTCAGAGAATCGCTAACCGATTCCCTATCAAGGCTTTTTGCTTTTTCATAGGCAGTAGGCAAACGATTATCGTTCATAGTATGATTGTCCTAGTAACGAAGCCTTAACCAATTTAGTAGAATATTTCCTTGGTTAATCGAAAATTTGCAGCTTGCACATGATGGAGGAGATTTGCACATGTTTGATCGCGCTAAGGCAGAACCAATCGATCAAATGGAGGATCAGACGGATCGGGTCAACCGATTTGAAATAGCGTTTAATCGGATTCATCAGAAGCTGAGAGAGCTGCTTCCCGATTACCGCAACGACGCTTTCACAAGCATGCTTGAAGAAGCGTGCAGCAGATATGCGATGCTTCGCGTTTTCAGACAGGACCTGCGTCAATATGCAAGGCTGCGCAATGCGATGGTTCACGAGTATACGAGAGAAGACTTTTATATCGCTGTGCCGCACCCGGAAATTGTCGATAGCATCGAGTCGATTTGCCGAATAATTGAAAAACCGAAAAGCGTCATGTCAATCGCTGTAAAGCCCATCATCACGTTTCAAACGGACACGCTGATTCAAGATGTTTTTAAAGCAATCGAAAGGCACGGCTTTACCAGCTTTCCGGTCTATCGAGAGAAAGCGTTTCAGGCGCTTATAACAGAAGACGGGCTCAGCCGCTGGATTGCCGGTCGTCTTAAGAGCGGGCCCCTTGTTGACTTTACCCACTCGGCACTGGAGGAAGTGCTTCCGTTCGAGGCGGCACATAATGTGGTGTTTGTAAGCAAGAAAATGAATATTTTCGAGGTTGACGATTTGTATAAGCAGAAACAAAAGGAAGGCGTCAAAATAGACGCGGTTATCGTCACGGAAAAGGGCGGCATGCATGAGAAGCCGGAAGGCATCATTACTTCCTGGGATCTTGTGAAAATTGATTAGTTTCACACAATGAGGGTTAGAGGAGAACAAGTGTATGATGAAGGCGGACATTCAACTCAGAAACCATATGACCTATTTAATCGTTCCTTTCGCATTTACAGAGCAGCTGGGGAAGACGATTCAGAATGTCGAGGCGACGGCGTTATATGAAGCGGTTGCCCAAGAGCGGAGAGAATATTTTTTCGATCATATCAATAACTTGGTCGGTGCGGTCAACGAAGAGAATAAGGCGATTGGACAGCGGTTTGACTTAAAAGCTCCCGCTTCCCGCAGGAAGACTGGCCTGCCTACCGCGAATACCGTTCTCGAATTAAAGGTGAAGGGCGAAACGGTCATCAAGCTATTCCTGCAAGATATATCCTTATATTTATTCGAGTCGCAGGTCGGTTTCTTGACGATCAAGATTTGCACGCTGACTAGCGAAACGATGAATAAAGTCATTCGAGGCAACTATTATTTGAAAAAGCTTGTTCAGCGAGATATTAGCTTGTCTTTTAAAACCGGACCGGCTCCAGAAGATACGAAAGAGCTCAGTTTGGGCGGCTGGGCGGAACAAATTCTCGCTCCGTTGCAGCCAAAAACGTTCTTCGAAGGCGAGGGCAAGAGAGCTTCCAAAGCGCTTGTATTCTCTACCGTATGGCCGGATGAAGCGATTAGCGAAAGCCAGAGGGAACAGAGCCTGTTCTATTTAAAGCATTCTTTCAAAGATTCTTATTTGCGCAAAGAAGAATCGCCTCAAGCCTCCTTGTCGCTTTTTCAAAACAGCCACTGGGGCGTCGCCTTGGAGGGAATGGCAAATATCGTTGAAAAATCCGAGGATCCGGGCACAGAGGCTTTCTTCACCGGCAATTACAAGAAGAATATTGAAAAATGGTATTTGTATATGTACATATTGGCGCTGCACCAGCGTTACGGGTTGCTTAACCTGTCGATTCGCGTTGCGGAGCTTTCCAGAGAGTATGACGAGTTTATGAAACAGCCGCTCGAGCAGATCAATAATGTGACCAACTTCCACAGCCAATTGATTGCGTTCAAACTTCGCTCAACGTTTACGCAAGTATCGAACGTTTCGCATCAAGACAGGCTCTATGGCGTGATGCGGGAGGCGCTGAAGATCGACGATCTGATCCAGGAGCTGCATTTCGAGATGGATATGTTGACTAATATGATCGAAATTGCGGCGACAAGAGAGAGGCTGGCGCGCGAGGAAATCGATAAACGGCGATCCGAACGGTTTCAAACCGTTGTGGCAATCGTTTCGATCGCTTTATTGCCGCTTAGCCTGCTGACCGGTTTCTTCGGAATGAACTTTTATTTTGTCAGTCAGTTTACGGGCAGGCACTTAATATACGCAACGATTGGCGCATATGCGATTGCCGCTGCCGGCTACTTTATATATCAAAAACGAAGGAAATAAGCAGGGCAAGCGGGTTGGAAAGGGGGTGTCCCATAAGTCATTAAAATGACGATGGGATACCCCTTTTTTTATCTGGGTTAAACAGTAAACTGCTCATTTAAATGTTCTTCCGATCGCCATTGCTCAGGGATTCCTTTGAATCAACGAGGTAAGGTTGGGATCCCTTCACAAAAACGAACGCTGACGCTTCTCCAGAATCATTTAAATGTTCCGTTTGCCATTAACCTGTCAATTAATTGCTTAAAATACAAACAAAAAGAAGCCATCTCCTTGTTAGAATAGAAGTACCACCAACCATTCTAGAAAGAGAGGCTTCTTTATGTACAAAGAATATACCATGGATCAGCTGTCCTTGCCAATGGACTTGCAAGAAGATATCCCCGAAAACCATCTCGTTCGCGTCATCAACGATGCGGTCAATCGTTTAGATATGAATCTCTTCACGAAAGCTTATCCCGGAGGTGGCCGGGATAGCTATCACCCCAAGATGCTCATGAAAGTCATCATCTATGCCTACACACAGCGCATTTACTCTTCTCGCCAAATCGCGAAAGCGGTTCGTGAAAACATCATGTTCATGTGGCTTG
>NZ_WOVL01000015.1 GCF_009737085.1 Paenibacillus sp. NEAU-GSW1
AGGGTAGACGGAGCATTTAAATGATTCTGGAGAAGCGTCAGCGTTCGTTTTTGTGAAGGGATCCCAACCTTACCTCGTTGATTCAAAGGAATCCCTGAGCAATGGCGATCGGAAGAACATTTAAATGAGCAGTTTACTGTTTAACCCAGATAAAAAAAGGGGTATCCCATCGTCATTTTCATGACTTATGGGACAGCCCCTTATTGTTAATCGATATCGGTATACAGCCCGCTGGAAAATGATTTAATCTCGGAGTAAATTACCTTTCCATCCGCATTCAGACCCTCAACGGTATAATCGTTCTGACGGATCAATTCAGCAAAGCAATACACATAACCGTACTCGTCTGTTACGAATTCCGCTGTCTTCATCGCGCCGTTCTCATCTACAATTCGAATCGAGGCAATTTGCGGATCATTGACAACGCCAAAATAAAACGAATTCGGATCAATATCATACCATTGTCCTTGAAGCGGCTGCTTGGACTCCCGCGGCTCGCCGATCGAATACGACAGCGATTGGCTCCATACCCATTGATTTTGCATATCGTCGAACCCGTCGACGCTTAACGAGATGCTTCTGTATCCATTCGACTCGTACAGCTTCCGGTAAAAGAGAAGCATTTTACTGTCGTCTATGCTTTTCTTTTCGATGATTGCAGTATCGGCATCCGGATATTTTAACTCCAGCACCTGCTCCCAGCTTCCATACGCCAACAGCTCAACCATTTGACCTTGTTCATTCAGCTGAGAATACGATTGGATATCAAACGCATTAACCTTGTTCCCGGAAGAAGGCATCAACAGCCATTCTTCTAGCGGAATGGCCGCAGAACCCCGATGCTTGGATTGATCTTCATTCGCCGCAGCTTGCATCGACTGGGCCTCATTTTCACTTATATTGTCATTTATCTTATGAGCCGCAAATAAACCGAATATAACCAGTACCGCCACGCTTGCGAACATTCCAATTGCAATTCGCCAATTCAAATGCGAACGACTGGATTTATGGAATGCTTGTTGTTTAATGCCAGCCCTAAGCTCATCCGTAAAACCTTGCCTGTTCAACGGATTCCCTCTCAGCGCATCATACCAAATCGGTTCAGATGATTTCATAGGCAATCCTCTCCTCCAGTAGTTTTGAAAGCTTTTTGCGCGCGCCGAACAGCCGCGATTTCACCGTTCCTACCGGCATCTGCAGCACATCGGCTATCTCTTGCAGCGAAAGCTCGTATTTCGCATGAAGAACAATGACTTCGCGCTGTTTAGTCCGCAAGCGGAACACTTGCCGCCATACCTCATTGCTTGCCTCCGTCTCCATAAAATCCTGTTCGGCCGATTGGCCCCAGCGCCCCGGATCTATTTCATTGACAAGCCATACTCTGCGAAAAAAAGCCGACCTCCGGTAGTTGATGCTAACATTTCGCGTAATTCTGAGCAGCCACGTCTTTACCGTCGACTCCCCCCGAAACGAATCGATGTGCTTAAACGCCTGTAAAAATACATCCTGCGAAATGTCATCGGAAAGGGTCCGATTTTGTGTCAGCGAATATGCGAAATTCCATACATCCTGGCCGAACTTTTTCATTAAGTCGTCAAGCACGTGTTCATCCATGTTCGTTAAATGTCGCAAATAGTCATCACTCAATTTGATCACCCCGAATTAATAGACAAAGGACAATTCATATAGGTTCAATAAATTGCACAAAAAAACCTCCTCTGCTGAATGTCATACATTCAAGCCCGAGGAGGCTAGTCATTTATTCCGTCTTTTACGATGACTTCACAATCGCTATAGCCAATCCGTCATAGCCCGGCAGCACCGTGCTCATAAGCCGCGGATCGTCGGCAATTTGCTGATTGAAAGCGCGCACCGCCTGCACTGCAGGACCTGCCTTATCCAGATTCGTCGTTCGGCCGCGCAGCAGCACATTGTCGCCGATGATGACGGCTCCCGGATTTGCAAGCGCAATCGCATAGTTGAGGTAAATCGGATAGCCTTCTTTGTCCGCATCGATAAAAAAGAAATCGAACCGGCGTCCCGCTTCCTTAAGCCGAGCCAAGCTTTCTCTCGCGTCGCCGATCATATAGTCTACCTTCTCGCCTAATCCGGCTGCTGTCATATGTAATTTCGCCAAGTCCGCATACTCCGCCTTCAGCTCCAGTGACGTTAACCGGCCGCCTTCAGCAAGGCCCCTTGCCAGGCAAATGCCGCTATAGCCGCCAAGCGCGCCAACCTCCAGAGCTTCCTTCGCTCCGTTCATTCGAACGAGCATCGTCAGCAGCCGTCCATAGCCGTCCGCAACAGAAATATCAGGCATACCTTGAGCTGCAATCCCCTGCTTCGCGCGCATTAAATCGGCATCCTCGCCGTAAAGGCTGTCCACATATTGCTCATCTATCATAATCATGCTATTCTCTCCAATTTTACAATTTGTAAAAGCATCCTGCTTTGCCCTATACTTGATTGTATGATTTTGTCCGTGAGGAAACAACTTTGTTTTTGACGAATTAAAGGGAGAATGAAAATCTATGACCAAGATTAACCTGATCGCGACTGCGCCGATGGGCCTTGAGGCCGTCGTTGCCCGCGAGCTGAAAGACCTCGGCTACGAAGACCTGCGAGTGGAGAACGGCCGCGTCCGTTTCACCGGAGAGCCGATCGATATTTGCCGCACCAATCTGTGGCTGCGTTCCGCCGGACGTATTCTCGTCAATATGGGAGAGTTCCGCGCGACTACGTTTGATGAGCTGTTTGAAGGCACGAAAGCGCTGGACTGGCCGGAATGGATTCCGGAGGACGGCGAATTCCCGGTGAACGGCCGTTCCCAGAAGTCGCAATTGACTAGCGTACCTGCATGCCAAGGCATCGTAAAAAAAGCGGTCGTCGAAAAAATGAAGGAACGTTACGGCACCGAATGGTTTCATGAGGACGGCGGAAAATATGTAATCGAAGTAACGCTGATGAACGACGAAGCGATGCTGACGCTCGATACGACAGGCTGGGGCCTGCATCAGCGCGGCTACCGTAAAGTATCGACCGAAGCGCCGCTGCGCGAGACGCTTGCCGCTTCGCTCGTACAGCTTAGCCGATGGCGCCCTGACCGTCCGCTTTACGATCCGTTTTGCGGATCCGGCACGATTCTGATCGAAGCGGCGATGATCGGCTGGAACATTGCGCCGGGGCTGCGCCGCAGCTTTAACAGCGAAGGCTGGCCGCTTGTGCAAGGCGAGCTGTGGGATAAAGCGCGCGAGGAAGCTTTTGACGCGGTGAAGGATGATATTCCACTGCAAATCGCAGGCTCCGACATCGATCCGTACGCGATCGAAATTGCTTCGGCGGCGGTTAAAAAGGCCGGCTTCGGCAAAGAAATAAAGCTCGAAGTGCTGCCGGTAGCCAAAATGAAACCGCAAGGCGACTACGGCGTCATCATCACGAATCCGCCATACGGCGAGCGGCTTGGCGACGACAAAGAAGCCGAAGCAGCCATTCGCCAGTTCGGTTTGGCATCGCTCCATTTGCCGACTTGGTCGTTTTTTGCGATTACGCCGACGAAGTCGCTCGAGCACTATTTTACCCGCCCTGCGGACAAAAAACGGAAGCTGTTCAATGGCCGAATCCAGACTGATTTCTATCAGTACTTCGGACCGCTTCCTCCGCGTAAATAGGACGGCAAGTTAGAAAGGGATGTAAGCAGGTTATGATTTCTAGACAAAGCGCCGCACGGCGCGGCATGCGACAAACGCTCGAATGGCTCGAGCGTTTGAAAGCCGCGGACGTGCTGTTGTTTTTTATCGGAATGCTTGGAAAAGTATTTTTATTCGATGCCATTATTAACGTACCGAATATCGACATGAACGGGTATGACCTCGTCGTAGCGATTGGCACGCTCGGACTCGTCTGTTTCTGGACCGTTTGGCTGCCTGCCCGCGGCCGGATCGTCGCACTCATATCATTAAACGTCCTGTTGTCTTCCATCATGTATGCGGACGTCGTATACTATCGTTATTTTCAAGATTTAATTTCCGTACCTGTTCTGATGCAGGCCAATCAAGTCGATTCGCTCGGCGCCAGCATCGGCACGCTGCTGCAAGCTCGCGATTTCATTTTGTTGGCCGATTGGATCGTCGTTATTCCGTTCGCCTTCTATACGCTGATCTACGGCGGTGCGGATTTGCGGGAGACGTTTGGCGAAAGACAACGCTTCGGCTATCGTGTTGGCAGACGATGGCCGCGTTTCGTTGCCCGCGTCGTTACTGGCATCGCGATTGCGCTCATCGGCCTATCCATGTCTGTCGGCAGCATAAATGAAGCGAGCCGCACCTGGGCGCAAGGGCTTTTCGTCAACAACTGGTGGAGCTTGTCGCTGTATAACGTTACCGGAGTCGTTGGCTTTCATGGTTATGACGTCTACCGGTACGCGAAAGAAAACTGGCTCGACTCCGGACAAGTATCCGCCGAAGCAGCAGCCGACATATACAATTGGACTTCGGAGCGCTCGAACAGCCGCAAGCTGCTTGAAGAAGACGAAACATTCGGCGCATACAAGGACAGCAATGTGCTGATGGTGCAAGTGGAAGCTTTGCAAAACTTTATGATCGGCAAGTCGATTGGCGGAGAGGAAATTACGCCGAACTTAAACAAGCTCATTCAAGAGAGCGCCTATTTCAGCCAGTTTTATCATCAAACCTCGCAAGGGCGGACATCCGACGCCGACTTCCTTGCGAACTGCTCGCTGCAGCCTATGGTCAGCGGTTCGGTCTTTATCCAATACGCCGGTCATACGTTTAATTGCTTGCCGCAAACGCTAAGCGATAATGGGTATACGACCGATGCTTTCCATGCGTATGACGGAGGTTTCTGGAACCGGAATACGATGTACGCGAACATGGGCTACGATCATTTTTACAGCAAAAAGCATTTTACGCTCGATGAGCCGATTGGCTGGTCGCTCGGGGATAAGTCTTTCTTCCAGCAGTCCGTCGACGTTCTTGTCGACCCTGATCGAGACAAGAATAAGCCGTTCTATTCCTTTATGATCTCACTGTCCAGCCATCATCCGTTCACGATGCCGCAGGAGCAGCAAAAGCTGTCGCTCGGCCAGCTTGAAGGGACGCTGATGGGAGATTACTTGCAGGCAGTTCATTATGCCGATGCCGCATTGGGCGAGCTCGTCGAACGTTTGAAAGCCGAAGGGCTATGGGAGAATACGATATTTGCCATGTATGGCGATCATGACAATTCGATCAAAGACTGGGAGCTGTTCGAGCAGTTTCTCGGCAAGCCGCTTAACGATTTGGATCGTCAAATGATACTGAAGCAAGTGCCGTTTATCGTGCATCTTCCGGACGGCGCATATGCTGGAACGCATGCTAATGTCGGCGGCCAGCTTGACGTAACGCCGACGCTGCTGCATCTGCTTGGCATTTCGACGGTTGGCGATACGCTGCTCGGAACACCGCTTATAACCGAAAAAGCGCTGAGCAGCGACAGCGGCAAGCTCGTCGTCCAGCGAAACGGCGCCTTTACCGACGGCACGGTCTACTTTATGCCGTCTGCCGATGGCATTGCTTCGAACGGAAAATGCTGGGATATTTCCTCCGGTAAATTTGGCGATATCGCGCCTTGCCTTGCCAATGCGGACGACGCGTCGAACGAACTGACGATGTCAGACGCAATCGTTACGCATGATCTCATCCCAATGTTCCAATCCACGGAGGCCGTCGAGGCCACCGCCGCGGTAAGATAGTAAAAACAGGAGCCCCGTCGAAATAGACGGGGCTCCTGTTTTTGTATATGATCATTCCGATTTCCAAACTAGAATCCATTTTAGCTAATTAAAGACACCTTGCAGCTTCACTCAACTGCGGATGAACGCGGTAGCTGCGGATTCTTTTCGCCCCCGACGCTGGAATAAGAAGGTTCTGGTCCGTCAGTGCTTTCAAAATAACTCTCGCCTGCTTGTCCGAACATCGAAGTTTCGCTGCCGCTTCAGCCGGTGTAATTGGCTGTGGAGCGCGAATTGCAATTCTTATCATCTCACGGTGACGCATCGATAGATCCAGATCTTTTAATAGCTCAGAAGACTTGCCGGATAGCTTCCCCAGTATCTGTTGAATATGCTGCTGACATCGTTTTGATTGATCTTCGATTGCATCATAAGAAAATCGAAGGACTTGCCATCCGTCAAGCACGAGCTCATTTTGCCGGAAACGGTCGTCTGCAAACTTGCGCCGGTCAATGTCTCTCGAATGCGCACCATATCCGTCAATTTCAATACCAACTTTATAAGGCGGCCTCACATATGCAAAATCAATGTACCGAGCCCCATTCCGAAAATCGTATATTTCATACTCCGCATGAAGATGATTAAAATGACCAATAGCCGGCCACCACACTTTTTCTAAAAATCGTTTCTCTGCGTGTGCATGACCTTCCTTCAATCTGCGTAACGCCTCACCAGACCTCTGTTTCATTTGCTCCGTCATCCACAGTTCATAGGCTTGCTCGTAAAGTACAGCATCTGGATTCATTCTAGTGGGACCACCTCTCTTTTCGAATAAAAAAACGCCCTTCCCCTATTTACAATAGGGAAAGAGCGGTGTGCTTCACTCGCAAATAATGTCTTCACTTAATTTTAGAATATAAGTTTTGTAAGTATTTGTCATCCACAATCCAATATGCCGCTTCGCGCTCGTCCACCGCCGAATAACGGAACTTTCTTCCGTTATTTCGGCTTCTCGTGCGAATTACCGCTCCATAGCGGAACTTTCTTCCGCTATTTCACTCCCAGACCTCGTTGACGCGCCGATTGAACCGCCGTCTCTGCTATCGCCCGCACTTCGCGCCTGCGCTCACGCGCCGCTTGAACTGCCGCTGCTATCGCCCTCGCTTCCGCGATGCTGCTTCAGCCAGCGCAGCACGTCGTCGATCGTCTCTACCGGGACGATCTGCAAGTTCGGAGCGCCCGATCTTGCATCCTGCTCGAGCGCCGCCGGAACAAAAAACACGTCAGCGTCTGTGCGGCTAACGGCGAACGCCTTCTGCGGCACGCCGCCAACGAGGCCGATTGAACCGTCGGCCTCGATCGTGCCGGTTCCGGCGACGCGAATGCCGCCCGTCACGCCGCCCGGCGTGAGCTGGTCGATGAGCGCGAGCGTCAGCATCGCGCCGTGCGACGGGCCGCCGATATGCGCGATATACGTGCGGTAATCGACCTTGCGCGGTATATCCGCGTGCAAGTCGTTGCCGACCGAGATGCCAAACACAGCGCGCTCCGGCAAATTTTCGCTAGCCTCGGCTTTCCCTGTAGGCGCCTCGACGACCAGCATCTCGCCGTTTCGGCGCAAGCCTACTTTAACAGTCGATCCAGGCTCCACGCGCTCAGCCATATAGGTAGTCATCGCCTCAATAGTAAGCACGGGCTCTCCATTCAAGCTTACGATAACATCGCCCGCCTCAAGCTGCTCTTTGGCTGCGCCGTCCTTTGCCACCCCAAGAACGACAACGCCTTTGCTTGATATGCCCTCGCCTATTCCTGCCTTTTGCATGGCTATGGCGCTGGCTACCTCATTCGCATTCGTCTTCATCGTCACGACTTGCGAATATTCCTCCGTAAGCGGCGGTTCGTCCGCTCGTTTGCGTTCGAATTCATATAACGGGAACAGTTTGGCATACAGCCAATCCGCTGCAACTGCCGGTCGTTCGAAGACGAGAACGCCGCTTATGCTTCCGCCGGCAGCTCCGCCTTCCGCATGCGCATACCGGTTCATCGCAATAGTCATTGCCGGATACGTTACCCGATAGGAGGTTGGATATACAAACAGGCCAAGCAGCGCTGCAATACAAATAAGCCATATTAAGCTGCGCACCGGTACAAACCGTCTCCAGCCGCGCTTGCCTGCCAGCTCCGAAACCATTAAATCAATGAACGCAACTAGAAAACCGGCTGCAATAAAGACGAGGTTGACGAGCAGCCGTTGTGGGTCCAAAAACACGAGCACTATTGCAGCTGCATTCACCGCGAACGCAAAGCCGCGCACCGCAATCGTCCAGCGAACGGCGCCGCTCTTTTTTCCGAGCGCTCCCAGCAGCCTGTACGTCCCAGCAGATGCACCAATCGCGAGCAATAACGGAAGAATCGCTAAACCATACAGCAGCCCGTCAATCATCTCAATCCATAAACGTCCGGAAGGCGTACGCAGCGGCGCCGGAAGCCAAATTAACTCGCAAAAAACAATGTATATAATCGACAGCACCAAACTCGCAGCATAATAGCGAAAATGCTTATTGTTTATGTGCAACAACGCCATTCCCCCGCTCTATTGTTCCATCATTTAAAAAGAGACCCAACATCGCTGTTGAGCCCCTCGTCATAAAATAGTCATGCTGAAGCCGAGCGGAATTACTTTTTCACATACGGCTTTATTTTCTCGATTGCTTCGTCCTCGCTTGCCGCTTTCACATAACGTCCATTAATAAAAATGAATGCATATCGGGCGCAAGGCCCGCAATAGGATTTGCAGCCGACACGGATCTCGGCGTCTGGCGCCAGCTTTTGAAGCTTCGGCACGATCGTTTTAATCCGGACATGATTGCATTTGTCGCATACGCGAATATCGTTAGCCATTCGTTATCGTCCTATCCGCTTGTCGATTAATGATCGCCGCTGTTGCCTTTGGACGGATTCGTAACGGCAAACCCTTCTTCGGGAACATAAAAATAATCGATGCGCACGCCGTCGAGGAAATCGTTGTCCTTCTCCAAAATAACGTCAATTTCCTTGTCTGTCGAAACGACGATATCTTTATCTGACGGCTCGTCAATTGCGAGTCCGTAGTGGGCATGGTCGCCATGAGCATGCGTCACATAAACGCGGAGCTTTTTGCCAGCGTTCTCCGGCTTGTCCAATTCAGCCTTTAATATTTTTGCGGCATTGCGCGTAATTTTGCAGTTCATTCAGATCCGCTCCTTAATAAAATAGCCGGATGCCTTAAAGGCATCGCGCTTCATATCAATTTATTATACTTCTTCTCCATAATTCGGGCAAACCATTCCGCCGCAATCATGGTTACAGCTATATCGTCAACCGGCAAATAAGGCAGCACATCCGGTAGGACCCAATAGAGAATAACCGGAATGATAAAAAACAGCTTGTCTCGCAAAAGGACCTCCTTAGACACAAGAAGACGATAGATTCGGACAAACGTATTTCGCCAATGTCTTAGCGACAGCAGCTTGCGCACAGGGCACACCACCTTTATGGCAGGTCTTGTCAATGACCTTTTTGCTATTATAGCACAGGCATGCCCCTGTCCCGCAAACGCCCCGCAAAAGTGTAATTACATACTGGCCGTTCATTTCTGACGCGATACGCCGGCTTCGGTTACCGATGCAGCTTTAACGCTTCGGTCAGCAACGGCTGCAGAGAGCGATAGATCGGTTCAAATTGCTCGACGGGAAGCGGATTCACGCCAAATCCCGCTTCAACGGTAAATCCGGGACGCCGGAATTGCTGAATGAACCAATCTTTGTAGCCGGCGTCGCTGCCGCTAAGCTTGACTGGCTTATAGCCGCTGGCGCGCCCAAGCCGTTTGGCCAGCTTCTCCGCTTGCTTAGGCTCGTAGCCCCGATAGTTCCAATAAATCTCTTCTCCTTGCGTATGGAGAGCGACGACGGCATCGAATTGCAGCGCATTCGTTAAATTGGCAATTGCCAGCGCCTCCGGCTCGCTTAGCGGATACGGCCCCGGAAAATCTCGCGGAGCCGGCCCCGTCGTGCCTCGTCGGGAACACTCCTCTTCCCAGTGGGCGGGAAACTGGTCATTCAAATCGACGCCGCGCGCATTCGCCTTCCATTGATCGAACTCTTCCGAGCCGTTGTTCCACTGGATCAGCTGCCCGCGGAACGGATTGTGCGGCTGAGCTCCCTCCAGAACGAGCTGCACGCCGTCCGCATTTATCATCGGCACAGCCCATAATGTAACTTCACGGTACAATCGGCATGCGCTTACGCCATTGATTTGTCCATCGCTTGCGCATGCCGCAGCCCAGTCGCTTACATACCTCATAAGCAGCGCTGATGTAATCCATTCGTTCGCATGGCAGCTTCCGTTCATATGAATGCGCCGTTCTCCCGTCCCGCATTTCAACGCGACAATCGGCCTGCCAAGCACCGTATGTCCGATGACATAGCCTTCGACGAATGGATAACGACGCATAAGCACGATACTGTCTTCAATAAATTCGTTATAGCCATATTGAGTGAAGCTTGTTTCCGAACGCATTGTTTCTTTCATTTCATCCCGCTCATTCATGCCTTTCGCTTCGTCCATAGATCCACCCCGCATTCGCGTTTCCGCGCCGCGCTTATATGCTGCACGGCGCAGAATAACTGCATCGTTACATGCTATTCGAGGAGGACAGTCGCCATTCCATCGCTAAGGCATCGTTTTGACAATATCATGCTTATATGCGCTGCAGCTCCTGCCAAACAATCGGAGTAAGCTCCAATTGTTCGCCAAGCCACTCCTGCGCGATCACTTTAAACATGCGCGGCTCGCCGCTGCTTATAAACTGATGCACCGGCACGACATAGCCTGGTGCAAGCATGCCGCTTTCATGCAATATCGCTCTTGCTTCGCGGGCGGTCTCATTCGCCGAGCTGATCAGCTTAATGTTGGAGCCCATAACCTCGCCGATCATCTCCGCCAGAAACGGATAATGCGTACAGCCTAGAATCAAACTGTCCATCGGATAGCGGCGCAAATGGCCGATGGATTGCGTAATGGTAAGATAAGTCTCGGAAGATCGGAAATTGCCGTTCTCCACCAGCGGAACGAAAGACGGGCAAGCTTCGCTAATAATCTGAATAGCTGGAGACAACTCTCTGAGCGCTTGTTCATAAGCGCCGCTTCTGATCGTCCCTTCGGTTCCGATTACGCCGACGCAGCCGGTTTCGGTATGCCCAATCGCCGCGCGCGCGCCCGGCTTAATAACGCCCACAACGGGAATTTTCACCCGGCTGCGGATATCCTCCAATGCGAATGCTGTGCTCGTATTGCACGCTATAATGATCATTTTCGGACTGAATTGAGCCAAATAATCGACAATTTCCCGTGTGAAAAGCGTAACTTCCTCGGGGGAACGCGGTCCATACGGCGCTCTGGCCGTATCCCCGAAGTATACGATTTTTTCGTGCGGCAGCTGGCGCATAACCTCTCTAGCGACAGTTAGGCCGCCTACGCCTGAGTCAAGAATCGCAATCGGTTGCTGCACAAACACACCGCTTTCTATAAACGATATTTTCCGCTTGCATTGTGAAGGATAAATGACCTGCGACTCCAATAGCATATGAGCAAAACAGCGGAAACGTACCACAATAGGTGGATACACGGCATTTTTCACGCAAAAAAACAGCGGATTCCGTCGACTGGAATCCGCCGCTTTCTTCGCTGTTTAATTAACCGTAAGCAGCTCTTTATCTTCCGATTCCGCCGCTTCAAGCTCGCTTGCTTCAACAGCTGCATCGTCATGGCGAAGCGACTTAACGCTTGTTACAACTGTAACTGCAGCATGCTTCGCTTTGTCTGCGAGCAGTACCGCCTGATCGCCGAGCTGGCGGGCAATGCGGCCTGTCGTATCGCCAACCTGGCCAGCGACGCGAACCGTAGTTTCCGAAACCTTCTGCGCGCCAACCGTAATATCTTGACGCAATTCCTTGCCTGCTTTAGGCGCAAGCAGCAATGCCGCAATCGAACCCACTACGCCTCCGGCCAATGCTCCCAGCAGAAAACCTTTCGTTTGCTTTGCCATCTGAATCGCTCCCTTCAAAATGATGACGCTATTCGCCCTGCTCTTCCGAATATGGCGCAGAATGGCGCTTGCGGTTAGTTTGCCATAGCTGCCAAGCTGCCATACCAAGTTCCGCCCATTCAAGCGCTTCACCGATTTGACGCTGCTTGGAAGCCCGTTCGGCGTGCTGAACCGCCGAATTTGCAAGCACCGAGGATACTTTGCTGACTGCCGACGTCGTATGTTCAACCGCATCGCCGATTTGCCCGGCTGCGGCGAACAGCTTTCCGGCCGATTGCAATTGATGTTGCGCTGTCCGAAGCGTTTGCTCTGCCGGCTCCGCTAGCGCGCCGAGCTTTAAAGAAGCTGCTTGCGCGTCTGCCAGCGCGAGCTCTGCCGCAGCTTGCAGCGCCGACAATCGTTTCAGCGCCGACCGCATGCCAAGCAATAGGCCAATCGCCAAACCAACAAATACTGCAGTTGTGATAGCCGCGCTCCATTCCATCACCGACATCCTCGTTCTCCTCCTTCGCCGACAGCCAAAGTTCTGTTTCGCCTTCCGCGAATAGGGCGAATGCCCATATCGTAATGCCATTATAAGCAGCATGGGCTCGTCTTGACACAAAGGACGGCCAGACAAAGCAAAAAAGCCGACTGGCTCAGGCTGCAAAGCAGCCCGAATCAGTCGGCATTCCAATCATTTATTAAAAATTTAACTCTCGCTCAATATACTGCTCTACCGAGGCTTTGAACAATAGCAGCTGCTCCGACAGCTCGCGGATTTGCGGATAAAGCTCGGCACGCTGCCAAGTGAAGTAGTCTTGAACAAGCGGTTTGCGCAATTGTACCAATTCAATGAATGTTTGCTTCAGCTCGTTCGGAAAAACGCCTTCTTCTCCTGTAATCTCGATAATATCCTCGTAGCTGCTTGCGTCCCGCATAATAAATCCGTCGATCAAATAGCTGCCGACGTCGGTAATGATCTCGATCGCCAGGTGCAGCGCTCTCTCCTGCGCCATCCCTTCAATTAAACTTCCCTGCCAGCTGTCCGCCAATGTATTCAATGCTTGAGCGATATCCGGCATTGCTTCAAGTCTGACGCCAATTTGCTCGCGATTCACATAATACATTTCAAATCTCTCGCTTTCAGTCCCGCTTTTTGGATTTTGCTTTAAGCTTTAACCATGCAAACATAACAATCATGCTGATGATAATAATCAGCAAATAAGTCATCATTTCATAAAGATCTGCCATTGTATTCTCTACGACCTTTCTTAGCTTTCGTAATCGACGGTGACCGACGCTTCGCGCACTTGCGACATATGCTCGATTACTTTTTGGTGGACCGGATGCACCTGGTACGCGTTCAGTCCGTCCATTGAATCAAATTTCGTCGTCAGAGCAATATGATAAGAGCGTTCGGAGTGCAGCACGTCGATGCCTACTTCGATAAACTTCAATACGTCAATTTTCCCTTCCATGTCACGAAGCACTTGAGCAGTACGCTCAACATTGTCCGGGCTGCCGTCTTTCAATTTAAATAAAACGATATGTGTAAGCATCGGTACCAATCTCCTCTTTGCTTTAGTAATGGAATGACAAGCATTCTTTTGTCACATAATAACCTAAGCAGCCGCAGCTCGGCAACAAGCTTAACTGCAAGCCACTAAGTCCCGCTTAGAAAGGTGGATCGTCATGCGATATACCGTAACAATTGCAACGACCATTATCGGGCTGGCTCTTTGCGCGTACAACGCAACCGGCTATGACCCGCATAATTTCGTATTTTTCATGTTCAGCATTCCGGCATGGTTTGTCGATTTATTCGTCGATGTGCATGATGTCAGCGTCATGCTTATGTACGTGTTGACTGTGGCCAGCTGGGCGCTCCTCGGCTTTATTGCCGATTACTTCATCGCCCGCAACAGAGGCCGCGAACGCAGTAGGAGCAATCTGTGAGCTTTCAATAAAGCTCCTTCTCAGCAATAACGCGCAAAGAGGAGCCTATTCGGCTCCTCTTTATTGTTTGATTAAGCAGCTTCGACAATCAGCTTCGTTTTCATTTCAACGTGACCGGTGCCGCATGGAACCGAACAATGAACGATGTATTCGCCTGGTTTATCTGCTTTAAATTCGGTTTCCAGGTTTTCACCTGTGAGGTCGATGTTCAACTCTTCGATTTTGGCGCCGTGGATGCCGCTTTTATTTTGAAGCTTCAAAATAACGTTGTCGCCGACTTTCACTTTGTACTCTTCTTCGCTAAATGTAAAGTCGCTGTTTGCTACCAATTTAACAAGCACTGTGCCAGGAGGCAGCTCCGCTGTCTCGTCAACAGGCTTCGGCGGCAAGCCGAAAGTCAGCAAATAAACTCCAAGAAGTGAGGCTGCTGATAATAATACGAACATGATCCACTTATGCATTACTCCGTGCTCCCCTTTTCGAACGATGTGTTTACTTCTTATATTACATAAGATCGTCCGAAGTTCTCAACCTTAAACTTCTTAAAGAGGAAAAGTTTTTGCACGAATATGACAAAACCATGAACATTATGCGATCACGCTTGAAAATAGAGCAAAAACACCCTTCTGTAGTCTATTTGCACAAATTTATTATGATTTTTTCTCTTTCAGCACTTCAATTAACTTGCGGATATAGTCCGGCATCGGCAATCCCATTCGGCCATAGTTTTCCGTAACCGAGATCAATTCGTTCGCCAAGTAGAAATAAGTGGCCGCTCCCATCGTCGCATTATGCAGATCAAGCAAAATGTCAATGCGATGCGCAAGAAGGATGACGAGCAGCATTAGCCCTTTTTTTGCAAGCCCCCATACGCCGAACAAGCTGTTCAACCCTCTTCCCTCTTTAATGGACGCCAACACGCCGGAAATATAGTCGATGCCCATTGCAATGACTAATACCGTGAGTGATTCCGGCCAACCTCCAAACGCGAATGTAATGATCGATCCGATTACGGCGCTTACTGAACATACTTTAACCAACGGCAAACCCCGCCACCCCTCTCTGTTCGAAATTGTCTTCTTCGATAAGATATGACGGGGGTCTACAGGTTGTCCTGAGCGTTCGCACAACAGACCTCTAATTGGACAGTTAACCGAACAGTTCCCGATAAGCCTTGGGCGAGAAACCTGCCTCACGGCGGAAAACGCGAATAAAGTAGCTAGCCTGCGAGAAGCCGACTCTTTCCGCCACCTGTCCGATCGTCATCCGAGACGTAATCAGCAGGCTCTTCGCTGCCGCTATCCGGCAGTCGGTTAAATATTGATTTGGCGTTTTGCCGATGATGGTCTGGAAGATGCGTACAAAATAATAGGTGCTGTAGCCGCTCAGCTCCGCCATCGCGGCAAGCGTCCACGGTTCGCCGCAGCGGGACA
Source organism: Paenibacillus sp. NEAU-GSW1 (assembly GCF_009737085.1). Classification (GTDB taxonomy): domain Bacteria; phylum Bacillota; class Bacilli; order Paenibacillales; family Paenibacillaceae; genus Pristimantibacillus. The sequence goes on from NZ_WOVL01000015.1 coordinate 15,185, forward strand.
AAATTTGGTCGGCAGCCACGCGAATCGATTCCTTCTTCTCCCGCGAGATCGCATATTGCTCCAACGGCTCGGCGTTATGCGCGAGCTCGGCAAGCACTTCATACAGAAGCGCTGACATGCGCGGCTCCTCTCTCGTCTCGAACGGTTCGCAAAGCTTATACATCGCATTCATCACTTGAGCGCACCGTTCCAGATCGGCAGATGTGAACAGCTTAAGCCCTTGATTGCCTTCGCCGGCAACAAGCGGCAGCCCGGCTGCTGCTTTGAAATGGATCCAGCGGACGTCCCACGGCAAATCCGGATCGGTTCCGTATCGCTGCTCGGCTTTTCTCGAATAAAGAAATCCGTCGCCGGCCTGAAGAATGGTCCTGCCTCTTTCGTGCTCGACATATCCTTGTCCGCTAAAGACAAGATGCAAATTGTAATAGTCCATCATCCCCTCCGGACGATGCTCGCGATGCTGCGGAAACTCGCTGTAACGGCCAAACGATTCCGGATAGCAAATATATTTGGTTATGGCAGGCTCCGGCAAGTAATAGTGAGTTCGCATGATGCTTCCTCCATTTTGAAAGAATCGCAATATTTTATTATTTAAACGCAATATTCGATTATTTACGGATGAATACGACCATTTTACAATAATAGTGGAACTAATAAAATCGCAAAATATTATTATATAAATCGAAAGCGAGGACTAACGATGCCACTTACTGCCGATCAATTCCATTTGGGAGCCTGCTACTATCCGGAGCATTGGGACCCATCCTTGTGGGAAGACGATTTGCGCCGCATGAAGGAGCTTCATTTCTCAGTCATTCGGATCGCCGAATTTGCCTGGTCGATATTTGAGCCGGAGGAGGGCGTATTCAGCTTCGAGCTGTTCGACCGTTTTCTCGACGAGGCTGTCAAGCAGGATGTGAAAGTCATTCTTGGCACACCAACGGCAACGCCTCCTGCTTGGCTGACGCAAAAATATCCGGAGGTGCTGAACGTCAGCTTCGAGGGCGTAACGCTGCAGCACGGCTTGCGTCGCCATTACAATTACAGCAGTCCGAAATATCGGGAGCTGTCAGCCCGTATTACGCTTGAAATGGCCAAACATTACTGCGACCATCCCGCCGTTGTCGGCTGGCAGCTGGACAACGAGTTCAACTGTGAAATCGGCGTCTATTACGCTGATGCCGACCATCTCGCGTTTCGGGAATGGCTCAAAGCGAAATATGGCACGCTGGAGAAGCTGAATGCCGCTTGGGGCGCCGTTTTTTGGAATCAGACCTACTCCGACTGGGAGCAAGTGTTTCTGCCGCGCCCAACGCCTGGAGGCTATCAGCCAAATCCGCATCAAGCGCTCGATGAAAAACGATTTATCTCGGACAACACGATTTCCTATGCCAAATTGCAGGCTGACATCTTGCGCAAGCATGCGCCAAACCAATGGGTAACGACAAACGGCTTGTTCGGTCACTTGGATAATCATCGAATGACAGATGAGCTGCTTGATTTTTTCAGCTATGATTCCTATCCGCAATTTTCTTCAATTAGCAGCGATCCGAATGAAAGCAATCCGCTCGCAGATCGCGGCTGGAGCTTGAGCCTGAGTACCGTGCGTTCCATTTCGCCGAATTTCTGCATTATGGAGCAGCAGTCCGGACCGGGGGGCTGGGTCGGCAAGATGGACATGCCGTCTCCGAAGCCGGGGCAAATGCGCCTCTGGACGTATCAATCGATTGCGCACGGCGCAGATATGGTGCTCTTCTTCCGCTGGCGCACCGCAACGTTCGGCAATGAAATTTACTGGCACGGCATTAACGACTACCACAATCGTCCGAACCGCCGGGTACGCGAGGCCGGGCGCATCGGAGCCGAGCTGTCGGCTGCTGGCAATGCTATAATCGGCTCCCGATATCAAGCGGAAGTTGCGATCGTGCGCGATTACGATAATGAATGGGACGGCGAATACGATGTATGGCATGGACCGGGGGGCTGGAAGAGCGGCAGGGAATGGTTCAAGGCGCTGCAAAGACGCCACATTCCAAGCGATGTTTGCTATATGCAACGAGATACGACAGTAGCGGATCTGCAGCGTTACTCGACGCTTATTTACCCGCACCCGGCCATTCTGCGCGATGAAACGGCAGCGCTTCTGGAACAATATGTGCAAGGGGGCGGAACGGTTATTTTTGGCTGCCGAACCGGCTACAAGGATGAGAACGGCCATTGCTATATGCGGCCTTTTCCAGGAGCTGCGGCCCAATTGTGCGGTATAACGGTTGAAGAGTTTACGAAAATAAAAGGAAACCGCAAGCCAACGCTTATGAAGTGGAACGACGGCGTTGCAGAGCTGACGTCAGCGGAAGATTTCAACGATATTTTGGCGATTGAAAGCGAGTCCGTTGAAATTGTTGCCGAATATGCGACCGACTACTATTCGGGCAAACCTGCCGTAACGCGCAACCGTTTCGGCAAAGGTTCGGCATGGTACTTCGGCGCGGTATTTACAGAAGCCGCCGCAGCTCGCATCATCGGAATGCTCGGCTTAGAGTCGCCGGTTGCTGCTTGGGCGGAATTGCCTCCGTCGGTCGAGCTTGCGATTCGCGAGGGAGAAGCCGGCAAGCTCGCTTTCCTGCTGAACTATAGTGAAGAACCGGCTTCCATTCACTTAAAGCAGGATAAGACGGATCTGCTGTCCGGCGAAAAATTAAGCGGCGTTACGGAGCTGGAGCCTTTCGGGGTTGTTGTACTGCAAGTTGAACCGCTGTCCTAACGGATGAACGCAGCAAGAAAGAGCGTCCCGATCGTCATTGTCAATGACGGACGGGACGCTCTTTCTTTATAACAAATGATGCGTTTGATTGTCGGGCTGCAGCTTCGGCTGATCAAGCAGAAGGCCGTTCGGCTCCCTGCCTGCCAATGGAAAAGATCGCCGCTGTCTGCGGCATACGTATGCGAACCGATTGGATCGCGAAACAATGGTGCCGCGGTCACGCTTCTGCCGCCTCCTCTGCGTGCCATCGCCGGTCATTTGCGTTCGGGCAGCTGCGATTGCGGTATTTCGCCGCGACTCGGACGATACAGCCGCAAACGAGGCAAGTCGTCCCGTCCATCAATTTCGGACAGGCGCTGCACTCGCTAAGCCGCGCTTCATATACATCATCCGAAACGCTAACCGGATATTGGAACATCGGAGCAGCCAGTATGCGCTGAATTTGCTCCTCTGTCACTTTATAGCTGTCGCTGCAGCCTTTGCAGCCTCGATTTTTCATCTGAGGCTTAAGCTTCTACAATCTCAAGCACTGTGACCGACATCGGCGAAAGCTTCACCGAAAGCGTTCCGCCCTGTACAGTGAAGGCGCTGAATGGTTTCGGCTGAACGCTGTTTGGCGACTCGAAGCTGTTATGCGCGTCAAGCTGATCCGCTGTAAGCTCTGTGCCAAGCACTTTGAAGCTGCCGCCAGATAGTCCGCGAAGTTCGACGCTGACGTCCGCTCCGTTCTGATGATGAAGATTGCACAAACTTACGTGAAGCTTGCCTTCGCTGTCGCGGGAGGCCGATACGGACAGCTGATCGATTTGCTCGCCGTTCAATTCATAAAGGTCGCTTTCATAGTTCGTTTGCACAAGCGTCGCGTCCTGATGCACTTTGTACATGTCGAGGACATGATACGTAGGCGTCAGAATCATTTTCTCGCCTTCCGTCAGGATGACCGATTGCAGCACGTTGACGATTTGCGCGAGGTTCGCCATTACGACACGGTCGCTATGCTCGTGGAAAATGTTCAAATTGATGCCGGCTACCAGCGCATCGCGAATCGTATTTTGCTGATATAGAAATCCTGGATTTGTGCCTGGCTCCACATCGTACCAAGTGCCCCACTCATCGATAATCATACCGACGCGCTTGTCCGGATCGTACTTATCCATAATAGCGGAATGTTTCGTAATGAGCTCTTCCATGCGAAGCGTATTTTTGAGCGTGGAGAACCACTTGCTGTCGTCAAAGCCCAACGCTGGGCCTTTATCTTCCCAGCTGCCAGGGAATGTGTAGTTGTGAAGGCTGATTGCGTCCATATGTTTATGAGCAATGCTCATGACGACATCCATCCAATTGTAATCGTCGACGTTCGGACCGCATGCGATTTTATAAATTTTGTTGTCGCCATAGTTGCGGACAAACGTTTGATATTGACGGTAGAGATCCGCATAAAACTCAGGACGCATGTTGCCGCCGCAGCCCCAATTCTCGTTGCCTACGCCGAAATATTTCAGCTTCCACGGCTTCTCGCGGCCGTTTTCTTTACGCAAGTCGGCCATTGGAGATACGCCGTCGAATGTCAAATATTCCACCCATTCCGACATTTCTTGAACGGTTCCGCTGCCAACATTGCCGGAAATATAAGGTTCGCAGCCTAGCAGCTCGCAAAGCAGCATAAATTCATGTGTGCCGAAATGGTTGTTCTCCAGCACGCCGCCCCAGTGCGTGTTAATCATCCGCTTGCGTCCTTCACGCGGACCGATGCCGTCTTTCCAGTGATACTCGTCTGCGAAACAGCCTCCCGGCCAGCGAAGAACCGGAATTTGCAGGTTTCGAAGCGCTTCCACGACATCGTTGCGAATGCCTTGCGTGTTTGGAATAACCGAATCCTCGCCTACCCAGAAACCCTCGTAAATACAGCGTCCCAAATGCTCAGAGAAATGACCGTAAATGTTGCGATTGATTTTAGATTTTGCGATGTCCGCATTAATTGTCACTTTATTGGCCACAATGGAGTCCTCCAAACGAATATGTTGAATTTATAATATCATTAATCAGTAATCAATAATATTAATTTAGTTTTATCATAACGAATCCGGGCGGCAGAATCAACCTTTAAATCGGCTGCAAGCCGAATGCTCCGTTTGGCATCAACCTTATCAAAATAACTAAAGTGCATAAAAAAGAAGCCTTCACCTTTTTCGAATAGGCTTTCAGCCAGCCATTCGAAAAAAGAGAGGCTTCTTATACAGTTTCACTACACCGCATTCGTATCCGCTTGGATTGACTTTCCTGTAAACTGGCTGTTATAGAGGTCGGCGTAGAAGCCATGACGGGAAAGCAGCTCCGTGTGTGTGCCTTGCTCGATAATCGTCCCTTTATCCATGACAAGAATAAGATCGGCATCGCGAATTGTGGAGAGCCGATGGGCGATTACAAAGCTCGTTCGGCCCTGCATCAGATCATTCATCGCTTTTTGAATATAAACTTCGGTACGCGTATCGACGCTGCTCGTCGCTTCGTCGAGGATGAGAATAGACGGATCGGCCAGTATCGCCCGGGCAATCGTCAACAACTGCTTCTGCCCTTGCGAAATGTTCGACGCCTCCTCGTTCAGAATGGTATCGTAGCCGTCTGGAAGCGTGCGGATGAAATGGTCTGCATGCGCCGCTTTCGCAGCCTCCACAATTTCCTCCTCGCTGGCGCCTTCCCGTCCGTAGCCGATATTGTCGCGAATCGTGCCGTTAAATAACCATGTATCCTGAAGCACCATGCCGAACATGCGGCGCAAGCCGCTTCTTTGCATCGCGGTAATCGGCACGCCGTCAATCGCAATTTGTCCATCCTGCAGCTCATAGAACCTCATCAGCAAATTGATGAGCGTCGTTTTCCCTGCCCCTGTCGGACCGACAATCGCCACGGTTTGCCCAGACTTCACATCGATATTCATATTATCAATAAGCGCTTTCTCCGGGCTGTAGCCGAATTTGACCCGTTCAAACCGCACATTCCCCTTCGGCGCGGCAATCGTCTTCGCATCGCTCGCTTCCGGCTCCTCTTCCTCCTCGTCCAGCAGCTCAAACACCCTTTCAGCCGAAGCAATCGTCGACTGAATAACGTTCGAGATCGTTGCGAGCTGCGTAATCGGCATTGTGAACTGTCTCGTATATGTGATAAAAGCCAAAATATCGCCGAGCTCAATCGCCCGTTTCGTCACTAGAACACCGCCGACAATGCTGACAAAAACGTAACCGATATTGCCGATCAAGGTCATAATCGGCATAATAATTCCCGAAACAAACTGCGCGCGCCAGCCCGACTCATAAAGCTTTTCATTCATTTCGTTGAACTGCTCGAGCGATTTCCGCTCATGCCCGAATGCTTTAACGATTTTATGGCCGGTGTACATTTCCTCGACATGGCCGTTCAGCTTGCCAAGCTCCGCTTGCTGCCGGACAAACTGCACTTGCGATTTTTTGGCGATAACGCCTGCGGCGACGAGGCTGACCGGAATGGTTAGAAACACGATCAACGTCATTAGCGGACTTATGGTCAGCATCATGATGATTACGCCAACGAGAGTAATAAACGAAGTAATAAATTGGGTCAAGCTTTGCTGCAGCGTCGTGCTTATATTGTCCACATCATTCACGACGCGGCTTAATATTTCCCCGTTTGTCCGCGAGTCGTAAAACTTCAACGGCAGGCGCGCGAACTTCTCGTTCACCTGCTTGCGCAAATCATAGACGGTACGCTGGGCGACTCCAGCCATCATATATTGCTGCAAATAGCTGAACAATGAACTGATGACATAGAGCGCCGCCAGTTTGATCAGAATGATGTTAACGACGTCAAAATCGATTTTTGCGCCGATCAGCCCCTTGGACAGCTCCGTCACTGCCTTGCCTGTTACATCAGGACTGTAAATGCTGAATAAGGTGCTCAGCGCCGCAGCCAGTACGACAAATACCAGCTTGAAGCGATGCGGCTTCAAATACGCGATAAGCCGTACAAGCGTCTGGCGAAAGTTTTTCGCCTTTTGCACCGGCATGCCCATGCCGCCAAACCCCGGAGGCCCCATGCCAGGCCCGCGCATCGGACCGCCAGGCGCTGGGCGGCCGGTTCCTCCGCCCGATCGTGTATGCTCGCTCATGCAATCTCCTCCTCTGACAGCTGCGAAGCTACGATTTCGCGGTAAACCTCGGATGTATCCAGCAGCTCGCGATGGCTCCCGATGCCAGCGATTCGGCCATCCTCCAATACAATGATACGATCCGCATCCATAACGGTACTGACACGCTGCGCGACGATCAATACCGTCGCTTCGGAAATCTCCGAACGGAGTGCCGCCCGCAGCTTCGCGTCGGTCTTGAAATCAAGCGCCGAGAAACTGTCGTCGAACAAATAAATCTCAGGCCGGCGCACGAGCGCGCGCGCAATGGAAAGCCGTTGCTTCTGCCCTCCCGATACGTTGCTGCCGCCCTGCGCAATGACCGCGGCGTAACCGTTCTCCATCCCTGCGATAAACTCCGTCGCTTGCGCAATTTCGGCTGCCTGACGAACCTCTTCGTCCGTTGCATTTTCCTTGCCAAATCGAATATTGTCCGATACTGTGCCCGTAAAAAGAACCGCCTTTTGCGGCACGAAGCCGATTCGCGAACGCAGACTGTGCTGCGACATCTCCTTCACATCGATGCCATCGACAAGCACTTGTCCTTTTTCCGCATCATAGAAACGCGGAATAAGACTGACGAGTGTTGACTTTCCAGATCCGGTTCCTCCTATAATCGCCGTCACCTCTCCCGGTCCGGCGCTGAATGAAATGCCGGAAATAGCCGGCTCCTCTGCACCCGGGTAGCTGAACGACACGTCGACGAATTCGACGTAGCCTTGCTTGGCACTCGCCTCGACTGCACCCGGACGATCTGTCAAGCTAGGCTCAAGCTCCAGCACTTCATTAATGCGGGCCGCAGACGCTTGAGCGCGCGGAACCATGACGAGCAGCATCGAGAGCATGAGCAGGGAAAACATAATTTGCATCGCATATTGGATAAAAGCCATTAACGAGCCGATCTCCATGTCGCCGCTGTCAATCCGCAATCCACCAAACGCCAGTATGGCAATTGTCGCGAGATTCATCACAAGCATCATTAAAGGCATCATAACCGCCATTATTTTATTTACTTTGACTGCCGTTTCCGTTACATCAGCATTAGCCGCGTCGAAGCGGCGATTCTCATGGTCGATCCGGTTAAACGAACGAATAACTCGAATGCCGGTTAAGCTTTCGCGGAGCACGAGATTAAGCCTGTCGATCTTCTTCTGCATTGCTTTGAAAAGCGGTGTCGCCCGGCCGACAACAAGAAGAATCGCGCCGGCAAGCACGGGAAGCACAACGACCAGCACAAGCGAAAGCTTGGCGTCCTTCGAAACGGCCATAATAATGCCGCCAATGCACATCATCGGCGCCATAATCATCATTCGCATCATCATGATAAGCACTTGCTGAACTTGCGTAATATCATTAGTCGTGCGTGTAATGAGCGAAGCCGTACCGAGCTTATCGAATTCCTGAAGCGAGTAATGCTCAACCTGTGTAAAAACATTGCGGCGTAAAAGCTTGCCAAAGCCTGACGCCGCTTTTGCCGAGAAATAGCTGGCTACAATAGAACAGGCACCGCCGGCTGCCGCAATAAGCAGCATAATTCCGCCGACCTTCCATATGTACGGCGTGTCGCCTTTCGTAACACCAATGTCAACAATATCCGCCATCAGCGTCGGCAAATATAAATCAGCCAGTGTTTGCAAGAACACAAAAAACAATACGAATGCGACAAAAAGACGGTACGGCTTCAAAAAACGGAACAGCTTTAACACGGCATCATCTCCACCTATTTTAATTCATTTAACCTTAATTAATTTAGTTCTAAAACAATGAGCAATCTGATTATAATTGTCCGCATTTCTCGAGTCAACGCAAAATGAGATTAATAAGTTGCTTTCATGAGTGAATTCTCATTTAAATCTCATAAAGCAGAAAATGGCTATGTAAACGTAGTTATTTTCTCTAATTGTGCCAATTTGCCCATTTTTGAATGTGGTATAGTAGATTTTGTCGAGATGAACCTCAAATTCGAAATGAATAATAAGAATGCGAAAGGACACCTTACATCTATGAAAAACACTAAATCCTTCAATAATATAATGAAACTGACGTTATGCGCTGCAATCGGCATTTCCGCATTTGCTTTTGGCTTCTCCGCGAACAAAGCGGAAGCGGCAACACCCGAGACTCTTGAATTGATCAGCAACGGCAAAGACTTTATTGGAACGCCTTATAAATACGGCGCTCCCGCAGGCGTTACATATGCTTTCGACTGTTCTTCCTTCACGCAATACATGTTCAACGGTTTGGACGTTGACTTGCCGCGCTCCAGCAGCGCGCAAGCTAAGGTCGGCGTCAAAGTTCCAAAGACGGAGCTTAGCGTAGGCGATCTTGTTTTCTTTAAAACAAACGGCACCTCGATCAGCCATGTTGCCATTTACGCGGGCTCGAGCAAAATTTTGCACAGCTCCAGCAGCAAAGGCGTTACGATCTCCAACATGGACAGCGCCTACTGGAAAAAATATTACGTGACGGCACGGCGCGTCTTTAATTAAAGATTACCAAATAATGGGCAGCTCCATTCATGGGGTTGCCCTTATTATGTTGCAGTGCTCCGTCTCGCCTCCAGCGAACCTATTCGCAATATACGGAAGCAAATTTCGCTGTCCAGCTTCTTAACTCGGCGTTTCCCCCGATTAACGAGCCTAGCTTCGCTTTCCAGGAACACTAGTTCGCTATTAACGCAAAAGAATTCGCTATTGTCCGGATTCAGCTCAACAAATCAAAGTCGAACGAACGCGCGCACCCGACATAATAAAAGCCCTCTCGCTTCATTAATAAGATGCGGAGGGCTTTCACTTTACTTTTACAGGCTGCTCAACGTTTCAGTCAGAACAGGCACGATTTGCGATTTGCGCGATACAACGCCTTTCAAAACCGCTTTGTTGTCAACAAGCGTTACGTTGTAAGCTTTTTCTACTGCTTCTGTTTTGCTGCCAAGCGTCAGAGCAACGGAATCGCTGTTCAGGATATCCGTTACGACAAACACAAACAGGTCAAGGCCTTTAGCTGCGATAATGCCGTTCAGCGCTTGCTCCAGTTCAGCTTGGCGAACGAGCACGTCGTTCACGTCAATTGCGTTTACTTGCGCGATTTCAACTTTGCAGCTGCCCATTTGGAACTCTTTCGCGTCGAGGGAAATAAGCTGCTCGATTGTTTTGTCGCTCAGGTTAGCGCCTGCTTTCAGCATTTCCAGACCGTAAACGTCAGCGTCAACGCCAGCGATCGCTGCAAGCTCTTTAGCTGCTGCAACGTCTTGCTCTGTGCAAGTCGGCGATTTGAACAGCAAGGAATCGGAAATGATTGCGGAAAGCATCAGGCCGGCCATTTCTTTGCCGATCGCTACGCCGTTTTCTTTGTACATTTTATTAAGAATCGTTGCTGTGCAGCCAACCGGCTCAGCACGGAAGTATAGCGGGCCGGCCGTCTCGAAATTAGCGATACGGTGGTGGTCGATAACTTCGGCAACGCGAACTTTTTCGATATCGGAAACGCTTTGCTGACGCTCGTTGTGGTCAACGAGAATAACTTGATTTACCTCGTTTGCAACCGTCTCAACAAGACGCGGCGCAGCCGTATTAAAGTAATCGAGCGCATATTGCGTTTCGCCGTTAACTTCGCCAAGTCGAACCGGTTCAACGTCAAAGCCCAATTTTGTTTTCAAATCCGCGTAGGCGATCGCAGAACAGATTGTATCTGTGTCCGGATTTTTATGCCCGAAAATCAACGTTTTTTCCATCGTGTATTCTCCTTATAACTCATATATTGGCGGGAATCCGTTCGAACGAGTCTCGTTCGCGTAAAGCTCAGCCTTCATTATAGCGTATAATTAAATTTATTCCTATTCCATTACAGAGAATAGTGTTAAATGTTAGTGAAAATGCCGCTCCAGCCTTGCCTAATCCGCATTTTAGATGGTATAGTACGACAAAACAAGCATGTGCGGCACAAAACTTTTTGGAGATTTGCAGCACTTGAACAGAACAGGAGATTTCAAGATGACTTATAAAATAGCTTTCTTTGATATCGACGGCACTCTTCTTGACGAAGAAAAACAAATTCCGCAGGACACGATCGAAGCGATCCGCGAGCTTCAAGCAAACGGCGTTGAAGCTGTAATCGCTACCGGCCGCGCGCCTTACTTTTTTGCCCCAATCGCTGAAAAGCTCGGCATCGATTCCTACGTCAGCCTGAACGGCGCATACGTTCAATATAAAGGCAAGCCGATTTACAAACGTCCGATTCCGCGCGCAAGCCTGGAATCGTTTGTCAGCCATGCAGACAAACACGGACACAAGCTGGTGTTCGAAGGCCATGCGGCTTTTTATGCAAACACAGAAGATCATCCGCACATGTTGGATTCGGTTAAGTCGCTGCGGGTCGATCTGCCTGGCTACGACCCTGATTTCTGGAAGTCCGAAGACGTCTATCAAGTGTTCCTCCACTGCACGGAAGAAGAAGAGCATCTCTATGAAGGCGCTGTGCCGGAATTGCGTCTTATCCGCTGGCACAAAACGGCTATGGACGTTTTGAACAGCGACGGCTCCAAGGCGCTTGGCATCGAAGCGCTGCTGAAAGAGCTCGGCATCGCCTCGGAAGAAGCGATCGCCTTCGGCGACGGTCTAAACGATAAAGAAATGCTCGAAGCAGTCGGCCTTGGCGTCGCAATGGGCAACTCGCACGAAGAACTGAAGCCGTTCGCCAACTACATTACGACGCATGTCAGCGAAGGCGGCATCCGAAACGGTCTGCGCTACGCTGGACTCATTAAATAAGCTCATTTATTCCAAATCAAAAAGTCCGCTTATGGAATCACGCCTATGTGATCATAAGCGGACTTTTTAAATGTCGGACTATGTATCTCCTCCGTCATTTTATATTAGAATAGAATCATAGAAACAAACTTGAGGAGGGTCTGCTCAATGTCCTATCGACTTCACCAAGATACCGCTTTAGGCGCAGTAAAACTGAAAATCAGCGAGCTCGACCGTTCCATCGCTTTTTATGAAAAAGTGGTCGGATTAACCGTAACGGAACGTACGGCATATTCGGCAACCTTGTCCGTCCACGAATCGGAACCGCTCGTCCTCCTTGAGCAGATTCCAAATGCAGTCGTTGCACCGCAGCGCAGAAGGACTGCGGGCCTTTATCATTTTGCACTATTGCTCCCGACGCGCGAAGCGCTCGGCCAGACGCTTAAACGGCTAATCGCCGCAGAAATTCCGATCGGACAAGCCGATCATCTCGTCAGCGAGGCGCTATACATATCCGATCCCGACAATAACGGCATCGAGCTTTACGCGGATCGCCCCCGCTCCGACTGGAGAAGAGACGCCAACGGTGACTACGTGATGGCATCCGATCCGATCGATTGGGACGGCTTGCTGGACGCCGCAGGCAGCGATACTTCGCCAATACTGCCTTCCGGCACGATAATCGGCCACGTTCACTTCCACACTGTCGGCCTTGCAGAATCTCGAGCATTTTACACCGATCAGTTAGGCTTCGACATCGTTGGCGACTATGCGCAAATGCGCGCGTTATTTGTTTCTGCAGGCGGTTATCATCACCACATCGGCTTAAACATATGGGCTGGCGCAGGCGCGCCCGCCGCTCAACCAAACGATACCGGACTCGCTTACTTTACAATCCAGTACCCGGATGCGCATGAACTGGCTAAAGCCATCGCTCATTTACGCAGCAAAGGCACAGCCGTTGAAGAAAGCGATGGCACCGCATACACGACCGACCCGTCGAGCATTCGGATCAAGCTCGTTTCCAAATCTTAATCCCGGATTACCCCAATCGACTTCGAGGAGAAATAATTAATATGAAAATAACGTTTCACGGCCATTCATGCATTCAATTGACTGACGGCGGCAACTCGCTCGTCGTTGACCCATTCTTGCGAGGCAATCCGTTAGCCGTCTCCAAACCTGAAGATATTAAAGTAAGCCATATTTTGCTTACGCACGCTCATACGGACCACATTCTCGACGCTGAGCCTATTGCTCGAGCAAACAACGCTTCTGTTATCGCCAATGTCGAGCTTGCTTCCTATATGTCCTGGAAGGGTCTCGAAACGGTCGGCATGAATATCGGCGGAACGCTCGATCTTGGCTTTGCAAAAGTCAAAATGATCCAAGCTTTTCACAGTTCGGGCATTACGATCGCTGAAGAGCAACGGATCATATACGGCGGCATGCCTGCCGGATATATCGTATTCTCCGAAGGCAAAACGATTTTGCATGCCGGCGACACGGCGCTGTTCAGCGATATGAAGATGATCGGAGAACGCCATCCGATTGACGTTGCCTTTATTCCGATCGGCGACCATTTCACAATGGGGCCAGGCGATGCGCTTCAAGCTGCGGAATGGTTTGGCGCCAAGCTCACGATTCCGATGCACTACAACTCTTTTCCGATTATTCGTCAGGATGCAGAGCTTTTTGTTCAACAACTGAAGTCGAACGGCCTCAAGGGACAAGTGCTCGAGCCTGGTGAATCCATTACGATCTAGTTCATTACAGAGGAGAAATGACGAGTGTCTTCCAAGTCAAGCAATGGGATTAAAATATTAATTGCCGATGACGAACCGAGCATTATCCAGTTTCTGGAGCTTGGCCTGTTGGGCGAAGGCTTTGCGGTTCAGACGGCGGCCGATGGAGCCGAAGCGATTCGAATGGCGCAGCATTTCAAACCGCATGTGGCGATTCTCGATGTGATGATGCCCGAACGAAACGGCTTTGAGGTATGCGAGGAGCTGCGCAAAGGCGGCGATCAAGTCGCTGTAATCATGCTAACGGCTAAAGATGAGGTTGAAGACCGCATACGAGGGCTGACGATTGGCGCAGACGACTATGTCGTAAAGCCTTTCAGTTTCGAAGAGCTGCTTGCGCGCATTCAAGCCAGGCTGCGCAACCAGTTTCCATACTTGCTTGGCGACGCGGCGTACGGCCCGTTCCGAATCGACGATCGGCGCAAGGAGCTTTCTTACGATAATCAAATTCTCGAGCTTTCGCCAACCGAGTATGAGCTGCTGAAATTTCTCGTCATACATAATGGCGTCGTCGTCAGCAAGCCGTTTATATTGGAGAAAGTTTGGGGCTATCAATTTGGCGGCGAAGACAACATTGTAGAGGTTTACATCCGTTCGCTGCGCGATAAGCTCAATGACAAGGAGCACCGGCTTATTCGCACGCTGCGGGGAGCCGGCTACCGGCTGGATCTGCCATGAGAAAGGATCGTTCAAAGACATCCAAAGACGGAAGAAAGCCGCGCTCCGGCTCGTTGAAGCTTGAGCTGCTGCGGAGAACCTTGCTCGTCATGGCTGTTCTCTTTCTTATGGTCGGCGCGCTGCAATATGTATTAATGAAGGACTTCATTTATAAAAATAAAGCCGAATCGCTTCAAGCGCAGCTCATGTCCATGCCGCGAGACTGGTTTGGGCACAGCGGGTATGATGCCGGCCCTATGGAGGATGCCGCGTTTCGCAAATTCAGCGTCCCATCGGACTTCGGACCTGACGGAGCGGACAATGCCTCAGACACTTATAGGTTCCCCCCGCCGCAAGCGCCTAATTTGTATCAGCCGGGCATGTCGCTCGCGTTTGTCGATAACGAAGGGAACGTTTACGACCTGTCTCCGGCGAACGGTACGTCAGCGCCACAGCTTTCCAAAGCGCAATATGAACGTATTCGTCAAAAACTTCGCAGCCGCAATGACCGGTTGAGCTATGAAATTGCCAATAACAGCGAAGGCGTGGAACAGCTCCTCGTATTTAAGCAGGCAGGCATGCCGAATAACCCGAACGGCATTTCCCAAGCTGGAACGGAAACGAGCTCCCTTAAGCAAGTGCTGCTGACGCAGCTTGCTATTTTTGCCGGATTGTCCGTGCTCGCGCTAGCCGGGGGACTATCGCTCTACATGCCGATACTTCGCAAAGCGCTTCATCCGTTATCGCGAATTGTCGATGCCGTAGGCCGTACAGATGCGGGAAACTTGACGGACAGGCTGCCTGAGCACCAGGGACAACAGGAAATCGATCAGCTGGCCGTTGCGTTCAACGGCATGCTCGAGCGGCTTGACGACTCCTTTGAGTCGGAGAGAAGAACGACTGAGAGGATGCGCCGCTTTATTGCCGACGCTTCGCACGAGCTGCGAACGCCGCTCACTTCCATTCAAGGCTTTCTGGAAGTTTTGCTGCGCGGCGCTGCCGACAATCCCGAGCAGCTAAAGCGTGCGCTTGGCAGCATGCAGACGGAATCGCGCCGCATCAACAAGCTCGTTGAAGATTTGCTTACGCTTGCCAAGCTCGACCAAGCTCCCGAGCTAAAGCTGTCATCCGTCCAGCTTGACTCTTTGCTGCAAGAAATGGAGCCGCAGCTCCACATCCTTGCCGGCAGCCGTGCCGTCAAGCTGGAGTTGGCGGAGCCTGTATCGGCCGTTTGCCAGCCTGACCAGCTCAAGCAAATTGTGCTAAATCTGTTTCTAAACGCCGTACAGCATACGGATGAGCAGAGCGGCTCCATTGAAGTTGCCCTGCGATATACGGCTGATCGCGAAAGCGTCCAGCTAACGATTGCCGACAATGGCCCAGGAATTCCGCCCGAGCATTTGCCTCATCTGTTCGAACGGTTTTACCGCAGCGAATCATCGCGTACGCGCAAAGCCGGCGGCGCCGGCCTTGGTCTTTCCATATCGAAATCAATCGTCGACGCCCATAACGGGTCAATCGAAGCATATAACAATGGCACAAGCGGCGCCGTATTCCTCGTCCGCATCCCTTGCACACGCTAACTAGAATGAAGTGCCGGCTCCAACAAAAAGCGATCCTTATGCGAAGCTCCATCCGCATAAAGATCGCTTTTAAACGTTTTAATGTTTTAATGTAAATTGATCCAACAGTCCCCCGTCGATGTCATAGGCTTTAAAGCTCAACGTATCGTCTTTGACCGTAATGCCGGCAAACATCGGCTTCCCCTTCTGAAAATGCGCCCGATGGTAAAATTGATCCTCTTTCTTCTCATTCAATTTCGGCCCGGATGCATTTGTCGTGACATATACCGTCCCTTCGCCGTCCCTTACAATGTCGCCGCCTCTTAATGGAAATGAGCGAGAATACTCGTGATTATGCCCTTGAAGCACAAGATCGACGCCGTACTCGTCAAATATTTTTACCCACTCCTTAATTTTTTTGTACATGTTGCCGCCATATGCTCCGCGATGGATCGAGACGATCGTCCACTGCTTGTCGCTCCTGGACAAATTTTGTCTCAGCCACTCCGTTTGTCCCTTTATATTCGATTCTGTATTCAGCATGACAAAATGCACATTGCCGTAATCAAACGAATAGGTTGTCCCTTCGTTCGAGCCTTCCGCACCGTTCGCCGGGACGTTGAAGTGGGAAGAGAAGATCGACGAATCCCCGTCGACTTCATCATGGTTGCCTGTGACAGGCATGAGCGGAACGCTGGTTAGCCATTTTTGCGGCTGCTCAAAAAATGCGGTCCAGCTTTCTTCTCTAATCGGGTCCTCTGTTAAATCGCCGTTATGAACGATAAACGCCGCATCGGGAAATAATTGAAACGCTTTATTCAGCGTGTTTCCCCAAAGCTTGAAGTCATGACGCGTCGTTCCTTGCGAATCGGTCACATTGATAAAAGTTACAGCCTCATTGGCAGATAAGGCCGACGCGGTTCGGAAAGTCGCCGCCTTGCTCCATCCGCCCTCTTTCCCGTCGCCAACCCGGTAAGTATACTCCGTACCGGGCTTTAGCCCTGTCGCCTCCGCGCGATGAACGCCGCGTATGCTGCCTTTCTCGATTCTAACCTCGCTCGATTGGCCGTAAAACATCAGCACTTCATTGCTGTTCTCAAAGGTCGGCTCGTTGCCTTTAACGAGTTGAACGACGGTTTCCAAGCCCGCCCATCTCGTATGCCAAGTAAAGGCGCGCGATGTTGCCGGATCGCTTTTTATAGTTGTGACGATGCTTATCGGTTTATCGGCCTTCACTGCATCGGCATTTTCCAGCCAGATGATTGCTCCCGCTAGCGCCAAGCAGACGGCGGCGATCCCAAACGTTATAATTTTACGATTTATTAACATTTCGTCGCCTCCTAAAAGTTTTGCGAAGCAAAACTTGCTTCGTAAGCATCAGCTTAGTTTTGCGAAGCAAAACTTGCTATGTAAGCATCTAAATTTACCATAAATGCGAGTGGATTGTGAAGTCAAATTACATTCAGCGTACTTTCAGCCAGCGTTAAGTTAAGAATCAGTAAAGACATTTACAATAGCATTTGTAAGCAGCACATGATGCAGATTAGTTGAACTAGAAATGAGGTGTAACGATGAACACAAATTTGAAGTATCGGCATGAGCTGAAGTTTTTTATTAATCATCATCAATATTTCACAATAAAGCAACGATTAAAAAATTTAATGAATCAAGATAAAAATGTCGGCCCAAACGGCGAGTACCATATTCGCAGCCTCTATTTCGACGACATCGGAAACAAAGCGCTTCACGAAAAGCTCGGCGGCATACGCGACCGTTCCAAATACCGGATTCGAATCTATAACGTTCAGGACAACGTGATCCATTTTGAGAAAAAAATTAAATACCGCGATTATATCGCCAAATTGAAGGAGTCGCTTACTCGCGGCATGTACGACCGCATAATGGCAGGCGATTACGAGGTGCTGAACATGCCGGACAAGCCGCTAATGATGGAGCTGTACAACGAAATGAAGCATAAGCTTCTGCGGCCGAAAGTCATTGTCGATTATGTCCGCGAGCCTTATGTGTGCGAGAACGGCAACGTCCGCATTACATTCGACAAGGAGCTGCGGACCGGACTGCATGCTACCGACATTTTCGATCCGAAATTGGATCCAGTGCGGGCGATCGACGAGAATTTAATCATTTTGGAAGTCAAGTTCGACGAGTATATTCCAGCTTACATTCAGACTGCGCTGCAGCTGCAAGGACTGAATCGGCAATCGGCTTCGAAATACGTCATTTGCCGCAAATTTTTGAAATACAACACATGGGAGGATTTTTAAAATATGGAGACAACAACTCAAACCGCGGACACTACCGCAACAAGCTTTACGGACATGCTGAAAAATTCGGTGATCGACAATTTCACATCCGACATCAACATCGCCAAAATGCTTATTTCACTTGGCGTTGCATTTCTCATCGGCTTTTTCATCTACACGCTGTATAAACGGATTTTCAGCGGCGTTCTTTATTCCAAAAGCTTCAACGTCTCGCTGATCGGCATGACCATGGTTACGGCAATGGTCATTCTCGCCGTCAACTCTAACCTTGTGCTGTCGCTCGGTATGGTCGGTGCCCTGTCGATCGTTCGTTTCAGAACGCCGATCAAAGATCCGACTGACCTCATCTTCCTGTTCTGGGCAGCCGCAGCAGGCATCGTTTCGGGCGCTGGCTTCTACTCGCTTGCCATTATCGGCTCGGTCATCGTAGGCCTTATCTTGTTCTTCTTCGTAAAAGGCGGCACAGTCGAAACGCCTTACCTGCTGGTTGTGAACTGTGACAGCGACGCAAGTGAAAAAGCAGTCCACGACCATGTCAACAAAATGGTGAAACGCTACAACGTCAAGCAAAAAACGGTTGCCGGCGGCAATATCGAGATGACGCTTGAAGTGCGTCTTCGCGAGCAGGAAGGCCATTTCATCAATCAGCTTTCCGGTCTTGCCGGAGTAAAAAATGCAGTACTCATCAGCTATAGCGGAGATTATGTATCCTAACGATCGGATGGTGATAGTTATGAAAGCAAAGAAAGGTGTCGCCTTTCTTAGCCTTTGCTCCATCCTCATCGTAGCGGCATTGTCCGGATGCTCGTCGCAGACGGTTTCTTCGGGAGGGGAAACCGCAGGCGGCGCTTCGGATGCGGCGGGCGTTCAAACGGCTTCAGCTACTGTAACCGGTTCGACGTCGAAGGAGGAGCAGTTTTTAGACGAAACGGTATTTCCAAAAGATAAAGTGGTCGATGTCAAAATTACGATCGACGAGGATGAGTTCCAAGATATGCTCGATAATGCAAGCGCTGAGGAAATGAAGCCTGCATCTGTCGAATACAACGGACAAAAATTCGATAATGTCGGCATACGGACAAAAGGCAATCTCAGTTTGCGAAGCGTTGTCCAAATGTCTGACTCCGACCGGTACAGCTTCAAAATTTCGTTTGACGAATATGTCAATCAGCAGCTGGGCGGCATCAGCAAAATCAATCTCAACAATAATTACAGCGACGCATCCTACATGCGGGAGTTTTTGAGCTACGAGCTGGCTGACTCAATGGGTCTGCCAACGCCTAAATTTTCATATGTGAACGTTTATGTAAACGGTGAGCTTTGGGGATTCTACCTCGCAGTAGAGCAAATCGGCGATGCCTACCTCGAACGCAACTTCGGCAACGCTTACGGCGCGCTGTACAAAGCGAACGGCGGCAACGGCAGCGAGTTGAACTGGCTGGAGACGTTGGACTCCTATGCCGGACTCACGCTGAAATCAGAATCGGACAACGGCGGCGTTCTGCTCGATATGCTCGATGAGCTGAACAACGGCACCGATTATGAAAGCGTGCTTGATGTAGAGGAAGCGTTGAAATTTATTGCTCTAAATACGGTTGCAGGCAATTCGGACAGCTATTTGTCTCAGTTGAAGCACAATTACTACTTGTACGAGGACGATGGCATATTCTCTGTTCTGCCATGGGACTATAACATGAGCTTTGGCGGCTTTGGCGGTTCCGGCATCTTAATTGACGAACCTACGTCCGGCGCATTGGCTGATCGGCCGTTAATTGCGAAGCTGCTGGCAGTGGACGAATACAAAGAGAAATATCATCAAATCATTTCCGATATGCTTGAAGGCTACCTTTCCGAAGAAAGCTTTGCCGAACGGACGGAAGAGTTAAAAGCGCTCATATCGGACTACGTGAAAAACGATCCTTCATCGTTCTATACTTATGAACAGTATGAAGAAGGCGTAACTCAAGTCATCTCCTTTAATAAGACGCAAACGGAGAGCATCGCCAAGCAATTGGACGGCTCTTCCCCATCCTCCGGGGACGGCTCTGGCAGCGGTAGTATGGGCGGCTTTGGCGGTATGGGCGGTATGGGCGGTATGGGAATGGGCGGCGGCAACCGCGGCGGACAAGGACAAAACGGCGCCCAGGTCGGCCGTGGCGGCAATATGGGCGGCGCCGCTCCGCAAGGCGGACAAGGCAGCGGCAATGGCGCGGCGGCATTTGATGCGTCGCAGAACGGCAATGTCGTGTTAGCCGCTGCTGCGGCGGAAGGCCAAGCTGACGCCGGCAGCCCGGCGCCGGCTACGCAAGGCGGCGCGGCTGAACAGGGCAGCGATACAGCGCCAAATGCGCAGAACGGCGTACCTGCTCAAGACGACAATGCCGTTCAGGGCGGACAAGGCGGGCGGCAAATGCCAGAGGGCATGGTTCCGCCTGAGGGCAATTTCGGCGGGATGGCGCCTCCGGAGGGCGACTTCCAGGGCGGGCCTGGCGGATTTGGCGGCGGCGGTATGCAAGGCGGACCTGGCGGCGGCTTCGGCGGCTTTGGCAACCAAACGGCCCAGCCACAAGGCAGCGCCAAAGAAGCGGCAACTGCAGGCATCGCAGCCATCCTGCTGCTCGCTTCCGCAGCCTTTATCGCTCTCTACAAGCGGAAACGGCTGTAAACGATAAAGCAAACTCGACCGAACAAACAGCGAGCCTGCTTCGTAATTATGCGAAGCAGGCTCGCTGTTTTGTTCTTTTGCGAAGCATCCCAGCCTCCATCTCTCCCAACGGAACGGCAGGCCGTTACACGTGCGACTTCACGTTGCATCAGCAGCTCTAACGGATCGAAAGGCAGTTAGGAATCGCCGAGAGGGTAATTAGAGGCTTCTTTTAGATAAGAAGCGACATTCCTAACGGAACGGCGAGCCGTTACAGTTCAGATTTCACGTTCCAGCAGCAGCTCTAACGGATCGAAAGGCAGTTAGAAATCATCACTTGGACGAGCAATTAGGTACTGGCCGCAGAGGGAGCCGCATTAGCGAACCTGTTTCGCTTTATTGCGAAACAAAGTTCGCTATTCCAGTTAGTGTGGAGCAGACTTCAACCGCCTGCGAACCGATTTACGCTATCCGTGAACCTGAGTTCGTTAATTGCGCAATCCGGTTCGTTAATGATGTGGAACGGTGGCGTTATGAGCTCCATTAGCGAAAATCGGTTCGCTTTTTTGCGAATCAGGTTCGCTCGGGACCGACGACGGGCCCACCAGCAACAAAAAGCGCCGTCCCGCTAAGCCGGGGGACGACGCTTTTTCCATTACTCTTTTTCCGAAGCGACAGTAAACCGTTCGTTCAAATGCTGCGGATTTTCGATTTCGTCTACAATAGCAATCGCATAATCCTCATAACTGACGTAGCTGTGACCTTTGCTGTTCACAAGCAAAAATTCTGTTCCTTTCATATAGCTGCCCGTTCTTTTGCCAAGCGCGAACTCTGCCGACGGGCTTACAAACGTCCATTTGATGCTGCTTCCGCGGAGAATCTCCAAGTTTTTGCCTTGGTTTGCCGCCGTCGGTTTAACGAAGTCCGGGAATCCCGGCGTATCGATCACGCGAGTCGTTTTGTCAGGGTCGACGTAAAGGCTGCCTGCGCCGCCAACCACGATCAAACGCGGATGGCCGTTCCCTTTCTCGAGCGCTTGAATGAGTACATTGCCCGCATCGACATGCAAATGCTCTTGGCCAAATGGCGCGGCGAACGCATTGACAACTGCATCGAACGGATTCAAATCGTCCGCCGTCAGAGCAAACACGTCCTTCTCAATAACGGCTGCGCCGCTTCCTGCAGCTTTTGAAGCGTCGCGGACGATTGCCGTTACTTCATGGCCTCTATCCAATGCTTCTTTCACAATATTGCTGCCTGCTTTGCCGCTTGCGCCGATTACTGCTATTTTCATCATCATCATCCTCCATAAATGAATTAAATCGTGTGCACTACATGTAACTATAATAGTTACAGGATGCCCGTTTTGTCAACCCCTCAAAATCGGCCCGAGCGAAAAATGGCATAAATGAGCCAAATAAACAGCAATGCCGCTATGCCAAAGCCGATTTCAATCGCCGGTATATTCCATAGCACCGTATTTTGATGACGCAGCGACGAGCCGATAATCAAGCCGACCATGATGATGCTAAACGATAGAAGCACGATGCTTAGGGAGAGCCGGTTGCTGATTTGGTCCATTTTGCGCAAAAACTCGCCAAGCTCGGGGACGGTAATTTCCAGCCCGAATTTCCCCTTTTGCAAGGAGCCCAGCAGCTTGCGCAAACTAACCGGAACCTCGGCGGCAATAGAAGCATATTCGGGCAGCTCCTCCAGCCACTTCTTCGATAGATTGCGGATATTGAAACGATTTTTAAACAGCTTACGGCCGATCGGCTCGGCAACGTCTACGACGCTGAATGAGGGATCAAGCGAGGTAACAACGCCTTCCATGGTCAGAAAGGTTTTGCCAAGCAGCGTCAGCTCTGAAGGGATGTTAAACTGATGGCGCCGAGCAAGCGCAAACAGATCATTTACCATTTCGCTTATTCGCAGCTGGCTGAGAGGCACGTTGTAATATTTATCGCGGAGCTCCTCAACATCGGCCCGCAGTACGTCTATGTCGGTCTGTTCAGGAATGAAACCCATGCCAGAAATCGCCCGAATAACGCCGCTCGTGCTTTGATTGCGCAAAGCGATTACGAGCGAGGCAAAATAACGCTTTCGCTCCGGCGGAAGCCTGCCCACCATGCCGAAATCAAGAAAAGCCAACGCCCCTTCGGGGAGCACCAGAACATTGCCGGGATGCGGATCGCCATGAAAAAAACCGTCGATCAGCACCTGCTGCAAAATCGAAAGCGCGTATTTTTCAGCGATCGCCTTTCGATTGTAGCCTGCCTCCTCCAGCTTTTCCCGGTCGGACAGACGTATGCCGCGTATGTATTCCATCGTCAAAACTTTCGCCGACGAATGGCCCCGAAATACGACAGGAATGCGGATGCCGCCGACTTTTCCGGCATATGCCGCAAATCGTTCCGCATTCCGCGCTTCTTGGCTGTAATCCAGCTCATGGCGTATCGCCGATGCCAATTGTTCGATCATGTCTCGCACCCGGTATTGCTTGGCAATTTCCAGCCGGTTTTCCGCAAGACCGGCTAATTCTGATAATATGCCAAGATCGGTTGCAATTTGCCGGTCGATGTGCGGCCGCTGCACTTTGACAGCGACAGAGGTTCCGTCATGAAGAACGGCCCGATAGACTTGCCCGATCGAAGCAGACGCAATCGGTTCCTCTTCAAAAGAAGCAAAAAGCACGCCTATTGGCGCACCTAGCTCTTCCTCAATAATATTTACGGCTTCAGCATAAGCGAACGGCGCCACATGATCCTGCAGCCTTTCCAGCTCCGCAATAACGCTTGCCGGAAATAAATCCGGCCTCGTGCTTGCTAATTGGCCCAGTTTAACGAATGTGGGACCAAGCTCTTCCAGCAGCGAACGCAGCCGTTCGCCAAATGTTCTTCTGCGCGGCTGATGCTCCGTGTTTCCGCGCGCCAATATCATTTCGGGAAGACCCAAATCTTTCGCGATATAACCGAATCCGTTCCGTACGAAAGCAAGCCCGATTTCCCGATAACGCTTCAAGCGGCGAAGCTTGCTGACAACACTCATAGAAGCAGCCTCAGCTATCCGCGAATTCGCGGCGTTCCAGAGCCTCCAAACGGCGCTCTAACCGGTTGATTTCTTCTTGGTCTGCGTAGGAGCGGTCGCCAACGAAAGACTGTACTTTGTCACGAACAGCCGTCTCCAGCTGCTTTCTCGCATCGTCGCCTTTTTGCACCAGTCGATCCATATAAGCCGAGGACTCCGACTTGGCCTCCTCCCCTTTTCTTGTCCATTCGCCTACAAACTTCTCTACTTGTTCCTTGCCGGCTACCGCCATCCCGATTCCAAGCGATAGTGCCTTATCCAATTTATCTCTCATCGCAGCCATCTCCTTGCTGTCGGTTTAGGAACAGTTTGCGCAATTTGACCACATAAAAGTCACGTTTCGCGAAAAAAAGAAAGCTGCGCAACGGCCCAAACGGGCAGCGGCGCAGCAGCACAGTCGGCAAGCAACCGGTCAGGCTTGCAGGAGCCTTAAAGGTTTTGCCGAATTATCGGTTATTTCGTTATTAGATGTATGAGTTATAAGCTTTATAAGTTCCGCACCCTTCAAACGTCCGTCCTTCATTAGATATGCATATTTAATGCTAGCGGATAGTCCCGGCGCAACGCGAACGATATCCCGCTCTTCGGCTATCGGCTCTGTTAAGGCTTGAAGCCTCTTGTCCGTTAGCCTGTCGATCCCATGGTCGACCATGACATCATGCCCGCCTAACGGATGCTGAACAAGCCAGCCCGGCGCACTTTTACGCCAACCGACAATCGACAGCTCGGCAAACTGATAATGGAGCACCTTCACCCAATCGTCGCTTCTTCCTTCCGTATATACGCTGTTCTTCTCTTTGCACGCAACGCCTTCAAGCTTGAGCTGGCGAACGATCTCGAACATTTTGCCGCCTTCTTTCTCGATGAAAGGAAGCTTTCGGTAAACGTCATTGTTCTGCAATATTTCACCCAGCAGCTGCTTCCGCTCCAACAAAGGACGATCGCGCAAATCCGTCCCATTATAGTAAAGCACGTCAAAAACAAAAAAACGAAGCGGCATCGTTTTAACCGCATCGCGAATTCGCGGCGCTTTAGTCATTCTGTAACGTTCAATTAACGTATCGAATTGCACCTCGCCTGTCGCTGGATTAACATATACCACTTCTCCGTCCAGCACAACGTCCGCCGGCTTATGCAGCGGGACGTTCAGCAGTTCTGGGTACTGGCTCGTAACTTCATACTGATGCCGCGTGAACAGCCGGGCTTTGTTATCGATGAAACTGATTTGCAATCGCTGGCCGTCCAGCATCGGTTCGAATATGTAGTTCGAATCGTCAAAAATATGTTCGCGCCGCACCATCAGCATCGGTTCCATAAACATCGCGACGAGCACCTCCCCTATGCTCTAATTTTAACATGGCTATGCGCGGATTTTCGGCGGTAAATTAAGGTCCATTTAACGAATAATACTTTTTGAGACGACGCATATTAACAGCAAGAAGGAGGTCGAGAAGAGATGGCAAAAAGTCAAAATCAATTGCTTGTTCCAGGAGCGCGCGCCGCATTGGAGCAAATGAAATTCGAAATTGCCCAAGAGCTTGGCATTCAGCTTCCTGCTGACGGCTACTACGGCAACATGACGACTCGCGACATGGGCTCCATCGGCGGTTCCATTACAAAACGGCTCGTTCAAATCGCAGAACAACAGCTTACAGGACGCAGATAACAGCGATACGCCATACTTAGGAGCACAGCAGCAATTGGCAGAACACAACAACATAAGCAGCTCAAGGGCTGTCCCGCAGCGGAATGTTCCGCTTCAAGGGAGCAGCCCTATTATTTTGTTTGCAGAACGTTCGCCTTACTTCCCTTTAACAGTAAAAATCGGTAAAATGGGATAGAGTTGTCCTCATCAAGCGTTTACATACGAAATCAAAATTTCATTTCAGAAAGGAATCTCCCATATGATCATTCAACCGAAAACACGCGGATTTATTTGCACGACAGCACATCCGGAAGGCTGCGCGCTGCAAGTACAGCGTCAAATCGATTATGTAAAATCGCAGCCGGCAATTACCGGACCGAAAAATGTGCTCGTCGTCGGCGCATCGACCGGTTACGGTCTTGCTTCCCGCATCGTATCCTCCTTCGCTTCAGGCGCTAATACGGTTGGCGTTTATTTCGACAAAGCGGCAGAAGGCGCACGCACCGCTTCTGCAGGCTGGTATAACTCCGCTGCATTCGAGCAAGCGGCGCAGGAAGCCGGCGTGAAATCGTTCAGCATCGTTGGCGATGCTTTCTCCGACGAGATTAAAGCGAAAACGATCGACCTGATCCGCACCGAGCTGGGCCAAATCGACCTGGTTGTGTACAGCGTTGCTTCGCCTCGCCGCACGCATCCGAAAACGGGCGAGACTTTCTCCTCGGTTATTAAACCGCTGGGCGAAACCTATACAAACAAAACCGTTAACTTCCATTCGGGCGAAGTAACGACGGCCGTTATTGAACCGGCTACAGAGGATGAGCTCCGTCAAACGATTGCCGTCATGGGCGGCGAAGACTGGCAAATGTGGATCGATGAGCTGCAGCAAGCAGGCGTTCTCGCTGAAACAGCGACAACGGTCGCTTACTCGTACATCGGACCGGAAATTACGCATGCCGTATATCGCGAAGGCACAATCGGCGCTGCGAAAAACGATCTGGAAGCTACGGCACAGCGGCTGAACAAGCAGCTTGGCACAGCGGGCGGCCGCGCGTACGTATCGGTTAACAAAGCGCTCGTTACGCAATCGAGCTCCGCGATTCCGGTCGTACCGCTTTACATTTCCGCTCTTTATAAAGTGATGAAAGAAAAAGGCATTCACGAGGGCTGCATCGAGCAAATGTACCGCCTGTTCTCCGAGCGTCTCTATGGCGGAGGCGAAACAGCAGTTGATGCGAAAGGGCTCATTCGCGTCGACGATTGGGAAATGCGCGCCGATGTACAAGCTGAAGTTACACAATTGTGGGCTAATCTAGCTACAGAAAACGTATACGAGCTTTCCGACCTTGAAGGCTACCGCCGCGAGTTTTTCCAACTGTTCGGCTTTGAAACGGAAGGCGTCGATTATGAGGCTGAAGCCGATCCGATCGTTGATATTCCGAACCTGCGCTAATCAGAATAACAAAAAGCTGGGCCAAATTTTGGCTCAGCTTTTTTAATTTCAATGCTCTGCTGCTAGATAGCAATTACACGATAAACGATGCTTGCACGTGCCTTCCATTGTACTGCTCCATCTTGCTGTATCGAAACTTCCACGGCATTCCCTTCCTGATCGACAATTTTCACATCTGCCGCGACTCGAAGCTTGCACACTTGATCGATGGCGGAATGTATCTCCGCTTCCATCAACTTGCCTTCCGACCAGCGCATGCTGACCTCATAACCGCCTCTGGCCCTTACGCCTGTCAGCTCGCCATTTTCCCAAGCATTCGGCAAGGCGGGGAGCAAATGAATTTCGCCCGTATGGCTTTGAAGCAGAATCTCGGTAATACCGGCAGCGCCGCCGAAGTTTCCGTCGATTTGAAACGGCGGGTGATTGTCAAACAGATTAGGCAGTGTGGAGTGCGACAACAGCGCATGCACATTGTCATGGGCCTTCTCCGCATCCTCGAGACGAGCCCAGAAGTTAATGATCCAAGCCCGGCTCCAGCCCGTATGGCCGCCGCCATTGGAAAGACGCCGCTCCAGTGTTACTCGCGATGCCAAAGCCAGTTCCGGCGTCTCTCTTACCGTAAATCTTTTGCCCGGATATAGCGCAAATAGATGCGAAATATGCCGATGCCCCAGCTCCGTCTCCTCGTAATCCTCCATCCATTCTTGAATTTGGCCGTTTTTGCCGATCGCCGGCTGAGGAAGCCGTTCCTTCAAGCTTTGCCAAGTGATGCGAAGCTCCGGATCGGCATCAAGCGTATTTGCCGCTTCAATACAAGCTGTGAACAGCTCAAACAAAATCTGGCTGTCCATCGACGGACCGATGCAAAGCGCGCCTGTCTCTCCGTTCGGCAGCCGGTAAATATTTTCCGGCGAAACGGAAGGGCTTGTGACGACGAAACCGTTCTCCGTTTCAACGAGGAAATCGACGAAAAACGCCGCTGCTTCCTTCAATGTCGGATATGCCCGAGCGAGAAAATCCCGATCCAGCCCGTATTCATAATGCTCCCATAAATGAAGACAGAGCCAAGCCGCTCCCATCGGCCAATAAGAGGCCGGCAGCCATATATCCTGCGGAGCCGTATCGCCCCAAATATCCGTATTGTGATGGGCAACAAAACCTTCACAGCCATACATCATTTTCGCTGTGCGGGCGCCCGGTTCACGCATCCGTTCGATCAGCTCAAACAGCGGCTCGTGGCATTCTGCAAGATTAGCCGATTCCGCGCACCAATAATTCATCTGCGCATTAATGTTGATCGTATATTTGCTGTCCCATGGCGGCAGGAAATGTTCATTCCAGATGCCCTGCAAGTTGGCGGCCAGCGAGCCCGGCCGGCTGCTTGAAATGAGCAAATAGCGTCCGAACTCATAATAAAGCGCTATAAATGCCGGGTCGTCTCCGCCGTCTTGAATCCGCTTGAGCCGTTCATCTGTAGACAGCTGATCTAGATCTGAGCGATCAGAATCGCGGCTGCTTAATTTGAGAGATACCCGTGTTGACAAGGAACGAAAGTCGGCGATATGCCGTTCTTTTAACTGCTCATAAGGGATGGACGCGGCTTGCTTCGCTTGATGGAGCGTTTCGCTCTCCGGATCGGCATGACGGAAAGATGTCGCTGAAGTAAGCACTAACGTTACTCGATCCGCTTTATCCACGACCAGATGCTCGCCGACTATGCGTACCGAACCGCCTTCAGCTTCCACTTGCAAAGCCGCGCGGAAATCGGATCCGCCAACACCGCCGCAGCTGCCGCGCATTACGATCGTCTTTTCATTCGCTTTGACGATTTGCTCGTAATATCGATTGTTTCCGCGGGTCAATCTTGCAGAAAACGAGACGCCGCCCGGGCGATCCGATGCGATGCGGGTAATGATCGCTTGATCGGGAAAGCTAGCGAACGTTTCTCTCTCGTACCTCGTATGTCCTACATCGTAATGTACGGAGGCGACGCCATCGATCAAATCGAGGCTTCGCTCATAGCGATGGACGCCAAGCTTCGCATCGGCTTCATCGTAACGGAATGCAAGCCGCAAATCGCCTAACGGCATATAGTGCCGCTGAGACTCGGGAATGCCTGATAACGCCATGGCAGCGAGCTCTTCCGCTTCTTTCAGCCGCCCTTCGCTAAGCAGCCGGCGGATTTCCGGCAAGTTAGGCAGCGCATCCGGATTGTTGCGGTCACGCGGCCCCCCGTACCAGACGCTGTCCTCATTCAGCGCAATACGCTCCTGTTCAGGATCGCCGAAAACCATCCCGCCAAGCTTGCCATTGCCAACGGGTAAAGCCTCCTCCCATTTTTTCGCATGCGTTTTATACCAAAGCCGGCTGCTATTGTTTGTTGTTGTATGAACGACCGTCATAACGCTCACTCCTTTCGCTTTATAATCGTTTCGTTTTGCCTTATGATAGGGTAAAAATCAAATCGATTTGGAGTTATGAACCTAATGAATGTGACGCCAAATTCTCGCGATCATGCTTTTTACGAACTATTGCAATCCCTGCAGCTGACGCTTCATGCCGCGTATCAAACCCAAGTAACCGTAAACTGGGGCGAGACGGACACTGTCGCGCCGTTCAATAAGCTGTATTTCATTACGGAAGGAGCCGGCTGGATCCGAATTGACGGCGAAGACTACCGGCCAAAGCCCGGTCAGATGCTGCTCGTTCCCGCCAATTCCCGGCACTCTTTTTCCCCTATCGAGGGGAGAAAGCCATTTCTAAAAAATTGGTGCCATTTCAACGTCATGGTCGGCCCGTTTGATCTGTTCCAATGGATTCACGTTCCGCTTTGCATCGATATCGAAGATGTTGAAGGCATGAATCGCAAATTTACCGAAATGATCGGCCACTTCCACTCCAAAGACAGCTTTTTCGCGAGATTGCGGGAAAAACAAATGCTGCTAGATATCGTTGCCGCCTTCCTTGATCTCGTCCCAATTAGCGTGATGCAGCACCGTTCGGAAGAGATGAACCGGCTCGGCATTATTCAACGGTTCGTCGAGTCCCGGCTGGATTGCGGAATTAGCGTGGAGCAGATGGCCGAGGCCGTCCACTTGCATCCAAACTATTTCATCTCCTATTTCAAGAAACATTTCGGCATGCCGCCGCTTAAGTATGTCAACCGCAAACGAGCGGACCATGCTAAACAGCTGTTAACAACTACATCGCTTAGCATTAAGGAAATTGCCGACAGAACCGGCTTTAAGGAAACGGGACATTTTACAAAGTTTTTCCGCAAGGAGACGAGCTTTACGCCAACCGATTACCGCGCTGCATTTACCTATACGCAATAATTTGATTATAGAAGTCCTCATGCTTTGCATCGATGGCAGAAACTAAGCTAGACATGCAAAAAACTAAGCTTGTTTTAGGAGATTGCGAACCTGCTTCGCAAATATCCAAGTAGAAACAAAAAGAAAACGATGCCTCAAGGCATCGTTTTCTTTTTAATGTCGAGAAAGTCCGTCCGTCTGAGGACGACAAGTCGATCGACTCCATAGGATGAATTCGAATAACGCTGCGGCACAGCTCTATTCATGAACTAGCTTCCTTTAGCCATTTGTCCGATGATCTCATACGAGCGCAGACGCTCTTGATGGTCGAAAACGGTGGAGTTGATAATGACCTCGTCAGCTTGCGTTTTGGCGATAAATTTGTTCATCTTCACCCGGAACGTATCTGGACTGCCTGTAATGCTGGAACGAAGCGTCTTTTGAACGGCAGCCTTCTCATACTCGCTCCAAACCGTCTCCATATCAACCGGCGGCTTGATCTGGCTTGGCGCGCCTCCTCGGATGATATTTAAAAATTGCTGCTGCATCGACGAGGCAAGATATGCCGCTCGTTCGTCTGTATCCGCAGCAATTGCGTTAACCCCGACCATCGTATACGGCTTATCCAGAAAAGGCGACGGAACGAAGCTGCTATGGTAAGCATGCAAGGCAGGAAGCGTATAGTCCGGCGAAAAATGGCTGGCAAACGCAAACGGCAAGCCGAGCTGACCGGCCAATCTTGCGCTGAAGTCACTGGAACCGAGCAGCCAGATCGGGATGTTCAGTCCCTCTCCCGGTACCGCTCGAACCTGCTGTCCAGGAGCGGCTTCGCTGAAATAGTGAAACAGCTCATCCAATTGGTCAGAAAAATTTTCGCCATGGCTCAAGTCTCTGCGCAGCGCCATCGCTGTCAACCGATCGCTGCCCGGAGCACGGCCGAGTCCAAGATCGATTCGGCCCGGGTACAAAGATTCCAGCGTGCCAAATTGTTCGGCGATGACGAGCGGCGAGTGGTTCGGCAGCATAATGCCACCCGACCCGACGCGAATTGTCGACGTACCGCCGGCAATATGGCCGATAACAACCGCTGTTGCCGAGCTGGCAATACCCGGCATATTATGATGCTCGGCGAGCCAATACCGGTTGAAGCCCCATTTTTCCGTATGCTGCGCCAGATCGAGACTGTTGCGCAGAGCGTCGGCCGCCGTTGCGCCGATCACGACAGGGGCAAGATCCAGAACGGACAGCGGAACGGTGCCAAGTTGCTTTTTTACAGTTGCGTTTGAAGTAGTCATCGTTGAATGCTCCTTTGTTTCTTTTATACATATATCTGAATAAATAGATTAATAAAGTATAAAAAATAAACGGTTCTCCTCTAGATGAGGTGATTTCGGCCGTTTATTTTTTACAACTCACGATTGACGTATTCGCAAAACTTCCGAATGTTTTCTTCGTTTCTGCGGTAATACGTCCACTGTCCAACCCGCTTCGATTCGAGCAGCCCGGCTTTCTGCAGCGTCTTCAAGTAGCTTGAAATGACCGATTGTGCAAGACCTGATTTCTCCTGAATGAAGCCGACGCAAACGCCGTTCTGCAAATCGCATTTGAGCGGCAGCTCGCTGTTCATGGCTAAATAGCCCAAATGCTTCGCCGGATCGCGCAGCCATTCCAAAATTTGCATCCTCGTTTCATTCGATAACGCTTTGTAAATGAGTAAAGGTTCCATAGCCGTCATTATATATCTATAAAAATAGATATGCAACCCTTTTGATGCCGTCTGACTTCGTTAGGTTCATCTGTTTTAGTTCCTTTTGCGATTAAAAACGTTCTGAACACTTACGCAATACGCTTATTAAGCTCATTTGTGCCTAACACCGCCAGCCAAACTCTTTGATACTAGGCTATTCTCGTGTTTTAGTTCCATATGGAACTAAAAATGTTCTGCACACCGCGCTTTGCCTATTATTAAACTCATTTGAGTCTAATAAAGCATCCACCTATGGTTGCTCCCCTCACCTGCGTCTCGATTCCTTCCACATAAGAAAACCGGACAATCTGCGATTGTCCGGTCAGAATAGTGCTAATTCAATGGTAAGAACAGCATATTAATCGGCAAATTGCTGCCCGACGCCGGCGAGAATTCAATCGTCACCGTTTCCTCCGTATTGCCGGTACGGTACAGGACGCCCGCCTCTCCCGCATTGCTCAAAATGTTCGCATTCGTCATATACGTCAGCTTCCCGTTCACAAGAAATGCCCCGCCGTAATGTCCTCCTCTTGCATTCAACGCGATAAGCGTGTTCGGCTGCACGCGCTGCAGTACAAGCTTATAATTAACGCCGTAGTTGCCGCTATTCTGCTGGGCAAAACCGGATAACGCGTCATACCCTTGCTGATACTTATCATACGTTTGGTCGCCGAGCACCATCCGCGACGCTGTTGCGCCGAGCGGCTCCGAGATCGTGATCGAACGGTCGCCATGCTCGAACGTGCCTCGGGCATGCTTTTCGTCCCAAGGCAATGCGGGCAACAGCGGCATAGAAGCAATAGGGTCCTTGTCCGCATCAACAACAATGACGGACAGCCGAACCGCTGACGAAGCATACAAGTCCGCATGTGCCGTAATAACTTTGCCTGTCGCCAGAACGGCATCGCTGACAGGCGCAAGCGTTGTCCGGCTTTCGCCTGCCGGCAATACAATCGTATTTCCTTGCGGAGAAGATTCCAAATATCTGGCAAGCGCCATTTTGCCGGTGGCGGATACGTATGTCGAAGGCCCGCCGATCCCGATTTTGCCAGTCGTAATGGTCACTGGCGTGCCGTCCGCATTCTCGTTAGTTGCAACGATATATATACGAACCGGCGAGGTCCGGTTGTTCTGATTATGAATGAGGAAACGGACGTTGCCCGATACGGTATCGCTGTAGTAAACGCCTTCCTCCCCTATCGTTTCGGGGCTGTTAGCGCGAATAAGCGTCTGCTGCCCCGTTTCTTCAATCTCATAAGTATGTACCGGAAGCTTAAGTACGTTTGCCGATTGAATCGCAAACTTGTCGCCAACAGGCGTAAAGCGCAGATCATACTGCTCTTTCGTGTACATGACCTCATTGCGGATCGTAATCGTTCGTGTCGCAACGGATGTCAGCCCTTCTTTATCCGTCACCTTCAACGATATCGTCTGCTCGCCCGAAGTAAAGAATACATCTTTGCTATTCGTCCATTCTGCCTTCACAATGCCTTTATCGTCGGTGCTTAGATCGGTAAAACGGATCGGTTCGCCAACATAATACTCCGTTTTATCTGTCGTAAAGGCAGCTTTCGGCGCTTCATTTATCGGAACAGGCGCAGGCGGCTGCACCACGATTGAACCGCTTCGCGTCAAGACGATCTGCTTCAAATTACGGTTAACGCTAAGCGTAAACTTAAACGGTGCAACGAAGGAACGCAGCGGAACCATCAAAGTGCCATTTTTCACATATACCGCCGCGCCTGCACTCGCCTTCGCTCCATTCATCGTATAAGTCGAACTGTTGAGCTTAAAGCGAATCCTCATTCCTGTCGCAGCTTCTATAAATTCATATTCTTTCGTCGCCGAAAAATAGCTTATCCTTAGCCCTAAACTTCTTCCGAGCGAACGGGCGGCAACAAACGTAACGCCATTCTTCTCGGTTGTCGGCTGTGTTGCTAAAAACAGCTTGCCGCCGTTGTCATACATATTGCTGCTTTGCTGCATAATAATCCATTGATCGAACTGTTTCGCCGCTGTCGCCGCGACGTCAGCAGCCATTGTATCTGCTGCCGTTTCTCCTTCCGCATGCGCCAATCCGGAGGGACCGGCGAGCGAAACGGCAATGACCGCGGATAACGCCGCAATAGTTGCTTGTCGTAACATAGATTGCTCCTCATTATGTCTAATCTAGTTGTGCAAAACTACTTCATTAAACGTCGTTCATATGCCAAAAGTTGCGAAACGGGCAAATGGAAAAAGCAGACATCGCAACGATTTAAGCCCGAGCGTCCGCATTTATTATCAGCCGGGATATATTGACATCGACAGGCAATTCATCGAACATAGAAATGGTATCCAGCCTGGATAGCACCGATTTCCATACAATTCAGAACCATTTCGAAAGGATGCGGGATGATATGACGATGACGATATATGAAGCGCTTGGCGGCAAAGCGGGAATTCGAAATTTAGTTGAGGCATTTTATCCGAAAGTAGTGGCGGATCCATTGCTCGGGCCGTTGTTTCCCGAAGATATCGAGCCTGTAATGGACAAGCAGGAGCTTTTTCTAACGCAGTTTTTTGGCGGGGAGCCCTTATATACCGAACAGTATGGGCATCCTAGGATGCGTGCGCGCCATATGCACATTCCGATTACGAACGATCACGCGGCGGCGTGGCTTCGTTGCATGGAGCAGGCATTGGCGGAAAATGTGCCGGATGTGGAGCTGCGCCAGTTCGTACTTGAACGGCTGAGCGGCAGCGCTTATTTCTTTGTAAACTCATAAAAATTCCATCTTTAGTACTGTCGTTTTCGCTTTACGATGGCAGGTTTACACGTTATAATAAAAGCATAAGATTTTGAAATAGTGTTTCACAGAATGAAACAACTACTTTGAATCATTCCATTTAAGGGGGAGCTTCAAGAAAATGGCCAACCAAAACCATTACTCTGTTCGTTCCAGCCTTGAGGTCGGAGGCAAACAGTACAACTACTACAGCCTTCAAGGCCTTCAAGAGCAAGGATTGGGCGACATCTCCAAACTTCCATTCTCGATTAAAGTATTGCTCGAGGGCGCTGTACGTCAATTCGACGGCCGCGCTATTACGAAAGAGCATGTTAAACAACTGGCAGACTGGGCTGTTAGCCGCGATGACAAAGAAATTCCTTTTATTCCTGCGCGTATCGTACTGCAGGACTTGACCGGCGTACCGGTTGTCGTAGACCTTGCGGCAATGCGCGAAACGGTTAAAAAAGCAGGCGGCGATCCTAAAAAAATCAACCCGCTCGTTCCAGTCGATCTCGTTATCGACCACTCTGTCATGGTTGACGCATTCGGTTCCCCGGACGCGCTTGAAATCAACCAACGCATCGAATTTGAACGTAACGCTGAACGTTACCGCTTCTTCCGTTGGGCGCAAACCGCGTTTGACAACTTCCGTGCGGTACCGCCGGATACAGGCATCGTTCACCAAGTTAACCTTGAATATTTGGCATCCGTTGCCGCTACGAAAACAATCGACGGCGAAACCTTCGTTTTCCCTGATTCGCTCGTAGGCACGGACTCGCATACAACGATGATCAACGGCCTCGGCATCGTTGGCTGGGGCGTTGGCGGCATCGAGGCGGAAGCCGGCATGCTCGGACAACCGCTTTACTTCGTAACGCCTGAAGTTATCGGCTTCAAACTGACTGGCAGCCTTGCTGAAGGCGCTACGGCAACTGACCTTGCTTTGACCATTACGCAATTGCTTCGTAAAAAAGGCGTTGTCGGCAAATTCGTCGAGTTCTTCGGTTCCGGCCTGTCCAACATCAGCTTGCCTGACCGCGCGACAGTTGCCAACATGGCTCCTGAGTACGGCGCGACGATCGGTTTCTTCCCTGTCGATGCTACGACATTGGAATTCTTGCGCCAAACTGGCCGCACAGAAGAGCAAATCGAGCTGGTTGAAGCTTACTACAAAGCACAAAACATGTTCCGTACAGACGCTACGCCAGACCCTACGTTTACTGAAGTTGTTGAACTGGATCTGTCGACAGTCGTGCCTTCCCTTGCTGGTCCTAAACGTCCGCAAGACCGCATCGAGCTGACGAACATGAAAGAATCGTGGAACACGATCGCTCGCCAACCGGTTGACAAAGGCGGCTACGGCCTCTCTGACAGCAAGCTGGACGAAGTCGTTGAAGTGAAACACGGCAACGGCAAAGTGAGCCAAATGAAAGACGGCGCTGTTGTACTGGCAGCTATCACTTCGTGTACGAACACTTCCAACCCAAGCGTTATGGTTGGCGCAGGTCTCGTAGCGAAGAAAGCCGTTGAACTGGGCCTCGTTAAGCCAGAATATGTA
This sequence comes from Paenibacillus sp. NEAU-GSW1, assembly GCF_009737085.1. Classification (GTDB taxonomy): domain Bacteria; phylum Bacillota; class Bacilli; order Paenibacillales; family Paenibacillaceae; genus Pristimantibacillus. The sequence goes on from NZ_WOVL01000015.1 coordinate 51,381, forward strand.
AAGAGCTCGCTGACTCCAGGTTCCCTGGTCGTTACCGAGTACCTGAAAAAAGCGAACCTGCTGGAATCGCTCGAGGCAATCGGATTCCACGTTGCAGGCTACGGCTGCGCAACATGTATCGGCAACTCCGGTCCGCTTCCTGAGGACGTTAGCCAAGCAATCGCTGACAACGACATGACAGTTGCGGCTGTTCTTTCCGGCAACCGGAACTTCGAAGGCCGTATCCATGCGCAAATTAAAGCGAACTACCTGGCTTCGCCGCCGCTCGTTGTTGCTTATGCCCTCGCAGGCACAGTGAACATCGATTTCGCAAGCGAGCCAATTGGCACTGGCAAGGACGGCCAACCTGTCTTCTTGAAAGACATCTGGCCTACGAACCAAGAAATCACTGACGCAATGAACGCTTCGCTTTCGGCTGAAATGTTCCGCGCGAAATACGAAAATGTGTACACGCAAAACGAACGCTGGAACCAAATTCCAGTACCGGAAGGCGAACTGTACGAGTGGGATCCTAAATCCACGTACATCGCTAATCCTCCGTTCTTCGATAAATTGGCTGACGGCATCCGCGATGTTGAAGACATCAAAGCGGCTAAAACGTTGCTCGCGCTTGGCGATTCGGTTACGACCGACCATATCTCGCCTGCAGGCAGCATCCGTCCAGACGCTCCTGGCGGCAAATACTTGATCGCAAACGGCGTTGAGAAGAAAGACTTCAACTCCTACGGTTCCCGTCGCGGTCATCATGAAGTTATGGTACGCGGCACGTTCGCTAACATCCGGATCAAGAACCAAATCGCTCCGGGCACTGAAGGCGGCTTCTCGACTTACCAGCCGACTGGCGAAGTAACGTCCGTATACGAAGCTTCGATGAAATACCAAGCAGACGGCACGAACCTTGTCGTACTGGGCGGTAAAGAGTACGGTACTGGTTCTTCCCGTGACTGGGCGGCTAAAGGCACGTTCCTTCTGGGCGTTAAAGCCGTTATTACGGAAAGCTTCGAGCGTATTCACCGTTCCAACCTCGTCGGCATGGGCGTTCTGCCATTGCAATTCCTGCCTGGCGAAGGCTGGAAACAGCTTGGCCTGACTGGCTTCGAAACGTTCGACATCGTTGGTCTTTCGAATGATGTTCAACCTGGCGACAAAGTAAAAGTTGTTGCAACGAAAGAAGACGGCACGACTACTGAATTCCAAGTAATCGTACGCCTCGACTCCCTCGTTGACGTCGACTACTACCGGAACGGCGGCATTCTGCAAACCGTTCTCCGCCAAATGATCAGCAACTAATCCTTAACATGAAAGACTGAGCGAGGGCCATCCGGCCTCCGCTCAGTCTTTTTTTGTTGAAGGGAGTGAATGTTCCGCCTCACTGGCATCAATTAGCGAAGCTGCTTCGCAATTTTGCGAAGCCAACTTCGCTAATTGAATGACTTTTCACTGTCGCTCTGCCACCCAGCGAATTCAAATTCCCTAATTTGGACGCTCTGTTCGCCAATAGCGAAGTTAGATTCGTTAATGGCTTCGATTTCGTTTCTCAGCAGGCTGTATAGCGAAGTTTGCTTCGTTATTCAGCGAATCAGCTTCGCTAATGAGCAAATAAAAAAGCTTGTCTCCCTCCGTCCGCATTCGGACCTTGTGAGACAAGCTTTACTTATTTACGCCGAGGCGCTTTCGCCTTCGCGAACCGCTTCTGTTTTTTTCTTCGTCATATTGCTCCACAAACCGGCTGCAATAACGAGAATCACAGCAATGATGATAAAGGACCAACGAAGCAACTCGCCCTCTTTGAACCAACTTTCCAAAGCAGGCTCATGCGTAATCATTTTGGCCGCCGTATATGCCAGCATAGCAGACCCTACATATACGATCCATGGGAATTTGTCCAACAATTTAATGAACAGCGTGCTGCCCCATACGACGATTGGAATACTAATGACTAGGCCCAATGCAACGAGAATAATGCTGCCATGTGCCGCGCCGGCTACCGCAATGACGTTGTCCAGTCCCATCGCCGCGTCCGCAATAATAATGGTGCGAACCGACGCCCAAATCGTATTTCCTGCTTTAATGTCGCCATGCTCTTCCTCTTGTACGAGCAGCTTATATGCAATCCAAATAAGCAATAAACCGCCAACAGCAAGCAAATACGGCACCTTAAGCAAATAAACGACCAATATTGTAGCTAAAATGCGAATAGCCACCGCTCCTGCGGTTCCCCACAATATAGCATGCTTCTGTTGCTCCTTCGGCAGCTTGCGCGCCGACATGCCAATGACAACAGCGTTATCTCCTGCCAAAACCAAGTCAATAAAAACGATCGACAGCAGCGTCGACCAAAAATCGAGTGATAAAATATCCAATCAAGTTCCCCTCTTTTCAGATCACTATAAAGGAGCGAAGGATCTCCCTCCGCTCCATTCACACTGCCAGTCTAAGCGTGCAGCGCCGCTTGGCGTTTGTACAGGTCTTCAAGCACCATGCATACCATCGCTTCCACAACTGGAATAACGCGAGGGCAAATACAAGGATCATGACGGCCGATTGTCTCGATAATATGCTCATCTCCAGACTGATCTACCGTCTTCTGCGGTTTAGAGATCGACGAAGTTGGCTTAACCGCAATACGGAACACGATATCCTGTCCCGTGCTGATGCCGCCGATAATGCCGCCGGCATTGTTGCTCAGGAAGCCGTCTTTGTCCATTTGGTCGTTATGCTCGCTGCCGAGCATTTCCGCCGCGTCGAAGCCTGCGCCGAACTCAATCCCTTTGACAGCGCCGATCGACAGCATCGCTTTAGCCAATTCCGCATCGAGCTTGTCGAACGTAGGCTCGCCGATGCCCGGCTTCACGCCGCGAATGATGCACTCGACAATCCCGCCGCAGCTGTCGCCGATGCTAGCCAGATGCTCGATTTTCTCAACCATCTTTGCTGCCGCTGCCGGATCGGCTGCGCGAACCGGGTTTTTCTCGATGAAGCTCTCGTCTACCGTTTGGCCTTCAATGCCGCCAACGGCTTTGGTGTATGCCGTTACCGAAACGCCGCGCAGCGACAAAATCTTGCGGGCTACTGCGCCTGCTGCAACACGGCCTGCCGTTTCGCGGCCAGAAGCGCGACCGCTTCCGCGATGGTCGCGGTGAACATACTTTTGCACATACGTAAAGTCGGCATGGCCGGGACGGAACAAAAGCTTGTTTTTCTCGTATGCGGAAGGCCGCATATCGGTGTTGTTGAGCATGACTGCGAGCGGTGCTCCCGTCGTTTTGCCTTCAAACACGCCAGACAGAATGCGAATCGTGTCCGATTCCTTGCGCGGCGTCGTAACCGAAGACTGTCCCGGCTTGCGGCGGTCCATTTGAAACTGAATTTCTTGCTCCGTAATTTCCACGCCCGGCGTCACGCCGTCAATAATAACGCCAACCGCCTCGCCGTGCGATTCGCCAAAAGTCGTCATCGTAAACACTTTGCCAAAGCTGCTGCTTCCTGACATCTATACTCATCCTTTCAAAACGGAAACTGTTTTCTAATCTAGTTCTCATTATAAAGCGGATCGTGATATAATTGAAATAACAATTACATCGTCATGCGATAGAGAGGATCTATATCATGATTCCCAATTTAGAAAATTACCGCATTTTTTTGTATACCGCACAGTCCGGCAATTTTACAAAGGCTGCGCAAATGCTCCATATTACGCAGCCGTCCGTCAGCTATGCGATTAAACAGCTTGAAGAACAGACCGGCGCCAAGCTGTTCGACCGGCTGTCGAAAGGCGTTCGGTTAACTGCTGAAGGAAAAGCGCTGTACGACTATGTGGAGCAATCGTTTACGCTGCTCGTCCGCGGCGAGAAAAAGCTGCGCGAGCTCGTCAATATGGATGCCGGCGAGCTGAAAATCGGCGCAAGCGGCCCGATTATTAAACATGTGCTGCTTCCGTATTTAGAAAAATTCCATGAACAATATCCGCACATCCGAATCCGACTGCTGCAAATTAAAACGAGCGAAGTGGCGCGCCAGCTTCAGGAGGAGCTGATCGACCTCGGACTCGTCCACCTCCCTCTTGCGGATGAAGCGCTGGACGTTACGCCGCTGCTGGAGATCGAGGACCGTTTCGTCGTCGGAAATGCTTACAAGCAATACGCCGGGCAGCCGATTACAGCAAAGCAGCTGTGCGAAATTCCGCTGCTGATGCCGACCTCCGGAAGCAGCACCCGCGTTTTTGTGGAACAGTGGCTTGCGCGGCAAGGCGTGCATAAAGAGCCGGATATTGAGCTGACAAGCACCGAAATGATTATGGAATTTGCTGAACGCGGCTACGGGGCCGCATTTATCGCGCGTCAATTCGCAAGCAAAGAATTTGCGAACGGCACGCTCCATGAGCTAACGCTGACCGAACCTATTCCTTCGCGAATGATCGGCATCGTTACGAGAAAAGGCGCTTCGCTGCCAAGCGCATCAGCCTTTTTTCTCGAAAAGCTGCGGCCTTAGTTTTACCAGACAGACTTATGAGACATTTTTGTTGAAAAATGATATAGTTGTATCTAGCTATTCGAATAGGCGGTGAAAAACGTGAAGCAAGTCAATGGGCTGTCGACTCGCGAAACCATATTGCAATTGCTGAAAACAAACGGCGAGCTCAGCGCCAAGGACTTGACGGAGCAGCTCGGCATTACGGGCATGGCGATCCGTCGACATCTTGAAGGCTTTGAGAAAAACGGATTGCTCAAAACGAGATTGATCCGCCAGGCAATGGGCAGACCGACGGCTTTATACAGCTTGACCGAACAAGCGGAGCAGTTCTTTCCGAAAAAATACAATACGCTGGCGCTTGATCTGCTTAGCGAGCTGGCTGCGGAATCCGGCGAAGATACGATTCATGTGCTGTTCGACCGCCGCAAGGAGACGCTGCTGAGCAAATATGCGCCTGCGCTTGAGAATAAACAGCTGTCCGAGAAAGTGGCTGCGCTGGCGCAGCTTCAGAACGACAACGGCTATATGGTGCAATGGGAGCAGCAAAACGAGGACGAATTTGTGCTCAAAGAGCATAACTGTCCGATTGCCGACGTTGCCAACAAGTATAACCATGCATGCCAATGCGAGCTTCAACTGTTCCAATCGCTGCTGAACGCGGATGTGACGCGAACTGAATGTCTAGCCAAGGGCGACATGAAATGCGAGTACCAAATTAAACGAACCCGCTAAAAATGATTAGCGTTTGCTTGCGAAGCAAGTTTTGCTTCGCAAAACTTTTAAGGCGTATGCTTGCGAAGCAAGTTTTGCTTCGCAAAACTTTTAAGGCGTATGCTTGCGAAGCAAGTTTTGCTTCGCAAAACTTTTAAGGAGAAGTGATTAAGAAATGAATGAATCGCAACAAGCAAAGCCATACCGTATTTTGCTGTACTACAAGTATGTAAAAATCGAAAATCATGAGCTGGTTGCCGCCGAGCATCTGCAATTTTGCAAAGATTTGGGCGTAAAGGGCCGTATTTTGATCGCAGAGCAAGGCATTAACGGCACGCTGTCCGGCACGGTTGAGCAAACGGATGCATACATCGCGCATATGCGCAGCAATCCGCTTTTTGCTGATATGGTGTACAAAATCGACGAATCGGATGCGCATGTGTTCAAGAAGATTTTTGTCCGTCCGAAAAAAGAGCTTGTGACGCTGCGCTACGAAAAGCCGCTTGATCCGAATGTTCGTACCGGCGAGCATTTGTCGCCTAAAGAATTCTATGAGCAGCTTCAGCGGGACGATGTCGTCATTATTGACGGCCGCAATGATTATGAGTATGATATCGGCCATTTCCGCGGCGCTATCCGTCCGACTGTCGAGTCGTTCCGTGAATTCCCGAAATGGATCCGCAACAACCTGCAGGACGTGAAGGATAAGAAAATTTTGACCTACTGCACAGGCGGCATCCGCTGCGAAACACTGACTGCTGTACTGTTAGAGGAAGGCTTTAATGACGTTGCCCAGCTGGACGGCGGTATCGTCACTTACGGCAAAGACGAAGAAGTGCAGGGCCGCCTGTTTGACGGCAAATGCTACGTATTTGACGAGCGCATTTCCGTTCGCGTCAACAATACGGATGAAGATGTCGTCGTCGGCACTTGCTACCATTGTGGCAAGCCGGAAGACCGCTACATCAACTGCGCGGACGATCTTTGCCATCGCCAGCACATTTGCTGCGAGGACTGCGAAGAAGAGCATGCAAGCTATTGCTCGGAAGCTTGCGAGGACAACGACGCGCCGAAGCGCCAGCTTAAGGTGCTCCAGTCGATTCGATAAGCGAAGAGGTGAGCTTCAATGAGCTTGGGACTTGTCGTCGTTGAAGTATGCGACCGTAACGCCATGGCGCTGCTCCCGCTCGAAGAGCTGGAGGAGAAGTACCCGGAGGCGGCGGTCATGCGCACGAATTGTTTGAATATGTGCAATATGTGCCGCGCCAGACCATATGCGATGGTTAACGAAAACCGCGTCCACGCGCCAACAACCGAGGAATGCCTCAGCCTGGTGGAGGAAGCGGTCCGCGAGGAAATTAGACAGTTTTTCGAATGAAATTCGATTTGGATTAGGAATGCAGCTCCCCTTTCGCGGCGGAACTGCATTCTTTTTTGAGTTATGCGATTCGCACTTACAGAGAATATCAGCAATTGACTATATACTTTCATTAATCTGGATTAACAAAATTAGTCCCATACGCACTAGCATGCTCCCAACCATATTCGTGCTTAGAATCCGTTTCAAGCGTAAAATGAATCCATGAAAGACCAGTAAATGATGGTCCTTCATGAAGACCTTCAAAAGAAAGTAAAACCTCATCCGGATTCTCAGAATCCTTAAATATAACAGGACTATATACGGTCCAAGCGGTCCCTAGCTTATTAATGATCTGAAGGGTTTGGAAAACAGCTTCCTCCATGGTCATATCATCTTTCAGTTCACTTACAAACGCTGCTCCTAAAAGTGAAGGGTTCTTCTTAGACCATTCAAATTGTTGCGATACAATGGGATGACCTGTTATTATTTCAATTTGTTTAATCAGCCGAGCTGCTTTCACCTCATTTTTGACAGCAAAAAAAGCCTTCCATATAATTTGAAATTTCATCGCAACTCCTTTTATTTACTTTTTATAAATATCACTATACCTCTACTATTGAATTTCTATATTGTAATAAAGCCCCTTCCTATGTCACATGGCTCCTAACTCCTATACTTCTCAGCTTTTATCAGCGATAATAGCTGTTATCCCTCAACCCTCCTGCTGCTTCCGGTATTGGTTTGGCGAGACGCCTTCAATTTTCTTGAACACCTTGCTGAAATATTTCTCATCATCGTATCCGACCATCTCGGCGATCTGGCCAATTTTCAAATTTGGGTTTGCAAGCAATAAACGAGCCTTCTCTACACGGATCCGGGCCAAATAATCGAACACATTCTCCCCCATCTCCTGTTTGAAACGGCGGGATATATATTCGCGGCTCAAGTAGAAACGTTCCGATATGTCTTGCAGCGTCACCTCACGGTGATAGTGCTGCTCCATATACTTCGCGATTTCGTGCATCACATTCATTTCTTGCTGGCGGTTGGATCCGCCATGATAGACTTGCGCAAGCTCGTTCAGCCCGGCAAGCAGCCGTTCGCGCCATATCGACAAAGACAATCGGCCTGTCTCGTCCATCAAGCTCGACAACAATTGAATTGAATTATCGGCAACGTTCAGCTTAAACTCTCCAATGTCTGCACCCGATTCTTCGGGCCGTGAAGCTTTGTCATTAAATAAACGATTTACGATCGCATCGAATTCGCTAAACCATTGCTCCATCTGCGACTGGCTGATCGATTCAAGCCTGCTGAGCGCATCGATCCAGCTGTCGACAGCGGCTTGAAGATCCTTCTCCCGACCGCTGCGCACGGCGACGCGGAACCGTTCTTCGTAATCGGTCATGCTAAGCGACCCGCCCGCACCGGACGCTGCTGCGGCTGGTTCCACACCATTCAGGCTGTCGCTGAAATCGAGCAAATTGCGCTGCTTAAGCGCTGCCCGCGCCTTCTGATAGGATACCGACACGCCGCTGGGAAACGGCTGAATCGTGCCGATGCCGAATTCGATCCGGCTTTGAATCGTATTGCGGATTCCCGCCTGAACCCGACGGATCGTGTCCGGCCACTCCTCAAGCCTGCCCCACAACAGCAATACCATTTCATGTTCGCTGTTCCAATAACGGAACGCGAATCCGCGCCCGTCTTCCCGTAATATTTCATTGCAAACATTCGACAATGCAAAAAAGAGCAGGTCGCGATTAAGGGCAAATTTCCGCATAACCGCCGGTTCGAGCGTATCGAGCCCAACGACTATCGTCAAGCAGCGTTCAATCAAATCAAGCTTGAATTCATCTTTGAGCACGCTTGGCAGCGAAGTTTTACCGCCGTTCTCGCTGATCAGTCCCGAAAACAGCTTATCCCAATAAAGCGGCTTAATTTGATTAATTTCCATATTCCGCTGCTGCGTAAGCTGACGCGACCGTTCCTCGCCTTCCCAGCTAAGCTTTGCTTTTCTTAATGCTTCAGTCAGCTGCTCCGGGTCAACCGGCTTCAGCAAATAATCAAGTCCGCCGTATTTCATCGAGCTTCGGACCAATTCGAAGTCATCATAACCGCTGACGACGATCGTTTTGCACTTGCGCGATTCCGCTTGCAGCCAAGCAAGCAAACTGACGCCGTCCCGGTGCGGCATGCGCATGTCGGTAATGACGATTTCCGGCTGCTCCTCTTCGATTAGCACAATCGCGGTATCGCCGTTGTCCGCCTCCAGTATCGCATCGATGCCAAGCGTTTCCCAATCGATCAGCAGCCGGATCGCATCGCGCACATGCTGCTCGTCATCCACTAACAATACTTTCATGACTGCTCCTCCAATTCGCTGCTCATCGGTATACGTATCGTCACACTAAAGCCTCCGGCAGCCGCCGAATCGACGCTCATTTCTGCCGCATCGTTGTAGTAAAGCTTAAGCCGCATCCAAACATTGCTGATGCCGATATGGCTCTGTTCCTCGAGCAGACCAGCGCCGGAGCGCTGCAGCAAGCTGTGAAGCTCCCGCAGTTTAACTGAATCGACTCCCGATCCGTTATCCTCCACACGAATCGTGAGCCACTCTCCGCCGGCAATATCTGCAGCAATGCGAATCCATCCGCTCCCGCCGGCATTCTCATAGCCATGCTTGAAGTAGTTTTCGATTAGCGGCTGCAGCAGCATTTTCGGCACTTTTATAGCGAGCGCGTCGGGCTCGATAGCATACACGACAGACAGCCCCTCGTTAAAACGCTGCTGTTGAAGCTCCAAGTAGGCTTTGGCATGGTTAAGCTCAACCGCGAACGATACAATCGTCTCGCTGGTGTTCATATTGTAGCGCATCATCTTCGCAAGCGCAGAGATGAGCGAATACACCTTTGGCGCCTTCGCCTGCAAGGCCAGCGTGCCGATCGATTGCAGCGCATTATACAGAAAATGCGGATTAATCTGCGCCTGCATCGCCCTGAGCTGATTCGTCTTATTCGCTATCTCGAGCCGGTATTCGCTGTTAATCAATTCTTTGATCGTTTGAATCATCGTATTAAATCTTCGCGCCAAAATGCCAACCTCATCGCGCCCCTGCACAGGAACGACGATGTTGAAATTACCGGCTTGCACCTGATTAATATGGCCGATAAGCCGTTTGATCGGTTTTGTAAAATGATACGATACAAACACGCTGGCGACAACGACAAAAGTTATAAAAACAATTAGGATCGATGTATTGATCGTCCGGATGGCATCGGCGCTTTCATACAGATAGGAGTACGGAAGCTGCTTAACGACGATCCAATCCATATAATTCGTTTGAAGCGTATCGTAAATAATAATGCCGGAAAATGAATCGTCCGTCCATTTCACAACCCCGTTGCCGGAGGCGCTTTCCGTTACTTTATCCGCCCATGGCATGTCCTTTACCGAGTCAATCCCGACTCCGTTCTCCGCACAAATGATGTTTTGCTCGCGGTCGATAATATACATTTGCTCCTCGTCGGCAAGCGTCAGCTGTTTGCATACTCGGTTCAACTCCGCCGAATTAATGTCCATCGACAAATAGCCGATCACCTGATCGCTAGGAGTGCGGATAATGGGACGCTGCAAGGTGAAAACGCTTTCTTTTTTAACAGAACTGCTCCAATCCAGCGCATAAGTAACGCTCTCATGAGTCGCCTCGACGAAAGGATTAGGGTTATCCTTTTTGGATTCCGGCCATTCGCTTTCCAGTTCTACACCGCTCCGAAACAGTCCGCGCGCCAGCAAATACGACAGCCGGTTCTTGCCAATTTCCAAATAGATTTGATGAATTCCTCTTGTCGATTGATAAATATTGAGCATGCTCGTATAAATTAGCATATTGTTTTTCTCGTCAAAAGCAAAGGCGTTCACGTTCGGAGACTGGCCGCGTTCAATCAACGCGTACAGCGAGCTGCTCGTATTCAAATTGTTATAGACGTCAAGCGATGTCTCGTTAATCGTCTCCATGTATCGGCTAATGTTGTTTTTTCCGAGCGATAACAGCTTCTGATTCTCGTGAATCGCCTGCTCTGTCACTTGATTTTTAATATAGTGATTGGACAGAATCATCGAGATCGTAATCGGAATAACCGTTACGGCAAGCAGCAGTGCCATCAGCTTCCTGCGAATACTTGTTGCGAACAACAGCCTCACCCCATGTCAATATATTACACCAAACCCATCATATCTATCTGTGTTCGAAAAAACAATAACGTTTTATATTTACATCATTAGGAGAGTCTTCGCAAAACCAAGCAAATGCTTACGAAGCAAAACTTTTAGGAGGGTTAAGAGATGCATACTCGAAAAAAATCAAGTCAATGGCTGCAGCAGCTCGTATTTCTTGGGCCTGGCACAATCGCATTTGCGTTAATCGTGCTCATTCCGTTTCTGCTCGGCTTCTACTACTCGTTCACCGAATGGAACGGACTCGACTTGGACAAAGCCAAATGGACGGGCATGGATAACCTGACGCGTATCTTTACGAATGATGACAAATTTTGGGCCGCGTTCTGGTTTACACTCCGTTTCACGTTCGTAACGATTATAGCGACGAATTTGTTAGGCTTTTTGCTCGCTTTGTTGCTCACGCGGCCGTTGAAAGGAAGAAACGCGTTAAGAACTGTTTTTTTCCTGCCGAACGTGCTTGGCGGCATCTTGCTCGGTTACATCTGGCAATTCATATTCACAAAAGGGTTTAAAACAATCGGCGAAATGACCGGCTGGCCGCTGTTCGAATTGCCGTGGCTCGGAACGCCGGACACCGGCTTCTGGGGACTCGTCATCGTATTCGTCTGGCAAACTGCAGGCTACATGATGATTATCTACATCGCGGCAATTGTCGGCGTACCGAAGGATATGCTCGAGGCGGCAACGATCGACGGCGCTTCCTACTGGCAGACGATTCGCAAAGTAACGGCTCCGCTCATTATGCCAGCCATTACCGTGTGCTTGTTCCTGACAACTTCGAACGCGTTCAAAATGTTCGACTTGAACTTCTCGTTGACCAAAGGCGGTCCCGGCACTTCAACGCAATCGCTCGCTTATAACATTTACGCCGAGGCGCTGGTCAACAATCGTTACGGACTTGGCACCGCCAAAGCGATGCTGTTCTTCTTCGCCGTATCGATCATCGCCATTACGCAAGTGTGGCTTACTAAACGGAAGGAGGTTGAAGCTTAATGGCTGCAAGTCGTTTTAGCCGCTTCACCGTCATCACGCTCGCGCTGCTGCTTGCGCTGCTGTTCTTGTCTCCCTTCTACTTCGTACTCGTCAATTCGTTGAAGGAGCTTGGCGAAATTATGATCGACGCCGCATCGCTGCCGGAGAAGTACTTATGGGGCAACTATAATAAAGTGTGGGAAATTATCCGGTTCCCGAAAGTGCTGTTCAACTCGATTATGATTACAGCTGTCAGCGTTACCGGCATCGTCATCATTAGCGCAATGGCCGGATACCGGCTCGTCCGCAGGCCGACACTGTTCAACAAACTGCTTTTCACCTGCTTCATCGCGGCTATGATTATCCCGTTCCAATCGATCATGCTGCAGCTGGTTCGCGTTACAAGCCTGCTCGAGCTTCGCGGCAACTTATTGGGCATTTTCGTTTGCTATCTCGGCTTCGGCCTCTCGCTTTCGACCTTTCTCTTCCACGGCTTTGTCAAAAGCGTGCCGGTTGAAATCGAAGAAGCGGCTGTCGTAGACGGCTGCACGCCGTACGGCGTCTTCTGGAAAATCGTATTCCCGTTGTTAAAGCCGATCATGGTTACGGTCATCATTTTGAACGGACTATGGATTTGGAACGACTATCTGCTTCCGGTACTCGTTATCGGCGCAAATAAAGATTTAACGACAATTCCGCTTGCGGTAACTCGCTTTTTCGGGCAATATACGAAACAATGGGATTTGGCGCTCGCAGGACTGACGATGAGCGTGGCTCCGATTCTAGCTGTATTCCTGATGCTGCAAAAACATATTGTCGAAGGCATTTCCGCAGGTTCTTTAAAAGGTTAATAGAATTAATCCCTTATTCTTAATGAAGTGGTAAAAACATCAATATATTGCACTTTTGTAGTCAACCATTTCGGTGTTTATCTAAAGATTCCTTATTTATAATCAAATTGTAAGCAGTTACAGCAATAATTCATCAGCAATTAATTTTGGGAGGTCAAAGAAATGAAAAAGCTATCGATTTTACTGGCATCCATCATGCTCGTCTTCGCTGCCGCTTGCGGCAATGGCAACAACGGAGGCAACACAGAAGAACAACAGCAAACGGAATCGAACAAGCCTGCTGAAACCGAAAAAGCAGCTGAAACAACTCAACCGAAGAAAGATGTAACGATTAAAGTGTTCCAGTTCAAGGTTGAGATCGCTGACGCGCTGAACCGGATGGCTGCGGAATACGAGAAAGAAACAGGCGTTAAAGTCGAAATTGAAACGCATGGCGGCGGCGAAGATTACAACGCCCTGCTGAGAGCGGAAATCGCTGCGGGCTCCGAGCCGGAAATTTTCAACTCTGAGGGCTTTGCCGCTCTTGAAGCTTACTATGACCGCGCAACGGACCTTTCGGGCGAAGCTTGGGCGAAAGATGTAATCCCTGCAGCAGCTAACCCTGCGACTGTAGACGGCAAGCTCCTCGGCATGCCGATGAACATTGAAGGCTACGGCATTTTCTACAATAAAGACCTGTTTGCAAAAGCAGGCATTACTGAGCTTCCAACAACTTTGACACAGCTTGAAGATGCAGCGAAAAAACTTGAAGCTGCCAACATTACGCCATTCTCGACAACAAACGAGTGGTGGTCGATCGGCCATCATACGATCAACGTAGCGCTTGCTGAGCAAACGGATCCAGCTGCGTTCATCGAAGGCACAAAAACAGGCGCTGAGCTGTTCAAGAACAACGAAATTTTCAAAAAATGGACGAATTACGTAGATCTCGTCTTCAAGTACAGCCAAAAAGACAAGTTGACAACTGACTATGCAACGCAAGTTGCAAACTTTGCTTCCGGCAAAGCGGCAATGATCCAACAAGGCAACTGGATTCAAGGCGACGTAGACAAAGTGGCTAAACTCAACGTTGGCTTGCTCCCTATTCCAATTGACGACAGCGGCAAAGGCCACATCTATACAGGTCCTGCAAACTTCTGGATCGTAAACAGCAAATCGAAAAATGCGGAAGAAGCTAAAGCATTCCTGAACTGGATGGTTACTTCGGAAACAGGCAAATCGTACCTGACAAAAGAATTCAAATTCATCCCTGCTCTGACTTCCATTAAAGCGACTCCTGAAGATGTTGGTCAAATGGGCGCAGCCGTATCCGAGCAAGCGGCAACAGCTGGCGGCTGGCATTGGGGACGTTACCCGGACGGCGTTATCCAAGCTTGGGGCGCAGCAATGCAAGAATACCAAGGCGGTCAAATCGACAAGGATGCGCTGCTTGACAAGTTCAACAGCGGCGTGGACGACATTGTAAAAAAATAATCAATAACGAAAAAGCGGGCACATAGTTGCCCGCTTTTTTCGTCGTCAATTGCAATAATATAGCAATATGCGTTTGATTATGCGCTGCTTACGGTTATAATAAAGGATGATTATACTACATACGGAATGTTATCAACGTCCATTTCGCTTCGCTTTAGGAGGATCTTATGCAACAAGTTAAAATTTTTTCCGGCACCTCGAACAAGCGGTTAGCCGAAGACCTTTGCAAGCAGCTTGGCTTGCCGCTCGGTCACGTGTATATTAATCGACTGCAAAGCGGCGAAATCCATCCATCGTATCAGGAACCGCTGCGTAATAATCATGTTTTTATCGTACAATCGCTTTCCAATCCAGTGAACGAGCATTTAGTAGAATTGCTCGTCCTGATCGACGCCGCAAAACGCGCTTCGGCTAAAACGATCAACATCGTTATGCCTTACTACGGTTATGCGCGCCAGGAACGCAAATCCGCTCCGCGTGAACCGATTTCAGCCAAGCTGGTTGCCGATATCGTGACGACGGTAGGCGCCAATCGGATCGTTACCGTAGATTTGCACGCCGATGCGATTCAAGGCTTCTTTGAAATTCCGGTTGACCATGTGACCGCACTCGATTTAATTACCGACTACCTTAAAAGCATGGATATTCCGAATCCGGTCGTCGTGTCGCCAGATGCGGGCCGCGCAACGATGGCCGAGAAACTGGCAGGCTATCTGGATTGTCCGTTCGCGATTATGATTAAAAATAGACCGGCACATAACAAAACGGAGATTACGCATGTTATCGGCAATGTCGAGGGCATGACGCCGATTATTATTGAAGATTTGATCGATACAGGCGGCACGATCGTCAATGTTGTCGAAGCTCTCCATAAACGCGGCGCGAATAACGCTTATATTTGCGCAACGCATGGCCTATTCTCCGAAAACGCGATTCAAAAGCTGGATCACCCGTACATTAGCGAGGTTGTCGTAACCGATACGATTGCGATTCCCGAAGATCGTCCGGCAAAATTCAAAGTGCTGTCGATGTCCCCTCTGCTCGCTAACGCGATCCGGATCATCAACAACGGCGGCTCGCTTGATCAAATGTTCAAGCATATTCTGTAACGCTCTAACAACTGAAAGAAGAAGCCTAGGCAACCACGTCGCGGTCCCTAGGCTTCTTTTTTTGTTTTTAGCTTTTTTTTAACCTTCAATATATTCGGCAATGGTGACCTTCCGGCCTTGCTTCGCACTCTCCAGCGCAGCAAGCACCATCGCCATGCTTAGCCGGTTATCGCGGCTGTTCGTCTCTGCCGGGCGGCCTTCCGCAAGCGATAAGAACATCTCATCCAAGCAGCCGTGATGGAACGTATTCGCAAACGTCTTAGGCTCGGTTTCAACTCTGTCGTGAGACCGATAAAATTGGCCGCTGTGATCTCCCTCGGCAACAACTTCGGCGTACGGATTGCTGTGTCCGTCCCATATGGCCGTCCCCTTCTCAGCTGTGATACGCCATGCCGCTTCCCAGGAAGTCGGCGCTCCTTCCGCGCACCATGAGCCGCGGTAGCAGAACACGGAACCGTCCGACATTTCGAAAATGCATATTGCCGCCGCATTGCCAGCGTACCACGACCCTGCAGGATTAAACTCCTGACAATATACCGTAACCGGATCTGCTCCGATAATGAACCGGGCCTGGTCGAACGTGTGAATGGCCATATCGAGCAGCAGCGGACTGTCCATCGCATCGCGGAATCCGCCGAAATGAGGCGCGAGGAAGAAATCGGCTCCGATATAGCCAGGCTTCCCGATCGTTCCCTGCTCGATCATTTCGCGCAATGCCCGGATACGAGGATCGTAGCGGCGATTTTGCATAATCGCATGCGACTTTTGCAATTGATCGGACAGCGCGACCAGCTCGTTGCATTGCTCCATCGTCTCCGCCAGCGGCTTCTCGCCCAATACATCGCAGCCGAGGCGCATCGCGGCTGAACTGATGTCAAAGTGGCTGGCCGGAATTGTCACATCAAAGACCAGATTAGCCCCCGACTCCGCTATCGCTTTCTCTACGTCCGTAAAGATCCCGCAGTTCAGCGAATGCCGTTCCGCCATTGCGCTTGCAAATTCAAATTGAATATCGACCAGACCGACGATTTCCGTATCCTGACGCTTCTTCGCGTAGTCGATCCAGGTGTTGGCCATGCCTCCGCAGCCGGCTACGACAACCCGATATTTTATCTGTTCCATGTATTCATGACCCCCTAAACCGGATTCGGTATGAAATCGCCGCCGCGGCATCTTTTCAAATAATTCAGCGCATGCACTTGGCCTGTCATCTCCAGCTCATCCTTATAAACCGGATCATGCCAGCCTTCTATGTCAATCGTTCCTTTATACCCAGCTTGGCGCAATATCGTAATGATATCAGTCCAATTTGTATCGCCGAAGCCCGGCGTGCGATGCCATACATACTCCTTCGGTCCGTGGATGCCGTATTCTTTCACGATATCCCAAGCGATCGTTGCATCTTTGCCGTGGACATGGAACACCTTATCGACCCATTTGCGAAGCTGCGGAATCGGATCAATCAGCGCAACCATCTGATGGCACGGCTCCCACTCCAGTCCTAGATTATCGGCCGGAACCGCATTGAACATTTTTTCCCATGCGGTCGGATTATGCGCAATATTCCAATCGCCTTTGTTCCAGTTGCCGTCCATTGCGCAGTTCTCAAAGGCGATCCGCAAGCCGCGGTCCGAAGCCCGCTTGGACAGCTCGCCGAACACTTTGGCAAAGGCAGGCATCGACTCGTCGATCGAGCAGCCCGGCAGCCTTCCTGCAAAGCCCGAAACGATGTCCGTGCCGAACAGCTCGGCATGATCGATCAACCGTTCCCAGCTCTTCAGCGTATCGGCATTGTCTCCCGTTTGCACGAGCGGATTGCCGAATACGCCAATCGTCGAAATGGTGAAACCGTATTCATCCGAAAGCTCGCGAACCCGCTTTGCCGTCTCTGCGAGATCGGTGCTTCCTGTCGTTTGCCAGAACGTCAAGCTGAATGATTCAAAGCCGTGCGATGCTATTTGCGGGATGACTCGAACAGCATCTCCGCCGCCAACCAAAGTTCCAATACGCAAGGATGGATTCACTTGTCGACCACTCCAATATTGTCTTATAGTAAGAAGAACACCTTCAGTATATAGAGGAAAATCAACATTTTCTCCACTTATATTGTTTATTACTAGTCGGATATTGCGGGAGTTGAAAAGAATGACCTACCCAAAAGAGCTGCGAGAAATAACGCCGTTGGAACAAAAAACGTACCCGTTTCGAGTGTTTCTGAACGAACAGCAGCATGTCGTTAAGGGCCAAAACATTTTATTTCTTCATTGGCATGAGCATTTCGAAATTATCGTTCAGCGTCAGGGCCGGGCCATTTTCCATATCGACAGTGATCCTTACGAGGTATGTCCGGGGGATGTCTTGTTTGTGCCTGCTGGCGGGCTTCATGTCGGATACAGTCTGGAAGACGGCAAATCCTCCTTCGTGTCCATCGTATTTAACGGCTCCTTGTTCAAGGATTGGGCGCATGATCCGATCCATATGCAATTTGTTGCGCCTTATCTGGAGGATCGCCGCCGCCTCCCAGTAAAGCCCGACCTGATCGAGCCGCTGTCCGCTCATTATTACAGTCTCATCAACCAACTGATCGACGAATCGCTCGCGAAGCGCCCCGCCTATCAGCTCATAGTAAAATCACAGCTGCATCTTCTGCTTGCTCAACTTGCGCGGCTTTTCTTCAATCGGCAAAGCGCTGCAGAAAAAGGAAAAGACCACTCGCCGAACCGGGAGCGGTTTAAACCGCTAATCGAGTATATTGAGGAGCGTTTTGCCGAGCCGATTACAATTGAGCAAGCAGCGCAGCAGGTAAGCCTCTCTCCCTACCATTTTTGCAAAATGTTTAAAAAGCTGACCGGCCGCACGTTCATTGAATATGTCAACGTATGCCGGGTCAACGAAGCCGAGCGGCTGCTGCGCGAATCCGATCTGAGCGTGACGGACATCGCCGGCCAAATCGGCTGCGATAACCCGAACTATTTTACGAAGCTGTTTAAACAGTACAAAGGGATAACCCCTTCAATGTGCAGGAAACAAGATTAAATGGCAAAAAGGCTGCGGGGCATCTGTTTTTGCCCGGCACAGCCTTTTATTTTTTCAGCAACGTTACTGTTTACGTTCAATCCTATATAAACCCAATTTGCTATTTGTTGCGATGACCTTCCCTTTAGGGGAAGCATACAGATCGAAGTAGCTGAGTCCTTTGTCTTTGACAATAATAATGAATCGTTCATTGCCATTGGAATCCAAGCTGTACAGATTTCCGCCGTTATCGTTAAAATAAACATTTCCATATTGATCGGAAGCTACGCTTCGAACTGCGCTATAACCGGAAAAGCGGATTTTATAATGCCATAAAATTTTACCGCTTTCATCTACCTTAACGAGACCGTTGCCGCTTGGCATTTTATACGGATCAAGCTTTTCAGGCTCATACCGGTTGCCTTTTCCGTCATTTGGCATGAGCTTCCCATCGTAAATTTTAGTTTGAATAGCTGAAGACGATACTGTTTTTCCAGTCTTCGTATCGATATAAGCGGTCTTTAAATGATTCGTATGAATAATATAACGCTCATCGCTAAGCAATGCCAGCCTGCCCTCGCCTATGCTCTTTTTCCACTGTATCTTTTTCTGAGCATCGATTTTGTATAAAACATAATCATTCGTCTCGAAGAATAGATTGCCCTTGCTATCGGAAAAAAGATCGTAAATATTGAAGTTGTTTTTATATTCCCATACCACTTTTCCGTCTTTAATGCCTGCAATTGAATTTTTCGTCTGTACGTACACCATACCCTTGGAATCGATATGAATGGCCGGGAAATCGTAATCCTGATGAGGCTCGGCAAATGTATATTTCCAATTTATTGTTCCGTCCGGTTTGAAGGAATACAGGACTGCCGGGATGTCATTTACGTCCTCGAAAAATATAGAAGTGATGACAAAAACATAAATGGCATTCTCGGTTGCCAGCATTCGTGCATATCCACGCTCCTCAATCGTATACGACCATGCTTGCTCTCCATCCTCATCGTAGGCAAATACTTCATCAGTATAGTCATTTACCCCATAGATGAGTTTATTTTTGTCCGAATAGTAAATATCTCTCGTTAATCCGTCAGGCGCAAGCTGTGCTTTAACCTGAAAATGATCGCTTCCGCGCATTTGGGCTTGAACAATACCGTCAATTGTAATTGGCTTCGATTGATCGGAGGGCAGCTGCTTTAAGCTTGCCGCAAATACGGCGGGAATCGCAATAAACATTAGCAGGATACAGATGGTTATTATTTTATAGCCAGAAAAAGCTCGTTTCATCATCTCTCCGATCCCCCTAATTTCTTCTGTTAAATAATTCAATTCAACGAGGATCGTTAATTACCTTCTATCTCAGTATTCCACGCGGTTTGAACAACAAAAAATCTTCATCCGCCTTACAGCGTGATGAAGATTTCGTCTATCCATTATAAGTTCGTTTTGTCAGCTTGTTTCTTGGCGATTTCCCGTCTAACCACCGGCGCTACCTTAACGGCCAGCAGCTCGATCGCATGAGCAACTTTAGCGTACGGAACCGCGCCGATATCGAATTGCGCAAGGAAACGCGTATGTCCGAACAGCTCATGCTGCAGCAAAATCTTCTCGGTCACTTCATCCGCGCTGCCGACGACAAGACCCATGTCAGGAGCGGTTAACTGATTGAATTGTTCACGGGTCGGCCGTTCATTCCCCATGAAATGCGAGAAGTAGTAAGCGTAATGAGGATAAAATTCCTCCCTCGCTTGCTGGGAAGAATCTGCGATGTAGCAATGCCCGGTAATGCCGACCGGCAATCTCGCCAAAGCATGTCCCGCCTTTGCGCCAGCTTGGCGGTACGCCTCAACGAGCGGCTGAAACTTTTGCATATCGCCGCCGAGTATAGCGAGCGCCATGCCTGCGCCCAACTGCCCGGCAAGTGCAGCGCTTGCCGGCGTTCCGCCTACGCCAAGCCAGATTGGCAGCTGGCGTTGCGCAGGCCGAGGCGCAATTTCCGCCTCTGACAGCGCGGAGCGGAAATTGCCGTCCCACGTTACCCGCTCATTCTCATTCAGCTGCAGAAACAGCTCCAGCTTCTCTCTGAATAGCTCCGCGTAGCTGTCAAGCTCGTACCCGAATAAAGGGAACGATTCTACATAAGCGCCCCGGCCTGCAATCATTTCAGCACGGCCGTTCGAAAGCAGGTCCAGCGTTGCGAAATCTTCAAAAACGCGGACCGGATCGGCCGTTCCAAGCACCGTAGTCGCGCTGGTCAACCGAATTTGTTTGGTCGCTTGCGCAATGGCGGCGAGCAGCACCGGCGGCGACGAAATGGCGAAGTCCAAACGATGATGCTCGCCGACGCCAAAGACGTCGATCCCGGCTTCATCCGCTAGCTTTGCAGCATCAATCACTTCTCGAATGCGCTGCTGCGCGCTCGCGGTTTGTCCGGTATGTGGATCGGGCGATAAATCGCCCAATGTATATATGCCGAATTCAAATGGCGCGCTCTCTTGTTGTTGCGGAATTACAGGCTGCGATGATTCCGGTTTACCGGCGATTTCACTATGTTCCATGATGATTGCATCCTCCTGAAAAAGCTGCTGTTCATATCTATTATGCGCAAAGTAAAAACATAACCACTAGTTACTAATTGTAAGTAATTATAATAAAGTAATTGAGGTATGTCAAACGAGATAGCAAAAAGAGCCGGCCGAAGTCGGCCAGCTCTTGGAACATTTATCTTAATAGGATGTCCAACCCGCGTCAGCAGTAACGACCGTGCCATTGACGAAGCTTGAATCATCAGAGGCGAGGAACAGCGCCACTTTTGCGATTTCTGACGGCTCGCCTAATCTTGGCATTACAGCCATCCCTGGCATCGTTTTACTCATGCCGAATTCGTTAGGCGCTGTGCTGCCTACTCCGATATTCGTATTTACGCCGCCCGGAGCGATTGCATTGGCGCGAATGCCGTTTTTCGCGTACTGGTAGCCGACGTTTTTCGTTAAACCGACTACCGCGTGCTTCGCCGCAGTGTAAGCTGCGCCAGCTCTGGAGCCGAACAAACCGCCGACTGAAGCGATATTGACGATCGTTCCTTGGCCTTTCTCCATAAAGATCGGCAGCGCTTTGCGAATCGCGCGCATTGGCCCCGTCGCGTTAACGGCAAATACTCGCTCCCATTGCGCGTCGGTTACTTCATGAGCTGGCACCATGCCGTCCATAATTCCGGCGTTGTTAATCAATATATCGAGCGTGCCGAATTTTTCGACCGCTGTGTCAATCATTTTTTGAACGTCTTCTTCAATTGCAACGTTCGATACAACCAATACGGCTGTACCTGCTTCTGCTGTAATTTGATCCACAGTAGCTTGCGCCGATTGTTCGTTTAAGTCCGAAACGACGACTTTAGCGCCTTCCTTTGCAAACAGCAATGCGATTTCTCTGCCCATACCGGAGCCTGCTCCCGTTACTACCGCCACTTTGCCATCAAGTCTCATCGAAATAACCTCCAATATAATTGTTGGGTGCTGAGCATGTTAAGAAGTATAATATACTGAACAGGTGTACGTTATCGTACATCCGTTGCTTTAAGTATAGTCAATGTCCAAATCCCGAACAATCAGCAAACAAATCGCCGTTGTACGTTAACGTACAACTTGCGCCATTTTGTGCAATAAGAACGAATGGAAGGATTGGAAGCATGGATAACGACAGCCAAAAAACGGACAAACGGATCGTTCGGAGCAAGCTTGCATTAAAATCGGCATTGCTGGAACTAATGAAGAAAAAAAGTTTTGCTTCAATAACGACAACGGAAATTGTAAAACATGCCGATTTCAATCGCGGCACGTTCTACGCGCATTACGAGCATAAGGAAGCGCTGCTCGAAGATATTATGCACGATTTGCTGGAGGGACTATCCGAAGCTTTTCGCAAACCTTATGAGAAAATCGATTCCTTTGAGATCGCGAGTTTGCCGGCAACGGCTGTCGCCCTGTTCGATCACATTTACGCCCATGCAGAAACCTACTCGTTGATGGTCGATGAGCGTGTCATGCCCGGGTTCCGGGAAAAGATGTTCAACACTTTGAAAAATACGAGCTTAAACGATTTGATTCATCAAGCCAATATGCCTGAAAAAAATATTGATATTGAGTTGTTTGTCATTTATCAGATGCACGCTTTGCTCGGACTTGCCTGCCACTGGATTCAATCCGGCTTTCAACATCCGCCTAAATATATGGCCGAGCAGCTTGTACATATTTTGCAGGCCCGGCCGAACAAAGTGGTCACGAAAAAGAGCTTAAATCGGTAGACAGCAAAAATAGAAGCGGAGTCGAGTGAAGAAACGGCGGCAGAGAACTGCCCAAACAAAGCTGATTTCAGCCTTGTTTGGGCAGTTGAGATGCGTGCCGCTTTGGATTGAAAAGAACAAGGCCGATTTCGGCCTTGTTCAGGAGGAATGGACTGCGGATTTGCGTATCAAGGCTAAAATCAGCCTTGTTTAAGCAGTGGGTCGCGCGCCGCTTAACGATGCTGCTCGTACGTATTCAATCTGGTCAAGCTGCGCAGTGTTGACAGCTCTTCCTCGGTCAGCGCCTTCACTTCCGATGCCGCGATATTGTGAAGCAGCTGCTCCAGTGAGCTGGCTCCAGGAATCGCCACAGAAACGGCCGGATGAGCCAGCGTATACCGAATGGCCAGCTGGCTCAAGCTCCTGCCTTCGTCTGCCAGCTCCAGCAGCTTGCCGTGCATCGAAGCAAGCTCCTCTGCCGAGTAGTCCAAGTAACCTTTCGCCGTCCGGGAGGCGCCTTTTTCTGTCAATATTCCTTTCGCTACCGGTCCGCGGGCGATCAGGCCGATGCCCTTCTCCTCCAGCAGCTCCAGCACCGTTTCTTCGGAACGGCGATCAAGCAAGCTGTACTGGCTCATCAAACTGACGATGCTTGAGCGATTTGCATATTCGCGAATAACGTTTGGACGGATCGAGGAAATGCCATAGTGGCGAATCCACCCTTCTTGCTTCAATTGCTCGAACGCCTCGATCGTTTCGTCGATCGGGTCCTCTATGGTGCCGCCATGAAGCTGATACAAGTCGATATATTCGACGCCCAGCCGGCGCAAGCTTCCTTTTACAGATGATAAAATATATGCTTTAGAGGGGTCCCAGACCCAGCCCTCTTGTCCAGGAATGCGGCGATTGCCAACCTTCGTCGCAACAACGATATCCTCGCGGCGAACGCTGCTGCTTCTAATCGCTTCCCCAACGATTTCCTCATTCAAACCGTCGTCATATAGATCTGCAGTATCCAGAAAATTGACGCCGCGATCGAGCGCTTCGTGAAGTAGCGAGACCGCCTTCGTCTTGTCCGTTCCGAGCGACATGCAGCCCAAGCCGATCTCGCCGACATACAAATCGGAATTGCCCATTCGGTTGCGTTTCATTCCAACCACTCCATTCTTCTATGTATATATCAGTTCTCAATCATTATATTATATTTTACTGAAAAGAAAGAGCCCACGGCCGTTCAAATCGGGGGAAATAAAAATGACTCCAACCATCCTCGGCATGCCTATAACGGCAAACTTAGAAATGTCTGAGACCTGTCTACAAGCACAGTCGCGATCGTGGACGTCAGCATATATAGTAATAACCAAGGATACAGCTCCATCAAATCTAGTAACAGTTGACGGTATGAGGCTGCTATTCTATTTTACTTAACGTTACGTTATATTTATTTTATTCTGCTATGAAATCCCGTCGTAGAGGTCGGAGGAGATACCTATGCAGGCTCACGAGATCATGATCAGACAAATCTACAAAGTGAAAAAAGACGACACCGTAAGGGATGTCGTCGATAAATTCATCAAATATCAGATCAGCGGGCTTCCAGTCGTGAACGACCGCAATGAGCTTGTCGCCTATATTAGCGACGGGGACATTATGCGTTATATCGGAAAACATAAGGATCTTATTATTAACAATATGTACTACATCGCCATTCTGCAGGGGGATTGCGATCATTTCGACGAACGGGCATCCCGACTGCTGAATTTGAATGTCATGGACATCGCGCGCCGTAAAGTCATAACCGTCTCATGGGATGAAGAAATCGAGAACATTGCCGCAACATTGGGCGAGAAGCGTATTAAAAAACTGCCTGTACTGCGCAGCGGTGTGCTCGTCGGCATTATTAGCCGAGGCGATGTTATCCGCAGCGTGTTTAAACAAAGAGACAGCCTGTAGACGCTCGCCCCGCTCTTTGCCTATTTATTGTTCTAAAGAGAGGCTGCCCGTTATGGGCAGCCTCTCTTGCCGTTTCTTATTTATTACCTTTGATTGGTTCAAGCGCCACTGGCACATGGCCATAGCTCGGATATTCGCGGCCAACCGGCTTCGCCCATTGGATCGCATTTGAAATGACTTTTCTTACTTCCGTATTGTAATAAGTCGGATACGTCTCGTGGCCTGGACGGAAGTAGAAAATTTTACCCGATCCGCGTGTATAGCAGCAGCCGCTGCGGAACACTTCTCCGCCTTCGAACCAGCTCGTAAATACAAGCTCGTCAGGCTGCGGAATATCGAAATGCTCGCCGTACATTTCCTCTTGCGCAAGCTCAATATATTCGCCAATGCCTTGTGCGATTGGATGGCCGGGATTTACAACCCACAGCCGCTCCTTCTCCCCCGCTTCGCGCCATTTCAGGTCGCAGCTTGTCCCCATCAGCTTTTTGAAAATTTTCGAGAAATGGCCGGAATGGAGTACGATCAGTCCCATTCCTTGCAGCACACGGTTGTATACGCGCTCGACAATGTGATCCTGCACATCGCCATGCGCCATATGTCCCCACCAAAGCAGCACATCCGTGCTGTTCAGCACTTCTTCCGTTAAGCCGTGCTCGGCATCATCCAGAACAGCGTATCTTACGCTTACGTCACCAGTAATCCCTTCGCCAATTGCTTGATGGATGCCGTTCGGATAGAGCTCGGTAACAGCCGGATTCGATTTTTCATGGCGGAATTCATTCCATATCGTTACATTTATCGTCATTGCAGATTCAATCCTCCTGGGTTGGTTAAGATGCTTTATATGCTTAACATTGTAAACAATTCAACCTGCATGACCAATTCCATATTCCAGCTTATTATTACGGTATTCTGTTGTATAATAATGATTATACTGGACGAGCAGGTGAAAAAATGTACCCTGATCTGTTATATGAGAAAGTCATCTACCAGAATCCGCTGCTTGCTCTGCGCGTGTGGCGAATTGACGAATACGACCGCACTCCGCCGGAGGAAATCCGTTTGCAAGCGGAAAACGATTGGCAGCAAAAAAAATATGTGAAATGGCATTACCATAAAGAAATTGAATTCGTCGCGATCGTACAAGGGCAACAAACCGCCTATTGCCCGGATGAAAAGCTGGTGCTGAATGCCGGAGACGTTGCCATCTTCGGTTCGAACGAGCCGCATACAACGATGCCCGCGGATCAGCAGTTGAGCTATTACGTCTTCCAAGTTGATTTACAAAACTATTGGGATCAAAGTACGATGGACAGCATGAAGCGGTTTTCCGAGGTTCTTCGTCCGCTCAGCTCGCTTAATTATATTTTCCGGGAACATGCAAATGTACGTATCCAAATTGCCGCCCTTATCCGAGAAATTCACGATGAAATGGAACGGGGCGAGGAAGGGCATGACTTGGCGGTCGCCTCCAAGTTCAAGCAGATTTTGCTATTGCTGCTCCGCCATGACAGCAAGCGTCGACTTCATTACAATGACAATCCGATGCTGCAGCGCATGCAGCCCATTCTTGATTATGTCGAGCAGCATCTGGACATCAAAATCGCCGTCGCCGATCTATGCGGGCAGATCAACATGAGCTATACGTATTTCATCAAGCAGTTCAAGCTCGCGGTCGGCATGTCTTTTACTGACTTTTTATCGTACAAACGAGTCAAACGGGCCGAACAGCTGCTGCTGACGAAAGATATGAGCATTGCCGAGGTTGCCGCCTCCGTCGGCATGTCGAACATCGGACATTTCTATTCGATGTTCCGCAGATACAATCATTGCTCGCCTGGCCAGTTCAAAGAAAAGCTCGGAGAGCCTTTCAAATAAACTAGAATACGCCATTCTCGTGGGGAGACTCCTCTGGAATAGGCTGCCCTACATCCCATAATTCGGCGATGAGTCCGTTGTCGAAGCGGAAAATATGGACGACAGCGCCGCTGGTACGCAGCCCGCACCTCCCCCGACGAAACATACTGTAAAAAGGATATTGCTTTTTCTTTATTGGAAATGATCATGGCGTTAGCTCCTTTCTTTCTTGCAACTGAATATCAGTCATCATTTCCTGTGATGAGCGCCATCCTTTTTGCTTCGTTCACAAAGCCGTGGCGTTTCAGTTCTGCGATTAATAGCACATCGGTTTCTTCGAAAGACGGGATATCGATATAACTGTTTTCTTGAACATCACGGATATAGGCCAGCTTGCTCTCCAGACTTGATGACTTTAGAAAATCGGTCAATAGAGCCATTATCTCCTCATCATCCTCCCCATCCGGCACGACAAACCGTTGGTGTGCCGTTGAACCCGTCAAGGTGCTGACGCCAAGGCCGTTATAAGTATCGACCACACTATTTTTTGCACGGTCCGCTTTTAACTGCTGTTTGTAAGACTGGACGCTTGCAAAAGGTTCAATCTGAAAAGTTTCCATAATCCGTTTATAAATATATTGATCTTCCGGGCTTACATCTGAAGCCGTATCCTCTTCAGACATCAGTCCAAAAACGCTCTTCTTTGTTATGAGCAGCCTTAAAAAATCGATAAAATGATGTGCGATCAATGTTGCATGCTTGTCCAATCCGATCGACTCGTATTGAACGATCGGCGCGTTCGCTAGATCATCAATCGTGCTAAACTCCGTTATAAATCCAAACGAACATTCAGAAACGGTTGTCGTCGCAAGCAATACCATATCGATAGGCATGTTCTCTTCATCATACTCAGCGTTTTCATCCTCAGGCCAATAATCGAAAGAAATTCCGATGGAATCAAAAAAGCTTTTTCCTATTTCTTCTTCAATTTCCCTTTCCAGCTCTTCCATCCTCTTGAGTGCTTCAAAAGCAGGATATGCCGATTGCCGAATCTTCTTATGCATCATTCGATCTCCTTGACAAAGATTTTCCCTACTGGTATGAAATATTATTCTCTTTCTAAACTGCCGATCGGTCATCTGAGTCATATACTTTGGGGTAGTATATTCTGTGCTCGTTGAAGTGTTTTCTTCAGTCAGGTCCCTTAATTTCAATTGCATATGATATCGCCTTTTCCCTGCTCATAGCCGGCGTTTCATAATACCAATATATAAACAATTTTACTGCGAGTATTGTAATGCATGCAGAAATAATAAAGGAGAAAATAGCAGTTAGACGGCTATATTTCGATTGGAATATACATTTGATATGATACATAAAAAGGACTACTGTAAAACATATCCATATTATTCCGTTTAATCCGATTAAACCATCCCGCAGCCAGTTTCTTTTTATCTCAATGTCATCAAGCAATGATAAGTAATTATCCATCATCGCCACTGCGGACATATATACTAAAGTGTAGAAAATCCATACAAACCAAACGATATTGAGGATAAAGCTTAATGAAATATATTTATAATCAATCCACTTTTTCCGCAATGGTCCGCCCCATCCCTATAACTAGATCGTTTCAACTGCCTAGATAATTATATTCACCAGAAAATGTTAATCACCTTGTATCGAATTAATTATAAGTTCCTTCTCTTCTGCCGCAATATCCTCATAGAGGTCGGCTATCGGATCGCCTTTCGCCTGAATATCAGCTGCTGTAAACGGAACTCACGAAGCGTTCTGATAGAATAACGCATTGTCATGCGACACATACGTATCGCCGAGGCCAACGGCCCGCATTTGGTCAGGAGTCGTGTCCTTCGTCAGCTTGTAGACCATGGCTGCATTCATTTCGAGGTGCGCAAATCTTTCTGTACATTAATGATATCAATAAGTTTTTTCGTTCATATTGAGTGATATAAATAAACGGAAGTTAAGCGTAATGAAATTGTGCTAAAATGAGGACATTATGTATATGGAGTGTGGGCAAATGAGCTCATTAGTCTTTCTGAAAAAATCAAAAGTAAAATATCTGCTACTACTGTCTTCCTCCGTTGTTACGTTTATTATTCTTTTCCTTTCTTACCTTTCGTTATTTGGTTTCGAATACGAACATCGTTTCAGGGACGAATACATTGGTCCGAGTCCAGCTTCAAAGTTGATTGGGGTTATAATAGTTATCGGTTACATCATAATGACATATATACTAATGTGGTTTTATAATGGGGACATAATTGGAACTTTCTCGAGGCTATCCAGATCATTGTTTAATACCTTTATTATTTTTACTGTGGGATGTATATCGAGTCTTCCGATGCTCATCTCTGCTTACTTTTCTCTAATAAGCTGACGGAGAACATAGGAGTCCAATCAAAAGAGGGTTGCCGGCACTAACTGTACCGGCAACCCTCTTTTCATTCCCACACTCAATAATAAATCTTCTCGTCCCGCTTCTCCTTTAGGATCTCCACCGCTTCGCGGAAACGCAGCGAGTGGACGATTTCCCGCTCCCGCAAGTACTTCAAACCATCCTGTAAATCGACGTCATCGGTCATGTCGATGAGCCATTGATACGTCGCTCTTGCCTTCTCCTCCGCCGCGATATCCTCATAAAGGTCGGCGATCGGATCGCCTTTCGCCTGAATATAGGCTGCTGTAAACGGAACTCCCGAAGCGTTCTGATAGAATAACGCATTGTCATGCGACACATACGTATCGCCGAGGCCAACAGCCCTCATTTGGTCAGGAGTCGCATCCTTCGTCAGCTTGTAGACCATGGTTGCAATCATTTCGAGGTGCGCAAACTCCTCCGTCCCGATATCTGTCAGCAACCCAATCACTTTATCGGGAATCGTATACCGCTGATTCAAGTACCGCAGCGCCGCAGCAAGCTCTCCGTCAGCCCCGCCGTACTGCTCAAGCAAAAACTTTGCCATAAGCGGGTCGCATTTGCTGACTCGCACCGGGTATTGCAACTTTTTCTCGTAAATCCACATGCCGGCGTCCTCCTCGCTTTCATGCCGAAGCCTAGCTTACAAACGGGCTTGCTCCCATCCAGTCCAGTCCAGTCCAGTCCAGTTCAGTTCAGTCCTGTCCTGTCCAATCCATTCCATTCTTACACCTGCCACGGCCAAGGCGTGTCGTTCCATTGCCAAGGAGCACCGGAAAAGCTATGTCCGAAGTTATTCAGCGGACCGTATCTCATTTCGTACTGATGAGCAAGCTGCTGCCTCACCTGCGCGCAATGATTGTACTGCTGTATCGCATTGAAATCGTTCGGGTGGGTATCGAGATATAGATTCAGCTCGACCAAAACGAAGTCAACCGCCTGCAATTCATGCAGCAGCTTGTAAAATTCCTCATCCATCGTTTTAGTCACCGGCTTCCTCCTCGCTTTCCTCTTTCCGCATGCATTTCGATTCATACGAGCTGTACAAAGCCGGCCATAGCGTACCGTATTTCAAAGCATCATGAGGACTGAACTGCGGCCAGTTCGGCGGCTGAAACGGTATAAATAATTGGGGCGGCGTACTATAGCTTTTCACACGGATGGGCGGGCAAGGATCAAAAGGACCGACATAAGGCTTGTAATACCGGATTCCATCGTTCGCGGACATACGAAAGCCTCCTCTCTTCTGCGCTTCGTTGCAGTATATGAGGAGGCGCTTGGCCAAAAGTACGGTTATCTAATAGCTTACTTCTAAAAATCCAGCTCGAACAGCCGCGCCGTTCTCGGTTCCGGCAAGCGGACAACAAGCGTTCCCGCTTCCGCATTCCACTGCGAAGACGTCCCTCTCGTGTCTGCCGGATACGCACAGCGTTGACTTGAAGCTTCCTTGCCTTTAAACGCCGAAAGCGGCAGACGAACCTCTTTCTCCCCTCCGGCAAGACGCCAAACGGCAACATATACGCGATTGCCCGCGCGCAGCCCAAAGCTGATCCAGTCATCCTGCTGCTTCGGCAAACCCAGCGGCCAGAACGGCAGCGCTTCCGGTATATCCGCGCGAATCGTTTTGTAATAATCGAGCGCCTCTTTCACCAGCGCGAGCCGGCGCGGGCTTAACTCCGCCAAATGGCCGCTCTGATGAATGCGCAGCAGCAGCGCGTTGACCATATTAAAAATAACTTCCTCATCGTCGCCTTCGCGCAGCGGATACGACCAGATCGCCGATTGTTCCGGCGTGAGCGCGGCTGGAGAACTCGCAGCGATGCCCGCATATTTAACGTAATCCTCTTGATCGCTCGTCGACTGGATGCTGTGCCGGCTGAGCATCGCATAATCCATGCGCATGCCGCCGCTTGAGCAGTTCTCAATAACAAGCTCCGGATAGCGCGCAAATATCCGGTCGAGCCATGCCAAATACGCGCGATTGTGCGCAAGCAGCCCGTCCCCGACGCTGTCCGCATCGGTTTCCGTGCCGATGCCCGCATTAATGTTGTAGTCCATCTTAATGTAGCCGACGCCATAGTCCTCGACCAGACGGCGAATGACTTCATCCGCATGCGCAATCACTTTCGGATTGCGGTAATCGAGCTGGTAGCGGCTGCGGTCTACGACCCGTTTGCCGTGCCGTTTGAAAAACCAGCTGTCATCGGTCTCCGCCAGCTTAGGGCTTCTTATCCCCATCACTTCAAGCTCCAGCCAAAGACCCGGAATCATCCCTTTGCTCCGAATATAGTCGAGCACATATTTAATGCCTTCCGGAAACCGTTCCGACGACGGAAGCCATTCGCCGACGCCGTCCCACCATTCGCCCGGCGCATACCATCCGGCGTCGATGCAGAAATATTCGCTGCCAACTTCTGCGGCCGCATCAATTAGAGGCAGCAGCTTGGCGGTTGTCGGGGAACCCCAAAGACAGTTCATGTAGTCGTTGAAAATAATCCGAAGCAGCCGATTATCGTCATTCGGCCTGCGAATGCGGCGGCGATAGCTTGTCAACTCGCCGATCGCTTTCTCGAAGCCGCCCTCGGCAACGCCTACCGCAACAGGGACAGAGACAAATTGCTCGCCTGGCATCAGCCGCTTCCACCAATGGTTGTCATGCTCCGTCGGGCCGCTGACCAGCAGCGTCAGATGGTCGTATTGATCAATGATCTCCCAATGCCAGGAGCCGCTATGCTCAATTTGCCAGAACAGGCTCGTCGCCGTTTCCGTATTCGTCAATACCGCCATCGGAATATGCTCCGCCGCCGACCACGAACCGGTATTGCTGCATGAAATGCGCTTTGAGCCGCGGTCTTTCATATGCGACATGCCAAGCTCCGGCAGCGTATAGCTGCGCCATTGCAGCTCGCTTTGCCACCCGTTATGAGGAATATAGACGCTCATTTTTTCGTCGCGGTCCAGCGTCCCTTCTTTCTCGATACCGGTCAAAGCAAACGAAGACACATATTCCACTTCCGCTGCTTCCGAGCCTTCGTTGCGAAGAACCGTCCAGCAGCGAACCGTCTTCACGCCGTTATAAAATTGAATATGAAGGTCCGCTTGCAAGCCCGTGACCGGATCAGCAAGCAATAGCTCCAGCTTTCGTCCTTGCTCATTTCGGCTGTCGTTCATGCCTTCATAAACCATGCGGAGCCCCGGATAGGTCGCGCGATGCGTACGGCCGTGATATTCCGCACGGTCCTCGCCGGTCAGCTGAAGCTCCAGCAAACGGAAGCCCGGCTTTTGCTCCTCTGCAATATCTGCCTCTACTAAAGGACGAGCGCCAAAATGAAGCAGCCGCGCGTCCCCTTCCGCAGTCACTTCTATTTTCAAATAAAGTCCGTTTTCTTCGATATCAATCATCATCGACTGCCGTATTCCGTTCATCCCGTTTCCCTCCATAAATAGCTTCACTCAGCGCCAATAGGCGCTGAGTGAAGGAAAGTTATTATTTAGAAGTTCCGAATTGTACCCAAGCCTTTTGAATTTCCTCGATCGCTTGATCCTTCGATTTGCTGCCGCCGATATAAGCTTGCATCAGCTCGCCGAATTTTTGGTGGAACGTATCAAGCGAGTAGTTGACGGAAAGGTCGCCTGCAGCTTCTGTTTTCAGCGCTTCTTCCATCAATCTCGGCATATCCAGCTTCGGAAGCGGAGCGTCCTTGATTGGAGGAATGACTTTCGCTACGTCAGAGAACCACGATTTGCCGTAATCCGAAGTGTACAGCCAGTTGAAAAATGCAATCGTTTCAGCAGCTACCTTCGAATCTTTGTTAATGCGAAGCGCTTGGTCGGCGCCGACGATCAGCTTGCTTTGCTCTGCTTTTTCGCTTACAGGATAGCCCGCGATGCCGATTTCAATGTCCGGCGTAATTTTTTTGATCGCTTCTTCATCCCATGCGCCCTTACCTGTCATGAATGCCGCTTTGCCAAGCGCAAAGTCGCTGACTTCCGCGTTGCTGTCGCGCTCCAGCGGTTTGTCCGTGCCGTGCTTAACTGTCAAATCGATGAATTTGAAGAAGTTGTCGTTCAACACCGGATGATCCTTGAATGTTGTTTCGCCAGCAATAAACTTGTTCACGAGCTCTTTAGGCGTAATGCCTGCATCCTCTGCAGCCGCATCAACGAAGTTTTGGAAAATATGCTTCCATACCCACCACTCTTTATAAGCGTTAGCGAATGGCGTAATGCCTTTTGCTTCAAGCTTCGCGATTACGTCTTCCATTTGCGCAGTCGTCTTAGGTACTTCGGAAATGCCGGCGTCTGCAAGCAGCTTTTTGTTGTAAATCATCATCATCAGGTTATTTTTGACCGGCAATCCAAGCACTTTTCCGTCCGAGGACGTCATGTTGATTTTAACCGCGTCAGTCATTGCCGCTGCAAGCGGCTCATTCGTCAGATCGGCGCTGTATTCGGCAAATGTATCAATATCTCCGCCCGCTGTCGTTTGGAATACGTCCGGCGTGCTTCCTGCAGCGATTCTCGATTTCAGAACCGTATTGTAATCGGCTTGCATAATTTCAAGATTGATCGTAACGTTTGGTTTTACTTTTTTGTACTCCGCGATATAAGCGTTGAAAGCTTCCGTGTATTCCGGAGATGCTGTAAACATGTTGATCGTTACCGGCTTGTCACCGCTTTCCGCTCCCTTATTTCCAGTACCTGCATCGTTGTTGTCCTTGTTGCCGCATGCTGCCAACGCTCCAGTCGCCATAACAAGACTAAGCGTCAGCGCCGCCATTTTTTTCTTGGACTTAAACATCGTAATGCCCCCGTTTCCGTAAAGGTTTATCTTTCATGTTGTCATTGTAAATAAAATGATTGTCGATCAAAATGCACTTAAGTGGCTTGTTAAGGGTAAAAAAGTGGTTTTTGTCCGCGGTTCGCTTTTTTGCTTATTTTCACACCTTCAATTGATCGCTGCGATATTCGGACGGCGAAATATCGAAGTAATTTCGAAACGCTTTGCTGAAATAGTTTTTATCTTTAAAGCCCAGTCTCTCCGAAATATCCTGGATTTTCATGCTTGGATCATCCAGCAGCACCTTCGCTTTTTCCATGCGAACCTTCTGCACATATTCATGGATGCCGCAGCCAAACTGTCCCTTAAACAGCTTCATTAAATATTCCCTGCTTAAAAAATATTTTTCGGTGAACATTGAGATTTTA
Source organism: Paenibacillus sp. NEAU-GSW1 (assembly GCF_009737085.1). Classification (GTDB taxonomy): domain Bacteria; phylum Bacillota; class Bacilli; order Paenibacillales; family Paenibacillaceae; genus Pristimantibacillus. The sequence goes on from NZ_WOVL01000015.1 coordinate 85,333, forward strand.
ATATCCTCAAAGTAATTATCGTCAATATAGCTCTTAATATCGCTAATATCGAACGGTTTATTTGCCGTTTGCGACTTGCGAATTTCGTTGCTGAAATAATCGATCAGCTTTTGGAGCAGCACTTCGTACTGCTCAAAGCTGCCGAAATCGCAGTTCTGACCAAGCTTTCGAAGCGACTGCATGCCGCCAAGCGGAAGCCTGTCCTTCATTACTCCCTGCTCAAGCGACAAATCATTCAGCAAAATAATAAACTCGTTCAACGTGCGGTCCATATCGCCAATAGCAAGCCGATCCATAGCTCTCCATTTGTCAGCTAGTTCCGTTATAACGCTTTTCGCATGATGCACGTTTCCGCTTTCCAGCCCGCTGCGAACGTGAGCGAATCGGCTTGTCAGACTCGCAATCATACTTTCCTTGCTTTGTTGCGACAACCCCTCCTCTACAACGGCATCCGCAGCCGCGCCTTCCTTTAAATGCAGCAGATCAATTCCGTTTAACGCCGATTTGGCCCGTTGATAGCTGCTCGATAATTGGATAACGTCATCCTCCGCGCCGCCATAACCGGAAATTGCAGCAACGCCAAACAGCTCCCGCAGCGCGGATACCGCCTTTGCCGTCTTATGCCTTGCATGAAAGGCGACATCCTTCAATTGAACGCTGCCCGTCATCGTCAGAATAGCGATCATTTCACGCTCCTGCGTCGGATTAACGAAGCTGAAGGAGCGAAATTGACTATCAGCCATCTCGTTAAGCACATTGCTTGCCGCAAAGATCAGCAGCTCCGAATCGTTATTGAACCGCGTCTCCCTGACATGATCCATATTAAGCAATCGAAAAATAATAACGGCAAAATGGTTGCCCGCTTCATCGGCCCCGATCAAGGGCAAGAATGCTTCGTTGGACTTCTTCTTGAAGCTTTGCTCAATGATCGACCAATACACTTTTTCCTTCAGCTTCGGCAACGACATGTTGAGCGTAATATTGTTGGCAATAAATTCGCTCTCCCTTTTTCGCTTAGCCTCCATCAGATCGACCGCTTTGCCGAGCGCCGAATTTAAATCTTGCCGATTAATCGGTTTCAGCAAATAATCGACAACCTTTGAACGAATCGCTTGCCGCGTATAGTCAAAATCGTTATACCCGCTAATGACGATTGTAAGCAAATCCGGGTATTGCCGCTCCATCTGCTGCAAAAACTGGATGCCATTCATCTCCGGCATTTTCATATCGACCATCACAAGATCGATTTTGCTGCTAGCAAGCATCTCTAAACCTAGCTTGCCGTTCTCGGCTTCCAGCACCTCTTCGACCGCAAACTTTTCCCAATTGCCCAAAATGCGAATCGCTTCCCTTAACGGCTCTTCATCATCAATGATCAACACTTTATACATGCTGTTCGTTGCCTCCCCGCGGTATTAACATTACCATCCGTGTCCCGGTATGATCCGAATGGATTTCCAAACGAGCATCTTCTCCATAAAGCAGACGCAGCCGAGTATGAAGGTTGACCAAGCCCACACTGTCGCCTTCCCGATCCTCCCACTCCGCTTCGAACGACTGCAGCACGCTTCGAAGCCTGTCCGGTTCGAAGCCCGGACCGTCATCCGCAACCGTAATCTCGATATGATCGACCGTTAAGCTTGCCGCAATGGCAATCGTTACGGTAGCAGACACTTTTTCCAGCGCGTGCTTGATCGCATTTTCCGCCAAAGTCTGAATCGATAGCTTGGGCAGCATATAGGTCATTAACGCCTCATCCCAATGATATCCCACCTTTAGCCTATTCCCGAAACGCGCTTTCTGCAGCGACATATACCGATTAATATGCTGCAATTCCTCTTTCGCCGATACGATATCCTTGCCGCTAATGCAATAACGGAATGTGAGCGCCAGCGCATCGACCATTTCTGCAATATCGTCGCGCTCATGCTTCAACGCCTTGGTTGATATCGCTTGCAGCGCGTTATACAGAAAGTGCGGATTGATTTCCGCCTCTAGCGCCTTCAGAATCGCGCTTTTCTCTACAAGCTTCATTTTGTAACGTTCATTGATCAGCTCATTCGAGCGCTTGACCATCAAATTGAAATGATGCGATAAATAAGCGATTTCATCCCGCCCGTATACCGGCGCTTCCGCTTCGAAATCGCCTGCGCTGAATCGGCTCATCTGTTTATGCAGCGTTCCGAGCGGCTTCGTAATTTTCCGCGAGAAAATGACAACGGCCAATATAGCCAGCAGCAAGAAGCCAAGACCGATCGCAAAGCCCAAATTGCGGTTTGTCATAGCCGCTTCATAGATTTCACGATAAGGGATCGGTTTGGCAAGCGTCCACCCTTGATCGCTTCCTCTATCGTAAACGACCAAGTATTTGTTATCTCCTTCTGTCCATGTAAAGTGGCCGCTCGCGTTCGCGGCAATCGCGTCCGTCAGACCGACATGAATCGCCCTGCGGTAAAAATCCATATCGTCCGCATGGAACAATCCGTTATCGGGACTTAGAAACAGCAAATGCTGGCCAGCGTCAAAAGGAACGTCCCGCAATATTTTATCTTTGACTGCACTGTTGAAGTAAAACGAAATAACAGCTTGCGGCTTGCGCGTCGTGATCGAGCGCATCAAGCGGTGGTACGCCATAAAGCTGTCATTCAAGTTGGCCGGATAGACGGTCTGTTCTTTTGCAGCCGTTTTGTCCTCCAGCGATTGGAACGCGTGGTTTTGCGGATCTTGCATAGCCGACGCATACCACGATGTATTTGGAACGACATCGCTGGTTCCGGTGCGGACCGTTACATTATAATTTTCCTTCGTCACGGCATAATAAGTTTGGCTGCCAACGATATACAAATAAATACCCTCAAGATCGTCCCTGGAGTAATACAAGCTGCGCAAATAATCCTCTACATACATGCGCGATGAATATTCTTTATCGGCATGCAAAATCGCGTAATTAAGCTCGTCATAATCGAATTGGGGCAAAGAAAGCTGCTTAATGCCCGCTAAATATGCTTCAAGATTGCGGTTCACCAAGAGCAAATTATTCGATGTACTCGAAATGCTGTTGTTTACCGATTCCCGCTGAAGCATCTGATACGAAATGACCGTTAGCGAAGCGACTACCAGAATAATAATCGTCGTGAACAAAAGCACGAGCTTATTGACCAATCTACGTGAAAGCCTTTCGGTAAGGCCGGATAACGATTGGATAGCGTGTTTAAAAATAATAGCGACGTCCTCCTTATACACAGTTCACCTTTTTACCCTTAACTGTTTTCTATAATCCATTTTGACTCGCCTGGGGCTAATCTATAATCACATTATAGGCAATTATGAACGATTGTGAAGGGCAAGCCAAATAAACCTTTTACAGCAAAGAAAGAAGAAACGGGGTGCGATGTATGTTTAAAGCTTTAGGCAGAAAGTGGAGCGAACGATTCGAATTCGGCATTTTTACAATACCGGTGCTGATCTGTATTGCAGTCGCCTTCTACATTCCGTTTGCCATGACAATCGGCTATTCCTTGACCGAATGGAACGGAATTTCGAAAAACCCGACCTTTGTCGGATTGGACAATTTTAAGCAAATTTTTTCGGGCGACGCTAACTTTGCGAATGCGGCATGGTTTACGGTGAAATATTCCGTGTTGTACATTGCACTGGTCAATGTCATCGCCATTTTGCTCGCCGTTATTCTTGATATGGGGTTAAAAGCGACAACATGGCTGCGTACGGCGTTTTTCGTCCCTTATATTCTCAGTCTCGTTATCGTCGGATTTATTTGGAAATTCATTTTCATGCAAGGCTTCGAATCTTTGTCCGCAAGTTTGGGCTGGGGCATTTTCGATCTAAGCTGGCTCGGGGAGCCGGGGTTGGCTTTCGTTTCGATTCTTGGCGTTTCCATCTGGCAATCGGTTGGCTTCTACATGGTTATCTATATTGCCGGCCTCCAATCCGTTCCGGACGATTTGAAAGAAGCGGCGACGGTAGACGGCGCCGGGCCCGTTCGGCGGTTTTTCAGCATTACGCTGCCGCTGCTTGCACCTTCGATCACGATTTCCGTCTTTATGGCGCTGACGAACTCGATCAAAGTATTCGACGTCATTCTTTCTTTGACGGGCGGCGGTCCTGGCGGTACGACTTACAGCGTTGCTTACGACATTTACCGCGACACGTTCCAGAACAACCTGTACGGGTACGGCACAGCCAAGGCGCTCATTCTGTTCGTCGCAGTATTGGTCATTACGGTCGTACAGCTGACTTTGTTTAAACGCAAGGAGGTTGAAGCCTGATGAAAACTGCAAACAAACCGTTGCGTATCAGCCTCGAAATAATTATGGTGCTGCTGTCGCTCGTCTTCCTGTATCCGATCTTTTTGGCGATCAACAACTCTTTGAAAAGCTTCGGCGAGGTCATGACCGACGTCATTGCGCTCCCGAAAAAACTAGCTTTCGCCAACTACTCCTATGTATGGGAATTTATCGATTATCCTAGGCTGTTCTTAAACAACCTGATTATTACGGTGCTTGGCCTTGCAGGGATCATTCTGATCTCATCGATCGCTGCTTATAAGCTCGCTCGGACTAAATCGCGTTTCAGCAATCTGCTCTATATTCTCGTCATTATGCCGATGCTCATACCATTCCAGTCTATTATGCTTACAGTGCTGCAGCTGGCGAAGGACTTAAATCTGTCCGACAGCACTTGGGGACTTGGACTGCTCTACTGGGGCTTTGGAGCGCCGCTTGCGGTGTTTATCTATCACGGCTTTGTGAAAGGCATTCCGAAGGAAATCGATGAAAGCGCGACGATCGACGGCGCATCCGGCTTTCGGCTGTTTTTCAGCGTCATCTTCCCGCTTCTCAAGTCAGTGACGACGACAATCATCATTATCGACGTCATGTGGATTTGGAACGACTTCCTGCTGCCGCTCCTTATGGTAAACGGCTCGCCGGATACGAAGACGCTGACACTCGCCGCTTATACGTTCGTCGGCCAATATACGTCGGATTGGCAATATGCGATGACCGCAATGGTAATGGCCGTGCTTCCATCCATCATCGTGTTCATGTTCCTGCAAAAATATATCGTCAAAGGCGTTGTCGCCGGCGCGGTTAAAGGCTAATTAGTAAGAAGAGGCTGACCCCTATATCATCTGAGATGATATGGGGGTCAGCCTCTTCTATGGAGTTACTTTAATCTGCTGCGCATTCGAATGTTCCACTATCATTTACGAGGCCGTTTTCGGCCTTACAGCGTTATTATTCCGCCTACTGCGGCCAGTTCCGCTAATATAAGGCCGCCGTTTTCGGCCTTACATCCTCGCTTGCGCCTACTTCAAACAGCTGTAAGGCCGTATTCGTCCTTACAGCGTTATAATTCCGCCTACTGCGGCCGGTTTCCGCTAATATAAGGCCTTTTTCGGCCTTACATCCTCGCTTGCGCCTACTTCAAAGGTAGTGTCAATAAGTTTGTGTATTTTGGTTTTAGGTAAGGTTATCCATCGGAACGATGGATAATGGTGTTTCTAGGGGTGGGGGTACCCCCACCGGAAATTTTACTTACATTTCCAAATCCGCGGATTCCGTTGATTTCTCATAACGCTTTTGGAACATTGCTTCAAGCGCTTGTTTTGTGTTCTCCATCCCGAACCCGCGAATGATTCGGGTTGCCCAACGCTCATTGTAAGCATGAACAACAAGGTATACGATCTTTTCCGCTGCTTCCACGTTTGGAATGCTGTTCATGGGATACAGGCGCTTACGGAACTCTTTGATGGTTCGCTCGATGACATTGGTCGTATAGATACTCTTCCGAATATCTTCTGGATACTTATAAAACGTTAACAGTACAGGCAAATCATCCCGCCATGAAGCGATCTCCTTTGGATATCGCTTTTCCCATTTAGCCTCGAAACGGTAGAACTGTTTGTCTGCATCTTCCCGACTCGGAGCCGTGTACACTTGCTTGAGATCATCTAGAAACTCGACTTTATCCTTGACGCGGATTTTCGGGAACGTATTACGGATTTTATGCACCACACACCGCTGAACGTCAGCTTTTGGGTATACGCTGTGGAACGCTTCTTCCAGCCCAGTTAGCCCGTCAAATACGCCTAGCAGCACTTCCGTCGCTCCACGGCGATACAGACCTTGCAACAGCTCTTTCCATCCATGCGCACTCTCAATTCCACCAACGTAGAAGCCAAGGATTTGTCGGTAGCCATCCTCATCGATTCCCATCGCAACGTAGATGGCTTCCTTGGCGACAGAATCACGACGCAAACTGAAATACAGACCATCTAGATAAACGACAGAGTATCTCTTTTTCAAGGGACGATTTTGCCAAGCCTGAATGTCTTCCATGACGGTATGAGTGATGTTGCTGATCGTAGTTGGAGAGTAGTGTGTGCCGATTACCTGTTCAATGAATCCGGCGACATCTCGTGTGCTCATACCGCCTTTATACATCCGAATAACAGCTTCTTCTAACCACCCGTCCCGGCGCTGGTAAGGCTCAAATATTTGCGTTTGAAAATCGCCTTGACGATCCCGAGGTACCTGTAATTCCTCAATTTTTCCAAAGCGCGTTTCCAGTGTACGTGGATAATAACCGTTACGGGTGTTTGGTGTGTCCGGATGTTCCACATGCAGGAAGTTCTTAATTTCTTCTTTCATAACCAGCTCGATCTTGTCCTTCACAAAATGAAGTACAGCATTTGCTAATTGATCAGCGAAGTCGGAATTGGTTATACTTTTCATGGTAGGGTATCCTCTCTTTTTGGAATGTCGCGATTCCGAGGATACCCTACTTTTTTGTCGCCTGAATAGGCTCCAAATCCTGGTACACAAACTAATTTACTTCATCACTTCAAACAGCTGTAAGGCCGTATTCGTCCTTACAGCGTTATAATTCCGCCTACTGCGGCCAGTTTCCGCTAATATAAGGCCTTTTTCGGCCTTACATCCTCGCTTGCGCCTACTTCAAACAGCTGTAAGGCCGTATTCGGCCTTACAGCGTTATAATTCCGCCTACTGCGGCCGGTTTCCGCTAATATAAGGCCTTTTTCGGCCTTACATCCTCGCTTGCGCCTACTTCAAACAGCTGTAAGGCCGTATTCGGCCTTACAGTGTTCTCGTTACACACTGCAAGTGCGGCGGCGTGCATCCGAATGCTAGAGCACTTGAAACAGCGGCTTGTCCTCGATGAAATGAACCGGAACCGCCGGCAGCATTGCCTGCAATCGTTCCGCCAATTCCCGCATGCCCGGCTCCTCGCTCTCCGCATGGCCAAGCACAATTAACGCCTTTTGAACCCCTTGCATCGCCGCGTCCTTCACATACATCGGTGTCTCCCATTCCGGGCCTTCGCCAACGATCGCCACATCAATCGTATGATCGCTAAGCAGTGGAATAACGTTCGCTCCGCCCCCGCGATAGCCGACAAATATGCCGGCGCGTCGGCAAGAAACCGAAGGGTCACCTGCAATCCGAACGTAAGGAATGCCCAGCGCAGCTTTAATAGAAGCAGCAGCTTCCCTTACCGTCATCTCCGGCAGCGCCATTATAGATACCGCAGGCCGATGCTCGGCGACGAACGGCTCCCATCCCAAACGCTTAATCAGCCCAAGCGTTACGCCGTCCGGCTTATACCGATGCAAGTAATCGTGCATCCGGAATACGGCAATGCCGGATTGCTCAAGCAGCGCTTTTTTGCTTAACATGACGCGATCCTCAGCCAATCCATAGCAGCCGTTCGGCTGGTGGCTGTAATAGCTTGCCTCATGTGTAATGAGCAAATTAACTCCAAGCTCAATCGCCCTGTCGACAACATGCCGGCTTGCGACAAACGCAGCGGCGATTCCGCGAACGGTCTCGTTCGGATCGCCGTTTTCCAATCGATCCACCGTCGAGTCGAGCGGACCGACAGGAGCCATTAATAGATCCATCACCTGTTGAATCGTCCATTCCTTCGTGCCGTTTCTCATCATTTCGATCCTCACCTGTTGTTTATGACCCGATGTAATCGCTGAATTGCCTGAATGAAGCGATTACTGCTGCGGCAGCTTGCTCATATCCATATAGAGCACATTCCAGCGATGTCCGTCCAAATCGGTAAACCCTGCTCCGTACATCCAGCCTTGGCTCCATCCCGGTTTGGCATATACCGTGCCGCCCGCTTCTTCCGATCGACGAATGAGTTCGTCCACCTCGTTTGCGCTTTCTGCGTCGATAGACAGCAAAACCTCGCTTGCGCTTCCGGTATTGGCAATTTCATTACGGGAAAATGATTGAAACGTCGCTTCCGGGAAAAGCATCACAATGACGCCTTTCTCGCCTAAAACAAGAGCTGCAGCTGCATCGCTGTTCTCATGCCTAGGATCAAATGCAAAGCCAAGCTCACTGAAAAACTGCTTCGATTTTTTTACATCTTTTACCGGCAGGTTCAACCAAAACTCTTTTACCATTCGTGCGCCTCCATCCGTTTTTCACAGCAATAGCCCAAACCGCTCGCTCCAAAGCCTCATACAATAGTGCCACAACCTGCAGTTGAAAGGAAGTTATGCGCCATTAACATATTTCTCGATGACACAAGACCTTGTCCGCCCGGCTTCATTCTGGCAAAAACGGCACAGGAATGCATTTCGTTGCTGAAATCGGGCAAGGTCAACAAACTATCCCTCGACTACAACTTAGGCATAGGCAAACCGACTGGCTACAAAGCGGTTAAATATATACTCGACAATCGGATCTGCGTCCGCAGCATCGTTATTCACAGCTCTGATCGCAAAGGAAGAAAAAAGATGTTCGATGCGCTGCAAAAGCATAAAGTTTACGGAACATGGATTACGATAAAGCCGATTGCCAAACGCCGATTCTAACGTACAGTTATTCGTCTTCCTGCGCACAATTTCCTCCATCGTTATGCTGCAAACGATATGTTGTCATTATATTCATTATACACCTCCCGACATTTGACATTAGAATAGCAACTGCCCTTTCGTTTGGACAGTACGCACTTTCTCGTATGATCGGACCCAATTGGTAACGTAGGCACCTGAATGATACCTGACATGGCAGCAGGAAGCTAAAAAAAAGAAGCTGTCCTGCAACTCGCAGGACAGCTTCTTATCTAAATATTTTTTTCGCTTAGCTATGGAAGTTGGTTCCATCCGTAACCGCTGCTACATAACCGGCACGAACAACGAAATCGCCAAAATGCTCGCCGATGTTCCGATCCTTGCCATAATGCTGCAAAATCGGCTTCAGCGTATCGATGATTTCCTCTTCGCCGATATTTTCACGGTACATTTTGCTCAGTCTGTCGCCAGTAAAGCCTGCGCCCATATACATGTTGTACTTGCCTTGCGCTTTGCCGATAAACGAGATTTCGCCGAGTGCAGGACGCGCGCAGCCATTCGGACATCCGGTCATCCGAATGTTGATCTCTTCCTCGCGCAAGCCGGCTTCTTCGATAATAGGCTCAAGCTTGTCGATCAAGGTTGGCAGATAGCGTTCCGCTTCCGCCATTGCCAGGCCGCAAGTCGGGAAAGCGACGCAGGACAAAGCGTTGCGGCGCAGAGCTGAAAGATGTGCGCCTTCCGTGATACCGTGCTCTTTCAGGAGCGCATCGACTTTCGCTTTTTTCTGGCTTGTCACGTTAGCGATGACCAGATTTTGGTTCGCCGACAGACGGAAATCGCCAGTGTGGATTTTCGCAATTTCACGAAGTCCAGTTTTGAGCTTATGCGTATCCGTATCAACGATACGTCCGCTTTGAATGTAGATGTTAATGTTCCATTTGCCGTTTTTGTTTTTCACCCAGCCGTACTGATCGCCTGTATGGGTAAAATGGAACGGACGCGCAGGCTCCAGCTTCCAGCCGAGACGGTCATGAAGCTCTTCCACAAACCAGTCCAGACCGTGACGATCGATTGTATATTTGAAACGAGCGTATTTACGAACAGAACGGTTGCCGTAATCGCGTTGAATCGTAACTGTTTTCTCAGCAACGTCGAGAATTTGTTCCGGCTTCACGAAGCCGATCACTTTCGCGAGCTGCGGATACGTTTGGTTATCGCCGTGCGTCATGCCCATGCCGCCGCCAACCGTAACGTTGAAGCCGACCAGCTTGCCTTTTTCTACGATTGCGATATAGCCAAGGTCTTGCGAGTAAATGTCGACATCGTTCGATGGCGGAACCGCAACGCCGATTTTGAACTTACGCGGCAAGTATACGCGGCCATAGATCGGTTCTACCGGGTCTTCGCCTTCGATTTTCGCGTCCTCGCTGCTAACGACCTTCTCGCCGTCCAGCCAGATTTCATGGTAAGCAGGCGTTTTCGGCGCAAGATGGCTCGTCAGCTGCTGCGACCAATGAAACACTTCACTATGAATTTCCGATTGATCCGGATTCGGGTTGCACATAACGTTACGGCTTACGTCGCCGCATGCGGCCAGCGTCGTCAGCATCGCATCGTTAATTTCACGGATCGTGCTTTTCAAATTCCATTTCAGAACGCCGTGCAGCTGAAACGCTTGGCGCGTCGTAACGCGCAAGCTGCCGCTGCCGTATTTGTCAGCAAGCTCGTCCATGACCAGCCATTGTTCTGGTGTCGATACGCCGCCTGGCGTAACGACGCGAAGCATAAATTGATAAGCCGGCTCCAGCTTTTGCTTCTGACGTTCATTGCGCAAATCGCGGTCGTCCTGCATATAGCTGCCATGGAATTTCAACAGCCGGTTGTCAAGCTCAGGCAATCCGCCTGTGATGCGGTTGTTCAGAGAGCCTACGAGCGATCCGCGCAAGTAGTTGCTCTCCTCTTTCAGCAATTCCACATCGCTTGGAGGTCCGCCAATCGGCTCTACTTTATGTTTGTTTGCCATTGTTTCTGACTCCTTACATCAGGATCTTTAAGTGGAGCTTAAAGTCACTCATTGTTACATCAGGATCTTTAAGTGGAGCTTAAAGTCACTCATTGTTAATACACATCGCGTTGGTAACGGCCTTGTTCTTGCAGTCCGGAGAGGTATGCAGCCGCTTGCTCTGCGTTTTTGCCGCCTTGCTTCTCGATAATGGAGAGCAATGCACCGTGCACATCGTGCGCCATATGCTTCTCGTCGCCGCAAATGTAGACGTGAGCGCCCTCTTCCAGCCATTGATACAGCTCGGAGGACTTCTCTATCATGCGATCCTGTACATAAACTTTCTCAGCCGTATCACGGGAGAACGCTACATCCAGATTCGTCAGCACGCCGTCGTTCAACATGCGCTGCCAATCTGTTTGATAGAGGAAATCGGTAACGAAGTGACGGTCGCCGTAGAACAGCCATGTTTTGCCGTCTGCGCCTTGCTCTTCCCGGTCTTCGAGGAAAGCTCTGAAAGGCGCTACGCCTGTGCCTGGACCGATCATAATAACCGGTGTTTCCGGGTTAACCGGCGGTTTGAAGTTCGGATTTTGCTGAATGAAAATCGGAAGCGTATCGCCCGGCTCAAGACGTTCGGAAACATGAACGGAGCAAACGCCGCTGCGCGTGCGTCCATTCGATTCGTACTGTACCTTGCGGATCGTCAAATGCACTTCATCCGGATGCGCGTTGTAGCTGCTTGCGATCGAATAGAGGCGCGGCGGCAGCTTGCGCAGCAATCCGACAAGATCGGACGCCTTCAGCGACCATGGACCGAAATCTTGAATCAGATCCAACAAATCGCGGCCGTTCATATAGGCTTTCAGCTCTTCTTTGCTTTCAGGTTTAACGAGCTCTTGCAGTTTGCCGTTGCCAGTAAATGCGGCTGCTTTCTCCAGCAGCGGCTTCGTCAGCACCGTAATTTCGTAGTGGTGGAGCAGCGCTTCTCGCAGCGTCGCCGTTTCGCCGGCTTTGCCTGCTGCTACTTGCTCTTCCGCATTCCATTTCAGTTCATCAATAATAGCTGTAACCAATGCCGGTTCGTTCTGCGCATAAACGCCTACGCAGTCGCCAGGCGCATAAGTCAGTCCCGAGCCTTCGAGCGAAAGCTCAAGATGGCGGGTTTCGCGATCCGAGCCGCGGCCGTTCAAGTTCAAGTTGTCCAGCACTTCCGCTTTAAACGGATTGCTGCGCGAGTATTCCGATTCAATAGAAGCTTCTGCCGTTGCAGGAGCTGCAGCGGTTGCGGAAGCTGCTGTCGGAGTTGCCGCAGCTGCTGCGCTTAACGCGTTCGCTACGCTGGCAATCCATGCCGATGCCGCTTCTTCAAAGTCGACGTCGCAATCGACGCGGTCAACAATACGCTGAGCGCCGAGCTCTTCAAGACGTTTATCGAAATCTTGCCCTGTTTTGCAGAAAAACTCATAAGACGTATCGCCGAGAGCAAGTACGGAAAATTTAACTTCATCCAGCTTTGGCGCGCGTTTGCCAAGCAAAAATTCATGGAACGTCAACGCATTGTCCGGCGGATCGCCTTCGCCATGCGTGCTGGCTACGATAAACAGGTGGCCGGCTTTTTTCAAATTGTTCGTTTTGTATTTGCTCATCGCCGAAAGCGTAACGTCAAGACCTTGCGCTTTAAGCTTATCCGCCAGGCGGCCAGCCAGGCGTTGAGAATTGCCTGTTTGGGAACCAAATAGAATCGTCGCTTCGCGCGGCACTTGAACCGCAGCAACAGCTTCAGCAGCCGGCTGTGCAGCCGGCACTGCCAGCGCTGTTTGCGCAGGCGCTTCAACCAATGAAGCGGCGCTGCCGCCGCGATAAAACGTCAAATATCCGCTTAACCATTGAATTTGCGACTCCGTTAACGTCGGCACAAGCCGATTCAAGAGCTCAGCTTGCTCTTCTGTAAACGGACTGTTCGTAACTTTAAGTTGCAACAACATCCACCTCGCATCGAATCTTTTCGTTAGTACAATTCCAAGTTGCCCACTGTGTTTTTAATCTGCTCTAATGCTACCGCAGTAGCGTTCTGGGGTCAATGAATTTAGCCTTTTTTTTATATAAATAATTGTGCGGTTATCTTTCAGTTTTTCTTATAATACTCGTTTTTTCTGTTTTTCAATGATGATTTGCAGTTAATTGCAAATGTTTCTCAATTAAATAGGCGATTTTATACCAATAGTTATCGCAGATGAAGTGTATTCGATGTAGAAGCGGCAGCTCTATTTATTTTCTGTGGCAAACTTCTTGTACATTTCTGGCAAATATTTAATCTTATATTCGATCGTTTCTAAGTTGCACTGCATTTCCTTCAGCTGCTGCTCCACGTTCTGCTTATGGCGCTTCAAAATATCGATGCCTTTTTCCAGTACGGCGTTATGGTCCGTGCAATGTTTAATCAATGTTCGAATTTCCTTAATCGGCATTCCCGTATTTTTCAAGCAGCAAATCAGGTCGATCCAATCGATATCATTCTCGTGAAAAACCCTTGTTCCGCCCCGCCGGTCGAGAAAAGGAAGCAGCCCTTCCTTATCATAATATCGGATCGTATAGATCGATAAATTCGTTCTTTTAGCCACTTCTGAAATGGTGTAATTCATCGCAATCACCTTCTTTTTAAAAAAATCAAATAAGTAGTTGACCTAGAGTTAACTCTATCGTTTATCGTGAACTTGTAAAGTTAAAAAATAAATGCGTGACTTTGAGCTCCGCCCAAAGATCCTGATGTAGCTATTGCGTGACTTTGAGCTCCGCCCAAAGATCCTGATGTAGCTATTGCGTGACTTTGAGCTCCGCTCAAAGATCCTGATGTAGCTAATGCGTGACTTTGAGCTCCGCTCAAAGATCCTGATGTAGCTATTGCGTGACTTTGAGCTCCGCTCAAAGATCCTGATGTAGCTATTGCGTGACTTTGAGCTCCGCTCAAAGATCCTGATGTAGCTATTGCGTGACTTTGAGCTCCGCTCAAAGATCCTGATGTAAGGGAGAATTTTTAATGAAATATTTCAAAATTGCCAATACCGATTTGAACGTCTCCAATATTATTATGGGCAATATGCGCCTGAAGCAGCTTTCCTTGCCGGAGGCTGAGAAGCTGATTCGCACTGCGATGGAGGAAAAAATCAATTTCTTCGACCATGCCGATATTTACGGCCCGTCCTATGGCGAATGCGAAACGTATTTTGCCGAAGCGATTCAAATGAACGCTACGATTCGCGAGCAAATGATTTTGCAAAGCAAATGCGGAATCCGTCCTGGCTTCTTCGATTTCTCCAAAGAACATATCCTTGCAGCTACAGACGGCATTCTAAAACGGCTGAATTCGGATTACCTCGACATTTTGCTGCTGCATCGCCCGGATACGCTCGTTGAGCCTGAGGAAGTTGCAGAAGCGTTCGAGCAGCTGCATGCGAGCGGCAAAGTCCGTTATTTCGGCGTCTCCAATCAAAGCCCGGCGCAAATCGAACTGCTGCAAAAATATACGCCGCATAAACTCATTGTCAACCAGCTCCAATTTAGCATTGCGCATACGCCAATGATTGATTCGGGCATTGCGCTCAATATGAACATTGACCAATCCGTCAACCGCGACAGCAGCATTCTCGACTACAGCCGCTTGAAAGAGATGACGATTCAAGCATGGTCGCCGTTCCAAAAAGGATTTTTCAACGGGCCGTTCTTGGGCGATTTGGAGCAATATCCGGAGCTTAACAGCCTCATAGACAAGCTTGCTGAAAAATACAGCGTAAGCAACACAGCGATCGCTGTCGCTTGGATTACACGCCATCCGGCTAACATTCAAGTCGTAACAGGCACGACCAATGTTCAACGTTTAAAAGACAGCTGCCAAGGCTCCGACATTCCGCTGACGCGGGAAGAATGGTACGGCATCTATAAGGCGGCAGGCAATATTTTGCCATAATAAAGGAGAAGAAGCAGCTGCGGCTGCTTCTTTTTTGTTTGTCATTTGTAATTGCAGGTTGGCAGAGTCAATCATACTGAGACTGATTTCCCGTTCCCTTATTCCATCTTGCCGCCCAGCTTTCCATTTCCTTCAACGATGTCCGGAAATCGAAGCCTTTCTCTGTAAGCGAATATTCAACGGTTACGGGCACCGTCGGAAAAACCTCACGGCGAACGATCCCACTTTTCTCCAAATGCCGCAAGCAATCCGTCAGCGACTGTGTCTTCACAATCTCCAAATCCCGATGCAGCTGATTAAATCGTTTTGGCCCCTTCGTCAACTCGGCAATAACGAGAAACGACCATTTCGCCCCCAGCACTTGAAGTACGGAGCATATATTTTCTGCGTTCAAGTCGGCTTGAACAGACGATGGTGTTGGCGGCTCGGCAGCTAGCTGGCGTGTCGATCGCTGTGCTTGTAAGGTCATTTTTTCCTCCGGCATCCTCTTTTATCGCCCCTATTCACTTTATTATTGTTAGTTAGTCAATTTGATTGGATAATGTCCAAAATATTTGTCTTCTTACATAAAGTAATCTCCCTCATTATAATACAAATTACCACTAATAAGGAGGGGTTTTACATGAACCGATTAATGGTCTACACTATCGCCCTAGGCGTATTTTTAACTGCTACCGCAGAACTTGTCGTCTCAGGTATTGTCGACATTATTGCCAAAGATTTGCAAGTCTCGCTCGCAGCAGCCGGGCAGCTCGTCACCGTCTTTTCGCTTGCTTTTGCCATTGGCACGCCAATCGTTATTTCCCTGGCAGGCCGCATTAACCGCAAAAAAATGCTGCTGGGCTCCTTAGTCGCATTTGCTCTCGGCAGCCTTCTCGCGTTTATGAGCACCGATTTGCTTCCATTATTGATTTCCCGTCTTTTACTTGGCGTCAGCGCTGGCGTCTATCTCGTTGTCGCCCTTGGCTCTGCTGCTAAGCTGGTACAGCCGGCTCAATTAGGCGGAGCGATAGCAACGATGATTCTCGGCTTCAGCGCCGCGATGATTCTTGGCGTTCCGATCGGCATTTTCGTTGCTGAACGGTTGGATTGGCATACGATTTTCGCCATCCTCGGTTTTCTCGCTATTGTAATCGGAGCGATTATTTATAAGCTCGTTCCGGATATGGAAGGCGATGCTCCGATTTCTTATATGAAGCAGTTTAAAGTACTGGGCGGCACATTGATTATTAGCGGATTGCTGCTGTCCTTCTTTAAAGAAGCAGGCAATACCGTATTGTTGACCTATATGATTCCCTATATGAAAGAGGTGCTGAATATCAACACCTCGATAGTAACGGCCGTTATGTTCGGACTTGGTCTTGTCGGAGCGGTTGGTTCCCGGCTCGGCGGTTTCGCAGTCGACCGTTGGGGCGCAGCGCGGACTGTTGTCATTACGATTGCCACCCTTTTTATGTCGTTTGCGCTATTGCCGCTTGCCGCTCCATCTTCTGCGCTGAGGCTTCTGTTAATCGCTCTAATCATACTGGCTATGTTTGCTTCAGGTCCGGCCGTCCAAAGCTACTTTATTCAAAGCTCGCCAGCATCTTCTAATCTCGTATTGAGCTTAAACACATCCATCATTCATCTGGGGCTCGCCTCAGGCGCTGGAGCCGGCGGCTTGCTAATCGAAACCTCCTCTACTTTCGTCTACCATCCTTGGATGGGCGCCGCATTTCTATTGCTTGGCCTTTCCTTTGCTTTGTTCGCTTTCAGAGCTAGTCGTCGAGAGAAAAATAAGATCGTCAAAACAGCCACTTCTAACCAGGAGCTTGGCCGAGGTTAATGTGTTTATTTTAAACAGCGAACCCGCTTCGCAATTTTGCGAAGCCAGGTTCGCTATTTTGGTTAGTTTGGAGCGGCCTGCTGCGACTAGCGAAGCGAGTTGCGCTATTTGTGAATGCTGGTTCGCGAAAAGCGCAATCTGGTTCGTTAACCGGGCGATAGCTTACATCTTTCGCCAGTTTAGCGAAATTCGCTTCGCTATTCAGTGAACCTGCTTCGCTCGGTTGCCTTTCTCAGCTGTATTGGTGCTTTACAGCCTAACTGGCGGGATGAAAGAGCCGTCCCTTGCCTAAACATCATACTTTTTCAAGAAAGCGGACATGGTGAGCAACGGCCATATATAGTTGTAGCTCGGATAATTAGCGTAGACGCTGCCGGGCAGCATTGCTCCGGTCGGATAGAAATACGTCCAGCTTTTATTGTCCAGCGCACGCACTAACGCTTCCGCCCCTCTCTCCAGCTCAGGCGTCAGCTTGTCGCTTCCCGCGATCAGCACATCCAGCGCCCAAGCCGTTTGCGACGGCGTGCTTGCCGATAAAGGAACATATCGCTTCACCTTATCGCTTATGCACGATTCGCCCCAGCCGCCGTCCTCGTTCTGGATGCTTAATATCCATTTGACCGCTTTCTTAATCGCAGGATGGTCGCTCGCCATCCCAAGCGCCGTCAAGCCTTGAACAGCCGCACCCGTTCCGTTGATATAGCAGATGCCCCATCTTCCGTACCAGCTCCCGTCCCTTCTTTGCTGCGAGAGCACCCATTGCACGGAATCATCAATCCAGCGATGGCCGATCGTCATATCCAGTTCCTCGCCAAGAAAGCTTAGCACGCGGCTCGTTAAATCGACGGTCGATGGATCGGAGGCAATGTCCGAGACGCCTTCGAAATTAAACAGCTCGGTCGGCAGCCGCCTTCCCTTCCGCTCAAAAGCTGGCCATCCGGCGTCGTCGTTTCGCATAGCGAGCGCCCAGTTCAGGCCGCGCTGCCATTTAGCAACTCCGTCCGGGAGACCTTCTCGATACGGCCGAAGCGCCCTTAGCGCGGCAATCGTATCATCCACATCCGGATATAGCGTGTTGACATCGGAAAATCCCCAGCCGCCCGCTTCCGTATCCGGACTGCGCTTCGACCAATCGCCCACCCGGCTTTGCTGCCTGACAGCCAAATATAACGCCGCATTCAATAAGGGATTCGAATGCGGCGGCGTTCCCGCTTGCCGCAGCGCATGGCTGAGCAGCGCTGTATCCCATACTTCGGATGTCGCTATCTGGATATGCGGCCGGTCTGAACATCCCATAGATCGAAGCCCGCGCAGCAATTGATGAATTAATGTCGATTGCGGCGAATAATTGAGCGCGGCAAGCGCAAGAATCATGAGCAGGGTCGATGTGGCATACGTGAGCAGCGTGCCGTTGGGCTCCACTCGATCGAGCATATAAGCTTTTGCTTGCTCCAACGCATCCGACTCTCCGAGCGAAGTCAATCCGTCAAGGGGCAGCGTAGACAGGAATCCGCTTAACACCGATATCCACGTATCGTCATTCTCAAAGCTTCTTGAGCTTCCCGCAAACAGATCGGATAAATCCGGCAGCGCGGAATTTCGCGCAACAAATTGGCGGTTTGCCATAATTAGCGCGGGTATCAAATGAGCGCGGGCATGGCCGGAAAGTGAATACAAATCAAATCCGATTCCAAGCTTGTTGAAAAAAACAGTTAACGGCATGCGAAGCTGCCTCGGCCAATCGGCCTGGCCGGTAGCGGCAAAGATGACCTGCGTGAGCAAGCTCTTCGCCTTGGACAATCCACCGCGGGAGCGTACAAACTGTTTAGCCATCGCGATACGCGGATGCGCAGCCGTATAAAAGCCTGCACAAAGCAGCGCGTAGCATGCTTCCGCCGTCGTCTCCAGATGTCCTTCTTCCTCATCCGGATAAAGCTTCCAGCCCCCGTTCGCTTGCTGCCTCGACGCTATTCTGCCGGCCAAAGCTTGCACTAAATTTGAGTCCTTAATTCCGAGCGCTGTCATAACAATAATTAAATAACTGTCCGTCATCGTGCCCGAATCATAACAAAACCGCCATGCGCCGTCTGACGATTGCAGTCGCAGCGCTTCGACTGCCAGACTGTTCATGCGATCGCGCAAAATCCCCATGTCCATGTGCTGTCTTCATCCTTTACCGGATTCATTTCTTCATATATATGCGGATAGCAGCCGCTCGCATTCGAGCACGCTTGGAATCGCCGTCAATATAAAAAAACGAGCAGTTCCCAGGGCCGAATCACCGGCCTAAGAAACTGCTCGATTCATTTCAATTCGTTGCGGAGGCTTGCAACGCCATTTTTCACCAGGTCGAAAACTTGCTTAAACCACATTTGCCGATCAAACACTTCCGGTCTGAACAACACACAGTAAATATAGGCGCCGCAAACGAGATCGACTAGCACTTCATCGTCGGCATCACGACGAATTTCGCCCCGTTCCTTGCCTTCGCGAACCTTTCTTGTATAAAGCACCCTTCTTGGCAATATAAAATCGTTGCGGTACTGCTCAAGAATAAATGCCGAATCCAGCATGCTCGCAATTAATCTGGGCGAGAAAGGCGCTCCTGCGAACATCGCGTCCATTGATTGGAGCATGTTCAGCAAGATGTCCTTAATATCCTCCAGCGCATTGCCGCTTTCAGGCAGCTCGACCGGATTGGAAGAAAAACCGATCGTGTCGGAAATCATTTCTTCCTTCGATCGCCATCGTCGGTAGATCGTCGGTTGGCTGACCCCGGCGCGCTGCGCAAGGTCATCCATGCTGAAGCCTTGCAAACCGCGTTCTAATACGAGCTTTATATCGATATAAGTGCGTCGATGCTTTGATTGTTGCCGAGTATTTTTATTTTTTTGCTCCGGCCAGCAACAGCGACTCCCCTGGCTTCAGCAGTGAAAGCTCTACATTTCCATGCGCGCTGCTCTCCAGCCTCTCGATTAAGTCCGGCGTCTGAATATAGGCAGGAGGGTTATGAATCGTTCCATAATGAATTGGAATGAGATAGGAAGCGTCCAGCAGCGTAGCCGCAACTACCGCCTGCTCAGGAGCGAGCGTAGCCGGGATGCTGCTTGTCTTCAATCCAGGAATCGTAATGACCGCGCTGTTGACCGGCAAACATACGGCATCGAACGGACCGTGCTGCCTTCGAATCGTCCACCAATAACCATGCCACAGCGTATCTCCGCAATGCAGCGCCTTCATGCCTTCGCCATCCACAACCCAGGAAACTTGCGGAGCGCCAAAGCCGTCAACCGATTGTGCCGCCGTTACTTTCAGCTGACCGACTTCGATCGTTTCGCCAAGCTCAACGCCGATAAGCTGCTTCAGTCCCCGCTCGCCCATAATAGGCAAAGCAGCAGTTGGGGCATACACCGGCACATCGCCATAGAACTGTTTGATGGCTTCCGGATCGAAATGATCATCATGGTGATGCGTAATGAAGACCGCATCCACTGTGCCGAATGTATCCAGAGGCAGCATTTCTTCATTTGGCTTGCCGAATTTCGCCGGAAAATGAAACAATGGATCAATTGCAATGCTAGAACCGCCGCTCTCCAAACGCACGCCTGCCCAAGTAAGCTTCTGAATGTTCAAGTCGAATCCGCTCCTTAACAATATTACATCACCGTTTAGTATCTATATTATTCTATATATGCAAATTATGTCCAGTTACCGTTTTGTCATTGTTATACTCCGCTTTGAAGGTCTTCTAATCATGTCGAATATCAGTATGGTCAAAGACTCTTTTCAATATTTTACATCATTTTCCTCTGTGCCTAACAAACATTTCCTGCTTCAAAAGCTCATTTTTGCAGCGAGCGCGCTTGCGCATCCTGGAGCTTTTTCGCTACATCCTCCGGTTTGCCTCCCCTCATCAGCTCTTGCAAGCCGCTATTAATAGACTCGCTGGCTTCCGCTGACAAATAGGCGTCATATACCGGCGTAATTTCCGACCCTATCGCCAGCGCAAACGCTCTAAAATAAAGCGGGCTTACTTTATACTCTTCCAAATCCACCTTATACATCACCATCGAATTGCTTTCGGCAATTGCGGTTTGTCCCTCCGGGCCGCTGACTGTGTAGAAGAGATCCAAAGCAGCCTGCTTGGCTGCCCCTGCCGTAGCTTTGTTTAGTGCGAAGCCGCCTCCCGCTCCTCCTGACAGCGTGTTCGCTCCTCCCTCTCCGCCTTCAATACCCGGCATCGTTGTAACATCGATCGAAGTAAGCATCTCCGGTGTTGCCGATGCGGCGAGATTCGTTAGCGACCATGCGCCGCTAATCATCATCGCTGCTTTTCCTTGTATAAAATATTGTTCGGCTTGCGTATTATCCATGCTGTTTGCGCCGTCTTGGAACGCCTTATTGTCGGCGAGCTGTTTAAACTTGTACAGCGCATCAATAAAGACGGGATCGGTAAAAGAAGCGCCGTCCTGCGCCACAGCGCGCATAAACCATTCCGTACCGGTTACGCGATCGGCAAGCGAACCGAGTATTGTCGATTGAGCAACCCAAGCCGCTTTGTTGCCGAGCGCAATAGGCGTTATGCCGTTGTCGTTAAAAACATGAATGGCTGACAGCAGCTCTGTCCAGGTCGCAGGCACTTTTGCGCCGTACCTCTCGAACAGCTCCTGATTGTAATATAGAAATGAGGTAGCGGACATTCCGATCGGGGCCGAATAGATTTGCCCTTCTTCAAATTCGAAACGGCTGAACGCATCTTCGATAAAATTGTTTTTCCACTCCGGATACCGATCCGCAAGTTCTGTAATCGGCTGCAGCATGCCGTCATCGTACAATTGCTGCGATTGGCTGCCTGCATAAACAAAAAACAGATCGGGCAATGCATTCGCCGCCGCAGCTTCTTTGAGACGAAGACGATACTCGTCTACTGGAATAGCGTGAGCGTCAACCTCGACATTAGGGTGTTCCGCGATATATTGATTGATGAGTCTCCTTACCGTTATGGCGCGAAGGTCATCGCCCTCAAAGTTGTGCCAAACCGTAATTTTCACCTTCGCATTCGTTACGGCGCCGTTTTTATCGACTGCGGCGTTCCTGTCGCAAGCCGTCGCGAGCATGGCAACCAGAACAACAATCATCACAATGTATATACTCTTCATTCCATTCCCCCTCCTGTCCACATCCATCGTACTCTAAGTTAAGCCGCCGGGGTAGCAGATTTTGTAATATTTTTGTTGTTAACTGGCTTCCATCGAACAAATGACCATGCCATTCCGCTTCACCTGAATAGGATAAGTAGAATTGGAGACAAGCTCTCATTTTACCGTACAGAAGGAGGATGTCATGAGTCCATTATTATGGTGTTTCGTTGGCGCGCTGTCTGTTTTCATTCTAAAATTTATCCACTGGCAGTTTTGGGGAGAAGGCTTTATCCGAGGATATATTCGCGAGGACCAGGAGCCGGAAGGCGGCTACCGTATCGTAAAAAAATATAAAACGCCGACCCAGCGTATCGCTCTCGTCGAAACGGAGGGCGAACTGTGGATTTATTGCAACGGCGATGTCATGCTCAGCACATCGGAAAGTGAAGATCGGTATGCCGAGGCGATGATGCATATTCCGATGGCAGCCGCCGAACACCGGAAGAAAGTGCTTATCATCGGGGGCGGAGGGGGCGTGACGACACGAGAGGCGCTGCGCTATCCCGATGTCGAGTCGATTGTCACCGTCGATGTCGATGAAGAAATCATTCAATTCGGCAAACATCTGAATGAATTGGTCTCTTTTAATAACGGCGCGTTAAACCATCCGAAAGTACTAACCTTTATCGACGACGGAAGGCGGTTTATCGAGAAGCATCCGACGAAATGGGATGTCATTATCATTGATGTGCCCGAGCCCTCGTCCCAGTGTCCGGAGCTTTCGAGACTATACAGTTTGGAGTTTTTCAGCTTGCTGATGGAGTCTCTGGAAGAAGACGGAGCGATGGCGGTCGCTTGCTCAACCCCTCTATGGATGCCGGATTACTATTGGAGCATCCAAGCGACACTTCGCAAAGCCGGCTTTTTCACGCTTCCTTATCATAACTATGTGCTCGAGGATAATGAAGATTGGGGCTTTCTGCTGGCCACAAAATCGCCCGTTGCAGCAGCGGACGTCCGCATGCGAGTTTCTCCCCGTTTTATGACTCCAGAAAAACTTGAAGATATGTTCCACATGCCCTATTATTTCGCCGCTAACCGCAGCAAGGAACGCATACAAACCGACAACAACACGGTGTTGAGCGATATCGTGGATAAAATCGAAAGGGACTAAAGTTTTTTGGCTAAAATATATACTTTTTAAAGGTTTGATTCTGCTTAAAATTTGTTAAAATAGTATTGCAGACAAACTGCTATCTCGCTTATTTATAGGAGGACGTAAAAATGACCGAACCTGTTAAACCGAATGAACCGCTAGTTAAGCATATCTACACAGCAGACCCTTCCGCACACGTATTTGAAAATAAGCTTTATATTTATCCTTCACACGATCTTGACCACGTCATGGAATCGAATGACAACGGCGACCAGTACGATATGGAAGATTACCATATCCTCTCGCTCGAAGATATCGACGCGCCTTGCGTCGACCATGGAGAAGCGCTTCATCTTCGCAGCATCCCTTGGGCCAAACAGCAGCTTTGGGCTCCTGACGCAGCGTACAAAAACAACACCTATTACTTGTTCTTCCCGGCAAGAGACAAGGACGATATATTCCGAATCGGCGTAGCGACGAGCGCTTCCCCATCCGGTCCTTTTACGCCTGAGCCCGATTATATAGAGGGAAGCTTCAGCATCGATCCCGCTGTATATGTAGACGAAGATCAGAAGGCGTATATGTTCTTTGGCGGCCTTTGGGGCGGTCAGCTCGAGAAATGGCAAACAGGAAGCTACGTTCCCGATGCGGAAGGACCTGCCGAGAATGCTCCTGCGCTTGGACCTAGAATGGCGGAACTTAGCGACGATATGCTCTCGCTCAAGCACGAACCGAGAGAGATCTCCATCGTCGACGAGAATGGCCAGCCAATTACGGCAGGCGATGAAGAAAGAAGATATTTCGAAGGACCGTGGGTTCATAAATACAACGGGTACTACTATTTATCGTATTCTACAGGCACAACGCATAACATTGTGTACGCCATCAGTAAAAATATCGAAGGCCCTTATGTATACCAAGGAAAAATTTTGACGCCGGTCATCGGCTGGACAACCCATCATTCGATCGTGCAGTTCAAGGATAAGTGGTATTTGTTCTATCACGACAGCTCGTTGTCCGGCGGAGCGGACAACAAGCGCAGCGTAAAGTTTACGGAATTGAAATACAACGCAGACGGTACCATCCAAACCATCGATCCATATAACAATTAAAAAGAAGGGGCATGCCTACAAATCATTAATACGACTTGTAGGCGTGCCCCTTCTCCCATGTGCGCTTAGCGACTGACAATCACCCCCTTAAACTCACTTCCTCCGAGCTGAGAACGCAAAAATGGAAATGATAAAACCAATGACGCTGAGCGCGACGGGGGACGCAAACAACAGGAACAGCGAACCGACAATCCCCTCGTACGTTTCTGTTCCAATGACGACCGGAATCCGTATTCCGGCTAAATATAGAATGAACAGAATGATCCCGATCACAAAGCCGAAGATACCGAACCCCGCCGCATATTTAGCAGCAAACGAACCAAATGATGATGATTTCATCTTCATTCTCCTCTCAAAGCCTGCTTACGCCACAAATATGCAACGAGCAGCAGCGCTGCGCTTATTGCCAAATAGATTAAACTCATCGCTCCGGCATTGGAAGTGAGCGCCGTTTGGAGCGAGCCTTCGGATTGAAAGCCCAAAAAATTAAGGTAAGGCATCTGGTTGAATGGACCCATATACCAAATAATCATATACAAAACCTCAAACGTACGATTCGTGTTCGTCAACACTCCGCAAGCAAGCGCAATGCTCGGAATTAATATGACCGCTGCAAGTCCAAAAGTGAAATAGCTGAACTCCCCTTCCGCCGCCAACCGTATCAGCATGCCCGAAGCGATTGCCAGCGACATGGATACGCCTGAAATCCATATCGCATATAACTGTCTGACAACGACGCGCGGGCTTGCGGCAATAAGAAACTGCGTGCGATAAAGCGCCTCCCGATTTCCCATGCCAGACCAAAGAACGATCGGCCACAGCCAAATAAACGGCCAAATCATATAGTTGAGTGAAATAGGCGTCGGCAAAGCAACGCCCAATATGATTAATACAGCGGCAATAAGATACCAGCCAAGAGACGCCTTCTTCAACATGAGCCTGGCTTCAGCGATCACTAAAGCAAGAAGCGTATTTCGCTCCGATACCGGTGAAAGTTCCGCTGCGCGAATCCGAGGCGTAGAGCGAGCTCCTTGCTCAAGCGCAGCCGCGGTATCTTCTTGTTTCTCCTTAGATTTCCTAGTTTTATCCTTTCGTTCCGACACTTGCTGAAATCCGCGAAACATAAGCGCAGCCGCAATCACAACAACTAAGGCAATCGGAAAAGGAATCAATTGCCGTAAAATAAGCTCCCCAGTCCAATCCACCCCTTGCCACTCAAACGACTGCAACGGCTGCTCGACAGTCAGAAAACCCATGCCGTACGTACCCGTGAAATCAGGTTTTAGAGCCGTAAGCTCCTGAAGCATATCGGAGGTAACGAGGGTTACACCTGAAGGCAACAGACTGGAGGTCGTCGCGTAGGCAAGGAAAAGCACGAAATAAATCGCATTGCCAAGGCCTCCCTGCAATGCATTTCTCGATTCGAATAAAACAGCCAGCGCCGCGACGACAGACAGTACGGGAAGCGTGACAAATAAGAACGGCGATATAAACGGCCAGAACTCGATGGTCAGCACTTCGCCGCGAACCCGCTGCATAATAAGCGTGATGACCATAACGCAAGCCATAATAATGGTGAGTACGGCAAAATTGCTGATCGCCTTGCCCAGCATATAGGTCAGCTTTTTCACTGTAGTCGAGGCGATAATTTGTCCAACACCTGTTTGACGGTCACGCTGAATGCTGTTTTTGATCAAATAAAACCCGAGCAGCGGGAGAAACGTAACGGTTGAAAGCGCGACCGACGCGCTTACCCAAGCGGTATTGTAAATCCCCCGATATTGTCCGTCCAGATGAAGCGTTACATATTCTGAATCAATCGGAGGAACGAAAAAGTAAGCCCCAATTATCGTCAATCCCAGCATAACGAGAAACGAGTACTGCCTGATCCGTTCAAGCAAATCAGCTCGCGCGATATGGTAAATCGAGCGGAATACAGCCATGTTACGCACCCTCCCGGGTCGTTCTAACATACAGGTAGGCATCTTCGAGATTCGGAGCAAGCTGAGTGGCTTGCGCATCGGGCTGAAGGTCGGATACGATCCGCAGCTGCAGACCGTCCTCGCGGCGAATCGTTCCGCTGATCGTCCACTTGGCGCGAGCTTCCGGAAGCTGCTGTTCCTGAATAACAACCGACCAAACCTTGCTCTGGATGCTGCGCAATAGCTGCTCAGGATCAGCCTGCGTCAACAACTTCCCCTTCGACAACATGACAATTTGGTCCGCAGTCGCTTCGATATCCGAAACGATATGCGTCGAGAAAATAATGACTCTCTCTCCCGAAAGATCGGTCAGCAAGCTTCGAAACCGCACCCGCTCCTCCGGATCAAGTCCTACTGTCGGCTCATCAATAATAAGCAATTGCGGATCGTTAAGCAGCGCCTGCGCGATGCCGATCCGTTGCCGCATGCCCCCGGAGAAACTGCCGATCGGCCGCTTGCGGACTTCTTGCAAATTCAATAACTCCAGAAGCTCCAATATGCGAGCGATGACGTTTCGTCCGCCAATGCCTTTCAATGCTGCCGCGTATTCCAAAAATTCAAGAGGGGTTAAATGAGGATAGACGCCAAAATCTTGCGGTAAATAACCGAGGGTACGGCGCAATTCGTCAGGACGCTTGCTAATATCGATTCCATCCCAAGTCATGTTCCCTTCACTTGGCTGCGATATTGTTGCCGCAATACGCATAAACGTCGATTTGCCGGCGCCGTTCGGCCCGAGCAAGCCAATAATGCCCGGTTTTAATTGCAGGTTAATGTTGTGCAAAGCCACTTTGTCTTTTTTGTACGTTTTGCTTACTTGATTCACTTCCAACATGTGTATGCCTCCCAATCGTTCAATGCTTTCATACAAGCATTGTAGACATTGAGAGTAAACATCGGGTAAACAGCAAGCAATATACAGCTTAATTCTAGCAGTGAAGCGATATTGTTATGATCGTTCCTCTTTGGGGCACGCTCTTAACTTCAATATGACCGTTATGCGCCAAAATGATTTGATTAGCAATTGCCATGCCCAGCCCGGTGCCTTCGGAATCGCGCTCAGTCGTCGTCCCGCGATAATATTTCTGAAAAAGACGGGCTACAGTTTCTTCGTTCATCCCTACACCGTCATCCTCGATGACGATTTTTACAACTGCAGCTTTACGGATATGGACCTGTAAATGGGTACCGCTAGGATTATGCACAATGGCGTTGATCATTAAATTAAGCAGCGCTCGCTGCAGCAATTTAACGTCCATCTGTGATTGAATATGCGCGATGTCGGTTTCGAAAGATACAATGTGATTTATCGCGCGCGGATCGTTAGCCGCATCGGCGACAACGCGCCGAACATATTCAACCAGATCGCCTTTTTCCAAGTTAACGGGAAATTGCTGTCCTTCAAGACGGAACGATAAATTCAGATCGCCGATCAGCTCTTCCATATGGTTCGCCTTCTGTTGAATTTCGGACAGAAACCTCGTCTTCTCCTCTTCGCTCCAGTCATACTGGGGGGCAAGCAGCAGCTCAGAATAGCCTTTAATATACGTGAGCGGCGTTTTGAGATCATGCGATATGCCGGCAATCCATTCCTTCTGCATCGTATCCAGCCGGACGCGTTCATTCTTGCTCTCTTCCAGCGTTTCAGACAGCCGTTCAAGATGTTCGACCAGCTCTTTGTACAAACGATAGGGCCTTTTTAACTTATTTCCGCCTTTCCTATACGGACTTGCTTTTGCATCGCTGTATAAGCCGTCAGCCAATCGATTAATTTTGCCGACAATGTAGAAAATCGGCCTTCCGATATATAAACCATAGGCGATAAAAAAAAGGACGAAGACGCCCGCAATGCCCGATAGAATGGCGACATCTTGAGCGTCCCCCTCCTTAGGCCATAGCGATTCCATTACAGAAATGCTAAAGCTTATAAGCAAACTCAGCAGTACGAGACTGATCATAAAATGAACGGCAAGGCGAGAAATAAGCCGAATATTAGCTTTCATGGGCATCACCTTGGTTGGACGGAGGCATAAAACGATAACCAATCCCTCGAATATTAACGATGATTCGCGGGTTTGCCGCGTCGAGTTCGATTTTTTTCCGAAGCCGGGAAATATGAATCACAACCGTTTTTTCATCCCCCATCAACGCCGTCCCCCATACTTGATCGTAAAGCTGCATGGCGGTAAACACTTGGTTCGGATGCTCGCACAAAAAAGTGAGCAGCTCGAACTCCTTTGCCGGACAAGCCGTTTCCGCGCCGTTTACAAGCAGCTGGCCGGAGCCTTTGTTTACCGCAAATACGCCAAAATCAAGCAGCTGCGGCTTTGCTCGCGGCTTCGACTTGTACACGTTATGGCGACGCAGCTGCGCATTAACTCTCGCAACCACTTCCATCGGATGAAACGGCTTCGTAATATAATCATCGCCGCCGAAGCCGAGCCCCATCACCTTATCCAAATCGCCGGTGCGGGCGGAAACAAATAGAATCGGCACGGAAGTCAGCTTGCGAATTTGCTGGCACAGCTCGAAGCCGTCCATATCGGGGAGCATGACATCAAGCAGGATAAGCTCAATCGCGCTGCTTGTCTTAACGTATTGCAGCGCTTCCGCCGCCGTAGTAGCTGTCATTATCCGTTGAAAGCCTTCTTTACGCAGCAGCGTTTCGAGCATCGTCAAGATGCCTTTCTCATCGTCGACCAACAACAATTGTTCATTTCGCAAACGAATTCCATCCCCTTCTATATCAATTACCGGCTTGCCATTCCTTCAGTCTCTTCTTATCGCGCTTGCCTAGAGGGGTGTAAGGAATTTGATCGATCAACACAATCCCCTTCGGCATTTGGTACCTTGCCGCCTTGGAACGCAGCCATTCCGTTAGTTGTTCTTCTGTAAGATACGCATCCGGAGCTGTCTGCACGAACGCTTTTAACCTTTGCCCAAACTGTTCGTCAGCAATGCCAATGACAGCCGCATCTTCTACAGACGGATGCTCCAGCAATATGCGTTCAAGCTCGATCGGATACACATTTTCCCCGCCGGAAACGATCCGGTCATCCACTCTGCCCTTCAAAAAATAGTAGCCGTTCTCATCCCGATAGCCTAGATCGCCGGTTTCAATCCAGCTGCCGCGCCGATTTCTCATCGACCAGTCATTGCGAATGCAAAATTGGCCGACCGTGCCGTCAGCGACTCTATTATAATCCCGATCTACGATGTAAAGACGGACGCCCTTAATCAGCTTTCCGATCGTGCTCGGGGAATATTTCAAATGATACGGTGTCGCAATGACGTTCAATCCCGCTTCGGACGTCCCGTACAAATTGTACAGAACATCTCCAAGCTTCGCGGACACTTCAGCAGCAAGGCGCGGATTGAGCTCAGCGCCGCCTGAAGCGATACAAGCCAGCGATTTCAAATCTTCCGCGTTCTGCTTTAGCATTCGTTCGATCATTAACGGAACGACGGATATAACTTCCGCCTTGTATTCCCGAACGATCCCGCACGCTTTCTCGGCATGAAAGCCTTCACTTATAATCATTCTTTTGCCCAGCGCCGAGAATAACAGCAGCAGCGCTATGCCGTAGCCGTGATAGATCGGCGTAGCGATATAAGCCGTCTTGTACTCCGTAAGACGCAGCCGCGTCAGCATTGTCGAGAACGGAATCAAATAGTTCATCAGCGACGGCTTGTGCGCAACGCTTTTCGCCTTTCCGGTAGTGCCGCCAGTCAGCAGCATCAATTTGCCCGAGGAATGACGCCCCGGTCTTCTGCTTGGCATCACCTCGTTCGAAGCTGTCTCCAGCAAGCGATTAACCGCCGGCAGCCGTTCATGGCAAGCCGCGAGCTTCGGGGTGCCGCGAGCGATGCGTTCGACAGTCGCAATCCGTTCTGCATCATAGATAATTAGGTCAAAAGAATACGCCTCTTGAAGCTGGCGGAATTGATCGTCGCTCATCTCGGCGTTAAGCAAATATATATCCGCGCCGGTCCCGGAAACCGCATAAATGCCTTTGACCAGCGCAGCGTGATTTTTACACAGAAAAGCGACCTTGCTGCCGCTCATGATTCCATATTGCCGCTTCAACGCAAACGACAGCTTCTCTGACTGTTCCAGCAGCTGTGAATAGGTTGCACTTTCGCGGTCATCCGTCAATGCGATCCGTCCGCCGTATGCCCGCTCCGCTATTTTCAACAACGCCAACAGATTGACGCCGTAACGGCTAATTGCCGCTAGCAAGCGATACAACCCGAGCGGCGACAGCCAATTTAATTGATGCAGCACATAGACGAGATAATAGAATCGCATCTTCATCTCCTCCTTCTCAGCAGCGCAGGCGCGACCTTATCCCACGCCCCTCGCAACAGCACAGATGCCAGCTGGCCGCCAAACAGCCACCAAGGCGCATATTTGGCGCGTCTTGTGTACATTGACTTCGCGATCGTTTGCGCGGCATGGACGGCGCTCATTGCGGGCATGTTGCGATAGGCTTCAGTCGGCAAAATCATTGGCGTTCGAACTAACGGCAAGTAAATCGAAGTCGTCGCTATGCCTTTGGCATTTAACTCCGGAGCAATCGACCGCAGCCATACGTCAAACGCCGATTTAGAGGCTTGATAAGCCGACCAATGCGGAATCGGAAGCAGCGACGCATTAATCGTCGAAACGTTGATAATATGCCCCTTTCGCCGCTCCAGTTCAGGCAATGCCGATAACAGCAGCTGTACGGGCGCCAAATAATTAATCGCCATCGTCCGTTTGAAATCATGATGACGGTCGAGCGAATTCCAAATCGACCGTTTGATCGACAGGCCCGCATTGCTGACAATGATATCGAGGCCATCGGGAAGCCCGTTCAAGTTGGACAGCAGCTCTGCCATTTCATCCTCATTCCGCAAATCTGCGCTATATACGCTTACTTTGGCTTGCTCCCTCTCGATATGCTGCTTCATGGCGTTAAGCTTGTCCGCTCTCCTGGCGACCAGGATGAGATGCGCCCGGCATGGAGCAAGCAAATAGGCGAGCTGCTCGCCAATTCCCGAGCTTGCTCCTGTAATTAATATCGTTTTGCCCTCTGCTGCGAGTGCAAGCTTTCTTGAATGCAACCGCACCGGCGGAAATAAAACTTTTTCCAGAAGACTGGATTTCGGCATTATTCTGTTCCTCTCTTGACGTCATTGGTCACTGCCTTATCGCTTCTTGAAACGGATCCATACCATAGCGTGCAATAATCCGAGCGCAAACAAAGCGATCGACCCAAACAGCAAGGCATGTCCTGCTCCCGCCACATAATGAACGATTAAAAGCCAAGACGAATCCGAAATAACGGGAATCTCAATAAGAAGCGCCAGCGGTATTCCTATATGAAATAGAATCAACATAAGCTTGACCGCTTTCCGCTTCACACTCCTTGCATTGTGCCTGCGTATGGAGCGGACAAGCGAATAAACGGAAGCCAGAATAAAGAGAAGTTTTGCAAGGATGAGTCCGTTCAAATATAAATCTAAAGGGCCAAAATGGACTAACAGCGGAAAATTCGGGCTGTATGTATTCAGAATGACATCCATTATTCGATACGAGATTTCCTCATACGCGCTGCCGTACACCATTGTTTTTACTGCATCATTGGTGTTCATCAGCACAACCAGCCCCCAGCCGGTCGAAGGATGAATGATAATGTCGCTGTGAAAATTTTCCGTATCCCCGCTGTGCGTAAGCTTTGCAGAATCGGTAAACCATCCCATGCCATATGGAAACGCGGACGTCCTTATGTGCATCGTTTCCATTCCTTGCTCGCTTAAAATACGGTTGTCCTTATAGCTTCCTCCATTTATTTGCGCGATCAAATAATGCGTCATGTCTTCCGCTGAGGCGCTCAAGTATCCGGCAGGCACATTGAATGGCCGAATTTTGGGAGTTGTCGGCATCGTCCAGCCGAACAGCGATTGAAAACCGCTGGACAATCCGTTCTGAGCGGCATCATTGGCATCGGCAAAACTGTTGCGCATCTCCAATGGCCCAAAAATATGTTTCTCCATATATTGTTCGTAGGACATCCCTGACGCTTGCCTTACAATTTCTCCTAATATTATATAATTTGTATTCGAATACTGGAAAGTGCTTCCTGAAAATTTATCTGTTTTACGGTTCAGCTGTTCTCGAAGCTCCGATTTTAGCGATCGTTGCGAAACATACAAGATAGACCTCCCATCGTTCGTAGACAGCCCGCTCGTCTGGTTTAGAAGCTGCCGAACGGTTACAAGACGAGTCTGTGTGGAATCTTCCGCCGCTAACCAAGGCAAATAGCGCTGTACGCTCGAATCTAAATCGACCGCTCCCTGCTCTGCAAGCTGCATGATCGCTAAAGCGGTAAACGACTTGCTGACTGATCCGAGAATAAACGGCGTTTCCGGCGTTACGGCTCTTCCGCCTTTATCCGCTATGCCGTAGCCTTTTAGGCTAATGATTTGGCCGCCTTTTACAATTCCAATCGCCAAGCCGGGAATATGGAAGTCTTTCATCCCCTGCTTGATAAGCTTATCGATTTCTTGTTCGTCAATGACAGCTTCTGGTCCCGATTCCAAAGCCTCTGCCGGCAATGGCGGGCTAGAAACAAACAAGAGCAACAAAGCAAGTACAATTGCAATCAACGCTCTCATCGTTCAAAAATCGAGTAATCGGATACGGCAATTACAGCGATCCGTTCCTCTTCCTTAATAAATTCAATGACACGCTTGTTTTCCTTATCTAAATAACCTTGAATAGATAAGCCCTCATAATTCCGCTCATAATAATTCGGCCCGTATACATCAGCGATTCGCTCCGCTTGATCGCCAATCTGCAAACCCTTGGCCGTCAGTTGTCCGGCTTCCACGTTAATTTGGACAACTTTCCCTCCATAGAGCACATAATTGTATCCGCTGTATTGAAATACGCTCTCTCCTTTCTTCGTCTCTAATCGCAATTCCGGCTCGCCTAGCGCGGCGAGAACCTCTTGCTCCGATGCGTTAAATCGGTCCAGTTGTCCAAGCTCCGAGCTTAAATCGGTGCTTTGAACCGCAGCGGCGAGATCAAGCGGTGAAGATTTAGATTTTTCCGTCTGTCCGCAAGCTGCGATGATAAGAACAACTATGATTGCCATAATCACTTTTTTCATAGCTCAATTCCCCAGTTCATATCTATTGATTTTTCATTCTGCTTCTATTGGTCGGCAAACGAGAAAAGGTTCACTTTCTGTACAAAATAAAAAACGTGCTGTCCCAAAAGTCAGTAAATTGACGATGAGACGGCTTATTTGGTTAAACAGCAACCTGCGCATTTCGAATGTTCTTCCGATCGTCATTGCTCGGGGATTCCTGTGAATTAACGAGATGCGGTTGGAATCCCCTCACAAAAACGACCGCTGACGCTTCTCCAGAATCATTCGAATTGCTCCGATTGCCTTTAACCTGTTTATTAAATTGTTAGCTATGAAAGTGGTTGGTCAGGGGAGGATTGTAAAAACTCGACTGGAGGAAGCAATCGGTTCTAAACTAAGCTGTCTGTTCTCAACGGATATGACCTATGATAAACTTAGGTTATCAAAATTTTCCAAATAAGAAATAGACATTGATTAAGCCTTGATATTGGGGGAGCTAACATATAATTCATGTAATTAGGCACGGTCAAACCGACTTAAATATAGAGCGGAAAATGCAAGGGAGAATGGGATTGCCGTTAAATGAATACGGATTAGAACAAGCACAGGGATTAAGAGATGAACTCAAAAATATAAATTTTGATTTTGTATTTTCATCCCCGCAAGAGAGAGCCATCCAAACTGCCGAAATAGTTACTGGACTTAAAGCAACCGTAGATGAAAGGCTCGATGTCTATGATTTAGGAGAAGCTGATAGAGTACCTATCAACGAACTGAAGATGTCTGGACCATTACCTGATACAAATGTATATAAAGGGGTTGAAGACCCAAATGAAGGAATACCTACTGATGGTAATATTTTAAATTCTCATCAGATACTGGATATTACAAGACTTATAATTTTGGCTATGTTTAACCCGAAATGGACGAAACCTATTTCCTGTTCTCTGAAAAAGGCAAGCGGAATATCGTTGAACGTAAGCCAAGAAAACGTGGCGGAAAATCCAAATATCGTGGCATAAGCAACGACCAGGTTTGCGTCCTCGTAGCCCGTGACCGTCAGAAGATGACCTACTCTGGCGTTCTTGGACGTGGGCGTATTAAGACCACGAAGTTGGATGAAGCCATTGGCGGAAATCTATCCGACTCAAACGTGCTTTGCACGGATTCGTGGAGGGCATTCAGCTCTTCTGCGAATTCAAAAGGTTTGGCTCATTACCGATTCAAATCCGATGGAACGCAGCGTGTCAAGGGCGATTACCATATCCAAAACGTAAACAGCTACCACAGTTGCTTGAAGAAATGGATGGACCACTTCAATGGTGTAGCAACCAAATATTTGCAACATTATTTGGCTTGGTTCCGTTATATAGACAGCAAGGAATATGAGAATACCTCATCGAATAAGAAGAATATGTTGGTCAAATCGTGCTTGTTTACTGTGAACTACACGAATAAAAAGCTTCGGCTGTCTGCTTATTCTTGGTAACGGGAAGTTTTGCGCAACTTCTAAAGGAATTTTCCCGTCAGTATATATGGTAACTCTAAATGCAGGAGGTGAGTCCCATGAGAAAAGCACTGATTACTGGATTTCTTCTATTTTTGATGATTATTTTAGTGTCATGTGACCAAAATAAACCAGCTAAGCAGAATCTTAATCTACATATTAGCAAGTCTGATGGACAGGGCTTCTCTATTTATAAGAAAATTGAAGACAATGAAACAGTAAATAAGATTATGGATATTTTACAAGATGTATCTTGGGAAAACGCAATAGTATCTATGTCACGGCAGCCTGATTATAAAATACTAACTGTCAATACAGACCCCACAGTTTCGTATGAACCAGTTACTTATGCTTTTTGGCTAACACCAAACAAAGACTCTTTAGAAGTAATTATTGAAGGACAATCACAGTATGGAAAAGTTTCAAGAGGGAACTCAAAAGTGCTTCTGTCTATTCTGGGAACGCCATGATTCATAAGGGTTAAGCTAACGGGAACGATAGCTCAATAAACCGCCTTATTCACCAAGGCGGTTTTCTTATGCTCAAAAATCAACATTAGAGTTTAACATAGCTAAATTGTTAAATAACAAACAAAAAGAAGCCATCTCTTATTAGAATGAAGGTACGACCCAAACATCCAAAAAGGAAAGGCTTCTTATGTACAAAGAATATACCATGGATCAACAGCGAGCTGTTACTCTGGCGAGCATACGCTTAAATATCCAATATAGGTACGGCTCTCCCATCTGTCCAGTTCATTTGGCTGTCGAGCATAAATTGAACGGTCCAATGGTGGCCCTGTGTATACCAGTTATGAAATGGAATAACAGCCTCATACAATCGCTCTACCGCCTCCGGGCTTTTCAGTTCTACAACATCGTCAACCATCTGCACAAACCGGTCCGGCTTATGGCTGACCTCTTCGAGCACGCGATTAAACCATTTGTACGAAGGAAACAGCGTTTCATTATAAGCGAGTATTAATCTGCCCGCAAAAAACGCATAATTGGTCAAACAGTAATCGATAAGCAGCTTGTTGTTTCTTTTTAACCCTTCATAGTAGTACCACTTCCACGTCTCGAATTGCGCGTAAAAC
Source organism: Paenibacillus sp. NEAU-GSW1 (assembly GCF_009737085.1). GTDB lineage: Bacteria > Bacillota > Bacilli > Paenibacillales > Paenibacillaceae > Pristimantibacillus. The sequence continues at coordinate 121,117 of NZ_WOVL01000015.1, forward strand.
TTGGTCATATTTTCTTCCTTCTTATCGACCGGATAGTTGGAAGCCTCCGCGACCAGCTGTTCCAAGCCTTCGACACGGGAGAATGTGACGAAAGCATCTTTAAATGCAAATTTGGACGGCTCATTGCCAGATTTCGCAACGTTTTTTATATAATCAACCGATACAACTTTACCATCGACATAACCGCCTTCATAAGAACAGGACTCCGTCTCAAAATAGCCGAGATCATTAGCCGCTTGCGCTTTAGCATAATGCTCGTCGGTGAGCACGATAATGATGTCGATATCGGACGTTTCATCTGCATAGCCGTGCGCAACCGAACCTCCGATAATAATGCCCGCAGTTCCTTCCCGGTTCTTCAATTTGTTCGTAATCGCTTCAATTGCTTCTTTATGATGCGGATACATGCCGTTCCCTTCTTTCTTCGTTTTATATTAATATTTATATTAATTGATTAATATATTATCAATTTCATCGTAACATATTTATAAACCTTTGCAACATTAACCTGCAAGTTCGATCGCGATAACAACAAAAAAAGCCTATTGTTCCAATGAACAGCAGGCTTTTTCTTTCGAAACGCACTAGGCAGTCCGTTCCATTTGCTTCTGAATCGGCTGCTTCGCAGGCCGCCGGGCTGCAAACAACAGAACCAAGCAAAGCAGCGCGAAGATTACCATAAATATAAATCCTAAATTATAATCGCCAGTCGCATCCTTGACCATCCCCAGCACAATTGGAGGGAAAAATCCGCCGACGCCGCCTGCCGCCCCGACAATGCCAGTCACCGCTCCGGTATTTCCGGAGGACACCTCCGGCACCATTTTGAAAACTGCGCCGTTCCCTAAACCAAGCAGCGCAGAAATAAACAAGCATAGGAAGCTGAATGTATTGAACTGTTCCAGCGAAAACGACAATGCAAGCGCGGATGCCAATATTCCGGCAAACACGAAAGTCAGCACTTTTTTGCTGCCGAACCGATCCGCCAAGTATCCGCCTGCCGGTCGGATAAGCGTTGCGACGAGAACAAAACCAGCCGTCTTCATGCCCGCGTCTAACGCGCTTAACCCGAACAAATCTTTCAAGAACGTCGGCAGATATACGCTAAATGCGACAAAGCCGCCGAACGTTAAAAAATAATAAATCGATAATTGCCAAGTCGTTTTGTATTTCAACACGGATAATGACTGCTTCATCGTCTTTGGCTCGCCTTGAACCGCGGGATCCTCAGTGAAGGTATAGAAAACGACAGCCATTACTGCGATAACGATTGCTAAACTGAAGAATACCCAAGGAAGACCGTATTGCTCTGAAATCGTAGGGATAAGAAAATTGGCTCCTGCCCCGCCCAAATTGCCAAGCCCTGCGATGCCAAGAATGAAACCTTGTCTTTGCGGAGGGAACCATCTGGATACAAACGTCAGCGATACTGCAAACGTCGTACCGGCCATCCCGATAAACAATGCGCAAACGAGCATCCATTCATAGGAATCAACAAGCCCTGCCGCAATCAAAGGCAAGATCAAAAACAGCATCGTAATCGTAAACACCTTTTTGCCGCCGTAACGATCCGTCAATATCCCCATTGGAATTCGCATAATGGACCCCAGCAATACGGGAGTCGCAATCAGAATGCTTTTCTCGAGCGTGCTCAATTGGAACAGCTCTTGAATCTGACTGGCAATTGGAGAAAATACGGACCAAATAATGAAGGATACGGTCATCGCAACCGTCGAGAATAGAAGCGCCTTGGTTTGCTTCGTTGTCATTAGATTTCATCTCCTAGCTTGCTTCTCTATATATTTTCTTTCTGAACTCCCGCCGTCCGCGTTATCCGTCAGCATGCATCTCCTGCATCTGTATGTCATCTCCTTCAACTCGCAAACGGTTTCCCTTGCGAAACTTCGACTCATTGTCAAGTTTTATAATCACGGTTATGTTATATAAAATAACATTAATTCTTATATATCTACTTTACCGCATTATGACGTATAATCACAACACTTTTTTGTCAGGTAATTTGACATTTGTAAGAAAAATAATCCAATTGTGAAAATTGAATTCACATTCGTTCGTTTTTCTGCCAGTTATTGCACATTTTCGGGCTCGGAATTGCATAGGACTTCCAATTTCTTCGCACTGAAATTATTCGCCTCGAGAAGCATGTCAATATACCTGTCACCCGAAAACTGCTGCCGCTAGTGAAACGCAAAAAACGCCTTCAGAGAAGGCGTTCATTGTTTTTAACTGCAATATAGTTTACATGGATTTTGGATCGGCTTGCTTCACTTAGCGATAACGCTGCGGGACAGCTTAATTTCCAACCAATCCGCCGTTTTCGGTGACGTAAAATAGTCTGTGTACCATGATCTGGAGTCTTCCCAGAACATAAAAAAGTAGGGTATCCTCGGGATTGCGACATCACCAAGAGGAGGACCCTACTCGATGATTAATATACCCGAAAATGCATTTAATGATCTACTTGAAAATACTGTTACCAAATTACTG